>CAVPJS010000036.1:0-66810 GCA_963705475.1 uncultured delta proteobacterium | reverse complement strand
CTTTATTCCCATGTATGAAATGGAGCTGCCCAAAATCTGGCAATACATCATCAATGACGGCAATGTTCGGCTGCTTTTCGTCGCCACGCCTGACATCCTAAACCAGGTTAACGATTTGGCCGTCGCAACGCCGGGACTGGAAAACGTGCTGCTCATCGATGGTCAGGGCGAGAACACCCCATGCGAGCGCTGGAACAGGTGGGCCAGACGCCCGCCCGGGTTCCCGCCATCCACCCCGACCCCGGGGATATCGCTGTGCTGATTTACACCTCCGGCACCACGGGTGACCCCAAGGGCGTGCTGCTTTCCACCGGCAACTTCACCACCAATTTCCAGGCCGGAGGCGCCCTTCTCCCGGACCTGGGACCAGACAGCCGCAGCCTGTGCATCCTGCCCTGGGCCCACTCCTTCGGCCAGACCGCTGAGCTGTACAATCTGATTCAATTCGGCGGGTCCATGGGTTTCATGGGAGACGTGACCACCCTTGCCGAGGACATGGGCAAGGTGCGGCCAACCCTCCTGGTGGCGGTCCCCCGGGTCTTCAACAAAATCTACCCCGACGGCCTGTGGGCCAAAATGAACGAGGCCGGCGGATTGGCCAAGGCCCTGTTCAGCATGGGTGTCGAAAGCGCCCGGAAACGACGGGAGCTGGCGGGAAAAGGGCAATCCAGCCTCCTGGTCAACCTGAAGTACACCTTGGCCGACAGGATCGTCTTTAAAAAGATCAGGGAGCGCTTCGGCGGCCGACTGACCACCGCCATTACCGGCAGCGCCACCATGAATGTGAAGATCGGCCATTTCTTCAGCGACATGGGCATTCCGGTCGTACGACTGCTACGGCTTGACTGAAACCACGCCCGCCGTGACCATGAACTGTCCGTCGGCCCACCGCCCGGGCAGCGTGGGCCGCCCCATTGATCAGGTGACGGTGGAAATTGACCGACTGTTCTTGGACGAAGGCGCCGACGATGGTGAGATTATCGTCCACGGTCCCAACGTGATGCAGGGCTATAACAACAAACCGGACGCCACCCGGGAGGTGATGACCGCTGACGGGGGATTTCGCACCGGCGACCGCGGCCGGTTGGACGAGGACGGATTCTTGTTCATCACCGGCCGCATCAAGGAGCAGTACAAACTGGAAAACGGCAAATACGTGTTTCCGGCCGCCATCGAAGAGGAGATCAAGCTGCTCCCCTGGGTGGAAAATGCCATGGTCTACGGGGATGGACGGCCTTACAACGTATGCATGATTGTTCCCGATTTCACAGTGCTGGGCAAGTATGCCAGAGAAAACCGGCTACCTGAAATCCCTGCCCAATTGGTGGCCCACACGGCTGTCCGGGAAATGATTGCCGGCGAGATCACGGCATTTCTGAAAGGCAAGTTCGGGGGGTACGAAATCCCCAAAAAATTTGTCCTGCTCCAAGAGGACTTCTCACTGGAGGCCGGCACCCTCACCCAGACCATGAAGCTGAAACGGCGCAGTGTGCTGGAACGATACCAGGATCGGCTGCAGGCCCTGTACAGCTGAGGGGTTCCCCCCCCGGCCGGGGCCGCTGCAATGATGCGCGAATGCGTGCCACGACCCAACCGCTGCAGGTCGTGCCGTCGCGCGTCGCCGACCATGGCCGGTCTCTGCGCTTGTGTCTTGACATGCTGAAATCGAATACTTAATTGTTTCTAAATTACGGGATAAGGAAGCGATGATGACGAGATGGCTGAGACCCTTCGAGCATACGATTATCCGCGCATTGATTCTCATGATGGCCCTGATCATCCTCATTTCCACCATCGAGCTGGGTTATCTCCTGGTCAAAGACATTATCAGCCCACCGGTGTTCTTTCTTGAAATCGAGGAATTGCTGGATCTTTTCGGATTCTTCCTGTTGATTCTCATCGGCATCGAACTGCTGGAGACCATCAAAGCCTACCTGCAGGACAAGGTCGTTCACTCGGAGATCGTTCTGGAGGTCGCCCTTATTGCCATCGCCCGCAAAGTGATCATTTTGGACCTTAAAGAATACGACAGCACCGTGATTTTAGGTATTGCCGCGTTGATCATCACGATTTCCGGGGCTTATTACATTGTTCGGCAGAAGCTTCGTGTCAATCTGACCTGCGACCCTTCGGAGAAGCCTTGAAGCCGTGTAGGGTAGGTTTCGGCAAATAACAAGGACGTGTATGGAAAAGGCCATGGCATCGATGAAATCCTGGAGAAAAAGAGGCCTTGTTGTCGCGGCCGCCCTGATTGGACTGCTGATAGCAATTGTATTGCTGAAGCTGGTTTTCGTCGATTTTGTCGTCGATTTCTGGTGGTTTCAATCCCAGGGCATGGCCTTGTATTTCTTGATGCGGCTAGCCTATCGGTACGTCGTTTTCATCTTTTTTGTCCTCGTGTTCTTTGGAATTTTTTACCTCAATTTCTGGGCCGCATCGCGTGTTGTCGGGGTAGCCGAAAAATCCACGGACAAAAATGAAAAGAACCTGATCAAGACCCTGCACAACGGGTTGCGGCGCATGTACATCCCCCTTTCCCTTCTGATGGCATTACCAATTGCCGCGCCCATGTATACCCACTGGGAAAAAGCCCTGCTGTTTCTTTTCGGCAGCGCCAGCGGGGCGACCGACCCACCGCCTGGGCAAGGATATCAGTTTTTATCTGCTCTCCCTGCCCGTTCATGTGCTGATCCAGAAAGAAGTACTGGTTGCCTTCATCATCCTGCTGGTGGGGTTGCTGTTCCTCTACTGGTACGAAAGTCGCCTGCTGGCCATTCAAGATCGGACGCTGCCGCGCCGGGCCCGCGTGCACGTCAGCCTGGTGGCCTTGGCGACAGTGGCCATCATCTGCTGGGGATTCCTGCTCGATCGATACGACCTGCTTTACGAAACGGTCAATCTGCCGGTCTTTTTCGGTCCAGGCTACGTCGAGATGCGCATCGTTCTGCCGATGATTTGGTTGTCCGTGATATTCTTGACAGCCATCGGCATATCGCTGGTGCTGGGTTTCAACCGCAGGGCGGGGTGGAAGATACCGGCGGTTTTCGGCGTGCTCTTCATATTGAGTGTGATGGGAAAAAACGCTGATTTCATCAACGACCTGGTGCGCAAGTATATCGTCGCGCCCAACCAGATCGCCCGCGAACGGCCTTTCATCGATGCCAATATTCGTTCGACACTGGCCGCCTATGGACTCGACGCCGTCCAGACCCAGGACTTCAAGACCCAACCGCGACCCGCTTTCGATGCCGACGACCCGGCACTGGTGCGCCGCCTGCAGAACATTCCCGTCTGGGACCGCGAGATGCTGGGCGGCGTCTACGAGGAGCTCCAGGGCATTCGGACCTATTATTCGTTTCCGACCATCGACGTGGACCGCTACACCGTCGAAGGCAGCTACCGCCAGGTCTATCTGGGCGCAAGGGAAATCCAGTTTTCCAAGCTACCCGAATCTGCGCAGAATTGGATCAACCTGCACCTGCAGTACACGCATGGCCAGGGGGTGGTGATGATACCGGCCGCCCAGGCCGGCGACGAATTCATGACCTGGCTGATCAAGGACATCCCACCCCGGTCGGACTTCGGCTTGCCCGTCAACCGGACCTCCATCTATTTTGGGCTCGAAGACAAGCCTTATGTGATCGTCCCCAACGATGCCGGAGAAATCGGCTCCCCGGTCGGCGATGATGAAGCCCTCGTCCATTACGACGGCAATGGCGGGGTGCCCGTCAATTCGCTATGGCGCAAGTTGCTCTTTTCCATGCACTTCAAGGACCGCAACATTTTTTTCACCGCCAAGACCAACGATCGCAGCCGCTTGCTCTTTCGCAGAAACATCCTGGATCGGATCACGCACATCACCCCTTATCTGACACTCGACGGGGATCCGTACATCGTCTCGACGGCAGACGGTCTGTTCTGGATTCAGGACGCCTATACGACCGCGGACAACTATCCGCTGGCCCCGGCAGTCGAGCAGGGGTTCAACTATATCCGCAACGCGGTGAAAATTGTCGTGGATGCCTACCACGGGAAGGTATCATACTACATTTCCGACAGCACCGATCCCATCATCAACGCCTATCGCCGCATGTATCCCGGCGTTTTCCGGCCGCTGGCGGAGATGCCCACGGAACTTCACAAACACATTCGCTATCCCCGGGATATTTTTTTGACCCAGGTCGCTGTTTATGCCAAGTATCACCAACGTGACCCGGAACGATTTTATCGGCAGGAGGATATCTGGGAATTTTCGAAAGTGCCCCAGGGCCGGGAACTGGTTCCGGCCAACCCTTACTACCTGACCCTGGACCTGATCAAGCCGGGCCAGGATGATTTTCTGCTGTTTATGCCCATGGCGCCCTTTGGGCGCGACAACCTTCGCGCGCTGATCATCGCCGGCAGCGACGGCGACAACTACGGCAAAATATTCGCTTACCGGTTTCCAAGGGACCAGCAGGTGTATGGTCCCGCACAAGTTCACTCCCTGGTCAATCAGGACATCGTCATTTCCGAACAGTTTACCCTGTGGGATCAGGAAGGCTCCGAGGTCTTGCTGGGCAAGATGATCATCGAACCCACGGCCGGGTCGCTGCTGTATATTCAGCCGGTCTACCTCCAAGAGGAAGGCGCCCTGAAGATCCCGCAGCTGAAGCGCTTGATCATGGCATTGGACGATGCCGTCGTCATGGCGCCCAGTCTGGAGGAGGCCGCGGTGATGCTGGAGGCGGAGCTGGCCCGCAAGTCGAATCGACGGACTCAGCCATTGCCGCAACTCAACGCGCCCGACAGCGCTGTAACGCAGCCGGTCGATGAATCATCGCCTCCAGCCGCCCCACCAGACATAACTGCCCCCGGAGACCCGCCTGCGGACAGTCAGACGCCGGATGACATCCCGCGCTCCTGAGGGATTAGCGAGCCGTTAAGCCCGACGTCGGGCACGGGCATGGCAGCTGTCAAATCTTCCCAGGATCCTGAAATTCTTGACATCCATCGAAAAAAGCCCCACAATTCGTCACAATCGATCGCAGGGGTGGTCCTCCTTGCCAGCCTGCTTTCAGGCATTGAACTGTCACTCACGATCGTTTCAGTGCCGCTGCGGAGAGGGCTTCATCCTTCGCTGAGCGGACACCGGACAGTTCGAGACAGGCACCTCTGGGGTGCCCGCACCCACCAACATATCGGCGTCGCTATGGCAGCCGCGCCGCCCAAGGAGGTGTAACCCATGATTAAGCGAATCCTGGTTGGATTAGGCGGTACCCCTTTCACCGCGGTGAGCACGCAATGCGCCACCGAATTGGCCCGCCTGCACGACGCGCAGACCACTGGCGTAACGGTTGTGGATCTCAGCAAGTTGGGTAATGTTGGACCCGTACCCGCGGGAGCGGGCGTCTATGCCCAACGGATGCGAGAACGGCAAGTTCGCGTGACAAGGGAGGGGATCGAAAACGCGATAGCCGCGTTCAAAAGCCATTGCAGCATGCAGCAAGTGGTCTGCCGGCGCATCGAATACGAGCAAAAGGACCCCTTCACGGCCATGATCGCCGAGGCCCGTTACCACGATCTGACGATCTTCGGACTGCGCAGTATCTTCGATTACGGGTTTACCAGCGACCCGGACAAGGCCATCGTGAAGCTGGTCACCCAGGGGGTCAGACCGATTCTGGCGGTAGCCGAAAATTACCGCCCGGTCAAAAAGGCGTTGGTCGCCTACAGCGGCTCCATGGAATCGGCCAAGGCCATGCGTCATTTTCTGCACTTGAAGCCCTGGCCCGACGTCAGGCTGCACATCGTGCATTTCAAGGAAAGTGACAATACGGAGCCCTTCTTGATGAATGACGCGGCAGACTTTTGCACAGCGCACGGATTCGAGGTACAAACCGATATACTTGACGGCCAGGCGCGCTCGGACCTCTTGCCATTTGCCCGCGACGTCGACGCCGATCTAATCGTGATGGGCAACAGCGTCAATAAAACATTGATTAAACACCTGCTCGGCGACACGGTACTGGAAACCATCAAGTCGGCCGACCGGCCGCTTTTCCTATCCCAATAACATGGCCATGCAACAACCGGATCACACACCCCACGCTGCCGGCTACAGCCGTGCAGGCCTTTTCTCCACAGCCCTTCCGCTCCTTTTGTTTGCCGGGCTGTGCACCGTTTGGCCGCATGTGGCACGGGGCGAGGTCTTTTCCATTGAGTGGCCCTGGGTGACCGGCCTAGACATCGCCCTGCGGTTCCGGCTGGACGGACTCAGTCTGCTGTTCTGCCTGATCGTCACCGGGACCGGCTTTCTGGTGACCCTTTTCGCATCCAGCTACCTGGCCGGACATCCGCATACCGGCCGCTTCTTTGTCTACCTGCACGCCTTCATGATTGCCATGCTGGGCATCGTCACGGCAGACAACCTGTTGCTGCTATTTGTCTTCTGGGAGATCACCACCATCTTTTCCTATCTGCTGATCGGCTTCGACCACGAATCCGCCGCGACCCGCGACAACGCCAAACAGGCCCTGTTGGTTACGGGCGCCGGCGGCCTGTCCCTGCTGGTCGGCATTTTACTGTTAAAAACGGCCGGCGGATCGCTTACCCTCAGCCAGTGGCTGGCGTCTGACCATCAAATCCGGCAGCACCCGCTCTACCTGGCCATTTTCACGACCATCCTGCTGGGAGCCATGACCAAGTCCGCCCAGGTACCATTTCATTTCTGGCTGCCCAATGCCATGAGCGCCCCCACGCCCATCAGCGCATTTTTGCACGCGGCAACCATGGTCAAAGCCGGCATATACCTCCTGATGCGCATGCACCCCTTGCTGGGCGGCACACCGGTGTGGATGGGCAGCTTGGTCGTCATCGGCGGCATCACAGCCATATGGGGCGCCATTCAAGCCTTGAGTCCCTCTGATCTCAAGCGCATGCTGGCCTACACGACCATCATGGCGCTGGGCATCTTAGTCATGTTTCTCGGCGGCAACAACACCGCGTCGCTGACCGCCGCCGCCACATTCTTGCTGGTCCACGCCCTTTACAAGGCCGCCTTGTTTTTGGCAGTGGGCAGTATCGACCATCAAACCGGCACCCGCCTGTTAGAGAAGTTGGGCGGACTCTGGCGCGCCATGCCGTTGACCGCCCTGGCCGTCGCCACCGCCACCATGTCCATGGCCGGTTTTCCGCTGTTTTTCGGCTTCATCGGCAAGGAGATCATGTACCAAGGGGCGTTAACCGAAGAGATGTTTCCCCAGTTCGCCACAACCATCGCGCTGCTCGCCAATTCACTGATGACCGCCGTGGCCGGCATCATCCTGCTGGGCCCCTTTTCCGGAAAACGCCCTGGGCCGCTGGCCGCAGTGGTCGAAGCCCCACTGCCCATGGTTGTCGGGCCCGGGATTATGGGCGGGTTATGTCTGCTATTTGGCATTATCCCGTGGTGGGTCTCTGACACCATGATCCAGCCGGCGGTCCGTGCCTTTGCAGCCGTGGAGCAGGAAGTTCACCTGGCCATCTTCCATGGCTTCAACGCACCCCTGCTGCTCAGCATTGTCACCTTGACAGTTGGCGGCATGATCTATTTTTTTCGCAAGCGCGTGCAAGCGGCTGTCAAGGGCGTCATCGATCGTCTTCCCTTGACCGGTCAGCGCAGCTATGAAATCTCCCTGAAAGGGATCCTCGTCATCGCCCATGCGGTGGTCGATGGGTTGCAGAACGGATCATTGCATCGCTACCTGCTGATCACCATCGGTGGGTTCGCGCTGACCACTGCCCTCGTCTGGTGGCTCCATGCAGACGGATGGGTCATGTGGCTGCGGTCAGCGGACCTGCCGTTGTCCCACTGGCTCTTGATTGCCGTCATGGCCACGGCCGTTGTGGTGGTGGTCCGCGCCCGATCTCGAATCTTGGCCGTGGCTGCCCTGGGTATGGTAGGCGGTGGCGCTGCACTCGTGTTTTTGGTTTACGGTGCCCCGGATCTGGCACTCACCCAGTTGTTGGTGGAGACCCTGACGCTGATCATCGTTGCCATCGTCTTGCTGCGCCTGCCGTCGATTGCCGTATCACCAGGCACCGTGTCCGCCAGCCGATGGGTGGATGGCCTGGTGGCCATCGGCACGGGAATCGTGGTCGCCGCCCTCAGCATGGCAACGACCGACGGCACCATCGATCGCCAACTGACCGCTTTTTTTGAACACAACAGCTATATCGCCGCCCACGGGCGCAACATTGTCAACGTGATCCTGGTTGATTTCCGCGGCCTGGATACGTTGGGGGAAATCACCGTCGTGGCGACCGCCGGTTTGGCCGGTTATGCGCTGATCACCAAACGAAGGCTGTGAGGGAAACCGTGCAATCCTATATTCTGCGGGCGGCAACACGCCTGCTGGTCGGACTCATGCTGGTCTTTGCCGTGTATCTTCTTTTTCGCGGGCACAACGCCCCGGGCGGCGGTTTCTCTGCGGCCCTTGTCGCCGCCACGGCCTTTTCCCTGTTCGCCATCGCCGAAGGACCGCAAGCGGTCCGACAGGCCCTGCGGATCGATCCGCGGGGCTTGATCGCTTGGGGGCTGTTGCTGGCCATCAGTGCCGGCCTGCCGGCGGTGATTTCCGGCCGGACGTACATGACCGGATTATGGTGGACACCCCAAGCCTTCGACGGCGCCCTATCCGTGGGCACCCCGTTGTTTTTCGACATCGGGGTGTTCCTGGCGGTGCTGGGAACCATCCTAACCCTGGTACTGAAGCTGGAGGAACGCTGACATGGAGGTCGTTCTGGCTGCTCTGACCGGTGGGATGGTGGCCGGCAGCGTGTTTCTGATGCTCAGCAAAAACCTGGTGCGCTTCATTTTTGGTCTCGTATTGGCCAGCAACGCCGTCAACTTGCTGATCTTTGCCGCCGGTCGTCTGAAAACATCCCGACCGCCGTTGATTCCCGAGAATTCAGCCCATACCGCGGCCATGCTTGCCAACAGTCTGCCCCAGGCACTGATCCTGACGGCCATCGTCATCGGATTTGCCCTGTTGGCGTTTATATTCATTCTTTTTTTCAAGACCTATCAAACCCTTGGCACAGTGGATACCGAAGCCATGACCGACGCCGAGTCAGGGGTCGACGACGAGTCCGCGGTGGGAGTTAGACAACCATGAACAACTGGCTGGCTGCCCCCATTGTCATTCCCTTCGCCGCTGCCGCCGTCGTGCTGCTGGGGCGCCGTCAGCCGACGCTGCAATTCGTCGTCACCCTGCTAGCAGCGGCCCTGCACCTGGCATCGGGCACCTGGCTGCTTTACGGGGTGCACCACGATGGCATCCAGGTGCTTCATGTGGCCTCTTGGCCGGCCCCGTTCGGCATCGCTCTGGTCGCGGACCATCTCAGCGCCCTGATGGTGGTGATCACCGGTGTCATTTACACGGCGGTAAGCGCGTATTCCCGGGCGGATATCACCGTCGACCACCGGCAGCGGGGCTATTATCCGCTGCAAAACATTTTGGTGGGGGGCATCAGTGGCGCTTTTCTGACCGGCGACCTGTTCAACATGTATGTCTGGTTTGAAGTCATGCTGATGGCATCCTTTGCGCTGCTGGTGCTGGGGAAGACCCGCGCGCAGCTTGACGGCGGTGTCAAGTACGTGGTGATCAACTTGATTTCGACCCTGTTGTTTCTCACCGGTCTGGGTTTGGTCTACGGCCTGACCGGAACGCTCAACATGGCCCACTTGCATATCAAGCTTCGCATGGTTTCCGATCCGGGCCTGGTGGCGGCCGTCGCCATGCTGTTTCTCACCGCCTTTGGCATCAAGTCAGGGCTATTTCCGCTGTTCTTTTGGTTGCCGGCCTCCTATCACACACCGCCGGTGGCCACGTCGGCAATCTTTGCCGGTCTGCTGACCAAAGTGGGCGTCTATGCACTGATTCGAACATTCACCCTGATTTTTCCATTCGAAGACAACGGTCTTCGGTCACTGGTGCTGGTGGTGGCGGCGGCCACCATGATCGTCGGCGTCCTCGGTGCCGCAACCCGCTACCATGTGCGCCGAATCCTCTCCTTTCACATCATCAGCCAGGTCGGCTATATGGTTCTGGGTCTGGGGTTGTTCACCCCACTGGCCCTGGCCGGAGCGGTGTTCTACATGCTCCACCACATCATCGTCAAAGCCAATCTATTTTTAATCAGCGGTCTGATTCGGCGGTGGGGCGGCTCATTCGAGCTGTCACGGGTAGGCGGGCTGTACCGCAGCCGCGGACTGGCTGCGGTGCTGTTTTTTATCCCCGCCTTTTCGCTGGCGGGGTTCCCCCCGCTGTCCGGGTTCTGGGCCAAGATGATCCTGATTCGGGCCAGCCTGGAAACCGGGCACTTCATGCTGGCCGGTGTGGCCGCTGTCGTCGGCCTGCTGACGGTGTACTCCATGGTTAAAATCTGGAGTGAAGCCTTCTGGAAACCGCAACCGGCAGCCGCTGAGGGAACGGCTGCCGCCGAGTCGCGAATGGACGCATGGATGCTGGCACCCATCGTGGCCATGGCGGCGCTGACTGTTCTCATCGGATTGTCGCCCGAACCGCTATACCAACTGGCCAGTACAGCCGCTGACGAATTGCTCGAACCCGGCGCTTATGTTTATACGGTGATTGGGAATATGCGATGAATCTATTCTTCATCAACACTTTTATCGCCCTGGGCTACATGGGCGTTCAGGGCCAGTTTAGTCTCACCGGGTTCCTGATCGGCTTTGGGTTGGGATACCTGGCCCTGTGGCTCACCCAGCCCTTGTACGGAACATCGCGCTACTTTCAACGGGCGCCGAAAACCATCAAGCTGGCTGGGTTTTTTCTGGTCGAGCTGCTGCTCTCCACCCTGCGGGTGTTCTGGGACGTCGTTACTCCGGGACATATCAGCCGGCCTGGCATCGTCGGCGTCCCCCTGAGCGCTGAATCAGACATGGAAATCCTGCTGGTGGCCAACCTGATCTCACTGACACCGGGAACTCTCAGCATCGACCTTTCCGAAGACCGCCGCACGCTCTACGTCCACGTCATGTTTCTGGATGATCCGGATCGTTTTCGGCAAGGCATCACCGATGGCGTGGAGCGGCGGGTGTTGGAGGTGATGCGATGATCGTCGACGGCCATACGGTGGTACTGATCGCCAGCCGATTGGCCCTGGCGCTGTTGATCGTCAGCATCGCCCTGGCGTTCATCCGGCTGGTGCGTGGACCGCAGGCGGCCGATCGGGTGGTGGCACTGGACCTGATTTCAGTGCTGATCGTGGCCTTTCTGGCGGCCTATGCCGTGCACGCCGGCGACACATCGTTTCTGGATGTGGCCATTGCTTACGCCCTGGTGGCGTTTCTGGGAACGGTGGCCCTGGCCCGATTTCTGATGCGCGCCCGGGGGTCGACACGGGCAACGCGCAACCAAAAGGAGGGGAAATGCTGAGCGCCACCATCGCGGCCGCCCTGTTGATCGTCGGCAGTCTTTTTTGCCTGGTTGCCGCCGTGGGCATGCTCCGGCTGCCGGACACCCTTATTCGCATGCACGCCGCCACCAAGGCGGGAACCCTGGGCACGGGGTTCATCCTGGCGGCGGAAGCCGTGGCGGCCGATGAACTGGGTACGACCATCAGGGCCGTGGCCGTCATCGTTTTTTTGCTGTTGACCGCACCGGTGGCCGCCCACCTGATCGGCCGTGCCGCCTATCACCGGGGCATCCACCTGTTCGAAAAAACCTGGATCGACGAACTCGGTGAGACGATGAACAGCACCCGGGACGCCGCGGACAGCGGGCCATCCAACCCGGCGGAGCCCCGCTGAGTCGGTTTGAAGGCAACGTGCGCTCAGGGCACCACCCAGAGCGCGCCATCGGAAAACTGATTGATCAAATAGCGACTGACACTGCCGGTAAAAAATTTCTTGTCCATCCCCCGCCGTCCGATGACCAGCGTGCCGTACTTGCCCTTCCGATAGGCCTCCAACACTGCTTTGCCGATCCTGAAGCCGCCCTCCTTGACCTGAACACGGATCTGACTGTCTTGGAACCCTGAGTCCTCGAGCTTTTTTCGTGCGTGGGCGAAAAAGCGGTCGATACAGGCTTGGTCGCCCTGTCGGATAATGGTTTCGAGTTCGGCGGAATCGACATCCTCGAAATCAATCGGGCAAAAATCCTTTAAGCGGGGGGCCACATGAAAGAAAGTTAGGTTTACATCGGTGTTACCCCCAAGCATGAAAGCCAGATGATCCACCGCCCGCAGCGAACTCTCCGATCCGTCAACGGCGACCATCACCGTTTTGGAAGCGCTTTTCTCGTCGACCAGCCAAACGGGAATCAATGGAGAGTTGTCGACGACATTGGCACTCACGCTGCCGATGAAGGTTTCCGCCAATCCGGAGAGCCCGCGCCGGCCAAGAAGGACGGCGTCATACTGCATGACGGTGCAGTAATCGATAATGTCTTTGGCCACACCGGACTTGCGGGGTAGGGTCAGCTGTTCGACATCGGCCTCCGGTACACCCTGCGATGTCAACAACGCACGGTGTTTTTCAAGCAGTGCCTCTGCCGCCTGGTGGTTCTTGCGCATCAGCTTTTTCAATGCAGCATTGGCCCCCGGCTTGGTTCTGGCTTCGTCAAGCAGGTACTGAGAGATCGTGGGCTGCACGTGGAACAGCACAAATTTAGAATCACTTACCGTTTCATGAAGCGAGGCCGCATACCGCAGGGCGTTTTCCGAATGCCGCGAATCATCGACGGCGATCAATATTTTCTTTTCCATAAGCTTACCTCCCGAATGGCTGTATTAAGGTGCAAACCCAAGCGCTTTACGATTCTTTGTAATCGTAAGGCCTTCCCATTCAGGTGTAAAGGCGCACGGCGGAAAAAAACGAAGGTGCGCAGGGCTTTGACGGCTGCGCCCACGTGCTTGGGCGACGATTTTTGCAAGGCAATCGATCGTCTTCCCGGCGGAAACAGATGCCGGGCCGCCTTGGCTTCTCCTGGAGAGAGGGAAGACGAATGGCTGCCGGTAATCTCGACAGAATAGCCACCGTCAATGGCTTCGGTAATGGTCAAGAATCCTATTTATTTGGTCTCCATCACCCAAACGCCTTGTCCATCTTTTCGTTTCCCCTTCAGTATCGCGCGACATTTTTCAGCATAAGCAAATGCGGCCGGATCGTGATCTTCGATTTCAGCAAAGATCTTTTCCCCATCGTCTATACGGCCTTGATAGAAAAAGTCCAACCCGCGGCCAAAGGTTTCCAACATGTTTTTGTTGGCTTCATAAGCTGCGGGCATCATGGGTTCGTAAACGGTCACTGGTGCATTTTTCCCCACGACAACCAGCCGGGCCACCTCCCGGGTTTTGACATGCTGGTGAACCAACTCATTGGTAAACTGGGAAATCATCGTAAATGTACCAAATTGTTTGTTGGCGCCTTCCAGCCTGGCCGCCAGATTGACCGCATCACCGATCATCGTGTAGTCGAAGCGCGTATTTGAGCCTAAGTTGCCAACGACGGCGCTGCCCGTATTGATGCCGATGCGCATATGCATCTGTGCTCCGGTTCGCTGTTTGTAGACGGGCCGCATGTGAGCGAGCCTTTCCTGGCAGCGCAGCGCGGCCCTGACTGCTTTGACAGCGTGGTCGGCGAGTTCAAGGGGGGCGTTCCAGAAAGCGATGATGGCATCGCCTTCGTACTTGTCGATGGTGCCCCCTTCTTCGTGAATGATATTGGTCATCTCCGTCAGGTAATCATTCAGTAAGGCGATCAGCGATTCCGGATCCAGACGCTCGGAAATGGATGTAAAACCTTGCAGGTCAGAAAAAAAAATGGATATTACCCGTCGCTCTCCGCCCAACTTTAATCGATCGGGGTTGGCAATCAATTGGTCGATCACAGCTGGACTGAGAAAATGTTTAAAGGCCGTTTTAATGAATCGTTTCTGGCGCCCTTCGGTGGCATAATTGATGAGCAGGACCAATCCAACGGTCAAACCGACGGCGACCTCCGGAATAACGATTGGCAGCCAATATCCTTGTTGATAGGCAGCGAAAGCAAACAGCACCGGTACTGAGATATATAGCGAGATGGCACCGATGCTGCTGATTACACTTTTCAAGAAGGATAATGAGACAGCACAGATTAGAGACAAAACGACTAAAGGGGCCAGGACGGCCCAATTGGGCGCCTGGCGCATGAGATCGCCGGAAAGGAAATTGTCGACCAGGGTGGCGTATACCTCCACACCGGCGTAGACGCCCGATAGGGGAGAGGGTCGCAGATCGAAAAGGCCCGGTGCGGAAAACCCAAACAGGACATATTTGTCCTTAAAGGCATGTGGATCGTTGATATTGGGTTGTTCACCGTTTAAACGTTGTATTTCCGATTGCAGCACCGCGGCTGCGCTGTATGTTTTGTGCGTTCCCGAAGGCCCCCGATATCGTAGAATAGTGAAGCCATCGGCATCAATGGGGATCTTTCGTTCGCCCACCTGCAACCGGTTCGGAGCGAACGCCAGCGTCGTTTCCGGATGTGCGGCCAGGAAGAGTCCCAAGCCAAGCGAAGGAACCCAATGGTCGTCAAAACCGTTCAGCACGTCCACTCTCCGGAAAATACCATCCGGGTCCGGCGCAAGGCTGACATTGCACAACACCGCGGCTTGGCGCGCTAGTTCTTCTATGGGGATGGACGCCTTGGTGAATTTGCGGATGGGACTCGCTTCGCTGGGCAGGTGGCCTTCCAGGCCGATAACGGAAAAACCAGGCCGGGGAACAGCCGTTGGCCAGGATGAATACGTTCCGCTCTGAGCGCTGAGGAAGGTCGCCATGGCCACACGGCCAAAATCCGAAATGGCGTGAGCAAACGCCGCGTCGTCTTCAACACCATATTTGGAGGGTTCGGTAAACAGGACATCCAGGGCGATGGCTTTGGCACCGCTTCTTGTGCAAAAATTTACGATGGCTGCATAGATCTCTCTGGGCCAGGGCCATGAAAGCCCATTCACCTCCTTGGCCCAATCCAGGCTATTTTGATCCAGCAGGATCAGGACAATGTCGTTCGTGGCCATACCCGGTTTGGCCATCAACCCAACCCGCCAATCCCAGGATTTGGCCTCCCAGGTTTCCATTAGGCCGGTGGACCAGAGCGCAAGCGCCAGGACCACGCCCGCCGTACCGGCCCCCAACCCCTGCCATATCTTTTTTTTCATCGCTTCAAATTCTAAAGAAAGCCTTAATTCGGGCGATCACATTGTTCGGGCTGGCCAATTCGTCGGGCGGTCGGCTGGCTTCTTTATCGAGTTCCTGCTGACGTTGTGCCATTATCGTTCCCAATTTCTCACAAACTGTCGGATTAGATGCCAAAAACGTGGAAAAGAGCGCTTTGTCCACCCGTGCGACGGTAGCATAGTCCGTGGCCTTGACGGTCGCCTTGCGCACTTCGCCGGTCAGCAGGCTCATTTCACCAAAAAAATCGCCTTCCTTGATGGTGGCCACCCGTTTGGTCCCTCCTCCTGCTTTCTCCAACTGCACCTCGCATGCACCGCTCAAGATGACATAGAGCGAATCACCGGTCGCGTTCTGGTGAACAATCGGCTCTTCAGATCCAAACTCCTGTATGATGGCTTCCTCGGCAATTTTCTGCCGGTCTTCGGCGGTCAAGGCCTCAAACAACGGTACGTTGTTCAGCATGTCGAGGATCTTTCCGGAAAGCTGTTGACGCGTCTTTAGCCTGTAGCGACGCTCGATGTGGGCGTGCTGAGTATCCCTGATGGGAAAGGGAATGTTGATCTTATTGCGCCTCAAGGCATACCAGAGCTGGTCGTTAAGATCCGCTTTGATCTGGGGGTAATACAGATAGTTGTTATACCAGAAACGGATCTCGTAATTGATGGAGGAATCATCGAAGCTGATCAGCCGGACTTGGGGCTGTGGCGTGTTCAGCACCTTTGGGTGCTGTTTTAATACGCCGATAATCACCTCCCTGACTTTGTTGGGCGGCGCATCGTATTCCAATCCGATATTCAACCGCCCAATCATACGACGATCCGGTTGGGCGTAGTTGGTCAAAATCCCGTTGGACAATTCATTGTTGGGCAGATAGATCAGGACGTTGTCCCGAGTGACGATCCTGGTCGACTTCCAGGTGATACCCGCCACCCGTCCTGTATAGGAGTTGTATGTAATCCAGTCACCGATACTGAAGGGGTGTTCCATCTGCAACACCAAACCGGAGAAGAAATTACCCAATGTGGTTTGGGCAGCCAGGCCAATCACAACCGTTAAGGCCGCCGAGGTGGTGATCAAGCCTGCCAGGTTGACACCCCCACGCGTGCGCAAAACAACTAAAAACAAAATGCCATAGCAGACGAGAAGAATAAAATCCCTGGTAATATGAGGGATCTCGATCGCTTTCCATTTTTTTAATGGCAGTTCCAAAACAAAGGCAACGGTCAGGCGGACGACAGCCCAGGAGAGGACGATGGAGTAACCGACATCGATCCATTTTGCGTATTCGGTGACCAGGGGCAGATGGCCGAGAAATTGATAAATGGCGCGAATGGCAAAATAGAGAATTAACCAGCCCAACGGCAGGGCCGGCAGGAAGCGGGTCCGTTTGCTGATCAGCATGTATATGGACAACAGTAACGCGACACCAGCCATCAGCAGACCGGTAGTAACCATAATCCACCTCGATGTGGGGCAGCTGAATTTACGCTATACCCCGGCAAGCGCTTGTTGGAACCGGCGTTGTCGAGCTTCGGGAATCCATTTGGGCGCATTCAGTGTCGATGAAATATCGGCGATTCGGCTCGCGGGTGAAGGATGCGTTTTGACAAAATCGATGCGCCCCGGCTTGAGCTGTTTTTCCATCTCCTTGAGCATGTCCACCAGCCCATTGGGATCGTATCCCAACCGCTGCGTGATGGTTACGGCATCTTTGTCCGCCTGACGCTCAAATGCCCTGGAGTACCCATTGTTGATCAATGTAAGGGTAATGTCAGATATTGATTGTTCGAACGTTTCAGTAAGTTCGGACAGTTCTTGACCACCGAAGGTTTTCGTCCCCTCAATTCCCAATGTGGTCAGGGCAGTGGTAACACGGGACTTCTTAATGGCCTGCAGTCCGTGCCGATGTTGTACATGTCCAATCTCGTGAGCCAACACAGCGGCGACGGCATCTTCGCTGCGGCAGCATCGCAGTATCCCCCGTGTGACAAAGACCAAACCGCCGGGTGCCGCCAAGGCGTTGATTTCATCTGAATCCTGAATCATGAAGTGGTAACCGCCGAAGGTTTCCGGAAGGTCTGACGCTCTGGCCAGGCTCTGGCCAATGAGGTTGATATAGTCGGTAGCGCGCTGATTGGGATACGTGCTGTATTTTTTAAGGATCTGGGCCCCGACCGTGCGCCCGATGTAATACTCTTGCTCGGGGGTGATATCTTCGAAACTACGGGCCACGGCCTTGCCGCTTTTTTCGATGGATTGCGCCTGAGAGGCGGTCAACACACCGGTGGCGGAGCCGACTTGGGCCCCGATCGTGCTGACCGTTTCAAGTGTCTTGCAGCCGGATAGCAACCCGGCAAGTGGGAGAATCCCTGCTGACACTTGCATGCAGCGGCCAATGGTGGTTATAAATTCACGTCGGCTGGTTTTCATTGCTGCGCACCTCCTTGGGGGCTCACCTGGCCCGCTTCAAGGAACTTCCGCATCTGGCTGTCAGATACGATGATCTTCTCCATTTCGTCGATCATCTTAAAATCCAATTGGGGGTTCTTTTCTTTAAATTCCCGCTCCACCTGTTCGTTGAAACCCTTGCCTGCCAGCGCAATTTCGTCCCCGGTTGCCCCTTGGGCGACATTGGATTGGCCCGCCGTCAAGACAATTTTTTTATGGGTCAAGGCTGAATCATGTATCCAGCCCGACTGTTTTTCTCCGACCGGTCTGACTTTTGACCAGCCGTTCTTGTTGTCCATGGCCTCAACAAGATCCCCGTAAGCAACCTTGGCAATAATCTCGCTCATAAATGAGGGCGCGGATCGAAGGGCACCCGCTTTGATTTGAACACTTTTCATGACGGCGGCCAGGGTGATTCCAGAAATCATAAGGCACCCGGCAAGAACAAGCGGCAGGCACATCCGTTTTCTCAGCTTCATGGACAAGCATCCTCCTTATCGTCAGCATAAAAAATACATGTCGCCCGAGGTATAGTCTAAAATGCCCTTCAGGTCAAAACCTACCAATGCCAACGCAGCCACAATTTCCAATGATCCTGCCTTTCGTCGCCGATACGATGGTGTTGATAGTTTAGAATTTAATGCCGTCACCTTTGGACGTGGCTTTTGGATTTACTGAAATTGCGGTGCGTTCAATCACCTGCGAATCCATCTTTGGCGGCAGTTGAGACATGATGTACTCGGACAGCGCCGTTATTGTCAGACTCGGATTGACGCCAAGATTGGCCGGAACGACGGACCCATCAGCGACGAAAAGGTTAGGATAGCCAAAGACTTCGCCGTTAAATCCGACCACCCCTTTTTCCGGCGACTGGCCCATGCAGCATCCGCCAAGAATGTGGGCGGTGGTGGATGCATTGAACAGGGTCTCCGGCAGAGAACTCAGTGGCGATCCATTCATTTTGCGGGCCAGGCGGCGGGTGACTTCATTGGCAATGGGAATATACGCTGGGGATCTGAGCATGCCGGAAGGCACGCTTGAATTCAGGCTTCTCCCGCCAAACCGCCACCAACGGGGCTGGTAATCGAATGTCAAATAGTTCTCATCCGTTTGCATGACCAAAACGACGGTCGTCGTCGATGCCATTCCAAAGGGCCATAGCAGCTTGATGAACGCGATCGGATGACTGGCCGCCGCTTTGATCAGTTTTAGCCAGCGCGGGGTCTTGCCACCGCCATCGGTCATCACGGTAAGAAGGTTGAGCAGCACGTCGGACCCTTTGTTGAAGCGCACCATTTCGACGTGCGTGGTGTCGTCCGCATAGATGCCGGAGGTGATGGCAATCTGATCGTTCCAATCGGTATCCTTGTCTTTTGATATGACACCAAGCAAGGCTTCAGAATTGGTTCGGATATAGTTGCCAAGCTGGTCCGACAGGTCCGGAAGCAACCCCTTTTGCTTGCATTTCATCAACAGCTTGACAGAGCCTAAAACCCCGCCGCTGAATACGACGCCACCCGTCCGATACGTTTTCTCCGGGTGGCGCCATCCGGTTGATTTTCGGGTGAACACCTCGTAGCCGTCATTCCATGGTCTCACACCGGTCACTTCGGTTTCAGGAAGAATGTGAACCCCCAGACCTTCGGCCAGATGCAAATAATTTTTGTCCAGCGTGTTCTTCGCACCCACCGGGCAACCGATCATACAGGACCCGCAAAACTTGCATCCTGTTCGATCCGGCCCTCGGCCCCCAAAGTAGGGGTCGGGAACGGTTTGCTCGGGTGTGCCGAAGAAGATGCCCACATCGTTTACATGAAAGGTGTCCTTGCCCCGCAATTCGAGCCCGACCTCCCTGAGGCACTTGTCGGCGATACCGATTTGCGGGCTGGGATTGGCGCCGAGCATCTTCTTGGCGCGTTCATAATGCGGCATCATTTGGGCCTTGCCATCGGCCATGCCCCATTCCGGCTTTTCGAACACCTCGTCCGGCGGAACCAGCAACTGGTTGGCATATACGAGGCTGCCGCCGCCGACGCCGCCGCCATGGGCGATCATGACATGTTTCAGCTGGGTGAGCATCTGGTAGCCATAACAGCCCAGCAACGGCAACCACATATACTTTCTCAGACGCCAGTTGGTCTTGGGAAAATCCGTCTGTCGCCAGCGCTTGCCTTTCTCCAGCACGGCGACCCGATAGCCTTTTTCCGCAAGACGCAGCGCCGATACGCTTCCACCAAACCCTGAACCGATGACGATGAAATCATAATCCAACCCTTGCGTATTCAAAATAACGTTCTCCCCTTGGTCCGCTGGCCGACACCGCAGTCCTGTTCATGGTCCATCATCTAGGATGGGTGTTTTAACCGCATCTATCGTAAGCGCATGGCATGCAAGATCTTGATAGTTGAAAATCGCTGATCGCTTGATCCCATTATTTCTTGGAAAAACGCCCATGCCATCAAAAGATGGATGATTGGGTTCTGGTGGTTAAAAATTCAAGAATTCTCATTCCTTTGTAGGAATTTCCCTTGCTGTTTAACTTTGGGCCCCAGACGGCGATACTGAATTTTCCGGGATGAATCGCCACGATGCCACCGCCGACGCCGCTTTTTCCCGGCAATCCGACTTTGAATGAAAACTCTCCGGCTTCATCGTAGAAACCACAAAGTTGCATGATTGCATTAATGCGCTTTGATTTGCTGGCATCAACGACCCTTATGCGGGTCAGCGGGTTGACACCGTTTGAGGCAAGAAATAAAAATTGCTGGGCCAATTCCTTGCAGGTCATTTCAATGGAGCACAGGTTGAAATAAAAGTCTAAAACGATCTCGATATCATTATTTATATTGCCAAATGATTTCATTAAATTAATCAGGGCTGCGTTTTTAAAACCCGTCTTTTTTTCTGAATCGGCAACCCGCTGACAGTAGTCTATATTCTGATTTCCGGAAACCGTTCGCGCGAACTCAATAAATTCCTGTTTGGGATTTTTCAGGCGGCTGACAAGTACATCACAAATGACCAGGGCGCCGGCATTGATCAAGGGATTGCGGGGGATACCTTTTTCATATTCCAATTGAACCAATGAGTTAAAAGGGGTCCCCGATGGTTCTACCCCGACCCTGTCCCACAATTTGTCCGCCTCCAATTCAAAGGCCAATGAGAGGGACAACACTTTTGAGATGCTCTGAATGGAAAATTTTTCGTCGGCATCGCCTAAGCAGTAATTCTGGTTATCGATGGTGGTGAGATGAATTCCGAATTTATTGGGATCGACATTGCGTAATTCCGGTATATACGAGGCGACGGTACCGATGTCCTCCATTTCCCGCAATTCGACCGCCATTTCCGAAAACAGTTTTTGATAGTCGATAAACGGTTCCGAGATCATGTTGTCCACCATTATTTGGGCCATGCCTTGAATTTACGCATCAAAGATTGCTCGATGACGAAAGGAATGGATGAATACTAATCAGCGTTCCATCACAATTGAACCGCGATAGCAAGCGCAATCCCCGCTGCTTGTCGGAGCAAAGCAGAAAGCCAGGCCTTGATGCGCTGAATAAAAGGCGGAGTAGTCGAGAATGGATCATGAAAAATAGCCATGCCATGGATTGCAATCCCGCCGATTGCCATTTCATTTGTGGGTCAAATCAGGTAAGAACCATTGCATGCTTCGACAGACCTTTTTGCATATCCCGGGCATCGGACCGAAAACCGAACAGGGCTTCTGGGCCGCCGGTGTGGATGACTGGGATGCGTTTTTCGACGATACATCCTTGAAACTGTCGGCATCCAAACGGGCGGCCATTGCCGACATGCTGACCGAATCCGGACGCCAGCTGGATCGCCGAAACCCGGATTTTTTCGCTCGGCGGTTGCCCGCCAGCCAGCAATGGCGGCTGTTCGGCGACTTCCGCGGCCAGACCGCCTACCTGGATATCGAAACCACGGGGCTGGAGGCAGACTGCACGATTTCCACCATCGCCGTGTACGACGGATCGGCGATGATCACCTACGTGAATGGACAAAACCTGGACGACTTTGTCGACGACATCCGCCGCTACAAGCTTCTGGTGACATACAACGGCAAGTGCTTCGACGTCCCGGTGATCGAGCGGTTTTTTGGTGTGACGTTGAATCATGCGCACATCGACCTGCGCTACGTGCTGGCCGGCCTGGGATTAAAGGGCGGGCTCAAGCGCTGCGAGGCGCAGTTGGGCATGGGCCGCGGCGATCTCGAGGACATCGACGGGCTGTTCGCGGTGGTGCTCTGGAAGGCCTATCTGCGCAACCGTGACGAACAGGCGTTAGAGACCCTTCTCGCCTACAACCTGCAGGACGCCATCAATCTGGAAACGTTGATGGTCACCGCCTTCAACCTGAACGTTCGCCGGACCCCTTTCGATCGCCGAATTCGGCTGGTGGTGCCGCCAACACCCCCAAACCCGATTCCCGCCCACCGGCGCACCATCGCGCGCTACCGCAATGAAGTCAGCTTCATCCGATCCCTGCAGCCGCAGTGGTAAAACAAACGCCGGCCCCCTGGTATTCGAATCGGCAGCCCACCGGACTCCAAATTCGGACATGGAGAGTTGTGGTCCGTCCAGCTGTCATTCGCCGACAACCGCCCTTTGATATTTGCACAACATAATTCCATGCCTACTTTATAGACTGGGCGGAGCACGGCAATAATTTGATGCTTAAGTATATATCAGAAGGCAGTGGGATAGATTCAGGAGAACGGAATGGCAATTCAAGTCATAATCAAAAGAGATGTCAAACAGGGTCGGCAAGCGAAGGAATTGGTCCCTCTTATTTTACAAATGAGAGCCAGCGCCATGTATCAGCCTGGATATATTTCAGGGGAAACCTTGTGCGACATGGAACATCCTGGAGAATGCATCGTTATCAGCAAATGGGAAACGATTGAAGACTGGAATAGGTGGGCCCAAAATCAAACAAGAGCCATGATTGATCAGAAGATTGAAACCTTAACCGGAAAAAAATCGGAATATCGTATTTATTCATCAATGACACCACAACCACTCGTCGAAAAAAAGCCCAAGAGACAAGCTGGACAACACTGATCGCTGTTTGCCTGATTTTCTGGGAAACACACCCAAGCCTCCTTCGACTATTCTACTTATCCAACAGCAGGTCTCGGATTTAAAAATTTATCATATGTTACGGGGGGGTTAATAATGATCGGTAAACAACAAACACTGTTTGAACGAATCGGTGGCGATCAGGCGATCTCTGAGCTTATCCATAAGTTCTATGATCGTGTCGTCGCTGATCCAGAGCTAAAACCGTTTTTTAGGAACGCATCTATGGAAAAAATCCGACGTATGCAGCGTGAATTCTTCAGTGCAGCACTGGATGGTCCGATTACCTATACGGGTAAACCGCTTGGCTATGTCCACCATGGAAGAGGTATCACCAAACATCATTTTGCGCTTTACGTGGGCCACCTGATTCAAGCGCTTGAAAAGCTTGAGATAAATGAGCAAGATGTTCAAGATATTATCAGCCGAATCAATACGTATGCAGACGAGATCACCGGGACTGCGGGATCAATGGGGTAACGATCAATCCAGTTTCGTATGGGCCGAGGTCCGGACGGTGAACGCTCCCCGCTGCAAGCCGCGGGGAGCGTTCAATTCTGTACAAGGATTGGTCAAAGCGTCCTTATTACAGAGGATGCTTTTGAGTGAAAACATGTGAAATCAAAGAAACGGGTAGTCATTGTAGCCCTTTTCATCGCCGCCATAAAAGGTGTCCTGATCCGGTTCGTTGAGCGGGGCGCTGCGGCGATAACGGTCCACCAGGTCCGGATTGGCCAGATAGGGCACCCCGAAGGCCACCAGGTCCGCCGCATTCTCGGCGATGGCCTTTTCAGCGGTGTTCCGACCATAACCGCCGTTGATCATCAGCGTTCCTGTATAGATATTACGTAGTTCGGCGGCCACCGGCTCAACGCCCGCCTGGCTCTTAAATGTGGGGTGCCCGGGAAGCGGTTCGATGAGGTGCAGGTAGGCCAGGGGAATGTCGTTCAGCGCCGCCGCCAGTTCGCTGTAAAGGGCCAGGGGGTCCGAGTCGTGCATGTCGTTGAAGACCCCCCGCGGCGAAATGCGAAATCCGACCCGGCCCGGCCCCCACACCTCGACCACGGCAGCGACCACCTCAAGAGCAAAGCGCATCCGATTGGGGATGCCCCCGCCGTAAGCATCGTTGCGATGGTTGGATCCGTCCTTCAAAAACTGCTCGATGAGGTAACCGTTGGCGCCGTGGACTTCCACGCCATCGAATCCGGCGCTTTTTGCCAGTCGTGCCGCGTGGGCAAACTGGTCCACGAGGGTTGGAATCTCTTCGGTGGCCAGCGCCCGGGGCATGGTGGGCGGTTCGAAACCACTGGCTGTGAACACCATGGTCTCCGCCTTGACCGCCGATGGCGCAATGGGGTCGCCACCGCCTGGTTGCAGGGACGGATGCGATACCCGGCCGGCGTGCCAGATCTGGCTGAAAATGCGGCCGCCTTTGGCGTGAACCGCATCGGTGACCGTCTGCCACCCGCGGGCCTGCGCTTCCGTGTAAAGGCCGGGAGTAAACATATACCCGTTGGCCTTGTCCGAGACCTGGGTGGCCTCGGTGATCAGCAGCCCGGCCGTTGCGCGCTGGGTGTAATGGGTGACCGCGATCGATTTGGGCACGCCGTTTTCATCGTTCCGGTTGCGGGTCATGGGGGCCATGACCATGCGGTTGGGCAGGGTCAGCGCACCCAGGGTGTAAGGGGAAAACAAGGTGTCCGTCATGATGATCGTCCT
Organism: uncultured delta proteobacterium; assembly: GCA_963705475.1. Taxonomy (GTDB): domain Bacteria; phylum Desulfobacterota; class Desulfobacteria; order Desulfobacterales; family Desulfosarcinaceae; genus Desulfosarcina. Next base: position 42,328 of record CAVPJS010000036.1, on the reverse strand, counting down.
TTCCGTGGGTTAACTTTCTGGCCGATCTGAACCGCCATAGCGAGCGCCTGCCCCGCTGTTTGCGGCGGGGCAGGCGAGCGAACTGGAAATCGCTTTTTTATCCTTAAGCAGGATCCCCCGCCGCGGCCAACCGCGGCGGGGGATCCTGCTTATTTTCCGATCGCCCCCGTGCTTCGATCTTGTCGGTGCGGAAGGCAAAGCGGCCCGAGATCCGGTCCTCTAAATAGCAGCGCAAGGTTTTCTCGACGACCTTGAAGGCGATGTCATCCCAGGGAATGTCTTCCTCGTTGAACAACTTCACCTCGGAACTTTCGCGGGTAGGGTGAAAGTCCGGCGCCAGGAGCCGTGAACAGAACATCAGGTAAATTTGGTTGATGTGAACGATATCGACCATCAGGTAGGGCGTCAATGCCACAACCGTTGCGCCTGTCTCCTCAAGGGTCTCCCGCCGCGCGCCGTCGGCGGTGGTCTCGCCATTTTCCAAAAAACCGGCAGGCAGGGTCCAGTATCCCCTGCGCGGCTCGATATCCCTGCGGCACATCAGGATACGCCCCTCCCAAACGGGAATGCATCCCACGACGAGCTTGGGGTTTTGGTAATGAATCGTGCCGCAGGAGCGGCAGACGTAGCGTGGCCGGTCATCATCGACAGGAATCGTTAGCGTTATCGGTCTGCCGCACTGGGAACAGAATTTCATCCGGTCAAATCTCCATCAGGGTAACGGATATCATCCCGCCGAAGCAGACGTCCACATCGCTGCCGACCGATCGGGGGCGGTCGTGAATGATTCCCTGATAACGGTAAACACCTGCATCTTCAGTGTATCGATAGCGATGGGGGTGTTTGTCCCGCGGACAGAATTGGGTGGTGAGCGCCGATCCGGTGGTGATCGGGCTGGGCAGGTTGATGTTCCAGAACTGCCCCGGTGCCAGGTTTTTTTTTATAATGGCCGCAAGGACCCGGGCTGCCTGCACCTGTGCAGCCGACCAGTCGACCGTCCAGTCCGGCGCGATGTATTGCGACACGGCCATGGCGCGGACGCCCAGAATGGCGGCTTCCCGGGCGGCGGCAACGGTCCCCGATTGATAAACATCGCTCCCCAGGTTGGCCCCCGGATTGATCCCGGCGATGACCCAGTCGACATCGGCCACCAACTGCTTGACGGCCAGACGGGTACAGTCGGCCGGTGTGGCATGAACCACATGCGTATGGCGGTCCGGACGGTCCACGCGGATCGGTGTCCTCATGGTCACCCGATGGCCCACGTTGGACTGGGGGGTCGCCGGGGCGACAACCCATACCTCTGCCAGCGCCTTTACCGATTCGACCAGCGCAGCCAGTCCGGGCTGGTCGTAACCATCATCGTTGGTGACGACAACTTTCAATCGGGACTCCGCTATGGAATGTGATCGGTTAACACAACGGTAGAATCATACCAGCCCGCAGGCAGAATGCAACCCCACGCGTTCACCGTCAACCATACCGGGCACCGGTACCGGATGATGCCTTTCCCCGCCGGGTAGAATCGATGAATGGGTGACGACGCGTTGCTGGCGTGGTCTCGGATCCGTTGATGAGCAGTGCTGCCGCCCTGGATCGTTCAGTCCGGGGGCGGGCCGTCGGCCAGGCGTTCCCAGCGCTTCATCAACGCTGCGGGGGTGAGCTTCCCAAGGTCGTTTTTTTTGAAAAAAGAGAAGATGTCCATGCTGTTGCCCTGGCGCCACAGCCGTTTGAGCACCGCTCCGGTTTCGACGCACAGGCACCAGCGGCTGCCCAATCGACTTCGGAGGTGGCCGGCCAGCACCGCCTCGCCCATCCATCCCAGCAGATAGTCCGCACAGTATAGCTCGGGCACCAAATCGAAAAGATGGCTTTCAGGCTGGTGATAAAAGCCGGTGACCCGGGCCATGGTGTCGGCATAGGGTCGGCCGTCCGACAGGTCGCCGCCGGCAAACATCTCATACTCGCTGATGAACTTGGCGGCGTACCGGCGGAAGACGGATAGATCCTTCAGATCTTTGAAGTAGACCATCGTGGAAACGGTTTTCTCGGGCAATCCCATCACCGATTCCAGAACCGGCCGGGACAGCGCCATTCGCTGTAAAAGAAACGCGTACACCTCGGAGAGGTTGAACGCCGTGGCCAGTTCACGATCCACGGCCGGCAGCGACGGATCGGTGGTAACGGCTGACAGCCCGTGCCCCAACTCGTGCCAAAGGGTTTCCACATCGATCCAGCCGCCTTCGGGCCGCATGAGGATGTGGACCTCCTGGGGTGTCCGGATCATGACGGAGATGGCCTGCGCACTTTTGCCTGCCGCGGGTTGGATGTTTAAGAACAGACCGGGGTGATGGGCCGGATCGAGCCCCCAGCGCCTGAAAAAGCTTAATGTGCTTGCGGGGTTGTCCACCGGGCACAAGCGGTCCCATTGACCCAGGCTGAGCAGGTAGATGGCGTCGAACCGGGTAAGGTCTTTCAACGGACGGTTGAAGCGTCGGCGGCTCCATGCTTCCATGGCGGCAAAATAGAAATCGTCGGTTCGCTCGATCAGGTTTTTCATCTCCTGGTACAACCGGGAGTAATCGACGCCCTTTTTCTGACGGCAGTAGTCGATGTAGCCCTCAAACCCCAACTCATCGGTTAGGGTCTCCAGCAGGATGTTCCAGTAGTTGACGGCAAAGGGTTTGAGTAGTTTACACAAGGGCCCGGTCTCCTGCTGCAGCCGCTGGCGCTTGAGCAGGGTGCTGGACTTCTGACACCAGGGAATGACTTCGGTGAAGTAAATCTTTTCGCCGTCAACATGGGCCGCCGCGCCGCGGCTCCAGGCCTGCATTTCCGTTTCGTGGGGCATCAGCTTGCGCTGGAGGTAGTGATCGATCAATCCATGACGGATACGCGCCCGCGCCGGGTCATCCCGGGTGCCCACCACCCCGGCGATGGTTTCCGGCGTCAGGACCGCTTCGAATCCGTCGTATATCTGCTCCGGCGAGCCATCGGGCGGAAGGCCCTGCCAGAGAGACAGCGCCCGTCTGGCCCAGCGGACATTGAGCGTCCGGATGGCCGATGTCAGCCGATGCAGTTCATCTTGGGATCGCTTGCGGGTCATCGGTTCTCCATCCAAAGGACTTGTTGCCCGCCCGGGCATGTGATAAATCAGATCCTGACTGAGTATAAGACAAGCAGCCTTCGTCGACAACGCCTATCGTTTTCTGGAGATTGCCATGAACCAACCGACACCCACCAGGGAAGACGCCCTGGCCCTGCTCAAAACATACAACCAGAGTGAAAGCCTCATCAAGCACGCCCTTGCCGTAGAGGGTGTGATGCGCTTCATGGCCAGGAAATATGGCGAAGACGAGGACGTCTGGGGTGTCGTGGGGCTGATCCACGACCTGGATTACGAGCAGTTCCCCGACCAACACTGCAAAAAGACCGAAGCCATCCTGAGGGAAAACAACTGGCCCGATGATCTGATCCGTGCCGTTGTCAGCCACGGCTGGGGCATCTGCAGCGATGTGGAGCCGACGACCGACATGGAAAAAGTTCTCTTCGCCATCGATGAACTGACCGGCCTGGTGGCGACCTCGGCATTGGTTCGACCCACCAGGAGTGTCATGGACATGAAGGCCAAGTCGGTGAAAAAAAAGTGGAAGGACAAACGCTTTGCCGCCGGCGTGGACCGGTCCATCATTCAAAAGGGGGCCGACATGCTGGGCGTGGCGTTGGGCGATCTGATCACCGATACCATCATGGGCATGCGGGAGGTTTCCGATGCCATCGGCCTGAAGGGAGACGCGTAATGGTGTCTGCGGATCAATGGTTAGTTGTTGATGACTAGTGTTGAATCAAGCATGCCGGCCATTTCAAGGAAACGATAGAATGCCTTGTTTCAACAGCATGCACCGCCTCCCCCCCACAACTCGCATTCTCCTTGCCATGAATCCAACCGGAGATGATGTAGGCCGCACAACCCACCCCCGGGGTGACCCGGATGGCCGCCGTGGGGCAGTTCAGGGCGCAGGCACCGCATTCCATGCAGCCGTCCTTGTCCACCAGCCGCACCTTTTTGCCGTTCATGGCGAACACGCCATGGGGGCAGACGACCTCACATGACCCGCAGCCCACGCAGAGGGTCTCCTCATATTCGAGGGTGGACGCCCCGGGCAGGTACCTGAACGTGTCCATGGTTCTCTCCTAAATGAATCCGGCAGTTACCCACAGGATCATGGCAACCAGGGTGCCGGCAACCTGCGCCGGGATCGCCCGGCGCATCTCCTTTTCCACGCCGGAAGGCGAGGTAAAGGGCGTCGATCCGGTAAAATTCATGGCCAGATAAGAACTGACAGCCATGATGAATAGCGTCAGGGCCACCATCTCGGAGCGGGCCAAATAGCCGGCAAAAGTGGCCGACAACAGCGCACCGCCGGCAGCGCCGATCACGGCCCCTTTGAGGGCAAAGGCTCGGCCAGGCAACCAGGCGAGCAGGATCGGCGCCAGGACGGCGCCGGCCACCACTGCCAACAGATATGCCAACATGGCCGACAGGCCCCTCGAAACGGCGGCGGAGATTGAAAAAAAGCCCTGGCCCAACCCGGACAGCAAAAACAGCGCCGGTATCACGTAGAGGGACGGCTTGCCCATGTGATTGAGTTCCACCGGGATCAATGCCACCCGCTCCCGAAGCGTGAAGGTCACCTTGCGCATGGCCGGGGTGGCCTGCATACCCCCATCCAGAAAGGCCTTGATGTGCCTGGCGTGCACCGGCCCCCAGACAACCTCGAAGCCGCACAGGCGCTTCACATGGCGGGCGGATACACCGGTGGCTGAAAGCTGGGGCAGAATCAGGCGCCGGTGGGTGACAACTTTTTCCAGGGCCACGGCATTGACCCGCTCGGCCACCTCTCCAGTGGAAAAGGTCCCCTTGCCGGCTGCGCACCAGACGTTGATGCTCTTCGTGTCAAGCACCAGAATCCAGGCATCGATGCCGGCGAGCGAACCACGCAGGCTGTCGACGGTGAGCTTGTAATTGGCCGTGACCATCACCGGTGAACCTGCGTCAGGCGATCCGACGCCGTAAAGGCCGGGAGCGATGCTGTAAGTGTCCCGGCCGATGCCCAGTCGGGCGAGAACGGTTCCCATGCGGTCATCACGGTCCAATCGGCTGTGCACCCGCGGAACGGCACCCGCCGGCGTCTGCATAAAATCCGCTACAAACCCCCACCGTCGGTAGCCGGGTTTTTCATAGGGGCTGTCCGATACAGGCGCCTGACCGCCGCAGCAAGGCCCCGCATCCTGGCCAAATACCGGAAAATCCGGTTTCAATCCCGCAGAGGGTGTCCCCTGGCAGCTGCAATGGGATGCCGGGGCAGTTTTTCTTTCTTCCGGGCAACAGGATGTCATCGTTTACCTCACACGACAGGGCGCGGATCTTCCGCAGTCCGTCAGATCGAATCTGCGGTTTTCTTGAAGCGGTCCAGTGTCTCCTTGTCCAGGCAGTAGCAGGCGCGCGGGCCCTCGACCTCCCCTTTGACAAGTCCGGCGGCCTTGAGCACTTTCAAATGCGGGCTCACGGTAGACTGCGCCAAAGGCAGCATCTGGACGATCTCGCCACAGATGCACCGATCGGTGGCCTTTAGGTGCTCAATGATCCGAATCCGGGCCGGATGCCCGAGGGCTTTGCAGATGCCGGCAAAGGTCGTGCCATCCAGGATCGCTTCGACGTCCTGATTCATGGGTGATCTCGTTGGGCTAACCGGGACGTACCGGATCATCAGGCAGGGCACGACTGAATGGAGCGTTTTGCCAGGCACGATTTTTTCAACGGTCTGATCAGTGTAGCCAACCTTAAGTCTCTTTCCGCAGGATCAGACGGCAGACCTTGCTCTCCGGTGCCGCAATGAAGACGAAGGAAAGAATAAACAGTGGAACGGCAAAAAAAAGCCCTACCACCGGCAGGATCAGAAAGCCCAAAAAACCCAACGCCAGGGCCAGGGGGAGAATGATCAATCCGATGGTTCGACTGGACCACTTTTCGCTTACACAATCTTGTTTGTTCATATTAAACCTCCAACACGGGTGTATTCGGAATCGTTGTCATTTGCCATTGGTGCTTCAGTTATTTTTAATATGACAACGATAACGGAAATATCAATGGGTGGGATGTAGACGGCTATTGGCAGGTAAAACCTATAGGTGGGCAGGTTGACGCGTCACTGCCAATTGCAGTCAGTTCGACCGTGCAACGGAACCGTGCGTTAGCGTTATTTTTCTTCTTTCCCCTTGGCAAAAATCTTGGTCGCCAGATCGATATCCTCGGGGCAGAAAACAAACAGGCATTTGGCATCCGGACCGGCCACGGATCCGTAGACGTAGTTGATGTTGATGCCCTCTTCGCCGAATTTGGAGGAGAGCCGGGCCAATTCGCCGGGTTTGTTGTCCAGCTGTACGGCAATGACCGGCATGATATCGAAGGTGTAGTCATGCTGGGAAAGCAGGTCGATCGCGGCGTTTGTCTTGCCGTCTTCGGCCAGCAGGCGGATCAGGGCAAACTGGGCTGAATCCTTGCGCATGGAGTTGTAGCTGGCCGCCGAAGCGATGCGTTTGAGGGATTTTCCCCTGGCCTTGAACAGTTCCAACACGTATGCCGACGCATCCTGGATGGTCAGCGCATCGATATTGATGCCAGCCTCACCCATGAGCGTAGCCAGCCGGCCCAGCTGCCCGGGTTCGTTTTTCAAGAACAGGGATATTTCCGTTCTGATCATGGTTGTCCTCCTTTTCGGCCGATCGTCGCCGGTTAGAATGGTGTTGGTGTTCAAGGAACGCGCTTGTCCTTCAGAATATTATTTGAGATCACCACCCGCTGGATTTCCGACGTGCCTTCGTAGATGGTGAACACCCGGGCGTCCCGGTAGAATCGCTCCACCGGGTAGTCGGTGGTGAAACCGTATCCACCGTGCATCTGCAGGGCCTTGGCCGTAACCCGGTTGACCATTTCGGAGGCGTAGAGCTTGGCCATCGACGCCTGGGTGGTGAAGCGTTCCTTGCGGTCCTTCATGGCGGCGGCACTCAGGGTGAGTTGCCGGGCCGCCTCGATCTCGGTGGCCATGTCGGCGATGATCCAGCGCAAGCCTTGGAATTTGGAGATCTTCTGACCGAACTGGTCCCGCTGTTTGGCGTATTTCACGGCCGCATCGAAGGCCGCCTGGGCCACCCCCAGGCTCTGGGCGGCAATGCCGATGCGCCCGCCGTCCAGCCCCTTCATGACGATCTTGAACCCCTCCCCCGCTTTGCCCAGCATATCGGATGCCGGCACCCGGCACTCCTCGAAATGCAGGTCCGTGGTGTCCGAAGCGCGCAATCCCATCTTGTCTTCCATGTTGCCGACTTTAAGACCGGGGTTGTCCTTGGTGACGATGAACGTACTGATGCCCTTGTGGCGGGCATCCGGATCGGTCTTGGCGGTGACGATGACCAGACCGCAGTTCTTGCCGGTGGTGATAAAGCGTTTGGTGCCGTTGATGAGGTAGTGGTCGCCGTCTTTCACCGCCGTGGTCCGCTGGCTCACCGGGTCGGAACCGGCCTCGGGTTCGGTCAGGGCAAAGGCGCCAATCGTTTTGCCCATGGCCAGGTCCTTGAGATAATGCTGCTTCTGGTCTTCGCTGCCGAAATTCAGGATGCTTTCGCAGACGATGGAATTGTGCACCGACATGACCACCGCCGTCGAGGCGCAGGAATAGGCAATTTCGGAAAGGGCCAGGACATAGCCCACCGTGTCCGAATCCGAGCCTTCGTAATCGAAGGGAACCATCATTCCCAAGAGACCCAACTCGGCCATCTGTTTGAGGTTTTTTGCGGGAAACGCCTTGGTCTTGTCCCGCTCGGCCGCCGTTTCAGCCACCACCTTGCGGGAGAACTCGCGAACCATGGACTGAATCATCAGTTGTTCATCGGTCAGCTTGAATGACATGGTGTGGTCCTCTACGGGTTGTAAATCACGACAATCAGTTCGGCGTCCGTTTCTCCGGTATTTTTCAAACGGTGCTGAATGCCGGAATTGAAATGCAGGGAGTCACCGGCGCCGAGGGCATTCACGTGTTCGCCGACCACCACCTCGATGGTGCCGTCGAGCACATACACGAACTCTTCCCCCTCGTGGTTGTAGCTGACGCCTTCGTGGGTTTTCATTGCATCGATCTTGACCCTGAACGCCTTGAGATGTTTATTCTCGGCCCCCGGCGTAAGGGTGGTGTAGGCATAGCTCGACGTCCGTTTGGTGTATGCCTTGATGCGGTCTTGCATGCGGCCTTCGTCTTCCTTGAGCAGGTCCCCGGAATCGATTTCAAGGGCCCGGGAGATCTGAAGCAGGGAACCCACCGGCGGCGTGACTTTACCGCTTTCCACTTTCTTCAGGAAATCGATGGAAAAACCGGTGTCGTTGGCCAGGGTTTCGTAGGACATCTTTTTGTCGGTCCGCGCCTTTTTAATCTTCTTGCCCACAAGGGTAAGGCGGGCGGTTTTTCTGGGGGGCATGGTACCTCCTTTTTAATACTCGTAAAACCCTCTGCCGGTTTTTCGGCCCAGCCAGCCGGCTTCAACATATTTTCTCAACAGGGGGCAGGGCCGGTACTTGGAATCCTTGAATCCGTTGTATAGGGTCTCCATGATGGCCAGGCAGGTATCCAGGCCGATCAGGTCCGCCAGTGCCAGCGGGCCCATGGGGTGGTTCATGCCCAGCCGCATGACCGTATCGATGTCTTCGCGGGTGCCCACGCCATGGTAAAGGGCAAACACCGCCTCATTGATCATGGGCAGCAGGATGCGGTTGGCGATAAAACCGGGATAGTCGTTGGCCAGGGCCGGCGTCTTGCCGAATTTCAACGACAGGTCCCAGGTGGTCTGGAAGGTTTCGTCGGAGGTGGCCAGGCCGCGGATGACTTCCACGAGCTTCATCACCGGCACCGGGTTCATGAAGTGCATGCCGATGACCTTTTCCGGACGCCCGGTCTGGGCGGCAATGCGACCGATGGGAATGGAGGAGGTATTGGTGGAAAGGATCACGCCGGGCCCGCAGATCTCGTCCAGCTCCTTGAAGATCTTGAATTTGAGGGTCTCGTTTTCCGTGGCCGCCTCCACCACGAAATCCGCTTCGGCCATGTCCTTGAGATCGGCGGTAATTTTGATGCGGCGCATGATCGCGTCTTTGTCCTCAGGCGAAATTTTTCCCTTGTCCACGTTTTTGCCGAGAATCTTGGCAATGTTGGCCAGACCTTTTTCCGCAAAGTCGATCTTGATGTCGCTCATGATGACAGAAAGGCCGGCGGCAGCCGCCACCTGGGCGATGCCGTTGCCCATCTGACCGGCGCCGATGACGCCGAAGGTGTTGATGTCCATTGTTTCCTCCCTCTGATGAGTTGTTTAGCTGTTTAGGCTGTAGACGATTGGTTTGCTATCAATGTCTGTTAGAGATGGTAGATTGGGGTTCGGATCAAGGCCGCAGCCATATTGAAACCGCAGGCGTAGCAGCGCTACATCGAGGATTTCAATATGGCGAGAACGCTGATCCGGGCCGCAAGATGCCGTCTCTAATAGACATTGGCTATCGTTTGACCACCATGGCCACCGCCTCTCCCCCCCCCCAGGCACAGCGATGCCAGCCCGATTTTTTTGTCCCGACGGATCATCTCGTGCAGCAGCGTCACGAGCACCCGGCATCCACTGGCGCCGATGGGGTGCCCCAGGGCCACGCTGCCGCCGTTGACGTTGGTGTTGTCGGTGGACAACCCCAGCTCATTCATCACGGAGACGGTGGATCCGGAGAAGGCCTCGTTGACCTCGAACAGGTCCACGTCATCGATGCCGATGCCTTCCTTCTCCAGGCATTTGGGAATGGCCCAGATGGGCGCCACCAGCACGTATTTCATGTCAATGCCGAAGGCGGCCTGGGCGCCGATGGTGGCCATGATCGTGCATCCCAATGCCTCGGCCTTTTGCCTGGACATGACCACCACGGCGGCCGCGCCGTCGCTGATGATGGAGGCATTGCCGGCAGTGCCGACCCCATCCTTTTTAAATGCCGGCTTCATCCCGGCCAGGTCTTCATAGGAGGTTTCCCGGGCGCATTCATCCTTGGCGAAGATAGCGGGTTCTCCCTTGCGCCGAGGAACGGAGACAGGCACGATTTCGGCGTCGAAACGACCGCTGCGGATTGAATCGAGTGCCCGACGATAGGATTCGGCGGCATAGCGGTCCTGATCTTCCCGGCTGACGTGGTAGCGCTCGGAACACAGTTCGTTGGACATGCCCATGTGAAAATCGTTGACGATGTCCCACAGGCCGTCGTGAATCATGGCGTCCTGGAGTTGGCCCGGTCCCATGCGGTAGCCGAAGCGCGCCTTTTCCAGGTAGTAGGGCGCCATGCTCATGTTCTCCATGCCGCCGGCGACCACCACCTCGGCATCACCGGTCTGGATGGCCTGGGCGGCCAGCATGACGGTTTTCAGTGCGGAACCGCAGACTTTGTTTACGGTTATCGCCTCGGCCTCCCAAGGCAGGCCGGCTTTTACCGCCGCCTGCTTGGCCGGGTTTTGACCGTAGCCGCAGGGCAGCACCTGACCCATGAGAACCTCGTTCACCTCGGATTTAGCGATGCCGGCCCGTTGAATGGCTTCCTGGATCACAATGGCGCCCAGGTCCGTGGCGCCGATGCCGGCCAGCGATCCGTTGAAACTGCCCAGCGGTGTTCGCACCGCACCGACAATGACTGCTTCGTTCATCTTCATTCTCCAAAATCGCTAAGGGTTCAAGGATCCAAGGGGTCGAGGGGTTAAGTGAAGGAAAGGCGCCCAACACGTCCATCGCCTTGAACCCTTGATTCCTCGACCCCTTGGACCCTTCATTTACATATTTCTCCGATACTGCCCCCCCACATCATACAGCGCGCCGGTAATCTGCCCCAGGCTGCAGCACTTGACCGTTTCCATCAGCTCGGCGAAGATGTTCTCGCCGGAAAGGGCCACCTTCTGGAGCCGCGCCAGGGCCTCGGGTGACTGATCGGCGTTGCGGGTCTGGAAGTCTTTCAATCGATTGAGCTGGGATTCCTTCTCTTCGGTGGTGGCTCGGGCCAGATCGATGCAAGAGGCCCCTTCCAGCAGATCGGCACCGTCGGCATGGGGATCCCTGAAGGTGTTGACGCCCACGATGGGGTATTCCCCCGTGTGTTTGAGCATCTCGTAGTACATGGACTCGTCCTGGATCTTGCTTCGCTGGTAGCCGGTTTCCATGGCCCCCAGCACGCCGCCACGGGCGGTGATCTTGTCGTATTCCATGAGCACGGCTTCTTCCACCAGGTCGGTCAGGTCGTCGACGACGAAGCTGCCCTGGTATGGGTTTTCGTTCTTGGCCAGCCCCCACTCCCGGTTGATGATCAACTGGATGGCCAGGGCGCGGCGCACCGACTCCTCCGTGGGGGTGGTAATGGCCTCGTCGAAGGCATTGGTGTGCAGGCTCTGGCAGTTGTCGTAGATGGCGCACAGGGCCTGCAGGGTAGTACGGATGTCATTGAGTTGAATATCCTGGCTGTGCAGGCTGCGCCCGGATGTCTGGATGTGATATTTCAGCATCTGGCTGCGCACCGAGGCCCCGTACTTCTCTCGCAGGGCCACGGCCCATATGCGGCGGGCCACCCGGCCGATGACCGTGTACTCGGGGTCCATGCCGTTAGAGAAGAAGAAAGAGAGGTTGGGCGCGAAGCTGTCCAGGGGCATGCCGCGGGACAGGTAGTACTCTAAGTAAGTGAAGCCGTTGGCCAGGGTGAAGGCCAGCTGGGAAATCGGGTTGGCCCCGGCCTCTGCGATGTGGTAGCCGGAAATGGAGACCGAGTAAAAATTGCGCACGTTGTTGTCGATAAAATACTGCTGGATATCCCCCATCATCTTCAGGGCGAAATCGATTGAGAAAATGCAGGTGTTCTGGCCCTGGTCCTCCTTGAGGATGTCCGCCTGCACGGTGCCGCGCACGTTCTCCAGCACCATGGCCTTGATCCGCTCGTATGCTTCGGTGGACGGCTGCCGGCCGTTTTCAGAGGCATATTTGTCCACCTGCTGATCGATGGCCGTGTTGAGGAACATGGCCAGCATGATCGGCGCCGGCCCGTTGATGGTCATGGATACCGAGGTGCTGGGAGCGCACAGCTCGAACCCGCCGTAGAGCACCTTCACGTCGTCCAGGGTGCAGACACTCACCCCGGAGTTGCCCACCTTCCCGTAAATATCCGGACGGCGGTCCGGGTCGTAGCCATACAGGGTCACCGAATCAAAAGCGGTGGAGAGGCGTTTGGCTTCGCTGTTGGACGACAGCAGCTTGAATCGCCGGTTGGTGCGCGCCGGGTCGCCTTCTCCGGCAAACATGCGCGTGGGATCTTCACCCATCCGCTTCATGGGAAACACACCGGCGGTGAAGGGAAAGTAGCCGGGCAGATTTTCGCGCCGCAGCCAGCTGTAGATTTCACCGGGATCAGTGAAGCGCGGCAGGGAGATTTTGGGGATCTTCTGGTGGGAGAGCGATTCGCTGTACAAGGGTACACGGATTTCCCGGCCGCGGACCGTGTAGACCAGCTCATCCCCGGAATAGGCCGCCCGGGTTACCTCCCACGCCTTGACCAACGCTTCCGTCTCGGCATTCAGCGCCTCGCGGGCGTTGGCGATTTCACGCTTTAGCCGTTCCACCAGAACGGGTGTGTCCCCATCGAGGCCTTTTTCGGTAAGGGCGGCAGCCGTCTCCTCCAGATGCCACACGCGCCGCATGGCGTCGGCCTGGTTTTGGGTTTCGCGATGGTAGGTTCTGATCGTTTCGGCAATTTCCGCCAGGTAGCGGGTGCGCTCCGGCGGGATGATGATGGTCTTGGAGGTGGACTGCTTGGTGTCGGGCCGCGGCAGGCTGGATTCAAAGGCGACACCGGTCTTTTCCCGGATTCCGTCCAGCAGGGCATGGTACAGGGCGGTGACCCCGTCGTCATTGAATTTGGAGGCAATGGTGCCGAACACCGGCATGTCGTCGGGTAACCGGTCGAAGACATTGCGGTTGCGCTGCACCTGCTTGCGCACGTCGCGCACCGCGTCCTCACCACCGCGCTTTTCGAACTTGTTGACCACGACGATGTCGGCAAAATCCAGCATGTCGATCTTCTCCAGCTGGGAGGCGGCGCCGAAATCGCTGGTCATGACATACATGGACAGGTCCACCAGATCGATGATGTGGGAATCCCCCTGGCCGATGCCGGCGGTTTCGGCGATGACCAGATCGTATCCGGCCGCCTTGACCACATCCAGCACCTCTTCCAGGGCATCGGGAATCTCCGTATGGGAATGCCTTGTGGCGATGGAACGCATATATATCCGGGGGTTGTTGATGGCATTCATGCGGATGCGGTCACCCAGCAGGGCACCGCCTGTCTTTCTGCGGGACGGGTCGGCACTGATAATAGCGATCCGGATTCCTTTCAGATCATGAAGCATACGCAGGATCAACTCGTCGGTGAGGGAGGACTTGCCTGCGCCGCCGGTGCCGGTAATGCCGATCACCGGCACTTTACGGTCGCCGATCCTGGCTTTGAGCTCCTGCCGGAACTTGGCCAAATGGCCGTTTTCCTTGGCTTTGGCCTGCTCCAGGGCCGTAATCAGGTTGGCCGTGAGCAGCTTGTTGTCCGCGTTCAGACCGGACAAATCTAAATTTGCCCCATCGACACGGGAGTAGTCCATGAGCTGGACCATGTGGTTGATGATCCCCTGAAGCCCCATGCGGGTTCCGTCTTCGGGCGTGTAGATTTTGGCCACCCCGTAAGATTCCAGTTCCTTGATCTCTTCGGGAACGATGACGCCGCCGCCGCCGCCGAACACCTTGATGTGTCCGGCGCCGCCGTCTTTGAGCAGGTCCACCATGTATTTGAAAAACTCCAGGTGACCCCCCTGGTAGCTCGAAATGGCGATGCCCTGGGCGTCCTCTTCGATGGCGGCGTCGACGATCTCCTTGACCGATCGGTTGTGGCCGAGATGGATCACCTCGACACCGGTGCTCTGCAGAATGCGTCTGAAAATATTGATGGAGGCATCGTGGCCGTCGAATAGGGACGTCGCCGTGACGACCCGGACATTGTTCCTGGGCCGGTATACCTGGATGTCATCGTTCATGCATCCTCCTGTAATTTGCCATTATTTGAGCTTGCCGATCAACGCACTGGCGATGGTATTCTTCTGGATTTCCTTGGTACCCTCGTAGATTTCGGTGATCTTGGCATCGCGATAGAAGCGCTCCACCTCGTACTCGGTCATGTAGCCGTATCCGCCAAGCAGCTGGATGGCCTCGTCGGCCACTTCCACAGCGGTGCGGGCGGCGTACATCTTGGCCATGGAGGTGAGCTTGGGATCGATTCGACCCTGGTCGAAGTTCCAGGCGGCCTTGTAGGTGATCAGGCGGGCCAGCTCGATCTTGGTGGCCATGTCGGCCAGTTTGTGCTGGGTGACCTGGAACTGAGCGATTTTCTTACCGAACTGCTCCCGCTGCTTGACGTAGGCCAGGGCCCGGTCAAAGGCGCCCTGGGCGGTGCCCAGCGCCTGGGCCGCCACCTGGATGCGACTCTCATCGAAAAAGTGCAGCACGTGGTAAAAGCCCTTGTTCTCCTCACCGATGAGGTTGGTCAGGGGCACGCGCACGTCCTTTAATATCACTTCGGCGGTGGCCATCATGCGGATGCCCATCTTGTCACCTACGTCGGCGGTGGAGAGACCTGGCCGATCCGCTTCCAACCAGGATCAGGCTCTGGCCGCGGTAGCCGGGTTTGGCGTCGAGGTCGGTCTGGCACAGGACGCTGTAAAAGCCGGCCAGCCCGCCATTGGTGATGAAGGTCTTGCCGCCGTTGATCACCCATTCGTCGCCGTCCTTGACAGCGGTCGTGTTCATGAAGGTGATGTCCGAACCGTGGTCCGGTTCGGTGAAGGCACCGGCGGAGAGCATGTCACCCTCGGCCACGGCCGGCAGGTACTTTTCTTTCTGTTCATCGGAGCCGTAGTGCATGATCAATTCGGACGCAAACGGCGCCAGGGCGATGGCGCTGCCGATGGTGGAGTCGCCGCGGCACAGCTCTTCGATCACCAGAATGTCCTCCAGCGAACCGAGTCCCTGGCCTGAATATTTTTCCGGGAAATGAACCCCCAGCAGCCCCAGGTCGCAGGCTTTTTTCCAGATTTTGCGGGGAAATTCATGCTTTTTTTCCAGCTCGAAGGCCAGCTCTTTGTCAAACTCGCCCTTGACGAAATCCCTGACCGCCTTTTGAATGTCCTTCTGGGTTTTGTTGAGCTCAAATTCCATTCCATTCCTCCTGCATTAATGAGTAATTACATCCATTCTGTATCCGTTCAAACAAGGGTTCAAGGATTCGAGGATCCAAGGGGTCAAGCGATTCGAAATCACCCCCTGCTGAATCGTCCAGGTGTGCGTCCCCAACATCGATCCTACATTGAACGGCTTTCCTCTTGAGTCCTTGACCCCTCGACCCCTTGGACCCTTTTTTTCACAGCGCATTCTCACGACACATGCCCACGATACTTCGGGTCTGAAAATCGATATACTCGTCGATGCCATAATGATTGGCCAGAAACCATCGCCGGAAGGTCCACATGTGCCCCAGCACCGAGATATTGTGGGCCACCAGGTCCAATCGTCGCGGGGAGATGCGGGGCAGATCCCCAGACGCCATCAATCGGGCCAGCACGCCGGTGAAGATGCCGGTGATGCGGATCTCATTTTCCAGCACCACCCGCTGCCATTTGGCCGGCAGCGATTGCGTTTCCTGATAGATCAGCAAAATGTGGTCGTTCATGCGATGGCAGACCATGAAGTATTCGCGGATCACCTCGGCCAAGGGGTTTTTGCCCTTCTTGGCCCGGTTCAGCGCGTCGGCCACCCCCCGCTCGATCTCCGCATGGATCGCATCACAGACCAGGTAGAGGACATCCTCCTTGGTGGCGATGTATTCGTAAAGCGAACCGATGGAAATGCCCGCCGCCTGGGCGATCTGGCGGGTGGTGGTCTTGTGGAATCCGTTTTCGATAAACAGGTTCACCGCCGCATCCACGATCTGCCGCCGGCGCTGTGTCACCAATGCCTGGTTTTTGACCTGTGTCGGGATTCCGTTATTTTCTTGTTTTTTATGAATCATGTTCAACTAATTAAAAAATCGACATAATCTTTTCTCATGGCTTAAATTCCGAGCGAACGCTCAGTCATAATTTTGTTTTTAGTTTAGGCCGGTCGGTTTTGTCAACACAAAATTTGCCACCGGCACGATGGCTTTTCAGCGTGTTGCAATAAAAAAACCGGCCGATGCCACTTGACAAAATGTAACAGTTGATACAATTGTTAAGTAACAGTTGATATGGAGATCCGGATGGCGCCTAAAAAAAGTAAAAAATGGTTACTCTTGATTCACCAAATCCCCCCCAAGCCAAACGCCCTCAGGGTAAAAATCTGGCGGCGATTACAACAGGTGGGGGCCGTGGCAATCAAACAGTCGGTATACGTCATGCCCTTTTCAGAGCAGTCACAGGAGGATTTGAGCTGGACCCTCAAGGAGATCGTTGCCGGCGGAGGTAACGGATCGATCGGCAACGTGCGCTTTGTGGAGGGACTGGCCGATGAGCAGGTGATTGCCCTGTTTCAGGCGGCACGCAGGTCGGATTATCAGAAGATCATCCAGGATGCGAACACCCTGCTCACGGACTGGTCGACCGGAAGGATCGATCCCCAGGACCCGGCGGTGAAGGGCCCGTCGCAGGTATTGAAGCTGCAGCGTCGGTTCGATGAGGTGGCGGCCATCGATTTCTTCATGGCCCCGGAGCGAGGCACCGCTGAAATATTGATCCAGGACCTGACGGCACGCCTGTCCGGGCAGTCGTCCAATGACCGTTCCGCCATGCACACACGCGACGGCCTGCGCGGCAAAACCTGGGTGACGCGTAAAAACCTGTTTGTCGACCGCATCGCCTGCGGTTGGCTGATCCGACGTTTTGTGGACAAGTCGGCAGTTTTTAACTTCGTTGATTCAGATACCCATATCCCGGAGCCTGACCAGGTTCGCTTCGATATGTTCGATGGGGAGTATACCCACGAGGGAGATCGCTGCACGTTTGAGGTGATGATCCAGCGCTTTGGGCTACAGGATCAGGGGCTTGTGCCGCTGGCTGAAGTGATTCACGACATCGACCTGAAGGACAGCCGATACGACCGGGCCGAAACGGCCGGGATCAACGCACTGTTGACAGGCCTGGCCGCATCCCAGTCGGATGACGACCGGCGCATGACGCTGGGGATGCAACTGGTTGAAAACCTGTATGCCTATTTCCAAAGACAAAAGGGGAAACAGGCACCTTGAAGCGGGGGAGCTGCAACTTAACAATCCTAAAAACCAAAGGAGAACATACCATGCCGTCCATTGAAAAACATGCCCAGATCAGCAAACAGCGAACCAACAATTGGCATCGTGAGGTTCATGAATGGATCGATGATCCGCAGAATAAGGATGAGCGCCACGATATCACCAAAATCCCGGAGACTTTCCAGATGTTCAAAGAAAAATATGGTGAGGAAGCGGCTCGCGAGTATGTACAGCACCTTGCAGATGACCTGAACGGCAAATTCAACCACTTCATCGAGGACGTCCAGGCCCTGATAGACAAGAACCTGACCTATTTTGGGGCCAAGAAATAGCGGGCGCTTTGGCTCAGACTAAGGAGTATTTCCATGAAATGGATAACCCGATCCCATGTCCATGTCGACCGTGTGGCCTGCCCCTGGCTGATCACCCGGTTCATCGATTCGGAAGCCGAGTTTCTGTTCGTACCGAAATGCAAGGTGATGGAAACCGCCGAACAGACAGGCGCCATCCCCTTCGACACGCCCGGGGCCCACCTGCATCATCGTGAGACGCAATGCACCTTCGATGCCATCATCAAGGATTACGAGCTGACCGACCCGGCGCTGCTGCGCATGGCCAGGATCATCAACGCCGCCGACACCGACCGTCTGGATGCCGACCCGTTGGCTGCCGGTTTCGAAGCCATTGCCGTGGGCTACAGCCTGCGCTATCCGGACGACCGGCAAAACATTGCCGGGCAGTTCGAGGTCTACGACGCGCTGTATGCCTGGTGCCGGCTGGATGCTGCCAGAAACGACAGGTAAAGGAAGCCCGCATGGCCATTCGCCAACGCATAACGGGCGGGACTGCCGGCATCTCTGGTTTTCTCGCCCTGCAACGCAGCACCGTCGGCGTGCTGGCCATGGTGGTGTTGGTGGGTATGGGCGAACGCATGGCCGAGCGATTTCTGCCCATTTACATGCTGGCCCTGGGAGGTGGCGTGCTGGCCATCGGCCTTCTTCAGGCCATGGACAACCTGCTTTCGGCCCTCTATTCATTTCCAGGAGGCTACCTGTCCGACCGCCTGGGCACCAAACGTTCGCTGCTGATCTTCAACCTGGTGGCCATGGCCGGATTCGCCCTGGTGATCATGGTCCCGGCCTGGCAGGCGGTACTGGCCGGGGCGGTGCTCTTTATCTCATGGTCGGCCATATCGCTGCCGGCCACCATGAGCTTGATGTACAAGGTGCTGCCGACCAACAAACGCACAATGGGGGTAACCATGCATTCGCTGATGCGCCGCATCCCCATGGCGCTCGGCCCCCTGCTCGGCGGTCTGTTCATCGGCACATGGGGCGAACGCGACGGTGTCCGGCTGGCCTTCGGCGTGGCCCTAATCATGTCCATCGTGGCGCTGCTCCTGCAGCAGCGCATGATCGAAGACGATACGCCGGATGCGCGGAATGCAGACGATGCCTGCCGTCTGACGCCGGAGAAAAACCCGTTGAAACTGCTTCGGGTGATGAACCCGGCCATGAAGGGGTTATTGATCACCGATATTCTCATCCGGTTTTGCGAACAGATCCCTTACGCCTTCGTGGTGGTCTGGAGCATGAAGGTGATCACGGCACCGGTGTCGGCCTTGCAGTTCGGTCTGTTGACGACCATCGAAATGGCCACGGCGGTTCTGGTTTACATCCCGGTGGCCTACCTGGCCGACCGCAGCACCAAGAAGCCCTTCGTGCTGGTCACCTTCGTCTTTTTCACCTTGTTTCCGCTGGTGCTGCTCTTCAGTCGCTCTTTCGAATGGTTGCTCGTGGCGTTTATCCTCAGGGGGCTCAAGGAGTTCGGTGAACCCACGCGCAAGGCCCTGATCATGGATCTCTCACCGGAGGGCTGCAAGGCCGGGATGTTCGGGCTCTATTATCTGATCCGGGATGTGTTCGTCGCTTTCGCCGCATTGGGCGGAGCGTTTTTATGGAAAATCAGCCCGGAAACGAACCTGGTCGTTGCATTTGTTTTCGGGATCATCGGCACCGTGGGATTTGCGATTTTCGGTCGCGATATCCGGGTGTCCGTGCGTGCCAAGGAGCGTGCATGACAACGCAATCGAATTCAGAAACTTTTATAGCGGTATCTTTCAAGGAAGCATTAAAATTTTGGACCAAGCTGGGTTTTATCAGCTTCGGCGGACCGGCCGGCCAGATCGCCATCATGCACCAGGAGGTGGTGGAGCGACGGAAGTGGATCGGTGAAAATCAGTTTCTGCGGGCGCTCAATTTCTGCATGCTGCTGCCCGGCCCCGAGGCCCAGCAGCTGGCCACCTATATCGGCTGGCGGCTGCATGGAACGCTGGGCGGCATCGTCGCCGGGGCGCTTTTCGTGATCCCTTCTATTTTCATCATGCTGCTGTTGAGCTACCTGGCCGTGGCCCACATCGATATTCCGGCGGTGGCCGCCGCGTTCTACGGCATCCAGCCGGTGGTGGTCGCCGTTGTGGTCGAGGCGGTGCTGCGCATCGGCAAGAAGGCGCTCAAGCATCGCCTGCTCTATCTCTTTGCCGCCCTGGCCTTCATCGCCATCTTTTTCTTTAAGGTCCCCTTTCCCCTGATCGTTGCCGGAGCGGCGGCAGGCGGGCTGCTCCTGCAGCGCGGGCTGCCCCAGGTCTTCTGCAAAGGCACCTTTAACGTCCAGACCCGCGAATGCATGGTCGAGGCTGAAACCGTCAACGGCCAAAATAACGTCGCACCCTCGTTCGTCCATGTCGTGCGGGTCTTTTGCATCTGCTTCGGGCTGTGGGCCCTGGTGGTGGGCAGCCTGTGGGGATTGCGCGGAGTCGAGGACACCCTGACCCGAATCGCCTTTTTTTTCACCAAGGCCGCCTTCGTCACCTTCGGTGGTGCCTATGCCGTGCTGGCCTACATCACCGATTTTGCCGTGGGCAACAGCTGGCTCAGCACCGAACAGATGCTCATCGGGCTCGGCCTGGCCGAATCGACCCCCGGGCCGCTGATCATGGTGACCCAGTACGTGGGATTCGTGGGTGCCTGGAACCTGCCCGGGGATCTCTCCCCGCTGACCGCCGGCGTTCTCGGCGCCCTGATCACCACCTATGTCACCTTTCTGCCCTGCTTTTTTTTCATTTTTGCCGGAGCGCCCTTCATCGAGGCCATGGCCGGCAACCCGCGCATCCAGGCCGCACTTACCGGGGTCACCGCCGCCGTGGTGGGTGTGATCCTGAACCTGGCCGTCTGGTTCGGCTACAAGGTGATCCTGCCCCAAGCCGGGATCGACGGGTTTGCCCTGGTTGCCGCCGTTGTCTCGCTGGTGCTGCTGCAGAAATTCCATTTCCCCATTCAGTACCTGGTGCCCATCGGGGCGGCGGCAGGAGTGGTCTGGCGAATGGCGGTTTAACCATCCAACCAACAGGAGAAAATAGGATCATGAAATCCATCGACATCCACACCGTGAATAAAATGCTCGGCGCAGGTAATGCGCCGGTTCTGCTCGATGTGCGCCGCAGGGCGGACTATGTTGCCAACCCGCAGACGATCGCCGGCGCCAGATGGTGCGATCCCGAAAACATCGACGGCTGGGTCAAGGATCTTCCTTCGGACCGCCTTATCGTTCTCTACTGTGTCAAAGGCGGATCAGTCAGCCAATCGGCGGTAGACCGGCTGCGCAACGATGGCCTCGATGCGGTATGGGTGGAAGGCGGGCTCAAGGCCTGGGTTGATAACGGTCAACCCGTCCAGGCCGTCCTGCCCACGCCCTATACGATCAATGCCGATGACGTCGACCGGCTGCGCAAGGCCGGCGTCTCGCAAGCAGATATCGACCACAGCGTCAAGGTGGCTGAAAAGGCCCTGGAGATCGCCGGCCGGACCCGCGTGGACCTGGATATGGAGCTGGTCGGACGCGGCGCCCTTTTTCACGACCTGGGCAAGGCAAAAACCCATGAGATTGAACACGGAAAGGTGGGGGCTGAAATGGGGTTGGCGCTTGGCTTGCCCGAAGCCATCACCGCGGTGATGGAAAAACATATCCGCGGCGGGCTCACTGCTGAAGAGGCGGTCGAATTGGCGCTGCCGGTCAAAGATTACACCCTGGGTACCCTGGAAGAGCGCATCATCATCTACGCCGACCGCCTGGTGGATATCATCACGGACGGAATCGTGGCGATCAAAGCAGAAAAAGAAGCTGAAGATCGTTTCGAGGAAATCCTGCAGACCATTCCCAGGTATGGGAAGAACGATCGGACGCTGGCGAGGTATCTGGGCTACCATCGTGAAATCCAAGGCCTGGTGAATGACTGATGCAGATGAACTACCCCGCCGCAAGCAGCGGGGTATCGGGAGTCAGAAAAGCTCCAGTTGCTTGTACACCACTTCCTGTTTGTGTAATTGCGTGTAGGGGACTTGTTTGCCGTGTCTTTGGATATATTGACGGATTACATCTTCATTTGCATGTTCACCAACTGTCGATACAAAATAGCCGTCTGTCAGAAACTCACCACCCCATAATTGCGCTTTCACAGATGGAACTGCTGAAAATATCTCCCGGACGATAATGCTTTTGATTTTGGTAACTATTTTTGTCGGACTATACGTCGGCACAGATTGAATTAGAAAATGGACGTGATCTCCTTCTGTACCGATTTCCAAAAACCGAATTTCAAAACGCTTCGATATTTCTATGCAAACGTCTTTTAGAACTGCATCTACTTCATCTGAGATGACCAAGCGCCTATATTTGGCTACACAGACAAAATGATACATCAATATCGATACGTTGTGGCTTTTACGAATCAGGTCTCCCATGAGCCCATTCGTAATCCAATTTTAAATACGCCGCAAGCGGCGGGGTATTTGACCCTGGCTGCGCAATAATGTTCTGGGCCGTCTCCTTACCCAGGTAATGATCGATACGATAGACCTGATGCTCGGCAAAGGCAGCATGGACCTGCCGGTTCAGCTTTCTGGCGGTAGCAAGATCCCGGCCGAATGGTTTTTCAATGATGATCCTTCAATGGCCGCTTTGCTCAGTGCTCATGCCGGCCGCAGCCAGATGATCGCATGCCGGACCATAAAAATCAGGCGCCGTGGCCAGATAGTAAAGGCGGCCCGCCGATTGATCCTCCAGCGCATCGAGGATTGATTGCAGTTTCTCGTAGTCCGCAACCTTGTCCAGATCCCCTTTAAAGTAGCTTATGTTCCGGGCGAACTCGGCCCAGATGCGCGCGTCGAATCCCGTGCCGTGTTTCTTCACGCCGCTGCCCAGATGATCCCTGAAATGGTCGTCATTCCAGTCACGACGGGCGAAACCCACAATGCGCAGGCCCGCCGGAAGGCGTTTCTTTCTGAAGTTGTTTTACAGTGCCGGTATCAACTTGCGTTTGGTCAGGTCGCCGGACGCACCGAAGATCACAATCGAGAAGGGTTTCGCATCATTCATCGTCAGTTCCTTAAACCGTCATGTTGATTCGTCTTGGCCGCCACCACGAGCACCCATCTCATTTTTTTTTGCTCCGTTGGGTTCCGGATTCACCTTGAATCTGCGTTTGTATGCTGCCAGGAGCTTCTTTACCGTGATCGGGAACAGGCCGAGCACCGCGAAGGAGGCCAAAACACCCGGTGACAGGATGCCGGACAGGGAATCGATCTTGGCCAGTTCCTTGCCGGCATTGACATAGACAACGGTCCCGGCCAACATGCCGATCTGCGACACCCAGAAAAAAGTGAACAGGCGCATGCGGGTCAGTCCCATGAGCAGGTTGATCACGAAAAAGGGGAAGATCGGCACCAGGCGAAGGGAAAAAAGATAAAACGCGCCTTCCTTTTGGATGCCCGCGTTGACCATCTTCAGTTTGCCCCCGAATTTGTTCTGGACCCATTCCCGCAGCAGAAATCGGGAGACCAAACAGGCCAGGGTGGCCCCGATGGTGCTGGCAAAGGAGACGATCACGGTTCCGACGACCAGGCCGAACAGGCCGCCGCCCGCCAGGGTCAGCACCGCGGCACCGGGAAGGGACAGGGCCGTAACCGCAATATAGATCCCCATGTAGGCGGCAATGACCAGAAATCGGTGCGACAGGTAGAGCGCTTGAAATTTATCCTGAGAACCCTTGATGTAATCCAGGGTCACATATTGCCCCAGGTCGAAGTATCGAAAGGCCACAATCCCCAGGGCGATCACCCCGACGATCACCACCTTGTTGATCACTTTTCCTTTCTTTTCCTGGGCCATCGGTATTTATCCTTTTCGCAGCAATTGTTGTCCATGGAACGCCGCCCCCCAGAGGCCGCTGTCTTGATCGCCCATCAAAAAAATCGGCATCCGGGACAACATGTGACCCATTGTCGGGGAATCCAGGAATTCCTTTTTGAAGTTCTCATGGGTCAGCATCTCGGGTGTTCTTGCTGCCACCCCTCCAGCGACATACAAACCGCCGCGGGCCAGCACCGCAAGGGCAAAATCCCGGCAGGCCCGACCATAGAATTTAGCAGCCCACGCCAGGGTCTCGGAAACCGGGGTGAGCCGCTCAGTGACTTCCTCTGGAGCCAGGTCTTCACCGGTGAGAAACCAATGGAGATAGCGCAGTCCGCGGCCGGAAACCACCAGATTGCCGGTGATATGGCGCTGACCGCTTTTTTCACGGTAAAACTGTTGAAAAGCCGACTCCCGTTTAGAGACAAAGGGGAAATAACCGTGTCCCCCTTCGGAGGGCAGCGCCAGGAATTCTCCGCTGGATAGCGGCACCAGAATTGCCTTGCCCAGGGCGGTGCCGGCACCGATAACGCCGATGGTCCCGCCGGCAATAATTTCTCCGGGAAGGATACGATGGGCCGATTGGCCCACCGGAGACCGGGAGGCATACGCCTGGGCGACAAAGTCGTTGATCAGTATCGCCTGTTGAAATGGGTTTACCGCCGCGTCGCTGGCCAGGTCGATGTCCCAATCGATATAGGGCGGGGCGCAGTAGGACGCCCGTTCAACGGGTCCGGCAACCGCGATCACGGCAATGTCGGCCGCTTTTGGCGGCAGCGAAAAATCGGATGATCGCAACTGCTCGAGAAGCTGCGCAAAAGAATCGGCGCTATCGGTGGGCAGCCATTGTGTGTCGACCAACGCCAGCGTGGATTCCAGATCCGTCTGAAAATGGGCAAACCGACAGTTGGTCCCCCCGATGTCAGCGGCAAGTATCGATTTCATGGCCATTTTCTCATTGCATGCTTGGGTTATTTTTTGGTTCACCGCTCAGATTTGCGCGGCCGCCGCCCGGTCGATAAACCACTGCAACTCACCGTTGGATGGGTTGACGCGTCGGGCCGGCAGTTCCGGCTGCGGCACCTGAGAATTGAGCACTTTCGACAATATCTTCGCCTTGCCCGGCCCGGCTGCCACGAAAACCACATGGCGGGCATTGTTGATCACCGGCAGCGTCATCGTCATACGAACCGGCGGCGGCTTGGGTGCGTCAAGTACCGGAACCACCCAGCGCCGGTTTTCATTTAACGCCGGGTGGCCGGGAAACAGGGAAGCGGTGTGGCCGTCTTCTCCAATGCCGAGCAGCATCAGGTCGAATCGCGGCAATCGGCCTGCGCCGTGCTGAAAGACTTCAGCCAGGGTCGATTCATAGGTTTGGGCAGTTGCAGTAGGACTGAGCGATGCGGCCGCGGCATGAATCTGTTCGCCGGGAATGCTGACGCGGTTGAAAAACTGCCGCCGCGCGAGCCCGTAATTGGAATCAGGGCTGCGCCACGGCACCCAGCGCTCGTCGACCCAGAAGACATGCCAGGCTGACCAGTTGACCGTGTCGCGCAGGGGAGGTGAGCCCAGTGACGGACTGATGATGTTCATGAGCGAACCGCCGGAAAGGGCCACGTAAAACCGACCTCGTTCGGCGGTGGCCATCGCCGCCAGACAAACCACATGGGCTGACAAGGCTGCCGACAGCGCGTCGCGGTCGGCAAAAAGATTTACCTTGGTTTTTCCGTGCATGTCCTATCCATTTTGAGAGGGAAGCCGGCATGGTCGGATTGGCGATCAACAGTCAAGATAAACGCTAACCAGGGACTCCGCAAGTCGTTTGAATGGATCGAGCATGGTTTGCCGGTTGATGGATTGAAAGTCATCTGTTGCTTGGCCCCGATCGATCGGTATGCGCTTGTCGCCATTCAGGTGATAAGGATTACGATCGGCCATATCGTGAAGCATGGCGAGGTGTAATTGGGTCGGGGTGAAACAATGAATAGACCACCGGGATAAGGACCAGCGTGATCAGCGTCGATCCGGTGAGGCCGCCGACAACCGCCCGAGCCAGCGGTGCCTGGGCTTCTGATCCTTCGCCGATGCCCAGTGCCAGCGGCAGTAAACCGAGGATCGTGGTCAACGTCGTCATCAGAATCGGCCGCAATCGGCGTCGGCCGGCCTCGATCACGGCGTCGCGCGTGCACATGCCGTCTCGAACCAATCGACCGGCCTGGTCCACCAGGAGGATCGCGTTGTTGACCACGATCCCACCCAGCATGACACAGCCGATGGTGGACTGCACATTCAGCGTCGTCTTGGTGACATACAGCGTCACCAGCACGCCGAACGCTGCCAGAGGAACGGAAAACATAACGACCAGCGGATCCCGAAGGGATTCATATTGGCAGGCCATCACCATGTAAACAAGAACCAGGGCCAGCACCAGGGAAACCACCAGTTCCCTGAAGGCCTTTTGCTGCTCTTCGAAATTGCCGGCGACTTTCAGGTCATAGCCGGCTGGCCGGGGTATTTGATCCAGCAAACCAAGCACATCGACAGCCACCGAACCCAGATCACGTCCCGAGACGTTGGCGCGAACGGTCACCCGTCGCTGCTGGTCTTTGCGGTCGATCAGAACCGGACCGCGGCTGAGTTCGGACGTGACGACATTGCGCAGCGCCACTTTTTCGCCGGATGCAGTGGTCAGGGTAAGATTGAGAATTTCGTCGATGGAACGCTTTTCGGCATCTTTGATCTGCACCAGAATGCGATAGGAATTGCCCGCCGTTCGGTACTCACCGGCCTTGGAACCGGCCACCGCGGTTTGCAGGAGTTGGGTGACATCGCGGACACTCAGGCCCAGATCGGCGACCTTGTCCCGGTTCACGCCGATTTCCTGCTGGGGGATCCCGGCTTCCGTACTGGTTTCGACATCCGTGATGCCCGGCACATTTTCAATCAACGCGGCAACGGTACGGGCGAGCACATCCAGCGTCGTCAGGTCGAACCCGCGAATCTCGACGGTCAACCCCTCGTCACCACCCAGGATTCTCTCCATGATCAACTGGTTCTGGGGTGCGCGAACACGGATTTCCATACCGGGAATACGCCCTTCCAGTCGACGACGCAGATCACGGGCAATTTCAACGTTAGAACGCTCGCGTTGGCTGACCGGTCGCAGAGACAGGCTTATTTCACCCTCCGAACCTGCATCGGTCCGCCAGCCGTGGGCACCGATGCTGACCACCGATGACACGGCCTCGGGCACGGCCGGGTAAACGATGCGCTCCATGATGCGCGTCTGCCGATCGACCAGATCGAGCCGGGTACCGATTTCCATCTTACCGGTTACGCGGACTTCTCCCTCATCGCTGGGAGGCATAAATTCAGTGCCGATCAGCGGCAGGAGCAGCAGGCTTGCACCGAGCACCGCTGCCGCCGCGAATATGGAAACCAGACGATGGTTCAGGACCCAGCGCAGGAGATCCAGGTAGGCGTTGACGAGACCTGAAGAGACGACGTTGGCGGTGGCGGCCCAGCGGTTGCGTCGGGCGGCTCGCCCGTCGTCACGTTGCTGGCGTGATGTCAGCAGCCTGGAGGCCAGCATGGGCACCAGGCTCAAGGAGAGCACCAAGGAACAAACCAGCGCAAAGATGATCACGTAGGCCATCTCCTTGAAGAGGATGCCCGACACCCCGCGCACAAATATCAAGGGAAGAAAAATGACCAGGGTGGTAACGGTGCTGGCGATGATGGCCGGTCCGACCTCGCGGGCACCTTCCACGGATGCTTCCTCCGGTGCTTCACCATTCTCGCTGCTGCGGCGAAAAATGTTTTCGAGCACGACGATGGAACTGTCGACCATCATGCCCACCCCCAAGGCCAGCCCGCCCAATGTCATCAGGTTGATGGTGAATCCGCCGAAAAAAATCAATGCGAACGTGGTCACGATGGAGATCGGAATCGACAGGGAAATCACCAGCGTGCTGCGGATGTTGCGCAGAAAAAACAGCAGGACCAGGACGGCCAGACCTCCTCCGTAAAGCACCGAGCGGGCGACATTGACGATGGAACGCTCAATAAAATTACCCTGGTTGATGACCGGGACGATCTTGATCCGGGGAAATGTCTGGTTGGCCGCTTCAATCTCAGCCAGGACGCGCTTGGCCACCTCGACCGTATTGGCATTGGCCTGTTTGCGAATCGCCACGCGCAGCCCGCGTCCACCGTTCACGCGCACAATGCGGGTCAGCTTCTCATAGGTGTCCTTGACCTCGGCGACTTGCCCCAGTGTGATGGCAGCACCGTCACGCTGGACGATGACCGTGTCTCGGATCTGATCGAGGTTGGTAAACTCGGCTGGTGCACGCAGCATGACCTCGTGACGTCCCTGCTCGATTTTCCCCGCCGGAAGATCGAGGTTGGCATCGCCAAGGGCCTCGATCACCCGGTCCAGCGGCAGACCGACGGCCTGGATCCGGTCGGGATCGAGTTCGACCCGGACCTCACGGTTGAAGCCGCCCCACACGTCGACCTGCGCCACTCCCGGTATGCGGGCAAAGCGGTAACGGATCTGGTCTTCAATCAGTTCCGTGAGTTCCACGGGATCCAGGTCGCTTGAAATGCCCAGCAGCACCACCGGAAAACTGGCGATGTCGAATTTTCGTATTTGGGGTCTGACGATATCCTCGGGCAGTTCGTTGATCTCGTCTTCGAGCTTTCCCTGCACGTCGATTGCAGCGGTATCGATCTGGGTCCCCCATACGAAACTGACATTGACGGTGCTGCGGCCCTCGGATGAGGTCGAAGTAATCTCTTCCACACCGGGCACCGTGGCAACGATCTCTTCGATAATCTGGGAGATCAGCCGCTCCATCACTTCGGGGCTGGCGCCCTCGTAATCCGTGCGGACGCTCAGTGTCGGCAACTCGATATCGGGCAGCATGTCAATCTGCAGCCGGCTCAAGGAGACGGCCCCGAGGATGACCAGAATCAGGGTCACCATGGTCGTGAAGATCGGTCGATTGACGCTGAAACGCGGCAGATTCATTGCGTATCGCCCTTTTCCCGGCCCCCATCGGCTTTGGTCTGACCGGCGGGAATAATAATGGGAGAGCCGTCTTTAACCAGCTGCTGGCCCAGGGTGACGACTCGACCCGACAATCCCACGCCCTCCACCTGTACCCGATCGCCTTGGCGGATGCCCACGTTCACTTCGCGCCAGGCGACCGATCGGCCATCCTGGCTGACCGTGAAGAGACCGCTTTTGTCATCACGGATCGTCAAGGCCTGCTCCGGAACGATGGTGGCTTCCGGCACCTGGGACAAGATTATCGTGGCCCTGATGAACATGCCCGGTTTGAGCAGGTGCTGCGGATTGTCGATGCTCATTTCGATCCGCGCCTGCCGGGTGGATTTGCGAAAGACCGGTGCGATGCGATCGATGCGGCCCGAATACGTTTCACCGGGATAAGCCTCCGTTGTCAGCGTCACCGGCTGTCCGGGTTTCAGGTGAGCGTAGTCCCGCTCGGTGACGAAAACCACTCCGACGATGGGGTGCAGTTCATCGATCAGCAGCAGGGGCGCGTTGGCGGCTACGGTCTGGCCCTCGTCCACATAACGCTCGGCCACGACGCGATATTCATCGCCACCGGTCCACCCCGCCGTGACCTGGGTGTAGCCGAGGCGGATATTAGCGGTCTCCAGTGCGGATCTGGCCTTGGCAACCTGGGCGGCCGCCACTTTCAGTTGTGCCTGCCGGGCCATTCGGTTCTGCCCGGCGGCATCGAATTCGGAATCGGAGGCGATGCCGCGTTTGAAAAGCGACTCACTGCGTTTGTATTCGCGGTCGGCAATTTGCAGTGCGCTTTCTGCCTCGGAGAGGTTGGCCCTGGCCACCTCCAAATCGGCCTGGGCCTGGGCCACCGCCTGGACATACTCATCATTGTCCAGCTCGGCGACCACCTGGCCCCGTTTGACGCGGTCGGCGATATTCACCAGCACACGCTCCACGCGGCCGCTGACTTTCGGTGCAACGACAAACTCGGCCAAGGCTTCAAGCTCGCCGCTGAATGTCCGCTGCAAGGCGATCGGTCCACGCTGAATCGGAGCCACTTCCACCGGCACCGGTCGGAGGGCATTGGTGCTTTCGATCGAACCGGGTCGGTTTCGGGGCTGACCGACAAGCAGCCATAGCAATCCCGCCACAGCGATCAGGAACAATGTCAGAATTACCCATTTGAGGCTACCCGATTTCATGAAAGCGTCCTTTTCCGTGGTCAGCATCATGGACGTTGGAATTGGCCTACGCCTCGTCCAACAATAGGGACATTGCACGATTAGCCACGATATTGCAAAGCAAAATTGGTCCATCCAACGTCGCGCGACGGGGGTCCACAGGGCGTGATCGCAATTGTCGGCGTGGACCCCGGTGCGCCAACCCTGCGATGCACTCTGTGGTTGCCAATGGGAAGCGAAAAAATATATACAGGCGGAAATGTCAGAGGAGCTGATAGGATGATGACGAGATATGATCCGCACCTGCTGAAATGGCTTGCACTATGCGGGTCTTTGCTGGTGACGACATCTTGTGCACTGGTGGAAAAACAGATGGACCGCATGACCAAGGGGCCGACTGTGCCGGCCGACATCGCAGTGCGCATGGACACGGCGTCCTCCGAGCCATCCCAGATACATGCAGCGCCGACGATGCCGACCGGACCGCTGCGCATCACGCTCACCGACGCCATGTTGCTTTGCCTGGAAAACAACCGCTCGCTTGAGGTGCAGCGATTGACGCCCTCGATCCGGCAAACGGCTGAAGACCAAGAGAGGGCCGCTTTTGACCCGGTGCTCGACGCCGAGATTTCCGGCGGCCGGACCAAAGGCGAACGCCTCGCCAGAAGCGGATCTGAAACCGAAGCGTTTATCACCGATACCGCCGATGGAATGATCTCTCTGGAACAATACTTCCCCACCGGCACGATGGTTGCCCTGGAAGCCGGCACACAAATGACCGACGCCTCGCTCTACGAAGACCGCTTTTATTCAACCCGCCTGGGCATGACGGTCAGTCAGGCGCTGCTCAATGGGTACGGAACGGACGTGAACCTGGCCCGGCTTCAACAGGCCCGCCTGGAAACGCGGATGTCCGAATTTGAGCTGCGGGGCTACACCGAGTCCCTGGTGGCTGCGTTGGAACGAACATACTGGGAGTATGCCCTGGCCCGGCGCCAGATCGAAATTGTCGACGAGTCACTCAAAGTCGCCCGTCAGCAGCTCAATGAGACCCAGGAACTGATTACCGTCGGCCGATTGGCCAGGGCCGAACTGGCAGCCGTTCAGGCCGAGGTGGCGGCCCAGGAACAGGCGCTCATCGAAGCGCGGGCCAGCAGACAATCCATTCACCTTCAGCTGCTGCGCTTGATCAATCCCGCGGGACCCGGAATCTGGCAGCGGGAAGTAGAATTGATCCATCAACCGACCCTGCCCGACATACAGCTGGAAGATGTCGACGTGCATGTGGACGTATCGCTGCGCATGCGTCCGATTTTAAACCAAACCCGCCTGGAGATCCTGCGCGGCGATTTGGAGTTGGTCAAAACCCGCAATGGGTTGCTGCCCGTTATGGATCTTTTCATCACGCTCGGAAAAAGCGGATATGCCAATTCCTTCGGTCAATCCATGGGAAACCTCAACGAGGACAGTTATGATGCACTGGCAGGTGTCAGGTTGAACTACCCTGCGTTTAATCGGGACGCCGAAGCACTGCACCGGCGAGCACGGTTGACACGGGAGCAAACCCAAAAAGCGCTGGAAAACCTTTCACAGCTCGTGGAAGTCGACGTTCGGACCGCCTACATCGAGGTCAACCGAACCAAGCAGCAGATCACCGCCTCATCGGTCACGCGCATGTTCGACGAGCAAAAATTGCTCACCGAAACCGAAAAGCTGCGCGTGGGAAAATCGACCAGTTTTCTCGTGGCCCAAGCCCAGCGGGATCTGTTGGTCAGTCGGATTGCAGAGGTGCGGGTCCTGGTCGACTACCTCAAGGCGTTGATCGATCTTTACCGGCAGGATGGATCGCTGCTCGAGCGTCGCGGAATTTCCGCCCCCGGGCGCGAACCGGTAATACTTTCCTACCAATAATTGTTGATACCGTTGAATCAGCCGGCCGAGGAGATGCCGACTGCCTGAAGCCTGCCAAGCAAACACCAGGCGCACTGCAAGGGTTTGTGAATTGCGGCGACGAATGCATCAGGTGGACGGTTGCCAGCTGATAAAAGAGATGAAGGGTATTCGATTGGAATGAAGACCTCGCCGAAAATAAATGCCGACACGTGGGTGGATCAATATGGCGATTCGCTCTTTCATTTTGCGCTTGCCCGGGTCAAGAATAAAGGAAATTGCCGAAGATCTGGTTCAGGAAACATTCCTGGCGGCCGTGAAAGCCCAGGATCGATTCAAAGGGCATTCCTCTGAGAAAACCTGGCTGTTCGGTATCCTGAAACACAAGGTCATCGACCATTACCGTAAGAATAAATCCACCATCCATGCCCGGGACCTGTTGAATGACCCTGACAACGTAGACGCATTTTTCAACGCCAAAGGCGGTTGGCAGACCCGTCCGGCCCATTGGCAAACCAATCCCGGGAAGGTTCAGGAAACCAAAGAATTTTTAGATCATTTTTATCGGTGTTTATCAGACGTCCCGCAGCGAAGTGCCGATGCGTTTGTCTATCGGGAAATTGACGGGTTGAGTACCGAAGAAATCTGCGCGCGGCTTGACATTACCGCGAACAATTGTTGGGTGCTCCTGTATCGGGCAAGAATGTTGCTGCGAAAGTGCCTTGAACTGATCGGGCTTGGCCGGCAGCAAGAAGGAAATTCGAAATGAAACACTGGATGTTTCGCTGCAACGACGTGTCACAAAAGGTATCCCAGTCGCTGGATGCGTCGCTGCCTTTTCATCATCGCATGGCGGTTCGGATGCATCTGCTGATGTGTCGCTACTGTGCCCGATTCCGCCGTCAGCTGATCATGCTCAGAACAGTGAGCCGTCAAGTGGACGATGAACCGTCAACCGATGAAACCACGCGCAACGCTCTCCAACGAAACCAAAGCACGCATCAAGAAGGCCCTTCGCGCCGCTCCCTGAAGGGTCACGACCACGATTTGCTGAAAGTAAACCCCAGAAAAGCAATTCGCAATCTTAATTTTCAGGTCGAATCCACACATATAAACGGTTACTTTTCAATGCTGAAAAGGTTTAGCGGCTCAAGGATGCCCTTGACGGGAACAGGCGGAAGCGGAGTCATATCGACGCACCGATCGAGACCTTGTTTCACGGCATCACTGATCAGAATGTCCGTGTCAAAGTCCTTGTTCAGGTCCTGAATGCGGGAGGCGATATTCACCGTCTCTCCCACCAGGGCGTAGGACAGCCGTTGGGTGCTGCCGATGTTGGCCGCCACGACCTTGCCCGTATGGAGGCCGATGCCGTGGCGAAGGGGCGGAAATCCCTGGTTGGCCAGGTGAAGATTGACCTGGGACAGGCGCAGGCGCATGTCCAGGGCGGCATCGAGCCCCCACTGCTGATGGTTTTTCAATGCCACCGGCGCCCCAAAGACCGCCTCGATTTCATCGCCGATAAACTGGAGCACCAGTCCGTGATGGGCGTTGATGGCCTCGGTCATGGACTTGAAGTAGGTGTTGATGATCGTGACGACCTCCCGGGGGGGGGTGGTCTCGACCAGCCGCGTAAAATCCCTGAGGTCGGCAAAGAGGACGGTCACCTCCTTGAGTTCACCGTTCAGGGTCACCCGACCGCCGAGAATCTCGTCGCGGACCGCCCTTGACACGTACTTGCCGAAAGTTTCGTTCAAAAAATCACGTTCCCGCTGTTGGCGGCGCTGGCGGTCAACCATCCAGCCGGTGAGTAGGGCCATAAGGTTGAATCCAAACACTTGCAGCCCCACCACAGCCACGGATATTTTGCCGGGGTCGATGTTGTTGTAAAAAAACTGGGCATAAAAGATGCTGGCAACAACGGCGGTGAGAAGGGAAGCCTTGAGGCCGAACCAGAGCCCGGCCATAACGATGGGAAAGAAAAACAGCTCCCGATGCAGGATGTGCTTCCCCAGGAATCCGTGGATGGGCAGGTGGTGAATCACCGCCACGGCCGCCAGAAGAAAAATGATGATACCTGCTTTCATAGCGTTGGGGTTCATGGGCGCGACCTATTCCATGTGTTCATACCAGAACTTGAACACGGATTTCTTGTCTCCATTTTTTAGCAGGCAAATCACCCCGTATTTACCTGGCTCCTTGAAGGTGAAGTTGCCGGCCAGAATCCCGTTGTAATTCTTCAGCGTGCTGACCTGCTCTTTACCGTCCGGTCCCACGACTTTGATTTTGCCCACAGCGTCCTTTATAGGATCCCCGCCGTCGGTTTGGGACAGATTTACCATGATGTGATGGGTCTCGCCCTTATCCGAGGTCATGTTCATACTGGCCAGGCTCATCACCTGAAAATCCGCGTTCATGCCGTCCATCGAATCATGATGTTTGAACAAGCCGCTCATACCCGATTGGTCCATTTGCATGCCGTGGGTGCCGTGATCCATCTTGTCGTCGGATTTCATGTCGTGGCCCTGCATGGCAACGGCCGGAACGGCGATCAGGGCGAAAATAAATGCCGCAGTAAGAAGTGTGCGCGTTTTCATTTTTATTCCTCCAAATTTGTGAATGTTCCCGTTTTTAATCGACTGATCGCGGCTGGAAGCCGCTCCTACAATTCCTACAATTCCTCAATCCTTTAATTCGGAATCCTGACCCCTGACCTCCGTCCTCAGACATCAGTCTTCCGTCCGTCCTCCGGCAGCCGCCACCCCTTCCAGATGCCATAGAGGACCGGCACCACGATCAGGGTAAGAATCGTTGCGCTGACCATGCCGCCGATCATGGGGGCGGCGATGCGCTTCATCACCTCGGAACCCGACCCGTGGCTCCACATGATCGGGGCCAGGCCCGCCATGATGGCCACCACGGTCATCATCTTGGGCCGCACCCGCAGGGCTGCGCCCTCCTCGATGGCCTCATTGAGATGGCGCCGGTTGAAGCGGTCTCCATATTTTTCCTTGAACCTGCGGTAGGAGATATCCAGATAGATCAGCATGACCACCCCAGTTTCGGCAGCCACGCCGGCCAGGGCGATGAACCCAACGCCTACGGCCACGCTCATGTTGTACCCAAGAATATACATGAGCCAGAACCCGCCGGTCAGGGAAAAGGGCACGCTGAGCATCACCAGCAGGCTTTCGGTCACGTTCTTGAAATTGAAGTAGAGCAACAGGAAGATGAGCAGCAGGGTCATTGGAACCACAAGCATCAGGCGTTTCTGGGCCCGGACCATGTATTCGTACTGTCCACTCCAGACCAGGCTGTAACCCGGCGGCAGATCGATTTTCTCCTGAACGGCTTGCTGGGCGGCCTTGACATAGGTCCCCACATCGATTCCCCTCAGGTCAACGAAAACCCAGGCGCTGTTGCGGGCGTTCTCGCTCTTGATCACCGGTGGCCCCTTGACGATACGGATGTCGGCCAGCTGGGCGATGGGCACCTGGGCGCCGGTGGGGGTGGGAACCAGGATGCGTTGCAATTTTTCCGGGGTGTCGCGCAATTCGCTGCCGTAGCGCAGGTTGACTGGGTAGCGTTCCAGTCCCTCCACGGTCTGGGTGATGTTCATTCCGCCCACGGCAGTCATGATGATGTCCTGAACATCTCCCACCGTGAGCCCATAGCGGGCGGCCTCTTCCCGCCGGATCTCGTAGTCCAGAAAATTGCCCCCGGTGACCCGCTCCGCATAGACGCTCAGCGTCCCCGGTACGTTGCGAATGACGGCCTCCACCTTTTCCCCGATATCGGAAAGCACCTGCAGGTCTTCGCCCATGATCTTGATGCCCACCGGCGTCTTGATCCCGGTGGAAAGCATGTCGATGCGGGTCTTGATCGGCATGGTCCAGGCGTTGGTCAGGCCGGGGAACTGGATGGCCTGGTTCAGTTCATCCACCAGTTTATCGATGGTCAACCCCTCCCGCCAATCGGATTCGGGTTTGAGCATGATGGTGGTTTCGATCATGCTCAAGGGTGCTGGGTCCGTGGCCGTTTCCGCCCGGCCGATCTTGCCGAACACGTTCTCCACCTCGGGAAAGGCGGCAATGATGCGATCGGTCTGCTGGAGCAGTTCCTTGGCCTTGGTGATGGAGATACCCGGCAAGGTCGTGGGCATGTACAGCAGGTCGCCCTCGTTTAAGGGCGGCATGAATTCTGATCCCATGCGTTTGATCGGGATCCATGTAACGGCCAGGGTGATCACCGCGGCGACGAGCACAATGGTTTTTTTCTTGAGCACCACCTTAATCATGGGGTGATAAATCCAGATGAGGAACCGATTGACCGGGTTTTCGTTTTCGGGCCTTATTTTACCCCGGATCAGGTAGCCCATCAGGATGGGCACAATCGTGATGGCCAGCAGGGCCGCACCCAGCATGGCGTAGGTCTTGGTGTAGGCCAGGGGATGGAAGAGCCGACCCTCCTGGGCTTCCAGGGTGAATACCGGCAGAAAGCTCACGGCGATGATCAAGAGGGAGAAAAACAGGGCCGGCCCCACCTCCTGGGCGGCGTCGGTGATCAGCTCCCAGTGGGGCTTTTTACCACCATCGTGCTCGATGTGCTTGTGGGCGTTTTCGATCATCACGATGGCACCATCCACCATGGCACCGATGGCGATGGCGATGCCGCCCAGGCTCATGATGTTGGCGTTAATCCCCTGGCCGTGCATGATGATGAAACTGATGAACACGCCCACGGGCAGCGTGAAGATGCCCACCAGGGCGCTGCGGAAGTGAAAGAGGAAGACGATGCACACGATGGCCACGATGATGCTCTCCTCGATCAGGGTGCCCTTGAGGTTGTGAACGGCGCGCAGGATCAATCCGGACCGGTCGTAAACGGTTCTGACCCTTACCCCTTCGGGCAAGCCGGATTTGAGCGCTTCCATACGCCGCTTGACGTTTTCGATCACCTGGAGGGCGTTTTCCCCGTAGCGCATGATGATGACACCCCCCACCACTTCCCCCTGACCGTTGTCATCGGCGATGCCGCGGCGCAGTTCTGGACCGAGCCTGACGGTGGCCACGTTGCGCAAAAGAATGGGGATGCCCCTGTCATTCACGCCCAGCGGCACGACATTCAGGTCCTCGATGCTCTTGATATAGCCCAGCCCCCGGACCATGAACTCGGTCTCGCCCATCTCCACCAGCCGGCCGCCCACGTCGTTGTTGCTGCGCTGGATGGCCATGCGGATTTTCTGGATGGGGATGTTGTAAGCCCGCAGCTTATTGGGGTCCACGACCACCTGGTACTGCTTGACATACCCACCGATGGAGGCCACCTCGGAAACACCGGGCACGCTGGCCAGTTCGTAGCGCAGGAACCAGTCCTGGATGGAGCGCAGCTGGGACAGGTCGTGGCGGTCGCTCTCAAGGGTGTACTCGTATACCCAACCCACACCGGTGGCATCGGGTCCGAGTGAGGGGGTTACCCCCCGGGGCAGACGTCCAGCCACAAAATTCAGATACTCCAGCACGCGGCTGCGGGCCCAGTAGAGATCGGTGCCGTCCTCGAAGATAATGTAGACGAAGGAGATCCCGAAAAAGGAGTAGCCCCGAACGACCTTGGCAAAGGGCACCGAAAGCATGGCGGTGGTCAGTGGATAGGTGACCTGGTCTTCCACCACCTGGGGGGCCTGCCCCGCATATTCGGTGAAGATGATCACCTGCACATCGGACAGATCGGGAATCGCGTCCAGGGGTGTGCGGAGGATGGCGTATATACCCGCGGCAATGACGAACAGGGTCGCCAAGATCACCAGAAACTTGTTTTTAACGGACAGTTCGATGATTTTAGCGATCATGGTTTGGTTTCCTTGTCTGACTCCATGGTCAGGCTCTCCATATCCAGGTCATCGTTCTGCATGGTCATGCTGTCCATATTCAGGTCGTCACCGCTGTCGCCCGCCTCCGGGCTGCGAACCTCAAGCATCTTGGCGATGGCTTCCTTCAGGCGGCTCTCCGAATCGAACAAGAACTGGCCGGAAAGCACGATCTCTTCGCCCTCGGAAAGGCCGTCGATCACTTCGAACATGTAGTCGTTGCCCTCAACGCCTAATGTAACCTCCCTGGGCTCGAATTTACCTTTGCCTCTGGAGACGAAGACCCGTTTGCGCACACCGCTGTCGATCACCGCCTCCTGGGGAACCACCAGCCGCTCGCCCGGCAGGGTGTTTTGAAGGTATACGTTGGCGTACATGCCCGGCTTGAGGTTGTCGTCCGGATTGGGGAATGAAAGCCGCAGCCGGGCCGTCCGGGTTTTGGGATCCAGGTAGGGGTAGATCGAAGAGCACTTCTCCGAAATAGCGTTTGCCGGGGGTGTAAGCCAGTTCCATTTCGGCGGGCATACCCTTGTGAACCCAGGGCAGCTCGTACTCGTAAACGTCCACATCCACCCATACGGTGGACAGGTCGGCGATTTCATACTGATGCTCGCCGGCTTTGACGTAATGCCCTTTAAGGGCGTTTTTAACGATGACCACGCCGGAGGCCGGCGAGAAGATCGTGACCGTTTTCTGGATCTCTCCGGCAGCCTCCAAATGGGCAATCTGTTCATCGGTGAGGTCCCAGTAGGCCAGGCGGGTGCGCGAGGCATCCAGCAGCCGGCTGTCTCCCTTGCGGGAACCACTGTTCAGCCCCTTCTGCTGCTGAAGGGCGATGAGGTATTCCTGTTGGGCGGTGAGCAGATCGGGGCTGTAAATATCAAACAGCGGCTGGCCCTTTTCCACCCGTTCTCCCACAAAATCCACGTAGAGCGCTTCGATCCACCCGTTGAACTTGACGTTTACCGAATAGAGTCCGGTTTCATCGGTGGTGATGGTCCCAAAGGTGCGGATCGTTTTTGAGAGATGCTTCTTCTCTACGCGACCCAGTCGAACCCCCATATTCTGTTGGGTCACGGGATCGATTCGGATGGTGGAGCTGGACGCCTTCTCGCCTCCTTCCTCTTCGTATACCGGCACCAGGTCCATGCCCATGGGTGACTTGCCCGGCTCGTTGCGGATGTAAGTCGGATCCATGGGCGCCGCCCAATATTTGATCTTCTTGCCGGTCTTGGGGTCCACCATGCCGGCCTTGAGCGCTTCTTCTGCGTGCACGGTCGCCGGCCCCAGAACAGACAATAAAAGTTTCGGTTCCCAGTTCGTCACGGACGACATGGTTGGCAAGAAAGCAATAAACGATGTTGCAACAGCGATAATGATCTGTCTGGCAAACATAGGTGAGCGTCCTTTCTGATTTATTCCAACCAGGAACCCCGATGTCAAAAAAGCCGGAGGGCTTCAGAGCCAAGGCGCCAGGGGTGAAGCCGTAGCCATTTCTACTGCGATCCCCTGGTAACACCCGAATATCGGAGTCCTCCGGCGTTTATGGCAATTTGGCGCCGACCCGGCGCTCCAACTCCGCCCGGGCAACCCCCACGTCGCTGTTGCGCCGCTCGCCGGCCAGGTTCACATCCAGCCACCCGGTGTAGGAGCCGATCACATCGGCAAACGAAACACTACCGGATTCATAGGCCCGGGTGGATACGTCCAGGGATGTCTGGGACAATTCCTGCAGCCGGTTTATATAGAGGGATCGCTCCCGCCGGGCCCGGTCCAGATCGAACCAGGCGGTTCGCACCATCAGGTGGGTGCGCGCTTCGGCATCCGCGAGATCGGCCCGCAGGGCGTTGAGCTTTTGCCGGGTTTCGCGCAAATAGGTATCTTGGGTGCCAAACCAGGCGTTCCTGGGCAGCCCCTTGCCCCGCGCGGGTGAAATCGTGGTACTGAACGTCGGTTTCATAGCGGCGCTGCCCACCTGGAGGACAGCCTCGTCGGTGAAGAGCGAATAGTTCTGGGAAAAACCCGGCTGAATCATGGTCTCGGCCATCTCCACCATCCGCTCCATCTTGCCTACCATGGCCCGCATACGATTCAACTCCTGGCGCTTTTCCAGGGCCAGTGGGTAGAGGGACGATAGGTCAGGTAAAGATAGGTCCGGCGTGGGGGTGTCCGGCCAACCGAGGGAATTTCCCGGCTGGAGGTCCATCTGGGACAACAGTTCGGTTTCCAAATTGGTCCGCTGCTCCTTCAATGTAGTCAACTGTTCCTGAAGTTTTTCCCGGCCGATACGGATCTTGACCACATCCTGGTAGCTGGTTTTGCCGGCACCGTAACGGGTGGTGGCCACCGACTCCAGTTGGTTCAGCCGATCGAGGGTGTCCCGGGTGATCCGTTGCGCCCGATGGGTGTAAAGCAGATTCCAATAGGCCTTGCTGCCCTGGGCCACAACGTCGCGACGGATGAGGTCCAGTGCCTGCTTTTCGGCTTCGACGTTCTT
Source organism: uncultured delta proteobacterium (assembly GCA_963705475.1). Taxonomy (GTDB): domain Bacteria; phylum Desulfobacterota; class Desulfobacteria; order Desulfobacterales; family Desulfosarcinaceae; genus Desulfosarcina. The sequence continues at coordinate 2,179 of CAVPJS010000036.1, read as the reverse complement.
TTCCGCCACCTGGCCCTTCAACGCGGTTACACCGGGAAAAGGAAATTTCATTTGAATATTGTCAGCGCCTCGCATGGGCCCAACCCCGGCCATCACACCTTCCGTGAAGGCCGAGTACTGCCGCAGGATCTCGTCCAGCTGAGTAACCTGGTCGAATCCCTCCAAGGCCGCCCGCAACCGATCGGTTGCGGGCTTTAATGGATGGGCTGCGCAGCAGGATTAGTGACTGGACAGTCTGCAGGGAAAACCTGGGCCTCAACAGGCCGAGGCTGCGGGCATCATCGGTGGCGGCCTCGATCATAGCGGGTTGGGCATCAGCGCCCCCCGCTGCCGCTGCCGTCTCACCCACCACCGACTCCCAGCGATCCCGCAACGTTGCGATGGTCGCCGTTTCGGCTTCGAAGGCATCCGGCTCACCGGTGACCGGCGGCGTGGACGCCTGCGCCGGCTGAATTATGGCTGGCGGTGCATAAGCATCCATGTCTTGTTTCAGATCCCGGTATGCGCAGGCTGCCAGGCCGGTTGCCCAGATCAGTGCCATGCCGGTGAGAACCATCCGCAGGATCTTCATGGCATACTCCCTTCCGGCAGGTTGCGTGAGAATTTGCACCTCACCGGTCAAGTGCGTGCCCGCCATGCGTTCAAGCCTTGCCAGGTTGATGCCGTAGTCCGCCTTGGCGCGCGCCAGGGCCAGTTGAAAGTTGTACCAGACCGATTGGGTTTCGATGAAATCGGTAAACGACGACTCCCCTTCCCGGTACCAGACTTCGGCAATTTCCATGGACCGGGCCGCCTGAGGGCCCGGCTCCGTTTCATAAAGGGTTGCTATCCGCTGGGCATTGCGGGCCTTAAAAAAGAGGGTGCGGATCTGGGTTCGGACGGCATTGACGCGGACTACCTTTCCGCCCGGGCCATGGACTTTTCCGCCGTAGCCTTGTCCACCCGGCTGTTGTTCCTGCCAAACCACAACGGGATGGAAATGCCTGCCTGCAGACCGATGGCATCCCGCCCGGCATCCTTGGGCGGCATGGCCACATCGGGCTCGCCAGACCAGCATAAAACAGCCCCACCTTGAAGTCCGGCAGATTCTCGAAGCGGGCCAGGGAGACCTTGGTGTCACCTTTATCGACACCCACCTGGGCCATGAGAATCTCCTCCTGATTGGCTTCGGCCAGCCCATAGATGGTTTCCACCTCAGCGGCAAGTGGTGCCAGAACCGGCGTCTCCAGCCGGCCCACGGCCGATTCGGGAGGGCGGTTCAGCAGCCCGTTGAGACGGGTGATCTCGGTCTGTTCCAACTCCTCCAGCAGCAGGGCGTCATACTGCAGCTGGCCGGATAGAGCACTGGGCCTTGACCACATCGGTGAGCGTGGCCCAGTCGTCGGCGTGGGCGGTCTCGCTGATCTTGCGCAGGTGGCCCAGCAGGCGGACATTTTGTCCGGTGATCGTTTTGGCCTGCCGGATGTACCACAGCTCATAGTCGGATTCCTGCACCGCCAGGATCGTCTCCTTCACCGCCATGTCCAGCTTGAGGCGGGCAATACGGGCGTCGGCGATCACCAATTCACCAGCCTTGGTCAGCTTGCCGGGAAAGGGGATCATCTGGGATATCTGGGCGTTCCAGTCCTGGGGGCCCAGACGGGTTTCGATGGGCTCGGGAAACCAGGTGACCATCAACTGGGGGTCCGGGTACCCGGTGGTGACCCGATAGTTTTCCACCGAGGCCTTCCATGCCTCCCGAGCCATCTGAATCGAAGGATTGTTGGCGTAGGCTTGATCGATCAGGTCGGCCAGCCGGAGGGTGCCGGTCAAGGGCCCCTTTTCGCCGGCAAATGGCTGACCTGAACCGTCGGCACTGGCGCTTGTGCCCATGCAAAGGACTATCCACGCAAGCAGCGCCGGAATAAGCCCCCATGCCAGCCATGGTGAGTGCATGGTCAACGCCTTGACGACCCGTTGGGATATTCGCTGTTTCATTCCGCTCTCCTGATGGTTGCGAAAATGGAAGACCGTTCAGACAAAGACCGGTCCTCAACGCCTCTATATAATCAATAGCTGTGCCATTATTACAACACCATGATATTATTTATAAAAATTACAATACAAGTAGAAAACCGGCAAAGAGGTGCGCAAATATTTCGCGAATTTTATGAAACTGGAAGCTAAGTGCAAAAATTAT
>CAVPJS010000035.1:0-22726 GCA_963705475.1 uncultured delta proteobacterium | reverse complement strand
ACACCCACAGGCGTCAGTGCCTAAAGGCGGATGTCCACACCGGATTGATCCTGTTTTTGGGAAATCGACAAAGTCCGATCAACGCCGCGGACAACTGCCATTTTTTTCGCCAGGACAGTTCATTCTTGTATTTCTGGGGCCTCGACCTGCCGAACCTGGCCGCCGTGATCGACGTGGAAGCGGACGGGGAAACGGTGTTCGGCGACGACCCGTCGATGGAGGACGTGATCTGGAGCGGTGGGCAACCGTCATTGCTGGAGCGATGCCGGGGCATCGGCGTTGACCGGTGTGCGTCTTCGCGTCAATTGTCTGCGGTCGTCGCCGCGGCCATCAAGGCAGGCCGGCCGGTTCATTTTCTGCCGCCGTATCGCATGGATCAAACGATGCAGGTGGCCGAACTCTGCGCCATGGATCCTTCCGCCGTTGCCGGCGGTACGTCAGCCACCCTCGTCCGTTCGGTGATCCGCCAGCGTTCGGTGAAAAGCGATGCGGAACTGGCTCAAATCGAGGCGGCCCTGGTGATCAATGCCGCCATGCAGACCACCGCCATGCGCATGGCCACGCCGGGACGATACGAGCGTGAGGTGGTGGGCGCAATCGAAGGCCTTGCTTACGGGCGATCAGGCAGAAAACCGCCGTTCATGACCATTTTTTCGATCCACGGCCAGACGCTGCACAACCATCGTCACGACAACCTGATGCAGGCCGGCCGCCTGGCGATCTGCGATTGCGGGGCGGAATCGCCAATGGGCTACGCCAGCGACACGACCCGCACCATTCCGGTGGGCGGCCGGTTTACCAGTCGTCAAAAGGAGCTTTACGAGGTCGTGCTGGGTATGCAGGCGGATGCGCTGGCGGCCATGCGGCCGGGGATCCCCTTTAAGGATGTTCATCAGATTGCCGCTCGACGGCTCTCATCGGACCTCAACGACCTCGGGTTGATGCACGGGCAGGTCGACCGGGCCGTCCAAACCGGGGCCTATGCCCTTTTCTTCCCCCATGGCCTGGGGCATATGCTGGGCCTGGATGTGCACGACATGGCGTGTCTCGGAGAAGATGCGGTGGGGTACACGGACGATATCCGTCGGGACAGCCGCTTCGGCATCAACCGCCTTCGATTGGCCAAGCCCCTGGCGCCGGGTTTCGTGGTGACCGTGGAGCCGGGAATTTATTTCATTCCCCAGCTGATCCGACAATGGCGAAACGAAAACCGATTTTCCGATCTGATCGATTACGGCAAGCTGGAATCCTATCTTGATTTCGGCGGCATTCGTATTGAAGATGACGTGCGGGTCACCGCCACCGGTGCAACGGTTCTGGACCGGCCATTCCAAAGACGGTGGCGGCGGTTGAATCCCTGCTGCAGGGGTGAATGCCGATGAACGCTGATCGATTTTCACCCCAATCGCCTGACGGTTCCCATGGAATGCACGCCTACCCACGCATGGCCTGCCCTGCAAACACGCAAACGAACCGTGCTGTCGAGCGCACCCGTCACCCCCGTCCCGGTCGGATCATGATAATGGGCTTCTTGGCCAATATTCATTAGGAAATATTGTTGACAAAAATAAGAATATATTGTGCATAGAAAAGGCAATCTGGCTTTCCAATAGTTTGTTGGTAAAACGCATATTTTATATGCAAACAATCTTAAAAGGAGGTGTATGATGAAAAGAGTGCATTTGTTCGTTTGTCTGGCCCTGGCCCTGGCGATGACCACCGCCGGCAGCACCTTGGCGGCCGATCGGATTTTTTTCGGCATCGCTACCGGTGGGACCGGTGGGACCTACTATCCTTTGGGCGGCATGCTGGCCCAGTTGATTTCCAACACCGTTGAAATCGACGGGAAGAAACTGTCAGCCACCGCCGAGACCGGCAACGCCTCAGTGGCCAACGCGACCCTGCTGGGCAGAGAAGGCATCGAATCCGCCTTCGTGGCCGCCGATATCCTCGATGCCGCCTACAAAGGCGAAAAACAGTTTGACGGCAAGGCGATCAAGAACATCCGCGCATTGGGCGCCCTTTACCCGGAGACGGTTCAACTGGTGGTTCGGGGCAATTCCGGTATCAACACCTTCATGGATATCAAGGGTAAATCGGTTTCATCCGGTTCTCCGGGTTCCGGTCAGTGGCAGCTTCTGGGCGATCTGATGGTTGCCTACGGCATGGATCGAAAGGACTTGACCGAGGACTACTCCTCATTTGCCCAATCCGTGGAGAAAATCAAGGATGGCAACCTGGATGCCTCTCTGATCACTGCCGGCACCCCCACCGCCTCCGTGATGGAACTGGCCAATCACCACGAAATCAAGATTGTTCCCTTGACCGGTGCACCCATTGCCAAGCTTCGGGAAGTGCAGCCCTATTATGCGGAGACGATCCTGCCGGCCAACACCTATGAAGGCCAGACCGAAGATGTCAAGACCATTGCCGTGCGCGCCATTTGGGCCACCCATGACAAATTGGATGACAAGGTCGCTTACGAGATTGTCAAGGCCCTTTACGAAAACACGGAAACCCTGGCCAAGGTGCACGTCAAGGGCAAAGAGATCTCACTGGAAAAAGCCCTTGAATCCGTATCGATCCCCCTGCATCCGGGTGCTGAGCGCTACTATCGGGAAAAAGGCCTGATCAAGTAATGAGGCGGTCGCTTGCAGGCGTGCTGGCCCTTCTGCTGGCCGCCTGCAGCCTTTCCGGCAACCGTTCGGATCCGGCACACCCATGCCTGGCGATCAGCCGATTCCCCTCCCAGCTGACCTTGGCGCATTACCCGCTGCCGGAGGACGGTCTCTTTTCGCTTTCATTTATCCATTCGGTTTCCCGTACACCGGTTCAGGATCACTACCAGGCCATCGATGGCCGGATCGTCCAGACCGCCGAGACGTTTCGGGCCCACGGTGCGGGTTTGCCTTCCGGAACCGATGAACCCGGTGCAACCGGATGGGAGCACCGTGGTGGCCTTTTTGTGATCCGCATGCAACGGCCAATTCGCAGGCTCATCGTACGAACCGACCGGAATTATTGTAATCGCCTGCGCATCGGCGGCAGGGAAATCGACCTCAACGCGTGGGAAGACCAAGCCATCGAACTGGCCATTGTGCCATGCACGGCCCCTTGAACCGCCATCTGTAATTTCGACGACTAAAGGACGATCTTATGGTTAGCGCGCCCCCCGACCCCAAGACCCAGGACGAACCGACCCCCCCTTCCGTGGAGACCGGTGAGAAGGCGTTCAGCAAAGCCGATGTGGACGCCATCGTCAAGAAGTACGACGCCGAGTCCAATTTCAGAAGCCTGAAAGGCTTCACGGCAGCGGTCACCGTCGTCTTATGCGTGATGCTCAGCCTGTTTCACGTCTACACCGCCGGTTTCGGCCTGCTGAACGAAGTGATGCACCGGACCGTGCATCTCTCCTTTGTACTGGGATTGGTGTTTCTGGTGTTTCCCCGGCGGCAGCCCAGCCATATGGGGTTCGCCTGGGGATTCGGGATCTGTTTCGCCCTGTTCTACCTCTTTCTGGCCTGGCAGCTGACTGACCGCTTCCAGGCGGATCTGCCGGTGTGGGGCGCACCGGCGCTGCTCATCATGGTGCTGTTCCTGGCCATCACCGCCCTGCCCGTGGATTTTCTCAAAGGCAAGGGGGACCGGCTCTCCTTTGCGGACTGGCCCCTGGCCATCGCCGCTTCGGGAATATCCTTGTACCTGATCATTTTCTTCAAACAGATCTTCATCGAGAACATCGGGTTCCCCCAGATCGAGGAGTACGTCTTGGGACTGCTGGCCATCATCATGGTTACCGAGGCCTGCCGCCGGGTCATGGGCGAAACCCTGCCCGTCATCGGCGCCCTGGCCCTGATGTACGGCTTGCTGGGGCCCTGGCTGCCCGGGGTGCTGGGGCACCGGGGATATGATATCGTCCGCATCGTGGAGCACCTCTACCTGGGCACCGAAGGTATCTACGGCATCGCCGTGGGCGTGGTGGCCACCTACGTCTTCCACTTCGTGCTTTTCGGCGTCCTGGCCCAGGCATCGGGACTTGGACAGCTGTTCATCGATCTGGCCATGATCCTGGCCGGCCGATATTCCGGCGGACCGGCCAAGGTGTCGGTCGTATCTTCCGGGTTTTTCGGCATGATCTCCGGCTCCCCCATCGCCAACACGGCGACCACCGGGTCGTTCACCATTCCCATGATGAAGAAAAACGGATTTTCCGCCCAGTTCGCATCGGCGGTTGAGGCGTCGGCTTCCTGCGGGGGGCAGGTCACGCCCCCCATCATGGGCGCATCGGCGTTCGTCATGGCCGAAATGTTGGGCATCCCCTACAACAAGATCATACTCATCGCCATCATTCCCGCCTTGTTCCACTACCTGGCCTGCTTGAGCATGGTGCACCTGGAGGCCAAACGGCTGGGGCTCAAAGGACTCTCCCGGGAGCAGATTCCCCAGTTGATGCACATCATGAAAACATCATGGCACCTGATGATCCCGCTGACGGTCATGGTGACCCTGCTGCTCATGCAGTATACACCCTACCTGGCCGCCTTTTGGGGCATAATCCTATCCGTCACCTGTTCTTACATTCCGGTGATCACCAAGCGGATGGGGGTCGGACAACTGGACGACACCAAGACCCTGACGCCCCGCCGGCTGATCCAGGGTCTGGATCATGGCGCCCGCTATGCCCTGGCCATCGGGGCGGCTTGCGCCTGCGTGGGTTTCATTTTAGGGATGATCACCCTGACCGGGTTGGGGTTCAAATTCTCCGGTGCGGTGCTTCAGATCGCTTCCATGCTCGGAAAGCTCATGGCCGCCGTCGATCCCTTTCAATTTTTGACCGTTCAGGGCGGGACGCTCTTTTTCGGTCTCGTGCTCGTGGCGATTGCCTGTATTGTCATGGGGGCGGGAATCCCCACGACCCCCTGCTACATCATCCTGGCATCCATCGCCGGGCCGGCCCTGAGCGACATGGGCATCCCGCTGGTGGCAACCCACTTCTTCGTATTCTACTATGGCGTGCTGGCCGATGTGACACCGCCGGTGGCCCTGGCCGCATACGCCGGGGCAGGCATCGGGGGGGCGGATCCCATGGCCACCGGCATGACCGCTTTCCGGCTGTCCATGGGCAAGGCGCTGGTGCCTTTCATGTTCGTTTACGCACCGAGCATGCTCTTCATCGATTTTTCATGGATGGAGTTCTCCATCGCCATGGCCAGCGGTGTGTTGGGCATCATTTCGCTGTCGGCCGCTTACATCGGTTTTTTCAGATACAAGGTGGGGCTCATGGGTAAAATCGCCCTGACCATCGGCGGTCTGCTTCTGGTTTCCAGCAGTATTTCGGTTATTCTTGTCGGTGCCGTATCGGTGCTTCTGGTTCTGATTCCCAATTTGCTGAAGACCGGTCGGCCGATCCCCGCATCCGCCGGATAGGCGAAAACCCCCAACGCGTTCGGGAGATGGATCGTGGTTGACGGACAACAAACGAATCCGACCTATATGGTCCCGGCCTTGAAAAAAGGGCTCCAGATTCTGGAACTGTTTTCAGTCCGGCAGCGTGTGCTGACCATCGGTGAATTGGCCGAACGGCTCGAGGTCAGCACATCGGCCATCTATCGTACCATCGTGACGCTGACAGAGATGCATTACCTCAAGAAAGCCGGCCGGAATGCCTACGAGCTCGGTCCCATGGTGCTTTCCCGCGGCTTTTGTTATCTCGCCTCACGAGACATCCTGAACACGGCCGCCATCCACCTGGACGAATTGCGCGATGAAACCAGCGCCTCCTGTCATCTGGCCATCCGGGAGGGGATTGAAGCAGTTTACATCTACCGGGCGGCATCGCCTCAGGTCATGATGGTCAACGTGCCGGTGGGCGCCCGTTTTCCCTGCCACACCGTGGCCATCGGCCGCGCGCTGCTTTGCGGCCTCAGCGATGCAAGCCTGGGTGCGCATTATTCCGGCGTCCCCCTGGACGGATACGCCAACGGCGGCATCAATTCACTGCCGCAGCTGCTGGTCGCCGTTGCGGAAGCACGGCGGACGGGAATCAGCGTCAGCGGATCCGACTTCTCTACGGCCATTGCCACACCGGTGCGGGATTACACCGGGAATGTCGTGGCGGCCATCAATGTTTCCGTTCCCGATTTTATCATGGAGACCCCCGGCGTGCGTGACCATCTGATTGCGTGCCTGGTGAAGACTGCCAGAACCATTTCGACCGACATGGGTTGGCCGGAAGCGCAGTAGCCATTTCCGTCAACTGTCCCGCGCCTCGCTTCAGGACCGGGGACCGTCGTTCATTCATATCAACCCAAAGCGAGTGTATCATGAAAAAAATCGTTGAATGTGTTCCCAATTTTTCCGAAGGCAACAACAAAACGACCATCGAAGCCATTGCCCAGGCCATCCGGACCACGCCGGGCTGCACCCTTTTGGATGTGGATCCGGGAAAGTCCACCAACCGGACGGTATACACCTTTGTCGGCGATCCGGAGGCGGTGGTCGAAGGGGCCCTGAACAGCGCCAAGGTGGCCAGGCAGAAAATCGACATGCGCGCACACAAAGGGGAACATCCCCGCATGGGGGCCATGGATGTCTGCCCGTTCATACCCGTGGCCAACGTCACCATGGACGAATGCGTGGCCATCGCCAAGACCTTTGGCCGGATGGCCGCAGAAGCGCTGGGCGTCCCCTTTTTCCTCTACGAGGAGGCGGCGGCGGAGGATTACCGCCGTAAACTGCCCCAGGTCCGCCAAGGGGAGTATGAAGGCTTGGCCCGGCGCCTGAAGGACCCCAAGTGGAAGCCCGATTTCGGACCGGCCGAATTCATCCCCCAGTGGGGCGCCACCGCGACCGGTGCGCGGTCCTTCTTGATTGCCTACAACGTCAATATCCTGGGCACCAGCAACCAGGCCCACCGCATCGCCCTGAATCTGCGTGAGGCCGGCCGGGGGCCGGATGCGCCCGGCCGGCTCAAAGCGGTCAAGGGCATGGGCTGGTTCGTGAACGAATACAACCTGGCCCAGGTAACGGTGAACTTGAACGATTACCAAGTGACCCCCATGCACGTCTTGTTCGAGGAAGTCAAAAGGGAGGCGGCTGCGTTGAACGTCGGGGTCGCCGGATCGGAAGTCGTCGGGCTGATTCCCCTGGCGTCGATCCTCTTGGCTGCCGACTACTACATGGAGAAGGAAAACCTGTTCATCCTCGACGAGGATCAGAAAGTCCGGCTGGCGGTGGAGCGGTTGGGGCTCAGCAGTGTGGCGCCGTTCGATCCTAAAGAGAAGATTATTGAATACCGCGTGGCCGGAGAAAAGGATGAACCGCTTGCCGGCATGAGCCTGAGAGCGTTTATCGAAGAGGTGGCATCCCGTTCGTCGGCGCCGGGCGGCGGATCGGTGTCGGCGGCCCTGGCGGCCATGGGCGCCGGACTGGGAGCCATGGTGGGCAAGCTGACCTATGGGGTACGCAAGTTTGAATCCGTGGACGCCCAGATGAGAAAAAGCATTCCACCGCTTCACGATGCGGCGGCCAGACTGATTCCCATGATCGATGCGGACACGACGGCATTCAACGACTACATGGAGGCGCTGCGTATGCCCCGCAGCACCGATGCCGAGCGCGCAGAGCGGGCCGAATGCATGCAGGCCGGGCTCAAAAAGGCCATTGACGTCCCCATGACGACCATGAAATTGGGCGACGGGGCCTGGGATGCCCTTCGCGACGTCGCCCGCTACGGGAATCCGGCATCCCGGTCTGACGTTGAGGTGGGGGCCAGGGCCCTGGAGACGGGGATCTGGGGTGCCTATAAAAACGTGATGATCAATCTGACGGATATTGAGGACCAGGCATTCAAAACCCGTATCACCCGGGAGGCCGAGGCGATGGTGACGCGTGCGGACCAACAATGCAACGCGGTGCTTGACATACTGAAAGGGAGATAATCGATGGCAGATGCCTTGGGGCTCCTGGCCCTGCTGATCGGGCTGGAAATCGTGCTGGGGGTGGACAATGTTCTGGTGATCGCCATCTTTGTGGGTCGGCTGCCCGAAAACCAGCGACAGAAAGCGCGCATCGTGGGGTTGAGCATGGCCATGCTGGCCCGCATCGTCATGCTGGCCGTGGTCGTTGCCCTGGCCAGCCTGACCCGGCCACTGGTGGCCAATTTTTCGGTAAGGGACCTGATTCTGCTGGCGGGGGGGTTGTTTCTGCTCTATAAGGCCGTTCAGGAGATCCACCACACCGTTGAATTCAGATCGGCGGCGCGTGAACCGGATCAGCGCGCATCCGGTGCCTTTGCGTCCATTATTGCCCAGATCGTCCTTTTGGATATCGTCTTTTCAATCGATTCGGTGATCACGGCCGTGGGACTGACCCAGCAGCTATGGATCATCATTTCGGCGGTGGTGCTCTCCTTTGTCGGCATTCTCTTCTTTGCCCGGCCCATCGGTGACTTCATCCTGCGCCATCCGGCCCTGAAAATTCTGGCACTCTCCTTCCTGATTACCATCGGCGTCACCATTTTCATGGAGGGGCTCCATAAACATGTCCCCAAGGCTTATATCTACCTGCCCATGGGGTTTGCCCTGATGGTGGAAATGCTCCAGATGCGCTACGAGCACAACCGTCGCCGCAAGAAGGCCTGACCCCCGATGGCTTATGACGTTTCTTTAAGCCTGTCCCCCCGGGAAGCCGCCGACCCGGAAGGTATCCACCGGGCCCTGGCCCGGACGATCGGCCGTTGCGTCGCCGAAGACCGTGCGGTGGTCGTCCGCCGTTCGGTCGATGCCCGCAAACGACCGGTGCGGGTCAACCTGGGCATTCGTATCTATGCCGACGGCGAAACGCAGACCCCGGAGCGGCCGGTCTTCGCCTACCGGGATGTGCGGTCCGCGGCGCCGGTGGTGGTCGTGGGTGCCGGGCCGGCGGGCCTGTTTGCCGCGCTGCGCCTGGTGGAACTGGGCCTCAAACCCGTGGTGATCGATCGGGGAAAGCCCGTCAAGGATCGGCGCCGGGACGTAGCGGCGCTCAACCGGCGGGGGATATTGGACGGTGACTCCAACTATGCTTTCGGCGAGGGGGGCGCCGGGACGTTTTCCGACGGCAAGCTTTACAGCCGATCCAGGAAAAGGGGCGATCACCGTCGGGTGCTCCACCGATTTCATCAGCATGGCGCCGATGGCCGCATTCTAATCGATGCCCACCCCCACATCGGATCCAACCGTCTCCCGGAGATCGTTTCGGCGATGCGGGCCACCCTAGAAGCCCACGGCGGTGAAGTTCATTTCCGGCAGAAAGTGGTCGGTTTGTCGGTTTCCGGCGGCCGTGCGACCGGCGTAATCCTGGCGGATGGGCGTCACATCGAGGGGCGTGCGGTGGTCCTGGCCACCGGCCACAGTTCCCGGGATGTATACGAGATGCTCAGGGACAAAGCGATTGCCCTTGAGGCAAAGCCCTTTGCCATGGGCGTGCGGGTGGAGCACCCCCAGACGCTCATCGACCGGATCCAATACCATGGACAGCCCCGGGGCGGTTACCTGCCGCCGGCCGCCTACCGCCTCGTTCACCAGGTGGACGGCCGGGGCGTTTACAGCTTCTGCATGTGCCCGGGGGGGTACATCGTACCGGCATCCACGCAAGACGATGCCCTGGTGGTCAATGGCATGTCTTTTTCCAAACGCAATTCTCCTTACGCCAATGCCGGTATCGTCGTGGAGATCCGGCTGGCCGATATTCCCCGGTTGACATCATCGAACCCGTTGGCTGGCCTGGACTATCAGCGGGCCGTGGAGCAGACGGCGCTGGTCAACGGCGGCGGCGGGGTGATCGCCCCAGCCCAGCGCCTGGCCGACTTCGTCGACAATCGATCCTCCAATGGATTGCCGGCCTGCTCCTACCCGCCGGGTGTGATGGCTTCACCCTTGCACCAGTGGTTGCCGGATCCCATCCGCAGCCGGCTGCAGGCGGGATTCAAGGCTTTTGATCGCAAGATGAAGGGTTTTCTTACCAACGATGCAGTCGTGGTCGGGGTGGAGTCCCGCACGTCATCACCGGTAAGGATTCCCAGAGACCCGGTGTCATTGCAGCACGTATCGGTCCGCGGGCTCTTCCCATGCGGTGAGGGGGCCGGGTATGCCGGCGGCATCGTTTCGTGCGCCGTGGATGGGGAGCGAATCGCCGAGGCCGTTGTCCGCTGCGTCGCCTGAGGGAGCCTACTCTCCCTTGGCGTAATTCTGGATCAGGTCCATGTAAATCTGGGCGGCGAGCTTCACCTGGGAGAGCGATACGGATTCTTCGGCGGTGTGGGCTTTTTCAAGCTGCCCCGGCCCCAAGAGGATGGGCTTGATCCCGGCCGCCCACAGGGTGTTGGCATCACTGTGGCTGGGAAAACTGGTGGGGGTAAAGGATAGATGATGCTGATCGTATACCGTTTTTAACAGATCCACCAGCGGTCCCTTCTGGGGCAGTTCATAGCCGGCGTGGATCGTGTTGAAGTGGATGGCGGCGTCACACTGGGCGTTGCTCTTCAGATAGCTGGTATGCAGTTCCTCCAGTTGGAAGGTGAGCTGCCCCATGTGGGTCAATGCGGGAAGATGAAGGTCGATCCAGGCCTCGCAGCTGTCGGGCGCCGCAAAACCGGATCGGGCGCTGGTCAGATCCCGCAAATTGTAAACCCCGTCAACCAGTTCCTGGTCGAAATGCTGAATATAGGCCAGCAGCAGTCGAAGCATGGCGGTGGCGGCGTTATTGGCCTGGGGCGCCAGGCTGGCGTGGACGCGCTGCCCCTGGGTGGTCAACTGGATTTCCAGATAGCCATAATGGCTCAGGCAGGGGCGCAGGTCTGTGGGTTCTCCCACGATGGCCGCCGTAAAGTCGTATTCTCTGACCAGGCGCTGGGCGCCGTCACCATAGTCCTCTTCCCCCACGACGAGGGCCAGGGCAACGGGTCGGTTGGTATGGCCGTTTTCCCACAGGGTGAGAAAGGCCTCGATCATGGCCGCACAGCCGCCTTTCATATCCGCCGTGCCCAGTCCGGCGGCGGTATCCCCGTCCAGGCTGAATTCATATGACTCCAGGTCGTAGGCTTCAACCGTGTCCAGGTGCCCCACCAGCACCAGCTCCGCTTCCACGTCGTCGGGTTCCACGATCAGGTTGTGCCGGTCTTCATCCACGGCCTGGCGTACCACGGGAAGTCCATGGCGCTTGAGGTAGCTGTAGATGAAGTCCACCAGGTCCTTCTCCTTGCCCGGCGGGCTGTAGATGTTGACCATTTTACGCAGCTGCTGTTGAAGGCGCCGCGCGTTGATTTGGAGTTTCTGTTTAACCATTGTCGCCTCGGTCTCCCTCATGATCGCCGACCGTATATCGGATGATCCGGTCTTTGCGCTTGCCCTCTATTCGACGGCGGTCTTCGTCGACGTTCATGGTCAGGTATACATGCTGACGCGAATGGTTGAATCCCATCTTGCGGAAAAACCGCAGGGACGCAGCATTCTCGGCATCGGTGTCCACCATGATGATGCGCGCGCCGGCATCGATCATCGCGGGTTTGAGCTGGCGGAACAACCGTTGGGCGATGCCGCTTTTCTGGTAGTCGGGGCGAACCCCCAGCCAGATCAGATAACCGTAGTTCCATGAATGGTGTTTTTCGATAACCGTACCCAGGGCAAAACCGATCACCCGATGCTTTTCATCCTCAGCCACGAAGCAGAATTCGCAATCGGTCTGGAAAAATCCCACGACTTCGTATTCATCCCAGGTTCGGTGGGCGTTGGGGGCGATGCGCGCCGTAAAGAGCTTTTCCCCCAGATGATAAATGGCGGGAATGTCGTCGATGGTCATCTGGCGGACCACGACACCTATCCCGCCGCTTGAATCAGCGGGCCGCACGGCTGTCGGTGGTTGGTCGTTTTCCATGAATGGGTGCTCCTGTGGCGATTCAACGGGGCCTGTATCGGCTTCTTTTTTTTCCAGGGGAATCTATCACAACCCGGGCGGCATGCCAAATGGCTTTTATGCTGACATTTTTTCCATTTTCTTTTGGACCGGGATGCTTTAGAATCGGCGTGTCGTTTCGGACGGCATCCCGCTTGTTGCAGTCACCGTCAAACCGCCAACGTGGTGGCGAAAGCCGTATCACCCATAATGGAGACCATGATGACACCTGCAATGCTCACGATTGGCGCTGCCAAGGGCGCATTGATCGCCCAGCCCGGCCGCATGTGCAACCGGCATGGGCTGGTGGCCGGGGCCACCGGTACCGGTAAAACGGTTACCCTGCAAATCCTGGCCGAAGGCTTTTCACGCATGGGCACGCCGGTATTTGCCGTGGATGTCAAGGGAGACCTGTCCGGGATTGCCGCGGCAGGGTCGCCCCATCCAAAGATCGACGAACGGCTGGCCAGCATGCCATTGCCCGGTTATCGACAGCAGCCCTGTCCAACGCTGTTCTGGGACATGGACGGGAAACACGGGCACCCGGTGCGAACGACCATTTCGGAAATGGGGCCGCTCCTGCTGGGCAACCTGCTGGAGCTCAACGACACGCAGACCGGGGTGCTCTATGCGGGGTTCGATCTGGCCGACGACCAGGGACTGCTGCTTCTGGATCTAAAGGACCTTCGGGCGCTGCTTGCCTGGATGGGCGAAAACGCAGGGTCGCTGAGATCGGAATACGGCAACATCACCGGCGCCAGCCTGGGTGCCATTCAGCGACGGCTGCTGGTGCTGGAAGAGCAGGGGGCCGAGCGCTTTTTCGGTGAGCCGGCCCTGCAATTGACCGATCTGATGATCACGGACTTTTCCGGGCGCGGGGTGGTGAGCCTCTTCGACGCCAGGCGGTTGATCCACAACGCACCGCGTCTCTATGCCGCCTTTTTGCTCTGGCTGCTGTCAGAACTGTTTGAGCAGCTCCCTGAAGCAGGTGATTTGCCGATCCCGAAGCTGGTGCTCTTTTTTGACGAGGCGCACCTCCTTTTTTCAGGTGCGCCGAAGCCGCTGCTGGACAAAATCGAACAGGTGGTTCGGTTGATCCGGTCCAAGGGCGTCGGGGTCTATTTCATCACCCAGAACCCCATGGACCTTCCGGACAATATATTGGGCCAACTGGGACTTAAAGTCCAGCATGCCCTGCGGGCATTCACGCCCAAGGATCAAAAGAGCATTCGGGCCGTCGCTGCGTCATTTGTGCCCAATCCGTCATTTCAGACAGCCGACAAGGTCACCACCCTGGGCATCGGTGAAGCCCTCGTTTCCGTGATGGGCGATGACGGCAGACCCCAGCCGGTGCAGCAGACCCTGATTGCGCCTCCGGAGGGACGCATCGGTCCGATTACGGATGACGAACGAGCGGCCGTCATGCAGCGCGCCCCCATCCGTGGCCGCTATGATGCTTCCGTGGACCGGCAGTCTGCCTACGAGATGCTCAAGCAACGTGCTGAAACGGCACGGACGGCTGAAACGCAGCGGCTGAAGGAACTGGAAGCGGAGAAAACCCAGCGTCAGGACCAGCGGCGTCAGGCCTCCGGCGGACGCCAGCGCCAGACGGTCGGAGAGGCCATGATCAAAAGTGCCGCACGCTCAATCGGCAGCTCAATCGGCCGGCAGATCATCCGGGGCGTATTGGGTTCCATTTTCGGCAAGCGCTGATAAACAAGGAGAATCCCCATGGAAGACAACGGCGATGAACTGGAAGGCGGCGATTTAGGTGAAGAAGAGGAGGTCGCAACGGACGCAGACCCGGAAGATGACGCCATCCTGCATGAGAAAAATGGGACCTCGTCCCCCCGCGAAAACATCTGATGATCAATCCATTTTCAATTCTCAATCGGTATTTGTTTCTGGAGATGCTGCCGCCGTTTTTTATCAATCTGGCATTCTTCTCCTTTATCTTTCTGATGAAACAGATTCTCGATATCACGGACATGGTTGTCAATCACAAGGTAGGTGTTGTGCCGGTACTTCTGCTGCTGGTCTACACCATGCCCTATTTTCTTCAGTACATCATCCCCATGTCCACGATGATGGCGGTCTTGATGGCGCTATTGAGAATGTCCAGCGACAATGAGATTATGGCTATCAAAGCCGGTGGGGTGAGCATCTACCGGTTGTTGACGCCGGTGCTGATCTTCAGTCTGTCGGGAACCCTGATCACCGGGTACATGACCATCTTTGGTGTGCCATCGGGCGCCGAACGGTTCAAGACGTTGCTTTTTGACGTGGCCGCCGCCAACCTGAACGTCAGTTTGAAAGAGCGGACCTTTAACGACAATTTCAAGCAGATCATGCTTTACGTCAATAAAATAGATCCGCAAAGCGGAGAACTGCACAATGTGCTGATCGAAGACAGCCGGACATCAGGGGGCAACAATACTGTCGTTGCGCGGCGGGGAAGGCTTTTCGGAGATTCCGGAGAAATGGTTTACTATCTGCGGCTGTATGACGGAACGATCAGCCAGGTGGACATGCGCGATCGATCGTCTTACACGATTAATTTTGAAACCTATGACATCCGGCTGGACCTCAAAGAGGCCTTTTCGGCGTCTGGCAGGGTCAATCAGACCCCGGATGAAATGACCTTGCCCGATCTCAGGGCCTACTTGAAACGGATCAGGGCCGACAGGGTCAAATACCTTGGCGCCCTGCTGAAATATCACAAGAAATTTTCGATACCCGTGGCCTGTCTGGCCATGGGATTGCTGGCCATGCCCTTGGGTATTCAGGCCCGCCATTCAAAAAAAGCATTTGGAATCGGACTGGGGCTTCTCTTTTTTCTGCTCTATTACATTCTTCTTTCCGTGGGCACGGCGTTTGGGGAAAATGGCAACTACCCGCCGGTGGTCGGCATGTGGATGCCAAACGTGATCCTCGGAGGATTCGGTATTTATCTGCTGGTCCAGTCGGAAAAAGAAAAAGCGACCGCGTTCAATAGGCTGGGAATGCTTGTTGATGGCATCTTGAAACGGGCCGCTGGAAAATGACGATTCTCTACCGTTACGTTACCCGGGAGATCCTGGCCAGCTTCTTGATCGTGCTGGCCGCGGTGCTTAGCATTTATGTGGCGGTCGATTTTATTGAAAAAATTGATAATTTCATGGAGTCGGGGGTCCCGGCTACCCGTTGTGTCGTCTATCTGCTGTACAAACTTCCCTTTATTTTTGTCCAGATTGCACCGGTGGGCTTTCTGTTGTCGATTCTGGTCGCATTGGGGTTGATGAACAAAAACAATGAAGTCATCGCCCTTAAAAGCTGCGGCATCGGCAAGAACCGGTTGATCAAACCGACGATGGTACTGGGCGTGCTTTTTTGTGCCGGGTTGTTCCTGGTTGCCGAAATGCTTGTACCGGTCTTTATGGGCAATGCCAACCAGATCTGGCTTCAGGAGGTCCGAAAAAAGAACATCTACGCTTCCAAAACCAATGATATCTGGATGCGGGCCGCCCGGCAGATCATCCACATCAAGCAATACGTGCCTGAAGAGAAACGGGTTGTCGGCATCACGATACACACCTTTGACGACAACTTCCGGCTGATTGAGCGGGTCGACGCCGTGGCGGGCGTGTTTGAAAACGGTCGGTGGCAGCTCGAGGACGTCGTGCAACAGGTTTTTGAAACAGAAAGCGGCGACCCACGAATCCAGTTGCGCAAGACGATAGCGGCCGACATCGATCTGAACCCCGATGACCTGGCTCGGGCGGCCAAACAATCCGATGAAATGGGTTTGGCCGAACTGGGCCGATATATCCAGAAAGTGGAGCGGGAAGGCTATGGCGCCACCCGTTATCGCGTCGACTACCACAGCAAGATTGCCGCCCCGTTTGTCTGCATTTTTCTCAGCGTGCTCGGCGCCGGGATCGCCCTGCGGGGAAACCGGCGCGAGGGGATGCCGGTAAGCATTGTATATGGATTGGGGATCGCCTTTTTTTATTGGATTTTCAACAGTTTTTGCCTTTCGCTGGGTTATGCGGAAATGATGCCTCCCGTGATCGCGGCGTGGTTGGCCAACCTGGTCTTTTTCAGTTTTGCCGGTTTTTTGCTGCTTATCGCCAACTGAAAAGCAGTCGGCTTGTCTACCTTGATTTCCAGGCGATAGAGGGCCTTCGTGGTTTACGTGTATAATCTTTCATTGGGTCTTGCGATTTTTCTATTGTGGCCGATCTGGGTCCCTTTGGTCTGGACCCGTAAAAAGCGTCGTCGCACCTTTATTCAACGATTGTTCATGGAAGCCCTCCCCCGAGGCGATCCTGGATCGGCATCCAGCCGGAGGAAATGGTGGATCCATGCCCTTTCGGTGGGTGAGGTGCTGTCGGCGGAGCCGCTGGTAAAAGCCCTGTCCCAAAAATACGGCGCCCGGTCGCTGATCTTCACGGCCTCCACCCAAACCGGCTTTGAAATGGCCAGCCGATTGATCGCACCGCACGTGTGTGCGGTCCGACATTTTCCCTATGACACCCTCTTTTCCGTGAACCGTGCGCTGACTGTCATTCAACCGCGCCAGGTGGTGATCGTGGAAACAGACATCTGGCCGAACTTCCTCTACCGATTAAAAAGATGCAGGATCCCCGTCTATCTGGTAAACGCGCGGCTCTCGGACCGATCCTTTCGCGGGTACAAGCGGGCCGGCCGGCTGATGGCACCGCTGCTGGCGGTGTTCGGCCGGATCTGCGTGCAGACGGACGAAGACCGGCGGCGGTTCCGGGCGATAGGGGTTGATGACGACCGATTGATGACGGTGGGGAACATCAAATTTGATCAGACCCCCGCCAGTATGTCGACCGTCGACCGTAAACAGCTGGCTGAGAAATTCAATCTTTCGGCGGATGCGCCCCTATGGGTGGCCGGCAGTACTCACGAGGGAGAAGAGGACATGCTTTCGGTCGCCTACCGGAAGGTCTGTGCGGCCGGCATCCATGCGGTGCTGATTGTCGCGCCGAGAGATCCGGACCGGGCTGGTGCGGTGTGCCGAATCTTCAACCGCTCAGGAACCGATGCCGTGACCCTGGCGCATATGGAAAGGCAACCCGCACCGTCCAGCGTGGTGGTGATCGACCGCATCGGAATGCTTCGCAACCTGTATGCACTGGCCGCCGTTGCCTTTGTCGGCGGCAGCCTGGTGCGCGCGGGTGGCCACAACCCCTTGGAGCCGGCTTCTGTGGCCGCGCCGATTCTTTTCGGGCCCCACACCGATGATTTTGGCTGGATTTGCCAGACCCTCGAAGCGGCCGGCGGCGCCATCCGTGTCCATGATGCGGATCAGCTGGCCGCACGGGTCGTCCATCTGATCGAAAACCAGGCAGACCGCCGCCGTGTGGGCCGCTGCGCCTATGGGGTGTTTGCCAGACACAGAGGGGCGGTGGCGCGCACCCTTGCGGTCATCGACGCGCCCGCTGACAGAAGGCATCCATGACCCGGATAAAACGTTTTGCCGAGCGGGTGAGACGCCGCATTGAAAGGGCTGCCAGGGGTGATGGCCGCGCACCGTTTTTTTCCGTTGAAACCGTTTTGATGATTCTCTCGACCGTTTACGGCGGTCTTGTGTGTCTGCGCGCCCGTCTGTATGAAACGGGTGTGCTCCCTTCCAAAACCCTGCCATGCCGCGTGGTGTCCATCGGCAATCTCATCGCCGGTGGCACCGGCAAAACGCCCATGACGGTCATGGTTGCCCGGATGATCCAGGACTTGGGTTTCCGCGTCGTGGTGCTCAGCCGGGGCTACCGGGGGCGGATGGAAAAAACGGGGGGCGTTGTCAGCGATGGCCGGACGATATTCAAAGGCCCCGACGATGCCGGGGATGAACCTTACCTGATGGCCAGGGTCTTAGCGGGCATCCCCGTGGTGGTGGGCCAGCGACGTTACGAAGCCGGCATGCTGGCCGTGAAGCGATTCAAACCGGATGTGATCGTGCTCGACGACGCCTTCCAGCATCTCCGGCTAAAGAGGGACCTCAACCTGCTCCTCTTGGACAGCCGGTCGCCGCTTGGCAACGGTCGCTTGCTTCCGCGGGGGCTGCTGCGGGAACCGCTGTCGGCGCTTCGTCGGGCGCACGCGGTGGTCTACACCCGCAGCGAACAAACCCTCACGGCCCCCCTCTGTCAACGGTGGCTTGCGCATCGACCGATTTTTTTCACCACCCACGATCTGGTGATCAGAAAGGCCGATCATCAAGGCCGCCGATTTGCAGACGATACATCGGAGATAAGCATGCTGAAGGGTCAAAAAACCGTCGTTTTTGCTGGTCTGGCGGACAACGCACAGTTCTTCGAGGCGTTGGAGCAGGCCGGTTGCAGGATCGTTAGCAGGTTTTCCTTTGCGGACCACCATCGTTATGGCCGCGACGATATGAACCGGATCGCCGCAACGGCAATCGAGAAAGGCGCTGATGCAGTGGTCACCACCTTTAAGGATTATGTTAAAATAAAAAATGATTATAAATGGCCGACGGCCCTGGCCGTCGCCGATGTCGCCATCAGACTGACCGAACATGAAGATGCCTTCCGCAAGACACTTGCCGACGCAGTGGCCGGCCAACCCACCTGAACGATCCTGCGCTTTTACCATGCCGTTCCGAAACGTTCTTCAATCCTGTGGAGCCCGTAACGGCAATTGGCGCGCGAGATTAAAATGCAGAGGGACCGCTTTAAAAACTTTTAATAGTTGAGGCTTCATGCTCTTAAAACTTTTAATACCTGCTGCCGCCGCGATGAGTACGTGCCGATTGTGAAAACGAACCGGGTTAAGGTATTAATCCTGATAAATAAGGCTGATAGCGAAAATCTGGCGGTTGTTGGACACCACTGCCTCGCGATATGGCATAGAACTTGTTTGCTTAATTACAAAACGACCCACGGGGAGGCACCATGCAAGATCATTCCGGTTCAATATTCGATGAACCCATAATGGACGTCGAATGTTCGCAAACGCCAACGAGAAAGGCCGGTAAATTGAAAAATCGGGCCGGGTTCACGCTGATGGAATTGATGGTGACCATTGCCATCATCGGTATTCTGGCGACCATCGCCATTCCTGGTGGCCTTGCCTGGCGCAGGAATGCGCAGTTCAATTCGGCCGTGCGTGAAGTCAAGGCCAACATGGAACGGACACGCATGTTCGCCATCAGGAGCAATGTACCGGCCGACGTCGTTTTTGTCGATGGCGCCAATACCTTCTCGACCGTCAGGAGGAATCGCGTCGGCGGCGTGCTGGTGCCGGTTCCTCAGGTGCACCAGTTGGATGCCGGGATAACCCTGACCTCGACCTTTACAGGCGATGTGCTGAATTTTAACAATCGTGGCATGGCATTTAATGCAGGTGTGCCCAATCCAGGTACGGTGACCGTCAATGGACCCGGCGGACTGGTCAGCAACATTACCGTCAGTCTTGTCGGCAGTTCACAAGTTCAGTAATGCCCAAGACCCAGGAGGAAGATCGACTTATGAGACGCTCAGACCAATTTGGATTCACGCTCATCGAACTGATGATCGCCATGGTCATCGGATCCATTCTGATGGTGGCGGTGGTTTCCGCCTACCAGATCCAGGTGAGTAGCAAAAACACCCAGGAGGCGCTCACGGACATGAATACCACGGCCCGGGCCGCGCTGGAGATCATTACCCATGAGTTGAGCACGGCCGGTTGTGATCCCAACAATACCGATACTGCGGGGATCGTGAATGCCACGGCCAACGACCTGACCTTTACCATGGACATCGGCAACACGGCCGGCAACTCGTTTCGGCCAGACGGCCTGCTCGATGGGCCCGATGAACAGATCCGCTATGCCATCAACGCCGCCGGTAATTTGGGGCGTGACCGATTGGATGGGGCCGGCCTGCAGCCTCTGGCGCGCAACGTGGACGCCATCGATTTCGTGTATCTGGATGGCAGCAACCCGCCCAACGTGATTGCGAGCCCGGTTGCCGCCGCTAACTTGGGGGATATCCGCAGCATCCAGATCACCATCGTGGCCCGGGCCGGACAGGCGGCGCCCGGATTCATGAAGACGACGGTGGACAATCGGCTTTACACCAACCAACTGGGCAATGCGCTCGTCTTTGCCAATGGTGTTCCCAATCCCCCGAACGATTCGTTTCGGCGCCTGTTGCTCACAACCACCGTTAATTGCCGCAACCTGGGTGTATAACCCTAAACGGCAGACCCAAAGGAGTTTAATCGATATGGCACGAACGCGATTTGTTTCCAATGCTTCCGGATTCACAATCATCGAGGTGCTGGTCGCCATCGCCATCTTCTCCATTGGTCTGATGGCCATGGGCGCGCTTCAGACCCGTTCTCTGATGAAGACCGGCGATGTCTCCAGGAAAACAGAAGCCTGGGCCTTGCTCGCGGAGCAGGTGGAACGGATCAAACAGCTGCCGTTTTATGACAATGTGGGCGCCCAGATCCACCCGCCCGCACTGGTCGCCGGCGGCTTCGGCGGTCCGCACAGTGTCGTCACCCCGGATGGACGCTACACCATCCAGTGGCAGGTGGTCGATGACGAAGCCATCGGGCTGCAAAACGAAACGGCGCTGCCCGGCGTGCCGGTCGGCAATTACACGGTCCAAAAACGGATTACCATGGTGGCCATCCGGCCGGGCGGCAACCCGCTGACCCCCATGGCTCAAGTGGAATTTTTCAAGGTGTGGTGGGCCACGGGCGTTCCTTAAACCCGGCGCCTGGGAGCGGGATGACCCTTATTCACCATCAAACCATGAGGTTTTTAACAATGATTTGCCAAACCGATCAGACAACACCGTCAACCCGGCCTACCGGCGATTCGCAGGGCCACCGGCCCTTCCCCATGGCCAACCAGAACGGCTCCGTGATGGTCCTGGCCCTGATGATCATGGCCGTGATGATGGTGATCGTAATCGCTTCCTCCGACACGGTCGTCACCGAAAATTATATTATCCGCAATGTCGGCATCCACAAAGAGAACGTCAACCTGGTGGAGTCGGCCCTCATGATGGGCCTGCAGAGGTTCATGCAGATCCCCGACAACGACCCGGACAATTTCGACCCGGATATTTCCAATACGGACTGGATCAACAACCGCAACGACGCCTGGACCACCGGCGCCTGGTACAACCGGGGTGATGTCAGCACGATGTTGAATGCCAACAATTCTCTCAATGGTCACGAGGACGGATTCCGCAATAATGTCATGGCCACCCTGGCCACCCGAGGCGAAGCCGCCAACGGCGGGTTGCGCTACGCCATTGTGGGCTGGGAGCCGGTCGATCTACGCGACCGGGGGCAGTTCGAGCCTGGTGGTGGGCGCCGGGGCGATCTGGCATGCCGGCCGAATTCTCGGGGAGTACGTCTCCGTAGACGGGGGCGGTGCGGACAACGGCAACGGCATGCTGCGCATGGAACTCGGTCTCAGAAGACAATGGTAGGTTATTCGTTTATCGGAAATGGTTGTTCGTCGAACCAAACAGGTGTGCCGGTAAACCCACACAATACTCGAAAGGCAGGTCAGGTATGAAATCATCTAAAATGAACAGCAAAAAAAAGCATGGGCTGAAACGGTTCATTCTGGTCATCGGCGCCTGTCTGGCCGTGCTTGCGGCCGGCAGCAGCGTCAATGCGGCGTCATGCATCGACCTGGCCGATATCCCCCTGGACGCCTTGGAGCAGGCGGCCCCGGGCCTGATCATGTTTGTCCTCGACGACTCGGGCTCCATGGACTGGTCTTTCATGACGCCGCCGGGCGCACCCGGAGAATCCAACGGCCTGTTCAAGGGGTATTACTACGTTTTTTCCAACCCCGGCGATGATGTCTACAATGCGCCCAACCTGGAAGACAACGCCGCCGACCGCATGATGTGGATGTCCCAGTGGTCGGGGTACAACGGGATGTATTACAATCCGGGGACCGAATACACGCCCTGGCCCACCCTCGGCAACGCCGACGTCGACAATCCCCGCTCCTCGCCCACGACCGTCGGCAACACCCTTGACATGACGGAGACGAATCTGTGGCATCAATGGGGTACTATGGGTGTGGTCGTCGATAACAGCGATTTGCTGGGTTATTCGGAAAATGTCGGCATCCCCACCCCCGGCACTTGGGTGACATACGGGACGGGATGGAATGGTAATTCTCGGGAAAACTCGGGTGCGGGGACCGTTTCCGCCCAGTGGGAGGCCAGCGCGGCCACCGGCAAGCCTCTGGACCCGTCGATTCTTTACGACGTTCAGGTTCGCTGGGCAACATGGGGGGGCTATATTGCCAACCCCCAATATGAAGTCTGGGATGGTGGGTTCCTTACAACCACATCGGCGCCCATGAACCAAGCGATCAACAGCAATACATGGATGACGATAGCCACGGATGTCAGCTTTTCGACAGGGATCGGCATCGTCAAAATTCCAGATACGGTAGTAACTGCCGATTGGCAGGTTAACGCCGATGCCGTGCAATTCGTGCCTAAAAACAACCCATCAGCGATGTCGCCCGGCGCCACTACTTTGTGCAAAACGCCAGCGGGACCTATCTGGTCAACCTGCTGGACGGGGTGATCGAATACTACCGGGTCAACCTGGCGGACCCCACCGACAACCGTGAGGTGGTCACCGCCGACAAGCTGGTGCGCCTGACCGATGCGGATGCGGCGGCCGCGGCATCGTCACCGGCCGGACCTACGCCGAGGAGATCCAGAATTTCTCCAACTGGTACTCGTTTTATCGGCGGCGCGAACTGACCGCCAAAAACGCCATCGCCAAATCG
>CAVPJS010000034.1:0-25636 GCA_963705475.1 uncultured delta proteobacterium | reverse complement strand
GCGAAATGTTTTTTTGTGGCTGGGAATGTGTTTTTTACGATCTGGAAGATGAAAATATATCTTCTTGATAAGCCCCACACCATTATCAATTATTCAAGAACTAATATCTGTGATTGATGGAACGGTTTCCGGTTGAAAAGGGTCACCCTGCAATTTGGTGTTTAGATGGCTAAACACTCTTTCAGCATCCGGATCTTTGGCGTCTTGATGACAATTTTCGGATATTCCTCAAAAGCAAATGCGGGATTTAGATATTTGGTAGACAACACTAAAAAATTAGAGCCAACAAAATTACCAAAATAATGATAATGGCTGTCAGGACGGCCAGTTTGTAAAAAACTTGTCTGTCAAAAATGTCCAAATGCTTTTTTATGAAAAAACTAAAATTGGAAAAATCTCTCCTAAAGTTCATTTCTGAGACCCCATGAAATCGGATTTTTATCAAGAATCGAGATGAGGGTGTTTTATTCCAGAGTCCTCCAGGGACATCAAAATTTTGATCTGTTCCATTAATTGGTGCCTCCTATCCACAACCTGAAGCAAGGCAGTCTCTGGTCCCAGCCTGTCGATCTTTCTGGATACCAGCTTCCTGGCAATTTTGTATTCACGGCTTCCCTGTTGGAGGTTTTCCTCCTCGGTAAGCATCGCCATTATCTTGGCCATGGCCTGAAATCTGTTCATCGGTAATCTCGCTGCTTCGTCGGTACGGATGGTTTTTCAGACCATAAATTTGGTGATCGTGTCAAATATGTTTCCCACGAAATGGTATTTAGTCGACTAAACACTTTCCAACAAATCATGCCGTAGCTGAGGGTGGTGCGGTGGGGCCAGCCACCATTTCGTGACTGACTTGGCAACGGTGTGCCTGTTGCGGTGCTTCGGGATAAATAAAAAAAAGCACTCAATACCTTGAATGAAGGTCTACCCAGTATATTTCCACAAAATTCCGTCTGCCAGATTGTTTGGGTTTACTCGGAATATAAAATTCGTGTTTTTAATATACAGCATCAAGGGATTAAGACAATGTGAGCCGGTTGGCTGTGGGGTGGTAGGTGAAAGCTACCAATGTGTGTGTGAGGGTTGATTGTTGAGCCGGCGGAACAAAAATGATAGGTTCTCACCTTGCCAATTGAAATCAATAATTCATCATCAGGATTAAAGAGATATGAGACATTTAATAGCGGCCATCAGTTTAGCATCATTGATAATGTTCCCCATTCATCTTGTGGCGGACACGATCGTTCTGAAAAGCGGCCGAAAAATTGATGCCACCAAATGCTGGGAAGACGGGGATCTGGTCAAATGCAAAGTATATGGCCAGGTCATTGGCTATCACAAGAGCGACATTGCCGAAATAAAAATGAATGCTGCACCTGTAACACCGGCAGCAAGGGATTCAGGTTTGACATCTGGCAATCCGGCATATCTGTCCATCAGGCCATTGATATTGCCGAAGCAAATGACCTACCACTTCACCGAGCGGGCCTCATCTCAGTAAACAAGAAATTCAATCCCAAGATGTGCCGGCCATATGAAGATACAGCGACCAGATTTATACAAAGACCAAATCTTTGGGAAATGGGCGACGTTAACCTTGATTTTACACCGTCAGCAAAAAGCTCTATTCTGTTGAAATCACATTTCACGGCACCGGAATGTCAAATGATTCGGAATTCAGGCAACAAATAGAGGCGATGCTACGGGAAAAATACGGTAAGCCTTTGGGGGTTAACAGCCACATGGGTTTTACAAAACATATGACTGGAAAATAAACGGAAATGCCATAGTGACAATGCGGCCCGGGTAATAATGTCCTTGTGACGTACCGTCGACAAAGCCCTTGCCAATTTGCTGAAAAAGAAAAGGCTGGACAGGTCCAGAAGGGCTTTACCACCAATGACAAGAGCAAATTCTAAATGACAGCCCCCGCCGATATAGACCAGATCGTCCGAGATATCCTGGCTCACATGCCCCTGAAGGAAAAGGCCATCATAGCCAACCTGGACCCGGTTCAGGAAATGATTAACATTAGCAGTAAACCGGTCCTAATTCCACGGATGCCCTATGGCAAGCATAAGGGGATGCTGTTCAAGGATGTGCCGGTGGACTATCTCCAGTGGCTATCTGGGACGGAGTTGGATGAGGATATGGCGTATACGGTGAAATATCATTTGGGGCTGGTGCCTAACCAATGATTATCTCAAATTTTGGTTAACAACTTTCAAAAGGTGCTTGAATGAAACACACGTCGATGCAACTTAGGATTTTGGGGCTACTTTTCCTGGCCGCTGCTATAGCTGCTTGCACAACAGCAAAACCAACATTGGAGTGGCGAGACCAAAGCTATTCAGACGGGCCTTTCGATAATATTCTCATTGTAGGAATCGCCAATCAAGTAACGACAAGACGCACATTCGAAAACACTTTTGTTGAGCGACTTGCAGAAGATAAAATAAAGGCAACTGCCAGTTTTGCATTAATGCCCGAGGAAACAAGGCCATCCGCGGAGAGCATCAAGGCGATAATCTCGGACGTCAAGTTCGATTCGGTACTGGTTACACACATGGTTGGTGTTACAGAGACAGAGACCTACCACCCAGGGATTTACCGCATGGACACCAATCGGGGTTTTTATGATTACTATGACTATGTGGGGGGATATGTATACGAACCAGGCTATTACACCAAGCACAAGCTGGTAAAATTGGAGACCAACCTTTATGACGCCAAGACAGAGCAAATAGTTTGGTCAATGCAGTCAGAGACGATGAACCCAAACAGTGATAAGGATTTGATTGATGCAAAAATCAAGGCCGTAATAAAGCGTCTGAAGGAACAAAAGCTTATATCTGAATGATGCATGATCATCGGAGTCAATGGTTCATGGAAGGAGATTTTTCGTGAAATGTGAAAAGTGTGGAAATGACATCGCAGAACAAGATGGCCAGGAATTCCATGGCCAGATGATTTGTGAGGATTGCTATATCGACGCTCTTTCGCCCGCAAAAGCGTGTGACCCATGGGCAGTATACAGTGCTAAATCCTTTTCAAAGGAAAGCGGCCCTGGCACGGATATTACAGAAACCCAATCGAAGATATTGCAGATCTTGAAAGAAACTGGTGGAACCGAGTCAAAATTAATATCTGAACGTCTTCAATCTGGAAGATGAAAATATATCTTCTTGATAAGCCCCACACCATTATCAATTATTCAAGAACTAATATCTGTGATTGATGGAACGGTTTCCGGTTGAAAAGGGTCACCCTGCAATTTGGTGTTTAGATGGCTAAACACTTTTTCAGCATCCGGATCTTTGGCGTCTTGATGACAATTTTCGGCAATTCCTCAAAAGCAAATGCGGGATTTAGATATTTGGTAGACAACACTAAAAAATTAGAGCCAAAAAAATTACCAAAATAATGATAATGGCTGTCAGGACGGCCAGTTTGTAAAAAACTTGTCTGTCAAAAATGTCCAAATGCTTTTTAATGAAAAAACTAAAATTGGAAAAATCTCTCCCAAAGCTCATTTCTGAGACTCCATGAAATCGGATTTTTATCAAAAATCGAGATGAGGGTGTTTTATTCCGGAGTCCTCCAGGGACATCAAAATTTTGATCTGTTCCATTAATTGGTGCCTTCTATCCACGACCTGAAGCAAGGCAGTCTCTGGTCCCAGCCTGTCGATCTTTCTGGATACCAGCTTCCTGGCAATTTTGTATTCACGGCTTCCCTGTTGGAGGTTTTCCTCCTCGGTAAGCATCGCCATTATCTTGGCCATGGCCTGAAATCTGTTCATCGACAATCTCGCTGCTTTGTTTGTGCGGATGGTTTTTCAGACCATAGATTTGGCAATCGTGTCAAATATGTTTCCCACGAAAAGGTGTTCAGTCGACTAATCACTTTCCCAGAAATCATACCGGAGCTGAGGGTGGTGCGGTGGGGCCAGCCACCATTTCGTGACTGACTTGGCAACGGTGTGCCTGTTGCGGTGCTTCGGGATAAAAATAAAAAAAGCATTCAATACCTTGAATGAAGGTCTACCCAGTATATTTCCACAAAAGTCCGTCTGCCAGATTGTTTAGGTTTACTCGGAATATAAAATTCGTGTTTTTAATTTACAGCATCAAGGGATTAAAACAATGTGAGCCGGTTGGCTGTGGCATAATAGGTGAAAGCTACCAATGTACGTGTGAGGGTTGATTGTTGAGCCGGCCGAACAAAAATGATAGGTTCTCACCTTGCCAATTAAAATTAATTAATTTTCATCGTCAGGGATTAGAGAGACATGCGAAATTTGATAGCGGCTATCAGCTTAGTATCATTGATAATGTTTCCGATTGTCTCAGTTGCGGACACAATCACCTTAAATAATGGTCGAATAATTGATGCCACCAAGTGCTGGGAAGACGGGGATCTGGTCAAGTGCAAAGTATATGGACAGGTTATTGGCTATCAAAAGAGCGACATTGCCGAGATAAAGATGGATGTCGTACCCGAAAAACCGGCCAATGGATTCAGGTTCGACATCTGGCAATCAGGAATATCTGTGCAAAAGTTGATTGATATTGCTGAGGCCAACGACCTACCTTTGCACAGAGCGGGCCTCATCTCGGCAAATAAGAAATTTAATCCTAAGATGTGCCGGCCATATGCTGATACGGCAACGCGATTTGGACATAAAGAGCAACTCTTCAACAAAATGGCCTCTTTAACTTTTGATTTCACGCCGGCCAGCAAAAAACTCTATTCCCTGGAAATCGCCTTTAATGGCACTGGGGTTTCCAAACAATCTGAATTCAGGCAGCAAATAGAATCGATGCTCCGGGAAAAATACGGGAAGCCAATTAGGATGACCGATCACATCTTTTTCAAAGACTTTGATTGGAAAATCAACGATAATGCAACTGTTACGATGCGACCAATGGGTAACACGGTCCTTGTGACTTACCGTGATGTAATGCTTGCCAATTTGTCTGAAAAAGAAAAACTATAGCAAGTCCGCCAAGGCTTTACCAACAATGACAAGAAAAAATTCTAAATGACAGCCGCCTCCGAAATAGACCAGATCGTCCGTGATATCCTGGCCGACATGCCCCTGAAGGAAAAGGCCATCATAGCCAATGGACCCGGTTCAGGAAATGATTAACATTAGCAGTAAACCGGTCCTAATTCCACGGATGCCCTATGGCAAGCATAAGGGGATGCTGTTCAAGGATGTGCCGGTGGACTATCTCCAGTGGCTATCTGGGACGGAGTTGGATGAGGATATGGCGTATACGGTGAAATATCATTTGGGGCTGGTGCCTAACCAATGATTATCTCAAATTTTGGTTAACAACTTTCAAAAGGTGCTTGAATGAAACACACGTCGATGCAACTTAGGATTTTGGGGCTACTTTTCCTGGCCGCTGCTATAGCTGCTTGCACAACAGCAAAACCAACATTGGAGTGGCGAGACCAAAGCTATTCAGACGGGCCTTTCGATAATATTCTCATTGTAGGAATCGCCAATCAAGTAACGACAAGACGCACATTCGAAAACACTTTTGTTGAGCGACTTGCAGAAGATAAAATAAAGGCAACTGCCAGTTTTGCATTAATGCCCGAGGAAACAAGGCCATCCGCGGAGAGCATCAAGGCGATAATCTCGGACGTCAAGTTCGATTCGGTACTGGTTACACACATGGTTGGTGTTACAGAGACAGAGACCTACCACCCAGGGATTTACCGCATGGACACCAATCGGGGTTTTTATGATTACTATGACTATGTGGGGGGATATGTATACGAACCAGGCTATTACACCAAGCACAAGCTGGTAAAATTGGAGACCAACCTTTATGACGCCAAGACAGAGCAAATAGTTTGGTCAATGCAGTCAGAGACGATGAACCCAAACAGTGATAAGGATTTGATTGATGCAAAAATCAAGGCCGTAATAAAGCGTCTGAAGGAACAAAAGCTTATATCTGAATGATGCATGATCATCGGAGTCAATGTTTCATGGAAGGAGATTTTTCGTGAAATGTGAAAAGTGTGGAAATGACATCGCAGAACAAGATGGCCAGGAATTCCATGGCCAGATGATTTGTGAGGATTGCTATATCGACGCTCTTTCGCCCGCAAAAGCGTGTGACCCATGGGCAGTATACAGTGCTAAATCCTTTTCAAAGGAAAGCGGCCCTGGCACGGATATTACAGAAACCCAATCGAAGATATTGCAGATCTTGAAAGAAACTGGTGGAACCGAGTCAAAATTAATATCTGAACGTCTTCAAATAAGCCCATCTGATCTCGAACGAGAGATCGCGACCCTCCGTCATATGGAAAAATTAAAAGCTGAACTGCGGGAAGGAAAGAAAATACTTTGTCTGTGGTAACTTATTATTCATGGATTTTCTTAAATTTAGTGATATGGCGATTTCAATGTTGATAAGGATCATTTGCATAACTGTGATGCTTTTTTCGCTGGCACTCTCCGCCGCCGGTGATAATTTATTTCCGCCCGCCGATTACATCCACGCCAAACTTAAGCAGAACGACATCGTATTCCTGGGAACAACACACAAGAAACAGTTGGGTACCGATGAAATCTGTTTTTGATTTCGCATACAAACAAGAAATAATTCAGGACAATGTGATGCGTAAAGTTAAAAGGCTTGCGGAGGAGGCACCGGAAATCAATCCTTTCACCCTTAATGAGGTCAATCGCATCCTTGATGCTGCAGCCCCCTGGTACCGCCCCTACTTAACCGTTGCCTTTTTCACTGGGATGCGGGCGGGAGAGCTAAATGGTTTAAGTTGGACGGATTTTTTGGAGGACATGAAACCGGAACCCCACATCTTTATCCATAAAACCTACGTGTATAAGAAAGATGGGGTTCCAAAGACCAAAAAGTCGAAGCGGTACATCCAGTGCCTGCCGCAGGTGCTTGAAGCCTTGGCGGAGCAACGTAAACTGACCGGCAAAAGCAAGCACATTTTCCTGACTGTGGATGGTAGGCGGATGACCCCCGACCATATCCGTAAAGAGGTGTGGGTGCCCGCACTTGAAAAAGCTGGCATTGAGTACCGCCCTCCCCTTCAATCTCGACACACATTTGCAACGATGATGATTTCTGCTGGCGAAGATGTTGGCTGGGTTCAGAATATGCTGGGTCATTCCTCACTGCAGATGATTTTTCAGCGGTACTATGCTTGGGTGCCACAAACGACCCGCTCGGATGGACAGGCGTTCATGCGGTACGTCAACGATGTGGTTCCCGAATTGTCGGAAAATGCCCAGAGCACAGACATCGAGCCGGTAAAAACTGACAAAGTGTGTACCAATCTTGTCCCACTTGACGAATACCGGCGAAAAAAAAAGGCTTAGTATTGAATCTAAGCCCTTGATTTCATTATGGTAGCGGGGAGAGGATTCGAACCTCTGACCTTCGGGTTATGAGCCCGACGAGCTACCAGACTGCTCCACCCCGCATCAATTTTGTGAAAAATAGATATTAAGAGAAATTTCTGTAGTTGTCAACAGCCGAATCAGCGAAATGATGAATAAGTTCATTGACCCAACGGTTCCCGATCGATTGACAGGCAGACGCGTAAAATGACGGAAACTATGATGTTGCCCATGACAGGATCATTTTTTTGATCGTTTCCCGGTCGCCACCATCCTTCTGACAATGAACCATGACCTGTTTGTTCCTGGCGGTGTGACCGGAGACGATCGCAACCGATGATTTGGCCACGGACAAAAGCCCCGCCAAAAACACCCTGCAGGCTTTATTGGCGGCATTGTCCACGGGTGGTGCGGTGAGATTGATCTTCAGCGCATCGCCATAGAGACCCATAATCTGGTTCTTGGAAGACCGGGGTTGGACGCGTATTTTAAAGATCAAGCCGTCAGGTTTTTCCTGGATGGTGAAGGGCATGGTTCTGGGTTCAATGTCCAAAGCTGAAAAGACTGCATTTCCGTAAATCCGTCAAGTCCGCAATCCCTCAATCATTAAATCCCCTAATCCCTCAATTCCCAAATTGATCAATCCTGCAGGTTGTCCCTGATCAGTTCGCGGATGAAGGCCGGCGGGCGCACCACCTTCCCGTGGCCATTGACAAAGGCGTGCCGGGTGTATCCAGTGGTGTGGATGACGGCGCCGTCCTGACTGGTGATCGTGTAGTCAAACTGCATGCCGGCGCGAAAACCCGTGTTGAGGGTTGCTTCGATCACGATCACGTCGTCATAGCGCGCAGGAGTGAGATATTTGCACTTGACCTCGGATACCGGAAGCATGAGTCCCCGGGCTTCGATCTCACGGTAGGGCAATCCCAGGTGACGAAACAATTCGGTCCGGCCGATCTCAAACCAACGCAGATAATTGGCGTGGTAGACGACTCCCATGGTGTCCGTATCGCCGTAGATCACCCGGTAAGAGGTGCTGTGGGAAAGGGTATTGGGTTCAAGGTTCATGGTTCATGGTTCATGGTTCGGGGTTCGGGGTTCGGGGTTCAAAGCTCAAAGCTCAAAGCTCAAAGCTCAAAGCTCAAAGCTCAAAGCTCAAAGATAGAAAGGCCGCAATCCCGTCAATCTGTCAATCCCTAAATTCCTCAATTCCGTATTTTTCAATCCCTTTTCAGGATCTTGCCAAAAATCTGCTTTAGATCGTCGTAGGTTGTGGCCACGGGGAACTGGGGGAACTCATCGATCACATGCTGCGGGGGGCAAAAAAGGATGCCCCGGTGGGCCTCTTTGAGCATGTTGACGTCGTTGTAGGAGTCGCCCATGGCCAGCACCTTGAAGTTCAAGCGTTTAAAAGCCTGAACCACCTTGCGTTTACCGTCGGTCTGCCTCAGGTTGTAGCCGGCGATGGCGCCGCTGCGGTCGATGGTCAGGCCATGGCACAGCAGCGTGGGCCAGCCCAACTTTTCCATCAGCGGCCGTGCAAATTCAACGAAGGTATCGGAAACGACGATCACCTGGGTGCGGGCCCGCAGCCAGTCCAGAAACCGGCGGGCACCCGGCAGCGGGTCCATGGTGGCAATGACGTCGGTAATATCCTTCAGTTTGAGGCCATTGGCATCGAGAATGGACAGTCGCCGTTTCATCAGCACATCATAATCAGAAATGTCCCGGGTGGTGAGACGCAGTTCATCGATGCCAGTGTGCTCGGCCACATTGATCCAAATTTCGGGGACAAAGACACCTTCCAGGTCGGAACAGATTACATGCATGAAACCTCCGTGGAATTACTCCTGCCCGTCATCGTCTTCAATGCGGATCAGCATCGGTATGCTGGCAACCACGTCCAGGGCGCCGATTTCAGCCAATGCCCGGATAACGTCCGCCTCCCGGGCGTGATGGGTCAGCATGACCACCGGCACCGAACCATTTGTTTTTCTTCCCTTCTGGTGAACGAACTTCAGGCTGATGGCATATTTTCCCAGGATACCGGCGATGGTGGCCAACACCCCGGGCCGGTCCATGGCATCGAAGCGGAAGTAGTAGTGGGTGACGATGTCGTCCATGGGCATCACGGCGATGGTTCGAATCTTTTCCGGTTGAAAACCCATGACCGGCACCCGCCCGGCACCGTCGGAAGCCAGGTTTCTGGCGATGTCCGCAATGTCAGAGACAACGGCGCTGGCAGTGGGCATCATGCCCGCCCCGTGACCGTAAAGCAGGATTTCCCCCACCGCGTCGGCAGCTACGCTGATGGCGTTCAATGTGCCATTGACATTGGAGAGCATGTTATCGAAAGGAATCATGGTGGGGTGAACGCGGGCCTCAACGGCCCGCCCGTCAAACTTGGTGATGGCCAGCAGTTTGATGCGGTAGCCGAACTGGGCGGCAAACTCGATGTCCAGAGGGGTGATTCGGGAGATTCCCTCGATGTAGACATCATCGAAATTGATCTTCATCCCGAAGGCCAGGGCTGAGAGAATGGCCAGTTTGTGGGCCGCGTCCTGCCCCTCGACGTCCAGGGTCGGGTCGGCTTCGGCATACCCCTTTGCCTGCGCCTCAGCCAGGGCGGCTTGGAAAACCACGCCCTCGTCGGTAATCTTGGAAAGGATGTAATTGCAGGTGCCGTTGAGAATGCCGATCATGGCCTTGATCCGATTGCCCACCAGGGATTCTCTCACCGTCTTGATGATGGGCATGCAACCACCCACACTGGCCTCGTAAGCCAGGTCGACGCCGTGTTGGGTGGCCGCGGCGATAATCGCATTGCCGTGCTTGGCCAGCAGGGCTTTGTTGGCGGTCACCACGTGTTTGCCCTCGCCGATGGCATCGAGAATCAATTGTTTGGCAATACCCTCACCGCCGATGGTCTCGACAACGATATCGACCGTTGGATCGGCGATGGCCGCAGCCGCATCCGAAATCATCACGCCGGGTGGCAAGGCAATGCCCCGGTCCTTATCCGTGTCGATATCAGCCACGTATTTCAGATTGAGCGCACATCCGATGCGGTCCCGGATGATATCCCCGTTTTGCAGCAGCAGCCGGGCCACACCCGTACCCACCGTGCCGCAGCCTAAAATGGCAATGTTGACCTGTCTCATTGAGTTTTCGTTCCTGATAGGGGTTGGTGTCGATCGCAGTCACAATCAGTCTGGCAATTTCTTATGAGCAGGACTGGAAAGTCAACAGAAAAAGGAACGGCTAGGTTGATTGGTCCAATGGGATCGATGGGCTTACCAGCGCCTACAGCTTCAACCGCCGAGCCAACCGCAGGGCCATGCCGGCCACGATTAGCACGCCGGCCAGCAGAACCGACCACAGCACAATCCGGCGCACAGGCAGCGGTTTGGGAACCGGCGACAGCCGCTGCGGACCGCCCAGAACCAATTGTGCGCCCTGCGGCGTCACCCAGCGCTCGAGGCTATCTTCCCGATGCCGGCCGATGCCCTCAAAAAGGGCGGCCACGTTTACCTTCAGCGGCTCAACGGCAGCGCTGCCGAAAGCCAGGGTAAAGGGGCCGCTGCCCCGGGCAAGGAAGAAGAGGTCGTGGGGACGGTAGCCGAGCGCCAGTCGTGGAATGGCGCTGCTGATGGTGCTCTCGCTGGCGTCAACCGTCAGGCGCCAGTGGCGGTCCATGGAAATGGGCGCGCTCTGGGGAGCACTGGTGAGAAGGGTGTTGTCCAGGTCGATGCGGTAAAACAGGCCCTTGACTCGGCGGGTCCAGACCGCATGATGATCATTGCGGGAATCGAGTTCCGCTTATGCCATGCTGTTGGCCACCATCACCGGTATCATGTAAAAAAGCGGTGCCGAGGCAAAGAGGGTCAGATACATGACCCCGATGCCCCCACCCTGAAGGGCCACCGCATAGCCGTTTCGCCGCGATTGGACCCAAACCGCGGCGATGGCAATCGTTCGATCTGTTCGAACCGCAATGGTGCCCGCTAACCCCGCTGCTTGTCGAAGCGAAGCAGAGATCCCGCTCGTCGTGGCCGCATGGAGGATTGAACCCTCCCCGCGGCAAGCCGCGGGGAATGTGCTGCCTGTACCGGCAGTGCTGCGCAGCACCGTAAGGATGACCGTCTATTTTCCGTTCGCTCGCTAACCCCGCCGCAAGCGGCGGGGAATGCGCTCGCTATCGCGGTTCAATCACCCTGCCCAATTGTATTCGGATGCCTCTGGAGACATTGGCGGACTTCCTCTGAAGGCTTGTCTGGTTTGACATTGTCCAATCAGGCACCATTTTTAAACCATCGTCCACCAACTCAAATAAGGAGTATCGATATGGCCTACACATGTAAAAGCTGCGGAGCCATTGCCGAATCACCGGGGCATCTGTGCAATCCCTGCGGGGACAAGGAAAAATGCAGTTTCTGCGGGACGGCTGAAGTTGACGTCAAACACGTCTGCAAGGACAAGCTGGCGGAAATGAAATATGTATGCGATGGATGCGGCCGCGTGGCAATGGACAAGGCCCATCTTTGCAGCCCGATGCCGATCAAGTAGTCTGAAGATGACGATCGAACCATTGGTACCACGCTGTTCCAGCTCCATCCATGAGCGGTTCTGCGACTATGAGGATCGTTTTCGCCGGATTACCCTGCGTGCACCCGGACGATTCATGAAGCGCCAGTGGGGGCTGGTCCAGGCCGACACCACCGAGAGACTGAATCTGTATGCAATGGTCGTCGATCAGACAGAAATCGACATTCGCCGCCTGCTCGAAGACCGGATCGCTAATGTAGCGTTATGGGCCGACGCCAAGGCCGACTACGCCGCCCGCATCAGGGGGCTGGATGACCGGGCGTTGGCCGAAACCTTTTTCAATTCGGTCACCCGCCGCATTTTCGGCACCGTCGGCGTGAATCGGCAGATCGAGTTCGTCCACGATGACCGCCAACCGGCGTTGCCATGCCCGACAGCATCTGTGTTCATGACTTATCCGTTGGCGGGAACCATTGGACCGGTCATCCGGCAGATCCTTTCCGACCGCAGCGAAATCAAGATCGACCGCCCATCCCTGGAAAAAAGTCTGCCCCGGATCGTGGAGCGCGTGGAGGAACGCCTGAGCCAATTCAACGACCGCGTCCAGCCGGTTCGTATCGAAATGATTCGCCACATCTTTTACCGCGGTCAGGGCGCTTATCTCATCGGACGCGTGGTGACGGGAAAACAGCTGATCCCGCTGGCCATGGCCCTGCTTCATTCACCGGAAGGTGTGCTGGTGGATGCCCTGCTGCTGGACGCGGACGGGTTGAGCATCGTCTTTTCCTACACCCGCTCGGCATTTCACGTGACGGTGGACCGGCTTGGCGAACTGGTCAGTTTTCTCAAGTCGATCATGCCTGCCAAACCTGAAGCCGAGATCTACTCTGCCATCGGTTATTTCAAACACGGCAAGACGGTGCTTTACCAAGATGTCTGCCGGCACACGGCAACCTGCACGGAGGGCGGGTTTTGCATATCGCCGGGCAAGCGGGGGATGGTCATGGTGGTGTTTGACATGGCCGACCATGAAATGGTGGTCAAAGTGATCCGCGACCGCTTCGACACCCCCAAGAAAACCACCCGACGCAAAGTCATCGAACAATACGATTTCGTTTTCAACCACTACCGGGTGGGACGACTCATCGAAGCCCACACCTTCGAACACCTCTCGTTCGACCGCTGCTGGTTTTCAGACGATCTGATCGCCCATCTCACGGCCGAAGCCGGTCAAACCGTCCACCTGGTAGGCGATCGCGTGATCATCGACCATGCTTACCTGGAGCGTCGGGTGACCCCACTCGATATTTACCTGAAGGAGCAGAGCAGTCAAAAAACCGAAGCCGCCGTGGTAGACTTCGGCAATGCGATCAAGGATCTGGCATTCGCCAACATCTTTCCCGGTGACCTGCTGCTTAAAAATTTCGGCGTGACCCGCCACGGGCGTGTGGTGTTTTACGACTATGATGAAATCGTGCCGCTGACCGCCTGCCGATTCAGAAAAATTCCCCAGGCACGCTCGTACATGGAAGAGATGGCCGACGAACCCTGGTACACCGTGGGGGAGGAGGATGTCTTTCCC
The DNA here is from genome assembly GCA_963705475.1 of uncultured delta proteobacterium. Lineage (GTDB taxonomy): Bacteria > Desulfobacterota > Desulfobacteria > Desulfobacterales > Desulfosarcinaceae > Desulfosarcina. Next base: position 12,113 of record CAVPJS010000034.1, on the reverse strand, counting down.
GAGGAGTTTTCCCGTTTTCTGGGACTCTCTTCCGGACATCGGGACCTTTTTTTAAGCCATCATGCAAATCTGCTGGCACCGGACTTCTGGGTAAATGCTCAGGATGAGATCCGTTCAGGGCACCTTCGACATATCCGTCCCTATCACCCGCGATACCGGTTGTAAGGATGGCAATATGGTCGACCGGGTTTACATTGCACCACGCAGCATTATCTTCTTCGATGGCGGGCCGCCGGGGAGGGCCGCCTTTCGAGGCTTAACGCCGCCCTGCAGGAAATACACAAAAGGAGGAATCAAATGAGCCACACGCACATTCCCGATGGCGTCACGATCAACGCACCGGTCACCGACGCGTTCGCCAGCATCTTGACACCCGACGCCCTGCGCTTTGTAAGCACACTTGCCCGTCACTTCGACACCCGTCGGCGGGAGCTGATCGCCCGCCGGGAAACGGTTCAGGCTGAGATTGACGCCGGGAACCTGCCGGATTTTCTGCCGGACACGAAGCCTATCCGGGATGGTGACTGGACGGTGGCCCCGGTGCCCGACGATCTTTCCGACCGTCGGGTTGAAATTACCGGGCCGGTGGACCGAAAAATGGTCATCAACGCACTCAATTCGGGGGCGAAAACTTACATGGCCGATTTCGAAGACAGCCACAGCCCCACCTGGACGAACACCATCGAGGGCCAACGCAACCTTCGCGACGCCGTCAACCGGACCATCGAATTTACCAGCCCGGAAGGCAAAACCTACCGGTTGAACGACACGACCGCCACCCTCATCGTGCGCCCCCGCGGCTGGCATCTGGTGGAAAAGCATGTTCTGGTTGACGGGCAGCCTGTCTCGGGCAGTTTGTTCGATTTTGGACTCTTTTTCTTTCACAACGCCCGGCGACTTTTGGAGCGGGGCAGCGGACCCTACTTTTACCTGCCCAAAATGGAGAGCCACCTGGAGGCACGGTTGTGGAACGACGTCTTCATCGCCGCCCAGGAAGCGCTGGACATTCCGACGGGCACCATCAAAGCGACGGTTCTCATCGAGACGATCATGGCCGCCTTCGAGATGGATGAAATCCTCTATGAACTCAAAGACCACAGTGCCGGACTGAACTGCGGGCGCTGGGATTACATCTTCAGTTTCATCAAACGATTCAAGAAAGTACCCGGCTATCTGTTCCCGGACCGGTCCCAGATCACGATGACCCGCCACTGCATGCGTTCTTACTCGCTGCTGGCGATCAAGACCTGCCACCGCCGCGGGGCTTATGCCGTCGGCGGCATGGCCGCGCAGATTCCCATCAAAAGCGATCCGGAGAAAAATCGCGAGGCGTTGGGAAAAGTCCGGGCGGACAAGACCCGTGAAGCCACCGACGGCCACGACGGCACCTGGGTGGCTCATCCGGGTCTGGTCTCCATCGCCATGGAGGAGTTCGACAAGGCCATGCCTGCCCCCAGCCAGATCGACCGGGTGCGAAAAGACGTCCACGTCACGGCCGCCGATCTACTGAAGGTGCCGGCCGGAACCATTACCGAGCAGGGCATGCGCACCAACATCAGCGTGGGCATCCAATACATGGCCAACTGGCTTTCGGGTCTGGGGTGCGTGCCCCTGTACAACCTCATGGAAGACGCGGCCACCGCCGAAATTTCGCGGGCTCAACTGTGGCAGTGGATCAACCATCCCGATGCGGCACTTGACGACGGGAGAAAGATCACGCTGGACCTGTTTCGTTCGATGATGAAGGAGGAGATGGAAAAGATCAGAGCCGAAGTTGGCGACACCCAGTTTCAACAGGTCAAGTACGATTCGGCCGCAACCCTGTTCGACGAAATTATCGCCGCCGACGACTTGGCTGAATTTTTGACATTGAAGGCCTATGATCATTTGGAGGGATAGGCCAGATGCCGATCGAACGACTTATCATAAATATCCTTTTTGTGTGTAGGAGCGGCTTCCAACCGCGATAAGTTGGTTTAAGGCAAATTTCCATATCGCGGCTGGAAGCCGCTCCTACGGCGCCAACGCGGAAATTAAGTTTTTCACAAGGGGAGGCAAGATGAAGACCATAGAAGAGAACGCCGAAGAGATCTGCCAACGATTGACCTGTCACGAAGTGGTGGCCGACGAACGCGAAGAACTGGAGGCCCACTGGGCGGGTGATCCGCGCTGGAAGGGCATTGTTCGCCCCTACTCGGCCGAAGATGTGCTCAAGCTGCGCGGCAACCTGACCATCGCCTACACCTTTGCAACCATCGGCGCCAAACGGCTCTGGTATCTGATCAACCACGAGGACTATGTGCCGGCTTTGGGGGCGCTGACGGGCAACCAGGCGGTTCAGCAGGTCGAGGCGGGCCTCAAGGCCATCTACCTGAGCGGCTGGCAGGTGGCTGCCGACGCCAACCTGGCCGGCGAAATGTACCCGGACCAGAGCCTCTATCCGTCCAACAGCGTACCGGCGGTGGTTCAGCGCATCAACAACGCCTTGCGGCGAGCCGACCAGATCCAGGTGCTGGACGGAAGAAAGACCGGCCCATACTGGTTCGCCCCTATCGTCGCCGATGCCGAAGCCGGGTTCGGCGGCCCGCTTAACGCCTTCGAACTGATGAAGCAAATGATCCACGCCGGCGCCGCCGGGGTGCATTTCGAAGATCAGCTCTCCTCGGCCAAAAAATGCGGACACATGGGCGGTAAGGTGCTGGTTCCGACCCAGGAAGCGGTGGCCAAACTCGTGGCGGCCCGGCTGTCCGCCGATGTCTGCGGCGTGCCGACCATCCTCGTGGCGCGAACGGACGCCGATGCCGCCAAGCTGGTCACCAGCGACATTGACGAACGGGACCGGCCATTTATTCTCGACCAACCCCGCTCCAGCGAAGGTTTCTTCTACGTAAAAAATGGCGTCGAAGCGGCCATTGCCCGCGGCCTGGCCTACGCCCCTTATGCCGACATGGTCTGGTGCGAAACGTCCAAACCGGACATCGATCAGGCCAAGCGTTTTGCCGAAGGCATTCACGAGAAGTTTCCCGGCAAGCTGCTGGCCTACAACTGCTCGCCGTCGTTCAACTGGAAAGCCAACCTGGACGATGCCACCATCGCCACCTTTCAGCGCGAACTGGGAGCCATGGGCTACAAATTCCAGTTCGTCACCCTGGCTGGGTTCCACGCCCTGAATCTAGGCATGTTCGACTTGGCCATGAACTACCGCAAAAACGGCATGCTGGCCTACTCCCGGTTCCAGGAAGAGGAATTCCGCTTTGGCAAGGAAGACGGCTACATGGCCACCACCCACCAGAAATTTGTGGGAGCCGGCTATTTCGACCGCTTGATCGACACCATCAGCAGTGGGGATTCCTCGGTGGGGGCCATGTCCGGCAGCACCGAAGAAGATCAGTTCAAATAGAATACGAAGACCGCAAGCGAACCGTTCTTTGCGTGATGAGCGCAGTTGAAGCCGGTTCTTGACCCCGCCATGAAGACCTGAACGATTCATCGAAAGATTTTAGAGCCAGTTGACCGCATCACCCATGCCGAGGGCCCCGGGAATCCGGGGCCCTCAGCATGTTGAGCGTCTCCGGTTTGTTCGGCTCCTCTTTTGCGGACGATTTTACACCCGCATGCGCACGGGTTGCCCTTCATCTGGCCTAAGCGTTCACAGCTTCGGCGTTCGGGGTTTGTTTTCTTATTGCTTGACCTGGTTCGCAGGTAAATACGTTCCTGATGAAACCATCAATCCCAGAGAGTGTAACTCCGCAAGCAACCATTCACCGGATCAGCGATTATGGTAAGTGGTTACTCCGGCTTAGGTTTTCGGTGCACCCCGAGCCTTTGAACCTCTGAACCTTGAACCCCGAACCGCTGAACCTTTGCACCCGTGAACGTCTGCGAAAGAATTGTTCGAACAGCGTTTTTTTTGTCTTCAACGTTGTTTGCTATTGGTTTTTAATTTGCCTGCATGATCGATACAATGAAGGAAATAAGCATACCGCGAAGCGTATCTTTTCAAAAAAAAAGGTTGATTGTATTATTGCATTCATGTCAATAATAGAGCGCATTTGTTATATTCAACTGGATTTATTTTTCATCCACGAATTATTTAAGAGGTATCTTATTATTCATTGTGATTAACTTAAAATAAGGAGATTCGAATGCCAGCAAAAAAGAAGATCGACGGTGCCAAATTAATTAATATGGTCAAAAGTGGAAAGCTGCAGCAGGAGATCATGAAAGTATTTAAATTCAATACTGCCGCACAATTCAAAGCGCATTACCTCGATGCATTGATGAAAGCGGGTCAAGCACCGGAAATCAAGTCGGGACGCGGTAAAGCAAAAAACAAACCGACGAAAGAAGTTCTGGTCAGCAAACGCGGCAGTGTCGTCATTCCAAAGTCGATGATTGATGAAATGGGTTTTGCAATCGGCAGCAAGTTCACCGTTCGCAAGACAAAATCGGGAATCTCCTTGAAGGCGATCGTGAAATAGTTTCAACCCTTTTTGCTGTTGAGGAAGAGAAAAAGCAGGCCGCATGCGGCCTGCTTTTTCTTTTTAACAATTCCTCATATCAGCATCTCCATCAATTTATTTATCGGTTCTTCAAACGCATCGTCGTCGAAACAATATCCGACGTCCAGATATTGCTCTCGCAACCGGGACACCGCTTCCTTCGCCTGAATATCATCCATGACGACATCCCGAATCAGTTGGGCAAGTTGTTGAAAGCCCTGTGGGCCCATGCCGAAACGGGTCATTTCCGACACCCCCATGCGCAGCATGCCGGAAGCGGAAAAGCTCTCGTCTCCGGGTCCCGCCTGATAGTTGCAGATGATGTTGTTGGCCTCCAGGCGCCGTGCGATCTGCGGGCCCCTGGCATACCCGACATCCACCAGCACCTGGTGCGTTTCCGTGTAGTCTTCGGCCGGGTCACCAGCCACATGCAGTCCGCAGTCGGAAAGCGCCCGTGCAAATGCCTTCGCATTGGATATGACCGCAGACTGGTATGCGTCCCTGAAATGATTCATTTCATAGGCAGCCAGCAGGAGTCCCACCATTGTCCCCAGGTGGTGATTGGACACCGATCCGGGAAACGTTCGTCGCTCGATGGATTCCCAGAGCGCGTAACGCTCATCGGAGCTTTCGTAGCCGCTGGCCACCACACCCCGCTGCGTGCCAAAGAACGTCTTGTGCGTCGAACCGGTGACCAGGTCGGCGCCCTCTTTGAACGGATCCTGGAAGTGCGGGCCCACCAGTCCCAATACGTGGGCCATGTCGTACATCAGCACCGCGTCGATGCCCTGCTGGTCGAGAAAGGCCCTGACTTGTGCAACCGGCTCCTTGCTGATGACCATGCTCTTGCCGAAGATAATCAACTCGGGTCGATGCTGGTCGATCAGCTTCAGCGTGGCCGGCACGTCGATGCGAAAGGGATTGTCCGCCAACACGGGGAAGTTGACCACCGCCGGCCGCTCCGTGGCAGGATCCCGGGACACGAAATCCCTCAGGGCGCCCATGGGCTGTGCGCTGAGGTGGCCGCCCTTGCCGATGTGGTTGTTCATCACCTTGCGCATCCGCCTGGGTTCGCGCTTGCGGTCGGCCCGGTTGATATAGTCCAACATGGCGCTGTAGACGGCCGTATTGGCCATCTGCCCGCTGATCACCCGGGTCTCGACCTCGACACATCCGAAGTATCGCTTCATTTCATTGACCAGCAGTGCTTCAACCTCATCGATGAAATCGCAGCCCTGGTAGTAGAACACCTCGGCATCGTAGTAAGCTTTCAGTTTGCGGTGCTCGGCGTAACGGAATGATGGATCCGTGATGGAAAGCAGGCGCACCAGGGGAGAGGCGGTCATCTCCGAGGGAATCAGATTGATGCAGGCCTTCTGCCGCCAGTGGTGGTTGGCCGCGGCCATCTTCAACAGGCGCAGGGCATCGGCAGGGGTGGTATCCGATTCAACGACTTTTCGCGTGCGGCCATGGTCATACAAAATGGGCCGGGTGTAAGGCGGGGATTCGCTGCGCATGTGATAGGGCACGGCCATGGCCGCTACCCGTTTCCCGCGGATTTCAACCGAGAGCGGCGCTTCGTCGAGGATATCGCTGTCAAGATAGGCCAGGCAGATGGAACGCCGCTGAGTTGTATCAGCCAGGCCGTCATGAACGCGTTGGCCTTCTACTTCCCAATAGGGAACCATGGTGCCGCTGGTAATGGACCCCACGAGCCTGTCCCCGTCAAATACCCTGGCACCCTGGCGGGCAATGCCGCGCCCGGCCAATACCAGCGGTCGGATCATCCTGGGCAGATCCGCCATGGCCGAGAAATCACGGAAGAGAATTTTGCGGAACGCCTCGTGCTGGCGCGCCAAGGACCGCCGCCCCACATATTCGCCCTTCAAGGGAGAAAAACTGACGCCGAACTTGGCCAGTGGGCAGGCAAAGATGGGTATTTCGTTTCCGTCGGCATCCGTGCCCAGCTCATGACCGTAAAGGGGCAGCGCCGCTTCCAGCCGCAGGGTGTCACGGGCACCCAGGCCCACGGGTGTGGCTCCTTTTCCCACCAGCAGATCCCAGATGTCAGGCACCGCATGGCGGGGGATGAACATCTCGAACCCTAACGGCTCACCGGTGTATCCAGTGCGGGCCAACAACACCGTGGCGCCGGCAATCGTCACCGTGCTCAGTGCGTTTCTCGCGGGTTCCGGCAACCGCCCGGCCGCGATGATGGCAGATACCAAGGAGCGGGATGTCGGCCCCTGCAGCGACACCATGGCCAGATCGTCACTGCGGTCGATGAGTTCGACCCGATCGAATGGCGCCAGCAGTTCCTGGAAATGCTGCCAGTCCTTGTCACGGTTGCCGGCATTGACCACCAGCAGGTATTCGTCTTCTTCGAACCGGTAGAGGTAGGCATCGTCGACCGCCGTACCGGCTGCGGTGGAGATCATGGTGTACTGGGCGCCGCGGTCGGGCGTATCGAGGGCCTCGGCGTTGTTGGTCAGGGCATATTGCAAGAATTCCAGCGCCCGGGCGCCCCGAAACACAAAGCGGCCCATGTGGGAAACATCGAATAGTCCGGCACCCTTGCGGGTGGCCAGGTGTTCGGCCAGAATCCCCCCGCCGTACATGACGGGCATGTCCCAACCGCCGAAGGGCACCATCTGTGCACCTGACTTGACGTGGCGGTCATATAACACCGTGCGTTTGCGTTCGCTCATGATCGGTCTCCTTGGCGTTAGAGTTCTTCCGGTACAAATGCAACCACCGCGTCGATTGATGCCGCGCCGGTAAATAGCATCACCAGCCGGTCGATTCCCAACGCATTTCCGGCAGCTGGCGGCATGCTTTCCAGGGCCTGGAGAAACGGTTCGGCAACGGGATAGACAGTTTTGCCCTTGGCCCTTCGGGTGCGGTTATCGGCATCGAAACGGGCGCGCTGCTCCCGTGGGTCGGTGAGCTCACTGAAGGCGTTGCACAGTTCCATGCCGGCGATATAGAGTTCGAAACGTTCGGCCACCGACGGGTCGACGGGCTTTAGCCGAGCCAGGGCGCCGCAGCGGGCCGGGTAGTCGTAGAGAAACAGCGGCCGCTCCATGCCGAGTTGCGGTTCGATGGCGAGGCCCATGGTCTCGTCGAAGCACTCCCTGTCCAGCGCCTGCCGGACCGTCATCCCACCAAACCGCTCGAAAGCCTCGGCCACCGTCAACCGTTCCCAGGGCGTCGTCAGGTCAACCGTGTGCCCCTGATAGACGAGCTGGCGCTCCATGCCGATGCGGGCGGCCACAAAACCGATCAACGCCTCACACTGCGTCATCAGCTCCAAATAATTCAGACCTGCCGCATACCACTCCAGCAGGGTCATTTCCGGCACATGTCGGCCGCCGCGCTCACCTTTGCGGAAACACCGGCAGATCTGGAAGATCTTCTCATAACCGGCGGCCAGGAGCCGCTTCATGCAAAGCTCCGGCGACGTCTGTAAATACCAGCCCCCGGCTTCCTGGGCGTCGATATGGATCTCGGGCGCCGGTGCCGGAATGCGCACCGGTGTCTCGATTTCCAGGAATCCCGCTGCGGAAAAAAAGGCCCGCACGGCGCCGATTATCCGGGCGCGTCGTTCCAGGTTGGGTCGAATGGCAGCTTGTCGGGAGCAAGTCATGGGATCTCGTCGATGGGAAAAGGCGATGACCTTTAAATCACAATAACCAAATTCTAAATCCCAAACCTTGCAGTCTTGAAGAAAAGACATTCCAATCATCAATACTGGTAAATTCAAGTGACAATCATCGGTCGGTATTGCCCTTTGTGGGTTTTGGACTTTGAAATTTGGAATTTATTTGAGATTGGTAATTTAGAATTTGTTATTTAAGATATTGTGTTCACGGCCTGCGACGTTTCAACAGCACCGGTTTTTCCGGGTTAGGTCGCCTGGCTTTTTTCTCTAATCACATCACCGGAACGATCTTGGAGGTAAATCTTGTCGAACTGACTCGTGTCGGCCGAATCATACCACTGGTACCCCTGTTTGCGGCAACTCTCGCAGGCGTTTCGCGGGATGTGCACCGCAAGGACATGTTTCATGCCCCGGGCGGTGGAATCAATTTTCAGGGCGCCCCCGCAGCTGTCGCAAACCTTGATGGTCTCCTGCTGGTGCTCATGGATATTGTCTGTGTCGTAGTAGATGTCGCGGTCCCGGTTCATGAGTTGGTAATCCCCCCGGTAGACATCGGCCAGGTGCCGTCGCTGGTCCCAGTTCTCAAGCACCTTGTCGCAGATCTTGTGCACCCAGCGGGAAACCTCCGGGGTCTGACGGATCTTCGCAGGGTCAAAATCGGGCTCTTGGAGGTGGCTGTAATCCATACCCGCCATGGCCAGAATGATGCCGGCATTCACATAAGGCAGCGCCCCCTCGATGGCATACCCGCCTTCCAGAACGGCGATGTCGGGTTTGAGCAGGGTCGTCAGCTCTGCATACCCCTGGGCCGAAAAATTCATGTTGGTGATGGGGTCCGAATAGTGGTTGTCCTGTCCGGCAGAGTTGACGATAATTTCCGGCTGAAATTCCTTCAGAATGGGAAGCACCACTTCCCGGATGGCATGCAGGATCCCCTCCCCGGAGGTGTTGGGCGGGAGCGGAATATTGAGGGTGCTGCCCACGGCATTGGGCCCACCCAGTTCGCTCAAAAATCCCGAGCCGGGATAGAGGGTGCGGCCGTCCTGGTGGATGGAAATGAACAGGGTGTCCGGATCGTGCCAGTAGATATCCTGGGTACCGTCTCCATGGTGGCAGTCGGTGTCCACGATGGCCACCCGGTTGACCCCGTAGGCCTTGCGGATAAACTCGACCATGATGGCCTCGATGTTGACATTGCAGAACCCTCTGGCACCGTGGACCACCCGGTTGGCATGGTGACCCGGCGGCCGCACCAGGGCAAACCCGCGCTCCACCTGTTTGTCCATCACCGCCATGGCAATGGTCTTGGCGCCGCCGGCGCTGATGAAATGGGACTCGGTCATCACCGCCCACAAGTCGGGCACGCAAAAGTGAACCCGCTGGACATCCTTTTTGGTAACCAGGTCGGGTTTGTATTCGATAATGCCGTCGATGTCTAACAGGCCCTCTTCGAACACCTGATCCTGGGTGTAGAGCAGCCGCTCTTCACGTTCCGGATGGGTAGGGCTGATGGCCCAGTCGAAAGCGGGGAAAAAGACCAGGCCGGTCTTGTGTCTGGCGCGCAGCATGGCGGGCTCCGTTATTCAGTGTAACTGCTGTCCATGATCTTTTCCGCAATCGGGTCGTAACCGTGGATCAACCCGGGTTTGACCTGGGCCGTAACCCGGATGTTCCTCCCGGTGGTATAAAATCCGCGGACCATGTTGAACGACATGGCCTCGATGACTTCCAGTTCCAGGTGGTCGGGATTGGCGCCCCGGGCGATGGCCTTGCGGCGAAGCAGATCCAGGGTCGCGCGGATGGCGTCTTCCTTCGTGTAGGTCGACGGAATCACGGTGGTGAAATTCTCCTCCGGTGCGGTGGCGATTTCCCGCTCCGTATCAGCAAAGAAGGTCACCTCGCAGGTGGTTCGGGCCAGGCCGGCACCGATGGCATTGGCCACCGTCCACCGGGGAACCACCGTCACCCGACTATCGCTCAACCGTTCCAAACCCGTGGCAAACCAGGGAGCCGGCCCGCCCAGCACCAGAATCTGGCGGGGCTGCAAACGATAGCCCTCCCACAACTCGTGGACCGTGTACACCGGTTTGGCGTTGATCCGGTCGATCATCGATCCGGCCTCATCCAGAATCGTCCGACAGGCCTGCTCAAAAATCCGTTCGGCGGCATCCTGGAGATTGGTTCCCAGGGCTTCGGCCACCGACTGAATGGCCTCCCGGGCTTTTTGCGGATCGCCCCCATCGCCGATGCCCAACTGAAAAATTGCATCCGTGGGGGTGGGTACCGGCCCGCCGTAGGCCATGGCCATGCCCAACCGGTCGGGTCCGATATGTATTTTTCCGTCCACCACCCGCACCGCGCTGTCTCCACCGACACCGATGGAAACCGTTTCCAGGGAGCGGATCAGCGTCTTGTGGTTCCCGATGCTGATCCCCATCGGATCCAGCAGCGGTACGCCGTTGACCAAAACGGCCATGTCCGTCGTGGTGCCGCCGATGTCCAGCACCAGGCAGGCTTCATCCTTGGGCGCAAAGGCCACGGAGCCCATGACACTGGCCGCCGGCCCGGACAGGATCGTCTGGGCCGGATGGTCGATGGAGGCATCGAACCGCATGTTCCCGCCATCGGGTTTAAGGATGCGGATGGGCATGCTCAGCCCCTTTTTGGCCAGTGAATTGACCACGGCCTCGAAGAAATCCTTGTGAACGGGGTAGACCGACGCATTCAGAAAAGTCGTGGCAATGCGGCGCGGAAAGTTGAGCTGTCCCGAGATGCGGTGCCCCAGGAACACCTTTTCGAAGCGATCGCCGAGAAGATCACCGATCGTTACTTCGTGGGCAGGGTTCCTAATGGAAAATTTAGAAACCACTCCCACGTAGCGAATACCGTTATTTTTCAGACTCTCGGCCGCCTTCAGCACCTGGCCCTCATCGATGGGCGTAATCTCGCGCCCCCGGTGATCGATCGCCCCGGTGACCGTGTGATAATGCGGGCCGGTCCGAAACAGTTCGGGATCCATTCCCGGACCGGCGGAAACGATCATCCCCACCTCGGGGATCCGACCCTGCACGATACGGTTGGTGGTCAGGGTGGTAGACAGTACCGCGCGACTGATGCGGGCGGGATCGATGCCTTCGGTGATCTTTTCCAGCCCCGTTAGCAGGGTGCCAAACAGGTCCGACGAATTGGTGCGTACCTTGATCTGCCGCACCAGCCCCGCTGGTCCCAAAAGGGCAACATCCGTGTGGGTACCGCCTACATCCAACCCGATGATCATGGTGCCGTCCTGGACCATGGCGCCGTCCTGATTGTTGGTTTTTTTTTGGCCGCGGTTGAAGAGCAATCACGGTATCCAAAATAAGCACCCATGTCAACAATGCGAAATGGCCTCAACGCCTTTATTCCGGTAATTTACAAAACAATCGCCATCGGCCGTGAGGGTTGTCGATCCGAACCATCATCCCAACCATGAATTCGCCTGCCGGCAGCGTGTGAGCCATGGATGATCGTCTGCGAACCCATTTGACAGCCCATCGACCGGGGATGTTCGCCCGGTTGAGAAAATGGCCTGCGTATTAGCCGATTTCGCCGCCTAACGGTGACGGCCACCCATCTGCGGTAAAATAAGGTTGACTATCCGCGAACGCCTGGGATAAATGTTCAGGTTTACGTGTAAAGATTCGCTGGCAGACTGCGGCGACACCTAACGATGCGCTTGCAGGCCGCCCGAAAGGTATTGTTTAACCCATGAGCCAGCCAAACATACAACTGATCAGAGGATTCAAGGACCTCCTGCCGGGTGAAACCGAGTTGTGGCAGCAAATCGAACGCACCGCCACCGCCCTGTTCGAAGATTTCGGCTACCGCGAAATCCGCATTCCCATCATGGAAAAGACCGAGCTGTTCGCACGCAGCATCGGCGAAGACACGGATATCGTGGAAAAGGAGAT
>CAVPJS010000033.1:0-8906 GCA_963705475.1 uncultured delta proteobacterium | reverse complement strand
TCCTGAATCTTCCCGTCAACATTTTCGGCCTTGCCTTCGACTTCCAGGTCGCGGTTCCCGACTGCTTTTCCGGCGACCTGCTTGATCTTGCCCTTGACCTTGTGCCACTTACCCTCTGCCTTGTCCTGGGTGCTTGATTTCATGGTGGACCTCCTGTTGAATAAGGGTTTATATTGATGCCCCCGCGCAAAAGATGGCGCTTTTGTTGATTGATTTTCAATCTTTGTGCCAGGAATCTGATACTCCCTGTCAAGACTCCCATCTTTCTGATATTTTTAACGTATTTTGAAAATCCAACGTTCCGGGGCAGCCGGTGATTGTCATTTGGAAAGGGTCATATGCAACCGTTGGTCACATATGACCAATCGGGGTGGGAGGGTGCACTTCGTGGATCCTGGAAGAAAAGCGATAGATGTTCTCACGCTATCCGCGTGGGAATGGCTTATCGTTTCCCTAAGAAAGAAAAAATCGCATCCATCTGAGATTCAAATTCGCGATACCTGCCCGGGGGCAGTGAATAGAGGATTTCAGGCCTTTCGGCAAAATCAGTCAAAAACTCGGCAAGGTCCGGTCCAATGCCGATTCGTCTGATAAAGTCGGCTTTCGACCTGGCGTGCCTTCGCTCTTCATTCATCGGTGGGTCTTGGCTTTCCATATCGGACATATCCTCCGTCATCGACGCTTTCGGCTGTTCTCTATTCGACAATTTCCAGCACCGTGCGTTTTTTTATTTTGGCGGAGACGGCTCCGATAAGCGTTCGCATGGCCTGGGCGGTGCGGCCCTTTTTGCCGATGACTTTGCCGATATCTTCCTTGGCAACCCGCAGTTCAAGCACCGTGGTGTGATCGCTTTCAATGGCATTTACCCAAACATCCTGGGGGCGGTCAACGAGGGACTGTGCAATCTGGGTGAGCAGTTGATCCATTTGGGTCAATAGTGGGTTCATTTTCTATTTTCCTCTGAGTTTTGTGCGGGACTGTTCAATTCCCGATGCTTGATTCGCGCAGGTATGAGCAGTTATTCTTGAGCAACCCCAAGCGCTGGATCTCGGCGCGCAGATCCTTCAATCCGAACGGCTTGAAAAGCCACCCGTCCACCCACCGCGTGGCCATCATTTCAAGGCAATCGCCTTCAGGACGGCCTGTCATGATGACCACCTTGGTGTCATGCGTCTTCTTTTTGACACGTTGGGCCAGATGGTAGCCATTCATTTCAGGCATCTCCAGATCCGTGACCAACAGATCGAAGGTTCCGGTGGCCAGCTCGTTCATCACGTCAGGTCTCTCCCGGGCCGTTTCGACCTGGCAGCCTAACCGAGCGAGCATTTGAGCCACGTACTCGAGAATGGTGTTGTCATCATCGACCACCAGGCTGCGGAGATGGTTTCCGACTTGTATTTTTTGCTTCAGCGGATGCGTCACTGTGCCACCCGAGTCCGAAGGCAGCCGTTTGCTTTCAATGTTAAGCGTGACGTAGGTCATGTTGCTGTTTCTCTCCTTGAAACCCATTCATTTAGCAGCGGTTGAATCAATTCATTCAGCTTCGGGTTAACCAGGCGGTTGGTGCTGCGCGTGTGCGTACTGTGTGAAGAGATGCTGGGTGGCATTTTTAACAAGTACAATATAATCGAGCGGCGGAAATACGGCAAGGCGGGACAAACAGGAGGAGAATGCGGGGAAAATCCCCCTACTATAGGAGTGATTTAAGATGAGATTGTAGATTGATCCCCTTATTGGTCAACCCGAGCCTGCGACGGATATTGAGCCGGTGAAAATCGATGGTGCTGGTTGCCACGCCCATCACATCGGCGATTTCCTTGGTGGTTTTTCCCTGGCGGATAAAATTGGCCACCTGGAATTCCACTGGTGTTAAATGATTGCTTTCTAAAATAAACCGCCTGCTGAGCGGCGATGCAATGTCGTCCAGGCTGCTTTTGACGGCGTCGAGCAGGGCTTGTTGCCGTTGATTGAGGTTCCCGGCCGCCAGCTTTTCAAGATGCGGCCGGATCAGCTCGTTAATGTTGCAGACAACCTTTTCTTCAAGCGCGTGACGCTCATTTTCGCGCTCCTTGAGCATCACTTTCAAGGCGATGTTGGCCTCTTCCAACTCAACCAGGTTGGCCTTCAGCGCTTTTGATTTTTGCAGCAGCGCTCTCTGGGCCAGTTCTCGGGAGCCAATCTCACATTGCAGCTTCTGGTTGGCCCGCGACAACTCCTCCGTGCGGCTTCTGATTTGAATTTCTAGATCCTGACTGGCCCTGGCCAGGATATTCTCCGCTTCTTTTTTTGCGGAGATATCCACCAGCGTCATCCGCCAATGATTGACCACACCGGTGTCATCCCGATTGGCACGAATCTCCGCCCAGACCCAGGATTGCGAATCGCTGGCGCTGTTCAGCCGCAATTCCAGGCTTTGCGTTTCGCCGGTCCGGCCGGCCTTTTTCAGGGCGTCAAGATAGGCATCCCGCCAAGCCGGGGCGACGAACTGACTGAAACCGGTATTCAGGATCTTTTTGCGCACGTCACTTAACAGCATCACCCCGGCCAGGTTGATGCGGGAAACCACTCCCTTTGGGCTTAGATTCAGATAGCTGCACGGGGCAAATTCATACAAGTCTTCAAATTGCCGATACAGGTCGGTCAGCTCCAATTGCGCCCGTTTGAGTTCCTCGTTCTGGATCTCCAGTTCCGCCTGGTGGATTTTAAGTTCATGGATCAGTTCAAGGATATCGGTCGGCGCATCAACGGCTGAATCCAATGGCAGGGCGATCAATTCTTCGGCTTGTCGACGAAGCCAATCGAATTTGTTTGACTGGCTGGATAGATTTATTGGAGGGGGCATTTCCTACTTCCTCTCAGCCGTCCTTTGCAAACCGCAGGAGAATGCGATAGGGCCAATCATCGCCTATACGGATAATCTGGCCCATTACCCGGTATGCGCCTTTTACTTTTGACGAGGATGGCCTGCCCGGGTTGATCTCGAAATCCTCTCCCTTTTCCAACGCCTCTTTGAGTTTGGCTGCCAAATCGGTCCATCCCGGCAGGCGGTGGTGGATTTTGAAGATATTCATGCCTTTACTTTCTTCAGGCGGTATTTCCATCGTATCCGCGAAGGCCGAATTGGCCGTGATCATTTTGCCCGCCTGGTCCAGCACGACCAACGGGTCGGAATTCATGTCGAAAATTTTGCGGATCAACAGCCAGGCCTGCTCCATTTCCAGGTTGGCGGTTCTCAATACGTGTTGGGCCTGTTTCTGTTCGGTTATGGCGTTAAAGGTGAGCACGGCGCCGTCGATGCGATTATCCAGGGTGCGATAGGGGAGAATGCGCATATTATACCATGCACCTTCCGTGGTCTGCACCTCGACCTCCCTGGGAGTGAGCGTTTTCAGAACATCACCCAAGTCGCCAATCATCCCCGTGTAGGACAGATTGGTAACCACGTGCTGCAGTGGACGTCCCATGTCGCTCTGGATCAGATTGATGATGGCGGTCGCTCCCGACGTGAAGCGCCTGACCCGCATGTCGTTGTCTACGAAAATGGTGGCGATCTGCGTGCTGTTGAGGAGATTGCGCATGTCGTCGTGAACCGCCGACAGTTCTTCCACCTTGCTTTGCAGTTCGGCGTTGACCGTCTGCAGCTCCTCGTTTAAGGATTGCAGCTCTTCCCTGGAAGATTCCAGTTCCTCATTGGTGGACTGGAACTCTTCGTTGGAGGACTGCATCTCTTCATTAATGGATTTGAGCTCCTCGTTGGACGACTCAAGCTCCTCGACGGTTGTCTGATGACTTTCGCGGGTGCTTTGCAGTTCTCTTTCCAACCCTGCGATGCGGGTGGCTTCCTGATCCAGGCGACCGTCTTCGCCTGGCGAGGACTCTTGCACGATGGTGGCCTCGACATCCTCAAAAACCACCAATAAACACCCGGAAAGCGCCTCGGGGGCATGTTGGGGAGCAACATGCAGGTCAAGCAATTGAACGCCACCGTTTATTTTTACGGCTATTTCTCGGCGGCACACCGGTCGATTGGATGATTTGGCCGCCCGGATGGCGGAGGAAAGCGCGATGCGCAGCCCCTCCCGGGTCATATCCAGAATGTTTTGCGTGGGTGGGCCGCTGGGTGTTTCCAGGTATTTACCGGTACGGCCCTGAACATGCAAAATATTTCCGTTGGCATCGACGAGAATGGCGGTGGGGGCAAACTGGTCTAGAATGGCCCGTTGGGTGAGCTGGGCGACATTGATTTTCAGGTCCGCCGGAGCGGCCGGTGGGATCATGCCGGCAGTCGTGTCCGGGGTGGCCGGACCGCTGGGAAAGTCGATCAGCCGGCGCAGGGCCGGCGAAACCTCTCGGCGTTTGAATATTTTCCATTTTTTGTGCAGGACGGAGAACAGGTTGGAAAACTCGCCGATGGATTCGGAAGATCCCAGCACGAGAACGCCTTCGGGTGTTAAGGTATAATGGAACAGCGGCAAAAGCTTTTTTTGGGCGGTGGCCTCCAGATAGATCAACAGGTTGCGGCAGCAAAGCAGGTTCAGCCGCGAAAAAGGAGGATCTTTGATCAGATCCTGAACCGAGAAGATCGCACAGTCCCTGATCTCCTTGCGGACGCGGAAATCATCACCCTCTTTGGTGAAGTGACGTTTCAGGCGGTCATCACTGACATCCGCCGCGATGCTGGCCGGAAAGAGCCCGTTTCTGGCCGCTTCGATCGCCGAATTGTCAATGTCCGTGCCGAACAGCTGCACGTTGATGTGCTTGGGGTTTGTACCCAGTACCTCGCGGACCACGATGGCCAGCGAATAGACCTCTTCGCCCGTGGAGCAGCCTGGAATCCAGGCCCGGAAGGTGGCGTCTTCCTTCAATCGGCCGAGCAGTTCCGGCAGGACGTTGGATTTAAGCACGTCGAAGGACTCGGGGTCGCGGAAAAAGCTGGTCACCCCGATCAACAGCTCCCGAAACAGCGCTTCCACCTCAATCGGGTTTTCGCGCAGATAGCGAGCGTATTGCCCATGGTGCGCAATCTGGTTCAGTTCCATGCGCCGATCGATGCGACGCAGCAGCGTATTTTTCTTATACAGGGAAAAATCATGCCCGGTTCGGGTTCGCAAAACAGCAAAGATTTTGTTCAGCCATTCCCGCTGGGCATCGGCTGCACCGGGCTGTTTGTTTAACGCCGTATCGGGGTGCGAAAAATATCGGGTGAGCCGTTGCGGCATCTCGTCAGGGGCCACGATGATGTCCGCCACACCGCTGCAGGCGGCGCTGCGGGGCATGCCGTCGTAACCGGCCGAATCTTCCGATTGAACCAGAACCAGCCCGCCGTTGGCTTTGATTGTTTTCACACCGAGCGTACCATCCGTGCCGGTGCCTGATAAAATCACCGCCGCGGCATTGGCCCCCTGGTCCTGGGCCAGCGCTTTCAGGAAGAAATCGATGGGCAAGGTCGCGCGTTTATCAAGAACGTCCAATAGCTGGATCTTGCCCTTGAATACGCTGATCTCCTTGTCCGGAGCGATGACGTAAATATGATCGGGTTCAATGGCCTGGCCGTCCTGGGCGACGGAAACCGGCACCGGAGTTACTTTCTGAAGGAGCTCGGGCATCAGACTCGGCTGTTTGGGGGCCATATGGACCACCACGATGAAGGCCATACCGCTGTTTACGGTCACCTGGGAGAAAAAGGATTTCAGCGCTTCCAGTCCGCCGGCCGATGCGCCCAGACCGACAACTGGAAAGCGCCTGTCCTGAGCAGTCCGTGAGCCCGACCGCTTGGCCCGGGAGGCGGTGCTTTCTGTTTTTGCTTTGAACGGTTTGGGTTCCGGCTTGTTTGTTTTTCCCGGCATGCTGCATCCTTATTGGATGAATTATAAAATCAGTGTCATATACAATCATAGCAACAGGCGTGATCCAATTTCAAGACATCATTGGAGAACGGCGTCCACGCCATGGCCGTCAGCCCCAACCGTTGTTGGCGCAAGGCCGTCAACGGATATGCACTAATCTTCCAGCGCATGTTGAATGCTGCTGGAATAGAACTTTTCAATATATTGCTTGACCATTCGCCGCGCGGAAAATCCGGATGCAGCGCTTTTCATGGTTTCCTTCATCAGCCGGACCCATTCGAGGGGAATACCGTTTTCCGACATCTGGTAGTAAAGCGGTATGATCTGATCCTCCAGAAGGTGGTAGATTTTTTCGGCATCGCTGCCATCCGGGTTCTCAGCATTGGCATCATGGTCCACCGCCCAGCCATTTTCCCCGTTAAACCCTTCCCCCCACCAGCCGTCCAGTACGCTTAAATGGGGGACGCCGTTCAGCGCCGCCTTCATGCCGCTCGTCCCGCAGGCCTCGAAAGGCGGCAGCGGATTGTTCAGCCATACGTCCACCCCGTGCACCAAATACTGGGCCAATTGCTCGCCATAATCCTCCACAAAGGCGATTCGGCCCCTCAATTGCGGATCCCGTGCCAGGTTGATCAGGTCCTGCAGCAGCCGTTTGCCGGGGTCGTCAGCCGGATGGGCTTTGCCGGCAAAGATGATCTGTACGGGGCGCCAGCGGTCCTTGAAGTGTTTCTTGAGACGATCCAGATCCTGGAAGATCAACAGCGCTCTTTTGTACGTGGCGAACCGGCGGGCAAAACCAAGCGTAAGGACGGAGGGGTCGAGAAAGGCACCTCCGGCAAGCATCACGGATGAACTGCCCCCGCCGTCGGCCCAACGCAGTCGGGTGCGCTCCCGGATCGCATCGATCAGTTTTACCTTCAGCCAGTGGTGTGTTTGCCACAACTCGGTGTCGGGGACGTTGTCGAGACCCTGCCAGATGGCCGGATCGTCATGCTTATCCAGCCAATCGGCCCCTAAGTGCGTGTCCAGCAGCAACTTGATTTTCGGCTCGATCCAGGTGGGCACGTGGACGCCGTTGGTGACATGATCGATGGGAACCCGATCTTCCGGCATGTCGGGCCACAGGCTGCACCACATCTTGCGGGAGACCTCGGCGTGCCGTTTGCTCACGGCGTTGCGACAGCCGGATAATCTCAACGCAAAAGCGGTCATGTTGAATCCGGCTTCCGGTTTTTCAGGATGGATGCCCAATTGGAAAAATGCGTCGCGATCGAGACCCAGGCCAGGCCAGTAGGAATGAAAGTACTTTTCGATCAATTGAAAGGGAAAAACATCGTGACCCGCAGGAACAGGAGTGTGCGTCGTGAAGATCGTTGCCTCGATATTTTTTTCGCAGGCCGCGGCAAAATCCTTGCCCGTTAGTACCGTTGCCCGGATACGTTCCAACAGGGCGAAGGCGGCATGGCCCTCGTTCAAGTGCAGGAGGTAATGATCGATGCCCAACTCCTTGAGCACCGCAGCGCCGCCGAGACCCAAGACGATCTCCTGGCGCAGGCGTTGCTCCAAATCGCCGATGTAGAGCCGTGCGGTAATGCCTCTATTCCATGGATCGTTGATTTCGATATCCGTGTCCATCAAATAGAGGGAAACGCGCCCGACGGCGACCTTCCACACCGCGACATGGATGGGCGGATCGGTCAACGGCACCTTGACGATGCGCTGGCGTCCATCCTTGTCCATCACCTTCGAAATAGGAGCGGCTTCGCGGTCCATGGACTCGACGATATTCTCCTGCCAGCCGTCATCCCGGATCTGTTGCCGAAAATAGCCTTCCGGGTACATGAACCCCACCGCCACCAGCGGGATACACAAATCGCTGCATTCCTTGAGGTAATCTCCCGCCAGAAAACCAAGCCCGCCGGCATAAAAGGGCAAGGAACGATGCAGGCCGTATTCGGCCGAGAAGTATGCCACGGCATACTTGTGGTCCGGGGAAAACGGCGCCAGCAGACGGCAAACTTTTGGTTGCATATATTTTTGAAACACATCCATGACATCATCGTACCTGCCAATATACTCGGCATCGGCGCCGGCCTTTTCCAGAAGCTCGCTGGGAAGCTCCCTGAGCATCTTGTCCGGGTTGTGGCCGCTTTCCTTCCAGGCCTGCCGGTCGAGGGTCTTGAAGAGCATTCTTGCGCCGGGATTCCAGCTCCACCAGAGGTTCTCCGCCAGTTCCTCCAAGCCGGCAAGGCGTTGCGGCAAATGGGGAAACAGAGGTTTAACGGCAACTGTTTTTTCTTTTTCCCGAACATCATCTTTTATGATACCAGTCATTTTTTTCTCCTGTGCGCTGCCGCAGACAGCCCGTTGATTTAGCGGTGTCTCAGGGAAAATCCGCTGATGGTACTGACCACCGGTTTCAACATATCGTAAGGGTCCTGACCGTCCGCCAGGCCGCCAAGGTAATAGACCCATCCGCCTGTTTTGGCCGCAATCCGTTCGATGCCGTTTCGGCCGAGTTCGTCCCAGTCGTAGGCGACAATATAGTGCTCGATGTCGAGGCCCTTGAGAATGGCCGCCGCCTCGGAGGTGAGATAGGAACCCAATGTGGAGACCACCACCTGCTTGTCCTGGTCTTTGAGCAGGTTGGTGAAGGCAAAATAATCAAAGATGCCCTCCACCAGGATGATCGTCCGGTACTGCCGGATATAGTGCCTGGCCTTGTCCATGCCATAAAGCCAGCTCCTGGCGGAAAGGGGAACTTCCCTGGTCTGGTGCTTGAGCCAGCGAACGCCCCTATCGCCCGGGCGTCTGCCGACCAATCCGGTTGGATGGACATCGGCGTCATAAATGGGAAACACCATCCGACCGGCGAAGAAATCAGCGTAATTTCTTGAAACCGGATCTTTCCGTTTGAAATCGATCTGCCGGCAATAGTACCCGTATCCCTTGTCGGTTGCGTCGTTTAAAAATCTGAATAGTCCGCCATTTGTGAATGCATCGGCATCCTTTTCAAAGTGTGGCAAGAAACAGTCAATCAGTGCCCTGCCGTTGTATTGC
>CAVPJS010000032.1:0-11572 GCA_963705475.1 uncultured delta proteobacterium | reverse complement strand
GCAACTTTTGACACCGTCAACCAACGGAATTGAAATAGGCGACGGCGTTCTCGAAAATTCGGACGCCCTCCCCCGTCCGCGCCTCGCCGCCAGTCCCGGCCCTTTTGTTCTTTTCCATCCGCCGTGTCCAATCCGGGTGGTTGGTGAAATGGTTGTAGGCTTCCGGGTGCGGCATCAAGCCGAAGACGCGTCCGCTGGCGTCGCAGATGCCGGCGATGTCGGCCAGGGAGCCGTTGGGGTTGTGGGGAAAGCAGCCCTTGGCCGGCTGGCCGTCCGGCATGGCATATTGCAGGACGATCTGACCGTTATCCGCCAGTGTTTTCAGTGTGTCGCTCTCCGCATAGAACTTTCCCTCACCGTGTCTGATCGGCAGATCGATGGTCTGCATCTCTTTGGTGAACACGCAGGCCGAGTCGGGATTGATCTTCAGGCGGACCCATTGATCGCGAAAATTGCCGCAGTCGTTGTAGGTCAGGGCCACCGACCGCCGGGTGTAGTCCCCATCGATCCCCGGCAGCAAGCCGAGGTTGACCAGGGTCTGGAATCCGTTGCAGATCCCGATGATCAGCTTCTCGGCGGCCACGAAATCGAGCAGTTTGTCGCCGATGTTGGTTTTCAGGCGCAGGGCTTGAATCACCCCGGCGCCATGATCGTCGCCCCAACTGAAGCCCCCGCCAAAGGCCAGGATCTGGAAACCATCCAGGCAAACGTCGCCGGCGATCAGGGCGTTGATGTGCGCCCGTTGGGTCGCGGCCCCGGCAAGTTCAAAGGCATAGGCCGTTTCATGATCACAGTTGAGTCCGAAACCCGTCAGCACCAGTACATTCGGTTTTGTGCTCATATCAGATCCCCAAAAGGCCCTTTCCAGGCCGACTTCATCCGCTCGACGGTCAAGGATGCCAGGCGCTGACCATCGATGCCGATGATTGTCAGCTGCGGCGTCTCGGTCACCGCTCCCACACAGGCTGCCGGATGCCCGGCGAAGAGCCGTTCAACGGCGTCCTGGTGTTCAGGCGCCACGGTAACGATAAACCGGCCGGCGCTTTCCGAAAACAGCAGGGTGTCGTCCCGCTCGACGCCTTCCGACGGCACCCGGCGCAAGTCCACCGCCAGGCCCAACTCGCCCCCCATGGCCACCAGGCCAAGATGAACGGCCAGCCCGCCTCGGTAAATGCCGTGGCAGGAAGCCAGAAGCCCCTCCCTAACCGCTGTTGCCATGATCCGATAGCGCACGGCAAAGTCGTCGGGGTCGACGACGGGGGCATTCAGGCCCACGTGGCCCAGATGCTCATAGTACTCCGATCCGCCCAGTTCGTTTTTGGTGACCCCGACGATCCAGACCTGATCCCCGGGAACTTTGGCGTCCATGGTGAGACAGTGGCCCACGTCCTGGATCACCCCGGTAACCGAGAACTGCAGCGTCTCCAGCGCCGAGACCTTGTGGGTCTCGCCATAGCGGCCCGGCAGGTGGCCATCCACGTACATGGAGTCCTTGCCGGACAGCAGGGGGATGCCATAGGCCAGGCACATCCTTTCGAGTGCCCGGCACGACCGCACCAATTGGGCGGCTTTGTGTTTGCCGTCGGGATTTTTCAGCGGATCGTACTGAATGGTGGGCCAGCAGAAGTTGTCCACACCGCCCAGATGGTCCGGATCCCCGCCCACGGCGATGGCCCGACGCACGGCCTCGTCGATGGTGCAGGCGGTCATGTGATAGGCGTCGATGGCCGAGTACATGGGTATCAATGCCTGGGAGAAGACCAGGCCCCGCTGCGATGACAGCACCGGGCGAATGACGGCCGCATCGGTGGGCACATCCCGCCCGGCGCCGATCAGCGGTTTGATCACGCTGGTGCCCTGCACCTCATGGTCGTACTGGCGGCAGACCCACTCCTTGGAACAGATGTTGGGTCGCCCCAGCATATCCAGAACCAGGGAGGTGTAATCCTCCGGAACGCCCAGCACGGGCTCGGTCAGGCCGCGCAGGGCCGGCGGTCGCCAGACCGCTTCGAACGCCCACTGGGGAAAGGCCGATGTGAGCAGATCCAGGTCGATATAGGCGCAGGTGGCGCCGTTGTAGGTGATATGGAGCTTCCCGGTATCGGTGTAGGTGCCGATCACGCTGCTCTCGACGGCGTGCTGACGACTCAGCGACATGAAGCGACCCAGGTGCACGGGATCGATGGCCACGGTCATGCGCTCCTGGGATTCTGAGATCCAGATCTCCCACTGGTCCAAGCCGTCATATTTCAGGGGCACCTTTTCCAGTTGGATATCGCATCCGTTGGAAAAAAGCGCGCTCTCGCCGATGGAAGAGGAGAGGCCGCCGCCGCCGTTGTCGGTGATAAAGCGGATCAGGCCTTCGTCGCGGGCCTCCAGCAGAAAGTCGTGCATCTTCTTCTGGGTGTACGGGTCGCCGATCTGAACGTGCCCGGCCGGGGTGTGCTCGGAAAAGGAAGCCGAAGAGGCCGTTACGCCGTGAATGCCGTCCTTGCCCACACGGCCGCCCAGCATAATCGCCAGGTCGCCGGGCAGGATGGTCTTCTGATCCGATGGCTCGCCCTTGATCGCGGCCGGCATGATGCCCAGCGCCGTCACGAAAACCAGGCATTTTCCCAGGTATCCCGGGTGAAACATCACCTGCCCGAAGGGCGTGGGGATACCGCTTTTGTTGCCGCCGTCGCGCACCCCTTCGATCACCCCGTCCAAAAGGCGGCGGGGGTGCAGCCGCGGTTTGAGATCTCCTGCGTAGTCGCGCGGCCCGACGCAATAGCCGTAGCTGCCCATGATCAGTTTGGACCCCTTGCCGGTGCCCATGGGATCGCGGTAAATACCCACGATGCCGGTGATGGCCCCGCCGTATGCTTCCATGTTGGATGGCGAGTTGTGGGTTTCCCCGGTGATCACGTAGTTGTGATCCGCGTCGAATCGCCCCACGCCGGCGTTGTCCCACAGTACGGAGACGACCCACGGCTTTTGGTCCTTCAGGGCCAGCGTGGGGCCTTGGATATACGTCTTGAACAGGCTGTCGATGGTCTCCGTTGCTCCGGTCTCCAGGTCCCGGTAGTGGAACCGGCCGCCAAAGGTGTTGTGGTTGCAGTGATCACTGCGGGCCTGAGAGATGTATTCCAGTTCCACGTCCGTGGGGTCTGACAGGGATACCTGCCGGCGCTGGCGCCGCACGTCCGTCTTCAGGAAATAGGATCGGATGATGGGGATGTCCCTGGGGTTGAGGGACAGGCTGCGCTGGTCGCTGAGCCGGGTCAACGTCTCGTCGCTGTCGATGGACAGTGTCGTCACCTCGGGCTGATGGTCGAGCATCACCTTGGGAATGACAAACCCGATGCCGATGGCCGGGTCCCACTGACTGCGGTCGAAGACCGCCCACTGCTGGATGATGTCGTTGGCCAGCAGCTCGCCGGCAATTTTTTCGGCGTCCTGGCGGGTGAGGCTGCCCTTCAGGCAATACCGTTTTGACGTATAGACCGCATGGCCGGGTTTAAACCGCAGGCGCAGCAGGTCTTCTACCGCCTCGACGGCCGTGGCGCCCGGATTGTCCCGGACACCGGGGCGGAACCCGACCCAGATAATCCAGTCGAAATCCACATCCAGCGGCTGCAGGGACGACACCTGGGTCACCGGATTGGTGAATATCTCCGTGCGTGCCCGCTCGACCTGATCGGCGGTCAAATCCGCATCGAGGGTGACGATATGGATGGTGCGCACCCGGCGCAGATCGATGTCAAAATAGGTCTTGGCTTTGAGGCGCAGGGATTGCCCCTCTGCGTCAAGAAGCTGATCCTTCAAGGTGATTTCGATTCGTTGCGGCATGATTTCAAACCCTCAGCTGGAGAATATGCGCATAATATCATTGTAGAACACAAAAATCATCAGCAGAATCAGGATGAAAATACCGGCCTGCTGGGCAATCTCGCGCATGCGGATATTGATGGGGCGCCGAATGACCGCCTCGATGAAGAAAAACATCAGATGCCCGCCATCCAGGACTGGAATAGGCAGAAAATTGAGCACGGCCAGGTTGATGCTCAGCACGGCAATGAAAAAAATCAGGTTGGTGAGCCCCGCCTTGGCCTGCTGCCCGGCCATTTCGGCGATCATGATCGGACCGCCCAACGTCTTGGTGGAGACCGTCCCCTTGATCAGCTTGCCGATGCTCAACAGGGTCAGCCGGGAGATCTGGTAGGTCTGATCCACACTCTCTGCGACCGCCTTAAAAAACCCCCGTTTGATGGTGATCCGATCGGCCTCGGGGATATCGATTCCCGGCGAGGAGATGCCGATCCGGTAACTGTCCACTTTCTCCCCCAGCACGTTCTCCTCACTGAACAGAACCGGTACGATATCGACCGATAGGCGATCCTCGCCGCGGACGATCTGCAGCCGCATCGGCTCGCCATTGCTTCGGGAGATGATCGCTTTCATCGTGTTCCAGCTGTCTACCGGTTGATCGTCGATGGCGACGATCAGATCCCCTGGTTGCATGCCTGCCTTTTTGGCCGGGTAGCCGTCGGCGACTTCTCCGACAATTGCCTTTAAAGGGGCCAATCCGGAAAAACCGATATCGTAGTAGGGGGCGTCGTCCCCTAAAATATCCTTGGCCACCTTGGTCTGAGGGACGACCGAGACATCGAAGAAAGAATCCCCACGTTTGGCGCTGATGCGCACGGCGCGGCCCCGGCCATCGGCGATCAGCCGGTTGATGTCGCTCCAGGAAGCCACCGTCGACCCGTCGACGGCCACCACCACATCGCCGGCCTGCAGGCCCGCCTGGGCCGCCGGGCTCTCCGTGGCCACATGGTTGACGACCGGGCGGATATCCTCGGTGCCGATGAAGGTGAAAAAGCCGGCATAGATGATGACCGCCAGCAGCAGGTTGAAGAACGGCCCGGCAGCCACAATCATGATCTTCTTGAACACGTGCTTGTGGGTGAACGAATAGGGTATCATCTCCGGTGCAAGCTCGGCATCGGGTTCATCGCCCACCATCTTGACGTAGCCCCCCAGCGGAATGGCGGAAATTCGGTAGTCAGTCATCCCCACGGTTCTGCCGAAAAGGCGGGGCCCGAAGCCCAGTGAGAATTTCTCCACACCGACGCCAAACAGCCTGGCAACGAGGAAATGGCCCAGCTCATGGAAGAAAATGAGGATGCCGAGAACGACGACAAAGGCAAAAATGTTGGTGGTCATAGGCGATACGTTAACGCTCCTGCCGGCGGATCAACGCATGGGCCGTCTCTCTGGCCCACCGGTCCGCCTCGATAAGTTGCCCTAGATCAGCGCCATTTTTTCCTGCATGGCGGTTCAGGGTCTGGTCGACGATCAGGTAAATATCCATAAACGGCAGCCGATGGTCCAGAAACGCGGCCACGGCGACTTCGTTGGCGGCATTGAGCACGGCAGGCAGGGTTCCCCCCTGCTCCCCGGCCGCATACGCCAGGGCCAGGCAGGGAAACCGCTCCTGATCCGGCGCTTCGAAAGTCAACTGAGCGATATGGGCAAAGTCAGGTGACGGGACATCCAGCGGCAACCGCCCGGGATGGGAAAGGCCGTAGGCAATGGCCCCTTTCATGTCCGGCACACCCAACTGCGCCATCACGGCGCCGTCCTGGTAGGAAACCATCGAATGAACGATGCTCTGGGGATGGACCAGGACCTTGATCCTGGAAAAGTCGATGTCAAACAGCCATCGCGCTTCGATCACTTCCAGGCCCTTGTTCATCAGGGTCGCCGAGTCGATGGTAATCTTGCTGCCCATGGACCAGTTGGGATGCCGCAGCGCGTCTTGCGGGGTGATGGACGAAAATTCAGCAGCCGGCCGGTTCAAAAACGGGCCGCCGGACGCGGTCAGCAGAATCTCACGGATCCCATTTTTACCATGGCCGGCCATGCTCTGGAAGATGGCGCTGTGCTCACTGTCCACGGGCATCAGTTTGACGCCCTTGAGTGCGATTTTCTCCATGACGATGGCGCCGGCCATGACCAGGGTTTCCTTGTTGGCCAGGGCGATGTCTTTACCGGCGTCGATGGCGGCCAGGGTCGGCACCAGACCGGCCGACCCCACCATGGCCCCCAGCACCATGTCGGTTTCCGGACAGGTGGCCGCCTCGACATACCCCGCTTCGCCAAAGACAATCTCCACGTCCATGGTCGGCGGCAGCAGCGCCCGCAACTGTCTGGCATGGTCGGCGTCGACCACGGCGGCCAGACGGGGGGTAAATTCGACAATCTGCCGGGCCAAGGCGGCCACCCGGGTCTTCGCCGTGAGCGCGGCCACCGTGAACCGATCCGGAAATTGTCTTATTATTTCAAGGGCATTGGCGCCAATAGAGCCGGTTGCACCCAGTATGGAAAGTGATTTCATGGTCCGATTCTCGTTAGAATATACTGATTTTCAACAGATAGGCAAGCGGCGAGGCAAACAGAAGGGCATCCAGCCGGTCGAGAAACCCTCCGTGTCCGGGAAGCAGGGTCCCGGAGTCTTTAATGCCGGCTGATCGTTTGAATTCTGATGCAAACAGATCGCCCACCTGTCCGGCAACGCCGATGACCAAGGCAAAGACAATGCATGGCAGGACGCCCAGCGGGGGAAGCATCATCCGTTTTAACAGCAGGGCGACGATGACATTGGCGGCCAGTCCACCCAGGCTGCCTTCGATGGTTTTTTTGGGGCTGACCCAGGGGCAAAGCTTGTGGCGTCCCAGGTAGGTGCCGGAATAAAAGGCCCCGGTGTCACCGGCGGCGACGATGCAGAGGATCCAGAAAATCCAGCCGGCGCCGTTCTCACCCAAGCGGATGGCGACTAAAAAAGACAGGAAAACGGGGATATAGACCAGCCCCAACACCTGCTTGGCCACCAGGTGAGGGGCCTGGGTATCGTTCTTGAAAAGGGGCAGGGTCATGGCGGCGACAACGATCAAATCCACGGCGAGAATCAGCGGTGCTTGGATCATCGTGCCCCGGTATGCCGACCAGACGATAACCGGCGACAGGCATAGCCCCAACAGCGGAATCAGCCGCATGAAACCGTCGGCGTCTGGTTTGAACACCGCCCGGTAATATTCCCACAGGGTCACCAGGCTGACGGCCGCAATCAACAGGGCGAAGACCATGCCACCGGCCGAAACCAGCAGGTAAATGATCGGCAGGGCAACAATTCCGGTGATCCAGCGTTTCAGGTGCATTGGCGTGCTTTATCCTCACCCGGATAAACCGGTGCGGTTGAAAAGGCGTAGGCCGTAAACAACCAATTGCGAGCACCAATTCTTGAATAAATAACAAACTACAAATCCCAAATTTCAAATAAACGACAAATTACAATATCAACATCGCAAACTCAAATAGGGCCCAAAGCCAATAGAAACGCCCGATCTTCATCATAGGGTTTGGAATTTTGAAATTTTAGTCATTGTGATTTATTTGTCATTTGGATTTTGGCTATTGTGATGTTTTAAGTTTTCTGACCTGGAAAACATTGATGTCAATGGATAAGCGACCAACCCTAGCTGTTGGGTACCGCACCGAAACGACGTTCCCGACGCTGGTAGTCCTTGAGGATCGCCACGAATTCATCTTCACCGAAATCGGGCCACAGCGTCGGCGTAAAAAAGATTTCCGAATAGGCGATCTGCCAAAGGAGGAAATTGCTGATGCGCATCTCTCCGCTGGTCCGGATCAACAGGTCCACGTCCGGCATCCCCCGGGTGTAAAGGTGTTCGGCAACGGTCTCGGGCGTGATCGCATCCGGATCGACGTCACCCTGCCGGGCTTTGGAAGCGACCTGCTTGACCATCTCGACGATTTCAGCGCGGGCCCCGTAACTGAGGGCCAGGTTTAAGACCATCTTCCGATTGGCTGCGGTGGCATCCATGACCGCCGCCAGATTGTCGCGGACCGCTTGAGGCAGGCGGTCAGTCTGACCGATGGCGTTCAGCCGGATTTCGTTGTCGATCATCGTTTGGCGTTCAGACGCCAAAAAGCGACGGAGCAGCAGCATGAGCCCGGAAATTTCTGGTTGGGGTCGCTGCCAGTTCTCGGTGGAGAAGGCGTAGAGGGTAAGCACCGGGATGTTGAGCTTACGGGCGGTTTGCACGATGGTCCGCACGGCGTCCGCCCCTTTTTCATGCCCGTTGATGCGGTTCAGCAAGCGTTTTTTGGCCCAGCGGCCATTGCCGTCCATGATGATGGCAATGTGTTTGGGCATCCGGTCGGGGTCGAGTTCATTCCGCATTGAAGAGGATGAACTAGAATTCAAGGATCTCTTTCTCTTTGTTTTTGTATATCTCGTCGATGCGGTTGATATATTCGTCGGTCACCTTCTGGACGCTGTCCTGGGCCTTGAAGGCATCGTCTTCGGAAATATCGCCGTCTTTTTTGAAACCCTTGAGCAGTTCGTTGGAATCCCGGCGGATGTTGCGAACGGCGATCTTGTGCTCTTCACACATCTTGCTGACCACCTTGACCAGTTCTTTGCGGCGCTCTTCGGTCAGCGGCGGGATGGCAATGCGGATGAGTTTGCCATCACTGGACGGGGTCAGGCCAAGATCGGATTTTAAAATGGCCTTTTCGATCTCCTTGATGGCGGAAACATCCCATGGTTGAATGGCAATCAGCCGGCTTTCAGGCACCGACAGTGACGCCATCTGGTTCAGTTGGGTCTGGGTGCCGTAATAGTCCACCCGGATACCGTCCAAAAGAGACAGCGACGCCCGTCCGGTTCTTACCCGCTTGAGCTCGTTTTTCAGATCGGTGATGGTTTTGCCCATCCGGTCTTTGGTTTCTTGCAGTGTGGATTCAATCATGGCTGTGTCACCTCGCTGGCAAGCGGCCTTTCGTTTGTGGATTCACCGACATTCGGTTTCGCCGCCGATAAGGGTTCCGACGTCTTCTCCGCTGACCACCTTTTGAATGTTTCCCTTCTCTTTCAGGTTGAACACCATCAGCGGCAGATGATTGTCCATGGCCAGAGAAATGGCCGTCATGTCCATGACCCGAAGCTGCCTTTCAAGCACTTCCATGTAGCTGATGGTCTTGATGAACCGTGCATCGACATGACGCTCAGGATCGGCGTCATACAGACCGTTCACCTTGGTGGCCTTGAGCAAGATCTCCGCATGAATTTCCTTGGCACGCAGAACCGCTGCCGTGTCGGTGGTGAAATAGGGATTTCCGGACCCGGCGGCAAAGATGACCACCCGCCCCTTTTCCAGATGCCGCAATGCCCGACGGAGAATATACGGTTCGGCCACCTCATGCATGGAGATCGCTGTCTGCACCCGCGTCTGAATGCCCCGTTTCTCCAGCGCATCCTGCAAGGCCAGGCTGTTGAGTACCGTGGCCAGCATGCCCATGTGATCGGCCGATGTCCGCTCCATGCCGAAGGAACCGGCCGCCACGCCGCGAAAAATATTTCCGCCGCCGACCACAATGGCCAATTGCACATCCAGGTCAACGATGGAACGGACCTCCTCCGCCACGTAAGCGAGCATGGTTGGGCAGATGCCGAAGCCTTGATCACCCATCAGGGCTTCACCGCTCAGCTTGAGCAGGATCCGTTTGAATTTGGCCGTCAACGCTAATCCGTTCCGATTTGAAATCTGGCGAATCGTTTTATGGTGATTTTCTCACCGGTTCTGGCGATCACTTCGTTGAGGTAGTCGGCGATGGTCTTGTCGGGTTCCTTGACGTACTGTTGATTCATCAGGCAGCTGTCCTTGAAGAACTTGTTCAGCTTGCCCTCGGCAATCTTCTCGACCATCTGCTCGGGCTTGCCCATCTCGAGCACCTGCGCCTTGTAAATCTCCCGTTCCCTGTCGACCACCGCCTGGGGAACGTCCTCGGGGACAATGCCCACCGGATTGGTGGCGGCGATATGCATGGCGAGATTTTTGGCAAATTCGTTAAAATCATCCGTTTTGGCCACAAAATCGGTCTCGCAGTTCACTTCCACCATGACGCCGATCTTGCCGCCCATGTGAATGTATGACTGCACGGTACCCTCGGAAGTCGCCCGGCCGGCCCGCTTGGCTGCGGTGGCAATTCCCTTTTTTCTCAGGAAATCGATGGCCTTTTCCAGGTCACCGTCACA
This sequence comes from uncultured delta proteobacterium, assembly GCA_963705475.1. GTDB lineage: Bacteria > Desulfobacterota > Desulfobacteria > Desulfobacterales > Desulfosarcinaceae > Desulfosarcina. The sequence continues at coordinate 1,467 of CAVPJS010000032.1, read as the reverse complement.
CTCGCCCAGGGCTGTTTTACAATCCATGATGCCGGCACCGGACTTTTCCCGGAGTTCCTTGACCATTGCTGCACTGATACCTGACATGTGAATTATTCTCCCGTCGATTCGGCTGCTGAGGATGCGGCGTCTGTGGACGCAGTTTCCTCTGTCGGTTCAATATGTTCGGCAGGGGCGGTGCCTTTGCGGATAATTTCGACCACCGGCCCGTCAGTGCCGTCGGAGATCACTTTCCGTTCACCGGGCTTGAGTTCCGCCGCGGCGCTCTCCAGTTCGGTTTCCACTTCACCCTTGTCTAGTTTTGCCTGCTGGCGTTCATTGTATCGATCCTTGCCCTCGATACAGGCATCGGCCATTTTAGAAGTAACCAGTCGAATGGCCCGAATGGCGTCGTCATTTCCGGGAATCACGTGGTCGATCAAGTCGGGGTCGCAGTTGGTGTCCACGATGGCCACGATGGGGATGCCCAGGCGGCGCCCCTCACGCACGGCAATGGCTTCATTGCCCGGATCGATGACGACCATGGCGCCGGGCAGTTTGGTCATGGTGCGGATACCACCTAACGTACTGTCCAGTTTCAAGCGTTCCTTGCCCAGTTTCAGGCGTTCTTTTTTGGGAAACAGGCTGATCGATCCGTCGTTTTCGATGGTGTTGAGGTAGTTCAGGCGGTCAACGCTTTTTTTGATGGTCTGGAAATTCGTCAGCATGCCACCCAGCCAGCGGTTCTGCACGTAGAACATTTCGGCCCGGTTGGCCTCTTCGTAAATCGATTCACGGGCCTGTTTCTTGGTTCCCACGAACAGGACCGATTTCCCGGATGCGACCGTGTCCACGATGAAGTCATAGGCATCCCTGAACATTCTCACGGTTTTTTGCAAGTCGATGATGTAAATGCCGTTTCGGGCCCCAAAAATGTATGGTTTCATCTTGGGGTTCCAGCGTTTGGTCTGGTGACCGAAATGGACACCGGCTTCCAGCAGTTCTTTCATTGTCACGTAAGCCATGGTTTTCTCCTTTGGGTTGGTTTTTCCTTCGCCCGCTTCACCCCTTGATCCGACTTTCCACTGAAAGCACCGGGATCAGGTCCACGGACGTGCGGTTTTAAAACGAGTTTAAATAACAAAATTAGTATGGGGCCGCAAGCCTTTTTTGACCATCAGCGCGACGCGATCATGCCCGCTGTAGTCCTTGATGATTTGCGGTGCGCTGTATTTTCCCACTTCCCCGGCGATGGCCTGGACATCCTTTTTCTGGTCATAACCCATCTCCAGTGCGATCAGGCCGCCGGTTCTCAGGTAGCGGTGGGCCGATTGGATGATGTGTCGAATGCACCTCAGGCCGTCGCCGTCTCCATCCAGGGCCATCCGGGGTTCGTAATTGCGGATTTCCGGTTGAAGGCCATCGACATCGCTGCTTCGGATGTAGGGCGGATTGGACACAACCAGGTCGAAAGTCCCCCGCTCCGGC
>CAVPJS010000031.1:0-7867 GCA_963705475.1 uncultured delta proteobacterium | reverse complement strand
CAGAAAGAGCGGAAGCGTGGCGTACCCCATCTGGAGGTTGGCCAGGGGCCAGAACACTTCGATACCGCCGGCAGCCGCCTTGGGGGCTTCAATCAGGTTGGAGGCAAACCCACGTATCGGAAACAACTTGGGCGGCAAACGGGTGAAATACCCTTCGGACACATTGCCGCCGACCCGGAAGGCGGTGTGTCCCAGGTCCGGCGCATCGCCCCATGCCCTGCCGAAAAGCAGGTGAACCGATGTCAGTGTTTTTTCGCCATAGAGCAGGCGCCCACCCAAGGTAAGCGCCTGGCGGTTTTCCGAAAATAGTTCCAGACTGCTCCATAAGCTCACCATTTCGGCCTGCTCGGCCCACCCGATGCCAAGCCACGCTTCATCCCCCGGGGGGGTGGCGGATGGGTCCGGCGATCTGGTATTCAACGGCTCCCATGTTCGCCAGTTCAATGACAGCTCGAGCCCGTCAAAGCGGTCCAACCCATCCAATGCGCGAAGCAGGTTGTCCGTTTCGGGCCGCTCCAGGTCCAAAGGCCGCCAGAACACTCTGGCCTCATGGCGGGACTCATCGACGGTCTGATCGACATCGGTGCTGTAGGAAACCGGGTAGCGGGTGAACTGCGCACCCAGTGTTTTGGCCTGGGCGCCGACCCTCAGGGCAAAATAGTCCGTGTCTAAGGTGTAACGCAGCCCGGCATTTAATCGATAATCACCGCTGACGTCGTGACTTTTGGTCGCAACACCGAGCTGCAGGTCTGACATGCCGGCAAACAGGTCGGGCCGAATGTAATTGGGCCAAATGCTTTTCACCGGGGAATACGGGTGGGCGTTCAGTGGCGGCGCCTCGGAGCCACGATACACGACCGCTGGCGGCGGGTAGTCGGGCGCTTCAAAAGCGGTCCGGGCGATTTTATAGTTGCCGATGCGCCATCCGTTGGTGGCCAGTTGAAGGTACTTGCCGTGCCGGGGAAGCAGCGCCATGGTGTCGACAGCGGTGATTGGTTCCCGGTCGGCCGCGTGGATCTGGAATCGACCGGTGACATTCGAGGCGTACACCAGGGTATCGCCCTCCCACCAGGGATCCAGTTCGATGGACGGTGTTTGGGTGAGTTGCATCCAACCGTCGTCATAGACCCAGATATCCCAGTTTCCTTGGACGTTGGCGGCCACGGCAATGGCCCCCCGCCCGTTGCGGACGGGGCCGGAGAGTGCAAGCACGCCTTCCGGGGCCTCAATCATGGTCGGTTCATCGGTGGTCGTGCTGTCGATATGACGAAAGCCTCCTTTACCATCATCGGTGAAGACCATCAGGTAGGGACGCCGACCGATGCGGCTGACGGCCACACGTCCGGGACCCGGGTCCCAGATGTGCTCACGCGACGTGGATACAACGCGGCCCCCGGAATATCCGACAAGCTTGGCGCCCTGATTGAATTCCGACAGCCACAGCGTTCCATCCGCATCGACGACGCCGTACCGGCCGCGGTTCCTGATTTGAAGCTTGCCGGGAAAAACCCCGGCACGATTCCAGTAGACAAACGGTTCGGCCCAGTACCCCATGGCCAGGATAGCCGGAGGCGCCGGCCCCGGCTGAACATACGGGCGCTGGAAGTCAAGCCACAGCGCAGAAAACGATTTTCCAAAGACCTCGCGGGCTTTCAAATCGATTTCGATAGGAATCAGGCCGCCGCCGTGGATTTGCAGAAACGCCAGAATCGTCGACCAGCCGTATTCCTGATCAAGCCAGTAGATAAAGGGTTTCCCGTAAATTCGGTTGGCAAAATAGCCGGGCCAGATTTGCGGGTGGTGGCTGATCATTTCCAGGTCCGGAGGCGGGGTCGATCGGAACAGTGCGGCCTCAAAAGGATCCTGAATCGCCTTGTTCATATACTGGGCATAAAGCAAATTGCATATGCCGCCGTCGATCCAGGGAGGCAAAACGACGTTGGGGGAGACGATTGCACCGAACCCTTTGTAAAGCACCCCGGGGACACCTCCCCGCAGTCCGTAAATCCCCTGAAGGCACAACCCTTTGAACATAAAATAGGTCCAGGGGTCAGCTTCCGTATATCCTTCTTCCAATACACCGGGGGCACGCAGGGGAATGCGGATTTCCAGGTGGGGGATGACGTGGTCTTGAACGTCAGGCTCATCCTGGTTTTCATCCAAGATGATATGAAGCGGTCGTTGAACCGGCAGGCCCTTTTTTTGCAGGAAGATCAGGATATCGGCAAGGTTGTGGGTCAATCGTGCGGCGATCTCTACCTCACCCTCCGGGAAATAGAGCCGCACGCCGTCGGTTTCAAGGGTTACCATGGCGAACACGTTGGAACAGCCACTCCAGGTCAGAGCGAAGGAAAAAAGCAGCATTAGAACAACGCGCATCAATTTCTCCAATAAAGGATGGTGTGGACAGCATGCAAGGCGTTTTTCACGCTGGCCGGGTATTACACCATTCGGATCAATTGATAAACAGGGGAAAAGAAAGGTAATGCCCCATCCCAAGGGCTAAATCAAAGATATTCGGCCTATTTCTGAAATGATGGGCCGGCGGTGAAGAACCAGTGCCGCTAAAGGATGTATCGTGGAGACGCGTATCAGGCCTCAAGGCGAGGTTTCGTTGATTGCCTTGATGACGCCCTGGTCGTAGAGTGATCGGAACGTATCGATGACGCCTGCATCGAACTGGGTGCCGGAGCCACCATACATGATCTCGAGAATCTTGGCCTCTTCCATCCGCTTGCGGTAGGCACGATCGGAGGCGATGGCATCGTATACGTCGGCGACGGAGAGGATCCGGGCCAGCATGGGGATGTTTTCGCCGGCCAGGCCGTCGGGGTAGCCTTTGCCGTCAAACCGCTCGTGGTGACACCTGATGATATTCTTTTCCCGGTCCCACAGGCCTAGTCGCTCCACGATATTGGCACCGATTACCGGGTGCTCCTTGATGATGCGGAACTCTTCGTCGGTCAGGCGCCCGGGCTTGAGCAGGATGTCATCCCGGATACCGATTTTGCCGATGTCGTGAAGCTGCCCGGCGACGTTTAGAATGTCCTGCTCCTCCTGACTGCCGCCCATGCCCCGGCACAGGGCGATGGCGATCCGGGTAACCCGGTTGGAATGCTGCTCGGTGTATGGGTCACGCGCTTCAATGGCCCCAACGAAGGCGTAGAGGGTGGCCAGCAGGTTTTCGTAAATATTTTCGTAGAGGGCGACGTTTTCGATCGCATAGGCCGCTTTGTTGGTCATAAACGACATGTAGTACAAGTCTTTCTCCGAAAAGCGAACATCCCCATTCAGCGACGACACGGCCAATACGCCGAACACTTTTTTACGGATGTTCAACGGAACCAGCATGAGGGACCGGATGGCTGCAGGCACCCCCCGCACGTTGCTGTTTTCATGGACCAGGAGAGGCTTGTCCTCATCGCAATTGTCCAGGATCAACTGGCTGATATCCTTGTTGCAGGCGCACTGCGCGTCACCTGGAGCAGTTGAATGGTCGTGCTGCGCCTGCGGCCCCCCATTTCCACCGGCAACGGACCGGGCCACCTGCACCGGCCGTTGAATCGCCTCGTTGATCACATAAAAACAAGCCTCGTCAGCATGGGTCAGTTCGGTGGACAGGTCGACCACCCGCTTGAACAGGTCGAAGCTGGAATCGATGGTGGCAAAGTCGGTCATGATGCGGTTGAGGGTGTTAAGTTCCTCGACTTTGTAGGTCAGCTCCCGATTGAGATTCTCGATCCGGTGCTTTCCCTCGACCTCTTGGGTCAGGAAAATGTTTTTGATAAACAGCTGACGCTCCCGCAATACCCGTTTGACACAGATTTCCAACTGATTCAGGTTCACCGGCTTGATCAGGAAGTCGACCACACCGTTTTTCAAGGTGCGGATGGTATTGTCCAGGGACGGATAACCGGTCATGATGATAACCGGGATGGTGTTGTCCACCATACGAATGTGCTCGGCCAGCTCAAGCCCGTCCATTTCGGGCATGTTGATGTCCGTGAAGCAGCAGTCGATTTTTTCTTTTTCGATGATGTCAACGGCAAGACGACCGTTTTCAGCAGTCAGGATGTGGTACCCTTTTGCCATGAAATATTCCGAGGCCACCTCCAGAATACTCTCCTCGTCATCCACAAACAATAGGGTCTCTTTGGGTGCGTCTGTCATTGGGGTCATGGTTGATCGATTTTCTGTGAATGAAACTGGTTTCGGAACCCCGCCGCAAATCGGCGGTGACCGTCAAGGCCGCTTGCCTGACATGTTCCAAATATCGGCATGCCGATTTTAAACTAAAGGAGTTCGGTTAAAAAAAGGAGTGGTGGGCAATGCGATCTAAATCGATTCGTACGGGGGTTAAAAACTTGTCACCCGGTGCATCCGGCCGGGGAACGATTTTAAAAAAAACGCCTCCATGTCGCGGGAAACAGCACCCACTCGACCGTAGTCCACACCGGTTTGAATCCCCAGCCGCTGCAACAGGTGAGCGGTGTCTTCGGTGCAGATATTGCCGGCAGCGCCAGGGACAAAAGGGCATCCGCCCATACCGGCCAGGGCGGTGTCGAAGATCGAGACGCCGTATTTCAGTGCGGCCATCAGGTTAACCAGTCCCAGACCGCGTGTGTCGTGAAGGTGCAACGCCAGGGGCACCCGGCCGGCCAGGGGAAGCACCGCGTCCAGAACCCCTTCGATCAGCGGCGGCGATCCCATTCCGGTGGTGTCTGCCAGCGCCAGCACATGGACCCCGTGTTCGACTAACCGTCGGACAATGCCGGCAATGCGCGTGGCGGGGATCTGCCCTTCGTCAACGCAACCAAAGGCGCACTGGACACTGGCTCGGACGTGAAGACCGGCGGATATCGCCTGATCAATCATACGCAGCCCCTGGACCAGTGCGTCTTCATGGGTCATGCCGGCATTTTTGCGGCTGTGGGAGTCACTGGCGGAAAGGGAGATTTCCACGGCCGCGATACCCGACGCCGTGGCGCGTTCCAACCCCTGCCGGTTGAGCACCAATGCCGAGTAAACCACCCCGTCCTGGTGGGGAAGATGTCTGATCAATGTGTCCGCGTCGGCCATCTGGGGCACCTTTTCAGGATGGACGAAGGAAGCCACTTGTATCTGTTTCAGCCCGGCTGAGACCAACCGGGCGATGACAGACAGTTTTCGGGGGGTGGGAACCACGGTCTGTTCGAACTGGAAGCCATCGCGCGGCCCCACCTCCACCAGCGTCACTGCATCGGGCGTCACCATGTCCACGGGTCCTCCTTATCATACCGCCACCACCAACCGGCTTCCCGCAATTTCGGAGATGGCACCTTTGAGGACAATCGGTAATTGTTATGCATTCCACGATTGCCGGGCACCCTTCCCGTCAACCCGTTTCCGTCCTCTTTAATGAGATTGCGCCAAATTGGCATCGTTTCATTCTCGATCAAGCAAACCGCCTGGGCGGCCGGCGGCGGCGCTGACCGCTGTCCTCAGAAATCAGACCGCTGTCCTTTTTCACCATATACCTTTGCCGCGAGTCGGACAATGCCCGATTGGATGGCCGATCGATCTCGATCCAAACATGAAAACACTTGACGTTGGCCACGGCCGGGCGGTAAGTGATGCTATTTTGCCAAGTGGGAAGGATTACTGGTAAAACCCTTATGAATAGCCGCCTGGAACGCCCCCTTAAGATCTGCCTGCTGAGCTACCGGAGCAATCCCCACTGCGGCGGCCAAGGGGTTTACCTGAAAAACCTGAGCCGGGCACTCAAAGATATCGGCCACCGGGTCGAAGTGGTTTCAGGCCCCCCGGACCCCGGTCTGGACCCGGACATTCCGATTCACCGGCCGGCCTGCTTGGACCTATACAATCCGGAGGGCCTGTTTCGGGTTCCCACCCTCAGGGAGTTGTCCGACCCGGTCAACATCATGGAATGGGCGGGTGTTTCGACCATGGGTTTTCCCGAGCCTTTTACCTTCGGCATCCGCGCCCAACGTTTTTTACGCACCCGAATGCGGCGCTATGACATCGTTCACGACAATCAGAGCCTCTCTTACGGCATCTGGTCCATCGCCAAAAAAATTCCCACCGTGGCCACCATCCACCATCCCATCACGGTGGACCGGGACATCGCCGTGCGCGCGGTGCGGCCCTTTTGGAAAAAACTCAAGCACCTGCGCTGGTTCTCCTTCATTGGCATGCAAAAACGCGTATCGCGCACCCTGCGCCGGATCATCACCGTCTCCGAGTGCGCCCGGGAAGACATTGCCCGGGATTTCAAGATTCCCCGGGAGCGCTTTGCCGTCGTTCCCAACGGCATCAACACCAACCTGTTCTACCCCATTCCCGAGATTCGGCGGGAGCCGGGCCGCATCATCGTCACCAACAGCTCCGACGTTCCGCTGAAAGGGCTTTTCTACCTGCTCCATGCGGTGGCGGAAATAGCCAAAAGAAGGACCATCAGACTGGTTGTGGTCGGGACACCCAAGAAAAACGGCGGCATCAGCCGGTTGATCCGGCGCCTGGGCATCGGCGATTTGATCGTCTTTACCGGCCGCATCAGCGATGCGGAATTTGTCCGCCAGTATGCCCGGGCGGCTATGGCGGTGGTCTCATCCGTCTATGAGGGATTCGGTCTGCCGGCGGGCGAGGCCATGGCCTGCGGCGTGCCGGTGATCAGCACCACGGGCGGCGCGCTTCCCGAAGTGGTCGGTGACGCGGGAATTCTGGTCCCCCCGAAGGACCACATGTCCCTGGCCCGGGCCATTGGCGACATGCTGGATCACCCGGAGCACGCCAGTGCGCTCGGACGCCGCGGATACCAGCGGGTGCAGCAGCACTTTACCTGGCAGCGGGCGGCCGAAAAGACCGTAGACGCCTATCGGGAGACCATCCTTGATTACCGTTAATTTCTCCCGTCTGGCCATCCGCCCCGGCGATCGCATCCTGGACATCGGCTGCGGATCCGGCCGCCACACCTGCGCGGCCTATCGGCTCAAGGGCGTAAGGGTGACCGGTGCTGACCTGAACCCAACAGATCTGAAGGAAGCGCGCGAGCGGCTCAGCCTGCATGACCGGCTGGGCGAACATGGGGGCGGCATCTGGAGCCTCTCCGCGGCCGATGTGACCTGCCTGCCCTTCCCCGACGCCTGCTTCGATCTTGTCGTCTGCAGTGAGGTGCTGGAGCACATTCCGGATCATGAGTCGGCCATGCGAGAGATCGTCCGGGTGCTGAAACCCGGCAAATCGCTGGTGGTCAGCGTTCCCCGCTACCTTCCCGAGCGCATCTGCTGGGCATTGTCCGATGACTATTTCAACGCCAACCAGGGCCATGTTCGCATCTACCGCAAAAGCGAATTGATCAATGTGCTGGAGCGGGCGGGGGTTCGCTTTCTGGGGCGCCATTACGCCCACAGCATCCACGCCCCATATTGGTGGCTCAAGTGTTTCGTCGGTCCCACGCGAACGGACTCGGCAGCGGTCAACCTGTACCATCGCCTGCTGGTCTGGGATATCATGAAAAAGCCATGGGTGACCCGGTGGATCGATCGTCTGCTCAATCCGCTACTGGGAAAAAGCGTGGTGTTGTACCTGCAAAAAGACCAGGTGAATCGCATTTAATAAAAGGCCCATAAAATATTTTAATATATAAATACGATATGTTAGAACTTGTCAAAAAACATAAAAATAAAAGACGGCGGCCACAACCCCCGGTCCAAAAAAGCCCTTGACATTCAAATCATGGTCGACTAATTAATACGCCTCTTTAGTCGTCACCACGGCAAAAGAAACCTTCTAATCCCCAGTAGCTCAGTCGGCAGAGCAAGTGGCTGTTAACCACTGGGTCCGCGGTTCAAGTCCGTGCTGGGGAGCC
>CAVPJS010000030.1:0-300970 GCA_963705475.1 uncultured delta proteobacterium | reverse complement strand
GAAACGGTGCGGTCCATCTACGAGAAGGCCCGCAAAAAGGTCGGGGTGAAAAACGGCGATGGTATTCACACCCTGAGGCACAGCTTCGCCACGCATCTTTTAGAGGCCGGGTACGACATCCGTAAAATCCAGGTGCTGTTGGGCCATTCCAGATGACGACCACCATGATCTACCTGCATGTGAGCCGCGAAACCCTGTCCAAAGTTCCCAGTCCGTTGGACCTTATAGACATGGATCATGCAAGCAAGGAGGATCGTACCCATGGCCCCGGTCATCAAACCTGAAGCCAGACGACTGGGGGTCGCCCATATTCTCAAAAAACATATTGCCCATTATCAGAAACAGTATCCGCTGTGGTGGGAACACCGTAAAATCGTCTATGACCTGTTGAACTGCCGGACTGAATATCTCGGCGGCCATATCGATCGCTGCAACCATTGCGGGGCCATGCGCATTGCTTACCATTCATGCCGCAATCGCCACTGCCCCACATGCCAGCATATGCCGCGCGAACGGTGGCTGGAACAAAGAAAACGAGAGATTTTGTCCACCGACTACTTCCATGTCGTCTTTACCCTGCCGCATGCGCTCAATGCTATTGTGCTGAACAATAAGAAGGTGATGCTTGCGATCCTTTTCAAGTCTGCCGCTCAAACACTTTTGACCTTCGGCGAAAACAAACTTGGCGGAAAATTGGGATTTATCGCCACGCTGCACACCTGGGACCAGAAGCTGGGTGCTCACTTTCATCTGCATTGCCTGGTGGCCGGTGGCGCGGTCTCACCAGACGGTTCATGCTGGACACCCTGTAAAGGCAACTACCTGTTCAACGAGAGGGCCCTGTCACTGGTCTTTCGCGGCAAGTTCATGGACCTTGTGAAAAAGGCCTGTCAGCGGGAAGACCTCAAGTTTGCCGGTAATGAATACGACCAACTCAAAGCCCGGCTTTATGAAAAACCGTGGATTATCGATGTCCGTGAGCCGGTCAAACGTCCGGAACATGTGCTGGAATACCTGGCACGCTACACCCACCGTGTTGCGATTGCCAACAGCCGCATCAAGGCGCTTAGGAACGGCATGGTGACGTTCACCTTTAAAAACCGAAAGAAAAAGCAAACCGAGTCGCTCACGATCACTGCCGTCGAGTTCATCAGGCGGTTCTTACTGCACAGCCTGCCCAAGCGCTTTGTCCGCATCCGGCATTACGGGTTTTTAGCCAACCGGAACCGATCGGCAAACCTGACCGCCATCCGTCAATTGATGGGCCTGTCCGAGCCTCCAGACAAAACCGTGGCTCCCGTTGAAGTGATGATGCAGCAACTCACAGGCATCGACATTACCGTCTGCCCCTGCTGTAAAAAGGGCAAGATGCAGCTGTTCAGGAAGATCCCCAAGGGGTTGGCACGACCGCCCAACCCGCTGGCTTACGCGGCAGGATAGTCCGGTCGGTTATTATTAAAATTGGTTCTTGATGAAACCACAGGTGAAGTACGCGCTGATCCTGCTGAAGTCTCTCTACATGGTGAGAAAAAAGAATCAAAATGTATATTGTGGTGACCAGCTCGATGAACAATTATCCGGGATACCCGAAACCATTTGCCAAAAATACCACCATGCAGCCTTGTGGCAGTGAACCGCACGATTACAAAACCCATATAAAAATATCGTGCCGAAAAGTCAGCCAGGCGGCTTCGACCATTCTTATTTTATCAATCATCCCGCTCTGTCAACGTCATCATAAATAAGTTTTGCGGTTTAGTGGCAATGCGAGTATTTACCGGGCTGTTCTACGGCGGGACGATAGATAAAATACTTATCGATCATCTTGCCAATTGGAAATTACGGGAATCTCCCTGATATGCTTTGGTAATCCCCACGATACCACCTGAGTCCCCGTTTTTGCAAGATTTAGCCTGTTGCGATTATTTTTCCGACATCGCAGGAAACTGCCGAGGCTGATATCTGCATGGTCGTTGGATATAGCGCAGGTGTCGGAGGGGCTCATTTTCTTGGGATAGCCGTTACAAATCTTAATATTGTGTTTGATTTTATAGGGTTCGGATCATGGTAAGCACACGAATCGGCGAGGTGCAAAATTGCCGGATTGCCATTACATACCTGCTTGGCCAATAAGATTTCGTCCGTCGACGGGAACCGGTCCGGGACTTCCAGATGTGGGTACATTCGTGGAACCAACAAACAAACCTGGATTGCCCAATGGCAACCCAGGTCCACTTTTTCTCTCCATCAAGCCTTGCGCAGTTCGAACTCGATTCCCGGCAGCGGATTCTGGCTATCCGAGTTCAGAACCTTCAGTTTGATATGGGAATAACCTAGAACCAGGGCCAGAATCAGACTGAAAGCCACGGCCGTCGCCAAAATCGTCACTGAACTCGCGGCTCCTATCGCCAGTATGACCAGGGCAATGGCCAACAGTTCCTCGGCTCCGGTCGGATTCTCGTAGAACATTTTGTTTGCCCCGGGCAGAATGTCGCCGACCATCACCTTGAGCTGGTTCAGAGATTTCCCGGCAAAGGGCATAAAAGGCAAGGCGTCGGGCCCTCGGAGTTCAATCCTGACGGGCGAAGATCCACCCTCGAAGGCCGCCCTAGCCTTTTCTGCAAGTCCTCGCCGCTGGAACAGGCAACTCCGTTAACCTTAACATTAACCGGGGCTGGCGGAGCTTCTTTTCCCCAGGGAACAACGATGGGAACCTCGATGTTGTCGCCGAGAAAAACTAAGGGCCCCCGGAAATGATTGCTTCCGTCCTTTATGTCGATTTCCAGCAACAGAATATCCGTCGGGTCCGGAATGGTCTTAGTTTTCCAACCACCCGGTAGAGGCAACGGAGACCAGTAGCGAATCTGCTTGCGATCCTGCCATTCCTTGGAAGTACCGCTGAATTTTCCAAGGGAGTTGGTATTCACTTCCAGGATCGTATCGTCGGTGCCACCCGGGTCCTTGTCGATTATTTTTATCCGGGCACTTTTCACTGGTTCGCTCATGCCCCAGGGACCTGGAATGTATTGCAATTTACCTTTGAATTTAAGCTTAGCCATGATTTCCTCCTTTGGTTGGGTTTTGCCGGAAAGTTTTTCCGAGCAAGACTTAGAACAATCCTCTGACCCAATCGAGAACGTCTTCGGCGCCCTCGCTCATCCCCTCTGCAACGTCTTCGGCGAATTCCGTTGCGGCCTCGACAACATCCTCGGTTGTTTCGGCGACTTCCTCCGCCACCTCTTCTATGGCATCCTGGGCATCTTCCCAGGCTGCCTCCATGTCTCGGGAAGCTTTTTCGGCTTCCCGTTTCAACGTGCCACTTGCCGACTCAACCACCGACTCCAGATACCCCCACTGGGCTTCCAGGAACGCAGCTATATCCTTGGCCGCATCCTCGGCCTCCTTCTGGGCTGCCCGGGTCATAACCTGCAAAAAGTTTCCGGCAAATTCGGCCGAACGCCGGGACTCTTCGGCCAAATAGTCGAGGGTGTCCTGTCCCAAGTCAGTCAAGTCCGACATGACCTGTTCGCCGATACCGGTCGCATCCTGAATCCACGATAGAAAATTACCTTCCTGGGCAGTTGGCAAAGGAACATCGTCCGCTGCCGGCAAAGACGCTCTGAGCAAGGCTTGGGCATCGATTATTCCCGCACCGAACAGTTCCTCGTTCCAGGGTTCGTCCACATCGAACCTGGTACCGACCGGAGTTCTGTCGATAATTCGGGGCTTGCGAGCAGTCTTCCGCACCAGGTGCCGAAATACGTCGGACAAGACGACGGAAGATCCCTGGTATTCATTCAGCAGCTTTTGTTTGCCGTGGACACCCAACCACAGAGCCGCCACCGAGGCGGTCACGGCCGCAGAAAAGGAAGTCCCGCTGCCGTACTTGATCTGCTGGCTTCCGTCTTGGTCGAAATCGGCGAACCACACGAGGTGACCAGGGGCGGAAAAATCTACGTTGTGGCCGCGGAAGGTATCGGCCCAGGGTTTGTCGTTCACCGTAGAAGCCGCCACGGCGATAGTGTCGGCATAAGCACCAGGCTCGATCACCGTGTCGTGGTAGAAATGCGTTTCGTTGTCTGGTACGCCGTTGACCTGGCCCGCAGCACAAACGACGATGATGTTCCGCTGCCTGACCGCCTCGGTTATAATGGCCTCAAGCGAGTGGTGGGGGGTTCCTCCCAGGCTGATTGATATTACATCCACGTTTTTTTCGATCAGATATTCGATGGCATTGGCCACGTTGGTATCACCGATCAGAACGACGCTGGTCACACACTTGACCGTAACACTTCGGCCTTGGGAGCAACTCCGGTAATCTGGACGCCCGCAGGAGCACCCTTACCGGGCTCCGGTATATTCTGAATCGAAGTCGTTCCAGTTTGCGCCCTTTCACTTACCATCATTGACCCGGTGGCCGTGCCGTGGAGTCAGGTTATTGGCAATGGTCTGAGGCGCCGTATCGTGGAGGGCCTCATCGGCTCCGTATTTCCCGTCAGGACATTGTGGGCTTCGGCAATAATAACCTTGCCCTGGTGGGGATTTATTTCGTCGTATTGGGGGTGGGGGCGCCAGCCGGAATCGGGGTGGCCGATGACAACTCCCTCTCCCTGCTGGTTACCGGATTCTCTCCAGGCTTCAAAAACATTCATTTTCCGTAGATGCCACTCGGTGTCAGGTGGCACGGTCTGGCGCCGTCAACCCGTCCGTCGAATCCCTGTAACCGCATCCACGTTTTCCAGTCGGACGACCGCAGATTGGCGGCCTTTCTTAAGGCTCCGGCAATTTCCCGCGCCGCGGCTGTGGTCTTCCTACGAGGGCAGGCCAGAGATACGACGAAGAAGTGTCGGGTTTGGAATTTTTTGAAACAAGGTTCGGACGGAAATATTGAAAGCTGACAGCCGCCCCCTTTTAGCAATGCCAAAGGCCTTACGTACGCTCTGGGAGACGTCCCTTAAGGATTGTTCCTGTTCCGTTTCCACGATGAACCGGGTTGGCCAGGAGTTGAGGTTGCGTTTCCGGTTGTGCACACCCGGAATCTGTCCCTCAACAAGCCTCAGGGGACTGGTGTTTTTGGACGGGTCGCCCAGGTTTCCAGAATTCTTTTGGCATTGGTCGGTGAGTGCTCGGCGACCAGCGCCGACACCGTCTGCTTGGCTTGCTTGAAAAGCACCGGACGGGTTCTCAGACGTCGTCTTGTTGTGGCTGAACGCCGACGTTGGAATTCAGCCTGTTTTTCCTGGATCCGATTGTCGATTTTTGTCTTGGCCGCTGTGCGGGCCGAATCGGAAATATTAATATTTCGAAACTTAACGGCGTCTACAAGGTCCAAATACCGAATGGCTGAATTTAAACGTCGACCGTTAGAGACCCTGGTACGGGTTCTATTAATTATCGGCATGCCATCCCTCCTCTGGATTGAGAGAAAGATTTGTTTTTGCAAAGATAGAAAACATCCGTTGCTAATAGGGATCGCGTGTATTGCTTCTTGATTATAATCAGATGGAGTTGTTTGATATCAATGTAAAGACAACCATTTTTCATACGTTTACTTCATCGAAAAAAGTCACCTCATGGGATTGATGTTAACTACCTATGTGCTAAGTGATTGTCTGTAGCTGAATTAAAAATCGTTTCAATTAAGAAGAATATTGGAAAAAGTTGACCACAAAATTAAAATACCACAATGTGGTACATTGTCAAGCGATGAGGCAAAACAGAATACATTCTCATTTATGGAATGCAACTATTACGTATCTAAAAATATTTTTTGGTCTATGCTTATTATTATGTCAGACAATGGGAATGGAACCTACAAACGAACAATGGAATCGGTTATGAGTGAGCAATTCAACCAATATTCCTCCGCTTACCGATCAGGCTGAAAAAGACCTGGATGCGGTCAAAGATCAAGTATGGCAGCTATATGAAGGGTTAAAAGCATATAAACACAAACCCAACCCGTCAGATAAAGAGCGCTTGGATGACCTGTTTGGCCAAATTCAGGACACTGCATCTCTGGGAAAACTATGTGACACCTTCGGCACGATTTGAGGTGGTGTACCCACCGAGTTCGAATATCATTTGCAGCTCAGTTCCGGGGTATTTTACTTGTGCACTGTTCAGGTGATCAAATAGTTGGGCAAGTGCCCGATTGGCTGCTGGTCTGGAAGCGCCGTGCACTCGTACATTCAGTTGCTGGCTCTCAAGATCAGGCAGTACATCGCCTTCGGTCTGGAATAGATTTTGGAGTAGACTCCGTGCATCTGATGAATCCACCGTTGGACCCGTGAGTAACCCAACCATAGACGTCTCTGCGCGATAGGCGATCATACGGATGGTATCCATCAGGCGTTTTCTGCCCGGTAGCAAACGCAAAAACTTATCTTTTTCACCAAGTTCTCCCCAGGTGATGTGTTTGCTTGTCTGTTTCAGTTTTGCCTTTAGATCGTTGAGTTGATACTCCATCTTTTCGATTTCTTCCAACAGCTCGGCTTTTTTTTCCAGCCACTTTTTAAACTTTTTCGGTTTATCCTCATTTTCAGGATGAATGGTCATCTCGGCAAAACGGGCGTGACGATAACGTAGCTTGTTCTGCAACGAATTTCGGGACTGATTCATTTGTCGCCAAACAGGGTTGATCACCTTTTCGGTGTCAGGAAATTCGACGACACCATAATCTAAAAGCACATCGATATCAAAATGTTGCATCATGTAGTTGAAAAAGTTTTCCTGACACCAGCGGCTGAACATGCGGGCTGCCAATTGCGGATGTGGCAAATCGAAAGCGGTGCTGATCACACTGGTCTGATGTCCCGAATCGGTCAGTTTGCGAACCTGTCTCATCCAGGTTGCATCCTTACCGGATCCGACCAAACTACCCATTTCGCAAAGCCGCATCTTGACCACTTCTTTGTTTGGCATCGCCATTTCATGTTCGGTGAACCATTGCTCCGGCCATGATTCACCCGGGTGCTTATGATAGGTCATGCAGCCAATTCGATGGCGATGCCACATTTCTTTGAAAAATCCGGGACTGTATCCCTCCCGGTCGAAAACCAGGATGAACCGGCACAAGCATGGGTTCTCTTTGAGTTGTTGCTCCCTGGGTTGATTGGGAACATCTTGCAATAACCGGGGTACGATATCGTCTTTTAAAACAGCCAATAATCCCGGATCGATCTGCTTTTCGATGACAAAAAAGGGTCGGCCGATCGCATCGTTGACCCAATAGTCGGTAATACCCCTCAGGCACAGTCGTTCCCGGGACACATAGCGGCGCGGGAGTTGGGTCAACTGCCCATGATAAACACGTACATGACCGTCAATATAAAGCGCGCCAACCGATTCAGGTTCCTGTTCCATCCAGTATTTACTCAAATGGGCGGCCCATTTCTCCGCACCTTGATCCTCGCTCAATTCATCCATCTTATAACGCAAACAGCGAACCTCGGGCGCACGATCCAAACCCAACAACTTACCAAACTCTCCTGGGGTATGCCCTCGAAATTTCTCGGTCGTCTTGATCCTGCATAAAGCCATAAACGCCAGCAGCAACAGGACATGAAAGATCGTGTAATACCCTTTGACTTGGCCGAGAAACTGTTTCGCACCGTTGAACAACCCGTTGGCCAACAACGCCGGCAGCGCACATAGGACTCCCGCTTTGGGAACGTCCAGGCACCTGTCAAAGCGTACCGGCGCACCGACCATTTTGCCCAATGCGGCCAACATGCGTTCCCCTACTCGGGTACAAGCTGTCCCCATACCATCGGCAGCGGCCGTGTCGATTACGTCCCGGGATGATTTGGTAAGGCCCGACTCACTCTCTCTGGGTTCGATTAATCGCCCGTCATTGATGGCCTTACGGAGCGTGTCGTATTTAATGCCAAGTTCTCGGGCGGTATCTCTCCTCAAGTATCCTTGATCCAGCAAACGCTGGGCGTGCTCAAGCACTTCGGATGAAAATACGTTGCCACCGCGTCGTCCTCGTCGCTGTAAGAAAAATGCCTTGGCACCGTCGGATCTGAGTTTATTCAGTGACCGGATAACACTGCTCTTGGATACGCCAAAGGTGCTTTGTATATCGATCTGGCGGCATGCTCCAGAATCAACCAATTGGGCCGTGACCATCCGAAACATTCGACGATCATTCTCTGCGTGAGAATAGATGGGATAGGTCGATAAAAAATAGGTCCAGTTTGTCCCATCACGATAGACGCTGACCAGACCGTTGATTTGGGTTGCGCCGCGGGGAATAAGTGGTAATATCTGTTGAGGCATGGCACCCTTTCCCTTCATTAATCCGCCAAGATAATGAGGTTAAAGGTGTCATGTCTATTTTCCGATTACAATGCCTTGCCTTTTTGCTGGCTAAAAACTCTATCTTTCTGTTATCCTAAGTTTTACGTGAAGTTTTGCTTCCTATATGCGTCGATTAGGAAATCAAGTTTCCTGAAATTGCTGAAATGACTTTTCTCCTGCAACCGCTTTTGAAAATTCAGTATGGAGGGGTCTTGAAAAAACATCATGGCAAATGCGCTCATCAGGCAATCGTGCACGCAATGATCGATTTTGGCCGGTTGGCGATCATCGTCGATCTGCCTGAAGCACTGGGATAGCTGCGATCGCAGGGCAGCAAAGCTGAGATGTTTTTTGACGTGCACCCGAAGTCCTTTGTTGCATGTGTAACGCACTGAAATGATACAACAAAAAAATACGGGTGTCTAGACAAAAATTATTTATAATTATTACAGTATGTTAAGCTTGTTTTAGGCTGACTGCCTTTACGAAAAAATAATTGGGAAATTGTTTGAAAACCAGAAAATCATTGCGAAAATATTTTCACCGAGAATTGCTGGGAACCGGTGTCTTCAACTTAGTTGATCTTTTCCAATTTATCTAAAAACGCTTGATTATCGGGAACCCCCTTTTGGACATGGCGAATGATACCATCCTTGTCGATGAGGTAGGTCACCCGACCCCGGCCGTAACTTTTCCTGATCGATTTCCCTGTGTCGGAAACCAAGGGGAAGTCGATACCATTTTCAGCAGCGAACTTTACGTTATCCTCTAAACTATCTGCACTCACTCCGATAACTTCGGCATCCAATTGCTTGAATTTTTCCAGATCCCGCTGGAAAGCTTTGACTTCATCCGCTCAGACGGGCGTGAAGATGGCGAAGTACAGTGCCAGAATGACGTTTTGTTTGTCAGCAAAATCAGCCAGACGAATGGTTCCATGGGTGGATTCTCCAACGAACGCCGGTGCTCTGTCGCCGACCTCTATTCCAAATGATGTGACGGGTGTGAAAAACAGACTGGCAAGGATGATCATGGCCAAAGTGATGCGTGTGAGGGTCTTCATTTTTATCCTCCTGTTATTTTTTGGTTATTCGAAACATACGTCTGTTTACCTCACTTCAAACCTGTGGTGAGCCGCCAGCAGTTGACTCGGATGTGGATCCGAAGCGCCGCCTCAATGCCAAAGATCGGTAATCAAAGATCATTTGAAGACGTTTATTGATCCAAATCGCGTGAATGAGAGTACCCAGCACCGCGTATTTTAGTGCATAGGACACGATGTCATCGACCTGAACACCAGCTTCACACACATGAAAAAAATGCTCGTGGTGCCAGAGCCGGTAGGGTCCCAGCCGTTGCTCATCAACGAAAAAACGGGGGGCATCGACATGGGTAATCTCGGAGAACCAACGGATCTGCAGGCCGAGTAGCGGCGTGACATGGTAATTTATCAACATTCCTGCCCGCATGTGGGGAGAGACTGATCCAATAATTTTTAGATTCAGCCATGGGGGAGTTATTGAAGGAAGGTTGCCGGGTGAGGAAAAGAATTGCCACGCCGAATCTATCGATATGGGAAGCACTTGGCTGCGTTCGATGCGGTAAATGGACATGAGCATCTATCCTGGAGGTTTCTCTATAGTGGAGTTGGTGCTAACAACGTTTTTGTGCCCTGAAGATTTGGCGCGGGTCTTCCTCGAATTCGGCGCACGACGAAACTGCACCGATTATGTGAAGGTGGTACAGATAACAATTAGCTGTAAAGATGGTAAAGAACATTCTGGAATACCGACGTGAATTACAAAATAATTATATTATCAGTCCCTTGACAAGTTTATAGATAATTGAAAGTCTATATTTGTTTAGCTACTCTTTGCAATATCTTTGTCATTTGCCAAACGTAGAAAGGAGTCATCCATGAACAAACAAAACAAAGAGATCGTTTACGTAAAAGTTAAAGATATGGCAGGAAACGAGTTTGTCTGTCCTTTGAATGAATTAAAAGACGTTAAAAATATTAGTGAAACTGAACTGGATAACTGTTTTGATGGAGATGTCGTTGGGCGGTACGCGGGTCAGCTAAATATTGTCGATTCAGGAGATTAAATTCTTTTTTTCCACATTTTGTTTAACCCAGAGTCAATGCCCTCAATCTGCCGACGATTCAAGCAGCCAAAGACAGAGTGTTTCGTAATCGGGGATAATTGTCAGCATTTGTGTTGGTTATCTTTTTGAAGGTGTCGGTCATCGCTGGTCGCAGCTGATCGGCGTTCCGCACAGACGGCACTTGTCGGTGTCCATGCCCTGCAATAGGCCGCAATGTGGGCACACGGTGCCCCTAAGCGGCAGCCGTAGGTTATCGGTATTGGCAAAGATACATTCGGACCTTTCGTCGATTTCGTATTCGCCGAGGCAATCGAGACACTTCAACTTACCGGATTCATTCCGGAGGTTGCCGCTCGCACAGAAAGGGCATTCGCTGTGGGGCATCATGAGATCCATTGGCATTTGAAATTACTAAGATCTATATTAAGCGATCGTCAGCCGTTTTTCAACCATAGGCGGAGAAAGAACCCTTTAAACGACTCATTGAAGTCACCGCAGCAATTCTCACTAATGATGGAAAATCTTGATAGGTCAACGCCAATCTACTGACCCCTTTACAAATTTTTGCGAGTTAGCTGAAAGGAAAATCGAAGATTGAGAGACTGCTGAAGAAAGTTTACAGTGTGAAATGAAATCTAATCAGGAATTACCAGGCAAGTATGCTATGGCTATCCCACAAAAACGCTACCTACCGATTCGTGTGATTTCTTGCCATCCCCCATAAGTATCAAGGAATACGTAATATTTGCATTTAGCATCTGGATATCATAGGCTTACCTTGGGCATCCTGCCCAGAACATCAACCCTTTTACCGAAGGAGGTAGGCCATGAAACTTTCCAAAGCAGCCAAAATCTGGATCGATTACCACAAGACCCATTCTAAAAAAAAATACGGTGCGATCCTACCAGGCCATCATCGAAAGGTTTATCCGGGAATTCGGTGACGGCCCCGTTGACCAAGTCACCCCGGAACAAATTTTAACCTACCTGAACCGTCTCACCGAAGGCAACAAACCCTACACCAAGCGAATCCGCTTTTCCCAACTCTCTTCCTTTTTCAATTTCGTGCGTAACAATATCGACCCCGAACTCAGAAATCCCTGCGGTAGACCCATGATCCGCAAGTTGTACTGGGAGAGGGTGCCTTTGCGATGGAAAATCATCGAGAAGAAAACCATCGACGAGATTATTTTTCGCACCACCAAGGTCCGCAATCGTTTGATCCTTGAATTGATGGCCCGCGGCGGCATGCGTATCGGTGAAGTGCTAAAGCTGCGACTGGGAGACCTGCAGGACCGAAAACTGATTCTTCGTGAGCCTAAAAGCGGCAAGGAATACGAATTCGTGTTCATCCCTCAGAAAGTGGCGGATCGACTACGTGAATACGCGCTGCAGGTGTGCAATGCGTCCAGCGATCGGATATTTCCGATTTCCTATGAGGCAGCCCGAATGATGGTGATCAAATCTGGAAAACTGGTTGGCATCAAACTGCGGCCACATGATCTACGTCGGCATTCGGCAACTTTTGCATCCGCATACTTATGACACTGCGCATAGTAAGCCCAATTCTAAAAAAGTTCGTATCATCCGTCCCCATCATCCACTTTATGGCCAGTCTTTTCAACTCGTGCGCACATGGAAAAACAAGCAAGTCCAATTTTACATCATTCAACTGTCTGATCGAAAACACATCCAAATCCCCATTCACTGGACGGACGACGGGACAACGCCGCTGCCTGAAAACCTTCCAGATTACCCCGTATTAACAGTCGCTTCGATTAGAGAGTTTATTTGTCTACTCAAATTGTTAAATAAAAAGCTCAAACATGACAAGAAATGAGTGTATCTTTTTCATATCAATACTCACAGGAGGATAGATATGGAAAAGCAGCTATATCTTTTTCAAACAGAAGAAAAAAAAGCAGCTGTAATTTGGCACAGCCTTCCAGAAGAAAGAAGAAGTAAAATTGAAATGAATTTTGCGAAACTTCTGATCAAATATCTCTGCAAATCAATCGAGGAGACTGCTAAAAATGAAAATTGATTGCAAAATAACATCATCGCACTTGAGGCGTAGTGCCTACATTTACATCCGGCAATCGACCGAACACCAGTTTCGCGAAAATATTGAAAGCCGTCAAAGACAGTATGAACTGGTTGAATTGGCAAAGCAAAATAGTTGGGCTACAGATACCATCGTTATCATCGACGATGACATGGGCCGTTCAGCAAGTTCTGTCACCGGCCGACACGGTTTTGCCCGATTGGCGGCAGATGTCGCACTCAAGAAAGTTGGAATTATTTTCGGACTGGAGGTCTCCAGGCTGGCCAGGAACAATAGTGACTGGTATCAGTTGCTGGACCTTTGTTCCATGACTGACACACTCATTGCCGATGCCGACGGTATCTATAATCCTTGTCTGTTTAACGATCGGCTGTTGCTCGGACTTAAAGGTACAATGTGATCACCAACACCGGCTACATCAATGCATACAGCGTTTGTGAACTCCTGATAAAGATAACCCAAAGATACGTCGATCTGCCCATTTCGATTGTCTTGGATAATGCCAGATACCAGAAGTGTAAACTGGTGCAAGCCACTGCAAAACTATTTGAGATTGAGTTGTTGTATTTACCAGCGTATTCACCCAATCTTAATCTGATCGAAAGAATGTGGAAGTTTGTAAAGACAAAATGCCTATACTCGAAATACTATCCCGATTTCGATTCGTTCACGAAGGCGATTGAACAGTGCCTCGCAAAAACTAACGGCGACTATAAAAAGGAATTGGATTCCTTTTTATCGTTAAATTTTCAGTCATTTTCAAAACCGCACATTATGACCGGCTGAAGTATAGAAGCGATCCGATGGATTGAGAACATTTACCGCTAAAGCAAAGGGGTGAAGCCAGTTGTCGGTTTCACCCCATTCAGATTTACCAGTAAAGATACGCAGAACTAACCGTTGATTTTATCGGGATATGGGAGCCACAAGATGTTGTATGAAGTGGCTTATTATTCTGATTTTATTTACATAAATATAGCAGATATATGTATCAGACCATTTTGCACGTACTGATGTGCTATCTGTATTCATAAGCTAATTCAGGCGACCAAAAAGATATTTGGTTCTAACTGCCCCACCATATTAAATTCTTCATGATTTGGGCCATCGCCATCCAGCTGTATTGAAGTGATCGGAAATATAGGTGCCTGGTGGTATAAGTTCATCGAACCAATCCAGGTCCTTTTTTGAAAGTTGGATATCCAAGGCGGAGATGGAATCATTTAAATTATCAAGCGTGCGAGGACCGATAATAACAGAAGTAATGGCCGCATGGTGTAAAATCCACGATACGAATAATGCTGCAGGTGATAAGTCTCTCTACCTCGCTCGGTCAAGAACTTCTAAAGCTGCGTTTATACCAGCATCCGTGATTCGCTCCCAAAGGGACCCAACCGAGAAAGAAAAAGCATGTCCAGCACCCAGGCTGTGCAGAACATTATAAACGCTTTTATCGGGTAGCATTGTTGTGACTGTGCCACCAGGAGAGGCCTCCGATAGAGAGAAAACCGACTGCATAAATCAGCATGAAATGGCCGATGAGGTAGTGTTGAGAGTTGAAGTAGAGGCCCACACCAAACAGACACCAAACCCCGGTGAGCAATTCCAGAACTATCAAAGGACTCCTACTGATACGATAGGTTTTTTTTCTGATCAGACCGTTTTTGGGCGTGCGCACAAAGGCACTGGAAATGCCCAACAAGGCCTCGATGATGGCCCGTGAGTTATTGATGGCCAGCCCGCAGCCAAAGCAAACCATTAATGGCAGCAACAGGATTGTCTTTGTCGAAGGACGTCCAAGGGTTCGTCTGGCGACCAGGTACATCCGCGAAGGACCCGTACAGCTCACCAGCAGCAAGATGCCAAAACTGATCAGGCCGATACCGGTCAGAAAGGGGCTCTTGATCAGCATCAGGAAGGGCGCCAATACAGCGATAAGCAACATCAATGGATGAATCAAATAGTGAGTCAAATGCAGTGTGGCTTGTAATTTTACACATGCATTTTGATTTGACCGCCAAATACTGGGCATCAATTTGATGGCCGTTTGAATGGACCCTTTGGCCCATCGGAATTGCTGGCTTTTAAATCCATTCAGATCACTTGGAATTTCAGCCGGCGCGATCAGATCGACTATATAATGACTATGCCAGCCTCGTAGTTGGAGCCGATACGAAAGGTCCATATCTTCCGTCAGTGTGTCGGCCTGCCAGCCACCTGCATCGACAATGGCCGCTTTTCTCAATACGCCGGCGGTGCCGTTAAAATTCATCCACAAGCGGGAAGCTGCTGCGCGCCCCTTGCTCGATCATAAAATGCCCGTCGATGCCCAACGCCTGGAGCCGTGTTATCCAGCTCTCGGTTTCGTTCAGATGACCCCACCGTCCCTGGACAATTCCCAAGCGGGAATCGGTCAGGAAAAACGGCATAGACCGCAGCAAAAAATCGGGCGGGGGCATAAAATCCGCATCAAATATCGCCACAAAGTCACCGCGTGCGCATTCTAAACCGTAATGCAATGCCCCAGCTTTGAACCCGCTGCGATCATTGCGACGAATGTGATGGATATCGATGCCCTGGCGACGCAGCAAACCGATCTTCTTTGAAATCAGGTCATAGGATTCATCCGTGGAATCATCCAGCACCTGAATCTCATGGCGGCCGGCAGGATATTGTAAGGCAGCCACAGCATCGATGATCCGTTCAGCCACATTGAGCTCATTGAAAACCGGCACTTGCGTCGTGACCTTAGGCAGCTTGACTGCCGCGCCGGAATTGGCGTCATACGGCGGGTGCTTGCCGTAGAACGTGTCGAGAACCCTTTGGTCCAAAAACCTTCGCTGCGGGTATCGGCGTTTATACAGGTGAATCAGCACATGGGCGTTGATACCGTATATGGTCAGCAAAAGGGCACAGGCAAAATAGATCACTACGATGAGAAGCATATGACATGTGTCCGTTTAGACTTAAAAGATAGGAAACCGCCTTTAAAGGCATCGAATATTTCAATTCGGCGCTTGTGTGTCAATGTGTATATCACACGTCCGCCATGATCGGCGATTCGTTTTCTCCTCTGGACCATTCAATGCCGTCGATGGGAGATCCGGTGCTGGAAAACCATTTCGAGCGTCCCGATTCTGAAGGTTTATTCACTGCTGAAGGCCGACAGAAACGCAATCAAGAATGTATCCATGCGTTTCGGCTCGGGGGGCATGATTGGGATTATGCCGGGTGTGTAGCCGGCTCGGTGAAAGGGCTCCAGCAGACGCTCGCTGCGGCTGATGACGTGAACGGGTACCAGCGCGTCTTTGAGCGGTCCGGTGATGTGTGCATTGGGCTGGTGGTCGCCCAATATAATCCATAGCGCCTCGTCATCCCTGCTTGCGGCCAGGTAGTTTTGTAGAACCGTAAACTCATAAGTCATGGCGGTCAAATAGGCCTCGGTGGACTCGGTCAAGTCCGGCCAGTTGTTCGGGAAGGTGACCGGTTCCTGCTGATGGTAAACACTTCCGTCGCCGATGCGGTCCCAATCCTCGATATAGCGGGGCTGTCGATGAAAAGGTGCATGCGTGCTGGTCAGTACATATCGGATAAACAGCGGTTTGTTGCGGTTTTCGACCTCCCTGGCATGGATGGTTTGCAGTGCATATTGATCGGGCATTGGCGACCAGCCATAAGGTGGGCCCCGGTAGTCGAAATCTTTGGCGTAGTATTGGCGGGAATAACCGAAATAATCGCCCTCCGGCCACGGCAAGTGTCGTGCCCGGCATCACGGAGACACTGCGGTAACCGGCACGGTTGAAATACGTTGCCAATGGGGCCACAGAACTGGTCAACAGGTAATAGTAGTGCAGCTGATCCGGCAGCCACACACCGCTTTCCAAAGTTCCGAAGGCCAGCCAAGAAGCACCGCCGAAAGTCGGGGATTGCATGACGCTTGTATAATTTTTCAAACCGGATCTCGCCATGGCCGCATCAAAGGCCTTTGCTATCGGAAGGAAGCGTTCGGCATGCCGGGGGGTATCATATAAGGTAAGGCCATAGGACTCGATGATAAAGAAATGGACGTCCGCATTACCCAGAAGATCCAACGGCTGTTGGAATTGCCGTGAATGTGCCGTCGCCTCCCTGATATGTGAATTGGTTTTATGCCTCACGGCGTCGACGGTCGCAATGAACCGTATTTCCTCCGCCAGGCGGGCAGTACAGGTGGTGTACGGTGACGGCAGCTTGTCCGGGAAGTAGCCCGTGATGAAAGACAGCACCAAAACGGCCTCGATGGCCGTTAGGGCCCAGAACGCGCGGCGGAGGCGAGCCTGTCCGAAAGCCCTGTGAATGGTTCGAATCGATACTCCACAGCCCCCAGCATACCAGCACCAAACCGATCACAAAAACGATTGCCATGCTGAAAAATGTCCAGACCGAAAAGGAATGCCACAGCAGATGAAGAAGGTCGGGAACATATTCGCTGTCGATGTACAAATTGAAGGGACGGTTGAAATATTCAGGCACGACGACATCCCCCACACGAAACAGCCTAATAGCAAGCAAAAGGATCAGCAGTAAGATGTAAAGACCCTTGGCCAATGGGGGCGTTATGCGGGGCATGAGGCTGAGCAACAGCAAGGCGCCCCACACCTCCAGAGACGGTAGAACAAGGAACATGGGGGAAGGCGAGGGCGCTGGGTAATTCAGATTGATAAACACGTTCAAAAAACACCAGGCCGCAAAAACGGTCAAATACAGCATCGCGCCGCGCTGAGCGCGCTGGTTTAAAGTCCATTTACGATACGGCATTATTTTCCCAAGTCCCCATCTTGAACCAGGGGTTGCTTGCCCGCTGCCGACCCGCACAGTATGTCCAGGTTGCGGGCCATAAAGATCAACTCCCCGGCTGTGATTTGGGTGATGCGGTGCTTTGCCCATTGGGCCAGTTTGTGTTGATCGACGGCACCGTCCTGCTGCGACTGCCGCTGGATGGTGTGGATGATCATCTCGAGAAAGAAAGCCTCGTCCCGCGTGTAACCGCCGTGTTGGGGAAAAACGATCCAGTCCGAATTGCCCACCGCGATCAACGGGAGCTTGGCTGACAATAGATGCAGAATTAATTGGCGCCCGCTTTGCGACGATCCCGAGAAACGGCCTCCGATGATGCGATTGTCCATGCTAAGGTGATAACGGGATACGAGCATCTCTTCGAATTCGGGCTCCCATTGCGGTAGAAAATAGGTTACACCGTCGTAATTGAGCGTCAGATAGAGCAGGCCGCCGGGTCTCAGCAATCGCTGAAAACCGTTCAGGGTCTCCGGTATGTTGACCAGGTCCATAACGGCATGGGCCATCACCAGATCATATCTGAAAAACATGTTTGGATCGTCAATTACGGCGAAGATATCGTCGCATGATATTTCCAGCGTGAACGTGACACCAGACGGGGCCTGCCCATGGTATCGGTTTTCCGAATCCGTCGAGATGAAAGGTAAAGGCTTTAGACGGGATTCAAATTCGGCCAGGTAATCGCGGTTTGCCTCGATCAGGGTGTATCGCAGGTGGGGCGTCAGCGCCCAATCCAGGACCCTGTCGAACATGGTGCCGATGCCGCCACCCATTTCGATCACGGCAAGCGGCCCGCGCCGGTCAGCCTGCCGCAGACGGCGGCGGAGTTTTCGCCACACCGATTGACTCAGGGCACGGTCATCGATTTCTCTTTTTGCCGCCAGATAACGGATGTAGCGATGTGAATCGGTATGAAGCGGCATGGCCACGACTCTCCTCCATGTGCGCCGTTACCGGATCAGTATGACCAGGGGCTCAGGGTTGCGCCATTCGCCGCGCAAACACTTCGACCAGTCCCATGGACGCCCGCCAGGTCGGGTGCGACTGCGCCTTTTCAAATGCGGACCGCCCCATGGCGTGCAACCGCTCTCGATCGGCAGCCAGTTGTGACAGCGCCGCCGCGACCCCCGCTATGTCGCCGGGGTCCAAAAGAAGGCCGTTGACACCATGGGTGATCAACTCCTGGGTGGCGCCGGCCGTGGACCCCATCACCGGCACACCGCATCGCATGGCCTCCGCCGTGGTGATACCAAATCCCTCGAAGGCGAAGGGCATGCACAACAGGTGGGCTGCGGCCATGATGTCCTTCAGGGCACTGTCCGCGATCTGGCCCCGATATCGGATACGCGGCGCCAAGCCTAACTTGGCGCTCAACTTCCGGCACCGGTTTGCATAGCGATGATCCATCTGCAAACTGCCCACCACGTCGAGTCGCCAATTTTGCCCGCGAACCTGGGCCAAGGCCTCGATCAGGGGTAGTAGCCCCTTGCGGGGGATAACGAGACCTACGTAGAGCAGGCGCAAGGGCCCTTCGAACGGTGCCCGTTTGGGGCGCGATAGTGCCTGCGTCCCCCAGCGATCGGCTCCCGGCGGCGCGATAACGTGTGGGCGGTGGGGCCGGCTGAGAGTAAACACCGAATCACACGTGGTCCGGGAGTTGAAGACAAAACCGTCAACCGTGTCGAGATAGCGCTTTTCAATCCAGTTTGGGATGAGGTTGAGCAGCGGCGAGCGCTTTTCCCTGCAATACAGGTGATGGACAACGGACACGATGGGCATGGTTCGGTCTGTTTTCAGCCCCCTGTTCAAAGCGATGAGCGACGGGTGGCACAATTCATCCTGCAATACCAGATCGGGGTTTACGCGATGAAGCCGCTCTTTCAGGCGGCGGGTCAGGTTGTCGGCCAAGCGTAGCGGATACCGGCGCAGGGGAAGGCTCAACAGATGCATGCTGTGGCCACTGCGTTCGAAATGCTCGATCAATTGCCGATCATACAGGTATCCCCCGGTGAGCGTGTCGAGAGAACCGTAAATGATCACACAAACGACCACTTAAAAGGTTTCCTCGTAGGCGGCCCAGGCCTGCTCGTTTTCCCAGATTCGGACCACCACCCGCTGGAACCGCTTGTATCCCAGCGCCGTGGTGAAACGCTCAAAAAACCGCCGGCAGAAGTGCTCGATGCTGGGGTTGATCTGGTCGAATTCCGGCAGATCGTTCAACAGGCGGTCCCGATAGGTGTCCACGCAAGCGTCGATGATCTGTTCGAGCTCATCCAGGTCAATCAGGTAGCCATGATGATCGAGTCGTTCGGCTGAGAGGCGAATATCGACCCTGTACGGGTGGGCGTGGGGATCATTCTCCGGCCCCCAATCCCCGCCGACCAAATAGTGGCTGGCAATGAAATCACGCTGAAGCGATAAACTGTACATGGTTTTCCTCCCATGGTTTCCAAACAGCGCTGTGAACGAGCGCCGTGAACGAATGACGGTTCGTCGACGACAGTGCTAGGTGTAGGTCAACACCACCTGCAATGTTTCGTGCGGTGCCCGGGCGATCAGTTCGTAGGCCTCCTGGGCCTCTTGAATCTGAAATCGGTGGCTGATCAAACGGCCTGGGCGGCACTGGGCCAGCATCGCCCAAGCTGTCTGCAGGCGCCTTTGGGATGTCCATCGGGCGCTGAGTTCCGGCGCAATGGTGCTCACCTGGCTTGAGGTAACGCTGATGCGGTTGCGATGAAAAGGGCCGCCCAGCTCGATGGCGGTGGATTTGGTGCCGTACCAGGATCCGATCACCAGACGGGTGTGATAGCCCGCCAGCGCAAGGGCGACATTCAGTGCCTCGGGGTTGCCGGACACTTCGTAAATCAGGTCGGCCCGGCCATCGCTATCGGATTCCCCTGTCATGGACGCCGGTTTGACAGCCAGGTCCGCCTCCTGGCCTGAAAATAGATCGGTTGCACCCAAATCGGCTGCGGCATCGCGTCGTATCCGGTGGAAATCGATGCCCATCACGGCGTCGAGCGGAAACCGGCTCAACAGCGCGGTCACCAACAGCCCGATGGTTCCCAAACCCAGGACGGCAACGCGTTCGCCGACCAGCGGCCGTCCATCCATGATGAGGTTTACGGCCGTCTCCATGTTTGCCAGGAAAACGGCGTCATCGATGGAGATATCGTCGGGCAATGGCAGCAGGGCGCCGGGGGCGGCTGTGAAGTGGCTGGCATGGGGATGAAAGGCGAACACGCGTCTGCCGATCCACTCGGCATTATCGGGGTTCCCGGCGGCGACCACCTCACCGACACTGCTATAGCCATAGGCGAGAGGATATTGAAAAACTCCCTTCAGCGATGCGATCTTGGTGTCCACGGCCATTTGCTCAGGAAAGTGCCCACCGAAGATGAGCATTTCGGTACCGGCACTGATGGCGGACAGGCGATTGGCCACCAACAGCTCGTTCTCATCTGGTTGGGGTACCGTGCGGCGTTCGATGGTCGTGTGCCGCGGTTTTTCGAATATCAGGCGATACTGGTTCATTTGTCAACGTTGCCGGGTTTGGCCCAAACGATCAGATCGTCATCCATGCGCTCGTAATTGATGTCGGTTAACGGCAGCTTGGGCAGGGGAGCGGTCGAGCGGCCGTCGACTGCTTGGAGGCCACCGACGAACGCCGGTGAGACGGTGATGATAAAAAGGTCCGCCAGTCCTGCCCGAATGAAACTGGTGATCACCTGGGCCCCGCCTTCAACCATCAAACTGCAGACCCCGCGGTCATGGAGTTTTCGCAGCAGTGCATGCAGGTCGATTTGGCCCTTGCTGTTTAGCGAACAGGGCAGGCAGACCGCCCCGGCGCGGGTTAAAGCCGCCTGTCGGTCCTCCGATTGGTTGTCGGCGCCGGCCAGCCATACGGCGCGATCGTTTTGCTGAACGAGCCGGCAGGAAGCCGGGGTGCGAAGATGGGTGTCCAGGACCACCGGCTGGGGATTGGTGCCGTTCACCAGGCGAACCGTTAAGCGCGGATTATCGGCCAGCAGGGTGTTGATCCCGATCAATATGCCCTCGAACAAGGCGCGCAGCCGGTGGGTCAACATCATGGAGGCGCGTCCGCTGATGGCCAGGGGGCGGCGATCGATAGTCGCGATACTGCCGTCGAGGCATTGGGCATAGCTAACCAGCGTAAAGGGGCGGCCGTTACGGTTGCCGGCCGTGTGCACCGCTTGCAGATGCCGATCAAGATCATCGATGCTCTTGATTGAGGAGGAGGATGTCATTGGATTCGCCCTTTAAGCCGGATCATGAAGGAGCGGAACGGCGTTTTTAATTCGCGTGCAACCACGACCACGCCAAACCCGTTCCCACACCGACAAGCAGTAGATCCCGAGCCCGCATGATCAAGCATACCGACAAACCAATTGACGGATCAAGCGCAAATGTACTCAACATCAACACCTGGCTGCTTTCCAGAGCGCCCAAGGCCCCCGGCAGGGGCAGCAAGAAAGCCAGCCGGGCCGCCAGAACAACGCCGATTAAGTGGACGGGCGACAGCGGCAATCCACAGACAAAATAGATCAGCCAAAATTCGCCGATCATGAATGTCCATTGGACCAGCGAGGCGCCGACATACAGCATCAGGACACGAGGGGGCTGCCGCAACATTTCGCCGGTGCGTCTTTCGGCGGTTTGTAACCAGGTGCTCGCGCCGGCCAGCCCCGAGCGATTGCCAAACCTTTTGCAAATGGCATCCAGCCAATAGCTGAGCGGCGTTTTACCGATCGCCAAGGCCAAGAGGATAGATCCTGTCAGCAGGATGAGGAGCATGATACCGGCGATGGTGTCTATGGATGCGGTTGCGGCCAAAAGTCGGGCCTGCAATAAAAAGAGCAGGCCGACGAGCAGAATGATGCAATTGATGCAGAGTTCAATCAGCCGGTCCACGGCGACCGAGGCTGCTGCATCCTGGGCGACCGTATTGTGCCGTTGGATCAGCATGCCCACTTGAAACGGCTCCCCACCGAATTGCGGGCCCGGTGTGAGGTAACTGATCGCATTGGCCCCCACACGATAAGCGGCCAATACCTGAATACCGATATGGTATCCACTGCGCCGAAGGATCAGCTGCCAGCGCAGGCTCATGGCCCAAATGATGGCAGCGTTCACGATGAACAGCACGGCCAGGTGCCCGGCATGCCAGCGAAGCAACGGCGAAAGCGCTCGGCTGAGCGACACGTCCCTGGAAGCGCTCCAGTACAGGACCGCGGCCGCGATCAGTAAGAGGCCACTCAGATGGCGGCGCCTGATCCATCGCAGGGACAACCGCGACGACATCGTCCGGGAACGTTCAGCGGGCGAGCGGTCTGGGGGCGGTGCCGTCCGACGCGATTTTATCCAAAAAGAAGGTATCTTCCGGTCGCCACAGCGACCAGCGGCCCGTTCCGGTGATGATCAGCACGACCATGCAGTCAAAAACGAGCAACTGCAGAGCGATGGGCGTTGCGGGCGGCAGGAGTGCGGCGGCGATGACCGCCCCGGCCACGGCCGCTGATCGACCCAGCCACCCGGAGGCCATCATGCACCACAATACGACCCAGACCACTGCGCCTGACGGCCGGATCGCAAAAACGGCGTACCATGCAGGGATACCCGCCAGCAGAATAACCAGCCTGGCCGCACCCGCAACGACGGTGCCGGATCGTAGAAAAAGCAAACCCCAGCGGTCGGCCGCTTCATCCCCGAGACGGCCTGTCACCACCAGCCAATCCCAGACAAACCCCAAAAGGAACGGCAGCATGAACAGCATGGCTGCATGTTTCAGCAGCGTTTCCGAAAATGCCGGTATGAGTGCCAACCCGACAAAACCCATGTGTACGCCGGCCATGGCCCTTCCAAACGGTCTATCCGTCAGCGGCCGAACGATTTTTCCCCGAAAGCGGCGATGGGTCAGCCCTAAATGAAAAAGGTAGTAGCTCAGTCCGACCAGCAGGAAGGCCGGCGGCAAGCGCTTCAGGAAGACGGCCGCCGCCGAGGCGACCAGCAGTCCCAGAGCGTCCATGGATATGTCCAACCGTTTGCCCAGCAGCGATTCGGTGCGGGTCAGACGCGCCACCAGGCCATCGATGAAATCACCACATCCGATGGCCAGGTAACACAGTGCCGGGAGCCAAATGATCCAGTCAGCCTCACCGGGTTTTCCCGCAGCGATGAGGACGATGCCAGCCAGCACGCTGATCAGCCATCCCCTGGCGATGGTGATCATGTTGGCGACCCCCAAACCGAAGAATGATCGGTGGTGAACCGGTGGTGAATGAGCGGCCAGATGCTTCCACAACACCCAATGGACAACGCCCAAGACCGGCGCTGCCGCCAGCCATCCCTGGAGCCCCTGTAGAGGTGCGACCAGAAAGCCCAAAAGCCCGAAGAGTCCCGTCAGCGCCATCCATTGAACGACGAGCACGCCGGTGACCCGGCGCTGCAGATGGCGGTTTCCAGATACGGGCCTCATTGTGATCAGGTGTTCCATCAGAGGGTTATTTAGGAACCTGAAACCCATTCGGATCATTGCCGCCAACCCGTTACCCCGCCTAAACCAGCGGTAGCACAGTTTTGGCTGTACCGATGGATGCGTGTGTCCATCCATGCCAACGCTGAGCTTGATGCTTCAATGCAAACCCGTCCTGCATAACGGTTCATGGAAACATTTTGGCTTGGCGAAGGCGTCGGTCTTGATAAAGTAGTTGGCAAATTGCCATAATACTGCAATAAACATATGCCAGATTCAACCCAAATGAATGGTGAAACACACGATCAACGGTACGTGGGAATGCTACAGGGCGAGCATCCCCACTCAGATTAAAGGGGCCGAACCGATGCAAAACAACCGTTCTTCAGGCGATTCCGTCTCGGTTGGCACCATTCTCTCCCCCGGAATTCGTTACTTTCTGATCGGGTCTATCGTCTTCTTGTTTCTGTTGCTGACGGCCGGTGCGTTGTCCATCCCCTTTCGCTTCGAATCGCCGTCCATGTGGTACAAATTTGGCGTCGACAAGAGCCTTTTGCGCGCGGGCAAGATGCTGGGTATCTTCGCCGGACTGCTGTTGCTGCTTCAACTGCTCCTGGCCGGGCGACTCAAATTGCTCGATCGCCTGTTTTCACTGCCCGGACTGGTCCGCCAACACCGTTACCATGCATGGATCATCGCCTTTATGGCCCTGCTGCACCCGGTGTGCGTATCGATCCCGGAGGACAGGCTGCTGATCCCTCTGGAGATGCGCTACTGGCCCGAATGGATCGGTGTGGCGTTGCTATCCCTGATTGTGCTGCAATTTGTCGCCAGCCAATGGCGAAAGCGGTTGAAGATCGTCTTTCACAGCTGGATGCGTTTTCATCGCGTTGCAGGGTTGCTGGCTGCCGCTCTCCTGATCATCCATGTGTTGTACGTCAGCGAAACATTCGACACTGAGGGCCTGCCACGCACGGCTGTGCTGATCGCCGCTGGTTTATTTTTGCTGGTGTTGCTGTGGATTCGAACGGGTTGGTTGTGGCGCAGCCGCGCCTACACGGTTGCCCGCGTCGAACAGATGGGAGTCGATTGCACCTGCGTTGAATTGACGCCGTCGAACCCGACCGTCTTCGGTTATGCGCCCGGTCAATTCGCCTTGGTCTCCTTCAGATCGAAACATGTCAGCAGGGAGCCCCATCCCTTCACCCTTTCATCCACGCCAAGCCGGCCCGGGACGCTGCAGTTCACCATCCGCGCCAGCGGCGACTGGACCCGAACCATAGCGCATCTTTCCAGGGGCGATCAGGTGCGGATTCAAGGGCCTTTCGGGCGGTTCGGTCATCTGTTCACCACGCCCGATCGGGAGATGATCATGATCGCCGGCGGAATCGGCATCACCCCCATGCTCAGCATGTTGCGGTTCATGGCCGACCAGCGCGACCCGCGCCCGGTCACGCTGATTTGGGCCAATCGCAGCCCGGAGCGGGTCGTTTATGCCGATGAGATGGACGATTTATCGGATAGGTTGGCAGGTTTGCGTCATATTTCTGTTTTCACCCTCGATACAAAGACTGGAAAACGGGCTGCGCGACTGGACCGGCAAGCACTGAAGCGATTGGTCGGTCACAACAGTCGCGATTCGGCAGTATTTATCTGTGGACCACCAAAAATGATGATTGAGGTAAAAGCAGACCTGAAGGCCCTCGGCTTTCCGGCACGCTCAATTTTCACGGAAGCGTTCGGTTTTTAGGCCCTGCGTTCGAGAACCTTCTCAACCATACAGAGCCGGGCCGCTCGTCGGCCATATTCGTACCCACACACTGGAGGACAATCATGAAAAAGACCATCAAACACGCGCTATTAATTTTGGCTGCCATTTTAGTTCTTTCACCCGCACATGCAGCCGCACCCGAATGGAGATTTGGATTTTGATCACACGGGCTTTTATTTCAGTATTGATCATATCTATTCTACTGTGAGAGGACATTTCGATAAATACGAAGGCACCGTGATGTTCTCACCCGATGACCTGGCAAACAGCCGCTTCGATTTCGAGGTCGAGATAGACAGCGTCAATACCAATAACAGCAAGCGGGACAGACACCTCAACTCCGAAGATTTCTTTGATTCCAAGAAATATCCGACCATGTCCTTTAAGAGTCGGGCGATTAAGCACGTCAAAGACAATCAGTACACCGTCGACGGTACGTTGACGATCAAGGATGTTAGCAAAGAGCTATCGG
This sequence comes from uncultured delta proteobacterium, assembly GCA_963705475.1. GTDB lineage: Bacteria > Desulfobacterota > Desulfobacteria > Desulfobacterales > Desulfosarcinaceae > Desulfosarcina. Next base: position 274,923 of record CAVPJS010000030.1, on the reverse strand, counting down.
TGCCATTCATATTCTTCGGCAAAAAGGATTTTCCGTTTGACAATAAACTCGAAGTAGCCGGTTTCGAGGCCCGAATGACCCTCGACCGCTTGGCATATAACGTGGGAAGCGGCAAATATGTCAAGATGGGTGTCGTCGGTCAGGAAGTGGAAGTATTGATCAGCATGGAGGTGCTTCGTAAAAAATAAATGGCTTATGAAAGTATAGGGCTTCAGTCTCCAGTGAGTCAAGCCGGGTGCCCTGACTGGCTGTTAGAAAAACAGGTACTGTTTGCCAGGGGCCGGGGCCGCTGTTTTAACGATGGTGTCAGCTTTGATGACCGGCACATCGGTGCCGTTGAAATTGACGATCCGGACGGTTCCCTCCACCCGGATCCAGGCTTCATCCTCAAACGCCGCAACACCGTCCTTTTCCACAAACACCCACACCGGCAGCGCGTCTGCCGCACAGCAGAAGATGGCGAAGCGGAAAAGCGTGAGGTAATTTTCCGGCATGATGGCGGGGCGGTAGACCAGGCCCTCGGTGATCACCCGCCTGCCATCCATCTGCTTCATCCGCCGGGCGATCTCCAGCAGGGACAGATCGCGTTTGTGTTCCCCTATTTCAGATTGGTTTTTTCCGCGTTCGAGCATGCGGGAAAGGGTTTGCTGCTCCATGCCCGAATATTTCTTCGTCAGTGCATGGGCGCCCATTCCCTGGCCGGCAACCGCGGTCAGGAAGAGAAGCGGCGCCATGAGCAGGAGCACCCGGGCAATGGCATCTGTCAACGGCCAGCCGGTGCGCCGCGGTTGCGGACCTAAGAGGCGTGCCATCATAAAAGCTGCCAGCAAAATGCCGCCACCCACCAGAAAGAGCCGGAACCGCGGGTGAAGAAAGGCTTTGTCGGTGTCGGTCAGCATCAACCAGCACAGCATTCCCAGCCAGAGGCCAAAAAGAAGCGCATCAAGATAGTGGCCGATCAAACCTGCCGCCGTTTTTACCATCCGGGTCATTTGGCCACCCACGCGGCGGTCATCATGCATAGAAAAACGGTGACGATGGTCAAGAGGGACATGACCAGGATCAGTCTTTTTTTGAAGACCCTGAAATACATGGCGGCCAGTTTCAGGTCGAGCATGGGACCCAGCACCATAAAGGCCATCTGGGCGGTCAGGGGCAATGTGGTGCGAAATGATGCCGCCACGAAGGCATCGGCTTCGCTGCACAGGCTCAGTAGCAGTGCCAGGGTCATCATGGCCAGAACGGACAGGGGCAGCGATCCGAACAAACCGACCAGGTCGCCACGGGCCACCAGTGCCTGGAGCACACCGGCAGCGAACGCGCCAAACACCAGAAATCGGCCGACATCAATAAAATCAGACGCCCCGTGGCTGAGCGCCCGGCCTATTTGAGTTGTAATTCCGGTTGACGCCGGCAGTTGACTGCAACCGTCATCCGTTGGCCCGGTATTTTCCTCGGGCAATTCAACCAGGGCCGTTGTCCGTGAGAAGAATCGATCGATCAGCAAACCCATGACCACCGCAATCAGATAGCCGAATGCCAGTCGATATCCGGCGATGGCCGGATCGTTCCCATAAGCTACGGCCGTGGAAAGGGCCACCAGGGGATTGACGATGGGGCCGCCCAATAAAAAGGCGATACCGGCGCCCAAGGGCAGCCCTTTGTTGAAAAGCCGGCGCACTACGGGTACGATGGCGCACTCACATACCGGAAAAACGATGCCGAGGGAGGCGGTCAAAAGAATGGCCGGCAGGCGGCGGGCCGGAACGATACGCGTGATCACGGTTTTGGAAACAAAGACTTCAATGAACCCGCCGATGGCTGCGCCCAGCAGCATGAAGGGCAGGGCTTCCAGAAAGATGGAAACGAAAGTGATGCTCAATGTGGCGAATTCAGTCGTGTGGCGGAAAAAAACAAACAGGCCGAGCAGCGCAGCAATAAATCCAAATTGAACGAAGACGAACAGACGGGCGGTGGGGGGCGAAGGGGTTCCATGGTGACCATGGCGCAACCCGGTTGGATTGGGGGAAGCAAGAGGATTCATCTATTTCATGCAGTTCTTGCAGATGCCGTCCACGCGGACTTCAACCTTGTCGATGCGGCCGGGAAAGGTCTTCCACAGGTCGCCGCTGTCCACATTTAGGCTGTCCGGCGTCAAACAGTCCATCTGGCCGCAGCGCTTGCAGTAAAAATGGGGATGGGGGTGGTGGTTCGCATTGGGGGCCATGCCATAGTAAAAAGCCCGGCCGCCGGTGCTGATGCGATCGACCAGTTCGTGATCCACCAGAAGATCCAGGATACGGTAGACGGTGACCCGGTTGATGCTGCCGCTTCGTTCCAAGGTGTTGAAAATATCCGTGGCGGACAGGGGGTAGCTGTTGCTGCCGATGACTTCGAGAACACGAAGCCGGTTGTCGGTTGGATCCAGACGAGCGGCGTTCAGCAGGTTCTCGTAGTTGCATTGATTGCACATGTCAGCTCCTCTGCGGATCCACAGCAATTTTTTCCGGCGCCGTCGCGGATTTTTTTTGGCCAGGGATCAGCCGTTCAACCAACACGCTCAGGAAAAAAAAGAGGCCGGCCACCATGATGATGGATGCTCCCGAGGTAAGGTCAAAGGCGTAGGAGATCCACAGCCCGGCAACCGTAAACACAACACCCAATACACTGGACCCGATCATCATCTGCAGCAGAGACCGGGCGTGTTTTTCCATGATAAAGGGAGGAATGGTCAACAGCGCGATCACCAGAATCAGTCCCACCACCTGGATCACCATCACCACGGTTACGGCCAGCATGCCGATGAGCAGAAAATACAGGGCGGTCACCGGCACCCCGCGAATGCGGGCGAACTCCTCGTCGTAGGAGAGCGCCAGCAGGTCTTTATAGTAGACCGCCACCAGGGCCACGATGCAAAGGCCCATGGCCGTCATGATCCACAGGTCGCTGTCCGGTACGGTCAGGATGCTGCCGAACAGGTAGCTCATCAGATCCACGTTGTAACCGGGGCTCAGGTCGATCAGGATGATGCCGCAGGCCATGCCCAGGGCCCAGATGACGCCGATAATCGTGTCGGCCCGGTGCCGTGCCCTCAGGGTGACGGCGGCCATCACCATGGCCGCGCCCAATGAAAATCCAAGGGTGCCAGCCAGGTAGGGCCAGCCGAAGTAAAAGGCCAGGCCAATGCCGCCGTAGGCGGCGTGGGCGATGCCACCGGAGAGAAAAACGATGCGGTTGACCACCACCAATGTGCCCATGATGCCGCAGATGATGCTGGCCAGCAGACCAGCGGCCAGTGCGTTGCGCATGAATTCGAACTGCAGGGCCTCGATCATCGATCATTCCTTGTGGTGCTGCAGCACCCGGTGGGGCAGGTGGCCGTGGGTGACCAGTTCCACCGGGCAGACCTCTTCAACGGTGCACGGGTACATGGTTTCGAGCATGTCCCCGGTGATTTCGGCCTGGCGGTGGTAGTGCAGTCGACGGTTCACACAGGCCACCGACTTGACGTAGGTCGAGATGACCAACAGATCATGGCTGACCACAATAATCGTGACGTCCTCGTTCAACCGCTTGAGCAGCCTGAAAAATTCCGACTGCCCTTTGGAATCGATGCTTGCCGTGGGTTCGTCCAGCAGCAGCAGGCGGGGCCGGGTGACCAGGGCCCGGGCGATGAAGACGCGCTGGCGTTGACCGCCGGACAGTTCACCGATGCGCCGGTGCGCATAGCCTGCCATATCGATCCGTTCCAGGGCGTTGAGGGCATCTCGGCGGTCCTGATCGTTTTTTTTGGACCATCGTTTTCCAGGCGCCAGCTTGCCCATGAGAACCACGTCCAGCGCCGTAATGGGAAAGCTGCGGTTGATGTGAACGTCCTGGGGTACATAACCGATATGATGGGAGACATGCGTTGCCGGTTTTCCCATGACCCGGATTCTGCCTCGACCGGGCTTGAGCAGTCCCAGCATAAGCCTGAGCAACGTGGTTTTGCCGCCGCCATTGGGACCGATCATGGCGATGAAATCCCCTTCCCAGACCTCCAGATTGACCTCCTCGAGCACGCGCTGCCCGTTGTAGGCAAAGTCTAGATCCGCGATTTGGATGATGGGGTCGCTGCGTGTGGAATCATTCGAATGCATGTTTGATTTCCTGGGCCACCAGACGCAAATTGTTTGCCCAATCTCCGGCCAGCGGATCGACAACGACGACCCGCCCGTCGATCGCTTTGGCGATCTGCTGAGCACTTTTTGAAGAAAACTGGGGCTGAACGAAAACCACCGTGATTCCATCGGACTGCGCCCGTTCGATCAGTTTTCCGAGTTGCGCGGGTTTGGGGCTCTTGCCGTCGATTTCGATGGGCACCTGCTTCAGTCCGTAAGTGTGGGCGAAGGTTCCCCAGGAGGGGTGCAACACCATGAAGGAGGCGCCCTTCAACCCGTCGAAAGTGGCTCTCAATTGGGCATCCAGATCGACGAGATCCAGTACAAATGCCCGGTAATTGGCTTCGTAGACCGAACGATGGGCCGGGTCGACGGCTTGAAGGGCCGCAAGGATCGACCGGGCCTGCAGCATCACCAGGGGGGGTGAGAGCCAGATGTGCGGATCGAGCCCCGCTTGGTGGTGAACGCCATTCCCATGCTCATCTTTTGCTTGATGGTGGTCGGTGTCTGCCATGGGAAATTTCATGATGCCATGATCGGTGTGAACCACCTGCATGCGCGGGTTTACGGCGGTAATTTTTGCCAATTTCGCGGTTTCAAACTCGATGCCGACGGCAAAGTATAGCGCCGCCTTGGACAAGGCCACCATTTGCTGCGGTTTGGGTTCATAGGTGTGCGGGTCGGCGCCGGGCTCCACCAGCACCTGCACATCGACGAGATCTTTGCCAATTTGTTGCACGAAGTAGGCTTGGGGGACGATGCTGACGAACACGGGAACCCGTTCCGCCGCCCACCCGCTGGCAGCAAACCCGTATATCATTATGAAAACAAATACAATCGATACTGGCGTGTTTTTCATCGCCAACCTTATCTGCATGGCCATGATTGGATTGTCTGCGAAAAAAGTATCAATGCAAGTTTATTGCATTGGGTGGTCCTTTGCAAGGGCTGACAGGAAAAAAGTTTTGGCGGCAGCGTTGGGCATAAGCAGGCCAACTTATTTTTGCCCGAAGGAAGATGGGCGGCAATCAGATCATCCCGACGTCCGATTGTTTCACCCAGCCGATCTTGTCCGCGGTGTAGCGGATGAGCAGGTGTGTGTCGGTTTGGCGGGTGATACGGACGCGGGTGCCGGCATGCAGGACGAAGAGCTGGGTGGCGCTATCGGTGAATCCGGAACGAACGGCCACCTGTTCGGGAAGAATCACGGCATACCTCACATGAATGGCTTCGACATAATTGTAGATGGCCGTGGCGCTGAAAAGCAGGGTGGCGGCGGCGACCAGAATGACCGCGGGGCGCAGGAGGCGTTTTTTGCGAATGATTAAAACCGAGAGCGCAATCCACAGGGCCCCATTGAGGAAGATGGCCAACCAGCGGACGGTTGAAGGGCTCAACTGGTATTTCCAGAAAAAGAGGATGCGCAGCAGGGGTGATTCCTTTTGGCCGCGTTCATCCTTGGTCAGGGTCAATGCGTAGTCGTAATTGAAGCGCAGGTCCGGGTCGTCCGGAATGCGTTTCAAGGCCCGTTCATACCACAGCAAGGCACGGCCCAGGTCGTCGTTTTTCAAATAGGCGTTGCCCAGATCGTAGAAGAGCTTGCCGTTGTCCACCCCGCTGTCGGCGAGGCTTTCAAAGGCGGTGATGGCCGCCGGCCAGTCCCCCTTGAGGTAAGCTTCGGTGCCATCCATGAAGGTTCGGGCGTCCTGGGTTGCCGGGGCAGTGGCGGCAACCGCCAGGAGCAGCACAAGGATTCCGGTACAGAGCAACCACGCTTTCATGGGGACAGTCTCCTCACCGCGTGCCGGGTCTTTTCCAGCAGATCCACGCGTTGTCGCGGGTCCAGATTGCCGCCGGAGTAGTTGAAGGATTCGATCTCCTCCAGGAGCCGCGCTGTGGCGGTGGCATCTTCTGCATTCCACCCGATTTCCAGCAGCTGATCGCTGGCTTCCGACCAGGTGAGGGATGTGCCCATCATGCCCTGCCGGCCGAGAATGGCCGACACCAGGGCCCGGTAAAGGGCCGAAAGAAAGTCGGCATCCGTGGTGTCGGCGGATGCGGCGGATTTAAGCGCCGCTTTGGATCGACCCGCCATGATTCGGCCCGGTGAGTCGTCCTTCTGGGCCATCTGCATGACGGTTCTGACAGCCAGAAACAGTACTACCGGTATCACCATGAAAAGGCCGAACCACTTGGGCGGCATGGATTTTTGGGCTTTCAGGGTATCCAGTCCCTCTTTCAACGGGAGAATATCCCGCCCGGTAAACTCAACTTGTTTTTTTATGGAGGGGGCCTGCGCGGGAGAGCCTCGAAACACATCGATGTCGGCCGCCGCCGCCTCGGAAGGTGACACGGTGAGATCGAAGGGCGATGTCGCGATGTCGTGGTATTCCCCGGATTCCACGTCGAAATAGGTCAACACGATGGGGTCGATGCGATATTGGCCCGGCTGGACGGGGACCAGGGCCGTACGGAAAATTTTGTTTCCCGAGTAGCCTTGCGGGCCCGGTTGGATTTGCGTTTCGGGATTGTCGGCATAGGCCTTGAATTCGGTCGGCGCGGGAATGACCGGCGCCTGGGCGTCCATGATGTTTCCGCTGCCGCTGATGGTGACGGCCAGTGTGGTTGAGTCGCCGACCTGGATGGTCGTTTTGTCCAGGCTGGCGGAAATTTCGAACCGGCCCACCAGACCGGAGAAAGCCGTCCCCGGCGGCCTGGGTGGCAGATCTTTTACCTGGACCGCAATGGGGTCGGTTTCCAGGATGCGGGTGGTCATTTGGCTGCGCCCGAAAAATGCGTCCAATCCGGAGAAGGGCCGTGGCTGACGGGTGCGCTGCGGAATGTCCACCTGAAGTACCGCCGGCTCGATCTTCAAGGCACCGGTCTTCATTGGAACCAGGATAAAAAACACTTCCGTTACAATGAATTCCCGGCCGTTAACCACCGTGCGATGGGATTTACGGTCCTCCAGCTCCTCGGCAGTGAACCCGCTAAATTCCGGGGCCTGGAACTTGGCGTCGGTTACCTGGACGGCGTTGAAAAGCCGGAAGGTATAGGAGAACGGCTGACCGACCCACGGTGCCGTTTCCGACACCTCGGCAGTTACATACACATCGCGCCGGCCGCTGTCGGCCGGGGGCTCCCTGGAAATCGTGATGCCGATGGGGGCCGTATAATGAATCTTGCCGTCGATCGTCACCGGGATGGCCGGGATAGTCAGGTCTCCGGCTTTCAAGGGAATCAAGACATAATTATAGATCATCTGCCGGGAGGTGCGGCCGTTGATCATCTGGAAACTGCTGGTGGATCCTCGGGAGACGGTCTTGAAGTCCGTCAGGCCAGACAGATCGGCCTCGCCATCGCCACCGTCGATGGTGAGCTGCAGGCTGATTGACGCTCCCACGGCAACCTGGTTGCGGTCCACCACGGCGCGCACGGTGGCGGCATCGGCGGTTGCCGTCGACGCGAGAAACAGTGCCATCGCCATGACCAGGTGTCTGACCATTACCAGTCCTTCTCCACCCGTTGCCGACCGGTGGCAGGCATCAGGGCCCGCCCCGGCTGATCCTGCAGGCGGTTGAGCATCCGTTCGGCCTGCCCTGGATCACCGTTTTGTTCTCCTGGTCGGGCCTGCCGGGATGAGGCGGCGGTACGTTGATCGTCTTTGGGTTCATTGGGCTGAACTGCGCCGGACTGATCCGATTGCCGTTCCTGATCCATCTCATCCCCGAATTTAGGCCGCTTTTGGTCCTGCTGACCATCAGAGGGACGTTCCGGTGCCTGATGATCTTCCTGTTGCTTGCGATCCTGTTCTCCTTGGGATGGAGATAGCTGTTCTTGGCCCTGTTTGTCCTGATTCTGTTCCCGGTCTTTCTTGTCCCGCTGGCTGTCATCCGACTGTTGTTGCGTCTGTTGCTGTTCCAGCGCCTTTTTGACGAACGCCAGGTTCTCTTTGGTCAGTCGGTCGTCCGGATCCATGGCCAGCGCCGCCTCGTAGTGGCCGATGGCGTTCTTGAGATTGCCACGCCGGAATTCGGCGTTGCCCAGGTTGTAAAGGGCTTTCTGCTTGAGGGCGTTGTCATGAGTCTCCAGCACCTTTTCGTAGTGTTCGACCGCAGCATCGAAGTTGCCGGTTTTATAGTAAGCATCGGCTACGTTGTAAAGGGATTCAGGCTTGTCCGGTGCATCCAGCTGGGCATCGGTAAAATGCTTGAGGGCTTTTTCATATTCACCCGCCGCGTAGGCCTTGATCCCCTGGCGGGTATCGTTGGCCCGAGCCGGAGCCGATGGAAGCACCAAGAGGGTTCCCAGCAGTACCGACACCATGGTTTTGCGCCTCACGGGCAGCATCAGTTCGGCCAGCAGGCAGAGCAACGCCAGGGACAGGGGCCACTGAAAACGATCCTCCCACACCTGCTTGCGTCCCGAAGAGACGGTCTGCGCCTCCATCGTCCGGCGGATTTCATCGGTGTAGATGGCGTCCAGATCCATGTCCCCGGCGACGGAGCGCACGTAGGTGCCGCCGGTGATGACAGCCATTTTTTTGAGGGTGTTTTCATCCAGACGGGAGAGCACAATCTGCCCGGCACGATCTTTTTTAAAGCCGCCGGCGGGCTCGGGAATGGGCACCCCATCGCTGCCGCCCACACCGATGCAGAACAGTTTGATTTTCTTTTCTTTTAATGCCTCGGCCGCCTTCAATGGCTCGCCGTCGCCCGTGTTTTCACCGTCGGTGATGAGGATCACCGCTTTATCCGAAGCACTTTTCGGATCGAAACTGTTCTGGGCCGTGGCCAACGCCCCGGTGATGTCGGTGCCGCCTACCGGGAGAAAATCTGGCGACAGGGCATTCAAAAACAGATTGAAGGCGTCGTAATCCAACGTCAATGGACATTGCAGGAAGGCGGTGCCGGCAAAAGCCACCAATCCCACGCGGTCACCTTGCAGCATGGCCAGCAGGTCGAACACTTCTCGCTTGGCACGCTCCAGGCGGGTGGGCGGGATGTCGGCGGCGGTCATGGAGCGCGAGCAGTCCAGGGCGATGATGATGTCCACCCCCTGCTGGCGGATTTCCTGCCAGCGGTAGCCGTATTTGGGTCCGGCCAGGGCCACGGCGGTGAAGAGCACCGTGCCCAAGAGCAGGGATGTTTTGACCCACCGCCGCCCGCCAATCGTGTCCGGGGCGATCGCGTCGAGGCCGTGGGGGGAAGAGAAGCGGCGCATGATTTCGCGCCGCCGGTGCATCCCGTAGACGACCACCAGAAACAATACCGGCACGGTCCAGATGAAAAACAGCATTTCGGTCCTGAAAAAAGTCATGGCCATAAAAAAGTCATGGAATGATCAAGTATCTCGTACTGCGCAAGATTACGTAAAGGGGCAGCATCATCAAGGCTGGAATCAACAGCCAGGGGTAGATCTCGTTGTATTCGGCAAAGATGTCGACCTTGACGGCGGTGGTCTCCATGGCGTCGATGGTGTCATAGATCCGTTGCAGGCCCTCCAGGTTTTCGGCCCGGAAGTAGAGCCCCCCGGTTTTGTCGGCAATTGCCCGCAGCACATCTTCGTCGATATTCACCTGCTGGTACACATAGCGTTCGCCGAACAGGGGGTCATTGACGAGATACGGTGCTTTTCCCCGCGTGCCGACACCGATGGTGTAGATTTTAACCCCTTTCTGCACGGCGATTTCAGTGGCGGTGTCCGGCGACAATTCACCGGCATTGCTCTGGCCATCGGTGAGCAGGATGATGATGTTGGATTTGCTCTCGATGTCGGCCAGCCGTTTCAAAGAGATGCCGATGGCATCACCGATGGCTGTACTTTTGCCCGCGGCGCCGATCGCCAGGCGGTCCAGAATGCTGACCATGGTGTTGTAGTCGCGGGTCAGGGGCAGCTGCGTGTAGGCGTGGCTGCCGAAGACCACCATGCCGATGCGGTCACCGCTGCGTTTGGCAACAAATTCCTGCACCACCCCTTTGACGGCCTCCAGCCGGTTGACCACGCGTCCGTCTTTCTTGAAATCGAGGGCGGCCATGCTTTCGGAAAGGTCCAGGGCCAACACGATATTGATGCCTTTGGTGAGCACTTCGGTGCGCTCGATACCCCACTGGGGCCGGGCCAAGGCCACCACCATGAGGCAAAGTACCGTGTATTTGATGGCCGGCACCAGGCGGTGCAGCCGCAGGGCCGGTGATGACGGGATGTCTGCGGCGGGGAACAGGGCACTGCTGGCCATGGTGGGCGTTCGGTGCCGCCGGTAGCGGTACCACACCATTGCCGGCAGCAGCAGCAGGAGCAGGAAAAAATAGGGGGACGCGAAGCGAAACATAGGCGTATTAAATCACAATAATCAATATTCAAACCTCAAATAATTCACAACAGCCAAACCTCAAATTCCAAACCAGAGCATGCAAAGATCATGTTTTCCTTTTGGATATGGTGATTTGGGATTTATTTGACAGTTGGGATTTGTTTTTTGGCTTTTCCATCGTCTAGGGGGAGCATCATATGTTGTTCTCCCTTATTTTCCTCTTCGTCCGCCAAAGTGGTCTTGCGCACAAATTCCCGCGCAAACATCAGATCCGTTTCCATCTGTTTTTCGACCGCCCTTTCGCTGCCGAACTTGACCGGGTCCATGTTCCGGCAAAGGCCTTTCAGACGCCGGGCCAGGCGTTTGTCCATATTCAACCGATCGATGCAGGGGATGAACTCCTCGGTGGTCATCTCCGGCGCCCCCACCGCGAAGCGTCCGAAAACATATTGCCGCAGGATGGCTGAAAGGCGGAAGTAAAAGGCTTTGCCGTCAAGCTTTTGTACATCGGCAATCTGGTCTAACGCCTGCATGGCTGTCATTTCCGGGGGCAACTCGGGTACGATGGTTTCAATGGTTCGGTTCTTTTTGTGTTTATTCCAGGACCACCAGCCTGCTGCCAGAATTGCCGCTGCGGCAAGGCCCAGCAGCACAGGGATCAGCCAGGGTGCATCGATGCCCACTGATACCGGTGGCTGGATGTCATGGATGTCGGTCATGGGCGCCGGGACATTTGGGGGGGGCGATTCAGTTGCTGTCAGCGGGCCGGCAGGGGCCGCTGTTTCCTCACCCATCAACTGAGGCACTTGAAGGAACATCAACAGAAAGAAGACCATCCCGGTCAGATAGCGCTGAAGGTCGTGTTTTCGGCAAGGCCAGAGGGAGGAAGCGGCATTGGAAATACAGCGTCGACCGATAATGCAGTCCCATATCGGTATCTTAAATGCGATCATCATCGCCGCCGCCGTTCCCGGAGCCTGAAATAGCGTACCAGGGTATCTGCTGCATCGCCGTCAGTCGGCATTTCGATACAGTCCATGTCCATGGCCTTGTGGCTCTGTAAAATTTGCTCGTGAACCGCCTGGCGGCTGGCCTGGAAGCGTTCACGGGTAGTCCGGTCCGAGGCGTCCAGGTAACGTATGGCCCCGGTTTCCAGGTCCTGAAGGGCAATGATACCCCCTCCGGGCAGCCGAAATTCTCCGGGATCGGTGACCATGACGCTGATCAGTTCGTGTTTCCTCGCGGCCGATCGTATCCTCAAGGTGATCTTCCGGCCGAAATCCTCGGTCAGAAAATCGGAAACCAGAAACGCCACGCTGCGTTTGCGGCAGACCCTGGCCAGAAAATCCACCGCTTCGACGATATCGGTCCCGGTGTGCTCAGGCTGGAAGGTGAAAATTTCGCGGATCAGCCGCCACACGTGGGCCGATCCTTTTTTGGGAGGGATATAGCGCTCCACCTGGTCGGTGAAGAGAATGGCGCCGGCCTTATCGTTGTTGCGGATGGCATTGAAGGCCAGGATGGCGGCAATCTCCGCGGCGGTCTCCCGCTTGACACGCTGCGTGGTGCCGAAGCGCCCGGAGCCGCTCATGTCTACGAGCAGCATGACCACCTGCTCCCGCTCTTCTCGATAGCGCTTGATAAAGGGTTTGCCCATGCGGGCCGAGACCTTCCAGTCAATGCTTTTCACGTCGTCTCCAGGCGTGTACTCACGCACCTCTTCAAACTCGATGCCCGCGCCCCGAAACACCGATCGGTATTGTCCGGCCATCAGCGTGTTGACCATGCGGCCGGTTTTGATATGGACTTTCTTGATTTTCTTTATGATTTCCGGAGAGAGCATGATTGTCGCCGGCGCTCGAAAATACCAATTGCAGGATGATTATCGTTTTTATTTACACCAAGACCGGTAACTTTTTTGAACCCCAACCCCGAACTTACGGTACTTCCACCGAATCAAAGATGCGGCCGATAATTTGATCCGTGTCGATGTCCTCTGCCTCGGCTTCATAGGTCAGCAAAATCCGATGGCGCAGCACGGCCGGGGCAATGGTCTTCACATCCTGGGGCGTTACGTAGGCACGGCCCTGTAAAAAGGCGTAGGCCCGGGCGGCCAAGCTCAGGAAGATGGTGGCCCGGGGCGAGGCCCCGAACTGGATGTAATGCGCGACATCGACATGGTAAGCTGCGGGGTTGCGTGTGGCAAAAACCAGGTCCACGATGTAGTCTTTGAGCTTTTCGTCCATGTAGACGCTGTTGATCAATCCGCCGATGGCCTTGATTTCCTGCGGGTTCAGCACCGGCTGAACGGCTTCCGGGACATCAAAGCCGACCCGCTTCATGATCTCCTTTTCTTGGATCTTGTCCGGGTAGTCGATGAGAAGCTTGAGCATGAAGCGGTCCACCTGGGCTTCGGGCAGCGGGTAGGTGCCCTCCTGCTCGATGGGATTCTGGGTGGCCATGACCAAAAAAGGGTCGGCCAGCGGGAAGGTGGTGTCGCCGATGGTGACCTGGCGTTCCTGCATGGCTTCCAAAAGCGCCGATTGAACCTTGGAGGGGGCCCGGTTGATTTCGTCGGCCAGGATGATGTTGTTGAACAGCGGTCCTTTTTTAATGCTGAAGTCACCGGTCTTGGGGCGGTAGATCTCCGTTCCCACCAGGTCGGCCGGCAGCAGGTCGGGAGTGAACTGGATGCGTTTGAAATCGGCATGAACCGTGTCTGCCAGGGCCTTGACCGCACTGGTTTTGGCCAGGCCCGGTACACCCTCGATAAGTATGTGCCCTCGCGTGAACAGCCCCATGAGCAGGCCGTCGATGAGATCCCGCTGGCCCACCAGAACCTTGCCGATCTCTTCGCGGATCCGATTGACCACGAGATGCTTTTCTTCAATCTGTACTTTCAGTTCCTCCAGTGGCACGTCAAATCTCCTTTAGCCCAACGATCGGATCTGTTTGTGTGCGTGTGGTGTCCCGGCAGAAGGGCACCAGGATTAAAATCAAGGCAAAAATAAATAAGCCACCCGCTATTGTCAAGGCGCTTGACACCGACGCCGTTGCACCGGCGGGTCATGGCGTGAAATTTGAACTGCGATAGCGAGTACATTCCCCGCGGCTTGCCGCGCAGAGGGGTCAACTATATTTTGCCTGATGACCCGCGTTGTGGTAGAAATAGGGCAGATGCTTACCGACGCATTGACGGTCAACCCCCAAAAAGCGTGCGCATCATGAAAGTCACCAGTATCCAATTGGAACGGCGGGAGATATCAAAAGCGGAAATGACGGGGCATGCCCTGGCGTTGGTGGATCAGGCGTCCTCGAGTGATTTGATCCTGCTGCCGGAAATGTGGCCCACCGGTTTCTTTTGTTTCGACCGCTACCCGGCCGAGGCGGAACCGATCGACGGACCGGTCGTCCAGGCGTTCAGGGAAAAGGCCGCGGCAATAAGGCGCCACATTCTGATGGGCAGCTTTGTCGAGCGGAAACCGGAAGGGCTGTTCAATACCAGCCTGCTGATCGACGCCCAAGGGACCGTTGCCGCGGTTTACCGCAAAATCCACCTGTTCGGCTACCAATCCAGTGAGCGCGACCTGCTTACTCCCGGCACAGCGGTTGTCGTGACCGACACGCCGTGGGGGAAGGCCGGCCTGGCCACCTGCTATGATCTGCGGTTTCCGGAACAGTTTCGCAAAATGGTCGATCTCGGGGTGGTTTTTTTTCTGGTGGTATCGGCTTGGCCGGCAGTTCGCCTGGAGCCCTGGGTCCTTTTCAATCGTGTGCGCGCCATGGAGAATCAGGCGTTTCTGATATCGAGCAATTGTGCCGGCGTGGATGCCGGATCACCTTACGCGGGACGCAGCATGATTGTCGACCCGTTGGGAAACATCCTCGCCCAGGGGGGAGAAAAGGAGTGCATGATTACGCTGGAAATCGACATGGATCAAGTGGCGTTCATGCGAAAAGAATTCAGTGCGCTGCATGACCGGGTCGATCTGGGATAGAGGTTGCCCGACTTAACCAATTTTGAAAGGAGTTTTCGCATGTCAAAAAAACGATGGATCGCATTCGGTCTGGTCTTGTGCATGGTCTTGATTGGAAGTCCTGCAGCGGCTGTCGTGGAACTGAACATCGCCACCACATACAGCGGCGCCAATATGCACGCCGAAACCTGCCGCGAATTTGCCAAGCGGATCAACGCGGCGCTGCCTGGAGAAGTCCTCGTCACGGTGCACGAAGGCGGGGCCTTGGGGCTCAAGGATGAAGACCGCTTCACGGCCGTGGCCGACGGCATCGTGCCGATTCAGAGCGTGCTGATGGGTGCCGCGGTGGGCACGTCGCCGATTTTCGGTCTCAGCACCTCGCCCTTTCTGATCAAGAATTTCAAGGAGGCCAAGCTCCTCCTGGATATCGTTCGGCCAGAATACGAGGCGGAGGCCAAAAAGTTCAACCAGATGATTCTGTATACGGCTCCCTGGCCGCCCAGCTCGATTCATGCCAACCGGCCGATCAAAAAATACGAGGACCTGCAAGGGCTGCGCATCCGGACCTACGACAAAAACGGTACCGAGGTCCTTAAAAAAGCCGGGGCCAACGCCGTCGTCATGTCCTGGGGGGACGTTTATCCCGCCCTGGCGACCAAGACCATCGACTCGGTGCTGACGTCTTCCCAGAGCGCGGTGGCCGGCAAATTCTGGGAAGTGCTTTCGGACACCACCCGCGTCAACTTTGCCATTCCACTGAACATGATCAATATCAACCTGGACAGCTTCAACGCCCTGACCCCCGACCAGCAGGCGGTCTTCGTGAAGATCGGCAAGGAAATGGAGGTTCGCCAGTGGAAAATCGCCGAAGAAGCCATGGTCAACGATGAAAAGATCTGCGCCGATAACGGCATGACCATCACCACCGAGATCTCCGACGAACTGGCCGCCAAACTGCGGGCCAGCGGTCAGGATGTGATTAATGACTGGCTGAAAAAAACCGGCAAGGTCGGCGAGGCGGTTCTGGCGCAGTTCGATAAAGAGCGCGCAACGCTCAAATAATATCGATCGATTTTTCTTCGGGGCCGCTGTCTGCGGCCCCCCTACCCATCTGTGTGTTTTCAGCCACCCCGCTGGCGGCCGCCAATGCCCGACGCCGGCCTCAACGAGGTGGGCTTGCAAGCGCCAGTCCATGGATCTTGCCATGAACACGTCATCCGAAAAGAGAAAACATCCGCTTTTTTCGCTACTGGTGAACCCGATCAACCGGCTTGCCGATGTCGGTGCCATCCTGTCGGCCCTGATTTTCTGCGGAATGGTCCTGTTGATCCTGGCCGAGGTTATTCTCAGGAACTTCATGGGGTCCTCAACCGAGGTCTCCGGCGAGTATTCCGGTTACGCCCTGGCGGCCATGATCTATCTTGGGATGGGCTTTTCTTTCAGGGAGGACGCCCATATACGGATCACCTTCGTGCGGGAACGGCTGGGGGCCATGGGTGCCTTCGTGCTGGAGGTCGGCTGCATGGTGTTCGTGATGATTCTGTCCGGGCTGTCGTGTCTTTTCCTTTTTGAACTGGTATTGACATCCAAAGCCCGACATCTCACGGCCTACACGCCGGCCGAGACGCCCCTTTTTATTCCTCAGGCCATCGTCCTTGTCGGAATGGCCCTGCTGACGCTCCAGATCTTCGGCCGTCTCACCGCCCTGATTGTCGGGGGGGTGCAACAATTCGAACGCACCCACGGTGCCGGGAAGAAGTGATGAACGTCACGCTTGTTACAGTAATGGTATTGCTTTTCGGGCTGCTGGGGTCCGGCGTTTGGATCGCCATGTCGCTGATCGCCACCGCCGGTATATCGATGCAGTTCCTGACCAGCATGCCGGTGGCCAAGATCTGGGCGCAGGCATTGTGGAACAGCTTGAACAGCTGGTCCCTGGCAGCCTTGCCGATGTTCATTTTTCTCGGAGAGATGATTCTGCGCACGCGGATGTCCGACCTTCTTTTCGAGGGGTTGCGGCCCTTTGTTCAAATTATTCCCGGCCGGCTGCTGCACATCAACATCCTCGGTTCGGCGATTTTTGCGGCTGTTTCGGGTTCGTCGCCGGCCACCGCGGCCACGATCGGTAAAATCACCCTGCGTCAGTTGAAAGACGATGGTTACGACACGCAGCTCAGCCACGGTTCCCTGGCCGGAGCCGGTACCCTGGGGCTGTTGATTCCCCCCAGCATCGTGCTGATCATCTACGGCGTGCTGGCCGAAGAGTCCATCGGCCAGTTGTTTATGGCCGGCGTGATTCCGGGGTTGATGGTCGCCGGGCTTTGTATGAGCTACGTTATCATCCGGGTTTTGCTGAACCCGAAACTGGCTCCGGTCAAAAGGGAAAAATTCGATTTCAAGGCCAAGCTCCTGGCGGTGGTCAAACTGCTGCCCGTGTCGACATTGATTCTGTTCATCCTGGGCTCGATCTATTCCGGCCTGGCCACCCCCTCCGAGGCGGCGGCCGTCGGCGCCGTCGGGTCGGTGATCGCCGCTGCGCTGCTGGGAGACCTGAAGTGGTCGAACCTGGTCGAAGCCATCAAGGGAACGATCAAAACCTCGGCCATGATCTGCTTCATCATTGCCGGGGCGAGTTTCCTGGCGGTGGCCATGGGCTATCTCAAGCTGCCGGCCCAGGTCGCGGCTTTTATCGGGTCCCTGGGCTTGAGCCCTTACATGCTGATCGCTATGTTGACCCTGTTTTACATGTTTCTGGGCTTTTTTCTCGACGGCATCTCCATGATCGTCATGACCTTGCCGATCACCCTTCCCCTGGTGGTTCAGGCGGGGTTCAACCCGGTCTGGTTCGGAATTTTCCTGACGCTGGTCATCGAGGTGGGACAGATCACCCCGCCGGTGGGTTTCAATCTGTTCGTCATTCAAGGGTTGACCGGCGACCGGCTGGAAAACATCGCCATGGCCGCGGTTCCTTTTTTCCTGCTGATTTTTTTAGCGGTGATTCTGATCACCCTGTTCCCGATGATTGTCATGATCCTGCCGATGCAGATGGCGGGGTAACGGTTGTCATGATGCGCTGCGCCGCGTATCTTTGCAGCGCGGCCCGTGTCGCCGAAAGAAGCCAAAAAACGATGGCGATAAAAATGACCTGAGTGGAAGGATACCCTGCTATGCGAGTCGAACTCGAGTTGACCGTCAACCGGTTGAACCGTGAGCCGGAAAAGATTGTCTTCAGCGCCAAACGGATGTTCAACGCCGGTTGGGTCGGCAGAGACCGCAAGGCCCTTCAGCACCACATCGATGAACTGGCAGAAGTCGGCGTCGCTGCACCGAAGCACATTCCCACCCTGCTGGCCTTGGGCAACCATCTGCTGACCCACAGCCGCCACATCCAGGTGCACGGACCGAAGACCTCGGGAGAGGTGGAATGGGTGCTGTTGTGGCACCACGGAGAAATACTGGTGACCGTCGGGTCGGATCACACCGACCGCAAGCTGGAGTCGGTGTCGGTGGCCAAATCCAAGAACATGTGCCTCAACGTCATCGCCCGGAACCTGTGGCCCTATGAAGAGGTCAAGGACCATTTCGACCAGCTCCAGCTTTCCTGCACGGTCACCCGCAGCGGGGTGGTGTCGCTATACCAGGAGGATTGCTGCGCAGCGATCCTGCCGCCCGATTACTGGATCGAAGATCTTCACCATCGTCTGGGCGGGCTTGAGGACGGCCTGGTGCTCTATTCGGGAACGATCGGCACGGTGGCGGGCCTGGTCACCGGTGACGGATATGACTTTCAGCTGCACGACCCGGTCTTAAACCGCACCCTTGGCCATGGTTACACCTGCGAGGTGATGGCCGGCGCGATAGAGACCTTTTAGGGGGAGGGTTTTAAAATGGCAACCTACAGCATTGATCTCAACTGCGACATGGGTGAAAGTTTCGGTGCTTACCAGATCGGGATGGACGATTCCGTGATCGCGTATATTTCTTCGGCCAACATCGCCTGCGGGTGGCACGCCGGCGACCCCATGGTGATGGACCGCACGATCCGCATGGCCAAGGAACACGGCGTCAGCCCCGGTGCGCATCCCGGCTATCCCGACCTGATGGGTTTCGGGCGCCGGGAGATGAGCCTGAGCCGCGATGAAATCCGAAACTACCTGATCTATCAGATTGGGGCGCTGCAAGGGTTTTGCGCGGCCCATGGCCTGAAACTCCGCCACGTCAAGCCGCACGGTAGCCTCTATCTGTCGGCTGTTGCCAACGAGGAGGTTGCCCGCGGGATTGCCGAGGCCATTACCGCCGTCGACCCGGACCTTTTCTACATGGCCCTGGCCGGGCAAACGGGCGACCGCGTCGCCGGCATCGGCAAAGAGATGGGGCTGAAGGTCGTTCGCGAGGCCTTTCCGGATCGGGCCTACACGCCCGAAGGCACCCTCGTGCCCCGCAGCCGGCCGGGTGCGGTGATCAGGGATTCCGCCGAAGTCGCTGGCCGGGCGCTCTTGATGGCCCGGGACGGCCTCGTCGTGGCGGTCGACGGCAGGCGGATCCCGTTGAAAGCCCAAACGCTTTGCGTCCACGGCGATACGCCGGGGGCCGTCGACCTGGTTCGGCAGATCCGCCAGACATTGGAAAAAGAGAACATCCGGGTCGCCCCCTTTGCCGGCGGCCGGTGATGAAAACAGCAGCCGTGGACAGTCAACGCTTCGATCGACCGAAATTCCGCCTGGCCGGCGACAGGGGGCTGCTGGTGGAGTTCGGCAATGCCATTACCCCTGAAATCAATCAATCCGTGCGGGCGATGGCCTTTGCGCTGGAAACGGCCGCAGTTCCCGGTGTCCGCGAAGTGATTCCCACCTACCGCTCGGTGGTCGTCGTCTACGATCCCCTGACGACCCACCCTTCCCGGCTATCGACCAGGATCCTGTCCCTTTACGAGGGCTTGGCCCGGATCGAACCGCCTGCCCCGAAAGAAAGCGTGATTCCGGTTTGTTACGGCGGGGCATACGGTCCGGACATCGCTTTTGTTGCCGAGCATAACCACATCGGGATCGATGACGTCATCCGCCTGCACTCGGAACCCAGTTACCCCATTTACATGTTGGGATTCTCCCCGGGCTTCCCTTTCCTGGGAGGACTTTCGGAGAAGCTTCACACCCCCCGGCTGACCTCCCCGCGAACACGGGTTCCGGCCGGCTCCGTCGGTATTGCCAACAACCAAACCGGGATTTATCCAATCGCCAGCCCGGGGGGCTGGCAGTTGATTGGCCGGTCGCCCGTGAGGCTCTTCGACCCAGACAGGCCAAACCCCTTTCTCCTGCGCGCAGGCGACACCCTCAGGTTTAAGCCGATCACGCCGGACGAGTATCGGCGACGCGCCGTCGGAGGCGAAGATGACTGACCTCTTCAACGTGCTGTCGCCCGGAGCCTACACGACCGTTCAGGATCTGGGGCGATTCGGCTGGCAACCCTTTGGCGTGCCGCCCAGCGGCATGCTGGATGATTTCGCCGGACGCATCGCCAACATGCTGGTGGGAAATCCCATATCGGCGGCGTTGCTCGAGCTGACCTTTTCCGGCCCGACCTTGAAGATCCTCGCTCCGGCGACCATCGCATTAACGGGTGCGGACATGCCGTTTTCGATCAACGGAATGCCGGCCGCAGCCTGGTGTGCGGTGCCCGTTCAGCCCGGGGACACGGTGACCGTCGGCATGGCCAGAAGCGGCTGCCGCGGGTATCTGGCGGTCTCGCTAGGCATCGACGTGCCCCTGGTCATGGGCAGCCGTTCCTGCTATGTCGGCGCGGCAATCGGCGGTTTTAAAGGGCGGCCCATTCAGGCCGGCGATTGCCTGAGGCGCGGTCCCGGCGAGGCTGACCATGTGGCACGCCGGGTGCCGGTGGAACGGGTCCCGGCGTATCCGTCTGAAATCACCCTGCGGGCGATTCCCGGTCCTCAGGACGATTTTTTCGATCATGGCCTGGACGTCTTTTTCAACGCATCGTTTACCGTGTCGCCCCAAGCCGACCGCATGGGCTGCCGGCTCCAAGGCCCGGTCATCTCCCAGATCGCGACCATGCCCCAGAGCATCATTTCAGAACCGAGTCTGCCGGGGGGGGTGCAGATACCCCAGGACGGCCAGCCGATCATTCTGCTGAGCGAACAAACAGTCGGGGGGTACACCAAGATTGCGACGGTGATTTCCAGTGACATTCCGCGTGTCGCCCAGGCCCTTCCGGGGGACCGCATCCGCTTTGAACGCATCGACATAGACGCCGCCCATGCGCTTTACCGCCACCAGGCGTCGCTATTGGAACGGATTCGATGCGAAATGGAACTGCCGGCGGCTGAGCAGCGCTTCGGACGCAATAGACCCGATCCTGCGGCCGTTGACTGGAACTCACCGGTTGTCGTGGACAAACTGATTCATTGTTTGTATCAGACCTAGCGGCCCTGCGGGCGGGCAAGGCACACCGTCGTCGATGGGGTGGGGCCGTTTGAGGCATGATACCACTTGCCGTCAGGACAATCGGAACGCTTTCGGTTCCAGACCGGGGCCCGGGAAAAAGGTCAGCGTGACGTCGGCGGCCGCGGTGAGATAAACCGGTGTGCCGTCTGCCTGCAGGCGAAACGGCCGGTCGTGACCCGGCACGATTTCAGTGGCGTTGGCCATTACCCAGTCATAGTTGCTGAGGGCGGCAGCCTGGGAAAAGAAAGCCGGCGGCGCCGTTCGGTTGGCAAATTCCCAGGCATTTTTGACGCCGTCACCGGCCAGCAGCATCCTTTCCCGGGAGAGAAAAAGGCCGGCCTGGCCGGGCGTGTGGCCCGGCAGGGCGACCACCCTTACGTCGGGGAAAAGCGCGCTGCCGTCAAGGACCGTCTTAAACCGGTCCTTCAGACTCAAAATCGTTGTCGCCGGCACGTAAGGGTCCCGGCGTTCCCTGTATTCCCCTTCCAGGACATAGCGGTATTCGCGCTCACTCACGAATAGCGGGATGTCCGGGAACAGATCGATGTTCTGGCAGTGATCGTAGTGCAGGTGGGAGATAAACACCGCATCCAGCGCCCGTGGGTCCAGCGACAGGGCCTTCAGCCGCTCGATCAGCAGACTGCGGTCGCCATGGGAGCCGGTATCGAAAAGAATCCGAAGCCCCCCGGTCTCGATCAGGGCAACCGTTGACCAGCCCAATGCGCCGCGGGTGGAAGAAACCGGGATGCCCGGAAGGAGGATGGTGTAGCGCTGGCGTGACCCATCCGCGGCACCTTCGGCGTTGGTCGGTTTTGGCTGTTGTTGCATGTGAGGCGCCCTTTCGTCTGTTGAAGACCATTGACCATGGGGGTAACTCTGCCAATCTACCAAAAAAACCCCTGGCTTGTCATGCGAATCAAGACCCGGTTGCCGGATGGTGAATTGTTCGGGTCGACGCCGACCCGGGTCGGCGTTCATCCCAAACGGGTCAGGGACTTCGCATGAAAACCTTGCGATCGGCACTGCTGTGGGCGATCGGGTCGGCTTTTTTTACGTTGACCTTCCTCATTCTTTCTGCCGGCCTGTGCCTGTTGTCCCGGCCGCAGGTTTTCAGCCTGGCCCGGTTTCTTTTTTTTGTGCAGACGAAAATTATGGGTATTCGGCTCACCGTGTCGGGGCTGACCGGTCTGGACCGGACGCGGACCTATTTGATCATGGGCAACCATGAGAGCCTGTTCGACCTGTTCGTGATTCCTGCCGCCATCCCGTTGACCTATGTTGCCGTGGAAGCGGCGAACCATTTTTCGATTCCCTTGTGGGGCAGTTTAATCACCCGATGGGGATGCATTCCCATCCATCGAAACCATCTGGAAAAAGCCAAGCAGAGTCTCGAGATCGCCAGGCAGCGGTTGCGCGAGGGAACATCCATCATCATCCTGCCCGAAGGGCACCGGACCCTAACCGGCGAGATGGGTGAATTTAAAAAAGGCCCATTTCACCTGGCCCGGCAGGCCGGGGCCGATATCCTGCCCTTTGCCATCAGCGGGCTGTTCGACTATCACCCCAAGGGGGCCTTTCACCTGAATCCCAAACCGGTTCGGGTCATTATCGGGTCGTTGATTCCCTATGGGACAATTGCCGATATGACGCCGGAGCAACTGCGGGACCATGTACGCGATATTATCGCCGACCTGGCCGATGTGCATTCATAACCACAAGATGCCATGCTCAGACCTGTCAGGGCAGGGTTTCGATTTTTTGCATCAGCCGGCGGGCGTTGTCGATGTTCTCACGGGCCTTGTCGTGATTCGGATCGCAGGCCAGGGCGGCCTCCCATTCGGCAATGGCTGATTTCAGATCTTCGTTGATGAAGTGTTTCACGCCGTTGCGGTAATGAATTTGGGCCAGGTTCGCCAACCGGGTCTCGAACGGTTTCTTTCAAGGCCATGCTGGCCGCATGGCCTTTATCGGCTCTTTCCAGCACCTCGCGGGCCTCGAAGAAACGCTGGTGGTCGAAGTGGTCCAGGGCCAGCCGGTAGCGCGCCTCGCTGGCCAGATCGCGGGCGTCCGCTGTATCCGGTGCCTCCTCGAGCAGCCGTTCGACCATCTCAAGACTCTGCTGATACTCCCTCTTATCAAAATGGTCCCGGGCTTTGGCGAGGACAAGGGTGGCCTGTTGCCGTTGCAAGGCGGCCTGCAGCGCTTCCACGGCTGCATCCTTTCCTGCGGTCCCGTCCGGAACCATGGCAAGAGACGACCGGGCAGCTTCCAGCAGGCCCCGGCAATCTGGGCAGTGGCTTCTTTCAGATGGATGGTGTGGATCAGGGCCTTAACGTCGGGATCATCTGGATTCGCCTGAGCGGCCAGGGTCAGTGCGCCGTCAAGGTCATTTTCAGCCAGCAGCGCATGGGCTTGGGCCAGTCGATTGGGCGGCTTTTTTTTGCGGGCTTTTTTTGTGGGCGGTTTTTCCAGTTTGGGCAGGATCAGCAGGGTGCCGGGTGTCAGCGCCTGATCCTCCGGCAGATCGTTGAACCAGGCCACGAGAAAGGCTTTTTCTTCATCGCCGAAGACGGCTTTGGCCACGGTCGCAGGGTGGTCACCGGGCGCCGACAGGTGTACGGCCAGGGGAAAGGGTGAAAATCGGGCATTGATCTGTATCAAGGCCGGCCGAAAAGCGGGATCCAGGCGAAGCGCAGCCAGAAAGTGGTTGCGGGCCGCCGCCAGCGACTGTTTTTTCTCAGTTCCGCCATCCCGCTTTGATAGTGGGCATGAACCGCTTCGGCAATCTTGCGTTCAAGACGTGATATCTCGCGGTCGGCCGCCGCTGGATCCATCGCTGTGCGTTCAACCAGCCGCCAGTGATCCAATGCTATGGAAAGTTCACCCTGGGCCTCGAGTGATCGGGCCCGTTCGCCGATGTCGTCGGTTTGTGCTGCCGCCCACCAGGGCGCGGCACTAAAAAACTCCGATACCGAATCCATCGTGCCTGCGCAGCCGAAAAGGATGACGGTGGCGATCGAGGGCGATAACTGGCTGCAAACGTCTCATCAGTTGAGGTCTGCCGGGATTCTGGTGGTGAGCAGGGTTGCGAACTGCTCCACGTCAATCCGGCTGTCGATGGGGGTGCGATGGATGCCGTACCGGTCGCCGAAAAAGGGATTCTCCCCCCTCCGTCGGACGAAGGCGGCTGCAAACCCGAGCTTGGCGGCCATGGCGGAGACCAGGCTGTTGGTGTCGCCGTGCGGATAGGCCAGAAACAGGCAGGGTTCGTCCAGTTGCCTTTCGATCGCATGGCGCGCCAGGCGCAGTTCGGACGCCACCGACTCGAAATAGGTGTTGAATGCCTGTCCGTTGGTTCGACGAGTCAATGAACGCCCACTTCGTCCCCGGCATCCGATGGTAAAGCCGTCTTTGTGGGACTGCCTGATCTGGTCCCAGGTCATGGCATCCTCGCGGCCCACCGCATCGGTGGAAAGGAACACCGTTGCCGTGAATCCCAGTTCCTGCAAGATGGGAATGCCGGTCGCGTAGAGGCTTTGGGATTCTGTATCGAAGGTGATCAACACCGACCGGCGGGGAAGCTGGCCGGAGAATTTCATGAACGCGGCCAGGTGATCGGGGGTGATGGCGACGAAGCCTTCGGTTTTCAACCAGCGCATCTGATCGTAGAATGCCGACCGCGACACCTGCTCCGCTGAATCACCAATATCCGAATAGGCCAATACAGGAACGGTTTGATAACCGTCAGGCGTCAGACCACCGGGTCGAAACGGAGCCGTGGGAACCATGACCGCTTCACCCCCGGTAAAAGCCTCCCTGCCGTTGTATTCTGTAATCATCCACCCCTTGGTCGCATCGTTAAAAAATCGCAGGGCGATGGTGGCCGGCGTGTCGGTGTGTCGGGCTCTCACCAGAAGGGGCAGCGCAGAGGACGGGTCTGTATTCATCTCCTCGCCGTGGATGGTGGGCGGAATCAGGACCGTACCAATCAGCAAGGCTGCGCAGATCAGAATTCGGTAAGATGGATGTCTAATCGGTTGATTTGACATAGGCTCTTTGTTCGATGGACGTCACGCGCCAGGTTTCCACGGGGGCGATTTTGCCCTTGATGGTTCGCGTGCCGGCCGGTTCCACACTGACGAGTGCGCGTAGACGGTCATATACCGCCTCCGTCACCAGGACTTCACCGGGAGCTGCCAGCTCGCTGAGCCGTGACGCCAGGTTAACCGTGTCACCGATGACGGTATACTCCATTTTCACCTGGGAGCCGATGTTTCCTGAAACGATCGGGCCGGTGTGGATACCGATACCTACAGAAGACAGCAGAGGATTACCATGGATGCTGTGCCTGTGCAACTGATCCTTAAGGTCCAGAGCGGTCCGTACGGCCCGCTCCACATGATCTTTTCTGAACACTGGCACTCCAAAAACCCCCAGCACGCCATCGCCGATGAATTTGTCCACGTAACCGCCGTAATTCATGATGGCGCGGGTGGCGATCTCGAAATAGGTGTTGAGCATATCGACCACCTCTTCCGGTTCCCGGTCTTCCGCATAGGCGGTAAACCCCCGGATATCGGCAAAGAGTATCGTGGCATCGTTTTTATGGCCCTTGAGCCACATTTTTTCCGGGTCGGCCAGAATCATTTCCAGCACCTCTTCGCCCACATATTTTCCGAAGGACTGGCGGGTCAGCGTGTGCCGGAAAAGCTCTTCGCCCATCTGGTTGAAGGCGGTGGCCAGATTGCCCAGCTCGTCCTGACGATTGAGCTCCACCCGATAGTGGTAGTCTCCTTTCCCGATGGCCTCGGTGGCGGCTACCAATTCCAAGATGGGTTTTGAAAATCGTAATCCCAGATAAACCGCAATGGCCAGGCCAACGGTCATCATTACAACGGTGACATATATAATGAACCCTTTTTCCTTGTCGACCAAATGCTCGATAAAATCCAACGAGACGCCCACATGAACCGCACCCAGGATCTTGTCCTGAAAGTTCACCTCCCGGGTCAGGTTCAACATCTGCTCACCGGATTCGGCAGCGAAAGAAAAGTAGGAAATGTCTCCACGGATTTCCGGCGCTGCCATGGGGGTGGGGGGTGCCAGTGGCGTGCCGATCCGATTCACATCGGTATGGGCCCGGATCTGGCCGTGGTTGTCGGTCACGACGGCGTAGCGAAGTCCTTCGGTGGCGGTGGCTTCTTTGATCAGGGTGTTGAGGTTGAGAATGTCGTCATCGATGAGCGGAATGCGGGCGTTGTTGACAAAATAATTGAGGCTTACCGTCCCAACGGTCACGGTCTGGTCGAAAAGTTGAGCCTTTTGCCGGTTGATGATAAAATAACTGAAAGAAACGATGGTGACCGTGACAATGATCAGGGCGCCGACGCATAGTTTGAGCCAGATAGGGATGGCCGGGGCGGGCAGGCGCTCGGCCAGGGTGCCGCGCTGACGAAGAATGAGTTCTCGGATATTGTCCGACAGGGAGGCGACGGAGATTCTGAAGTTCTCATTGATGGCCTCCACCACAACGGTTTCAGAGGCCAGCCCCAATTCGGTAATGATGTGGCCCAGGCGAACAGCCTGGCCGGTTTCGATCAGTCGCTGACGCTGGGCGGCGAGGGCGGTTTCCAACGCTTTTTCGGTGATGATGCCCCGCTTGACCAGTACCTGGCCCAGCTGCATATCGCCCGGCGATCGTCGCCGGAAAAGATGCTGGAGGCCGGCGGCCAGGAATTCAGAAGCTCGCTGCATGGCGATACCGCCCGTTCGTATCCATTCCGATAGCCTGGGCCCAAAACCGGATTATGCCTCGGCAAACCCTCGACGAACCAGGCGATGGATGAACCTTATAATGAAAATCATCTGTATTCGTATATCGGAAAGCCGGGTACAGACTTGAACAAATTTTTTTTGGATAACTGCCGCGTGGTGCCACCCGCATGTGCATTGACAGAGTTTCGTCAGCGCCCTATGTTGAGAGGGTAAGGGAGGAACGATCTGCTTTTTCGATAATTTCCCAAAAAGGTGATTAAAGATGAAGACAGCCAACGACATGATCCAAGAAAAGGGCAGCGAGATTCTCTGTGTTCCGGAGGGAACCACTGTTTTGGAAGCACTGAAGCAAATGAACGGCCGCAAGGTCGGGGCGATTATGGTGACCCGTGACGGCAAACCGGTGGGCATCTGGACGGAGCGGGACCTCATGCGAAACACGCTAGATCAGGCCTTCGATCCCAAAAACGTGCGCATCGAGGACTACATGACCCGAGACCTGATATTTGCGCCTCACACGGACACGGTATACAACCTCATGGACAAGTTCCTGGGGCTGCGGGTGCGCCACCTGCTCATCGAAAAAGACGGCAACACCATCGGTATGGTGTCGAGCGGTGACGTCATGAAAGCCTCCATCCAGGAAAAGGACGGCGAACTTAAACAGCTCAACTCGATGGTGGGCTGGGATTACTATGAGAACTGGCGATGGCGGCCCGATTCCAAATAATCTCTCGGGCCGCCGGTGGTCAGGTTTTTTTCGGCGGCCGGGGAGGGCTCACCAACGCCTCACCGTCCAGTATTCGGGTCCCTTCCTGATTGACGCAGGTGGTTCTCAGGCGGACCCGTTTTTTATCCTCCATTTTTTCGATCACCTCCACCGTCGCGGTGACGGTATCCCCGATGCGCACCGGTGCGAGAAAATCAAGCGTCTGCCGCATGTACACTGTTCCCGGGCCAGGCAGGCGCGTGCCGATCACTGCGGAAATAAATCCCGCCGAGAGCATGCCATGGGCAATGCGCGTCTTGAAAAAGGTGCCCTGCGCGTAGGCCTCATCGATGTGCGCCGGATTAAAGTCGCCGGTGACGCCGGCAAACAGGTATATGTCCGTGTCGGTCACCGTTTTAGAGAATCGATCCGAATCTCCGATGGTCAGCTGGTCGAAGGTTTTCCCGATCATGTTTAATCCCCTCTGCATGGTCGTTCATCATCTACGCATTCACGCGATTATAAGAAGCCTTCCACTTTCTTAAACGCCTCATCCACGGTCTTCTTATACTCTTCGCGGCCCTTTTTAAACGTTTCCACCCATTCCTGCACGGCCTTTTTTCCCTCTTCGGGCATCCAGGTGGCCTGACTCAGCATGGTGTTGGCCAGGGTTTCGTTCTGGTCCTGAACCATGACCATGGCGTTAAAGGCATTGTTGAATGCGCCCTTGTTGAAATCGACCATCTGTTTGAAAATTGTTTTCTGATCCATGGTTGTGCTCCTTTTTTGTTTCTGCAAGGGGTTTAAGGCAAGGGTCCGGGGTTGCGTCGGCAGATTCCAACCACCATTTCCGGACCGATCGATTACACCGCCCCCATCAGATTCGTGGGCGGGATGTTCACTTGGCTTCATTATATGCCCCCGGTGGCCAATGTCAATGACCAAATGTTGCATCGCACAATATGCTCATTTTATCATTGCAAATTGACAGACACGGTATATAATGCACTTGGTAATAATAGTTAATGCGGCAACCGAATTAAAATCAGTTTTTGTTGCAGTGTGTCAAGACGAGAAGGGAATGATTGATCCATGCCAGACCCCCTGGTGTTGAAAAAATACAGCAACCGGCGGCTCTACGATACCCGAAACAGCCGCTATGTCACCCTGGAAGATGTGGCGACAATGATCCGCTCCGGCGAGCAGGTGCAGATTCACGATGCCACCACCGGCGAGGATGTGACCGCATTCATCCTGACCCAGATCGTCCTGGAGGCGGCCAAACGCAGAAACAGCCTGCTGCCGGAATCGGTGCTGCACCTGATTATCCGTTACGGAGACAATGCCCTGGGGGAGTTCTTTGAAAAATATTTTCAGAAAACGCTCCAGAACTACCTTGAAACCAAAAAGGCGTTTGATCGACAATTTGGAAAGTGGCTGGATATGGGCATGGAGTTGCCCAGGCGCATGCCGGAGATGATGTCCGGTGTTTCCAGCATCGAAGGCATGATAAACATGTTTGGCACTCCCAATCCATCCGCATCAAAAACACCGGATTCGGAACACCCGGACCCATCAGACAACCCCGGCAGCGAACAGAAACCAAAATCATAAACAACACCTACTTGGTCGGTTGCCCTGTTTTTGCAATGCACCCGCATGGCAACAGCGGCCCCGACGCGCGGAGATGCCCATGTCTGCCACACCGATGACCCGTTTAACCCCCACCGGCTCCCCTTGGCAATGGTTGACCGATGCCCTCGAGTATGCCGGGGATTTTTTTCAGCGTGCGGTTTTATTTGCCGACATTATGAGACGCCGGGGAAACCAGTACCGCGATCATCTTCGTCAGGGCCAGCCGCCGGTGCTGACCTTTTGCTACGACATCCTGCTGGACGGCCGGGAGATGGACCCGCCCACGAATTTCTATCTGGCCAGGATCCGGGACCGCCGGACGCCATCCCCATCCCGGCCCTCGGATGGGAAAGAAAAACGACACCCGCTGATGGCCACCTCCTCACCCAAGGCATCCACCCGTCCGATCATCATCATCGATCCCCGGGCGGGCCACGGGCCGGGCATCGGCGGCGCCAAACGGGATTCGGAAATCGGAATGGCCCTGGACCAGGGGTATCCGGTGTACGCGATTTTATTCAGTACCCGGCCCTTGGCGGGACAAACGCTGGATCATGTTCAACTGGCCATGGCCGGGTTTGTGGAAACGGTGCGGGACCGCCATCCGCAGGCCGGCAACCCCGCGATCATCGGAAACTGCCAGGCCGGGTGGGCCGCCGCGCTTTTAGGGGCCGTGAGACCCGACATCACCGGGCCCATCGTGATGAACGGCGCACCCCTGTCATATTGGGCCGGCGTAAAGGGCCAGCATCCCATGCGCTACAAGGGGGGGCTGACAGGCGGCGTGTGGCAGGCCTCTTTTTGGGGAGACCTGGGCAACGGTATGTTCGACGGCGCCCATCTGGTGGCCGGTTTTGAAGACCTCAACCCGGCCAACACCTTGTGGAACAAGCATTATCACCTGTGGGCCAACGTGGACACGGAAGCTGACCGCTACCTTGAATTCGAGCGTTGGTGGAACGGCTACTACCTGCTCACGGCCGAAGAGATCCATTTTATCGTGGACCAGCTGTTTGTGGGCAACCGCGCCCAGCGGGGACAACTGGTGCTGAGCGGAAAACGCGTGGACTTGAAGGCCATGAAGGGGCCCATCGTGGTCTTTGCCTCCCATGGCGACAATATCACCCCCCCCCAGCAGGCCCTCAACTGGATTCCTGCCGAGTGGGGCAGTGTCGACGAAATCCGACGCAGGCAGCAGACCATCGTCTACATGGTCCACGGCACCATCGGGCACCTGGGTATTTTCGTCTCTGCAGGCGTTTCCCGGAAAGAGCACCGCGAGATTATCGCCAGCATCGACCTGATGGACTACCTCTCCCCCGGACTCTATGAAATGGTGATCGTGGACAACGACGACGGCCTTCGGCAGGTCCGATTCGAGGCACGGGAGATGGCGGATATCCTGGCCATGGATGACGGCGACGATGACCAGATTGCATTTGGGACGGCCGAGGCGCTTTCAAACTACAACGATCGTGTTTATCGGCGGTTGGTGCGGCCTTGGGTGAAGGCGGCGGTGAACGAAGCCACGGCTGAGACGCTCAGGCAGCTCCATCCCTTGCGAACCTCCCGCTATGGCTTCTCCGACCTGAACCCGTGGATGGCACCGGTGAGCCATCTTGCCGATGAGGTGAAAAAACAGCGTCGACCGGTATCGCCGGACAATCCCTTTTTGGCCATGGAAAAGATTTTTTCCGATACGGTATCCAAAAGCCTGGATCTCTATCGGGATTGTCGTGACCGGGCAATTGAATCCTGGTTCTATGCGATTTTCGACCATCCTTGGATGCGGGCGATCGCCAGCGATGAAACGACCGATGACGCCGCGGAGACAGTCGACTGTCGGACAGGCGGACTGGCGGCGGTCGACGACGGCGGTTTTGCCGACGCGGTGGTGAGAATTATGGTCGCGCTCGCCCATGCCGGTTCCGGCACCCGCAGGCGCAGCCTTGCGGCATATGACGGCTTGGCTGGCCGGGATGTTCGCCTGACGGATATTCACGGACCCACCTTGAGTGAAATGATCAAAAAGCAGTCCGGCATCATGAAATCTGCGCCGGAAGCGGCGCTTTCCGCCCTGACCTGCCTGCTTCCCTGCCGGGGGGACCGCCAAAAGGCGCTGGCCATCGCAACGGCGCTGATGGTGCGTGAGCCGGATGAAGACGTCCAGGTGGTCCGCATGCGCGACGCCATCGCCGCGGTAATGGGAATTTGACTTGTTCTCACATGTCAGGTATCTGTGGTCCAATTTTCAAAAGAGAAGGTCGCTCCACGAAAGGCCCGTCACGCATGATATGCCTCCAGTGCCATGGTGCGGTCGATGAACAAGCGGCGGCATGCAGCCGGTGCGGGGCCGTTTTGCTTCTGCCGGTTCATTGCGCCCATTGCCGGGCGGTGATCCTGCCGGAAAGCCAATTCTGCGATCAGTGCGGAAGCCGTTCGGTGGCTGGACGGCCATGCCTATGCATATAACCGCGGGATTCCCTACTATCCTTTTATCGACATGCTGAACCGGCTTTTTGAAATTTGCGAAGAGGATGCCGAAGCGGTCATCGAGGCCAAGCTCCAGTCCGGTATCGGACC
Source organism: uncultured delta proteobacterium (assembly GCA_963705475.1). Classification (GTDB taxonomy): domain Bacteria; phylum Desulfobacterota; class Desulfobacteria; order Desulfobacterales; family Desulfosarcinaceae; genus Desulfosarcina. The sequence continues at coordinate 243,310 of CAVPJS010000030.1, read as the reverse complement.
GCTGGTGGACGACCCGGATGCCGTCATTCATGCCATTGTTCAGGAAGTGGTTTACAACAGCCTCTTGAAGCCGCATCGCCGGTCGATTCACGAGCGGATCGCCCGTTCCCTGGAGACCCAGTTTCACGATCGTCTGGACAGCGTATTGGAAAATGTGGCGCTGCATTACGCCAACAGCGATTGCACCTGCAAGGCCGCCGAATACCTGATCCGCTCCGGCGAAAAAAGCCTCGAAAAATATGCCGTCGAGGAATCCCATGACTACTTCGAAAGGGCCTACCGACGGCTGAACCGGATTGCCGCCCCCACCGCCGCTGAGCAGGCCATGCTCATCGACCTGCTGATCAACTGGTACTTTGCCTTTAACAAGCGGGGGCTGTTTCGAGAAATGCTGGACCTGCTGCGGCGTCACGAGGCTGCCGTGAATGATTTTGGCGACCCCTCGCGAACGGGCATGTTTGCGGTCTGCATGGGATGGGCGCTGCAGCGCAGGGAGCTGGTGACGGAATCCTACACGTACCTGACGCGCGCCTTGAAGATCGGTCAGGATCTGGGCGACGACAATCTGATCGGATACAGCAGCGCCGGTCTTTGCTGGACCTGCACCGACCTGGGGCGCATGGGTGAAGCCCTGGCCCATGGCCGGCAGGCGGCAAACGTGGCCGGCCGGATCAACACCGATCGCGAACTGATCCGGTTTAATTTGACGGGAATGGGTCTGCAGCATTTTTTCAGCGGGGATATCACAGACTGCTGGAAAACCGGGGAACGGCTGCTTCGGTTCGCTGCGGTGGAGGGAGATGCCCGCTCCTTTTCGGAAGGGTATCTGCTGATGGGCGCCGCCCGGATGGCGGCGGGAGACTTCGTGCAGGCCGAGTCACTGCTGGTCAAGGCCGTCGAGCTGTCGGTGGACCCCATTTACAGCCTGAATGCTCGGTTTTTTCTCAGCTATGCCTATTTTTCACAAGGCAACATCCCGATTGCCGCCCAAACCCTCGAAGCCGTCATTGCCACCACCGAACAGTTCGGTTACGAATATGTCGGTACATCCGCCAGCGCCTTCTATGGCATCGTTTCGGCCGCCATGGGAAGCCTGGCAAAAGGCGTTGCCATTATTCGAGAGCGGATCCAGACCCACCGGCAGCGGGGCAAACGGAACCACGATCTGATATTTACGCATATGCTGGGCCGATTCTACCTCTCCCTGGTCCTACGAAAGGGATCATTGGGCATTATGGTCCTGATCAGAAATGCCGGATTCCTGCTGCGAACGCTGCCGATGGCATCCCGCCTGGCAGAGCGTTACCTGCGTGAGGCCATTGAGATCGGCACACAGATCGGCACCCGCTTGAGGCTGACCCATGCATGCCTGGATCTCGGGTTGTTGTACGGTCATAAAAAACGATTTACCGACGCCCGGGCGCATATTTCCAGAAGCATCGACCTCTTCGACCGATGTGGTGCCGATGTGCTGCTCGTCGAGGCCCGGGCGGCTCTGGATGCACTTCCCCGATGAACGCGTCTATTTGGCCGGCAGCACCCGATTCCCAGACCGCCATTGCCGCCGGTGATGTCCGGATTCCGGTGGTGGCCTGTGGTCGTGGGTGGCTGGTGGTGGAAAAACCCTGCGGGATAAGCATCCACAACGACCCGTGCGGTGACCTGTGTTCCCTGGCCCTGGCCGCCGCGCGGGCGGGGCGTCTGTCTGCCGTGGGCCGTGATCTTTCGGCCATTCATGCCGTCCATCGCATCGACCGGGACACCAGCGGCATCGTGATGCTGGCCGGCGATAAGGAAACACTGGCCTTCTTTGGCGAACAGTTCGCTGCAAGGGCCGTCAAAAAGCGATATCTGGCGGTGGTCCATGGCCGCCTTGAGGGGCCGGGCGAAGATCTGGATGGGGTTGACTGGAACTGGCCGCTGACCGCCGCCGCCGCCGGGCGGAACAATCCCATGGGTAAGGGAAAACGGAGCCCCTGCGCCACCCGCTGGCGGACACTGGCCTGCAGCCGTCATTATTCCCTGATCGACTGCGAACCGCTGACCGGTCGCAAGCACCAGATCCGACGGCATGCCAAACTGGCGGGTCATCCGGTAGTGGGCGACCGGCGTTACGGGTCGCTTCGTTCCCTCACGTATCTGCGGCGGCACCACGATTTCAATCGGCTGGGGCTGCATGCCCATGCGCTGACCCTTCGCCTTCCCGGTGAAGCCGAAACGACCACCTTTCAGTCCGGCGGGTTGCCCGAGGCCATGCGGCAACTGTTGGCGGTGGATCAATAAAGGAACATTCATGCGAGATGATGCGAAACCCTTTCACGAAAAGATTGTGGATGTCCTCAACCACGGATCGTTGAACCTGGCCATGGGCCTGGGATACCGTGCCGGTCTGTTCGAGATTATGGACGCCACGGATCGGCCATGCACCGTGGATGAAATCTGCGAGGCGGCCGGACTGAACCGTCGGTATGTGCAGGAGTGGCTGGGGGTAATGGTGTGCGGGGACATCGTGGAATTGATCCGGGATGATGACGGCCAGCCCCGATTTTTATTGCCCAGAGCCCATGGGGATGTGCTTGCGCGCCGCGCCGGTAGCGGCAACCTGGGCGTTTACACCCAGGAAATTCCTCTGCTTACGGCCTGCGCCATGGAGCACGTGTTTCAGGGTTTTCTGACCGGTGCGGGGATTCCCTACGAGCAGTATCCGGCCTTTCATGATTTCATGGCGCAACTGGGCGATGCCAAGCACCGCCAGGTGCTGATCGACACGTTCCTGCCATCGGTTGACGACGGCCGGGTGGTCCATGCCCTGCACCGTGGCATCCAGGTCTGCGACCTGGGGTGTGCCCAGGGGGTCGCCACGCTCCTGATGGCACAAGCCTTTCCCGCCAGCCGGTTTACCGGCATCGACATCAGCACCGAGGCCCTCGACGCCGCCCGGGCCGACGCCTGTGAAAAGGGCTTGACCAATGTCTGTTTCGAACAGCGCGACGCTGCCGAACTTCGCCACCCCAACAACCTTTCCGTGTACTTTGACTACATCACCGCCTTCGATGCCATCCACGACCAGACCCGGCCCCTGGATGCGCTCCTGGGCATTCGTGAAATATTAAAGGATGACGGCGCCTTCTCCATGGTCGATATTGCGGCGGAAAGCGACATCGACGGCAACCGGGACCATCCCATGGGCGCGTTTTTGTACACGGTCAGCCTGATGCACTGCATGCCGGTAGGGCTGATGGATGGCGGTGCCGGTCTGGGGATGATGTGGGGTCGCCAGCTGGCCGAACAGATGCTGGGGCAGGCCGGGTTCGGGCGGGTGTCGGTGATGGAAATTCCCAACGACCCGTTCAATCTGCATTTTTTTTGCCGGAAGTAGCGGCGGGTATGGGCGTGATCGCCGCCGTCGCTTCAATAGGTCAACAAGGGCCGGGCGGGTGGTGGTTGTCTTCGGCCGCTCTCCGAGCGCCGACGGATCGGACGCGGCGTGGGCCGTTTGTTGCCTGGCTTTCTCTCGGCCCGCCCATGAAATGGTGACCCGGTCGACGACGCCGAATGCGTGCGCCTCGCGCTGGTGGCGGCCTACGCTTGCTGAACCCGGCTGCTCCGACCGTTCGATGGGGAGAATTTTTCGGTTGTCTACAATAATATAGGGTGTGTCGTCTATCATCGGCGCTGCGCCTTGCTGCCCATTCCTTCAATCCCCTTCAACACCGAAAAACCCCATGTCGATAAGTGCTGCGGAATTCAGGGATGGTTATCATCCTTTATTGCGTGCCACAAGCCGCGGGACCGCGCTTGCCGCTGCCATCCTTCTTCAATGTGTTTCCCCTATGCGCACTACTCGCCGGTATAGCCGCAAATGCCGGTTCGGGGCGAGTTGACCACCGGCAAAAACATATCTTCATCGCAGTCATGGGTTTGCGCGCATGCTTCACAAAGCCAACCCGCATCATCCCACATACACTCGGTACAAATAACCACCGCCGGTTTGGCGTTGCAACCATCACAAGGGATAATCGGCTGGGCATTTCTGGCAAGGATTTGTATCTTTCCCTTCATGGGGCCATGGTAGCGGCCCATTGCTTGAACCATCAGTTCTGTGGTGCTGCCAAAATCGTACTGATGGGTTATTTTTTTAGCGGACGCAAAGATATCTTTCACCCAATCGTATTCTTTACAATCCCCACCAGTTTTTCCGGATCGAATGGCTTTTTGACGAAGGCGATGGCGTCCTTGATGGCATGGTCGCCGTCGATACCGCTGATCACGATGACCGGGGTGTCGCGCAAGTCCTTGTCCTTGCGCAGTTTGCGGTAAAAGCGGGGGCCCCACTCGCCGGGCATCTGCAGGTCCAGGGTAATCAGGTCGGGCCTTTCCCTTTTGACCACATCCAGGCCCTCCATGGTGCTGGAGGCATTGCAGGTTTCGTAGCCGTTGTCGCTGAAGACGGCTTCCAGATATTTGACCACAATGGGGTCGTCGTCGATGATGAGAATTTTCTTGGGCATGGAAACCTTCCCTTTCTATCTTATTTCAAGGACCTGTGAGTGCTTCCGGACCTATCTGATGTGGCACTCGCCGCACATGATCGGCCCCTTCTTCTGCTCCTGATGACAGCCTTTGCAGTTGGTGTGGAAGGCCTTGATCAGCGACGGCTGGCCGTCGGATCCTTTCAGGTCATGGCATTCCGAGCAGCTCTGGTCCTCCGAGGACTCGTCCGCCAACCGCTTGCCATCCTCGTAGACATGATGACACTCGGCGCAGTCGTCGATGCCGGCGGCCTCGTTGTGCGCATCGTGGACGAAGACCGACGGCGCGCGTTGGGGGTTGTCGAAGGCCGCGTTGTCAACGATGGTCATATCGTCCTGTGACCATGCCGACGGGGTTGCAAGAACGATCCCGATCGTCAGTGACAGTGCGATCCGCGTGACGGTTTTCATATTTCCTCCTGCTCCTGCGTGGGGCCTTATACGGGTTTTTCCATGACCTCGTAGATGATGTCTCCGAAGAACTTGATGTCCAAACCGATTTCATAGTGGTGCACGATGTCGTGCAGACCGCTGTGGCAGTTGTGGCATGGGGCCACGAGCACCTCGGCGCCCTTGGTTTTGGCAGCGAATAGTTGTTCGGCCTTGACCCGGTTGCCCGTGATGCGCGTCATCTTGAAGGGCGGACCGGTGTTGATCACGCCGCCGCCGGCGCTGCAGCAATAGTTGTGCTCACGGTTGGGGTGCATCTCGATCACATTTTCGCAAAGGGCGTGGGCCACGTAGCGGGCTTTTTCGTGCAGCCCGCCGCCCCGCACCACGTTGCACGGGTCGTGCAGGGTGATGGGCGGCTTATACTTCCTGGCGATCTTGATGCGGCCCTCCTTGATGATGTCATGATAGAATTCGATGGCATGCACGATCGTAAAGGGCGGCATGGCCCAGCCCAGCCAGCGGTTTCCCATGTCGTAGACCGATCGGAAGGCGTGGCCGCACTCGCCCATGACGATTTTTTTGACTTTGAGCCGGGCGGCCGTCTCGAAGTGGGCTCGCTTGATGCGCCCCATGATCTCGTTGTCGCCGGTGAACATGGCCATGTCGCTGTTGTCCCATCCCATGGAGGCGGGCATGGTCCAATCGACGCCGGCCACGTGCATGATTACCGCTGCCTGATAGATCAGCTGGGCCTGGAATTTTGGCTCCGGGGCGATGACGCTGTACATGATGTCGGCCCCCTCCTTTTCCAGAGGGATGCGCAGGTCCGGGATTTCCGCCTGGGCTTCCTCCTCCTGCCATTGAAGGGTGTCCGGCCATTCGTCGCCCTTGACCCACATCTGGTTCATGGTCACCGAGTGGCTGTGGGCGGTGTCCTGGATGTAGAGCGGGGTGACCCCCAGCCGATGGATAATCCGGCGCACCACGCTGATCAGGTAGGCGATGTCGATGCCGAAAGGGCAGTATTGGGCGCAGCGTTTGCACAGGTTGCATTCGGCGTGGGCGATGATGGCCGCCTGGCGGATGAATTCCGGGCTCACGCGACCCTTTTTCTTGATCATCTCCCAGATGGTCTGTTTGACTTTGCCCACCGGGGAGTAATGCGGGTCCTTGTCGTGGGAGAGGTAGTAGTGGCAGGCTTCCGAGCACAGGCCGCAATGAATGCAGGTTTCCACATAAGCCTTGAGCCGGGCGCCGGTCTCATTATCAATGACGCTGTTGATCACCGACTCAATTTGCGCTTCGGTAAGCCGGGAGATGCCGAGGTCGATGCCTTCATCCACAATTTTGGCCGCTTCTTTTTTTGACGGTTCCGCCATATTGGAACTCCTTTTCAACTCACGCCAGATGTAAGTAAACCTCGGCAGCTGGTTGGTTCACCCTAACCCGGATAAATTGGAAATAACCAATCGCAAACACAAAATCTCAAATAAATTCCAAATTTCAATATTCAAACCTCAAGATTAAGAGACTGTCGTTGCCCCTACCAGTCCCTGGCATGCCTTATTTTGCCGAATTCGGAACCCATGTACGCCCGGGTAAAGGGTGAAAAGAGCATGTGGCTCAGCCGGGTGAAAGGAATGGCTGCCAGCATGATGTCCCCGGCCAGGACATGCAGGCACATCATCAGCGGGTAGGACAGCCACTGGTGGTAGGCCAAAAAACCGGTGATGAAAGGCGCCGCCACAATGGCCAAAATCACGAAGTCCGAGGCCGACGTGACGAACTTAACCTCGGGCTGCGTGACGCGTCTTACCAGAAAATAGATAGCCCCCAGAATCACGATAACCGTCATGACATCGGCGACGGCGTCGGGCAGGGTCCACCAGCTGACGTTGAATGCCTCGTCCCACAGCACCACGTGGGAGAGCAGGAAGATGGGCGTGGCCAGCAGGCACAGGTGAAAGGCGAACGTGACCACGGTGAGCACGGGATGGCGCCGCCAGTTCACCGTCGCAAAGGGGATGATCCAGTGCAGGATGGATCTCAGGCTGTAGCGCCAGCTCATATAGGAAAAGATAAACCGTTCTTTTTCGGCCACCAGCTTCAACATGCTGAATATCCGGTAAATGCTGCCGCCGAAAAAGAGGATAAAGGCGACCCATGCCAGCGGCCCACTGACGAAGTTGTAGAAGGTGTGCATGAAATTCTCCTAGCTAACCAACGATATCAGAAACGGGCACGACGCGCCGGACATAGTCGCCCGCTTCGACGGTACGCAGCATCAGGCGTGCACCGTCTGGGCTGAAAACCGGCTCCCAGGCGGCATCGCAGGATGTGGACCAGACCCGGTTGTTTACCGTGTAGGTGTACCGGCCCTTTTTTTCCACTTTGGCGGCCACGTCCTTGCCATCCGGGCTGAAGACCGGCTTCCAGGCCATGTCCCAGGCATCGGACCAGGGGCTGCCGTCCACCACCACGCGGAAGGTTTCTTCATCCTTGGCCAGGGCGGCGATGCGTTGGCCGTCAGGGCTGAAGGTTGCGTCGGTGACCAGTCGGGTGAAGGTGGCCGGCCACGGCTCGCCGTCTACGGCCACCGTCCAGCGTCCGTATTTGGGGGCCACGATGGCGGCCAGCCGGCTTCCGTCAGGACTGAACATCTGTTGCCAGATCTGGACAAAGGGGCGGTTCCAGAGCATTTTTCCGTTTTCGGCCAGCCGCCACATCCCCTTTTCCCGCACCGGTGCCACCACGCTTCCGGTGAGCGGGTTGAACACCGGTTCCCAGACGGTGGCGTAACGGGATTCCCAGGGTATGCCGTCCACGGCAATGGTATAATCATAGAGGTTGAGCCGAACCTCTGCAGCCAGGTGCTTGCCGTCCGGGCTGATGGCCAGGTTCCAGACGTTGACGAAGCGCATATCCCACGCTTGACCGTCCAGGGCAGCGGTGAAGCTGCCCTTTTGAAATTTATGGATTTCACCCGAGTCCACATCCTCCACCTGAACGGCCCCGGCGGTGTGGCGGCCGTCGGCGCTCAGGGCAAAATAGGTCATGTTGGCGTAGGTCTGCTCCCAGGGTTTTCCATTTAAAACCATGGCATAGCGCATGTCCTGCTGCACGGCGGCGGCGATTGCCGTGCCGTCGGTGCTGAAGCGCGGCTCCCAGATATAACCGAATTTGTTTTCCCAGGCGACACCATCCACGGCCATGGTCCATTCACCCATTTCGGATACCAGGGCGGTGAGCCTGCCGTCCGGTGAGAAACGCAGGCACCAGATTTTATCGAAAACGGTTTCTCCCCAAGCCTCGCCGTTCACGCAGACGGTGAATTCGCCTTCGTCCACGTTGACGATGGTGGCGACCGTTTCGCCATCAGGGCTGGCATAGGGCTCTTCAACCCATCGGTAGCTCTTTTTCCAGGAGTCCAGAGAAACATGTTTTTCACTGCTTTCCCAGTCCCAGCTCAGGGAATCAACCATAGTGCCTCCTCGTTGAAACGTTGGCGCCTGGATGTTCAGGTGGTATTGGATGGTGGATCGGGATGACCTTCCCCGTTGACGAATAATGGATCGTCCACCAACAATAACCTGGGGAAAGGTTCCCCGGCAAACTGTCGCTGTCGGTAGACCGCTGCATATTTGTTACCCTTGCGTGGTTGTGTCGGATGCATTGAAAAACCTATATGCTTCAGGTTTTATACTGATCCGATTCGAAACCGCAAGTTTGTTTTTTTTCATCGCCGGTATCCTCCTTTTCAGCACTCAGGACCGAATGGATGTAGGCATTGATGAACAGACGGAACCGGTGCCGGGTGACGACTTCATCGTCGATGACCAGAAGCGTTTTCGTGGCATTCATCGTAACGGTCATTCCTTGAGGGGGCGCTTGGATAAAAAGGGGCTGTCGATTCCGACTGACGGCCCATGATACCTGAAATTGGAACAATTGCAACGATTTCCTTGCGGGAGGCGAGGCCGCCGGTCGAGGAAACCGCTGTATCGTCAGTCGATCATCCTGCCGGCGCATGACATTTGCACAGGGGCTGCAGTCTTTTGAACCGCTACAGCGAGCGCATTCCCCGCTGCTTGCGGCGGGGTTAGCGAGCGAACTGAAAATCGGCTCTGCATCCTTACGGTGAAGATTCCCCGCGGCTTGCCGCGGGGAGGGTTCAATTGAGGGCTATCCCATGAACCCGGTATATAAAAAGACCCCGTAAGCGATGGTGAGCAGGGCGCCCATGGTGCGGGGGAGCCGGCCGATGACAGAGATGAAAAAGAGATGAATCAACCCCGCCCCGAGGATCACAACAATGCCCACATTCATCTGGGCCGGTACCTGGAAATTGGAAAACAGGGCAAACAGGCCGATGCACATGGGGATGCAGATATGGCCGTCGCCCACCTGCGAACTGTAGACGATGTCAGCCCGCCCGGCCCAGGCGTAGTATGCGGCCAGCACGGCATTGGGCAGCACCATGAGACAGCCGCTGAGAATACCCAGCTGGTCGTAAAGGATGAACCCAGGGCCAAGGGCCATGACCCAGGTCACCAGGCGGTCGATGCCGTGGAGGACCCCGGCGCCTAACGCAACCACCAGCAGGGCGTCCACCAGGATGGTCCACGACAGGGAACGGCGCTGATGGATGTTGTATTTGAGCACATCGAATACATGCAGCACCTGCCAGAACAGGAAAAGCCCCACCAGAACCAGACCGTCGCTGAAATCCAATCGGCCGTCACGCCCCAACGCCCACAGTGCGCCGGTGAAAAAAAAGAGGGCAACGAGGGTCAGGATCAAGGAGAGGGTGTTAAGGCGCTGAAGCTTAGACACGGATTTGCGAGCGGATTGGGCCGACCGCGAAGGGGTGATGGTGAGGGACCATATCAGTGCCGGAAGGCCGATGAGCAGGGTGAGGTTCGTGACGTTGTTGACCAGGCAGTTTTCAACGATGACCGATCCACTGCCTCCCTGCCGGCCAAGGGAAAAGGCGAACATCAGGTTGGGAAACCCGGATGCATAGGGCATTACCAGCGTTCCCAGCACGGTGCCTTCAAGTCCTTTGCGCTCCAGAATGTTGAGGCGGTAAACCATGAGCATGGAGCAGACGAGAAACAAGGCCAGAGAGAACCACGGATCCAGGGCTTCGGCAAGGCGATACCATCCGCGCAGATGCTGGATACCCGCCCGGCCATAGGCCGCTGCCTGGCCTGCATGGGTGAAAATAGGAGCGAAAAATTCGGTGTCATTCATCGGGATGGCCGGCAACCAGTTCCTTCCAGCGCTGATCCAGTGCTTTGAGCTGTCCGACGAGGGTCTCCAAATGGTCCACCTCGGTTCGGGGAATGTCAAGCTTCTCGGCATAGGTGTAAAGTTTTTCTTTTTCAGGCAGGGTGAAGTTGCCGTCCATGGAGGCGATCATGATGGCGTCTTTGAGCACGCGAAGGGCGGTCAGGCGGGACACGTTATGGGTGCCGATTTCAAAATCCCTGTCCGTCTCCTTTAGCACCTGCTCGTAGTCGACACCCAGCTGGATCGCCTGTTTCCGGATGAAACGGTACTCTGACAGGCTGTTGTTTTTGTCGGCGCGGGCAATGGCAATCAGCATCTTTACGTAGGTTTCGCGGTCGAACACAGTGGTGCGTCTATCCTGGTTGTCGCTTGGCATCCCTTTCCCCTTTTGTCTCGGTGGATGATTTACGGTCAGGATGTTTTGCAACAACCATTCCAACTGACTGTATTATTAATGGATTATTTTTCATCGGAATCTGCCGGCGGTTCTGGGCGCCGGGTGCCCTGTATCCATTGCCATAGGCTGTTTCATTTTGTACACATCTGTGTGTAGCCCCATGCATGTTGCGGCCTGATGTATAATAATTGTAACATGCTATAGTTGGTGCATTGCCAGGGAATGGATTGGCGAGCAACCTGCGCGCAGCGGCGGTGACGGTCGCCGATTGATCCGAATGATGATTGGAGACCGGTCCTTGACACGGTTGAAGAAAACCAACCTGACGCCTGATGACGAAATTCGCCAAATTCGTGACGGTCAGTCTCTGATCCTTCGGCACCTGGTTCCCGAAACCGACCGCAAGGGATGCTTCACCGGCCCGATTACCCAACGCCCTGCAAGAAAAGGCCACGTCGAGGAAAAAAATAGAAGCGAGGATTCATGAAAATCGAACAGACGACCGTGGTTGATTACGACGAGGTGGACACGGATTTTCGGATGAAGCTGCCGGTTTTATTTCAACGTTTCCAGCGTGCCGCAGTGCAGCACTCGGAACAGGTGGGGCTGGGATCCGCGGATCTGGTAACCGCCGGCGCCGTGTGGATTTTAAACCGCATGCGGGTGGACATTTATCGCATGCCCGTCTACCGGGAAGAAATTACCCTCAGGACCTGGCACAAAGGATCGGCCGGATTTCGGGCCGGCCGGGATTTTTTGATGGTCTGCGGCGGTGAGGCGGTGGCGGCAGCCACCAGTCTGTGGCTCTATTTCGATCTGAACCGCAAACGGATCGTCAAAATTCCAAAGCGGATATCCGAACCCTACACGGTTGAGGTGGATGATGTCCTGGCGGCCGACGCCATCGACTTTGCGGTGGACAAGACGTTCGTGCCGGCGCAGACGATAGCCATCACCACTCGGGAAGGGGATTACGATCCCAACGGGCACGTGAACAACACGGTTTATCTGGAGTACCTGGACACGCTGATCAAACGAAGCGGGACCGGTGACGCCGCGGTGGGCCAGGTGGGGATTCAGTACCTCAAGGAAATCGGCCGGGATGTCCACACCTTCCAGGCCGGGGTCGCGGCGGCGGACAGTGCCGTCAGATTCCGGTTTTTCGATGCAACGGCCGTCTATGCCGCCGGATTTGTCACTTATGGCGAACCTGGCCGAACCAATCGGTGCAAGGACAGCGGCTAAACAAATTTAGCCTTCCAGGCCTTCATTTTCTCCGCCTGCCATGCCACACAATATGCCGGCCGGCCCTTCATGACCATCTGCATGCAGGCGTCGCCGCATTCTGGATTGCAGTGGATGATGTCGACCTCCCGGTTTTCTCGGACTTTTATTGGCCACTGCGGATCTGCCCACAGCACGCGCGCCAGGCCGATCAAATCGGTTTTGCCCTTTTAACCTGCGCAAACACGCCCAGGGCAAAGCGTTGACGATTTTCCAGACTGCCTCCGTATTCATCGGTTCGCCGGTTGGTCCGCGGAGAGAGAAACTGGGCCAACAGGTAGCCGGTGCCGCCGTGCAGCTCCACCATGTCAAACCCTGCGGCGTTGGCCCGAACCGCGGCGCGGGCATAAAGGTCGACGACCCGATCGATTTCTTTCTTTTCCAACGCCCTGGGCATGCGGCCGAATGCAGTCACAGCGGATGGCGCCACCGGTTGATTGGTCGCATGGGCAAAACGGCCGGCGTGATTGATCTGCAGGCAGGCCCGTGCCCCCGCCTGTTTGATGGCGTCCGCCAGCCGTTTTTTGCCGGAAGCGCTGTTGACAGAACGGCTATGTGCGCTACCCTGAATTTTTTGGGTCATTGCGGATAGAAAAGGGCTGCAAGGGACTTTCCGGCAGGACCGACGCTAATTGAAATCGAGGATCGTTTCAAGCCAAGAAACATCAAGGGATCACCCCAACGCCCGCCGCCGATGTCGTCATCAGCATGCGGTATGACGCCACATCAATCTGGGCTAGTGGCGTCCTTGGGTGAGCCGGTCATGGTGGCAATGAAACAACTCCCACCGCTTTCGCCGTCGGCAGCCAACCCAGTGGGAGCTGAACCCGCAGTCGTCTTCAGCGACGAGGCGGTGGACCACCCGATATCCTGCATCAATGCCGCGGCCAGCCCCACGTCGTGGGTTGCACCCGTGAACGAAGGCTCCATCAACTCGTCCGGGCTCAGTGCGCTGCTGAAGTGAGATACCGATGAGCCGGGGTCCTGCGGGTCGGGGGCGTACATCTCCACGTGGCCGCTCGGGTGGCGGCCTGAAGTCAATCCGCCGCTTTGGCCGACCACATCGGGGCCGACCCAGTGCAGGTTTCCCGTATTGACGCTGGCCGACACCCGCACCGCATCGGTCATTCCACTGTAGAGTTCACCGGTCGAGTGATCTTCCAGCCACAGCATGAAGACGTCGTCAACATTATTGAGTTTGGCGCCGGTGCGAAGATCCACGAAGGTCTGAAAACCAAGGCCGTGGCCCAATTCGTGCAGCACAACGCTGACAAAGTCGATGGTGTCGGCAGGCGGATTCCCGTCAAGGCCGTAGTACCAGACTTTTGGAAAGGTGCAGGCCGCACCGTCAACGGCGCTGTTGAAAAAGGCGTCGATGTCATCCAGTCCCGGCGCCAGGTCGGCTCCTGCCAGTGCGTTGGCCAGCGCGGCAGGATACCATGTGTTGGTCACCGGCGCCCCGGTGAAGTCGCGGTGCACCGTGTTCGTGCCTGCAGCACCGAGGCTGGCGGTCGTGGCGTCACACGGCAGCGGATCGAAGGTTGCGCCGACAACGATCGCCTGGCTGCTCTCTAGCAGCCCGGCCCATTTGTCCGCGGCGTACCCGAAGGCGATGAACCGCTGATCCCCAAGGGTTGCACCAGCATTTCCACCGGCTGTCGAGGCCGGGTCAGGGGCAGCCGGATCGTTGAACCCCTCGCCGGGCCCGTCAAGAACATTGATGACGATGGTTGCCTGCGCGTGGCCAGATCCGGGAGCACCAAGGGCCACGGCTGTCACGGCAGCCACCAGAAGCACAACCGGCAATCTTTTGCAGTTCTGCATGTTTTCACTCCAGCCTGTCACGATCCACGTGTTCGACGGTGGTGTTGCCGTTTCCCTCGACAATCGCCCGGACTGGGATTTTAAAACGGCCCTTCAAATCGATCATCACCCCGCCGCCCGGCACGGGGCTTGACATTTCTTCCATCGCTTCTGTCGAGGTGCTGAAGGCGGAAGACTCGAGGGATTCGCTGGCAGCGGGGGTTCCGGGTACAGGCGGGTTGACGAGTTTGCCGGTCTGGGGATCGATGGTTGCCCGCTGGGCCATTCCCGTCTGTGCCTGCTTTTGGGCCTCAGCGCCGGTTTTGGCTTGTTCCACGTCATTCATGGTGGGCGGCGCGCCTTCATTGATGCAGTAGGTGCAGAAAAAGGATACCAATATGATCAAGGCAATCCGTTTCATTTTAGCGTTCCTTCATAGAAGCCCGAATCGGCGTTCCCGGCTTGGGACGGAAACAGGTGATTACGTAAATATAATACACGAAATATGAAAATCACACCTTCACCGGTGTCGTTCTGATTTGATTGCGAATAATGACAATAGGTTGCTGGATAACTTGGACGCCATGGCGGCGGGGCTTCTTGGTTTCTGTCCGTAAACATGTGGCGGGATTGCATTCATGCTGAACGTTCACTTCGCCGGAATGGTTTTTACGGCGTCAAGCAGCGGGTTTGGTAATGAGCGGCTCGGTCCCCTCCTGCGCGAACGGATCGCCGGCCACCATCGACCCCGCCGCCAGGCACTCCAGCCCGAAAGGCAGATATCCGCCGTATCCCAGAATCGGCATTTCGAACAGGTGAAAGCGCTGCACGAAAGGGATGGTGTAGGTCCAGCGGGCCAGGCTGAAGTAGTTCCACATCTCCCAGAAGAGTCCGCAGACCAGGGCCGCGAGGGCCGGGACCACCAGCGGCCGCCAGTCCCCGTGTCTCAAGGGGGAGAGCAGGGTGGGCCGGCCGGCCAGCGCTTTTATGGACAAGATGATGATCAACGGCGATACCCACAGCAGGGCGAAGAGCTGATCCGGAAAGACGCCGATCAGGGCCAGCCCGGCGCTCGCCGTTGCCAGGGCGGCCAGAAGCGTCCACCGGCCGGAAGGCAGACGGATATCCCGGCAACGGGCCAGTCCTTGTCCCAGGGCGGGAAAGGTGAGCAGCAGGTCGACCATGCTGAGCACGCCGGGCAACACCGTGGCAAATGCCAGGCTGGAGTAATACGAGTACTCTCCCGGGCCCATGCCTTCGATGCCGGTGTAGTACCAGTTCTGGACGAAGCGGTTGAGGTATTCGAAACACCACCAGAATCCGGCGCTGGCTGGAAAGAGCAGCAGAAACCGCAGCGGCCGGCGCAGGATCAGGCAACCGCCGCTGCGCTTGACGGCAAGGGCGTTGACGGCGAGGATGAAGCCGGCCCAGATGGGCAGAAAGGTGTGGGGCTGGAAAAGCCAGAACCAGGTGAACCGCTGCCAGGCCAGGAGCCATGAGGACAGGCAGAGGGCCATGCCAGCCCAGCCCCACCAGGGAAAGCGTCCGGGGCGTGGCCAACCTGCAGCGCCGGGGTCCATTTTTAACGTCCTGGAAAAACCGGGGCGTTCGATCGCCTGCCGGTTGTTTTGCCGGCCCTGCTGGATGGCCCGCAGCAGGCCGCCCATCAACAGCAGATCGACCATGGCAAAAAAGCAAAACCAGGGCCATGAAAATCCGGCGTGCGCCACATAGCGGGTGGTCGGCGGTATTTCCAGGTAGGGTGCGGGATCCCGACCGGCGGCAATGATGCCCAGCAGCGGCAGTCCGACCAGCAGCAGGGTGAAGCCCAACCATCCGACGACGCTCTTTTTGCCCGACGTCTGCATGATACTCAAGATGTTATCCCCGGTCGGTCCGGCGCGATTCCGCGGCGAATTCGTCCGGCTATTGAATCCAGGAGATGACCACGGTCCCCAATACCAGGCCGATGATGCCCACCAGCCGGTATCCTTGGGCCGAAAGCGTGTCCAGCCAATCCTTGCTGAATTCTAACAGGCCGCCGGGATTGAAATAGATCAGCACGCCTTTGACGATACCAAGGACACCGATCAGCCCGATTACCCCGCTGTGGGTGGTCGACGATGCGGACAAAAGTAGCAGCAGCCCGAAAATGGCGGGGATAAGGGCCAGATAGATGCGAGCCAGCCCAGTCAGCAGACCCTTGAGGACTCCTTTGAAATCGTCCGTGTAGAGGATGGCGATCGTGCCAGCCGCAATCCACAGGAATCCCAACAGATAGACGATGTACTTCATCAACGCCTCCTTTGTTGACGGTCAACGGTTTTGAAAACCCCGGTATCTGCGATACGCCAAACGTGTTATCCTCGTCCGGTGTGGCCTGCCGGATCATACGATGATATCCAATCGACAACCACCCATCATTGTTTCAGATCATACCCCATACCACCAGAACGATCAATGACATCAGGGTAACCGGCACACCCACGCGTGCATGCTCCCAGAAGGAGATGACGACCCCCATGCGGGACGCCTGTTCGATGACGATCAGATTGGCGATACTGCCCAGTACGAACAGATTGCCGGCGAAGGTGCTGGACAGCGCCAGCGTGTACCACTGCTGGGGGTCGAGCGGGTCCATGAATGGGATCAGCAGCATGACGGCGGGCACGTTGCTGAAGAGGTTGCTGAGCACCACCGTCAGGCCGGTCAGCATGGTGCCGTTGCCCAGATCCATCCCCCAGCCGGCGAGCCGGTCCATCACCTGGTTCAGGTCGTGCGCCTGCCCGATGGCGTGGATGACGATGAACAGGGCGCAGAACAGGGTGATCAGGTGCCAGTCCACCAACCCCAGGATGTCCCGGGTTTTCATCCGGCGGCTGCAGAGCAGGATCCCGGCGATGGCGATGGCCGACACTTCCCGGGGGATGGATGTGAAAAACAGGGCCACGAGACCAACCACGGCGATGATGCCCTTGGCGCTCTGCCAGGGGTTGAAATCCGGCCATGCGCCGGAGTCGCTG
Organism: uncultured delta proteobacterium; assembly: GCA_963705475.1. Classification (GTDB taxonomy): domain Bacteria; phylum Desulfobacterota; class Desulfobacteria; order Desulfobacterales; family Desulfosarcinaceae; genus Desulfosarcina. Next base: position 226,586 of record CAVPJS010000030.1, on the reverse strand, counting down.
TCGGTCGGATGGGTTTCGTCTATGGTCATTTGACCCCGGTAGATCCGGAGCAGGAGCAGGTAGCCGCCCAGCAGGCAGACCAGCGTCGGCGGTGCGCACCAGGCGATGAAACGGCCGAAGGCCAACTGGCCGACCTGGCCGATGAGCATGTTCTGGGGGTTGCCGATGATGGTGGCCGCCGAGCCGATGTTGCTGGAGACCGCCAAACCCAGCAGGAAAGGCATGGGGTTCCTGCCGGAACGGATCAGGGCGGCCGTCAGTACCGGCGTGAATGCGAAGCAGACGATATCGTTGGCCAAAAGGGCCGACAGGAGGGCGCTGACCGCCATGAGCACCAGCAGGAAGGCTTTCGGGCGCGTCAGCAGCGTCAGGATTCGTGAGGCGGACCAGGTGTAAAAGCCGCCGAGCCGCAGCTGGGCGCTGATCACCATCAGTGAATAGAGCAAAAGGATCGTGGGCAGGTCGATGGCCTGGACCGCGGACGGCGTGGAGATCACCCCGGAGCCGACCATGGCGATGGCCCCCAGCAGCGCGATGCCGACCCGGTCGATCACCAGGCCCGGGACTTTGCCCAGGGCGATGCCGAGGTAGGTGATCAGAAAAATGGTCAGGGACATAATCAACCAGAGACGTTATAATTTAACCTCGCCGGGCACTCCCAGGTACTTGGCGCGGATGCGGTCAAAGTGGCGCACCAGGGACTCGCGCCGCACGCGGGCCGTCTCCATGCCGTCCCGGGCTTGCATGCCGGCCAGGGTGGCGTCGATCTCCTCCAGCATTTCCCGGACCTCCTGTTGCCAGTCGCCCTTGTCGAGGGTGACATACCACAGGCGGAAGGTCAGGGTGTAAAGGTGGTCGGATACCGACTGGAGGATCGGGTTGCCGGTGGCGTCATGGACCACCCGGCGCAAGCGGCGGTCGATCTCCACGAGGGCACCGGGGTCCTTGCGGTCGGCCAGCACCACGCACGCTGCGGATCGATTCCAGGTGATCGTCCGTGGCCAGTTCCGCGCAGAGCCGGCCCACCTCCCCTTCGATACCCAAGCGAGTCTGGTACGTGTGCATCATTGTCTGAAATTCGATTTGGGCGACCATGGTGCCCGTGCGGGGGATGACGCGGGCCAGCTGTTCCCACGACAGCCGGTAAAGTACCTCGCGCATGGGGGTGCGGCTGACGCCGAATTCCCCGGCGAGGACATTCTCATTGAGAATCTGCCCCGGTGCATACTCCAGGAAAAGAATGCGGCGTTTGATTTCCCGGTAGATGTCTGGGTTCATGCTGGTAATGCCCTCTTGCCTGCGGATGGATATGCCGATGGTGTGGAATGCCAATGCACCCCTGTAGTACCAGTGACGCGGGGCTTAATCAACATCCGTTGTCTAAAAAGGAGTTAAGGGGGCATGTTGGTTTGGACATGTTTACAAACGATGGTTCGAGGACTATTTTGGTCCCATGAAATCACGGGCCATTCAGGACCTGGAAAGGCGGCTTGATATGATCAAAGCGGCATTGATCGTCGTTGACATGCTCAACGATTTTATCGACGAAAAAGGCGCCCTTTACTGCGGGCAGGGCGCCCGGGATATCGTCCCCTACGTGCGCCTGCGGCTGGAGGCCCACCGGCGGGCGCGCAGCCTGGTGGTGTATCTGCAGGACGCTCACGCCAAGGACGACCGGGAGTTTGAAAAGTTTTCCCCCCACTGTATCGCCGGCACCTGGGGCAGCCAGATTATCGATGCGCTTGCCCCCCGGGCCGGCGAACGGGTGCTGCCTAAAACCCGCTATAGCGGCTTTTACGGCACAGACCTGGAGAAGATACTGTCCGCGTACGGCCCCGAGGAAGTGGAGGTGGTGGGCGTGTGCACCTCCATCTGTGTGATGGACACCGTCGGCGGGCTGGCCAACCGGGACTACCGGACCATCGTGCCTTTCAACGGTGTGGCCGACTTTGACGCCGAGGCCCACAGCTACGCCCTCAAACGCATGGAACGGTTGTACGGAGCGACCATCCAATGAGTCATTCCGAGTTTCCCGGGCCCCTGTTTACCGATCTATACGAATTGACCATGGCGGCCGGATACTTCGACCGGCATATGGATGACCCGGCCACCTTCTCTCTGTTCGTGCGGCCCCACCCCAGACGGAACTATTTCGTGGCCGCTGGGCTTCAGGCGGTGGTGGATGCGCTGACCCGATTTCACTTCAGCGACGAGGAGATCGGCTGGCTGGCGCGGACCGGACGGTTCAGGCGCGATTTTCTGGTTTACCTGTCCACGCTAAGATTCACCGGGGATGTCTTGGCCATGGCCGAAGGGGAAATCTTTTTTCCCGACGAGCCCGTGATGGAGGTGACGGCGCCGCTAATCCAGGCCCAGATCATCGAGACCTATCTGATCAACACCATGGGGGTTGCCAGCCTGATGGCGACCAAGGCGGCCCGTTGCGTTCACGCGGCCGCCGGCCGGCCGGTGGTCGACTTTTCCCTGCGCCGCACCCAGGGCAGCCATGCGGGAATGACGGTGGCTCGGTCGTCCTATATCGCCGGTTTTTCGGGCACCAGCAATGTGTTGGCAGGCAAGACCTGGGATATTCCCATCTCCGGCACCATGGCCCATTCCTTCGTGACCGCATTTGAATCGGAAACGGATGCCTTCGAGGCGTATGCCAATCTGTTCCCGGACAGCGCTGTATTTCTCATTGACACCTATGACACCCTGGGAGGGGCCAGGGCCGCCGCTGCAGTAGGCAAGCGCATGCGGCAAAAGGGAAGCGCCCTGCTGGGTGTCCGGCTGGACAGCGGGGAGATGATCACCCTGAGCCACCAGGTGCGCCGGATACTGGACGAGGCGGGGCTGCCGGAGGTTAAGATCTTTGCCAGCAGTGGATTCGACGAGTACACCTTGGCGCACCTGATTGCCGGCGGTGCCCGTATCGATGCCTTTGGCGTGGGTACGCGCATGGGCGTGTCCGCCGATGCACCTTACCTGGACATGGTCTACAAATTGGTGCGGCTCGGCGTTCGGAACGTGCGCAAAGTCAGTGAAGGCAAAATCACCCTGGCCGGAGAAAAGCAGGTGTTTCGTAATGCAGCTGCCGATGGCCGCTTTCTCGGAGACATCATCGGCCGAAGGGGTGAAACCGTAGACGGTGCCACCGCCTTATTGCGGCCGACCATGGAAAAGGGTCGACCCGTCGGGCCGAGGCCGCCTTTGGAAAAAATTCGGTCACGCTTCGCCAGGAACTTCGAACGACTGGATCAGCGTTACAAACATTTGGATGATGCGGAACCTTATCCGGTGAGAATCAGTGAGCGACTGGCGGAGATTCAGAAGAGGTGTTAAAACAACATCCCCACATACCCCACAAAGCTGTCTCCCGGACGTTTATCGTAGCTGGTGGCGTAGGTCAGCTCGTGGGCCTTTTGGGCGCCCATGGCTTTGCCGACGGCGATGGCAGCGGCCGCGGCTCCGCAACAGCAGGCGTTGTCGTTGGCAAGACCCTCGCGGATCACGGCTTCAGGGTCCATGCGGATCATGGCATCGATCACGCGCCGATCGTTTTCATTGCGGACCCAGTCCACGGCCTTTTGACCGACGCCCTTTGACGTGAAGCCGTAGTTGGGGCCGTAGTGCGTCAGATCCGTCGACCCGATGACAACCATGCTCAGATTCAATTCCCGGGTCGTTTCGACAACTGACTTGGCAAGCGCTAGGGTCTCGGGCGTCGGCGGCACGCCCATGGCCACGACCCGGACGTCCTTGAAAAAATAGCGGATAAAGGGCATCTGAAGTTCGATGGTGTTGTCCTGCTGGAAGCGGGTGGTGGTTTCTTTCTCAAATGCAACCCGGCGGGTCAATTCGCCGGCCAGGGCCGTATCCACGGCGATTGGACCGAAGGGGGTTTCCCATTCGCCCTCGGGCATGATCGTGCGCGGAGAACCGCTGTGCAGGTGCATGCCGAACACAACGACCACATCGGGAGATACGGCCTGGGCCAGCCGGTGGATCACGTTGCAGGCGATGCTGCCGGAGAAGAACCAGCCGGCGTGGGGAACGATGCCGCCGACGGGGTTGGCCACGGAAACGGACTGGTTTTTGCCCGCTTCGAGAAACTGGTGAATCTGGTCTTCACATGCCTGCCGTTCCGCTGGATACCAACTTCCGGAAAAGACGGATTTCCTCAGATTCATGGCGGTACCTCCTTTTTCGCCTCGATCCTCAAAAGATGCTGTTTACATGGACAAATGGCTTTTCGTTGTCATAAAATTCTGTCATATAAAAACGACGAGGTCACGGCTTTTTTTTTAAAAGATCATGCTTATCGTATGTCGTGCAATGGAAACAGACGGCGTTTTGCATCGCCGGGAAACCTGCGACTGATAAAATCAGACAGTACCTCATTCAACCTGGAGGATACCATGTGGGATTACACGGAAAAAACAAAGGACCATTTTCTCAACCCGCGGAATGTCGGATTCATCGACGATTTCGACGGAATCGGGGAGGTGGGTTCCCTGGCCTGCGGTGATGCGCTCAAACTTACGTTCAAGCTTGACGAGAACAAGCGGATTGCCGACGCCAAGTTCCAGACCTTCGGCTGTGCCAGCGCCATCGCCTCCTCGTCGGCCCTGACGGAGATCGTCAAGGGCATGAGTCTCGATGAGGCTGCCAAGGTCACCAACGAGGATATCGCCGATTACCTGGGCGGACTGCCCAAAGAGAAGATGCACTGCTCGGTCATGGGCCGTGACGCCATGGAAAAGGCCATCGCCTATTACCGTGGAGAAGCGGAGAAAAAGATCGAAGGCGAAATTGTCTGCGAGTGCTTCGGCGTGTCCGATGTGCAGATCGAGCGGGCCGTGAAAGAAAACGGCCTGACCAGCATCGAGGACGTTACCGATTACGTTAAGGCCGGCGGGGGCTGCGGCAACTGCCACGACAAGATCCAGTTCATCATCGACAAGGTCCTGGGCAACACCCCCCGGGCCGCCAAAAGACCCGAAGCCCTGACCAACATCCAGAAAATAAAGATGATCGACGCCACCCTGGAACGGGAAATCAAGCCGGCCCTCAACCAGGATGGCGGGGATATCGAGCTGGTGGATGTGGACGGCAACCGGGTAATGGTCAAACTGCGGGGCACGTGTGCCTCGTGCAGCAAATCCCAAATCACCCTGAAACATTACGTGGAAACCAAGCTCAAGGATCTGGTATCCCAGGATCTGGTCGTCGAGGAGGTGTAGCGGATGAAACCCATTTACATGGACAACAACGCCACCACCCGCGTCGCGCCGGAAGTGGTTCAGGAGATGCTGCCTTATTTTTCCGACCTCTACGGCAACCCGTCCAGTATGCACGCCTTCGGCGGTAACGTGGGCGCCAAGCTCAAGACGGCCCGCGAACATGTGGCCACCCTCCTGGGGGCGCTTCCCGAAGAGATCCTCTTTACCAGCTGCGGCACCGAAAGCGACAGCACGGCCATTCACGCCGCCATCCGAGCCCATTCGGAGAAAAAACACATCATCACCACCCGGGTGGAGCACCCGGCGGTAAAAAACCTGGGGGAGCACCTGGCCAAGAACGGCTATCGGGTCACCATCGTGCCGGTGGACCGGCAAGGGCGCCTGGATCTGGACTATCTCTACAAGAACCTGTCCGACGACACGGCCATCGTCAGCGTCATGTGGGCCAACAACGAAACCGGAACGATCTTTCCCGTCGAGGAGATTGCCCGAAAGGTGCGCGAGCGGGGCATTGTCTTTCACACCGATGCCGTTCAGACGGTGGGCAAGATTCCGATCAACATGGCCGATTCGGCCATCGACATGCTGTCCATATCCGGGCACAAGCTGCACGCGCCCAAGGGCATCGGCGTTCTCTATATCCGTAAGGGAACCAAATTTGCTCCCTTTCTCATGGGCGGTCATCAGGAAGGGGGGCGTCGGGCCGGCACCGAGAACAGCGCCTCCATCATCGGCATGGGCCGTGCCGCCCAGCTGGTCATGGAATACATGGATGACGAAAACACGCGCGTGCGGGCCTTGCGCGACAAACTGGAAACCGAGCTGCTCAAGCGTGTGCCCAACTCGATGATCAACGGGGATCCGGAGAACCGCCTGCCCAATACCACCAGCATCGCCTTTGAATTTGTGGAGGGCGAGGCGATTCTGCTGCTGATGGACCAATACGGCATCTGCGCCTCGTCCGGTTCCGCCTGCACCTCCGGATCGTTGGAGCCGTCCCACGTGCTGCGGGCCATGGGCGTGCCCTTCACCGCGGCCCACGGCTCCATCCGCTACAGCCTGAGCATTTACAACACCGAAGAAGAGATCGATTTCGTCATCGACAAGATGCCGCCGATCATCGAGCGGTTGAGACAAATGTCGCCCTTCTGGCAACAGGCCCAAAAGGCCTCCTGACGGCTTGACCGGCCGTTCAATAAAAAAGGCGGTGATTTCCGAAAACCCGGGATTGCGGCCTTTTTGTTTTGGGGGAAGGGGGGCTTGATCTTACTGGTGTAGATAGATATAAGATTCTGAGTTTATGTAAAATATCAGACCATCAAGAATTATATTGATTTCTTTTGCAAAGGAACAATCCATGGAAGACCGGATGTATCTGCTAACCATTCGATTGGATGGCATCCAGCCCGAGATTTGGCGGTGCTTTGTGGTTCCCGGAGACATCACCCTGGATCGTTTGCACGACGTGATTGAACACTCCCCGCGGCAAGCCGCGGGGAGTGTTCACCGTAAGGATAAAGAGCCGATTTTCAGTTCGCTCGCTAACCCCGCCGCAAGAAGCGGGGAGTGCGCTCGCTGTAACGGTTCAAATTGTGATGGGCTAACGTGAATTTCTCAACGCCATTAACGATCCGCGCCATGCGGAGCATGAAAACTATAAGGAGTGGATTTCGGGGCACCCTTGTTACCACGGTACCTATGATAGCGAACGATTCGACATCGATACGGTCAATATCGAATTGTTCAAATACCTGCGTTGGTCACGGCAACGCACCAAGTTTTGGCACAGTGTATGGTAGGGGTACGGATAGATTTCAGCTACGGTCTGGACGGAATGATACCGGCTGGATGCCGCTCCAACGAATTCAACCAACAAAACGAATCAAACCAACATAACCAACCCCGCTATCAACCCTTTAATTTTTCGTTCACCTGCTCCACCAGCCAACCGATCCATGCGTCGAACCCCTCTTCGGTCTTGGCCGAAATTTCGAACACCGGCATGCCGGGATGGACATTGGCGATGGTCGTCCGGGCCAGGTCCATGTCGAAGTCCAGGTAGGGCAGAAGGTCGATCTTGTTGAGGAGGGTGGCGTCGCACTCGCGGAACATCAGGGGATACTTGGCCGGTTTGTCCTCGCCCTCGGTGATCGACAGCACCACTACGCGCTTGTCTTCGCCGATGTCGAACTCGGCCGGGCAGACCAGGTTGCCGATGTTCTCCACGATGAGCAGGTCGATGGCATCCAGGTCCAGGTCGGCCACGGCCCGTTCCACGACATGGGCCGCCAGGTGGCAGTCGCCGCCGAAGGCGTCGGTGTTGATCTGGGTTACCGGGGCGCCGGACTGGGCCAGGCGGTCGGCATCGTGGGTGGTGCAGATGTCGCCTACGATCACCGCGCAGCGCAGCTCCGGCATGATGCGGGCCAGGGTCTTCTGCAGGGTCGTGGTCTTGCCGGAGCCCGGCGAACTCATCATGTTGAGGACGAAAACCTTTTTCTCGGCAAAGACGATGCGCATGCGGTCGGCCATGATGTCGTTGGCGTCCAGGACCCGCCGGACCACCTTGATTTCGCGGGTGCCTGATTTAAGGGACGCCACGTCGTGGCCATGATCATGATGGTGATGGACATGGGGCCCGTGCTCTTTATGGTCGTGGTGATAGCGTTTCGTGATGCGATTGGTGAAAGACCACATGGTTAATCCTCGTCTTCGATTTCTATGGATTTAATATCCAGTTCGCGGCCGGAAAGAATGTCGATGGCCCCGCTCTGGCATGCTTTGCAGGTAAAGACCGGCTCCGTAACCGTCCACTGGGCCTGGCAATCCTTGCACCGGGCCACCACGGGCACCTCTTCGATGGCCAGTTCGGCGCCTTCCAGCGGCGTGTCCTTGATCACCAGGTCGAAGCAGAACCGCAGGCTGTCTGCTACGATGGCCGACAGCTTGCCCACCTGAAGGTTGACCCGCTGGACTTTGGCCCCCTGCATGTCCGCCGGGATGGAAGCCTTGGCAATGTCCACGATCTCCATGGCGATGCCCATTTCGTGCATGGTTTTCTCCGAGGACCGAGGTCCCATGTCTGAACTCAGAGGTTGAATGGCCGATTTCGGGCTTCTGGCATTCGTCCTCGGACTTCCGATTTCTTTTCTGATTGTATGGAACGTTGCTGCCCCCTCACCCTGTCCCTCTCCCCAAGGGGCGAGGGGACGTTTCCACAACAAAGGTTCATTATCAGGCTGAACCGCATACCACTGCACCCTCTCCCATCGAGGGGAGAGGGCCGGGGTGAGGGGTGATCTGGTTGCCCCGCCGATCAATTATCATTCGGCCGGAATTTGTTCAACCTCATAAAAAAAAGGACGGTCCGCTAAGACCGCCCGTCTGTTTGGTCAAATATCGATCAGAACAAATTCAAAAGGGTAGATCTCACCCGAGTTCAAGGCGGGTGGTTGATTCGAACCGGAGGAATATTATAAATATTTCGAGGATTCGAATTCGTCGCCCAACACAGAAATCGGGTGAGAGATGCCCTGTCCATTCCGGCTACTTAAAGGTTTCGGCGCAGACATCGCTCAGATAGGCCAGGTTCTCACACACATGGATCCCGTTGGCTTTCATGGCGGCCACCTTGCTCTGGCCGGTGCCGCTGCTGCCGCTGATGATGGCGCCGGCATGGCCCATGCGCCGTCCCGGAGGCGCCGTCAGACCGGCGATGAAACCCACCACCGGCTTGGTGACGTTGGCCTTGATATAAGTCGGCCGCCTTCTCTTCGGCGTCGCCGCCGATCTCGCCGATCATGACGATGCCTTCGGTGGCGTCGTCGGCCTGGAAGCGCTCCAGGCAGTCGATGAAGTTGGTCCCGTTGACCGGGTCGCCGCCGATGCCGATGCAGGTGGTCTGCCCCAGGCCGGTTGTGGTCAGGGCGTGCACGGCCTCATAGGTCAGGGTGCCGGAACGGGAGACCACGCCGATTTTACCCGGTTTGTGAATGGGGCCTGGCATGATGCCGATCTTGCACTCGCCGGGGGTGATGATGCCGGGGCAATTGGGGCCGATCAGCCGCACCGGTTTGTCCTTGAGATAGTTCTTCACCCGCATCATGTCCATAACCGGTATACCCTCGGTGATGCAGACAATCAGGGGAACACCGGCATCGGCCGCTTCCATGATGGCGTCGGCGGCAAAGGGCGGGGGCACGAAAATCATGCTGGCGTTGGCCCCGGCGATTTTGACGGCATCGCCGACCGTATTGAAAACGGGAACCTCGTCCATTTTCTGGCCGCCCTTGCCGGGGGTGACACCGGCCACCACCTGGGTGCCGTACTCGATGCATGCGCGGGCATGGAACTGGCCCTCTTTGCCGGTAATGCCCTGCACCAACAATTTGGTCGATTTGTTGATTAGTATGCTCACGATTCAATCCTCGCTCGGTTTTTGTAAAATTACTGGATGGCGGCCTGCAATTTTGCGGCGGCGTCCTTGAGGTCTTTGGCATTGATCAGATCCAGGCCCGAATCCGCCAGGATCTTGCGTCCCTCTTTCAGGTTGGTGCCCTCCATGCGGATGATTACCGGCACGCGCAGGCCCACCTTTTCGGCCGCCTGGACCACACCGTTGGCCAGCCGGTCGCAGCGCAGAATCCCGCCGAAGATATTGATCAGGATCGCTTTGACATTCTCGTCGCTCTGCAGGATGCGGAAGCCGTTTTCGATCTGCTCGGCGCTGGCGCCGCCGCCCACGTCGAGGAAGTTGACCGGTTTGCCGCCGGCGTACTTGATGCAGTCCATGGTGGCCATGGCCAGTCCGGCGCCGTTGACCATGTTGCCCACGTTGCCGCCTTCACCCAAATGGATGTAGTTCAGGCCGTGATCCCCGGCTTCGACCTCTTTGGGATCTTCTTCATCCAGGTCGCGGTACGCCTGAACATCGGGGTGGCGGTAAAGCGCATTGTCATCGAAATCCATCTTGCCGTCCAGGGCGATGACATCGTCCTCTGCGGTGATGATCAACGGATTGATCTCCACCAGGGAGCAGTCATAGTCGACGGAAAGGTTGTAGAGGTTCTTCAACAGTACGGTAAAGGGCTTCATGCATGCTTTGGGCATATTGAGCCCGAACGCCGCCTGCCGCAGATGGTAGCCCTGGATCCCCACGTTGGGGTCCACATAAACCTTGATGATCTTTTCCGGCGTTTTCTCGGCCACGTCTTCGATGTCCATGCCGCCGGCTTCGGAAGCCATGATGATCATCTTGGCCGTGGCGCGGTCGGGCAGGATGCTGAGGTAGAGTTCCTTGGCGATGTCGAGCCCCTGCTCGACCAGCAGCTTCTTGACCCGTTTGCCTGCAGGGCCGGTCTGCTTGGTGACCAGGTTCATGCCGAGGATACGATTGGCGTAGGTGTCGAATTCTTCCGCAGTCTTCGCCACCTTGACGCCGCCGCCCAGGCCGCGGCCGCCGGCGTGGATCTGTGCTTTCACCACCACCGGGTAAGCGCCCAGTTTTTCGGCAACCGCTTTGGCCGCTTCGACGGTAAAGGCGACATTGCCGTCGGGAACGGCCACGCCGTTCTTGCGGAACAGTTCTTTGGCTTGATATTCATGAATTTTCATGGATGGGCCTCTCTCTCCTTGTTAAAAAAAGGAAGAGCATGGCTGTCCACTCGCGGGCAACGACCATGCTCTTCCATTGGGTCACATGACAATCGGCTTAACCGATCACACAGAGCACGTCTCCCTTGGCCACCGAGTCTCCTGAGGCGTATTTGATCGCCTTGACCGTACCGCTGGCCGGCGCGGCAAGGGCGTTTTCCATTTTCATGGCTTCCAGGATCACCACGGTTTCACCTGCGCTGACCGTGTCGCCTTCCTTCTTGTCGTACTTGACGATCATGCCGGGCATGGGCGCGGTCAGGGGGGTGCCGGATGTGTCGGCGGCAGCTGCCGGGGCCGCTTTCTTCTCGGCGGCCGCCGGTGCGGCCGCTGGAGCAGCCGCCGGTGCGGCGGCGGCTGCGGCAGGCGCCGCCGGCATGGCCGGTGCGGCCGCCGGCAGTCCACCGGAAAGCTGGATCTGCTGGGCGTATTTCAGGATGGGGCTGCCGCCCACTTCGTCCACGCCGACCTCAAAGTACTCGTTGTCCACGAAGACGTTGAAGGTGCGCAGGTTCTCGCCCTTGGCCGGGGCGTCCTTCTTTTTCTCCACCAATTCACCGGCCTTGGCTTTTTTGATCAGTTCGTCCTGCTTTTTCACCTGCTGCATGGTGATGGGTTTCACCGCTGCGGGCGGCTCTTCCTTGCCGTATTTCCACTGCAGGAACTTCTTGCCGGTGACCGGGTAGATGGCGTAGAGCACCAGATCGTCCATGTCCACGGCCAGGTCGCCGATTTCGGCCTTGGCCTTTTCCAATTCCGGCTCGAGCACTTCGGCGGGCCGGCAGGTGATCGGCTCCTCGCCGCGGTCGTAGCCCTTTAAGGCCTTCTTCTGCACCTCGGGATTGATCGGCACGGCGGTCTTGCCGTAAAGGCCGTAACACAGGTCTTTGACCTGGCCGGTGATCATTTTGTAGCGCTCTTCCGGGGTGTCGAAAAGGACGTTGTTGACGGTCTGGATGCCCACGATCTGGCTGGTGGGGGTGACCAGCGGAATCTGGCCCAGGTCCTTGCGGACGCGGGGCAATTCCTTGTATACCTCGCCGATCTTGTCCAGGGCGTCCATGTCGCGCAGCTGGTTGACCAGGTTGGAGAGCATGCCGCCCGGCGTCTGGTGCAAAAGCACGTTGATGTCGATGATGGACATCTTGGAGTCGTCCAGCAGGTGCTTGTACTTGGGCATGACATCCTTTTCCAAAATCTCGTTGATCTGGGCCAGCAGGTGGATGTCGAAGCCGGTGTCGCGGCTGGTTCCCAACAGGCTCATCACCAGTGGCTCGACGGCGGCGTGGGAGGTTCGGTACGCATAAGGCGTCATAACCGTGTCGATGATGTCAACGCCCGCCTCGATGGCCTTGAGGTGGCTCAGCGGAGACATGCCCGAGGTGAAGTGGCTGTGCAGGTGGACGGGCAGCTTGACCGCCGCTTTGATGGCCTTGACGACGGCATAGGCATCGTAGGGGGCGATGAGGCCGGCCATGTCCTTGATACAGATGGAGTCGGCGCCCATGGTCTCCAGGTCCTTGGCTTTATTGACATAGTAATCCAGGTTGTAGACCTCGCCGCCCAGACGCGGTTCGGTCAGCGTGTAGCAGATGCAGCCCTGGAAGTGCCTCCCGTACTCCTTGATTTTGGGTACCACGGTCTCGAAATTGCGGTAGTCGTTGAGGGCGTCGAAGGTGCGGAAGATGTCCATGCCGTTTTCGCAGCTGCGGTCCATGAAGGCCTTGGCCACGTCGTCGGCGTAGTTGCGGTAGCCGACCAGGTTCTGGGCCCGCAGCAGCATGGAGAAGGGCGTCTTTTTAAAATAGCGCTTGAGGGTGCGGATGCGCTCCCAGGGATCTTCGTTGAGGAAGCGGTGCATGGTGTCGAAGGTGGCGCCGCCCCACGTTTCCACGGCCCAGAAGCCCACCTGGTCCATCAGTTCGGCCACCGGGATCATGTCCTCGGTGCGCCCGCGGGTGGCAAACAGGCTCTGGTGCCCGTCGCGCAGGCTCAGATCCATGACCTTCACCGGGTTATCCGCCTTGGGCCGCTTCACATCGTAATTCATTTGGGTCATTTTGACTTGATCGTGGTCACTCATCGTATGGGTCTCCTCTTAAAAAATTGGATGTTTAATGGCTCGTTGGATGTTGCTTCGTCCCCCATCCTAGCGGAGTCGGTTGAAGGTTTTCATCTGCATGAGGTTGCGCATCTGCATCATGCCCTGCCTGCCGGACAGGCCCCACAGGTTTCCCTGCTCAAAGCGTCGGGGTTCCGGCCGCAAGGGGGGCGGCATGATCAGTGCTTCCTCTTCGGTCTGGATATAGGCGCTTACCGCGGCAAGGGCGGCGGCCACTCTCTTATCATTGGCATCCATAAATCACACCTTTTTGGGTTTGGTTGGCTATTTTTCAGGTTCGCTACATGGGGATGTTGCCGTGTTTTTTCGGTGGCCGCAGTTCCCGCTTGCTGCACATGACCTCAAGAGCGTCAATCAGCCGCGGCCGGGTCTGGGCCGGTTCGATGACCGCATCGATGTAGCCCCGCTGGGCGGCGCAATAGGGATTGGAGAAGAGCTCTTCGTACTCGGCGATCTTCTCGGCCCGCTTGGCCTTGGGATCCTTGGCGCCCTTGATCTCCTTGCGATGAATGACATTGGCGGCACCGCCGGCACCCATGACGGCGATCTCGGCGGTGGGCCAGGCAAAGGCAAAGTCGGCCCCCAGATCCTTGGAACACATGGCCAGGTAGGAGCCGCCGTAGTCTTTGCGGGTCACCAGCAGCAGTTTGGGCACCGTGGCTTCGCTGTAGCACCAGAGCAGCTTGGCGCCGTGGCGGATGATGCCGCCCCACTCCTGCTGGCTGCCGGGCAGGTAACCGGGTACGTCGGCGATGGTCAGCAGCGGGATATTGAAGGCATCGCAGAAGCGGATGAAGCGGGTGGCCTTGTCGGATGCATTGATGTCCAGGCATCCGGCCATGACCATGGGCTGGTTGGCGATGATGCCGATGGACCGACCGTTGAGCCGGGCAAAGGCCGTCAGGATATTGGTGGCAAAGTGTTGGTGGGGTTCGAAGATTTCGCCGTTGTCGACGATGGAACGGATCACATCGCGCATGTCGTAGCTTTTGTTGGGGCTGTCCGGGATGATGCTGTTGAGTGTTGCATCCGTGCGCGTGGGGTCGTCGCCCGTGTCCACCAGCGGCGGCTCTTCCATGTTGTTGGCCGGCAGATAGGCCAGCAGCTGCTTGATCTGGAGCAGGGCGTCCTCGTCGCTTTCGCAGGCAAACTGGGCCACACCGCTTTTTTCGTTGTGGGCCATGGCGCCGCCCAGGTCCTCGAAGTTGATCTCCTCCCCGGTGACCGATTTGATCACTTCAGGTCCGGTGATGAACATGTAGCTGGTGTTCTTGACCATGAAAATATAATCGGTCATGGCCGGCGAATAGACCGCCCCGCCGGCCGTGGGTCCCATGATGGCCGAGATCTGGGGGATCACGCCGGAGGCCACCGAATTGCGGTAGAAGATCTGGCCGAAGCCGGAGAGCGAATCCACGCCTTCCTGGATGCGGGCACCGCCCGAATCGTTGAGGCCCACGAAGGGCACGCCGGCCTTTAAGGCCATATCCATAACCTTACAGATTTTCTTGGCCTGCATCTCGCCCAGGCTCCCCGCCCGGGAGGTGAAATCCTGGGCAAAGGCGAACACCGGCCGGCCGTCCACCAGGCCGTGTCCGGTGATCACGCCATCCGAGGGAATCTCGACATCTTTCATGCCGAAATTGACGCAGCGGTGCCGCACGAACATGTCGATCTCCCGAAAGGTTCCCTTGTCGAACAGCTTTCCCAGCCGTTCACGGGCGGTCAGTCTGCCGTTTTCCTTGTGCTTGGCGACCAGCTTTTCTCCGCCCATCTCAAGGATGCGGGCTTCGCGCGCCTTGAGATCCTTGATTTTTTCCTTCACAATACCCATGTCAGATTCCTTTCATCTGAAGTGCAGAACTTTTTGACTAGCTGCCGGTCAATCATGAAGGTCATCCGTCAGCCGTCCGCAAATTGAATATCTGTTGAAATAATAAGTGATTGAACAATTTATAAAAATGGAATGCACACCGGAATTTAAACTTTAACCCTTATAGAATCAGCGATCGTTGTCAAGCAAAAAAAGAAGCCTATCAGCGCCTGCGGTGGGGGAAAGATCGCCCCGTTCCACTGATGCTTCAATATCCCGCAGCCGGGCCTTGACCGCATGGTTGCCGAAGAACCGCTCCTTGAGTCCGTCTTCGATGCGCGACCACATCCAGGCCAGCGCCTGGCGGCGACGTTTTTCCGCGAGTTCGCCGGTGGCGGTCAGCCGCCTGCGGTACTCCAGGATGGTTTCCCATAACGTGTCCACACCAGCCAATGTCAAGGCACTGCAGGCCAGCACCGGCGGCGACCAGGAAGGCGATGCCGGGTTGAGCAGGTGCAGGGCCATCTCATAGGCGCGTCGGGCTTTCTCTGCCTTTTCGATGTTATCGCCGTCGGCTTTGTTGATGGCCACGGCGTCGGCCAGCTCCAGGACCCCTTTTTTGATGCCTTGAAGCTCGTCTCCGGCGCCGGCCAGCATGAGCACCAGGAAGAAATCGACCATGGAGGCCACCGTGGTTTCCGACTGTCCCACGCCCACCGTTTCCACTATCACCACATCGAACCCGGCAGCTTCACATACCAGCAGGGTCTCCCGGGTCATGCGGGCCACGCCGCCCAGGGTGCCGCCGGAGGGTGACGGGCGGATGAACGCACCCGGCGCAACGGAGAGCCGTTCCATTCGGGTTTTGTCGGCCATGATGCTGCCGCCGCTGCGGGTGCTGGAAGGGTCGACGGCCAGCACCGCCACCTGAAGCCTCTTTTCCACCAGCATCATGCCGAAGCTTTCGATGAAGGTGCTTTTTCCGACACCGGGAACGCCGGTGATGCCTAAACGCACGGCCTTTCCTGTTTCAGGAAGCAGCCGGTCCACCACGGTGCGTCCCAATTGCCGGTGCGCGGGGTGTGCACTTTCGATCAGGGTGATGGTCTTGGCCAGGATGCGGCGGTTGCCGGCGCGGACGCCGTCGATGTAAAATTCAGGGTCGCTTTCACCCATTGGAAAATATAGTTCCTGACTATACTGTTTTTAGTATCTTAAACTTGAAATTCGTCTTTTTTATGTCAGCAAACAAAAGCCCAATAAAAAGAACCAACACCCAAATGACAAATCAATCACAATAGCCAAATTCAAAATTCCAAACCAAATGATCTTGAAGAAGGGATATTCGAATCATCAATCATTGGAGAAATCATAATGGCCATCAACTGATTATGCCTTGCGCTCATCCAGCGCGTTGAGCACCTTGTTGGCCGATTCAGTAATGGCCGTGCCGGGGCCGAAGACGCCTGCTGCGCCGGCTTGATACAGAAAGTCGTAGTCCCCGGGTGGAATCACACCCCCGACGATGACCAGAATGTCTTCGCCGCCGGCTTTTTTCAGGGCGTTGATGAGTTGGGGCACCAACGCCTTGTGGCCGGCGGCCAGGCTGGAGGCGCCCACCAGGTGAACGTCGTTCTCCACAGCCATTTTGGCCGCTTCCTCGGGCGTCTGGAACATGGGGCTGATGTCCACGTCAAAGCCCAGATCGGCAAAGGCGGTCGCCACCACCTTGACGCCGCGGTCATGCCCGTCCTGGCCCATTTTGGTGAGCAGAATACGCGGGCGACGGCCCTCGTTTTCCATAAATTTGGCGGTGCGCTTGCGAATGGCGTCGATGACCGCGCCGTCCGAATATTCCGACGCGTAAACCCCGGAGATGCATTGGGTGGTGGCCACGAACCGACCGAAGACCTTTTCCATGGCGTCGGACACCTCGCCCACGGTGGCCCGGGCGCGGATGGCCGCGATGCTGGCCGCCAGCAGGTTGCCGCCGCTTTCGGCGGCCTGGGTGACACCGTTGAGGGCACTGCGCACGGCCGCGTCGTCTCGCTCGGCCTTGAGTTGGTTGATCATGCGGATCTGATCTTCGCGCACCTGTTCCGAGACTTCCAGCACGTCCATGGGGGTGTCTTCGGCGAGCTTGTATTTGTTGACGCCGACGATGACATCCAGTCCCTGGTCGATGCGCGCCTGCTTGCGGGCCGCCGACTCTTCGACGCGCAATTTGGGCATCCCGGTTTCGATGGCCTTGGCCATGCCGCCCAGCTGCTCGACCTCGTCGATGATCTTGCGGGCTTCCTTGATGATACCGTCGGTGAGCGATTCGATATAGTATGAACCGCCCAAGGGATCGACGGTATGGCAGACCTGGGACTCTTCCTGAATAATGATCTGGGTGTTGCGGGCGATGCGGGCCGAAAAGTCCGTCGGCAATCCCACGGCCTCATCAAAGGAGTTGGTGTGCAGGCTCTGGGTGCCGCCCAGCACAGCGGCCAGGGCTTCTAAGGTGGTGCGGATAATATTGTTGTAGGGGTCCTGCTGGGTGAGGCTCCAGCCCGAGGTTTGGACGTGGGTCCGCAGCATGGAGGACTTGGGATTTTTCGGGTTGAAGGGCTTGAGCATGTCATGCCACAGGTAGCGGGCTGCCCGCAGCATGGCGATCTCCATGAAAAAGTTCATGCCCACGCCGAAGAAAAAGCTGAGCCGGGGGGCAAATGCGTCGATGTCCAGTCCGGCGGCGATGGCGGCGCGCACGTATTCCAGACCGTCCGCCAGGGTGAAGGCCGTCTGGAGCACGCTGTTGGCGCCGGCTTCCATCATGTGGTAGCCGCTGATGCTGACCGTGTTGAATTTGGGCATGTTTTCGGAGCAGTAGGCGATGATGTCCGAAACGATGCGCATGGAGGGCGCGGGCGGGTAGATGTAGGTGTTGCGGGTCAGGTACTCCTTCAGGATGTCGTTCTGGATGGTGCCGGAAAGTTGACCTTGGTTGACGCCCTGCTCTTCAGCGGCAACGATATAGCCCGCCATGATGGGCAGCACCGCCCCGTTCATGGTCATGGAGACGCTCATTTTGTCGAGGGGGATCTGGTCGAAGAGCACCTTCATGTCTTCCACCGAGTCGATGGCCACCCCAGCCTTGCCCACATCGCCCATCACCCGGGGATGGTCCGAATCATAACCGCGGTGGGTGGCCAGGTCAAAGGCCACCGAGAGTCCCTTTTGGCCCGCGGCCAGGTTGCGGCGGTAAAAGGCGTTGGAGTCCTTGGCCGTCGAGAAGCCGGCGTACTGGCGGATGGTCCAGGGGCGACCGGCATACATGGTGGCCATGGGGCCGCGGACATAGGGGGCGAAGCCGGGCAGGGTGTTGACGTGGGGCATCCCTTCCAGGTCCTGGGCCGTATACAACGGCTTGACCCGGATTCCTTCCGGGGTGTCCCATTCAAGGTCTTCCAGGGTCTTTCCCCTGAGCTGCTTGGCGGACAAATCCTTCCATTTTTGAAAATCGGGATGTTCTGACATGGTGTGCTCCTTTGTAAAAGACGGTTGATCGAAATCCAAAGGCGTTACCGCTCTTCCCATACGCGCCATTTTATCAGCATTGCAATGCGGACGCGGCCGTCAACGGCCGGTGTGTCCATTCCGATCGTTACCCGGATTGGAAATGGCTCGCCAGACCATTTCGAAAAGCATGCCGGCCTGGTCGGTCAGCCGGCCCTGCTGCCCCCTGGAGATCCACATGGTAAATGCCCGCTGCACCGTCCCCAACATGAAATCCAACAATACGCCGGCGCGCACATGCGGATTCAGGTGCCCCGCTTTCTGGCCGTTTCTCATGACCTCCAGATAGAGGTGGATCATCTTTTTCTGCTTGAACGTTTCGTCGGTCATCCAGGTTTTCATGGGCAGGGTCATGAAAATGATTCTGGCCAGTCCCGGATTGCGCTCGTAGTAATCCAATTGGAGCCAGAGGACTTTGCGCATTTTTTCCTTCAGATCTTCGATGCCCTGGAGGTGGTCGTAGATTCGTTCGGTCAGTTTGCCCAGCCAGATGTCCACAAAGGCGAATACCAGCCGCTCCTTCGATCCGTAATGTTTGTAAATGGTGGAAAAACTCACCCCCGCCCGGTTGGCCACGTCGCGGATATTGGCCTTGTGAAAATCGGAGTGGGAAAAAATGTCCAAAACAGCCTCTTCCAGGCGTTGGTATACTTCGGGTTTAAGAGGTGTGAACATTGTTATGGTTTGTCCGATCGTAAAGGCGAGTTCGATCTCTGGTCATATTTTAACATGCTGTATTTAATACATAAAAATTTATTTATTGTTTGTTTTCTTTTTATTATAATTATTTGAATAATGATGTTTCTTTTTTAGAATATCAGTATATATTTGAAATATATGTAAAAAAATGTTTTTAAGGTATTTTTATGAGTCGATGGTGTAACATTGTTATGGCAAAGCAGGTTAGAACGCGAGCCAATCCTCTGTCAAGAAAAATATTATAAATTTTAATCATTAAATGAACTGTGTTTATATTTTTATGGGCGCCTTTGTCTTGCCGGCAATAACCGACCGCCCAACCCAACGCTTGATCCCGAACCGGAGGACAAATAGCGTGCGGGAACCTAATCATTTCAGTCCGGCAAGGGCATCGGTCGACCCTTGCATGTGGCCTCGGCCGCGACAAAAAAACTACCATTTCTGAATGGTCACTGCTAAATACAATCAAGGTGGGAAGTGGGGTGGCGACGCCACGGACCCTTTTGTCCACTATTCTGGAAAGGAAATGGCCGCTCGGGCTGGCCGCAACAAATGTATACCCTAGACGATTACGACTATCACCTGCCGGAGGCGCTGATCGCCCAGATCCCGTCAACCGAAAGGGACGGATCCAGGCTGCTTCACCTGAACCGCGGCAGTGGCGCTCTTTCACACCGGCATTTCACTGATATCGTCAGCTTGCTGCGCCCGTCGGACGTCCTGGTGGTGAACAACACCCGCGTCGTTCCGGGACGCTTGCATGGCCGCAAGGCCACCGGCGGCAAAGCCGAACTGCTGATTCTTGACTATGGCGAAACGGATGGCCGCGGCCGCGATGACCGCCAACGGGTCTATCGCTGTCTGATCAAGGCCTCCAAGCAGGCTGGTGCCGGTATGCGGATTTATTTCGACGAAGGACTGGTCGCCGAGGTCCTGGATTTTTCAGACGGCATCTATACGGTCGCCTTTTCGGCACCGGAGCCCTTTGACGGCCTGCTCCACCGGATCGGGCGGATGCCTTTGCCACCCTACATCAGAAGGGACGAGACGCAGCCGGATGAAGCGGACCGGATGCGTTATCAGACCGTTTATGCCCGTGAGCAGGGCGCCATTGCCGCGCCTACCGCAGGTCTGCATTTTACCGATGCGGTATTGTCGCAGCTCAGCGAAAAAGGCGTCAGGGTGACGGCCGTCACCCTTCACGTCGGCTACGGCACGTTCGTACCGGTGCGTGTGGATGATATCCGGGATCACCGCATGCACGAGGAGTGGTACGCGATTCCGGAAGAGACGGCCCGGATCGTCAACCAGGCCAAGGCAGACGGCTGCCGGGTGGTGGCCGTGGGCACCACCAGCGTGCGCACGTTGGAGTTTGCCACCGGATCGGACGGCGTGGTCCAACCGGGAGGCGGCCGGTGCAATCTGTTCATCTATCCCGGCTACCCATTTAAGTGCGTGGACGCCATCATCACCAATTTTCATCTGCCTCGATCCACCCTGCTCATGCTGGTGTCCGCCTTCGCCGACAGGGAAACCATTTTGCGCGCCTACCAAACGGCGGTGGAAAATACGTACCGTTTTTTCAGTTATGGGGATGCGATGTTGATTGACTAACGGTTCAGCGTTCTGAGTTCCGGGTTCAACAGGTTCGTTGAGTGATCGGTTAAATCGGGAAAACAGGCCAAAGGACCAAGGTGAACCGTGGACGTCAGCATAACGAACCAATCAATTTAACCAATACAACCCTTTGAACGAACCCACCATGTTAGATTTTAAATTGATGGCAACGTCCGGGGCGGCTCGCGCCGGGATCTTTGATACCCTTCACGGCCGGGTGGAAACCCCGGTGTTCATGCCCGTGGGAACCCAGGCCACGGTCAAGGCCATGAGCCCGGAAGAGCTGAAGGCGGTCGGCGCCCAGATCATCCTGGGCAATACCTATCATCTATACCTGCGGCCCGGGTGCGACATCATCGGTCGCTTTGGCGGTCTGCACCGATTCATGAACTGGGATCGTCCAATCCTCACCGACAGCGGCGGTTTCCAGGTGTTTTCCCTGTCCAGATTGCGCAAGCTCACCGAGGAGGGCTACGCCTTCCAATCCCACATCGACGGTTCCAGGCATATGCTTTCACCTGAGAAATCCATGCAGGTTCAGGTCTGTCTCAATTCAGACATCATCATGTGTCTGGATCAGTGCCTCGCGCATCCGGCCACCCATGCGCAGGCCGAGGCCGCCTTGACGTTGACCACCCGCTGGGCCCAGCGTTGCAAATCCTTCTGGCAGGGGCGAACCGACCGGCAAAACAGCCTGTTCGGCATCGTTCAGGGTGGCATGTTTGCGGATCTGCGGGCACGGTCTGCCGAAGCGATCGCGACGATCGGTTTTCCCGGCTACGCCATCGGCGGCCTGAGCGTGGGTGAGCCCAAGGAATTGATGATGGACATGGCGGCCCGCACCCTGCCGCTGCTGCCCGCTGATCGGCCCCGGTACATCATGGGGGTGGGCACCCCCGAGGATCTGCTGGAACTGGTGGACATGGGGGCCGACATGTTCGACTGTGTCATGCCTACGCGCAATGCCCGAAACGGACAGTTGTTTACCGAGCGGGGTACCCTCAACATCTGCAACGCGCGCTTTCGTGAAGACGAGGGGCCGGCGGATCCGAGCTGCGACTGCTATACCTGCCGTCATTACAGCCTGGCTTACCTTCGTCACCTCTACACGGTGCGTGAAATCCTGGCATACCGATTAAACACCATCCACAACCTTCACTATTATGTCAATCTGGTCAAAGCCATGCGTGCGGCGATTTTGGCCGGCACGTTTGACCGTTTTAAAAAGGCGTTTTATAGTAAGCGTAACTAGTCAGACGTTCGACACGATTCAAACAGCGGTTGGGCAACAATGGGAAAGGGGAGATGCAATGAAAGAAAAAGTACAAGCGGCCATCGACAAGATCCGGCCCATGCTCCAGGCCGACGGTGGTGATGTGGAACTCGTCAGTGTGGAAAACGGCATCGTCAAGGTTCGGCTCCAGGGCGCCTGTGCCGGCTGCCCCATGTCCCAGATGACGCTGAAAAACGGCATCGAGCGGGCACTCAAGCAGCAAATTCCCGAAATCAAATCGGTTGAATCGGCCTGATTCGTTCTCCAGCGCCGCAGTAATATTCTCCGCCATTTTCCCTGCCATGCCCCCTTTCTCGGTTTCGGCCCCTTGTCATGCGTCCATCCGTCGAGGCTGGTCGATCACGTTCCGTCCCTCCGTTTTTACCTGTTGACATGACCCATCGCCCTTCTTTAGGCTGAACGACGCCTTAATTGCTCACGCGCGTTTTGCAGGCCGAGGCGCGTCGTGTCACAGGAGATGCGAATGCTTAACCTGTCTCGTCGATTTGCTGATCTTCGTATCCGCTACAAGTTGCTCATCAGCTATTCAGCCGTATTTGTACTCTCGTTCTCGATTGGCAGCGGAATCATATACGCCTTCGTCAAGGAAGCTATCGAAACCAACATCGAAAGCGAGCTGACCCATACCACCCAAACCATTTTGAATATGGTACGGTCTTCCGCCGGTGTTTCCATCAAAAACCACCTTCGCGCCGTTGCCGAGAAAAACAAGGAGATCACTCAGCATTTTTATCAACAGGCATTGGCCGGCGCCTACAGCATGGAGGCGGCCAAAAGCCGAGCCCAAGAGGTGATGCTGAGCCAGACGATCGGAAAAACCGGATACATCTACTGCATCGACAGCCACGGTGTTATTCTGATTCATCCGCAACCTGAACTGGTCCACGAGGACCTCTCCGACTATGCCTTCATTGCCGAGCAGAAGATCCGAAAAGTCGGTTATCTGGAATACAACTGGAAGAATCCGGGCGAGACCCATCCACGACCCAAGGCATTATACATGACTCATTTCGAACCCTGGGACTGGATCATCTCGGTCTCCTCCTACCGGAATGAATTCAGGGAACTGGTCAATGTGGACGATTTTCGGGACAGCATTCTGTCCATCGTATTCGGCCAGACGGGTTATTCCTATTTAATGGACATCGAGGGTAATCTGATCATACACCCCTCCCTGAAGGGTAATTATTTCGAAGCGATCGATCTCAATGGGCGTCAATTCATCCGGGAAATCTGCGAACGGAAAAATGGCAAAATCATCTATTCCTGGGAACTCCCCAATGAGCCGGTGGCTCGCGAAAAACTGGTCATATTCAACTACATTCCCGAGTATGAGTGGATTGTCGCCTCTTCCAGCTACCTTGAGGAGTTCTACGCCCCCCTTAAAACCATCGGGCACCTGATCCTGGCCACCGTGGTGATTGCATTCATTTTGGTCCTGCCGATTACCTTGCGGATCAGCGCATCCATTGCCAACCCGCTTCAAGAGTTGATGAATCGATTCGCATCGGGTGCCAAGGGGGACATCTCAGTGCGCATGCAGCGGCAAAGCCGTGACGAGGTGGGAATGTTGGCCAACTATTTTAACGCGTTTATGGAACGGCTGGAGGTTTATAGCGAAAGCTTGAGGACCGAAATCGCCGATCGGAAAAAAGCGGAGGCGGCCATTCGCAAAAGCGAAGCAAAGTACAGGGAGCTGGTTGAAAATGCAAACAGTATCATCCTGCGGATGACGCCACAGGGGATAATCACTTTTTTCAATGAATTCGCACAGCGGTTTTTTGGATACACCGAAATAGAAATTACGGGAAAGCATGTCGTTGGCACCATCGTGCCTGAGAATGCCCCCGACGGCATCAACATGTTGATCCGACCATCCAACGCCCGTGGGGGGCAGGAATATGCAAACTTGCTGCGCAACGGGAATCGGGTGTGGATTGCCTGGACCAGCCGAGCCACCCATGACCGTTCCGGCGCTGTCAAGGAATACCTGTGCATCGGCACCGACATCACGGAATCCCGTAAATTGGAAAGCATGATGGTGCAGACCGAAAAAATGATGAGCGTGGGAGGATTGGCCGCCGGCATGGCCCACGAAATCAACAATCCGCTGGGGGGGATGCTGCAAAGTCTTCAAAACGTCGTTCGGCGCCTGTCTCCGGGATTGCCGGCCAATGAAACGGAAGCGTTGGCCTGCGGCACCCGATTGGAGGCCATCCGCTGTTATCTGGAAAAAAGAGAAATCTTCCGGTTCATTGAAAATATCCGGGTCTCCGGCGAACGTGCAGCGCACATCGTTGAAAACATGCTCAGTTTCAGTCGACGCAGCGAATCGAAAAAAATGCCGGTAAACCTCTCTCTGTTGTTGGACAAGGCCATCGAGTTGGCGGCCCACGATTATGATCTGAAAAAGAAATATGATTTCAGACATATCCGGATCATTCGGCAATATGAACCGACCATGGGGCCGGTCCCCTGTGCCGCCACCGAAATCGAGCAGGTGGTTCTCAACCTGCTGCGGAATGCGGCCCAGGCCATGGGTGAAAACAAGCACCCGCTACATCCGCCGTGCATTACGCTGAGTCTGCGCCGGGAGGGTGATTCTGCGGTCATTGAACTGTCTGACAATGGGCCGGGGATGGATGCACAGCAGCTCAAACGCATATTCGAGCCATTTTTTACCACCAAGGAAGTCGGTGTGGGAACGGGTTTGGGATTATCGGTCTCCTATTTTATCATCACCAACAACCACAACGGTTCCATGTTCGCTGATGCATCACCGGGCAAAGGTGCCAGTTTTATCATCCGGCTGCCATTGGCCGATTCTGAGTTGGGAAGCGCCAGCCCACCCGGCGACTGCACCGGCACCGACTCGACGGAGCCTTTAAATGTCAGCTGAAATTGTACAACCAAAGCGTGTTCTCGTCATCGATGACGAAGAAATTGTGCGCGTCAGCATATCCACCTATCTTGAAGACAGCGGATTTGCCGTACACCAGGCCAAAGATGGCAAAGAGGGGCTCGACCGATTTCGGCGGGTCGATCCCCATGTGGTGGTGCTAGATCTGCGCATGCCACACATGGACGGGCTTGAGGTGCTGGCGTCGATTGCAGGAGAATTGGACCTGGTTCCCGTGATCGTGGTCACCGGGGCCGGTGTACTCCAGGATGCCGTGGCGGCCCTGCGCCTGGGGGCCTTCGATTTCGTCACCAAACCCATTGTCGACATGGCGGTGTTGGCGCACGCCGTCAATCGGGCGTTGGAACGTACCCGCCTGCGGGAGGAGAATCGGCGTTATCAGTCCCATCTGGAGGATGAAATCCGTGCCCGGACGCAGGACCTGATCTGGCGTAGTGAACAGCTTCTGGTGGCCAATGCCGAATTGAAAAAAGAAATGGCCATCCGTGAAAAGACTGCTGCCGCCCTGCGACAGAGCGAAGCGCGGCTGGCGGAAGTCGTTTCCATCTTCGAGGGGTTTATCTATACCTGTGATGCGGACTTCTGCCTGGATTTCGTCAATCGCAAGCTGGCCGATCATGTGGGCGAAGATGTGGCCGGCAAGCGCTGTCATTTCGTCCTTTACGGCCTGGACCGGCCGTGCCCGTGGTGCCGATACACGGACGTATTCGCGGGGCAGACCGCACACACTGAATTTTATAACGAAAAAGACGGCCGCTGGTATGATGCCGTTCAATCACCGATGTTCGGCAATGAAGGACAGGTTAGAAGCCTGCAGGCCGTGGTGCTGGATATCACCGAACGCAAAGCCACCGAAGACTGGCTGCGCCAGCGGGAGGCTCAGCTTTCGGAAAAAAACCGGCGCCTGAAGTCCTCCATGCGGACGGCCAGCCGCTTCGGCCATATTATCGGCAAGAGCCGCCCCATGCAGGAGGTTTACGAGAACATCCTGAAAGCTGCGGAGTCCAACGCCCATGTCGTCATTTATGGCGAATCCGGCACCGGCAAGGAGCTGGTGGCCAAGACGATCCACGACCTGTCCGACCGCGGCAGCAAGCAATTCGTAACGGTCCACTGCGGAGCCATTCCAGACAACCTCATCGAAAGTGAATTCTTCGGCTACCGCAAAGGGGCGTTTACCGGAGCGGATCAGGACAGGCCCGGCTATCTGGATGCGGCCGACGGCGGGACCCTGTTCATGGACGAAGTGGGTGAGTTGAGCCAGACCTTGCAGGTCAAATTGCTGCGGGCGATCGAGGGCGGGGGCTACACCCCCATCGGCAGCAGCGCGTTGCAGCAGGCCGACATCCGCATCGTGGCTGCGACCAATCGCAACTTGCGCAGCCGTCTGGAAGCGGGTCGTTTTCGCAAGGATTTTTACTATCGAATTCATATTCTGCCCATTTACCTGCCTCCCTTGAAATCAAGAAAAGAGGATATACCACTTCTGGTAAACCATTTCGTCAGCGACGTTCACCACGGCGACAAGCTTCCCGTGGTGCCTCAGCGCATCATCGCGGCCATGCAGGAATATGACTGGCCGGGCAACATTCGCGAGCTGCAGAACAGCGTTCATCGCTACATCACCTTGGGAGAGATCGATTTTCTGGATCTCCCGGCGCCGGATGAAGGCACGCCCTCGCCACCGCTCCTTGCCGGACGCCCCTTTCATCCGGCGCCGGGAGATCAACCCCTGAATGATGCCGTGGCGGCTTTCGAAAAAGAATACATCCAGCACCTGCTAAACGAAAACCAATGGCATCGTTCACGGGTGGCCCAATTATTGGGCATCGACCGGCGCACCCTCTTCCGTAAAATCAAAATGTACGGGATTTAAAAATCCCTAATTGGGACAATTACGCCTCATTTTATTATTTACCAATTATATCAAATGATTTTATTTTAACCAGCTACCATTTGGGACTATTGTGACTCATTCACCCATCCTCTTGCGATTCTATCGATAAGCCTGCCCGAACTGTTTAATTATTTGATTTGGTACCATTAAAATCTATCGTTACATGCTGGCACGACACTTGCTGGCCACGATTTGCATTGCTTGTGACGGGTTCCAATTTGCCAACAACTATTCAGAGGAGGTCTTAATGGCAGCAGAAGGTCAAGGAAATCCAGCAGTCGTCGGTCTGGCCGGTTTCGGTTTAACCACGTTGATCCTTCAGTTTCACAACCTGGGATGGTGCGGTATCGGTCCGGTCCTGGCCCTCGCCTTTACGTTCGGCGGCCTGGCCCAGCTGATCGCTGGGTTTCAGGAGTTCAAATGCGGCAACAATTTTGGATACAGTGCCTTTGTCTCCTATGGTGCCTTCTGGATCGCACTGGGGGTTATCTGGATGTTGAACCACTTTAAAATTTATACCCTCAGTGGCACGGATGTCGGTTTCTTCCTGATCGTGTGGACCCTCTACACCGCTATTTTGTGGGTTGGCGCCATGCGCATCCACGGCGCCATGGCCTCCACGTTCACCTTGCTGCTGATTGGTTTTATCGGTCTGGATCTGGCCCATTTCGGATTTCCCGCACTGACCAAGCCCACCGCCGTCATCCTGATTCTGTGTGCACTGAACGCCTGGTACATGATGGCGGCCGCCATTTACGCCCAGGTTTTTGGCAAGGAGATCCTGCCCCTTGGAAAACCGTGGATCGATCCCTCTCCCGCACCGGTTGGCAACCTGGCCAAAGAAGCTGCCTGACACGGCACAAGAAAGGACGGATGCATGACCAACCCATACGAAGCGGCATTTGCGGAATCGATCAACGATCCGGACAGTTTCTGGGGTAAAGCGGCGGAAGATTGCCACTGGACCAAACGATGGGACAAAGTCTTGGATGACAGCAACCCGCCATTTTACCGGTGGTTTACCGGCGGTGAAATGAACACCTGCTACAATGCATTGGATTTTCACGTAGAAAATGGTCGGGCCGATCAGGCGGCATTGATTTATGACAGCCCCGTAACCGATACTATCAAAACCTATACTTACCGCGAATTGCGCGACGAGACCGCTAGATTTGCCGGTGTACTGGCGGCCCAGGGCGTGGTCAAGGGCGACCGTGTCCTGATCTATATGCCCATGATTGCCGAGGCGGCTATCGCCATGCTTGCCTGTGCGCGCATCGGTGCCATCCACTCGGTGGTTTTCGGTGGGTTCGCGGCCAAAGAACTGGCCACGCGCATCAATGACGCCAAACCCAAAGCCATCGTTTCGGCCTCATGCGGCATCGAGGTCAAAAAGGTGATCAAGTACAAACCCCTGCTCGACGGTGCCATCGAGATGGCTGACCACAAGCCGCAATGCTGCATTATCCTTCAGCGCTCCATGGAAAGCGCCGAGATGATCGACGGACGCGATGTGGACTGGACCCAAGCCATGATGTCTGCCAAACCGGCGGGCTGTGTGCCGGTGGCGGCCACCGATCCGCTATACATCCTCTATACTTCAGGTACCACCGGTCAGCCCAAGGGTGTCGTCCGGGACAACGGCGGCCACCTGGTGGCCCTGAAATGGACCATGAAGAATGTTTACGACATTGATGCCGGTGACGTCTGGTGGGCGGCATCCGATGTGGGTTGGGTCGTCGGACACTCCTACATCGTCTACGCGCCGCTGTTCAAAGGCGCCACCACGATCCTGTTTGAAGGAAAACCGGTTGGCACTCCCGATGCCGGTGTTTTCTGGCGAATCATTTCCCAGCACCAGGTCAAGTGTCTGTTTACGGCACCCACGGCCTTTCGGGCCATCAAACGCGATGATCCCATAGGGGAGCTGATCAAGCAATACGACATTTCCTGTTTCAAGATTCTTTTCCTGGCCGGGGAACGCTCCGACCCGGACACCATTCAATGGTCGGAAAACAACCTCAAGGTTCCCGTCATCGATCACTGGTGGCAGACCGAAACCGGTTGGGCCATTGCGGCCAACTGCATGGGCCTGCATCGGTTTCCCGTCAAGTATGGCTCACCCACCAAGGCCGTCCCCGGTTGGAATCTGCAGGTGGTGAACGACGACAACGAGCCGGTGGCCCCGGGTACCATCGGCGCGCTGGTGGTCAAGCTGCCGCTGCCTCCGGGAACGCTGCCCACCCTGTACAAGAACGATGCGCGTTTCATCGAATCTTATCTGGAAGAATTTCCGGGCTGTTACAAGACCGCCGATGCCGGCTATATCGACGAAGAGGGCTACGCCTACGTCATGGCCCGCACCGACGATATCATCAACGTGGCCGGGCATCGCCTATCAACCGGTGCCATGGAAGAGGTTCTGGCTGATCATCCAGATGTGGCCGAATGCGCCGTTCTGGGCGTTGCCGACAAGCTCAAGGGGCAGATTCCCGTCGGGTTCCTGGTGCTGAATGCCGGTGTTGACCGGGACCACGGTGAAATTACCGCCGAGGTCGTCAAGATGGTCCGTGAGCGCATCGGGCCGGTGGCGGCCTTCAAGACCGCCACCGTGGTCAACCGGCTGCCCAAAACCCGTTCGGGCAAGATCCTGCGCGGTACCATCCAGAAGATTGCCGACAACGTGGAATATAACGTGCCGGCCACCATCGATGACCCGACCATTCTCGGTGAAATGGAAACTGCCCTCAAAGGCATCGGGTACGCCGGTTCAAGAAAAGCCTGATCGACCAACGGACGAATAAAAAAGCCTCCTCGTGGGTTACCACAAGGAGGCTTTTGCCTTTGGGTTGCAGCGCATTGCGCTGCGACGGCTGGTCGCGTGCCGCCTTTCAGGGGGTATGAAGAATCGGAGATGCCACCGCCCGTTGATTGCCGGTGCCCGGATCATCCGTGGTGCGGTTTTCGATGCCGCTGCCACTGAATAACATAACGCTCAGCACGATCAGGATAACGACTGTTGCCAATCCATTGGGCGAAAAAAAACGGACCACGCTTTCTTCGATCCTTTTTACGTCCTGTTCCAAAATTGCCCCCATCGCGCACCTCCTGTCTGAAGCGAATCATCTCCACGAGATTGCCCCCGTGTCTGACTTCCGCTGGGATTGACCGGTATGCCCCCTGTTCAAGGGGTGTCTGGATTTACCCAAAACACGACAATGAATTCATCGTAGTATATTTTATCTAATATTGAAACCGCAAAATTTGAATGGTATTTATCGAATAAATTTTGATTATCAATGCCCTTGAACCGAGAACGACAGATTGATTTTCATTCATACAGTGAACCCTCCCCGCGGCAAGCCGCGGGGAGGGTTCACTGGGTTTCCCTTCAGGAGGCTGACCCTGCCACCGCCTCCGCCAATGCAGGCAGTTACAGAAAAGGAGGAGTCAATGAAAGAATCCTTAAGGCCCGGAATCGAGCATGAATTCCGCTATCCGGTCACCGATGCCAAAACCGTACCGGCGCTTTACCCGGAGGCCAGTGAATTTCAGATTATGCCGACCGTCTTTGCCACCGGTTTCATGGTGGGGTTGTTTGAGTGGACATGCATTCAACTGACCATCCCGCACTTGGACTGGCCCAGCGAACAGACGGTGGGGACCCACATCGATGTCAGCCACACGGCGGCCACACCGCCCGGATTTGAAGTTACCGTCAACGTGAAGTTGATTGAGGTGGACAGGCGCCGCCTGGTTTTTGAAATCGAAGCCCACGATGGCGCAGATCGGATTGCCAGCGGCCGTCACGAGCGCTTTGTCATCGACAAGGCCAAATTCGACGCCAAGTTGAAGGAGAAAATAGAAACGGCCGGCAGATGAACCGATACCGGATTGGTTGTGACGACGGCGTCGAGGGTTTCAGGTTCAGGGAAAGCACCGTCGTGAGGCCAGCACCCCTTTTTCCACTGCCACCGAAACGTGTTTATTCCAGGCGCAGTCATTTGGCGGTGCATCGCGGCAATTATCCGGCCATGATGATCCGCTCACGGCGGACCGCTGCCAATCCTATCACCCCTGATAGATTTCCTCGGCAATGTCGGCGATCTCGCATTCCAGACCGTTGCCATCGAGCAGCTGCATGACGTCGTGCATTTGCGGTGCCCCTGCAATCTCGACCTCGATGCCCCCGTCCGTGCGCTTCAGGGAAAATGAATGCCCATCAAGCACACGGATCGCGCGGCCACAGTCGTTCACGCGAAATCCGATACCCTGCGTTTATTCAAGCCAGTCCATGCTTCAAGATATTTCAAAAGATGGCATCCACCGCCGCCGTGATTCGAAAATCCCGTTCGCTGCGCCGACCATCACCGATTACTTCAGGTCGAACTGTCGCCACACGGCCTCTTCGGCTTTCAAGGTAATCAGCCGCTGGGATGTTTGCAGGGTGATTTTGGTGTAGGTGGTTTTCAGTGAAAGAACCGTTTCCTTGAGTCGAAAACGGATTTCGGCAACACCTCTGCGATAGCAGGAGAACCCGAATGCCCGGGCTGGGGTGACCACGGCGGCCACGCGCCCCTCCGATGATTTTGCGACGACCGGCTCGCCGATGGGCATGGGGGTCTTAACAAAGCCGCCGGTATGGGTGCCGAAGGTGACGATGCGCTCACCGGTCAGCATGAGCAGCAGGTGGGCAGCGATCAGCATGTCGGGCGGCTCTTTTTTTTCATTGATCTTTAATGGGCGAACGTTCCACTGCCCCGATCGGGTCGAAACGGCCAACAGCCGATCACTGGTCAGAAAGGCGCCGATTTCCCCTTTGGCGCCTTGCCAGAGAATCGTTTCACCCGAACTTTTGGCTTCTGAAAAATTGCGTTTTCCATCTACCACGGCGATGAAGGCACTGTCCGTGGCAAAGATGTCCACCAGATCCTCGACCTCTTCGTATGCCATGGCCCATGGGGCCCTGACAAATAGGGTGACAAGCCACAGCAACCATCTTTTCCGGCCAAGGCGCATGGTGATGCATCCAGTCAATCGGCAACAGGGTTGATCTTAATCTACACCATCATCCCACCGGGTCAAGCACCCTGGGTTCTTTTTGCACGTCGCCGAATGACGGGCAGGAACCAATCAGGACCTCAGCGCGGCTGCTTTTGAAGTCAGGAACCAGCCGTTTTCTGGTTGGGTAGGTCGGCATGAAAAATGTTGTGCGCCAGAATACGGGAGAGACGAGAAGGCGGGGATGACGCTTCACGGCGTCGGGCAGCAGGTGATACCATCGGTAGCCGGCAGCGCAGAAGCAGGCCGTGCAGTGCGACGCATAGCCCAGCTGCCTGGCGGCGGCCACGGCGGCGTCGCGCTGGCATCGCGAGCCGGCGACCGACATGAAAATTCTCCGGTGTGGGCCATAGCGGGTCAGTTGATCCCTGACGCGCTTGTATTCCTGGAATCGGGAACGGGCATCCAACTGGGTGAAAAGGGGAAACAGGCTCAGCGATAAAAGGGTTGGATACGCCAGAGGATGGTCGCCGATACAGGTGGCCACGGCGGTGATTGTAAACAGTTCGGTGACGGTGACGGCGTGCAGCAGTTTTCCCACTGACAGGTACCCGGCGATAGGGGCGAGCCAGGAGCAGATTCTGGAAAAAGCGGTTCCGGCAGACAGGACGGTCATGGTTCCAACCCGTGCATCGGTGGCCGTGGTTGATGGTTGGTGTGGGGTCTGTCCCAACAGAAGCGGGTGCGACCGACCCGTTCTTAACAAATTTGATTTGTTTTATCCACCGCACACCCTCGATGCGTTTGGAAGGCTCTTGAATTGGCCTCGCTGTCAGGGTATCGTGAATCGATTCTGAACCGCGATATCGCGCACATTCACGACGGCCCGCCGCGGGGAATCATCGATCAAACAATGGAAACAGGCCAAAAAGGACCCGATGCCCCCCGACCATCTTTCCCCCAATCGCCGACTGCTCTTGATTCTGGCCACCCTGCTGGCCTTGTTTCTGGCCGCCCTGGACACGTTGATCATGAGCGCGGTCATGCCTACCATCGTTGCCGATTTGGGGGGGCTGCACCTCTACAGCTGGGTTTTTTCGACCTATCTGCTCAGCCGGGCGGTCGCCCTGCCGGTGTTCGGCAAACTGGCGGACCTCTTTCCCAACCGCACCCTTTACCTGGTATCCATTCTGATCTTTTTGGTTGGATCCGTGCTGGCCGGCCTGGCCCGGAGCATGATGGCGCTGACCGCTTTCCGGGCCATTCAGGGTATCGGGGCCGGCGGCAACTTCGCCCTGGTATACATCGTGCTGGCGGATATTTCCGAGCCGGAAAACCGCGGCAGGATGATGTCCTATGCCAGTTTCGTCTGGGGGTTGGCCAGTGTGCTGGGACCGTCCTTGGGTGGTTTTATCGTCAACTGGGTCTCCTGGCGCTGGATTTTCTACATCAACGTGCCCATCGGCCTGCTTTCCCTGGTCGGCATCTGGTTTTTTCTCAAGGAAACCCGGGACAAGCATGAGGTGATCGAGATCGACTATGCCGGCATCATTACCCTGGTCGTGGCGATTCTCTCTTTGCTAACCGCCTTCTTGCTGGGTGGACGGGAGTACGACTGGATATCGCTGCCGATCCTAAGTCTGTTCGCCCTGTTCTTCGTGTCCGCCATATGCTTCTACGTTGCCGAAAAACGCAGCAACGAACCCATCCTCTGCTTCGATTTTTTCCGCTTGAGGGGGTTTTCCACCGGCAACGGCCTGGTATTTTTCAGCAGTGTGTCGATTTTTTCGCTTTCCGCCTTCAGCCCCCTGTTTATTCAGGGGGCCCTGGGCCAGTCGCCCTTTCAGCTGGGTATGGTCATGATGTTTCTCAGCTTCGGCTGGTCGGCCGGTGCCCTCTATTGCGGGCGACGGTCCAACCGCTGGGGAGAAAAGCCCTTTTCTCTGGCCGGCGGCATCATCTTGATCGTCGGCTGCGTGATGGCCGTGCGTTTCTCGGCGGCCACCCGCCTATGGACCTGTGCGGTGGCCATGGGTCTGGCCGGGGTGGGCATGGGGTTCACTTCCATTGCCACCCTGCTGGTCGTCCAGAACAGCGTTCAAAAGACCGATTTAGGCGTTGCCACGTCATCCCACCAGTTCACCCGCACCCTCGGGGGGACGGTGGGCATCGGCATCTGCGGCAGCCTGGTCACCGCCCGATTCGCCCAGGTGGCCGACACGCTCAATGAATCGGCGTTGCACGGAAGCATAAGGCCTGCAGTGATGGAACAGATCCGGCAGAACTTCGAAAATTTCTTTCGCCCGGATGTCCAGCAACAACTGCTGCCGGACGTCCAAACGGCATTGCACCAGGCCATCGGCAGCTGCGTGGTCGACGTCTTTTGGTTGGCGCTGATCGCTGCAATGATTTGTCTGGTTTTCGGCCTGTTCCTGCCTCCACCAACGGCCGGGACGGAAAAATAGCAAGGCTTCGGAAAATCGCTCCATTGCGATAGGTTCGCGCCTACCCACGCAAGGTGATCGGACGGGCCGATATCAAAATAATGGCACAGCGGGCATGACCATGGCCATTAGTGGTCGGACGGCGCATCTCATCTGTCGACGGCCATTCCGAGACGCAACGCCTTTCCCGAAAAAAGCTTGACAGGGGAAAGGCAAGCTTGTATTTTTTTCTATCTTTTGCGTTTGAAAGGAATCAACACGATGCTCCGCGTTTACAATGGCAGATTTTTTTGCTTTTATTTCTTTTTTAGCGAGGGTCTGCCCGCTGCGCGCTGAGTGTCCTGAGATTTCAAACAGACAAACCAAGCCGTGGGTAGACCAGAAACCCACGGTTTTTTTATCCGGGCCGTGGAGACTATCTCCCCGGCCTTTTGTTTGTGGACAAGGCCTGCAGCCAAGAAAGAGACCGCTCACACCATGGAAAAAAGTCAGAACACACCGGACTGTAGGATGGCTGCCGACATCTGCGATATCCGTAACCAGATCGACAGGATCGACGATACCATCCTGGAGTTGATCAACCGCCGGCTCAACCTGGCCAAGCGGATCGGGGATCTGAAAAAAAACAGCGGCAACCGGGTGGTGGACAGCACACGGGAAAGCGAAATTCTCAGGCGTTTGACCGACCTGAACAAGGGGCCCCTAAATCCCAACGTCCTGCACCACATATTCATCGACATCATTGCAGCCGCGCGCGCCATCCAGGCCTCCCAACGGGTGGCCTACCTGGGCCCCGAGGCCACGTTCACCCATCTGGCGGCCACGAGCCACTTCGGCTACTCGGTCACCTACGTTCCCCAGCCCAGCATCCGGGAGATATTCAGCGAGGTGGAAAAAGGTGCCTGCGACTACGGGGTGGTGCCGGTGGAAAATTCCGTGGAGGGCTCGGTGCGCCACACCCTGGATCTTTTTTTCGAATCGGACCTGTGTATCTGTGCCGAGCGCTACCAGCAGGTCTCCTATGATCTGTTGGCCCAGGAGATCAGCCTGGGCGGGATCAAGGTCGTTTACGCGCACTCCCAGGCCTTGAACCAATGCCGCATCTGGCTCAACCAGTACCTTCCCGGCGCAGAATTGAAAGAGTGCAGTTCCAGCGCCTTCGCCGTTGGGCGGGCGGCGGCGGAACAGGGGGTGGCAGCCATTGCCGGCGGCGGTGCGGCGGCGATTTTCGGGTTGGAAGCGGCGGCTTCCAAGATCGAGGATTTTTCCCGTCCGCCCACGCGTTTCCTTGTGATCGGGAAGGAGCGGGTGCGGCCGTCGGGCAGGGACAAAACCTCCCTGATGTTCGCCCTGGCCCATGTACCCGGTGCCCTGGCCGGCGCCCTGGCGCCCATCACCGAAGCCGGCATCAACCTGGTCAAGATCGAGTCCCGCCCCACGCGACACGAGAGTTGGAGTCATTTCTTTTTCGTCGACCTGGAAGGGCACCTCGAAGACGGCAGCATCCAAAAGGCCATCGAGCTGATTCAGCCGCAGGCCCTCTATCTGAAAAACCTGGGATCCTATCCCATGGTTGGTGTCGGGGTGTAGGCCATGGTTCCTAAAACCGATGTGCCGTGCATCGATTCGAACACCCGGCTCTTCGCGGTCATGGGAAACCCTGTCAGCCACAGCCTCAGCCCGGTCATGCACAATGCGGCCTTTCGCCAGACGGGCCACAACGGGGTTTACGTGGCCTTGCACGTCACGGACCTGCCTGGAGCGGTCGCCGGGATCCGTGCGCTGGGTATTCGCGGCTGCAGTGTGACCATTCCCCACAAGGTCGCGGTCATGGATCTGCTGGATCACGTAGACCCTGTGGCGCGGAGAATCGGCGCCGTCAACACCATCGTCAACGAAGCGGGTCGGCTTTGCGGTTTCAATTCCGACTGTCCCGGTGCCATGGCCGCCCTGCTGGAAAAAACCCCGGTTGCCCTCAGGCGGGTGGCCGTAATCGGTGCCGGTGGTGCCGCCAGAGCCCTGGCGCATGGGATTGTTGAACATGGCGGACAGCTGACCATCGTCAACCGAAGCGAGGACAAAGGGCGCCGCCTGGCCGGCGAAATGCAGTGCGACTTCTGTCCGCTGGTGGATTTTTCGGGTGTCGGCTGCGACATCCTGATCAACGCCACCTCTGTGGGCATGGTCCCGCACCCGGATCAGATGCCGGTTGCCCATGCCTCTCTGCGGCCCGGCATGACGGTGATGGATATTGTCTATAATCCGCTGGAGACCCGGCTGCTCAGTGCGGCGCGGGATGCCGGCTGCACGGTGGTGGACGGCGTCGCCATGTTCGTTCATCAGGGCGCCTTCCAGTTCGAGCGATGGACCGGTAACCGGGCACCGGTTCAACTAATGAAGAGAGCGGTCCTCGAGGTTTTGGCAAACCGAGCCGGTGAGAGGGAATAAGCGCGTCATGATTGAAATCAAACCCCATCGCATCGGTCATTGCCAGGTGAGCGTCCCAGGATCCAAGAGCTACACCCACCGGACGCTCATTGCGGCGGCGCTTTCCAACGGGCGCTGTGTGGTTCGCAACCCGCTGCGCTCTCAGGATACGCTGCTGACCCTGGCCGCATTGGAAAAGATGGGTGCGGTGATTGCACAGCGCGACCACGGCATTGAAATTCAGGGTTTGAATGGTGCCTTCAACGCCTGCCCGGAACCCATTTACCTGGGGAACTCCGGCACCTCCATGCGGCTGCTGGCCGGTGTGGCGGCCCTTGGAAAGGGGACCTATACCTTAACGGGCACCCCGCGCATGTACCATCGGCCGATTGCCCATCTTCTAACGGCGCTGAACGACCTTGGCATCGGTGCCCGGGCCTTGAACGGCGATGGCTGTCCGCCGGTAGAGATACCAGGCGGTCAGGCGACGGGCGGTTCGGTGGCCATCAACTGCAGCGTGAGCAGCCAGTTTCTTTCATCCCTGCTGCTCATGGCGCCGTGCACCTCACGGGGCATGTTCATCACGGTTTCCCACGGCCCGGTGTCCCGGCCGTACGTGGACATGACCGTGGAAATTGTAAAGCGGTTCGGCATCCAGATTGAGCGCCACGGATACACCCGTTTCGATGTAAGTGGCGACCAGGCCTATCGCGCCGGCGACTATACGGTGGCGCCGGATGCCTCCCAGGCGGGATACTTTTGGGGGGCGGCCGCCATCACCGGCGGCAGCGTCACGGTTAACGGGGTGTCGGTTGATTCCACCCAGGGGGATGTCGGATTGGCCCGGGTCTTAGAGCAGATGGGCTGCCGGGTGGACCGCGGATCAGCGGGCATTACGGTGACCGGCGGCGACCTCCGGGCCGTTACGGTGGATATGGCCGACATGCCCGATATGGTGCCCACCCTGGCGGTGGTAGCGGCATTTGCCGATGGTACGACGGTGATTGAAAATGTCGCTCACCTCAAGGCCAAAGAGAGCGACCGCCTCCACGCCACCTGCACCGAATTGAAGAAGATGGGCATTGCCGCCGTTGCTGAAAATGACCGTCTCTTGGTGACGGGAGGCGTGCCCCACGGCGCATCGATCGAAACCCACGATGACCACCGCATTGCCATGAGTTTTGCCATGGCCGGGCTAGTGGCCCCCGGCGTGCGGATTTTAGAACCGCGCTGCGTGGAGAAATCCTTCCCCAACTTCTGGGAGGTCTGGGAGACCCTTTACGCATGCTGACGCGCACCATGAACCTGTTTCTCATCGGATATCGCTGCACGGGCAAGACGAGCGTGGGAGAAGTCCTGGCGCAGCAGCTCGGCTGGCGCTTCGTGGATACCGACCGGATGGTGGTCGATACAGGTGGTGTCAGCATCGCCCGGATGGTGGCCGACCACGGCTGGCCGTTTTTCCGGGAACAGGAGCGACAGGCGTTGGTTTCCGTGTCTACCGGCCACCGCCAGGTGGTGGCCACCGGTGGAGGCATCATTCTCGATGAACGCAATGTCAGCGCCATGAAGCAATCCGGCAGGATCGTCTGGCTTACCGCTGACGAGAGGACCATCCTGACCCGTATGCGCGGCGATTCGGCCACATCTGAAAGCCGGCCATCGCTGACCCGTCAGGGCTTGACTGCCGAGATCGCCGCGGTGCTGGCGGAAAGAAGGCCGCTTTATGAAAAAGCGGCCGACCGGATTATCGCTACGGACCGGAGAACGGTTGCCGTCATATGTGAACGGATTTTAGATGCGATAGGACTGCAGAAGGAGGCCAGTGGTCACCGGCCAGCGGCCCGATGACCGTGGACGACGGCGCTGGTTTTGGGTTCAACATGAAATCAACCTCTTAAACAGGAACAGGCACCATGTCCAGTACGTTTGGAACGCTTTTAAAAGTCTCCACGTTCGGCGAATCCCATTGTAAGGGAGTCGGCGCTGTTCTGGATGGATGCCCGCCAGGCATGCAGCTTGGCGAGGCCGACATCCAGCCTCAGCTGGATCGGCGTCGGCCGGGCCAGAGCAAGCTAACCACCGACCGTCAGGAGGCGGATCCGGTGACCATCTTTTCCGGTGTGGAAAACGGCGTCACCTTAGGGACGCCCATCGGTTTGTTTGTGCCCAACAAGGATCAGCGGCCCGGTGACTACCGCCAGATGAGCCGGATTCCCCGGCCTTCCCACGCGGACTTTACCTACCAGATGAAATACGGCATCCGCGCATCTTCAGGGGGCGGACGGTCCAGTGCCCGGGAGACCATCGGCCGGGTGGCCGCCGGAGCGGTGGCCGAAAAGATGCTCAAAGAAGCCTACGGGGTGGAAATTGTCGCCTGGGTCAGTGCGGTCAGCGACATCTCGGCCATGGATGTGGATGTGCATACCATCACCCGTCAGGCCGTTGACGGCAACCTGGTCCGTTGTCCCGACAGCGCTGCCGCCACTCGGATGGAGGCACTGGTGGCCCGGGTCAAGGATGACAAGGACAGCGTCGGCGGCATTGTCACCTGCGTCTGCCGCCATGTGCCCGCCGGCTGGGGCGAGCCGGTATTCGACAAGCTGGAGGCCAAATTGGCCCAGGCCATGCTCTCCATTCCTGCGACCAAAGGGTTTGAAATCGGCTCGGGCTTTGCCGGCACCCGGCTCAAAGGATCGGTCCACAACGACCCCTTCACAACTGCCGACGGACGTCTGGGGACGGTTACCAATAACAGCGGGGGAATTCAGGGCGGCATATCCAACGGTGAGCCGATTCTCTTTCGGGTGGCGTTCAAGCCGCCTGCCACCATCGGCCTTGCGCAGCAGACGGTGGATTTCGACGGCAACCCGGTGACCCTTGCGGCCAAAGGCCGCCACGACCCCTGTGTGGTTCCGAGGGCCGTGCCCATTGTTGAGGCCATGGCGGCGCTGGTATTGGGGGATTTTGCCCTGCGGCAGAAAACAAGAGAAATTCCACAGCCACCAAAAATCAATTAACAAATAAATCACAATAGCTAAATTTAGAATTCCCACAATAGGGAAGTGGAGATCTATTGATTGAAACTGTCTAAGCGAATTCAAACGGTCGAGGGTTCCAAGACGGCCCGGTTTATTCCGCTGCTGGATGCATTGAAGCGGCAGGGGCGGCCGTTGATCAGCCTGGCCATCGGCGAACCGGCCGACGATACGCCGGCGCCGGTGATCGAGGCCACCAAGCGGGCCCTGGATTGCCAGGAGACCCGCTACGGGGACATGGCCGGTCTGATGGCCTTAAGAGCCGCCCTTGCCGATCGGTTTGATGGCTGCGATCCTGAAAACATCGTGGTTTTCAACGGGTCCAAACAGGCGCTTTACACCATCTTTCAGTGCATCTGCGATCCCGGGGACCAGGTCATCATTCCGGTGCCCTGTTGGGTGAGCTTTGCCG
Source organism: uncultured delta proteobacterium (assembly GCA_963705475.1). Classification (GTDB taxonomy): domain Bacteria; phylum Desulfobacterota; class Desulfobacteria; order Desulfobacterales; family Desulfosarcinaceae; genus Desulfosarcina. The sequence goes on along the minus strand of CAVPJS010000030.1, from coordinate 186,446 downwards.
AACAGGTGAAGCTGGCCGGCGGAGACCCGGTTTTCGTGCGCACCCAGGACCACCAGTTGGACCTCGACGGCATGGCGGCCGCCGTTACCGCAAAAACGAAGGCCATTCTGATCAATTCTCCCAATAACCCCACCGGCGCCGTCTATCCCCGGCCGGCCCTGGAACGGATCGCCCGCCTGGCTGTCGACCATGATCTATTTGTGATTGCCGACGAGGCCTATGATTTTTTCATATACGACGACCTGCCGCATTTCTCTCTATACGACCTGGAAGCGGTGCGAGCGCGCCTCATCCTCACCCGCAGTTTTTCCAAGCACTATGCCATGACCGGTTTCCGCGTAGGTTATGCCGTTGCCCCGAAAAACGTGGCGGCGGCCATGGTGCGGCTCCAAAGCCATCTGACCGGTAACGTCTGCACCTTTGCCCAGCACGGTGCCGTGGCTGCCCTGGCAATGGAAGAGGGTCTGCTGGTCCGGCGCCGGTCCGACCTGCAGCGCAAGCGGGACCTGGCCTTCGAACAGGTTTCGGCCATGTTCCCCTGCATCCGTCCGCAGGGTGCTTTTTACCTCTTTCCGGACATCTCCGGCCACCTGCAGCGGGGGGAGACGTCGGGGGCGTTCGCCACCCGGATCCTGGAAAAAACCGGTGTCGCCATCGTACCCGGTGAGGATTTCGGCACGGACGGTCATGTGCGCATCTGTTTTGCCGCCCCAGGCGATCAGTTGCTGGAGGCTTTCAAACGAATTCGCGAGGCGCTATGAGCAGTATCGGTATCATCGGTTTCGGTCGCTTCGGCAAGCTTGCCGCCCAGTACCTGTCCAAAGATTTCTCCGTCGCCGTATTTACCCGCAGCGACAAGGATGAGGCCATCAGGGCCTGCGGCGCCCGGCCGGTAGCCTTTGAATCGGCCTGCCGTCAAGGGATCGTGATCCTGTGCATGCCCATTTCCGCCATGCAGGACACCCTGCGGCTCGTGGCACCGCTGCTCAGAGAAGACGCCCTGGTGGTGGATGTATGCTCGGTAAAAGTCTATCCGGTGCAGTGGATGCACAAACTGCTTCCGGCAAGTGTTTCCATCCTGCCCACCCATCCCATGTTCGGCCCGGACAGTGCGGCCAACTCACTGGCCGGCCGCAAAATCGTCCTTTGTCCGGATCGCATCGAGAGTGGTCGATATGAGAAAATCAGGACCTGGTTGGAGCGCCAGGGATTGGTGGTCATCACGGCTTCGGCTCAGGAGCATGACGAGAAGATTGCCGTAAGCCTCTCCCTGACCCATTTTATCGGCCGGTCCCTGTCGGCCTTCGGCGCCCGGGATCTGGACATCGACACCGAGGGGTACAAGCGGCTCATGCACATATTGGGGGTGGTCAGCCACGACACATGGCAACTTTTCGAGGACATGCATACCTACAACCCCTATGCCAAGCAAAAACGCCAGGCGTTTATCGACGCCATGACCGACATACACGAAAGGCTCAGCCAATGAAAGTTGCATTTCAGGGAATCCGGGGCGCCTACAGTGAGATGGCCGTCCACGAACATTTTGGAAAAGCGGTGGAGACTGTCGGCTGCGATGCCTTCGACGACGTGTTCGATGTGGTGGAAAGCGGGGCGGCGACCTACGGATTCATTCCGGTGGAAAACTCCATCGCCGGCACCGTGGTAGAGAATTATGATCTTTTGTTTGCCAATGACATATTCGTTATCGCCGAGGTGTATCTGCCCATCCGCCATACCCTGCTGGCCAAAAAAGGCGCCCGCCTGGATGAGATCAAAGAGGCGCTTTCCCACCCCCACGCACTCAAGCAGTGCAAGGCGTTCCTGAAATCGAAAAACATTAAAATGGTGCCCGCTTATGATACCGCCGGTGCAGCCCAGGCCGTGGCCGCCGGCGATCGCCTGGACTGTGCCGCCATCGCCTCGGCGCTGTGCGCCGAGATTTACGATATGGAGATCCTGGAGCGGGACATTCAGACCAACAGCTCCAACACCACCCGGTTTTTCGTCATTGCCAACAAGGAGAACGTGCCGGTTGGCCATAAAACGGGCAAAACCACCGTGGCATTCAAAACCCGCCACTATCCCGGCGCCCTGGTGGACTGTCTGAAGATTTTTCAAAAATACAGCCTCAACCTCACCAAGCTGGAGTCGCGGCCCATACCGGAAAATCCATGGGAGTATGTTTTCTATGCGGCATTCGAAGCCGGGCATCGACGCGGACGAGGTCAAATCGGCCATCGGTGAACTGACCCTGCACGCCCTGTTTGTCAAGCTGCTGGGGAGCTACCCAAAAGCGGAAAAGTGCTGGTAATGCTTTGCTGTGGCAATCGATCAAATCCATTCTTGACCGGCGAGGTGATATTTTGTAAAAAAGCCCCCACCCGGAGATTTTTTATCACCCACATTCATTTCAACAAGGAGAGGCGACAAGATGGCTGACTATTACATTAACGTGATTCTGGATGACGCGAAGAAGGCCACGATCGATGCTGCCGGTTTGTCAGACAAGATCGTCACCATCGGCGGAAAAGAGGCCATTCAGGTGGAGATGACCGCCAAGGAGTACAAGAAACTCACCAAAGGGTTTACGGGCCTGGCCTGTGACGTTGACAAGGCCTGTACGCTGCCCGCCGAGGCCGAAGACAAGCTGCTTGGGATCATCGCCGAGACGAAAACCCTGGATGTCATGAAATTCGCCATCATGAAGCTTTACAACCCGCTGGCGGGTAAGGCACCCCGTTCTGCCCAACGGTAGTTTTTACCAACCGCAAACCGGTTCGGCCTTGTTCCGCTCAACCGTTTTCATGCCGGACCGGTGTTTAATACTTGGGGCCCAGGTCGCACCCACCGGGCCCTTTTTTATTTGTGCGCCCGGCCGGTCGTAACCAACGGGGCCGCAACTACCGACATCAGGACATCGATTAGTGGAAATGATCAACACACTGGCCCTTGCCGTGGCGCTGGCCATGGATGCCTTTGCCGTCTCCATCGCCTCGGGGGTTTCCCTCAGGACCGTCAGCGCGCGCCAGACCTTTCGGTTGGCCTGGCACTTCGGCCTTTTTCAGGCCATGATGCCCGTCATCGGCTGGAGTGCCGGATTCACCATCCGAAGCCGCATCGAGGCCTACGACCACTGGGTCGCCTTCGCCCTGCTCGTTTTCGTGGCCCAGGGAATGCTTCGATCCGCATTCAAGGGGGAATCGGTGGCGGCAGACGCCAAGGACCCCACCAAAGGCATGACGATGGTAATGCTGTCCGTGGCCACCAGTATCGACGCCCTGGCCGTGGGCCTGAGCCTTTCCATGATCAATGTCTCCATCTGGACGCCGGCGCTGATCATCGGATTGGTGGCCGGTGTTTTCACCACGGTCGGTGTGCACCTGGGAAAGGTGATCGGTGACATGGCGCAGCTGAGCCGCTGGGCGGAAATGATGGGGGGAGTCGTCCTTCTGGCGATTGGCGTAAATATCTTAAGAGACCATCGTGCGCTGGCGTTTCTTTTTTAATCGACGGCCTACCGCTCGAATTCCAGGCGCATGCCTGCATGCCTTGCATCGATTTTTCCATCGAAATAGGCAAGATGTCCGGAAACAAAGGTTGCTGCGACGCTCGACCGGAAGGTGCGTCCGGCAAAGGGTGTCCATCCGCAATGGTAGTGCACCGGCTGGTCGTCTACGACAGTGGGTCGTTTCAAGTCGACCAGCACCAGATCCGCCCAGTAACCTTCTCGAAGATACCCCCGCTCCTTTACCGCAAATAGGCGCGCCGGGTTATGGGCCGTCTTTTCCGGCACCTGTTCCAAGGAGAGGGCCCGATCATGAACATGCTCCAACAGGCTGACCAAGGCATGCTGCACCAATGGCAGGCCCGAGGGCGCCTTGATGTAGGACCGCTGTTTTTCCGCCAGGGTGTGTGGCGCGTGGTCCGTTCCCACCACGTCGATCGTTCCCGCCTGCAATGCCGCCAGCAATTTTTGGCGGTCTGCCTCTGTTTTGATCGCCGGGTTGCATTTGATCAGGTTGCCTTTGTCTCTGTAGTCGGTTCCCGAGAAGAGCAGATGATGGACACAGACCTCGGCGGTGATCCGTTTTTCTTCCAACGGCATTGAAGAGAGAAGTGCCAACTCCTTGGCCGTGCTCAGGTGCAGAACGTGCAGCCGGGTGTTGCACCGGCGGGCCAGTTCCACAGCCAGGGTCGTTGACCGGTAGCAGGCCGCTTCGCTGCGGATGGCCGGGTGAAGCGCGATGGGGATGTCTTCGCCGTGGATGGCCAGAAACCGCCGGGTGTTTTCATCGATGGTGGGGCTGTCCTCGCAGTGGGTGGCCACGATGGTCGGGCTGTGGGTAAAGATCTGTTCCAGGGCAACGGGGTCGTCCACCAGCATGTTTCCGGTTGAGGCGCCCATGAACACCTTCACACCGCAGGCCTGTTTAGGGTCGAGCCGCTTGACGGCCTCGATGTTGTCATTGGCGCCTCCCAGGTAGAAACTGTAGTTGGCAAACGAGCTGTTCCGGGCAATGCGGTGCTTCTCCTCCAGCCGGTCGATGGTGGTGGTGGGCGGCGATGTGTTGGGCATTTCCATATAGCTGGTGATCCCGCCGGCTACCGCCGCGCGGGATTCCGAACGGATATCCCCCTTGTGGGTCAGGCCCGGCTCACGGAAATGAACCTGATCGTCGATCATCCCCGGAAACAGCGCCCGGCCGTCGGCATCGATGACCCGGCCTGCGTTTCTGCCGGACAGATCCCCGCCGATCGCGTCAATGCGGCCGTCACGAATCAGCAGGTCCTGATGGGTCGATCGACCTTCATTTACCGTCAATGCATTTGTGATAAGCATGGATGCCATGGATGCTCCCTTTCACGATGGGGTAGGGTCAAGATTGTGACAAGTGTTGCGAAACCTAATTTAGCGGGTGACCGTCTGCTTGTCCAGACCTGACCGTGGCGGCGGCAGCTATTGCCGGGCGGCCATCCTTCCCGATAGGCGTGGTCGAGGCCTGTGTAAATCCTTTGTTCCCATTGCCGGGCCATGTTTATGGCTTTGGTTGCCGGGTTAATTATATGGACACCACAAGTGCCAAATGGTAAAGGTAACAAAGGGTTGATCAGGTCTTTTCCTTTCTCAAACAGCGGACGGAACGCGCAGGGATGTTCGATTTTTTAAAATTCCAACCCAGACTGCCCGGGCTCAAAGATTTCCCCATGGAGTCCTACGCCACCGACTTTTCACTGGATCGTTTGGTTCTGGGAGTGGACAACATCCGCTGCGACGTGCGCTTGAGTCCTTCGTTCTGCAGCGCCACGGCCAAGCTGGCCGCCCTTCTCATCGAGCGTGAAACCGGAATCTGGACCACTTCTGAAAAAAAGCGGATGAGTGTGCTCGCCAGAGAGCAGGAAGGCTACCGTCAACTCTACGGCCAGATCATGAGTGATGCGGTCAACAAAGCCAGGGCAGCCAAAGAGATGCAGGTTGATTTTCTGGCCCAGATCGCCATTCTCTCCATGGTCCACGACGAAATCCGCAAACAGTACGACATTTTGATCGGCCATTGTAAAAGCGCCATCCGCCGGTCGGACCTGGCCCACCACGAGGATCAAAAGAAGGCACTCAAACTCAAGGAGAACCTGGCCCATGTCCTTCAGCGCCGTGAATCGGTGCAGCAGAAGGTGGGGCTGGCGCTTTGTGGATCTTTCAGGGAGATTCGGGAAACCGACATTCGGGAAATGCGCGAAGCGGTGTTCGGCCAGGATCTGCCATTTCTTTTCGATCTGCTCACCAATCCCATCGTTCACATGGACAATCCGTTCAACGACCACTTCATGATCGAAGAGTATGACCTCTGTCTGGGGCGTCGTGTCGAAGATCCGGACCGCTACGAAATGATGCTCAGTCTCATGCGCAGCATTTTCGGTTTCCTCGACCTGGAGGAAACCGCTGCGATCAGCTGGACGCTGGACCGGCGACGCCGTGAGATATCCGCTGCCGAACTGCCGGGCGATGATGAAGCCAAAAGATTTCAGCTGCAGCGTCTGGATCAGTGGATCAAACGTCCGGAAAACATCGATCTGCTGTTAAACCGGGATCTGGCCAAGAAACAATACAAAGCCTTAAAGCGAGCCAAAGCAGACAAGGAGACCCGCCGATCCCACCGGTTGAGGATGAAAAACCAGCGTTTGTTGATGGGCTATTTTTTTCGTCAGTTTTCCCGAACCGGCCTCATGGAGCGGATTACGGCTTCATACGAAATGCAGCCGCTTTATCGCGACTACTGCCCCCCCCTTGTCCCTCAACAAGTGCTGCAGTACCTGATCAACCCCAGGAGTCGAAAGCTGGTGAAAAACCGGCTCAATCGTCTGAAACAGCTGTATGGAAAGACATTCCGCATGTGGCCGCTCAACCGCAAGGTGGTTCAGATGGAGCGAATGGGCAGCCGACGGAAAAAGCAATACCTGGTTCGATTTCTCCGGGCCTTCTCCCGCTATCATCGCGATTTTTGCTGTTTCACGATTTATCGTGATGCGGCGGAGCGGATCAATCTCGTCACCGACAAAAAAATCCTGGCGCTATCCAAGGCCAACCGCACCCTGTATGAATTTCTGTTGCCCCATGAGCAGGAAATGGGTGAAAAACCGATCATGAACCACACCATCATCAAGGCCGATCTGCGCGGATCGACGGATATTACCCATCAAATGAACGAACGCGGACTCAACCCGGCCTCCTACTTCAGTTTCAATTTTTTCGACCCCATTTCCGACATCCTTGCGGAATATGACGCCCATAAGGTGTTCATCGAAGGCGATGCCATCATCCTATCCATCTTCGAGCGAGAGGATACGCCCAGCGGCTGGTACAGCGTGGCCCGGTCCTGCGGCATGGCCATCAACGTGCTGATGATTATCAACCGCTACAACAAGAAGAGTCAGGAATACCAGCTGCCGATCCTTGAACTGGGCATCGGCATCTGCCATCGGGCGGACGCGCCCACCTTTCTTTTCGACGGGGACAACCGCATCATGATATCCCCGGCCATCAACCAGGCCGACCGCCTTTCCGGATGCCACAAATCCGTGCGGCGGATCATCCGCAAGAACACCAGCCCCTTCAACCTGTTTGTCTTTCAGGGGGCTACGGATGCGGAAATGCAGCAGACGGCGGACGACCTTTTACTGCGATACAACGTCAACGGCATTGAGTTGAACGAGGCCGGATTCCGCAAGCTGGCTCAGGAGATCGACCTGAAGCAGTTTTACGGAAACATTCCCGCCCTTCAGCTCGACAAGGTCCGTCTCTTCACGGGCAAATTTCCCACCAAGTCCGGCCGATACCAACGCCTGGTGCTGCGCGAAGCCGACGTGCCCGCGGTCAACCCCAAGGACCTCAGTCAGAAGAATGTGACTCACCGTAAGTATTACGAAGTTTGCACCAGCCCGGTGCTTTACAAGGCCACGAAACATCTGATTTAGCCGCGACATGGCCGTGGCCAAGCGTCGGTGCGTGCTTTGGCCGTGCGATCTCGATCGGCGCACCATGCCGATCGATGCGCCTCAGGCATATGATCGTATCGCTTTATGATGATTTCTCAGCGCACGTTAGAAGCGGGCCGGATGTCGGCGAGGGTTCTCTTGATCGCCAAGCCGATTTTTTCTAGCGTGTACGGTTTCTTCAGATATTCGTCGACCCCCAGCCGCTGCAGGGATTTCACCCGATCGTTTTCAGAGAAGCCGCTGGCAACAATGGCTCTCTGCCCTGGCTTGAACGTCGATACCCTCTGGTACGTTTCCAGGCCGTCCATGCCCGGGGCCATGATCATGTCAAGGACCATGAGATCCACTGGATGGTTTTTGAGATAGTCCACCGCGGCCTCCCCGCTGGGAACAGCGGCAACGGTATACCCCAACCGGTTCAGCATGGCGGAGACAATCCTGCGCTGTTCCGGCATGTCGTCCACCACCAGAATCGTTTGGCCGTCGCCCAGGATGGCGTCGATGGAAGACGTTTCAGCGCGTTCAGGCAAATGCTTCCTGGTAATTGGGAAGTAAAGCGTTACCGAGGTTCCCCTCCCTTCGGCGCTTTTCAAGTCGATGTAACCCTTGTGATCCTTGACCGTACCCCACACCACGGCCATTCCCAGACCCGTGCCGCTTCTGCCCATGACTTTTTTGGTATAAAAGGGCTCGAAGATCTGTTCGATGTCGCTGGGCGACATTCCCACGCCGGTATCTGCCACCGTCAGGGTGGCGTACTCGCCTTCAATGACTTCATCATACCCTTTGAGGCGCCGTTCCACATACCGGTTCTCCGTGGATATGGTTATCTGTCCGCCTTCCGGCATGGCTTCGGCGGCGTTGGAAACCAGGTTCATTATTGTTTTGGACAGATGGACCGGCGACCCAAGGACATAGAGCAGGTCCTCGGAAAGTCGGCGCTCAACGGTCATTCGGGGATGAAAGGAGGCCAGTTTTGAGAATTCTGGACTTTCCAGATAGTCGGTCACGGTTTGATTGAAATCGACGGCCACCATATTGGCCACTCCGCGTCGAGCGAGGGTCAGCAGATCATTGACGATGGCCGCCGCCCGTTCTCCGGATTTTTGGATCGTTAAAATGGGTTCCTTCAGCGGGCTGTCGTCAGGCAGATCCATGAGCAGCAGCTCCGGATAACTCACGATGCCGGAAAGGATGTTGTTCAGATCGTGGGCGACACCACCGGCCAGGGCGCCGATGGCTTCCATTTTTTTTGACCGCTGCAGCCGCTCGGCCATTTTGCGCCGTTCCTCTGCGGCTATTTTTCGGTCCGTGATGTCCTTGACGGTGCCGATGGTCACCACCCGGTTCTGGTAGTTGATGATTCCGACGTGGATGCTGGCGATCAGGCGGGTTTTCCCATCCTTGTGCAGCAGGCGACATTCGTAGCTGCGCTTCACGTCCTCTCCCGTCCGGTGCCGGCGATAGCGATCGACAACCATTTGAACATCTTCCGGGGCAATGACCACGCTGAAATTCAATGCCGATCAACTCGGCGACAGTATAGCCGGTTATTCGTGCCATGGCCTCATTGACAAAAAGAAATCGGTCCTCCTCGATGAGGATCACACCATCTTGGATGTTGTCGATGAGCGTGCGGTACTTCTCCTCTGATTCCTTGAGGACCTCCTGCGCCCGAGCCTGGCGGGTGATGTCCGCATAGGTGACGAAATGCCTGCCATTTTCCATGATCACGGTCCGGAAGCTGATGACTTTACTCAATCCGTTCTTGCAGCGCACCTCTAAGGTGATCGGCCTGACTTCGCCGATCCTGCCGGCCTCGCTTCCATAGGATTCCCATATTGCAACCATCCGCTTCCGGTAGGCCGGGTCCGGGTAGGCCTTATTGAACCAGGTCGGTTTGTCCGGAATGTCTGCGAGCGTGTATCCGAACATGTCGGTAAACGTTGGATTGATATAAGAGAAGGTAAGGTCGGGGTTCATGATGGTAATGCCGATGGGTGCGTTTTCCGCGAAGGTACGAAAGCACTCCTCGCTGGTCTTGAGGTCCTGCGTGACCCGATGGCGGTGATCGATCTCCTCCTTTACGCTGACGATCATCCGGTTGGTGATGGTCTTGAGGGATTCCAGCAGCTCGACCGCCGATTCCCCGTGGACGCGGGCATCCAGATCACCGGCGCCGACCCGGTGCAGAACATCGAAATGCTCGGCCAATCCTATGGCAAATTCATGAGTCATATCAACCATATCACCCATATGCCTGGCGGTCCGGTTGACCATCTGTTTGAGTTTGACGATCAATTCGAGACTGGAGCGTTCATCGAGCTGCACCAGGGGATCACCGGCGGCAATTTTTTTCAGGGCATCGAAGGTTTCGGAGAGGCCGATGGCCATCTCCATGCTGACCGACTCCAGTTGCCGGTCCCGCGCATCCAGTGCCTTGCGAGCTTCCGTGAATTGGCGGGATATCATGGCGCAGGAGGCCTCCATGGCGTCCGGGTCCATATTGTTCTTGAACACCGGGCACTTGAGGCACAGGTCCACTTTGGTCAGAAAATTGTCCTGTACGGCACCCCGGCAACGGGTGTCGTCAATCAGCCAGCATCGCGTTTCTTCCGATTCGTAGGCCGGACAACCAGCTTCCCTGCAGTTAAAAAAAAGGTCGCACTTGATTTTGTCGTTCATTGATCCGGTTCTCGTTTGTAACGATGGTGACGGGCGCCTTGGATCACCCGGTGACGATGACCCTGGTTCGCACGCATGAATCTCATCGCCAAAAAAGTCACCTGCTTGCGTTCATTCAAACAGGATCTGGATTCGCTTCTTGCCGGCCCCTTCATCCATGATGGAGAGAAAGGTTTTCTTCAGCCGCTGACACCATACCCGCACATCCCGTTCGAACGTGGGACAGTCCCCGACCACCTCAAGTATGTCGCCGGGACTCATTTCGGGTGCTTTGACGGCGATTTTCAGCACCGGCTGCGGGCATTTCATGCCCACCATATCCAAAATCTCTACCCCCATGATTCGCTCTCCTTTTGCATCCACGGGCCATCATAACCCGTCAACCCCCAGACAAATGACGCACCACATCCATTTGATCCAGTCCGCGACCCGCTGATGATCGGGCCTCAGTGGGTGGCACAGGCCAGGCATGGGTCGTAGGCCCGGTAGGCCATTTCCACCTGGTGCAATTGATTATCGGTTACGTGACCCCTTTTAATAAGTGCGCGGGCCGCTTTTTCCACGGAAAGACAAATGGCGCCCGCATTGTTCTGGGTGGCCACCAGCAGATTGAGCCGTTTCACGATGGCCTGGGCATCGGTCTGGTAGTGGTGGATCAGGGTTCCGCGGGGGGCTTCACAGACCCCGACGCCAGAAGTGGGGGGCCGGGTGGGTAAATTGCGCACATGCGCGTCGGTGAGCTCGCGGCTGTGGGCCAGTTCCACCATGCGTTCGGCGGCGTAGAGCACCTCAATTAAGCGGGCCCAGTGATAGAGCATGGTGTTGTGGGCCGGTTTTTGGCCGACGGCATCATACAACCGTTCATATTCGCGCTGGGCCAGGGGGGTCGCCATGCCGAGCGCGGCATTGAGCCGTGCCAGCGGGCCCACCCGGTATAACCCGTTGTCCATGCCCGCCGCATAGCCCTTCCACCCCACGGTCTTCAGGTAGAGAATTTTCATATAACTGCGCCGGGCTGTCCGCTCCTGCAAGTGGTCCAAATAGGCATCGGCGGAAAAGTGGGCGAAGGTGCCGCCCTGAGGGGTGACGATCCGGAGCTTGCCATCATAAAAATTGACCCGGCAATCCTTGTCAACAAGGCCCATGTAGTAAGTTCGTAAAGAGAAGATCCCGCTTCGGGCCATGTCGGTGAATCTTTTCTGCTTCAGTACCTTCTGGTGGAACAGGGCCAACACCTGACGGGCGAACACCAGTGCTTCCGCTGCGGTCTCGGCGATGGTCGTTCGGGCCCTTTCGGCGACCGGCTTTGACACCCCGCCGGGAAGCCCGTTGACCGGGTACAGGGCGCTGCCGCTCACCAGGCCATTCAGCGCCCGGACTTTTTTGCGAATCTGGATCGCACGCCTGCCAAGCGCCCCTCCCAGCACCTGCAGGACGCCGAATACATCGTGCCTGGCGTTGTGAACGTCACCGTCCACCAGGATGTCGGGCCCGCCAAGATAGAAAAAATGCAGCAGGTGGTCCTCGAGGACGAATGCCGTGTGCATCAGTTCACGGATTATCAGGGCCGCCGGCGGGGGTGACACGCCGAACAGGTCGTCCAGCGCCTTGGCGGAGGCGATGTGATGCGCCGTGGGGCATACCCCGCAGATCTTTTGTGTCAGTGTCGGCAACTCTTCTGCGGCACGCCCCTCGCAGAACTTCTCAAACCCCTTGAAGTCAGGCACCTGGAAAAAAGCACGTGCGACATTGCCGGCATCATCCAGACGAATATCGATGCGGCCGTGCCCTTCCAATCGGGTTATCGGATCGATGAGGATGCGGCGGGTCATGGGGTCCGCCCTTTGCCGAGAACCGATGTGGCCAGGCAATATCGGTAGAACAAGCCGGCGGGATCGGCGATGCTGTCCACCACTTGCGCCAGCGCAGCTTCGTCCGCTCCACCCAGCATGGCGGCAATACAGGCAACGGCAGCGGCGCCGAAGTCATCCACCCGCTCCGTGGGGCCAAAACAGCCCCGGCAGGGCATGTTGGCGCCGATGCACCGGGATTCACAGCCGCCCCGCGTAACCGGTCCCAGGCAGATCAGCCCCTGGGGTAAAAAGCATACATCCGGATCCCAACGGGTTTGGTGAAGCCGCTTGAAGCGGGTAATTTCGATTTTTTCCGGTCTGGAATCCAGGCGCGGGCACTCATGGCAAAGGGTCTTGCGATGGGCAAAGACGGTTTTCTCCGCCGGCAGCCGCCCGTGGATGGCCGCATCGATCACCCGTGCCATGGTCGCCGGTGGCGGCGGGCACCCCGGAATGATCGCATCCACTTTTACCACCTGATCGAGGGCCCTCACCGACGGCAGCAGTTCTGGCAATGGGGGCTCTACTTCAGCGCCACCGGGAAGCGCCCCTGAGGAGTCCGCCATACTGGGTGCCTGCCGGTAGGCGCATTCCAGCAGTTGCCGGGCGGTGAAGCGGTTGGCCAGGCCGATCACCCCGCCCATGTGAGCACAGCTGCCGTGGGCGATGAGGCGCTTGGATTTCCTGCGCAGCAGCCGCACCATGCGAACATGGTCGTCCAGGCGAATGGCGCCGTTGATGAACGTCACGTCAATTTCAGCATCAGCCATGGCTGCCACATCGCGATAACGGGCATCCAGGGCAACGGGCCAGAAGACGATCTCCGCTTTTTCAGCAACGGCCAGCAGTTCTTCGGCCAGGTCGATGACCGACTCTTCACAGCCACCGCAACCCGCGCACCAATACAGGGCGATTTTCGGTCTATTTTCCATTCAGCATCCGTCCGGGGAATGGCCGGCGGCTAATGGCCCCAGTGCCCGGATCGTTCTTACCATGTCATTGACCACCCGGGCATAGCGGTGTCCCTGCCCGGCGGAAACCCAGTTCACCTGCAGCCGCTGCGGGTGGATTGCCGTGGTCTTGAGCACCGAACGCAGCAGCACGATGCGTTTCAGGGCGTGGAAGTTGCCTTCCTTGTAGTGGCAATCCCCGGGTTGGCAGCCCATCACGATCACGCCGTCCGCCCCGGTTTCATAGGCCTTGAGGACCATAGCGGGGCTGACCTGGCCGCTGCACATGACGCGGACTTCGCGAACCTGCGTCGGCAGCGCAAGCCGGGCCCTGCCGGCCGCATCGGCACCATCGTAAGCGCACCAGTTGCACAGCAGGGCAAGGATCTTGGGCTCAAAGGCGGTCATGGCCTGTCAATTTCCGCATTGGGTTTCAACAGGCCGTCGATCTCCGCGTAAACGGCGTCAGCGGAATAATGCGATACACGTATGGCACTGCTAGGACAGGCGGCGGCACAGATCCCGCAGCCACGGCACAATGTCTCTTCGATGGTCATGCAGGCATCTCTTTCATTCCTGGCCAGGGCCCCGAAGGGGCAGAGGGCCTCGCAGGTCCGGCACCCGGAGCAAAGATCCGGATCCACCCGGGCAACGATGGGGTTCAAGGCAATTTTCCCGCCGGGAATCAATTTCTGCAAAATCCTGCCGGCGGCCGCCTGGCCCTGGCCCACGGAGGCGGCGATGTCTTTGGGCCCCTGGCAGCAGCCGGCGAGGTAAAATCCCTCCCGGGCCGCAGCCACCGAATCAACAACGGCGTGGGCTTCTTTGAAAAAGCCGTCATCGTCTAACCCGATCTCGAGGACCCGATCCATCTGCGGCGTGTCTGCGGGGGCTTCCATGGCCGTGGCCAGGACAACCAACTGGGCGTCAACCTGCTGAACGGCCCCCGACGCATCGGTGCCCCGAACGATTGTCCGGCCGTTTTCGGTACCGATTTGAATGGCGTCGGGGTGAGCGATCCGGTGCAGGCTCACACCGGCCATTGCGCGGACCTGGTCGAAAAAACGCTGGGCGTTCTTGCCGGGTAGACAGAGATCGGCATAGAAATGATGAATGGCGGCCTCGGGCAGTTGTTTTCTGACCTGTTGGGCCTGCTTGAATGCATACAGGCAGCAGACACCGGAACAGAATCGGTTGAACGCCCCGGTGCGTGAGCCGACGCAGTGCACGAACGCCACCGTATCCGGTGCTTGGCCGCCGGTCGTCATGATTTTACCGCCGGTGGGACCGGTGGTATTCACCAGCCGCTCAAAGGCGAATGCGGTGATGACGCCATCCGCCGCGCCGAAGCCGTACCGGGCGCTGCGGCTGGGATCGAACCCCTTAAAACCGGTGGCGACCACCACTGCCCCCACCTCAAGGTTGCGCACGGTCTCGACGGCCGCATAGTCGACGGCGTCAAACGGGCAGGCGTCCTTGCACGCCCGGCACGTTTCCCCCTTGAAGTGCAGGCAGTTCGATTTGTCGATTGCTGCTACATGCGGCAGGGCGCCAGGGTAGGGAATGTAGACCGCATGCCGGGTGTCCATGCGGGCATTGAACGCATTGGGGACCGTGACCGGGCAAGCCTCGATGCAGGCCGCGCAGCCGATGCACCGGTGGGGATCGACATGGCGGGCCGCCTGTTTCACCGTGATCGTGAAGTTGCCGGGGATGCCACGAACCGACAGCACCTCGCTCGCGGTCATCACCTCGATCCGCTCGTCATGAAGGAGGTCGTCAAGATCCGGCTCGATCAGACAGGCGGCGCAGGTGAAATCCGGGTAGAGGTCTTCATACAGGGCTGCCATGCCGCCAACGCATGTGGAACGCTCCACCAAAAATACCCGCCGGCCGTGCTGACTGAGGGTGCGCGCCGCACTGATGCCGGCTACACCGGCGCCAATCACGAGAACATCGGGCCGGCAGTCGATCTCTCTGATCGTGATCGGGGTGTGATGTCTTACGCGCTGCACCGCTGCGCGAATCAGCCCTTTGGCCTTGCGGGTGGCCTGATCGCGGTCATGGATCACCCAGGCGCACTGCTCCCGCAGGTTGACGGCCTGCATCATGAACGGGTTGCATCCGGCGTCTTCGAGCACGCGCCGAAAGGTCTGTTCGTGTTCACGGGGTGAGCAGCCGGCGAACACGACATGGGTGATGTGGCTGTGTCGTATGGTGTCGGCCGTTCGTTTTCGACCATCCGTCGTGCACAGCATTCCGACCGGCTCGGCAAGCACGACGGCCTCCAACTGTCCGGCAAAGCGCACCAGCTGCGGGATGTCCATGGCATTCTGGATATTCGGTCCGCACTCGCAGATGAATACGCCAATCCGATCCTTCACCCGGCGTCCTCCTAAAATCGTTTTCCCACGCCCAAGCGGCCGGTCACGGCATCAACCGGCGACCGGCCGCTGCTGCGGTCGACCGGTTTATGCGCCGAGTTTTTCGCCCAGCGCCTTGCCGTAATCCTGGCAGGCCTTCAATCCTTGGCCGCTGCCAACCATGGCTTCCGTGAGGTTCAGGGGCCCCAGGTCGGTCATGTCCATCTTGAATACGTGCTGCATGGTGTCGAAGATCATGGGTGCACTCTCACCGCTGTGGGTGTGGGAACCGAAAGCACCGCCGATCTTGCCCGTCAGGTTGGCTTTTTCGGCCTTGAAGAGGAACTGTTTCATTCCACTGGTGATGTCCTTGTGATAGGTGGGGCAGCCGAACACATAGCCGTCGTAACCGACGACGCCGTTTTCATTTTCAATGGCTGCGATCTTCTTGACGTCGACTTCCTGTCCGCAGATTCGGAGACCCTCGGCGATATAGTTGGCCATGGCTTCGGTCTTGCCCGTCCGGCTGACATAGGCGATCAGTACTTTTTTCATGAAACCTCCTTGGGTTGGTGGATTGGTGATCTGGTGAATTCATACATCGGCCGATCATATGGGTTTTGCCTCAGGGATGATCAGGATGTCGATACGGCGATTGATGGCCCGGCCCGCAGACGTGGCATTGGAGGCCAGGGGGCGCTCGGAGCCGTAGCCCACGGCGGAAACGTTGGCCGGAGGCAGCGTCTGATTGGCGATCATGTATTCGCGGACGGCGTCGGCCCGCTGCTGGGAAAGCAGCATGTTGACTTCATCGGAACCGGTGGTGTCCGTGTGCCCTTCTACGATCACCCGCGGATCATCGAAGGTTCGGATGGCCTTTTGCACCTTGCTCAACAGGGCGTAGTTCTCCGGCATGATGATGCTTTTTCCCACGGGGAAACGCATGGCCTTGAGCCTGAGCACCAGCTGGTTTTCCTGTTTGTAGACCTCGGCTTCATTCTTGTCGAAATAATCCTGGACAGCCACGTAGAGCTGGCTGAACTTCCTCTCCGCGGCCAGGCGCTGCTCTGCGGCCATGCGTTCCCTGGCCATGCGCTCCTTGGCCATTTGGTCTTCCCGGGTCTTGCCTTCCAGCGTGGCCACGCGCACATTGAGGGCGTCGATCTGGGCCTGGTCGTCGGCCTTGAGAGTTTCCATCTCCGTCAGCAGCGCCTGATTCCTCTCGGACATGAACGTGCGGTCGCTTTTCAGGGAATTCACCGACCCGATGATATTGTCCAGTTGGGTCTGGTATGCCTGGTCGCGCATATCCTGGGCTCCGAGTGCGGTAGATATGGTGTGCAGGTAATTTTCCACCAGCAGGACGATCTCCTCCGGCTTCATGGTCTTGATCCGGTTGCTCTGCTCGGTCACCACCACCAGCCGGTTGGCCTTAAACAGGGCTTCCCGGGCCATGGCGTGCATCTCTTCCTTGGCATAGGGATTGGCCGAGATGAACGCGTCGGTCGCGTTGATCTGATCCACGGCCAGGCCGTAGGAGAGGGGCGCGATCTTCCGGGCATCGGCCGCCTCGGCCCGGGCGATGAGCGCACGGACTTCGCCGATGGTATCCTCTTTGATGGCGCGAACTTCCAATTCCCGGTAGCGCTCGATCACCTTGTTTCGGTTGTTCTGGGCATAGCTGAGATTATCCCTTTCAATGGCCCGGGTCAGGTCCAGAAAGTCGTTTTCCACCCGACGGTATTCATTTTCGAACTTGGCAGCCCCTGCACTTCGGGCCATTTCACGTGCCTTGAGGGTTTCGGCCAGGGTCGTTCGCGAAATCGTGGCAATCTCCTCGGCTTTCTGAAGGTAGTCGCGCGATTCCATGACGGCCTTGCGGATCTCGGCGATCTCATTGCCTTTTTCTAGATCCTCCTGGGCGCTGAAAAAAGCCTTCTCCGCCCGCTTGAATCCCTCGGGGGAGAGGATGTTGAGCTGGGCCATGCGTGCTTCGGAAATATCGCTGCTGAGCTGGTTGACCAGCTCCACCGGATTGTCCATCATGGCCTTGTTCGGATTGAGGGCAACCGCGGAGCCAGCCATCTGGGACTGAACACATCCGGTCAAGGCGAGACCGAGAATCACCAGGGAAATCCAAATCGGATTTCTAGGTTTAGGCTTCATTTGTTCCTCCTTGGCGGCAACGATTTTTTGGTGGATCTGCTTGTTTGGGGCCGGACGATGGCAGGCAACCATCAATGACGTGACATGATGCGCATATTTTCGATTTATGTCAACATTTCAGTATGCCAGGTCATTTTCTCTCGGTCATGCTAATGGTGAAAGGCGTTGCCTTTCCCACCAAAACGGATATGATGCCGGAGCCATCGATAACGTCATTTTCTATGTTTGCGGTTTGCCCATGATCAGCGCAAAAAACGCCATCAGAATCCAATATTTTCTTTATTTCGGAGCCATGGGTGTGTTTCTGCCCTACTTCAACCTCTATTGCCTGAACCTCGGCTTCACCGGTTTTCAGATCGGCAGCCTGAGTGCCGTTCGTTCAGCCGTGCTGATTCTGTTTTCCATTTTCTGGGGCATCCTGGCGGATCGAAAGGCCATCCGCCGTCCCCTATACATCCTGTGCAGTTTTGCCAGTACCGCCCTGTGGGCTTTGTTTCTCTTCACCACCGATTTTCGATTCATGCTGGTCCTCACCATTGTCTACGGTGCCTTTTACGCGCCGATTATCTCGTTTCTCGAAGCCTTTGCCATGGACGTGCTGGGCAAGACCAAACACCGCTACGGCCGCACCCGGGTCTGGGGATCGATCGCCTTTATTGCCGTGGTGCTTGTTTCAGGAAAGATGATCGACCGGTATACCGTGAGTATCGTCATTGCGCTGGCCCTGTCCATTTCAACCGCCCAGGCCATGACAGCCACCGGCATGCCCCGAATCCGTAAACAGCGGCAGGCGCAGCCCCATGATGCCGCCCGGCTGTTCTCGGGCCACACCCTGATATTCCTGCTGTGTGCGTTTCTCATGCTGGTGAGCCATGGGGCCTACTATGGATTTTTTTCCATTCATCTGGCCCGGCTTGGTCACGGCGGTAGCTTCATCGGTGCCTGTTGGGCCCTGGCGTCCATGGCGGAAGTGGTGGTGATGATCAACTCACCCCGGCTGTTTGCCCGTTTTTCCTTCAAACGGATTTTGGCGGTATCCTTTGCGGCGGCGGTGTTGCGCTGGGGCCTGTTGTACGTCGCCCAGTCGGCGATGCTGATTTTGGCCAGCCAGCTGCTCCACGCAATCACATACGGTGCCTTTCACATGGCCGGTATTCTTTATGTGGATCAGCTCGCGCCGGCATCGGAGAAAACCCTGGGCCAGGCGTTGAACAATGCCGTGACCTATGGCGCCGGACTCACCGTGGGTTTTTTTATCAGCGGCGCCCTCTATGACGCAGGCAGCACCGCACCCCTTTTCCTGTTCAGCGCCGGTGTAGCGCTGGCGGGAGGATCGCTGTTCGCCGGATTTCACTCCTTCGCGTCCCGCAACAAATCGGTACCCGGGGGTTGAGGTTCCGCCAGTGCCGGCCACGGGGGCTTTACCAAACAACGTCCACACTCAAAAAAGAAAAGGAGCGACCATGAAAACGCACGTCGTCATTGTCCTGTCCTGCGGCACCGACAACCCCAACCGGTCCACCCGGGCGATCCATCTGGCCACCATCGCCCACAAGGAAGGCAAACAAACCACACTGTTTCTGCTCGATGAAGGGGTATACATCGCCAAGCAAGGGCTTGCGGATCACCTGCGGGCGGCGACGGGGGATGTGGCCGACGACCTCATCGCCTATCTTCAGGCTCACGAGGTACCGATTCTGGTCTGCACACCCTGCGCCAAAGCCCGCCATATCGACGAGAAGGAGCTCATCGACGGTGCCCGAATGGCCACGGCCGCCGAGCTGATCCACATGTCGTGCGACGCGGCGGTTATCAGCCTGTAGACCATTAACGGAGACGATCACCATGCCCACAGCAGCGTGCCGGTGCAACGCATGCGGCCACCCATTTTCGCATCTGACATTCAAAGGCGATGACATTCCGCCTGTCTGCCCCCGGTGCAGGGGGAAGGATATCGAGGTGAAAACCAACCGGGAGGGCTTCATGGCCGGTCCCGGATTGGGATCGCACATTGCCGGTGTGCCCAGGGGGCCATCCTGAGCGGGATGAGATAAGTCGGCGGTCAGTCGATTTGGCTTCAATCCCCTTTGGCGGGAAACAGCAGGTGGCGCAGCCAGCCAAACAGGGTGTTGCCGTTGAGCATGGCCTGCTCCCAGGCCATGAATTCCCGGGAGAGTTTGGCGGGGTCGGAGTAAAATTCGGCGCGGGTGGTGAAGGACTCTTCCGGGTCCAGCTGTTTGACCACGCGGGCCGGGTTGCCGGCGGCCACGCAGTTGGCGGGAACCGGGTCCACCACGATGGCCCCGGCGCCCACGATACTGTTCTCGCCGATGGTCACGCCTTTGCAAATGATGGCACTGTCCCCGATCCAGGCATTTTTTTCGATGGTCACCGGCATGGCGTTGCCAAAGGAGATGCGGTCGTAGATCCCGTGCCAGTCTGAATCGGTTAGGTAGGCGCCGTTGGCGATCATGCAGTTGTCGGCGATGGTGATGCCGGCGGCGCTGCTGATCCTGACGCCGGGGCAGACCAGACAGTAGTTGCCGATGGTGATGTGGCCCTTGCCCGCTTGGTCCGGCCATACGGACAGACGGATTTTTTTGTCCGGAGTGGCGATGACCGTGGCGAATCGTCCGATGGCGATCGGCGCACCGAACAGTTCTACATGCCAGGGCCGCATGAAGGTGAACCCTCTTCCCAGGTGCTCGAGTTGCGGGGCCAGAAAATGGCGGGCATAGAATCTCTGAAATTTCAGGTATGCTTTTTTGACTACGTAGGGGCGATGATCGTTAATCATGATGGATCCGTAACCCAATACATGTGCCGAGCAACTGGCCGTCAACCGGGGCGTCCGGCTTCGTCGGCCCACCAGGCATGGCTGAACAACCGTCCGCCGGGGGTAAGGTTGAACAGCGCATCGGCAGCCAACAGCACCACCGCATTGGTCCAGGTGATTTTTTCTTCGGGCCACCGGGTCATGTCCGGAAAGGTGAATCCGCACCAGAAGGAGCCGTCATCAAATACGTGTTCCGACAGCCAATTGAAGATGATGAGCGCTTTTTCCGCATCTCCCATGGCCGACAGGGTCAGTACCAATTCGGAACTTTCGGCGACCGTCACCCAGGGTTGGTCGGAGACGCAGCGAACCCCCAGGCCTTCCACCACGTATTTCTTCCACTGTCGCTTGATGCGTCCACCGGCCATTTCTCCGGTAACGGCACCGCACAGCACCGGGTAGAACCAATCCATGGAAAAACGGGATTTGGTCATGTTGAACAGGTATGGTCGATGGCAGATCGCCTCACCGAGACGCCGATATGCAGCGGCCCAGGGGATGACGGCCAAGCCCAGTTCGTCGGCAATGGCCATGGCGCATTTCAGACTCATGTAGATGGAGCTGGATCCAGTGAGCAGGGCCATGGGGTCCACCTTGCCCTGGGGGCTGATCGCCCAGCAGATCTCTCCGTTGGCACGCTGATGGCGGACGGCAAAGTCAATGGCTCGCCTGACGGTGTCCCACATGGACTCGAGAAAATGGCGGTCACCGGTGATCAGCCAGTAATGCAATACCCCCACGGCGATGTATGCGCTCATGTTGGTTTCGCGGGTCCGGTCCTCGGGAACGCCCCGGCGATAGGCGGCGAACCAGCTGCCGTCGGCCAGTTGCATGCTGCAAAGCCAAGAAAACGCCTTGCGGGCCTCCTCCAGATATCCCCCCACCGTCAGCCCCATGGCCGCCTCCACATGATCCCAGGGGTCGGTCTTGCCTCCCGCAGACCAGGGGATTTCACCGGAGGGAAGCTGGGTGTCAGCGATGAGACGGCACACCGCATCAACATCAACGGCAAGCTTCTGCCGCTGCTTGCAGATACTCACATTCATAATGATGACAAGCCTTTTTGGTCGTTCCGGAACCCAACCGATTGTGTTGCCGTGTTCAGCAGGTCAATTAAATACGTTGGAAATTATGGATATGCAAGGGAAAAGGCCAAATCCGGCACGGCCGCCATCAAACGGCGGACAGGATGCCGTCTCAACACTGCCCGGATCCACCATGGGACATCGCCATGGGTTTTGGCTTGAAAAAACACCCCACACGAGCATCCTTCAGCCCGGGGGGAACCTTCTTGACTTGGATCGGAAAACTCTTTATGAACTGGACTTTATCGAAAATGGCGTGTGCCCGACGGCATTCGTCATTGCCGGATGACGGCAACCATCAACCTGACCATACCGCATCGGCTGACCCGTTCAAATCTATCAGCCGTCAGGAATCCATTCATGAAGAACGCACTCAAGGAAATTATTTTGGCGGCGGCAATGGCCGCCTACGAAAAAGGCATTTTTCCTTCTTCTGATTTTTGCGAGGTGGTGCTGGAAGAACCCAAGGCCGACAGCCACGGCGACCTGTCAACCAACCTGGCCATGCAGATGGCCAGAGCCCAGCGCATGTCACCGCGACAGATCGCCGAAACGCTCATCGATCATCTGGATGACCCAAAGGGCGTCATCGCGCGTACGGAAATCGCCGGACCGGGGTTTATCAATTTCTTCATCCATCCATCCGCGTGGTATCCGGTGCTGACCGCCATTCACGAACAGGACGACCAGTATGGCCGCTGCGACCTGGGCAAGGGGATGCGCATCCAGATCGAATTCGTCAGTTCCAATCCCACCGGTCCCCTTCACGTGGGCCACGGCCGGGGCGGTGCCGTGGGGGACAGCGCGGCCAACATCCTCTCTTTTTGCGGTTTTGATGTACAAAAAGAGTATTACATCAACGATTCCGGCCGACAGATTCAGACGCTGGGCACGTCTGTCTATCTGCGGGGGAAAGAACTGCTGGGCGAAACCGTCGCTTTTCCCGACACCTGCTACCAAGGTGAATATATTCGGGACCTGGCCGGGGAACTGCTGGAACGGGAGGGTCGGGAACTGTTTGAAAAAAGCGCGGCGGAGGCCATTATGCCTTGCGCCCGGTTTGCGGCGGAGAAAATTACCGAGGGCATGCGGGCCGACCTGGTGGATTTCGGGGTGACCTTCGACCAATGGTTCTCGGAGCAGAGCCTCTATGATTCGGGCAAGGTGGCGGGGGATATCCGCGATTTCAAGGAGAAGGGACTGATCTACGAGAAAGACGGCGCCCTGTGGTTCAGGACCAGCGACTACGGCGACGAAAAGGACCGCGTGGTGGTTCGCCAGAACGGCCAGACCACGTATTTCGCGTCGGACATCACCTATCACAAGGACAAGTTTGAGCGCGGGTTTCAAAAGGTGATTGACGTGTGGGGGGCAGACCACCACGGCTACATCCCGCGGATGAAAGCCGCCGTGGAGGCCTCCGGATACGATCGCGACCAGTTCGAGGTCCTGTTGGTGCAACTGGTCAACCTGCTGCGGGCCGGACAGCCCGTGGCCATGTCCACCCGGGCCGGTGAGTTTGTTACCCTGGCCGACGTGATCAAGGAGGTTGGCCGGGATGCAGCCCGGTTTATCTTTCTGACCCGCCACTATGAAAGCTCACTGGATTTTGATCTCGAACTGGCCAAACAGAAGACCAACGACAACCCTGTGTATTACGTCCAATATGTCCATGCCCGCATCTCCAGCATCCATCGCAAGGCTGAGCACGACAGGCTGGATGTCAGCGGATTTGCGCCATCGGATCTGTCAGCCCTTGAAACACCGGAGGACATTTCCCTGATCAAGGCCCTGGCCCGCTATCCGGAAACCGTCGAAACCGCCGGGGCGCTCATGGAGCCTCATCGCATCACCTACTACCTGATGACCCTGGCCGCTGCCTTTCATACCTATTACAACCGGCACCGGGTGTTGTGTGAAGACGATCTGAAGATGACCCGAGCCAGGCTCTATCTGGTCTCGGCCGTTCAGAAGGTGATCCGTAACGGACTGGCGCTGCTGGGCGTGTCGGCGCCGGAGGCCATGTAGGCGTCACAGGGTCAAGGGTTCATCAAGGGTTCAGGGTTCAACGTGCACCAAAAACCTCAACCCGAGTGACCCTTTACAATAAACGCGATCCGGTGAATGATTACATGCCGGAAGTACTCACGCTGCGATTCGTAGGTTTCATCTTAAAGACGATCGTCTACGAGCAAGATCAACGAATGAAAGCAAACCCAGAACGGTGAACGTTGAACCTGTGAACGATTACGGAACAAACCTGTGACAGAGGGCAAGGCCACGGCGTCAAAACGCCGGATCGCCTGGGGGCGATACCTGCTGGTCTTTTTCGTTGCGGCATGGATGTTCGTCCTTGGCGTGCTGGTGGGCCGGGGAACGGCCCCGGTCCATTTCGACACCCAGGCGCTCCAAGAAGAGCTGGCCGCCCTGCGGGACGCCATGATGAAAAAGGAGCGGGAAGCGGTGGAAAAAGCCCTCCGGGGAGAAGATGAAAAAGCGCCCTTGGAGTTTTACGAAGCCCTGAAAAAGGACGGCTTGGACACCGCCGTTCAGATTCCCACGCCCGCGGTGTCGTTGGATGATCCCTCATCCCGCGCAGAAACCGTCGAATCGGTTCAACCGCCGCACAAGTCGCGTACCGTCGCCATGGTCAAGAAATCCAAGGTGCCGAACAAGCCAACGCCCGGGAAATCGTCGTCGTCCCCTCCGGCAGCTGTTGAAATCATGGGCGCGTTGACCATTCAGGTGGCCTCCATGAAGGATGGGGCAGCCGCCGAGCGAATCGTTGCCAATCTGAAAAAGGAGGGGTATCCTGCCTACGTGTCGAGAATTGTCATTCCCGGCAAAGGGCTCTGGTTTCGGGTTCGGGTGGGCCGCTACTCGGACCGTGAACAGGCAGCGGCAGACATGGAGCGGCTGACCCGAAGTCGGAAAAAACCCATCCTGGTTGAACGATAACCCAAACCGCATCCAACTTGTATGGATGCCGAGATAGAAACAATGAAAATATCCCAAAAGGAAGTCCTGCATGTTGCCCACCTGGCTCGACTGGATATCGCTGAAGCGGATATCGATCGGCTGGCCGGTCAGATCGGCACCATTCTCGATTATGTGGATACCTTGAATCGGGTGGACACCACCGGGGTCCCTGCCACCTCCCATGCCATCACCCTGACCAATGCATTCAGGGAGGACGACGCGCAGGACCATCTGGACCCGCAGGATTCTCTGGCCAATGCCCCGGAGAAGGAAGACGGCGCCTTTGTGGTGCCCAAGGTGATTTGAGGCAGCACTGACGAATTGGCCGTCGCTTTTCAAGGCGGTCATTCCGCGAGGAAGGGATGGCATGAAACTGCATGAACTGACCATTGAGCAGGCCAGCGGCCTGCTGAAAAATAAACAATTTGCTTCGGTTGAACTGACCCGGGCGGTCCTCGACCGTATCGAGGCGGTAGACGGCAAGGTCGGCGCCTTCCTGACCGTCGATGCCGACGGTGCCATGGCCCAGGCCGAAGCGGCGGACCATCGCCTGGCCACGGGTGACACGGCACCCCTGACCGGCATCCCATTGGGCATCAAGGACCTGATCTGCACCCAGGGGCTTCGCACGACATGTGCGTCGAAGATGCTTGAAAACTTCATTCCGCCATACGACGCCACGGTCATTTCCAGATTGAGAAAGGCCGGCGCAGTGATCGTGGGCAAGCTCAACATGGACGAGTTTGCCATGGGGTCTACCACCGAGCACTCTGGATTTCAGACCACCCGCAACCCCTGGAACCTGGATCGCATACCCGGCGGCTCCAGCGGCGGGTCGGCCGCGGCTGTGGCGGCGGACATGTGCCTGGGTGCCCTGGGTTCGGACACCGGCGGCTCCATCCGCCAGCCAGCCTCCCACTGTGGCGTGGTGGGGATCAAGCCGACCTACGGCCGCGTATCCCGTTTCGGGCTGGTGGCCTTTGCCTCTTCGTTGGATCAGATCGGTCCGTTGGGCAAAACGGTGACTGACTGCGCCATCCTGCTCGACGCCATTGCCGGTCACGACCCCAAAGACTCCACCTCCGTCCCCGAACCGGTGCCGGCTTTTTCGGCGATCACCGATGACGGTCTTGCAGATGTCGTGGTGGGCATCCCCGGTGCATACAGTGCCGCCCAAGGGTTGGATCCCCAAGTCGCTGCGGCGGTGGCGCGGGCGGTAAAAACGATCGAATCCCTGGGTGCCAGATGCGTCGACATCGCTTTACCACACACCGATCATGCCGTGGCCGCCTACTACGTGATCGCCCCCAGTGAAGCCAGTTCCAATTTGGCCCGCTACGACGGTGTGAAATACGGTTTCCGCGACAAGTCGCAGGCCGATCTGCTTCAGATGTACCGCAGCACCCGGTCACAAGGATTCGGTCCGGAAGTTCAGCGTCGCATTATTCTGGGCACCTATGCCCTGTCCGCTGGTTACTACGATGCCTATTATGGTAAGGCTTCCCAGGTTCGCACGCTGATCATGAATGATTTTCAAACCGCCTTTGCATCCTGTGATGCGATCGTCTCCCCGGTGGCACCCACACCGGCCTACCTCATCGGCGAAACCCTTGACGATCCGCTGACCATGTACCTGTCGGACATTTACACCTTGTCGGCCAACCTGGCCGGCATCCCGGGGATTTCGGTCCCCTGCGGATTCTCCGACGACGGTCTGCCCATCGGTCTGCAGATCATGGGCCGCCATTTTAACGAGCCGATGCTTTTTAAGATCGCCCGAGCGTTCGAAAAGGCGGCGAACATCAAGGATAAAAAGCCGCCCTTGTGATCGATGACCGCGACGGGAATAGAGAAATGTAACGGATGGTTGAGGAAAGGTTCCCATGAGCATTCAGCCCGAAGGCGAAAGCCTCAGAAAAGCAGTCCAGTGGATATCGGAAGAAAAAAAGGCGGGGTCACCCAACAGTCGACAGCAGCTCATCGAGGCGGCCTGCCTGAAATTCAACCTGACCCCCATGGAGGCGGAGTATTTAGCGCGCAGCTTCAAAGAGATTGTCCCGTCGTCAACATGATGACCCGAATCAGAATCCTTCCGGAAATCCTGTCCAATAAAATTGCTGCCGGAGAGGTGGTGGCGCGTCCGGCTTCGGTGGTTAAGGAGCTGGTCGAAAATTCCATCGATGCCGGCAGCACTCGGATCATCGTGGAAATCGAACAGGGCGGGCGAAAACTCATCCGTGTGTCGGACAATGGACAGGGCATGGGCCGAGACGATGCCCTGCTCTGTCTCGAGCGATATGCGACCAGTAAGATCGCGACCGATCCGGATCTGTTTGCCATAAGCACCCTGGGATTCCGTGGCGAGGCGCTACCCAGCATTGCCTCGGTCTCCCGGTTCACCCTCGTTACGCGGGAAGCCAACGCCGATGTGGGTACTCAGATTGAGGTGGCTGGGGGGCGGATCAATCGCGTCGCCGACGCCGGCGCCCCCCCCGGCACCCTGGTCACCGTGGCCGGCCTCTTCTATAACACCCCGGCCCGGCGCAAGTTTTTGAAAAGCATCGACACGGAGATGGGCCACATTGCAGACACCATTGCCAGCATGGCGCTTTGTCGGCCGGCCGTTCAATTCAGGCTGTCACACAACAACCGGATCGTGAAAAGCTGGGCCCCGGCCGCAGAACCCTTGGATCGGGTGGCCGATGTCCTTGGGGCGGCCGTCCAGAAGGAGCTGTACCCGGTTGATCGGGTCATCGAGGATATCGAAATCAGCGGGTGGATCGCCGCCCCGCGCATGAACCGCTCCACCGCCCGTGGCGTGTATCTGTTCGTCAACGGTCGCTGGGTCAGGGACCGGGTGATTCAGCACGCCCTGTTCGCCGGTTATTCCGGGCGGCTGATGAAGGGCCAGTACCCGGTGTCGGTGCTGTTTTTGCGAGTCCCCTTCGACCAGGTGGACGTCAACGTTCACCCCACCAAGCACGAGATTCGTTTTGTACGTCAGAAAAGGGTGCACGACACGGTGCGGGACGCCGTGGCCGACGCCCTCCGTCAATCCGATCCCACCCGGTGGCGAGCGAAGGACCCCGGGATCACCGAATCGGCGCAAGGGCCGGCAACCGTGTCCGAGCCGAAAGCCGAATACACGGTGCCTTACACCCATGACCATCCGGCCGTCCAGGTGGGCGACGCGGTGGACCATACAGCGGCTTCAACGACCCACGCGGCCGGGGCAGACAGCAGGCATGTCCCGTCGCCGCCTGCAGATCCCGTCAATACCCCGGCGCCGCCGATCGACCCACCCGCCCGCAACGGTAAACCAGCCCACCAGGCACCGCTGTGGAAACGGCGGTTTTTTGCCGACCTGACCGTCATCGGCCAGTACAAGGGCACTTACATCATCTGTGAATCCGACGACGGCTTGATGCTCATCGATCAGCACGCGGCCCACGAACGAATCGTTTTCGAACAGCTGAAGCGCCAATCCAAATTCCGCCGACCCGCCGCCCAGCGCCTGCTGCTGCCCGAAACCATCGACCTGGGATTCCGCGAAACTCAAATCCTGGAAAAGCTGGCTCCGGAACTGGACCGATTCGGGTTTGAGATCGAGCATTTTGGCGGGAACACCTTCGTGGTCAAAGCGGTGCCCACTTTGCTTGACCACGCTGCTATTTCTGGGCTGGTTACCCAACTCGTAGAAAAAACAGCAGAAATCGGTGTGGGTGCTGAGATGGAAACCATTTTGGATGCATGCCTCATGGTCATGGCCTGCCACAATGCGATCCGTGCCCACCACCGACTCACCGAGACGCAGATCAAGGTCATGATGGAACAGCTGGATGCCTGCGACAACCCGTCGCACTGTCCCCACGGCAGACCCATTTGGATCCAATGGCGCGTTAAAGATCTGGAAAAGCATTTCCAGCGAATCGTTTGATGCCCCGTTTTTCGTCAACCTGTTGACAATATCTGTTCACCGCAGCGGCAAGTGAACGCTGTGGATCAATCGTGATATGGCGGAAAGGAGAATCCACAACGACAATATACATTGGAATTCAGGATAGTTGAAAGTTTTTAGTGGATAGGCTTACGAATTTTCAGGCCACTGCAACATTAAGGTATGATTTTTGCTCATGTATCCGACAATTTGGATTAACGACCGATTCACGTTCGATATGCTGAAATGCGGAGAAAAACATGGGTAGTTGCGGTCGACGCCACTTTATTAAGAAAATCGGTACGGGGTTCCTGGCCACCTGCCTGGTGCCGGCAACGGGATGGTCCGCCCTGCTGCCGGACAGCACGCGCCGTTCCCTCGCCTTCTACAACACGCACACCGGCGAACGCCTCGGTGTCTGCTACTATAAAAACGGCGCCTATTGCCCCGGTGCCATGGGGCAGATCAATCGGATCCTCAGGGATCACCGCACCGGTGACATTGAGAACATGGATGCCCGGTTGATGGACCTGCTCTATACCGTGAGCCAACGCTTGGGCGCCTGCTCCCCCTTTCACATCATTTCCGGTTACCGCTCCCCCCAGACCAATGCCCGGCTGCGCAAACAAACCACCGGTGTCGCCAAGTTCAGCTATCACATGTTGGGGCGCGCCGTCGATATACGCCTACCCGGGTGCGATACCCACAAGCTTCGGCAAGCCTGCCTGGAGTTGGCATCCGGCGGTGTTGGCTACTATCCCCGATCCGATTTCGTCCACGTGGATACCGGGGCGTTTCGTACTTGGAACGGATAGCCGGCCAACGGCATGCGCGTTGAAAAAAAATGGAAAGGCCACGATGGATGGTTTTCCTCTTCATGGTGGCCTCTTTCGTTCTGTGTTTACCGGCGCAGCCGGTCTTTTGGCCAGTCGATGAATGCAGGCGCTGGGTCGGGTCTTCGACGGCTTAGCGCGCGATCGAGATCACGATCCCTGTCGTAAATGTCGCTGCGAAACTGAATCACATCCGTTTCGTCCGCCCAGGCAGTCATGTAAAGCAAGTGGACCGGAACCGGATGGTTCAGCCGGATGATTCGGGTTTTTCCTTCTTCAATGGCTTGGGTCAACGCATTCGGTGTCCACCGCTGATCACCCGTCAGCACAAAATCAGCCAGAACAAGAGGTGCTTCCACGCGGATACAGCCGGAACTGAAATCCCGCTGAACCCGTTTGAAAAGGGAGCGGTTGGGCGTATCATGCAGGTAAACCGCAAACTGGTTGGGAAACATGAATTTGATGCGGCCCAGGGCGTTATACGGTCCGGGATCCTGGCGAAGCCTGAAAGGGAAGTGATTGGCATGGTAGGCATGCCAGTCAACCGTGGTGGGATCGATCTCCGGTGCGTCCAACGCCCAGTTTTGAAACACACGGATACCCCGCTGGGCCAGGTAGGCAACATTTTTTTGAAGCGCGGGCAGGATGTCTTCAACGGCGATGGAGGTGGGCACATTCCAATAGGGATTGACCACCAAATAGGTCATGGCGGCGCTGAACACCGGTGACCGCCTGGCCGGTCGCCCGACCACCACCCGCATCTGAAACGCCACATCGCCGTTCTCAACTGCTTTGAGATTAAAATCGGCCGTGTTGACAATGATGTATCTGGCGCCCAGATCATGGGGCAGCCACCGCCAGCGTTCGAGGTTGACGACAACCTGGCGGATGCGCTGTTCGACGGGAACATTTAACATGCCGATCGTGTTTGGCCCGGCGATGCCATCCGCCTGCAATCCGTTGCGCTGCTGAAACCGCCTGACTGCGGAGGTGAGCGCGGCATCGAAGACGTGTGAATCCTCATCAACACCCATTGGGCCAACGTCCCCGCTTACGGCAAGCCGGCGGCGAAGCTCGCCAACGGAAGAACTGCTGTCGCCGGGCCTGAGGGTATTGCTGACATCCAGTACCGGCCAACCGTTGGCCGCAGCGAGGCCGCGAAGCTGGGCCAATACACGGCGAAGGGTCGTATATCCGATGTGCGCCGGCCGCAATGGGTTCAACGCAGCCTCGATATCGCCGGTTGAGGCCGCGCTGGCAAGGGAGGCTGACAGGTCCACCGGGCCGGTCTTGACCTTCCAGTCAGTGTGCAGGGTTTCGGGGCTTACCCGCCCGCCAGCCAGATGGGAAGCAAATAAAAGGTAGGCATCGGTGAGAATCAGGTCCAGGTCCGCCCACACGTCGGCGGGGACCGCCTCCGGGTTTGCCGCAGAGGACTGCTCACCTATCTCGGCCAGCAGTTCATGAATGGTTTCCTGGTGATAATCAAGCGGCAGAAGTCCATCTTCACCGGCACGATCGATGGCTTCGGCCAGCGCTTCCGCCTTTTCCAGGCGAAGTGAAGCGTCCATCCACATGGGCAGATGTTTTCGGTCGCGGTAGGCCTGTGGCAGCATCTGGATGCCGCAGATCATTTCCCCCCGGCAGGAAAGGGAGATCGCGGCCGGGTCTCCCTCCAGCCGGGACCGGATGACGGTCTGCACCCGGTCGACCATGGAATCGGCGGCGCGGGCATTCGACTCGGGCCCGAAAAGGGCACATGCCAGAAAACCGGTGACCAGCAGGCACATGGTTAATCTTGCCGCCGGCGCCATATCTCTTGATGTTATCTGCATACCGACTGACTATGGGGAAATGGCACCACCCATCGAACAGAGGCGGTGCTATCCTCCCGGTCAAAACAACGATAGCCCCCAGAATCAGCGGGCTATCGGGCAATGGTATCAATTGGCGGAGAGAGAGGGATTCGAACCCTCGGTGCAGCTTTCACCACACACTCGCTTAGCAGGCGAGCGCCTTCAGCCGGCTCGGCCATCTCTCCAGGGTCAAGCTTTTCGGGTCTGGCGGAGGGAGTAGGATTCGAACCCACGGAGCTTTCGCTCAACGGTTTTCAAGACCGCCGCCTTAAACCACTCGGCCATCCCTCCACTGAAATAAGTCGCCTCCTTACCATTTCGGACCATCAGCGTCAATCCTTTTATCCCCAGTTAGCCCGGAATCGGTCCAGGGCTGGCCCCCTTTTCGGTTGCCTATATCGAAAGCCGGAGCCATGAAAAACAAATACCATGCCACTAAAGATCATCCGTGGTGCGTTTTAAGCAAACCTATTGCCGCTGCCTGCATCATTTGCGGATAATACCCAATCGCTGTCTCACCTGATTTTGGTTTTTGGCTGCGGCATCGAGGTTGGATGTCGTCAAAAGCAGTTACTCACAGATTCCTTAAATGATGGTTGACATCAAAGATGTTTTGTGATGTTCCTCCGTGCACAAAAAAAAATAGCACCCTATCGCCCCTGGAGGAAGACGTGTATGAAACAAAAGTATTTGGTTCTATTGGACAGTGAAGCCGGGAAACTGGCCATTCAGGAATATGCTGAACTGGACAAGGAGATGCTCTCCCTGCTGTGTGAAGAAACTTACGATGCCGCAGCGATCAAAGCGGCCATGGAAAAAGATCGCAACGCCCTGATCCAGGCGCTTCGTACGCACAATATGTATCCACCGGGGACCTACACGGAACGGATTGCCGATGCGATTGTCGAGATGTTTCAGCCTGGCGCCAACGCTTCCGCCGAACTCTTTTTCGAAGAGCGGGATATGTTCGAACCGGTGGTCGCGTCGGTCGTCAGCGAGCCTGATGACGATGACGATGAGGACAACGGGATCGAGGTGGATGATCTTCTCGATGATGACATCGATGATGATTTCGAGGAGAAAGGGATTATCAAAGACCTGAAAAAATCCATTAAGATCTCCGATGAGGACGCTCGCATCGACGATGCCTGACCCCGACGGTACGCCAATGAACCCAAAAGCGTCTGCACCGGCAAGCGGACGCTTTTGGGTGTCTTCCTTTTGATCTCCGCCCCGCGAATCAGTGACCTGCCGGGGATCCCCAACCAGCCTGAACAACAGCCAAAGCGCCCTTTTTAACTTGACTTGCCCTGGGTCTTCCACTAATAGTTCCAGACGCCGTTTATTTTTTCATCGCGTTGCATCGAAATCAATTCAGAATCACCGAAATACAAAGCGCGTGCAGCCTCCTCATGGAGCGGTGCACGCCTGCAAGTCTACAGCGACTACCGACTACTGGGTCTGATAACTGAATGGTCCGCAAAGTTCATTGATGCTTTCCAACTTAAAACGTTCCAACGCCGTTGAACAGACAAGTGGGACCCGTGCGACCATGACCGCGCCGTTAGGATTGCCGCATGGACGACTGGTTCTCTTTTTTTTGCTTCATAATCATCCATAATCAGCATCAGGAGGTGCCAATGGAAAAGGAACGATCATTTTACCAGCGGTTGAAGGAAAAAGGAGTCTCACGAAGAGATTTTATGAAGTATTGCACTGCGTTGACGGCAACCATGGGACTGTCATCATCTTTTGTTCCCAAGGTGGCCGAGGTGTTTGCCGCACCGGCGCAGCGCCCGCCGGTGGTCTGGCTGCATTTCGCCGAGTGCACCGGATGCTCCGAATCCCTGTTGCGATCCCAATATCCCTATGTCGACGAATTGGTTCTCGAGGTGCTTTCGGTGGAATACCACGAGACCATCATGGCCGCCGCCGGTCATCAGGCCGAAGAGCAGCTGCACAATGCGATAAAAAAGTATGAAGGCAAGTTCATCTGTGTCGTCGAAGGCGGCGTGGCGACCAAATTCAACGGCGGTTACGGCAAGGTGGGTGGCCGCTCCTTCTTGGAGATAGCCAAGGATGTCTGTCCCAAGGCCGCGGCCGTCATCGCCTACGGCACCTGTGCGACGTTCGGCGGCATTCAAGCCGCAGCGCCCAATCCAGGCGGCTATAAGGGGGTTGGCGAAGCCATTGGCATCAAACCCCTGCAAATCCCCGGATGCCCGCCCAACCCGATCAATCTGGTGGGCACCGTGGTCAACTATCTGATGCTTGGCAAACTGCCCGAACTGGACGACATGGGCCGGCCAATGTTCGCCTTCGGCAGCACCATCCACGACAAATGCCCGCGGCGCTCCCATTTCGAGAACGAAGAATTCGTGGAGGAGTTCGGCAGTCAAGAGGCCGCACTGGGCTACTGCCTCTACAAAATGGGCTGCCGCGGTCCGGAGACTTACAACAACTGCCCCACGGCCAAGTTCAATGACGGCACCAGCTGGCCGGTGGAGGCGGGCCATCCGTGCATCGGTTGCAGCCAGCCCAATTTTTGGGACACCATGACCCCATTCTATGAAGAGATGTAAGCGCCAATTTCAAAATAAAGGGAGGTTCTAAATATGGGTAAACGAGTCGTAGTGGATCCAATTACCAGAATCGAGGGTCACCTCCGCATCGAAGTGGAAGTGGCCGGGGGAAAAGTCGTCAACGCGTGGAGTTCAGGCCAATTGTTCCGCGGCATCGAGCTGATTCTTCAGGGGCGCGACCCGCGCGATGCACATCATTTCGTCGCCCGATCCTGCGGCGTCTGAACGTACACCCATGCTCTGTCCTCGGTGAGGGCAGTCGAAGCCGCCGTGAATGTCCAGATTCCCAAAAATGCCAGACTGATCCGGAACATGATGCATGCCGCCCAGTTCCAACACGACCATCTGGTCCACTTTTATCACCTCCACGCGCTGGACTGGGTGGACATTGTCAGCGCCCTGAAGGCCGATCCCAAGAAAACCGCTGCGCTCGCGGATAACGTCAGCAACGCCAAAGTGGGCGGCACACCCTATTACAAGCAGGTCCAGCAGCGTATCCAGACTTTCGTGGACAGCGGCCAGCTGGGACCCTTTTCCAACGCCTACTGGGGCCACCCGGCCTACAAGCTGCCACCGGAAGCCAACCTGATGGCCTGTGCCCACTATATCGAAGCCCTCCGGATGCAGGCCAGAGCTGCCCGCATGCACGCCGTCTTCGGCGGCAAAAACCCCCACCCGCAGTTTTTGGTGGTGGGCGGCATTACCAGCGTGGCCGACCTCAATCCGGACCGCATCGCCGAGTTCCTCTACCTGCAGAAGGAGACCCAAGAGTTCATCGATAACGTCTACATTCCGGACCTGGTGGCCGTTGCCTCCTTCTACAAGGATTGGGGCGCCATCGGTGGCACCACCAATTTCCTGGCCTGGGGCGAGTTCCCCGAAGGGGAGAATGAGCCGGAAAGCCTGTTCATGCCTCGCGGCCTGATCAGCAAACGGGACTTGGCCAATATCCCCATGGCCATTCAGGAGAAGGTGGCCGAGAATGTGTCCCGCGCCTGGTATGAGGACGGCGCCGCCCTGCATCCCTACAAGGGCGAGACCAAGCCCCTTCAGGAAGATCCCAAGTACCGCCCTGACGCCGGGAAATACTCCTGGTTCAAGGCGCCCAGATATGAAGGCGAGCCGTGCGAAGTGGGCCCATTGGCGCGTGTGCTGGTCGCTTACGGCAAAGGCCACAAGGAAA
The DNA here is from genome assembly GCA_963705475.1 of uncultured delta proteobacterium. Taxonomy (GTDB): domain Bacteria; phylum Desulfobacterota; class Desulfobacteria; order Desulfobacterales; family Desulfosarcinaceae; genus Desulfosarcina. Next base: position 151,644 of record CAVPJS010000030.1, on the reverse strand, counting down.
TCAAACCGCTGGTGGACGCCACGCTCCAGAAGCTGGACATCCCCGCCGCTGCGCTGTTTTCCACCCTCGGCCGGACCGCGGCCAGAGGACTGGAGACCATCGCCATCGGCCAGGCCATGCCCGGCTGGATCATGGAATTGCTGGAAAACATCAAGGGCGGCGACACCCAGACCTACACACCCTGGGAAATGCCCGACGAAGCGATGGGCCTGGGTCTCAACGACGTACCCCGTGGATCATTGGGACACTGGATTAACATCGAAGGCGGCAAGATTAAAAACTACCAGTATGTGGTGCCGTCAACCTGGAACTTCGGTCCGCGTGACGACAAGGGCAAACTCGGTCCGGTGGAAGAGGCGCTCATCGGTACCCCGGTGGCCGATGCCAAACAGCCCCTGGAAGTGCTGCGCACCGTCCACTCCTTCGACCCGTGCGTGGCCTGCGGCGTCCACGTGATCGACCCGGATTCCAATCAGGTTTACAAATTCAAGGTGATTTAGTCGCTAACTGCCCCCTTCCCGGATCAATTGGATCCGGGAAGGGGCTTGCCCATGCCAGCTAGCCCGTCGGCTGCTTCCATCCTCACCGCGTCCACCGGACACTCCTGCATACAAAAGGCGCATCCGATACAATTGCGCACTTTTTTTAACACCGGATAACGCACGGTTTCCCGGGACCCCCGATCCGCTTTCAAATCGATGCAGCCCGTGGGGCAGGCCTCTACACAGATGGTGCACCCCAAACAGCGCTTTTCGTCGAACCCCGGCCTGGGCCAGCGTGAGCGGATGCGGATCCGCTCGCACAGCCGACCCTCCGGGTCCTTGACGCTGGTGTAGGGGCAAATCCGGCCGCAGGCCCCGCAGTCAATGCAGATGTCAGGGATAATGCGATGGCGCTCCCTGGGCTTGCCCACGATGGCATCCACCGGGCAGACACGCATGCATACACTGCATCCGACACATTCATGGGTAATCGCGTAAGCCATGGGATAACCTCGGCGTGTTGGCCGCGCCCTTGCGGGCGTGCCGGTCAATCATATCTTCAAATTCAAACGGGCCAGACATTCCGGCGTCGGTACGCCGGTTTCCGGGTCGAAGCCCATGGCAGACCAGTAGTATCGTCGCAGTTTCTCCAAAGGGACCGTCGCGCCTTTATTGGCCCCTTCCGACTGGGGCGGGTCGCCGATGACCCGTCGGCTGAGGCGGATATCGGTGGGGTTGACACCCTGTTTGATGTTGAATAATTGTTTGACGGCCTGAATCCGATGGCCGACGACCAGGTAGGCTTCCGGCGATTGATCCCAGCCGGTGGCGGCATTGAGCCAGTCAAACAGCGGAATCCGATGGGCTCCCATGAAGGCGCCGAATAGGCAGCAGCCGGCACCGTTGACCACGTTCATGTACTGGCTGCAGGCGGTCCCCATGAGGGCCTTTTCCCGGTTTGCCCGGTACTTGCTGCGCTTCGGGTAAAACAGGGAGGGATCGGGTAAATCCGGTATGACCTGCCAGAGCTGGAACATTTCGTAATACATATAGGCCCCGATGGTGTGGCGGCCAGGGGTGGGTTCGACCACGTTGTGGAGGGCGAACCCGGGATCGTAGCGGCCGTCATGCATGCCCAGTTCCTGCCCGCCTGCGTGGATGGCCATGGTTTCGGCACCGCGGCCGATTTTCTGGGCCGCGCGGTGGGCGCCATCGGCCAGCAGGTCGCCGATGCCCTCCCGTTCGACCATCTTTTCAACCAGGTGGACGATGGCCTCGGTGTTGCCCCAGGTCAACTTCAATCCGTCCGTGTCGGTGGCGGTCAACAGCCCCTTTTCAAAGCACTCGATGGCAAAGGCCACCGTGCCGCCCACGGAGATCGTGTCCATGCCGGCGCGGTTCAGCAGTTCGTTGAGATAGTAAATGCTGTCGGCATCTTCGTTGAGGCACAGTCCGCCAAGCGCGATGGTCGATTCATATTCGGGCCGGTGCACCTCGGTCTTGCCGTCCGGTGCCAGGCTGATGCCGCCGCAGCCCAGTGGACAGGCGTAGCAGAAGTATTTGGCCACCACCGGTTTGGTGAATTCGTCGGGATCGATGAGCTTGGATTTGTCCAATCCGAAATCCCGGTTGGAACCTTTCCAGTTCATCACCGGGGCATCGCCCATTTCGATGGCCATCTGGTTCTGGTTGACGGTGCCCCATTTGCGCAACATGATCTTGTAGAGCATGCCGTCGAGCTCCATCTGGGCGGGCAGCACACGCATGAGCGCGCCCAGGTAAGCGGTCATGGTACCGTTCAAAAAGGGCGGCTGAAAGGCCACATGGTTGTTGCATTCCAGGCTCAGGGTTTTCATGGCCTTGCGGTCGTGAACCTGGACGCGATGGGCGCCGCACAGGACAACGGCCTTGAGCCGCTTGGCTCCCATGACGGCCCCCAACCCGCTGCGGGCGGCCAGCCGGCCGCCGTGGTTCACGATGCCGGATATCAGCGAACGACGCTCCCCGGCCATGCCGATGCAGGCAACCCGGACCCGCTGTCTGCTGCCGTGTTCCTCCACCAGCAGACGTTCTGTGTCGACGGCATCCCGGCCCCACAGGCGGGAGGCATCACGCAATTCGGCCCCTTTGGTGTCGGCATACAGGTAAACCGGCCGGTTGCTCTGGCCGGTGAAAAAAATGCCGTCGACCCCGCACCCTTTGATGGCCGGTGCCAGGTTGCCCCCGCAGTTGGCATCGCCCCAGGTGCCGGTGAGCGGGCTTTTGCCAACCACCATCCACCGGCCGGTGAACAGGGAGCCGCTGGCGGTCAAAATTCCGGACACGAAACCCAGGATATTGTCCGGCCCCAGGGGATCCGTTCCGGCCGGAATCCGCCGGTAAAGCAGCCATGCGGCCAAACCCGTGCCGGATAAAAAACGATCGTACAGGTCATCGGGGATGGTTTCGATGGTGATGCGACCGGTGGTCAGGTCAACCCACAGTACCTTTCCCATGTAAGAACGGTTCATCGAACCCCCCAGGCAAAGCGGATCGAAAGAGATGATTTTTCAGGATGCGGCAGAAGAACCCCTTTACTATTTCATGTTTTGAGTATAGTTTCAATACCTATCCTGTTGGCAATGAAGGAGGCATGATGCTTAAGAACATGATCACCGTCATAACCGTGGTGCTGGCCGTTGGCGGTTCTGCAGACATTGGCCAAGCCCTCGCCGGCAATTGGATTGTGGGCTCCATTTCCATTAGAAACGATGCCGGCCAAACCGAGTATGGCGAGCGCCTGTCCGTGTTTTTGGTGAGCGATGCCATCCCCGTATCGGCAAAAAAATGTATCGAAGAAACCAACCACCAACGAAAAGTGGACTGCATCAACAACTGCCATCTCGATTTTTACAAGCGTTTTCAGCAAAAGCAGCAGCAAACGGGCTATCTCATCGACCAGACCGTAACCTCGGCAACCGGCAATTTCGCCTTTCTGAACGCGCCCCCCGGCGCCCACTTTGTGCTGGTGAAATTTCCAGCCCTGATCGACGGATACAAGGTCGCCTGGCAGGAACCGGTGACCGTGATCCCGGGGCGGATCGGCGTGGTGAGCCTCGACGAGGAGAATCTGGTCCTGCCTAAAAATCGCCGGCGCTGATCCGGAGGAGAAAGACCGGCGCCGCCGGATGTCCTTTTTTTCATTGGCGGATCATGCCTTGAACCGTTTATCAATCCATGCTACCACATCTTCTTGCTGCATTCCCGATGACCGGGCATTTGTTCCGGGCGATTACCGTCTGGGGTCATTGAAAAGGCTAAGCATCTAATAATATCAAAAGAGTTGAAGCAATGGCGAATGACCATATCATGATCCTGGGTGTCGGTAATCTTCTATTCTCCGATGAGGGCTTCGGTGTCAGGGTCGTTGAGGAGCTGGAGCGCCGCTATTCCTTCCCCGACACCGTTTCCATTGTCGACGGCGGTGTCCTCGGGGTAAGCCTGCTGGGTGTCATGTCCGAAGCGGACCAACTGATCGTGGTGGATGTGATTCGCAACAAAGGCGTGCCCGGTGACCTCTATCGCCTCGAAGGAGATGCCATTCCAGAACGGATCCGAGCCAAAAACTCACTGCATCAGATTGATTTTCTTGAAGCCCTGACCCTTTGCCAGGCCATGGAAAAGGTACCCGAAGCAGTCATTCTCGGCGTGGAGCCTGAAGATATCAACACCCTGAGCACGGAACTGACCGCAACGACCAAAAATCGGATGGAAGATGTCATCCGGATGGTGCTGGGCGAACTCGAGCGATTGGGTGTCCCTTGTCACGACAAAGGAGCAGACGACCATGTGTCTAGCCATCCCATCTAAAATTACCCATATCGAAAACGAAATGGCTACCATCGACGTGGACGGCGTCAAGCGATCGGCCAGCCTCATGCTGTTGGAGGATTCGGCCGTGGGTGACTATGTCATTGTGCATGCCGGTTTTGCCATCAAAAAGCTGGACGAAGAATCGGCCATGGAAACCATCCGGCTCCTCAAGGAGGCGGCCGCTTTTGTGGACAATCTGGAAGCCGGTAAGGGATAGCCTCACTTACGGGCCATGACAGATGCACGCACCGCATATCGCCTGGAGATCAACGGCATTGTTCAAGGGGTGGGCTTTCGGCCATTCATCTACCAATTGGCCAACCAGCACGGCCTGAAAGGGGAGGTGGCCAATACCGCCACCGGTGTCTCCCTGGTCTTGGAGGGCTCGGAAAAGGAGATCCGGCAATTCATCGACGACCTGACGATTAAAAAGCCGCCTCTGGCGCAGATCGTTGAAGTCTCGGCGTCACTTGAAGCCGTGAAGGGTTTTGCGGCGTTTTCCATCGTCAAAAGCCGCGGCAGCGCCACCCGGACCACACTGATCTCACCGGATGTGATGGTTTGTGACGATTGTCTGGCTGAGATGCGCGATCCGGCGGATCGTCGTTTCGGCTACCCATTCATCAACTGCACCAACTGTGGCCCTCGCTACACGATTATCGACGATATTCCTTATGACCGGCCCAAAACCAGCATGCGTCACTTTCGTATGTGCCCTTTGTGTCAGGCCGAATATGATGACCCCGACAACCGGCGCTTTCATGCCCAGCCCAACGCCTGCGCGACCTGCGGCCCACGGGTGACCCTGTGTGATGCCGGTGGAAATACCGTTGCCACCGACGATCCGATCGCCGAAGCGGCCAGCCGGCTCAGGCAGGGGCGTATTGTGGCCGTCAAGGGACTGGGCGGTTTTCACCTGGCCGTGGATGCCACGCACGCGGACGCCGTGGCGCGTCTTCGCCGGCGCAAGCACCGCGAGGAAAAGCCCCTCGCCCTCATGTGCAGCAGCCTGGATCGCATCCGTGAAATTGCCCGAGTGCAGGCCGCGGAGGAGCGGTTGCTCGTCTCCATCCAGCGCCCCATCGTTCTGCTGGAAAAACGCGAGCACACGTCCATTGCCGAATCGGTTTCACCCCGCAACCGCTATTTCGGTATCATGCTGCCCTACGCACCCGTGCACCATCTGCTGCTGGACGCCGGTTTTGCCGCGCTGGTGATGACCAGTGCCAATAGAAGTGAAGAGCCCATCGCCATCGATAATGCCGAGGCGATCCGACGATTGGGAACGATTGCCGATGATTTTCTGGTCCATGACCGGGATATCCTCCTGCGCAGCGACGACTCCATCGTCCGTTACAGTGCCGGCCACATGCGTCCTATCCGGCGCTCCCGTGGGTATGTGCCCGTTCCGGTGTTTTTGAAGGACGACATGCCGCCGGTGCTGGCATGCGGGGCCGAACTGAAGAACACCGTTTGTCTCACACGCGGCAAGCAAGCCTTTGTGAGCCAGCACATCGGCGACCTCGAAAACCGGGCCACCGACGATTTCTTCCGCCTTACCGTGGACCATCTCAGACGCATCCTGGACATCAACCCGCAGATCGTGGCCTGCGACCTGCACCCGGATTACATGAGCACCCGCTATGCCAAAGATCTGGACGGCATCCCCTGCGTCGAGGTGCAGCACCACCACGCCCACATTGCCGCCTGCATGGCCGAAAACAAGGCCGACGGGCCGGTGATCGGCCTATCCTTCGACGGCACGGGGCTGGGGACGGACGGCACGGTCTGGGGGGGTGAGGTGCTGGTGGCGGACTATCGCACCTTTACCCGGGTGGCGCATCTGACACCGGTGCCCATGCCCGGCAGTGCTGCCGCCATCAAGGAACCCTGGCGGATGGCCGTGGGCCATCTGAGCGCCGCTTTTGGTGGAAATTTGGATACACGCCGGATGCCTTTTTTGCGGTCGGTGGACCCGCAGCGGGTGGATATCCTGCTGGCAATGATCGACAAACGGATCAACAGCCCGCTGACGTCAAGCCTGGGCCGGTTATTCGATGCCGTGGCCGCGATCATCGGCCTGCGCGGCCAGGTGGCCTTCGAGGGCCAAGCCGCCATGGAACTGGAGATGATCCTCGACGCCGCCGAACCCGGCAGCTACGATTTTTTCTGGGAGGACGACGGTATCTGCCGCATAGCAACCACGCCCATCATTCAGGCCGTGGTGCGGGATGTCGCGACGGGCGTCTCTCCGAATGCGATCAGCGCCCGGTTTCACAACACCTTGATCCTGCTTTTTGAGCAATTGTGCCGCCACCTGAGAACCACAACGGGCATCGACCGGGTGGCCATGAGCGGCGGTGTGTTTCAAAACAACCGATTGCTGGTCGGGTTGACCGCCGCTTTGGAAAAAAGCGGGTTCGATCTGCTCACCCATCGACTGGTGCCGACCAATGACGGCGGCCTTTCGCTGGGACAGGCCGTGGTGGCAGCCGCCAAGGCGGATGCGAACCGAAGATATTCGTATCTTAATCCCTAAATTCGTGGTTTTTATGTCTAAGCAAAAAACAAATGACAACCGCCGACAAACAAATATGACCCCGAAACAGATCGACGCCTTTCACGATCCACAAATCGCACGCCACCTGGCCCAACGTATCAACCGCGCCAGTCGAAGGCCGGTTCGTTTCATGGAGGTGTGCGGTACGCATACCGTCTCCATTTTCAGAAGCGGCATCCGCTCCCTGCTTCCGGGAACCATTTCCCTGCTTTCGGGACCGGGATGCCCGGTGTGCGTCACCGCCCAGAAAGAGATCGACGCATTCATCACCCTGGCCCGGGAACCGGGGACCATCGTGGCCACCTTCGGCGATCTGATTCGGGTACCGGGAAGCGGGTCTTCGCTGCAGCGCGAGAACGCCGACGGTGCCGATGTGCGCATCGTCTATTCCACCTTCGATGCCGTCAACCTGGCCAGGGAAAACCCGGATAAGCGGGTGGTCTTTTTAGGGGTGGGCTTTGAAACCACCGCGCCCACAGTGGCTGCCGCCATTCTGGCCGCCCACCGGCAAAAGCTGGACAACTTTTCCGTGATATCGGCCCACAAGACCGTGCCCCCGGCCCTGGAGGCCCTTGCTGACGGTGAAATCAACATCGACGGGTTTCTGCTTCCCGGCCACGTGTCCGTGATCATCGGTTTGGACGCCTACCGGCCCTTTTTCGCGACCCATCGGGTGCCGTGTGTGGTGGCCGGCTTCGAACCGACCGACCTGCTCCAGGGTATCGCCATGCTGGTGGACCAGGTGGAATCCAGGCAGCCGGCATTAGAGAACGCCTATCCCCGGGCCGTTTCAACCGCCGGCAACCCCAAGGCAATGGCGGTCATGAACGCGGTGTTCGAGACGGCGGACGCCGACTGGCGGGGCATCGGCACCATTCCGGACAGCGGTTTGGCCATCCGCGAAACATATGCCGCGTACGATGCCGTCAAGGTTTTCGACATTCGGCTGAAACCCGCTCCCGAACCCAAGGGCTGTGCGTGCGGTGCCGTCCTTACCGGACTGAAGATTCCACCCCAGTGTCCCTTGTACAAGACGGTGTGTAACCCCGTGGCGCCGGTGGGGCCGTGCATGGTTTCCAGCGAAGGCACCTGCGCGGCCTACTACCGCTACCAGGGCGACGGATGATCCGACGGCCTTTTTTTCGGTATATCGCTTTATAACGATTCATATGCATACAGGAAACCATCACCTCTCATGAAACCGGACATAATCCTTCTGGACCATGGCAGCGGGGGAAAGATGTCCCACCGCCTGACAGCTAACCTGTTGCTGCCCGAATTCGACAACCCGGCCCTGGCCATGCTCGACGACGGCGCCACGCTCCGTGTGGCCGGCGGCCGCATCGCCTTTTCTACGGACACCTATGTGGTGGACCCCATTTTTTTTCCCGGCGGCAGCATCGGCGACCTGGCCATTAACGGGACGGTCAATGACGTGGCCATGTGCGGCGCCACCCCCTTGTATCTGAGCGTGGGGATGATCATCGAAGAGGGATTTCCCATGGCTGACCTGGAGCGGGTGGTTGCCCAGATGGGACGCGCCGCCCGGCTGGCCGGTGTCAGCGTGGTCACCGGGGACACCAAGGTGGTTCCCAAAGGGGCGGCCGACAAGATTTTCATCAACACGGCAGGCATCGGCACGATCGACGAGACCGTCAATGTCTCGGGAGCCAATGCCCGTCCCGGAGACATGGTCATCCTCAGCGGCACCATGGCCGACCATGGTATGACCATTCTCACCCAACGCCAGGGGCTATCCTTCGAATCGGACGTCAAGAGCGATTCGGCCCCGTTGAATCACATGGTGGCCGACATCCTCGGCACCGGCTGCGACCTTCACGTCCTTCGAGATCCCACCCGGGGTGGCGTGGGTACGGCCTTGAATGAAATTGCCGACAAATCTAAAGCAGGCATTCGCATCGATGAGAACCGGCTGCCCGTCAGGCCCGCCGTTGCCGGCATCTGCGAAATGCTGGGATTCGATCCGCTCTACGTGGCCAACGAGGGCAAACTGCTGGCCGTTGTACCGGCTGCGCAGGCCGGTCAAGTGCTGGCGGTGATTCGACAATCGCCCTACGGCAGGGATGCCTGCATCATCGGCGAGGTGACCCGTGACCATCCCGGCCGCGTTTTCATGAGAACCCGCATCGGCGGCGAGCGTATCGTGGACATGCTTACCGGCGAACAGCTGCCGCGCATATGTTGAATCTTCTTCGACCCGAGCGCATCCGATGGACCCGACTCGCCTCGGTCATCTTGATAACCCTGGCGTGCATCGCCTGCCAGCCGACGAGGGAGCTGCAGCTGACCGGCAAGACCATGGGCACGATCTATCACATCAAGGTGGTGGCCGGATGGTTGACTTCCGGCACCGATCTGCAGCGACAGATCGACGACCGCCTGGCCGCAATCAACAAGAGTATGTCCACTTACGACCCAAGCAGCGAGATCAGCCGGTTCAATGCCATCACCACTGCCGACGAATCCTTTTCCCCGTCCGCCGATCTGCTCGACGTGCTGCAGGTGGCGGCCGAACTGCACAGGCTTACCGATGGCGCCTGGGACGGTACGCTGGACCCCTTGGTCAACCTGTGGGGTTTCGGACGACTAAGGGCGGTCAGCCAAGTCCCGAATGAGCGTGAAATCCGGCAGGCGCTGGCCCATGTGGGATTCGACCGCATTAATCTGAGCCCGTCGGGGCGCATCAGCAAGAAGGACCCCGCCGTCACTTTGGATCTGGCGTCCATCGCCAAAGGGTTCGGGGTGGATGCGATCGCCCGGTTGTTGGGCGACAATGGCTTTTTCCACTTTTTGGTTGAGATCGGCGGTGAAGTCTACGCCCGCGGCCGGCGTAAGGACGGGAACGCCTGGCGGGTGGGCATCAACCGACCTGACAAGGAGGCCGCATTCAATGAGGTCTACCAGGTGGTGACCCTCACGGACCGGGCCATGGCCACCAGCGGTGACTACCGGATTTTCTTCCAGGTTGACAATCGATCCTTCGCGCACATTCTCGATCCGCGCACAGGCAGACCGATAACCAACGGCGTGGTCAGCGCCACGGTGGTGGCGGCCAACTGCACGGTGGCCGACGGTCTGGCCACGGCACTGATGGTGATGGGACCGGAAAAGGGGCTGGCACTGGTCAACCGCCTGGCGTCTGTGGAGTGCCTCATTGTCGTCCGGCAGGCAGACGGGTCGCTCGCCGATTATCCGTCCGACGGGTTTGGGATGGGGCGACGGCCTGTGCCATCAAAAAGTGATCCGCGAGATGATTTCCCGTTGACAACCCGACCCTAGTTCTATAATTGACTTTGAAGTTATAACAATTCTCATAATATTGATAGGTTATATTCTCATCGAACATTCATTTAAGTAAAATATACAGGACCCTTAACCCACAAAACGATGGGATTGGCCTGCAAAGGAAGGTGAAACGTGGAAATTGCCGTGCTGCTCAAGCAGGTTCCGGCTACCGAGTCGATGATTGAGATCAGCGACGACGGAACCGCCATCAAGACCGAAGGCATCAACTGGGTGATGAACCCCTACGACGAAATGGCCGTGGAGGAGGCGCTTCAGATTCGCGCCGATGCCGGCGGGACGGTCACCGTCTTTTCCTTGGGACCGGAAAAGGCAGCGGAGGCGCTCCGCACTGCCCTGGCCATGGGCGCCGACACCGCAGTCCGCATTGATCCGGAGGGAAAGCCGTTGGACGGGCTGGCTGTCGCCAAGGTGCTGGCCGGAGAGCTAAAAAAGGGTGCCTTCGACTTGATCGTTGGCGGCCATCGTGCCGTGGACGACGATAATTTTCAGGTCGGTCCGGCGGTTGCCGAACTCATGGGCATTCCCCACATATCCATGGTCATCAAACAGGACGTGGCCGACGGCAAGATCCGCTGCACCCGGACCATCGAAGGGGGGACCCTGGTGCTGGAAACGACCCTTCCGGCGCTGATCACCACCCAGCGCGGTCTCAACGAACCCCGCTATGCCAGCCTGCCGGGCATCATGAAAGCCAAGAAGAAACCCATTGACACGCGCCCCCTGTCGCAAACCGGCACCGATCCGGGAGAGCCCATGGTAAAGACCCTTGCCATGCGCCTGCCTCCGCAGCGAAAGGGTGGCCGGATCATGGAAGGCGACTGTGCAGCGGACAAGGTGGCGGCACTGGTCAAGGCGCTGCGCGAAGAGGCCAGGGTGATCTAAGCGGACCACGCCGGCCGCCATCGGCATGTTTTTATGACGGAAGATACAGTATAAATCGCCAAGAAATAGCAATCGCCAAAACCCAAATGACAAATAAATCACAATAACCGAAATACCACTTCCAAGCCTTATTTGAGATTTGGTGCGTGCAATTTGTTGTTTCCGGTTAATCCGGGATAGGGAGAAAAATCATGTCACAGGGAATACTGGCCATCACCGAACTGGTTGACGGCACATTTAAGCATATTTCGTTCGAAGTTGTTTCTACCGCCAAAAAGCTTGCCAAAATAACCGGGGGGCCGCTGACTGCGGCTGTTTTAGGTGCAGGTGCCGGCGCCGTGGCATCGCAGACCGCCGAATATGGGGCAGACCGGATACTGGTGGTTGACCATGAAGGCTTGAAAGACGGCCTGGCCGATGCCGCCATCCAGGCCGTGGCCCAACTGGTGGCCACGACCGATCCGGCCGTGGTCTTGATCGGTGCAACGTCGCTGGGGAAGGACGTTGCCGCTCGGCTCTCTGCCCGTTTGAACGCACCCATGGCCATGGATTGCGTGGGCGTTGTTGCCGACGGCGACCGGATTGTGGCCACCCGTCCCATGTACGGTGGCAAAGTCCTGGCAGACGTACGCCTAAACGGCACCCCGGCCATCGTGGCCATCCGCCCCCGGGCCATGGAGGCTGAGACTGTCCAGGGTGCCGGCGAGGTGGAAACGGTGGCCGTCAGTTTGGACGGTACTACCTTGAGTCTGGTTGAAAAACACATGGAAACCGGCAAGATAGAATTGACCGAGGCGGATGTGGTCGTCACCGGTGGTCGGGGCATGGGCGGGGACGATTTTGCCGTCGTCGAAGCCCTTGCCAAGTCTCTGGATGGGGCCGTGGGTGCATCCCGCAGCGCCGTGGACGAGGGCTGGCGGCCGGTTTCCGACCAGGTGGGACAGACAGGTAAAGTGGTGGCGCCCAACCTGTATATCGCCTGCGGCGTTTCCGGAGCCATTCAGCATCTGGCCGGCATGGCTTCATCCCGTGTGGTCGTGGCCATCAATAAGGACCCCGAAGCGCCGATTTTCTCCAAATGCGACTTCGGTATCGTGGGCGATCTGTTCGAGGTTGTCCCGGCCCTTACCGCCGAAATAGAAAAACGAAAAGGGTAGATGGGCCGTCTTTACATTGAAAGTTTGGGCTGTGCCCGCAATCAGGTGGACAGTGAAAACATGGCCGGAGCGCTGCGCCAGGCCGGCTGGTCGCTGACCGCGGATCCGGCCGAGGCCGTCGTTATTGTTGTCAACACCTGCAGCTTCGTGGCATCGGCCATCAATGAATCCATCGACACCATCCTCGAACTGGCCCGGTTTAAAAAAACGGGGCGCTGCAATCGCTTGGTGGTGGCCGGCTGCCTGCCGGAACGGTTTCGTGAAGCCATTGCCGATGCCCTGCCCGAAGTGGACCAGTTTCTGGGCACCGGTGCGTTTTCCCGCATCGTGGATGCCGTGACCGGTGGACTGGGTCGCGGGACCTGCCTGCTGCCGGACCCGGACCGCATAACCATGGGTCAAAACGCGGCCCGTGAACGGAACCCGTCCCACACGGCCTACTTGAAAATTGCCGAAGGGTGCAGCCGCCGCTGCACCTACTGCATCATCCCCCGGCTGCGGGGTCACCAGAAAAGCCGACCCCCAGATCATATTATTGCCGAGGCCCGTGAATTGATCGGCAACGGCGTCAAAGAGTTGAATCTGGTGGCCCAGGATACCACCCATTACGGCCACGACCTGCCCGATCCGGTGAGCTTTGAAACCCTGCTGGTCCGCCTTGCCGAGGTGGTCGGGGAGACATGGGTCCGATTTCTATACGGTCATCCGGAGAGCATCACCGACGGCGTGATCGAGGCCGTTGCCGCATTTCCGCATCTGTGCCCCTATTTTGATCTGCCCGTTCAGCACGTGGCCAGCCGTGTGTTGAAGAAAATGGGCCGTAATTATGATAAGCGACAATTGTTAAACCTGTTTCGGCGCATTCGATCGAGGGTTCCCGCGGCCGCCATCAGAACCACCCTGATCGTCGGCTTTCCCGGAGAGACAGACGCTGATTTTCAAGAACTGATGGAATTCGTCGAGCAGGTCCGCTTCGACCATCTGGGGGTGTTCACCTATTCTGATGCCGAGGATTTGCCCTCTCATCGGCTGCCCGGGCATCTACCCGAAAACGTGGCCCAGCTTCGCTACGACACCCTCATGCAGCGGCAAATGGCGATTTCGGAAAACAACTTGGCTTCAATGATTGGAAAAACCGTGCCGGTTTTGGTCGAGGCTTCATCCGAACCCCATCTCTACGAGGGGCGAACCATCTCTCAAGCACCTGAAGTAGACGGCATGACTTTTGTGAAGACGCAGCCGGACGGCCCCACGGCAACGATTGGACAGATCGCATCGGTTACGATAACGGATACGTTGGCATACGATCTGATCGGAAGGGTGATATGACCGACCTGAAACAGAAGATTCTGGCCGCCGTAGGTGACGATTTGAAGGCCATCGAACTGGCACTGGCCGAGAACCTGAATCCCTATTTCGATCTGGTGTCTAAAGTGGCCGGGCATATCTTGTTTGCCGGTGGAAAGCGATTGCGGCCCCTTTTGATGGTTCTGGGCGCCCGGCTCTGCGGATATACAGGCAAGCACACGGTACGTTTCTCCACCATCTTTGAATATCTGCACGCCGCTACGCTGCTGCATGATGATCTGATAGACGGGGCGGACATGCGGCGCGGCCGTCCGGTGGCCAACCACTTATGGGACAATCCCACGGCGGTGCTCACCGGTGACTTCCTGCTGGCCCGCGGGCTTTCCATCGCCGCGGACACCGGCCTTTGTGAGGTTATTCAGACCATTGCCCGGATCACCGAAAACATGTCCCAGGGCGAAATCCGTCAACTGGAGAAAAAAGGGGACATTACGCTGGGTGAGGACGACTACTTAGAGGTGATTCGCTGCAAGACGGCCGTGCTTTTCGAAGGCGCCTGCCGGACCGGTGCCCTGGTCGCCGGTGGGAAGCCCGCCACCGTGCAGGCGTTGACCGACTACGGGTATCATCTGGGGCTGGCGTTTCAAATGGCCGATGACCTGCTCGATTACACCCAGGACATCGCTTCTCTGGGCAAGCATGCCGGGGCCGATTTAAGGGAGGGAAAGCTGACCCTGCCGCTGATCCATGCCTTGTCCCGGGCCCCTGAGGCGGATCGTCAATCCATGGTGGCCATTTTCAAAAACTGGAATTTCAGCGATACCGAGTTTGCCGACCTGGTGGAGATGTTGAAACGAAATGGCGGCATCGCTTATACTGAAGCACAGGCGGCGGCCCACATCCACCAAGCCAAGACGGCGCTTCTGGCCTTTGAGGACAGTCCGACGCGGGAAATTCTGATGGATGTCGCCGACTATGCGCGGGTCCGAAAAACATAGCGAAGAAAGCGTTCTCAGGTCCAGCGATCACCGTTCTGGGTTGGCTTAAAGTTGAACCCTGAACCCTTGAACCCGTGAACGGGTGCATAGGGAGGAACCCATGTCTGATCAGAACACGATAAAAAAATGGATCAAGCGGATCTGCCTCATGATGGCTCTGGTGCTGGGCTGCACCAGCAGCTACGGGGCGGACAACCGGGCCGTCAAGCGGTTGAAAGTATTGGGAACGGCGGTTATCCACGAAAAAAATCTGGCCGATGGCAGGCAGAATGCGGTCAATGATGCCTTGGTCGCCGCCGTGGGTCAGGTGGTCATGGAGATGCTCACCGGCGAGACCGTGGTTCGGCGATTCCAGCAGATCAACGACAATATCCTGGCTGAACGGGACAATTATATCCAGAATTACCGGGTGCTCACCGAGTCCGTATCCGGTAATACCGTCAGAACACTGGTTCAGGTGGACATCGCCGCAGACCGGGTCAGCCGGGATCTCTCCCGTCTGGGGTTGGCGCTCGCCGGTGCCGTGTACCCGAGGATTTTTTTCATGATTGCGGAGAGAAATGTGACCGATGCCGATTTTACCTACTGGTGGGGGGATCGCCGGATACGCAGCCGGACGATCAGTGAAGGGGCTCTGGCGGCGACACTTCAGGCAACCGGATTTGAGATCGTCGACCTGCCCGATCTGAGTTCACCCCTCTCGCTTCCCCTGAATGCGCCGGAGGCCGATATGGTGGCACTGGCAGGAAGGTTGGGGGCCGATGTACTCGTCACCGGTTACGGCACTGCCGCGGCTGCACCCAATACCATGGGGGGGGGCGTCAACGCCTATGAAGCCGTCCTCGAGGCACGGGCGTTTGATGTCCAGACCGGACAGCCGATCGGTCAGACACGCCAGAAATCGGTGGTTTCCGGTCAGGATCAGATCGCGGGGGGGCGCGAAGCACTGTCCGGTGCGGGGGCATTGGCCGGTGATGATTTGGCCCGGCAGATTATGGCCGTCTGGCAGCAGGCGCGTGATCGCAGTGCCGTCATCGAGGTGGTCGTAGAGGGCACCGGCGGCCATATTGCCGACTTTGTGCGTCTGAGAACGGTTATCGCTTCGCTTTCCGGGGTCAATGAGCTTAAAATGAAAGCGATGTCGGCCGACCGGGCCGACATGGCTGCCACCTACCAGGGCAGTTCGCGTTCCCTGGCGGATGCGTTGCTGCTGAAAACATTCAGCGGTTTCGGCATCGACATCGTTGAGGTGACGCCTGAGGTTATCCGCATCCGTCTGGTGAATCAGTGATCCTGAAGCCGTAAATTCCTTGACAGCCCTATGGGCAGATGGTATCAGCTTTCTTTCATGTAGGCGCGTAGCTCAGGGGGAGAGCGCTTCCCTGACACGGAAGAGGTCGTTGGTTCAAATCCAATCGCGCCTACCATTGACGAGCGAAAAAGACCGACCATACAAGTTTTTGTGTGGTCGGTCTTTTTTTTTGTGGGATCAACGGAACCGGCGAAGAAAAAAAATGGGTAACACGCCGGTCAGTGGCAAATGGTTAAACAAAAGGCGTGTCATCCAAACATCCGGGCAAGGACCAAATCGGTGTGCAAAAAATCATCGGCAAATATTTTTTCTTTGGTGGGTAAGTCGTCTCTATCGCCGTTTTAATAAACAACCTTGAACCGGGGACAATCGGTTGGTAAGATGCCTCATTGCAGCGATCCTCCATGGATCAGCCGGCATACACGCCAGAACAGGTAAAGGATTTTCTCGTTGAACCGCTACAGCGAGCGCATTCCCCGCTGCTTGCGGCGGGGCTAGCGAGCGAACTGAAAATCGGCTCTTTATCCCTACGGTGAAGATTCCCCGCGGCTTGCCGCGGGGAGGGTTCAATCCGCTTGTTGCCATAGATGATATCGCTCAGCGTATCTATACCCTTCGTGGGGTCAAGATCATGCTGGACAGGGATCTTGCCGAGCTCTACGAAGTGCAAACCAAGGTTCTGAAAAGAAATGTGCGGAGGAATATCAGCCGGTTTCCCCAGGATTCCATGTTTGAACTGACTCCAGATGAATTCCAACACGTGAGGAGCCAGATCGAGGAACGGTTTCAGGTGGTTTTCACCGTTTTAGACAAACTGGTTTCAGATGAAAACGCATTAAACAAAAAGATTGGTTTTATCGACAACAAATGATTTTATCGGATATTCGGGATGTTGAGGTGCCAGATGGGCGCCTCAAGGCGGACGTGGTCAGCAGCTTGATGCCACACTTGGCAATTAGCATAATAACCCTCCGATGGCATCACCCGCCGGAGCTGCCCTTACGATCTCCGGCACCGGTTCGTCACCCTGACCCAGCAAAACGGCGCCGTCATCGTTCCAATAGATTATCAAACCCAATGAGCAATAAATGAACTATTGGCTGATGAAATCCGAACCGTCGGTGTTCAGCATCGATGACCTGAAAACAATGCCGGAGCAGACGGAACATTGGGACGGGGTGCGCAATTACCAGGCGCGCAACATGATGCGCGACCAGATGAAAGTAGGCGACCGCGCCTTCTTTTATCACTCCAACTGCCCCGTGCCGGGGATCGTCGGGCTGATGGAAGTCGTGCGCGAAGGCTATCCGGACCATACGGCCGTTGACCCCAACAGCGAGTATTTCGACGAGAAGAGCAATCCGGACAAACCGCGCTGGTTTATGGTCGACGTCAAATACGTCCGCCGCACGAAGCGAGTCATCCCCCTGGCCGAACTCAAGGTGCATGCGGCACTCGAAAACATGCTGCTGGTGCGCAAGGGGAATCGACTCTCGATCATGCCGGTCTCCGAGACCGAGTGGCACTATATCCTGTCAATTGAGAATCGACCGGTGCGGTAAATGGTAAGTCGACAGGAAAGAAAGGGTTGCCCCTATTTATTCCGGAGTAACAAAAATGGTCAGAACATACCCGATTTTTCCCTCAGTTTGCCACCAACATTCTCCGCCAAGTAAGAAACCTATTGTAATAGTAGTACAAATTATTTTGGTACACCAAATGCTTACCTGTTGAGGCAAATCCGATCAATTGCTTTCGACCCATGGGGGAGGACCTGATTATGCTGCCCTGTTCCATCCTCTTGTGGGTCATCGTTATCTGGGGCACTCGATGGATCGTCTATTGATGGCGAAATACAAAACGGCGGCGCTTGACTGTCGATTTTAAAGCCCGCCAAATTTTCGCCATACCTGCTGAGGCCAAAGGCGGGTCACCCCCCATTAATCCGCGACAGGCATTCACGATCAATTTCTGGGCTTTCCTAGTAAAAAAAGCGGGGCGCACCGATGTGCGCCCCGCTTTCAATTGGGTAATCGCGGATACGGGCGGTTAGTTGCCGGTGGCGGCCTTGTGGGTCTTGATCTCCACCTTCTCGGTGAGGCCTTCGTAGTAAGTGCGCAGGATGGCGACAACTTCGTCGCGGCCGAAGTGATCGGGCAGTTCGCCGCCTTCGGAGAGCATCTTGCGCAGCATGGTGCCGGAGAGCAGCACGCGGTCCTCTTTGCCGTGGGGGCAGGTTCTTAGGGAAGCCATGCCGTCGCACTTGTAGCAGTAGAAGGTCCAGTCGATCTTCAAGGGCTTGCAGAGCAGACCCTTGCCGCCGGCCGGGGTCGGGATCTTGTCGAAGATGGTCTGGGCTTCGAACATGCCGTAAAAATCGCCCACACCGGCATGGTCGCGGCCGATGATCATTTTGGAGCAGCCATAGTTCTGGCGGAAAGCCGCATGCAGGAGGCCTTCACGGGGGCCGGCATAGCGCATATCCAGCGGGTAGCCGCCCTGGACCACGTTCTTTTCCACAAAGTAGCCCTTCACCAGGGCATCGATGCATTTCACGCGCACGGACGCGGGTATGTCGCCGGGTTTCAGGTTGCCCACCAGCGAGTGAATGTAAACGCCGTCGCACACTTCCACGGCGATCTTGCACAGGTATTCGTGGGATCGGTGCATGGGGTTTCTGAGCTGCAGGGCAGCCACATCGCTCCAGCCGCGTTCGTCGAAGATCTTGCGGGATTCGGCCGGGCGGTGGTAAACGCCCTTGTACCGCGTGGGGTACTCGCCTTCGCTGAGCACCTTGACCGGGCCGGCCAGGTTGAAGGCCTTCTGGTCCATGACCATCTGGACGCCGGGGTGATCTTCTTTGGCGATCTTCCAGAAATCTTCGGGGGTCGGGGTGCCTTCGCCCATGAAGACCTTTTCGCATTCCCATTTCTTGTCGGCCTCGGTCAGCTCGTACTTCTCGGTGACCTTCATGGTGGCCATGATCTCTTTTCCCTCGGGGTCATACAGGGCCACTTCGCTGCCGACGGCGATGGCATCGGCGTCTTGCTTGGTTACGTCCAGGCATACCGGCACCGGCCAGAAGGTGCCGTCTGCGGTCAGGAAATTGTCGCAAACGCCCTTCCAGTCGGCTTTGGTCATGAATCCGGTCAGGGGGCTGAAACCGCCGATGCCGATCATGATCAGGTCGCCTTTGACGCGCGGGGAAATTTCGACCTGCTTGAGGCCGGCGGCTTTTTTCAGTTCCGCTTCTTTTTCAGCGCCTTCGAGCAGACAGACGGTGAGGCCTTTGCCGCCATGGGGGGGAATAAGATTGGACATGTGTTCGTTCTCCTTTCGATGATGTGATTTTCGCAATCTGTATGCACAGATGATTAGCCCGGGAGGAATAAAAATACCAAGTTGAAATAACTATGCGGGAACGGTATCTTTGTCAAGACTATTTCGGAACCTGGCGGCTGAGCCGTGCAGATAGATGGCCTGAGTGTTGGTGATATGCACATGGTCGAAGCCGTCACAGGATTCCCACAAGCATCCGGGTGCCCACCACCAGCAGCAGGACGGCAAAGACGCGTTTGAGCCGGTCCACGGGCAGGCTGTGGGCCAGGCGAACACCCAACGGGGCAGTCAGCACACTGGTGACAACGATTCCGAAAAGGGCTGGCAGATAGATATAACCGATTGAAAAATCTGGCAGTTCATGAACCCTCAGGCCATTGACGAGGTAGCCGATGGTGCCGGCAATGGCAATGGGGAAACCGATCGCCGCAGAGGTACCGATGGCGTGGTGAACGGACATGTTGCACCAGATCATGAATGGCACGGAAAGGGTCCCGCCACCGATACCCACCAGGCTGGATACGATGCCGATCACGTTGCCGACGCCGAACATGGCCGCATGTCCGGGAATCTGACGGGACGGTTTGGGTTTTTTGCTGGTCAGCATCTGAACGGCCACATAGTAAAGAAAAACGACAAAGAAGCCTTTGAGAAGCCGGGTGGAGAGCTGGGCGGCGAGGGTGCTCCCAAGGAACGTGCCGGTAAAGATGCCGAGGACAATTTTTCGTACCACATCCCAATGAACCGCGCCGCGCTTGTGGTGGGCCCGAAAGCTGGCCACGGCGGTGAACATGATGCTGGCCAGCGAGGTGCCCAAGGCCAGATGCATGATCACGGCATCCGGGATGCCCTGGCGGACAAAACAGAACACCAGCATGGGCACGATGACCAGCCCGCCGCCGATCCCCAGCAAGCCGGCCAGGACACCGGCCACGGCGCCGACCAGTATGTACATGATTAAAATTGTCGTCATATCGGCGCCTCGCGGAACGATGGGTGTCTTGCCAGTGAAATCGGTTGACGAATCGACCGGACCCGTTATCATGTTTGCCCGGGACCCACAAGGTGAAACCCATTTATTGTCTAACCCATGAATCGTCAAGGCGTGAAATATGAAAATACACTGGCTGCAGCATGTTGCGTTTGAGGGCTTGGGACGCATTGCCGGGTGGGCGGTGGAAAACAACTGTCCGGTGACCGGTTCCCGGATGTTCGCCGGTGATGCCCTGCCGCCCGTCGCCAACTTCGACATGCTGGTCATCATGGGGGGCCCCATGAGTGTGAACGATGAGGTGGCCCATCCCTGGCTGGTCGGCGAAAAGCGGTTCATCAACCAGGCCGTCCAGGCGGGCAAAATGGTGCTCGGCATCTGCCTGGGCGCACAGATGATTGCCAGTGTCGCCGGTGCGCGGATTCGTCCCGCCGATCACAAGGAGATTGGATGGTTTGCGGTGAAGAAAACGCGGGCCGCCAGACATGCGGCGGTCGGCTGCGTCCTGGCGGACAAGTCAGAGGTCTTCCACTGGCATGGTGAAACGTTCGACCTGCCCCATGGTGCGGCGCACCTGGCCCGCAGTCGGGTGTGCGAAAACCAGGCATTTGCCATAGGGGCGCGCATCGTCGGCCTCCAATACCACCTGGAGACCACACCGGAATCGGTGGATGCCCTGATCCAGAATTGTCGTCATGAACTGGTGAAGGCGCCTTACGTTCAGACCGCAACCGACATGCAGTCCCGACCCTATCGCTTTAGGGCACTGAGTCTTGAGATGGATCGGCTGCTCGACTTTCTTCTTTCCATCCATCGCAAACCGAAAATGGCCGAATAAAAGGTGGATCGTCAGGGCGGGTAGAGTTCGGCGGTCAGATTGGCCGGCAGGGGAAGCGGGCTTCCGATGGGGTACCCCCGTTTCAGGGTCAGTTCCTTCAGGCGGTCGATGCGGCGGCGGTTTTCCGGGTGGGATGAAAAATAGTGCCCGAATCGCCCCGGATCACCGTCTTCGGGGATTTTGCTGAAAAAAGAGGTGGCGTCCGCCACGTGGCCGTAGTGGCAAAACAACGTCTCCAGGGCAAACTCGTCGGCCCGGCTCTCCTGCTTGCGTGAAAAGCTCAGTTCGGTGAGCACCATCCCCTGCCCGATCATGCTGTTGATGCTGTTGTCCGCGCCCAGCAGCAACGTGGATGCGGTCATCAGCACCAGGGCCCGCCCCAACCCGCGAAGGTGGTCCCTGTTGGCGTAATGCCCCAACTCGTGAGCCAGGACGAAGGCCAGCTCGTTCTCCGAGGTCATTTCCGCCAGCAGACCGGTAAAGACCACCATGTGCCCACCGGGCAGGGCCGCCGCATTGACCGCATCGGATTCGGTGACATGCACGGTGATGGCATAGGGCAGGGTGGTGCATCGATCCTGGAGGCGATCCACCAGGGCCTGGAGGGATCGGGTGGCGTCTGCAGCATCTTCATTTTCAATGATTTTCCCGATAAAGGCGCCGGCCATCTTTTTTTCCAGGTCCATGGATAGCCGGGGGACAATCAGGTCGACCGCCAGGCCGAGGGCCAGGTAAACGCTGATCACGACGGCCAGCAGGCCGCCGGCCAGTATGGCGAATTCTTTGAGTGGATGGGTGGGCGAGACGTTGACGTTGATACCGGGCTGCCGGGCCGTAAATTTCACCTACTCCTCCACGGTAAGCGCCGTGCCGTAAGCCATGGCCTCCAGACAACCGATGTTCTTCCTTTGGGACTGTTTGCCGATGGCCGACGTTTCAATGCGCACATTGACAATGACCGTGGCATTCCCGGCCATCGCTTTCATCCGCAGCAAGGCCTCCCGTCGCGCCCGGTCGAGAAGGCTCTCGTAGGATTTCACCTTCCCCCCGAAAACGTTGCGCAGGCTGGCCAGAATCCGCTTGAAATAATCCACGGAAATCACGGCGCTGCCATAAACCAGCCGGGCCGACCGGATTTTATGACCGGGGATATGCACGGATTTCAGGGTCACGGCAGGCAGGTTGATCGTTGTTTTTTCCCGGTCGGCAATCGAGCGATAATGCCGCTTTTCGGCCCAGCTTCCTGCTCCGTACCCCAAGGCCAGCAATGCCAAAAAGACAATCAGGTCAATCATCGAAAGCCTCCTAGTCCACCCGGACGGCGGTCCCGTAAGCGTATAGCTCCGCTGCGCCCTGGGCGACGGATGACGTGGAAAAACGGACGTTGACAATGGCATTGGCGCCTACCAGACGGGCCTCTTCGATCATCCTGTCCATGGCCTGCTGCCGGGATTCCTGGAGCAGCTGCGTGTAGCCTTTGAGTTCCCCGCCAACGAGATTTTTCAGACTGGCCATGAGGTCGCGGCCGATGTGCTTGGCCCGGATGGTGCTGCCGGAAACCAGGCCGAAATGCTCCGCCACGGTTTTCCCGGGAACGGTTTCGATATTCGTGATTATCATTTTGCCTCCATTGGATGTCGTGATATGGTGAACCTTTACCTGAGCCACCGGCGTCTGGGGCGGCGAAGCGGACGATCGCGATGGATTGGACGCGTCCGCACCCGCTGTCGGATCGTTGGAAGGTGGCGCCGGCGCCTGGTTCTCGGGTGCGCCGTCATCGCGAATGTCACAGAATGCACCGGCGGCTGTGAACACCTGTCGGTACTTTTCGGCTGTCTCCAGGTTCGTGTGCTTGCGGACGGCAACGGGGCGGCCGACGAACAATTTTGCGATACCCTGGTCGTCGGTTTTCAGCGCAGCTTTCAATCGGGCCTTGACCATTGCGGCGCTTTTTCCGGGCATGATCCTGCCTTCGAAGATTACGGTGTATCGATCACGCATGGGTCGTTTTCTCCTCGTCGCGGAGTGGAAGATTAACCGCCGAACCGATCCACGAACAGAACCTGATGGAAGGATTCGACTTGCTTATACGTTACAGACGGTTATCGGACGACCGCCAAAGAAACATGAGGGAAAAATGGTAAAGACAATCTCGGTCCCCTGGCTGTTCCTCTGCGCCGTGGTTTTAGGCTTGACCGCGGGTTGTGCGGCCGCCATCCCGCAATTCCCTGCCAGCCCGGCGACGTTGACGGAAGCTATCGCGCCCCAGGGTTCCGGATGGTGGTTCGTCCGATTCAGGATGTGATCACCGATGCGGTTGACCAAAATGACCATCCGCAGGTGGGGGACACCAGCGACCCCAACTGGTCGCCGGTCATGCAGAAAACCTGGCCCTATTACATCATGGGCGTGAGCCGCATGTGGCTGGAAATGATCGATCAGATTTCCCGGGAAAACGCTATGGCGGCCGATGCCACGGTGGATGAGCTGCTGAAACATTACGCACAGGTGAATGATGCGGTCAACCGCATTTGGCAAGAGGAGGGCTACCACGCCCTGCTCCATCACCTGAATGCCATTTATGGGTATGAGGCTCTCGTATACTGGGAAAAGCGCTGGAAATCCTTTTGATTTTCTCCTTGTCGGGTCACTCTGGACGTTTACCCGGCAGTATCAGGTTAAGGATGACCCCCAAAATTCCGGATAGGCCAATGCCGCCCAACGTGAATTTACCGAAAGGAAGGACCATGCCGCCGATGCCGCAGACCAGAATCAGGGCCACGATCGCCAGATTGCGGGGTTCCGTGAGGTCCTCTCCGGCCTTCACCAGGGTGTTCAGGCCCACAACGGTGATGGCGCCGAAAAGCAGCAGCATGATGCCGCCCATCACCGGCACCGGAATGGTCTGCAGCAGGGCGCCCATTTTACCGATAAAGGCCAGGGCTATGGCGAAAATGGCGGACCAGGTCATGATCCCGGGATTGAACATCCGGGTGAGGGTCACCGCGCCGGTCACCTCGCTGTAGGTGGTGTTGGGCGGCCCCCCCAATAAAGAGGCAACCGAGGTGGCGATGCCGTCGCCCATCATGGTGCGATGAATGCCCGGATTCTTGACGAAATCCTTGCCGGTGACGCTTCCGATGGCCAGGATGTCTCCGAAATGCTCGATGGCCGGAGCAATGGCGACCGGTACGATGAAGATGATGGCCTGGAGGTTCCACTCGGGCAGAACGAAATCAGGTACGGCAAACCAGGGTGCGTCCACCAGCGGCTTGAAGCTGACCAGGAGGGGGGCGGTAAGGTTTTCCAAGGTGCCGGCATCGAAACCGGCCTGCATGGAACCGGAAACACCGATAAAATCGAGAATCAGCGCCGCCAGGTAGCCGGCCCCGACACCGATGAGAATCGGTATCAGACGGAACCAGCCTTTTCCCAGCAGCGAGGTGATGATGGTGACCAAAAGGGCTACGCCGGCCAGGATCATAGCGGTGCTCTGGGGCACCAGCCATGCCGAACCGTCGCCGGTGCGACCCATGGCCATGTGAACCGCCACCGGTGCCAGCACGAGCCCGATTACCATGATCACCGGTCCCACCACCACCGGCGGCAGCAGTTTGTGCAAAAAACCGGCACCGAAAGCTTTGATGCACAGGCTCAGCGCGACGTAAAGCAGTCCTGCCGCCACCAGGCCGCACATGGTGCCGGGAATACCCCAAGTATTCACCCCGTAGATGATTGGCGCGATAAACGCAAAAGAGGAGGCCAGGAAAATCGGCACCATGCGCTTGGTGATGAACTGGAATATCAAGGTGCCCACGCCGGCGGTGAACAGGGCGACGTTGGGATTGAGACCGGTGAGCAGGGGAACCAGCACCAGGGCGCCGAAGGCGACAAACAGCATCTGGGCGCCCACCAGGCTGTCTTTCAAGCTGAATCGGTAATCGGCGGCGGACTGTTGCGCGGGCATAACACCTCCTGTGGGAAATTGGGATATCGTGGGGCATTCGAGCAAGTTGAACCGGTCTATATGCGGAAACCAGAGTTGTGTCAAGCTGCCTGCTGTCGTTGCAACCGCACCTTTTTTTCTTGCCATAAAGAATAAAGAACTTTACAACTCCACGAGTTGTGCCGATATCATCGGAAATGAAAGCAGAATGAAGGCCGTTGCATTCCCTTTGACGGCAGAAAACCCATGCGCGAATCGATTCGACTCAATCTGATCTGGAAACCGGGCACCTGGATCACCGTCTGTCTGATGGTGTTGCTGGCGCTGCCGGCGGCGGCCGATATTTTCATGTATATTGACAGTCAAGGTGTCATGCATTTCACCAATGCGCCCACCACCAGCGACTATCGCATATATATCAAGGAGCGACCCAAACGTCAGGGATCCCTGATGGATGCCAATCGGTTCGACCGCTATATCGACGAGGCCGCCGGACTTCACGGGGTGGACTTTCCCTTGATTAAAGCGGTGATCCGCGCCGAATCGGCCTTCGACCCCAAGGCGGTATCCAAAAAAGGGGCGCTGGGACTCATGCAGATCATGCCGGAGAACCTGGCGGCTTTCCGGGTTTCTGACCCGTTCGATCCCTGGCAGAACATCATGGGCGGGGCCCGCTATCTGAAGGCCCTGATTCAACGGTTTGACGGGCAGGTGCCGCTGGCCCTGGCCGCCTACAATGCAGGCCCCCGGGCCGTGGACACCCACCGTGGCATTCCGCCCATTCCGGAAACCGAGGCGTACGTTAAAAAAGTGATGAAATTCTTCTACCTTTATAAAAAAGGATGAATGGACGCGGCCTATCGCCGCCCCATATAGACCAGCGCCAGCCCCGCCACCATCATCACCAATCCAAACCGGCGAAGGGATCCAGGGGCAATTTCCATTATTTTAGCCATCCACCCCTTCATCAGATGCGGTGCCGCAAAATAGGGAACCCCCTCGATGATCATTACCATGCCAATGACGCAGAGAAAATAATCCATTTTTTTCCATTTTTTCTTTTTTTAGGCAGGATTATCCGAACTCGAGTCGAGTTTAGGTGCCGTTTTTGACGATCAGCTTTTTTTTGGAAGCGGTTAAGGGTCAGGGGCGTCTGCCGGATTGGCGCTGATAAAGCCTTGAGCAGGGTACCGCCAACCTGGGAGTTTCGTGTTTCCCGCGTGCCACCGCCGATATTGGCACGAAAGCATCTGATGCGCAAGCCCAGCCCTTGGTCTTCAAGCCGGGCGCAGCGTCCTGGCATTCGTCGCCGACACCAGCCGTGTATTCGTTCCGCCATATCCATGGTGATCGTGTCGGCATATCCGGTCCCGGCGTCTCGCAAGGATTCGATCAGCTTGCCTCATCCGACTGACAGGCAGCCACCAGGGTGGACAAACCCGTGAAAAATCGTTCCCAAGATGATATGAAGATCATCAAGCATGATTATATGGTTGGGTTGCCCGTTGTCCGCCTCCCCAACCGGGCAATCTGTGGTGACCATCAAGGGTTGCCACCAAACCGGCCTTGATGTTTCCTAAACGGTCGATGGGATCTATGCCCATGAGGAGACGACGATGAAAAAACTGGTTCGAAGCCTGTTTATACTGCTGATGGTGTCGACAACCAGCCGTGCGTGGGCGGTTGATTTGGACATGGTGATAGCCGTGCCCCAAGGCCCGGTCCGAGGCGGCGGCGTGGTGACTGTGGACGTGTACCTGCACAACCACACCGACGCGACCATCACCCGCGAACTACCGCCAACGGTGATCTGCCGAATCGACACCGGCCGGTCAACGGTCTCCGTCAATGCCGATCTGGTGGGTTGGGCGGCGCAATCCCACGTGAAAATTCCCGGCCGGGGCTTTGCCAAACGGCAATATACCGTCCTTCTGCCTGTTTATGCCACGGGCTCGGTCCGGATCCTGTTGGAGACGATCGATGCGAATCCACTCATCATCCCGGTGGAGAAGGCACCGCCCGAAGCGTGGGTCGGCCAGCAGGTGCCCTTGGATGAGGGGCCCACCATGCTCCAGTCCTTTCTGGACGACCTTTCCGTCTATGAACCCATGTATTTTCTGCTGGGTGTCGATCCGGGCCTGGACCAAAGCAAATTCCAGTTCAGCTTCAAGTACCGACTTTTCAATCCCGAGGGCTACCTGGCGGAAATCGCCCCCTGGGTGACCGGGTTTCATCTCGGGTATACCCAGCGGTCTATCTGGGACCTGAAAGGGGACTCCAAGCCATTCGACGACACCAGCTACATGCCGGAAGCCTTCTATCTGCTGCCAAAGCTCGATCTTAACTTGGCGCGCATCTCCGCTTTCGGCATCCAAGGCGGCTTTCAGCACGAATCCAACGGTCGGGCCGGCACCGCCTCCCGCAGCACCAACTATCTCTATGTCAAGCCCATCACGGGAATTCACCTGACCGGGCCCTACCATATGAAAATTGCCCCTAAAATTTATACCTATGTGGAAAACGAAGATGAAAACAATGCCGATCTGGCGGACTATCGGGGGTATGTCGATCTGGAAGTGGGCATCCTGAATCCGGAAGGGCTGGCCCTGAATTCCCACCTGTGGTGGGCCAGAAAAGGGCCATCGATCCAGCTGGACCTGACTTATCCCATGGCGCGGTTGCTGGGCAAAAGCCTGAATTTCTACCTGCAGGCCCAATATTTCAGTGGTTACGCCGAAACCCTGATCCGCTATAACGAGCGTAATGACGCCTTCCGATTGGGTTTTTCCATCGTTCGTTAAACCGGTGGCCGGGTCGGATGTTTAATTGCGTCAACCCCCGAATGGGAAATCCCCTACATTGGATGAAAGAATGAATACCAGCTGTCCCAAACCCCGAAATAGCGAAGCCAGTCCCGAATCCATCCTCAAGCGGGTCTTCGGTTTCCCATCCTTTCGGGAAAATCAGAAAGCCATCGTCGACACCCTGCTTCGCGGCCGTGATGTTTTCGCCCTCATGCCTACCGGCAGCGGCAAGTCGCTCTGCTTTCAGATTCCAGCCATCATCCGGTCCGGTGTCGGTGTGGTGGTCTCTCCGCTGATCGCCCTGATGCAGGACCAGGTGACGGACTTGCGCCAATATGGGATCCGGGCCCATTTTCTCAATTCCAGCCTCTCCGCTGAGGATGCCGCGCGGGTGGAAGCAATCGCCGCCCGCGGCGATTGCGACCTGCTTTATGTGGCTCCGGAGCGTCTGCTCACCGATCGGTTCCAGCGCCTGCTGACCGACATGAACCTGTCCCTGTTCGCCATCGATGAGGCGCACTGCGTCTCCCAATGGGGACACGATTTCAGGCCCGAATACCTGCAGATCGCCGACGTCACCCAACGTTTCCCGGGGGTGCCGCGAATCGCCCTGACCGCCACGGCCGATCCGGCCACCCGCCGGGAAATCGTAAACAAACTCCGCCTGGCCGATGCGGCCCGGTTTGTGGCCAGTTTCGACCGGCCGAACATCTTCTACCGTGTCCAGATCAAGCAGAACGACAAACAGCAGTTGCTTGCCGTGCTGCGGGAGCGTCATGACGGGCATGCGGGGATCGTTTATGTGCGCACCCGCAAGCGGGCTGACACCACTGCCCGATGGCTCGAAGAGAAAGGGTTGTCGGCCTTGCCTTATCACGCCGGGTTGGATGCCGATGTCCGCCGTCGGAATCAGCGGCGGTTTTTAATGGAAGACGGACTGGTGATGGTGGCCACCGTCGCTTTTGGCATGGGCATCGACAAGCCGGATATCCGTGTTGTCATTCACTTGGACCTGCCGTCGAGCATGGAGGCCTACTACCAGGAGACGGGTCGTGCCGGTCGAGACGGGCAGCCGGCCGAGGCCTGGCTGTTTTACTCGATGTCCGATGTGGTGGCCATGCGCAACCTGCAGGACCTTTCCAACGCAAACGAGGCATTTAAATCGGTCCAACAACGTAAGCTGGGGGCTTTTCTGGGCTTCTGCGAAAGCCCCGAATGCCGTCGAAAAGGGCTTTTGGGCTATTTCGGCGAGTCATATGCCCCCCCGTGCGACTGCTGCGACAATTGCACCGAGCCGGTTGACACCTGGGACGGCACCGTCGCCGCCCAGAAGGCCCTGTCCTGCGTCTACCGCACCGGCCAGCGCTTCGGCGCGGTCTATCTCATCGATGTGCTGACAGGCAAAGCCACCGCGCGCATGGAACGATTCGGTCATCATCGCATCAAAACCTTCGGCGTGGGCCGGGAACTGTCGCCGAAGCAGTGGCATTCGGTATTTCGCCAGCTGCTGGCCGCGGGTTGTCTGGACACCGATCTGGCCGCCAGGAGCGGATTTCGCCTGAACGAAAACAGCTGGAAAATTCTTAAGAACGAGGCGCCGGTTGTCTTCCGCAGGGATGCGGAATCGGTCAACGCGGCATTCAGCAAAAAAACCGCAAGAACGGCGGTCGTCGCGGAGAGCGACGCCGTGCCACTGGCACTGTGGGAACAGTTGAGGCAGCTTCGGCTGGACCTTTCCAGGGAATTGGGCGTCCCTCCCTTCGTGATTTTCCATGACAAGACCCTCAAGGAGATGGCGGTCCGCCGCCCCGCCACCCCGGATGACCTGCTGGACATTTCAGGCATCGGCCAGCGCAAACTGGAACGGTTCGGGGATCAGTTTTTGGAGGTCGTCAAGCGCTGGAAAGATCGATGAAACGAGCTGTTGAACCGCGATGGCGAGCGAACTGAAAATCGATTTTGACCCTTGCGGGGAAGGTTCAATTTACCGTTTCAAGAGGGGTTGATCGCATCGCTTTTCTTGATCGGAGCCACATCGTCAGTCCGTGACCCGGACAGGGGATGCGGCCAGAGGACAGGATGGCCACCCTGGGTAGCCGGTAAGGCGGCGATGGCCATCGATTCGGTGGATGCCTGGATCCATTAAAAAAAGCCGGATCGGCAGGGTGGTTTAACTCCCGCCGGGCCGGCTTGAATGGCATACCAGTCCTTTCAGAAATCAACGGCTACACTTTTTTATCCTCTTCCAGCTTTTCCGGCGTCTCATTTTCTGCTTCCTTGGAGGCACTTTTAAAATTGCGGATGGCCTTTCCCATGCCGCCTCCGATTTCCGGCAGTTTGCCGACGCCGAAGATGATAAGAATGATGACCAGGATAATGATTAATTCCGGCATTCCGATTCCAAACATAGGTTCCTCCTGTGGTAAACCGCATGCAAACGTGATAATACCGGTCCGGCCTGCCGTTGCGCTGGTGGGTTGTGCCCAATCAGGTCTGGTTCGGTTTCAATTCTTCGAGCAGCCGCTCAAACTCTTTTGACTTCAAATAGCTGTCAACGGCACCCTGGTGTTCGATCCAGGAGGACCACACCTTCATCCAGGAATCGTTGTGCCAGTAAAAGGCCTCGTTTTTCTTGCCTTTGAGTGTTTCGATATACTCAACGTACTCTTCGGAACAGCTGTCGCAAAAATTATAGGGGACCCTGTATCCCGGCACTCCCGGATTGTTTCCCGCCGTAATCTGGACACCGCATTTTTCGCATTTGGCAACGCAGTGCGTACATCGGAAAATTTTCCGGACGGCCAACAGCTTCCTTTTCCGGATGATGGCATCTTGTTTTTTTTGGGTGCGCTTAAGTTTTTCATCAAGGGAGATAAGGTTTCCCATGGCTTGCCCGCCGCGATCGCATGAAGTGTATGATGTAAGGCCAGACAATATCATTGTGTCCCATGGGTGTCAATCCGAGCCGTGTGAAAAGGTGCCGATTGAAATTGAACGAGATCGTGGACATGCATTGTCGACCCATGGCCCCTGCCGCAGGCGAATGTGTAAGCCACCGTCCGGATGACTGAAAAAAGAAGTATGCCGGTTGCTGATTTTCGGGAAGCGCGTCACCGGATCCTTGTTAAACCGCCGCCGCCATGGTAAAAGCGGCGTATCGTTAAGTCAGTGAAAGGAACCACCGATGCTTCAGACGTTCACACCCGACTGCCTGCCGCTCCTGATTGGCAGCCTTCCCATGAAAGACCACCTGGCGGCCTCCCGTCTGATCATGACCTACACGCCGGCCATTCCGCTTTGGATACAGCTGCCGGCGTTCCCGGAAGAGGGCATGGTGCCGCAATTTCTGCCGGGAATGCCGGGCGTGGTCAGCCATGGCGGCAAAACCTTCATTGACACCGCCGCCGAATCCTTCGACAATGACCTGCTCTTGTTTTTCGAAGATTACATGTCAACCCATGAGGATCCAGAAAGGCTCCCCGCCTCCCGTTTTGCGCTGACGGAGACCACCGGCAAGGGTGTGGCGGCCCTGCTGGATGCGTTGGCCCGGCTGGAGACGCAACCCAAGGCGGTCAAAGGGCAGGTTACCGGCCCGGTTACCTTCTGCACCGGCGTTAAGGACCAGGACGGCCGGGCGATTTTCTACAATGAAACCCTGCGCGAGGCGGCGGTCAAACATCTGGCCCTCAACGCCCGCTGGCAGATTCGTACCCTCGCCGGGCCGGGATGCCCGGTGATCATCTTTATCGATGAGCCGGCCCTGGCCGGTTTTGGTTCGTCCGAACTGATCAGCATTTCCAAAACGGAGATCCTCGATTGTCTCCGGGAAGTGGTTGACGCGATCCACACCGATGGTGGACTGGCCGGCATCCACGTGTGCGCCAATACGGACTGGTCCCTGGTGCTGGAATCCGGTGCCGATATCGTCAACTTTGACGCCTACGCCTATTTTGATCGATTTGTGCTCTACGGCTCCCAGATTCGCGCGTTTCTGGAATCCGGGCGGTTTCTTGCCTGGGGCATCGTTCCCACAGTGAATCCCGAGGAGATCGAACGGGAGACCGTCGAGTCCCTGTGTACATCGATGATGGAGCGGTTCCGTCAGATTGAATCGCTGGGCATCGCTCCGGCGACCCTGCGTGCCCAGTCATTCATCACCCCCAGTTGCGGTGTCGGCGCCCTGACGCTTGACCTGGCACGCCGGGTGCTTGCGCTAACCCGGGATCTGTCGGTAACTGTTCGCGAAACCTTCTACAGGCCTTGAGATAAAGCTTTGGTGGGTTATCGGTCGTCGGCTTATTGCCTTACAGCCTTTTCACCCTGGCCTTCCCCATAAGATATTCTTGACGCCTGTAATTCAGTTTACCATTTATTCTTGAGAGAGGTGTGCATGACCGCCCAACCATCAGATGCGTCCTTTACCGGGGCGACCCGATACGTGCTGGATGAAGAACTGGCCCAGATCGTCAATATCTCCATGTCCCTGGAAATGCCCTTGCTGCTCAAGGGCGAGCCCGGCACAGGAAAAACCATGCTGGCCCATGCCATTGCCGAGAGCCTCAACATGCCGCTGATTGTGCTCAACGTCAAATCCAGCATGAAGCTGGTGGAGGCGTTGTACCAGTACGACACGCTGACCCGGCTCAACGACAGTCGATTCGGCGACAGCCGGCGGGATGTGAGCAACATCGAAGAGTATATCAAGATGGGTAAAATCGGTCAGGCGTTCGTGGCCGACCATCGGACCGTGCTGCTCATCGACGAAATCGATAAAGCGGACACCGACTTTCAGGACGACATGCTGGATGTGCTGGACCAGATGGAATTCGACATCATCGAGATCGACAAAACCTTGTCGGCCCGGCACCGGCCGGTAATCATCATCACCTCCAATGCCAAAAAGGATCTCTCCGATCCCTTTCTGGGCCGCTGCAACTTTCACCACATCGCCTTTCCGGACCCCAAGATGATGCGCAAAATCATCGGTGTGCATTTTCCCGACATCGACGATGATCTGGTGGGCAACGCCATCGCTGCCTTCTACCATATGCGGGAATTGGAGGCCGTGGAAAAACGGCCGGCCACCCGGGAGCTGATCAACTGGATACGCGCCCTGAACGCCGATCCCGATTTCAAGCCCAAACGGCTGGCCAAGGGCGATGTGCCCTTTCTCGGCGTGTTGTTCAAAAAAAGCGGTGATTACGAACGGGCCAGCGCCTTTGTCAACCGCCGAAAGATGTTCTGATTATGTTTTTGGACTTTTTTTACAAGCTGAAAGAGATGGGGGTGCCGGTCAGCCCCACGGCATTTTTAACCCTGCACCGGGCCCTGGCTCAGCAGCTCATATCCTCGCTGGACGAGTTTTATACCGCGTCGCGGACCATTCTGGTGAAGAGCGAGCGTTACTTCGACCTTTTCGACCAGGTGTTCGCGCACCATTTTCAGGGGAGCGAACTGCCCGACGTGGAGGGGTTGGCGATCGACGACATGGCCCGGGCCCTGCTTGAGCAGTGGCTCAAGGATCCCAAGGCCATGGCCGCTGCCCTGGGCATGGATGAAAATCAGCTCAACCGCATGACCCCGGAAGAGCTGATCGCGTACTTCAAAGAACGCCTAAAGGACCAGGATGGACGCCACGACGGGGGCAGCAAATGGATCGGCACCGGCGGTACCTCGCCCGTGGGACACTCAGGCTTTCACCCCGGGGGCATGCGGGTGGGAGGGGTGTCGCGCAATAAGTCGGCCGTCAAAGTTGCTCTGGAGCGCCGCTACAAGGATTATTCCCTGTCGGGTCCCCTGACCCAGGCCATGGTGGGCGAAGCACTGAAGCGGCTGCGCAACATGGTGCCCGCCGGCCCCCATGATGAGCTGAACATCCGTGAGAGTATCTACCGCACCATGAAAAACGGTGGAGAGATCGAGATCGCTTTCGACCGCCGCATGAAGGATCGGCTCAAGGTGATCCTGGCCATCGACAACGGCGGGTGGTCCATGGATCCATACGTGTCCGTGGTGCAGACGCTGTTCGACTACGCCCGCGCCCAGTTTAAGGAGGTCAAGACCTTCTTTTTCCACAACACCATCTACGACACCGTCTGGCAGGATGCGGCCCGCTATCGCAAACCCGTCCGGATGACCGAACTGTCCCGCATGGACCCGGAAACCAGGCTCATCGTGGTGGGGGATGCCAGCATGGCACCCTACGAACTGATGTCCCGGGATGGTTCCATTTACGTCCAGGACCGCAGCGGACAGCCCAGCATCGAGTGCCTGCGCATGCTCGTGCACACCTTTCCCCACAGCGTATGGCTCAATCCGGTATCGGCCACCATGTGGAATTACACCCGCACCATTATGATGATCCGCCAGATTTTCCCCATGTTCGAACTCTCCATCGACGGTCTGGAGAAGGCCGTGCAGCATCTCATGGCCGCATGAATGGAACCGTTCAGAGGTTCAAGGTTCACCGGTTAGGGGTAAACTGAACCGCTGAACGCTGAACCTTGAACGCATAAACTGACGGATCGATGCGAAATAGCCGGCAGGTGTTGGTCCAAATTT
Organism: uncultured delta proteobacterium; assembly: GCA_963705475.1. Classification (GTDB taxonomy): domain Bacteria; phylum Desulfobacterota; class Desulfobacteria; order Desulfobacterales; family Desulfosarcinaceae; genus Desulfosarcina. The sequence continues at coordinate 117,287 of CAVPJS010000030.1, read as the reverse complement.
GTTCCGCCAGGCTTTTCGGATTCTCCCCTCGGACCTCGGCCACCTTCCACAGCACCTCGCGAACGAATGCCGGTTCGTTGCGCCGAAACTTGTTGCGTTGGGGGGTGGGTGTCAAATAGGGTGCATCGGTCTCGATCAAGAGCCGATCCGCCGGAATGGACGGAATCATCTGCCTCAGGGCGTTTCCCCGTTGGCTGACAGTGACGATTCCCGTGATACCAATGAAAAACCCCATCTCCAGGTACCGGCCCAGCTCCGCCTCTGTCCCGCTGAAACAATGGACCACCGCCGGTTGCCGGTTGCCGGCGGTGGCCCCGAGGATCTCCAGCAGGCGCCCCTGGCTGTCCCGTTCGTGGAAAATCAACGGCAGGTTTAGGGTATCGGCAACTTCCAGTTGGCGGATCAGACAGCGCTCCTGGTCCTTGCGGGAGGAATGCATGCGGTTGAAATCCAAGCCGGTTTCCCCCCAGGCCACCACTTTCGGGTCGGATGCCAGGGCGGTGAGATGGGCCAGGGCCTCTTGGTTGCAGGAGCGGGCGTCGTGGGGATGGATACCCACCGATGCAAAAATACCCGGATGCGTGTTGGCCAGATTCACGGCCCGGTTTGAGGAGCGTTCGTCGGTGCCGACAACCAGCATGCGGTGGACATCTGCCGCAGCGGCACGATGCAGCACATCCTCAAAATCGGGTTCGAATGATCGATCATCCAGGTGGCAGTGGCTGTCAAAAATATTCATGACCTATCCAATTGCGTCAATAGTTATAACATATATAAACAGTTAAATTAATGTCAGAAGAATATCGATCAGCCGCGTGTTTTGAGCTTGATTTCAAAACTAGGGTATGTATAGTAGCCACGTTCAGCCGAATAATAAAGGATATATTTTGCGGCAAGACGGCCGCAACGACAACGAAAATTCTGGAGGACGCACATGTTCAAGATCGTAAAACGGGAGGAGATGGCCGAAGGGACCGTTATTTTAAATGAGATCGAGGCCCCATTGATTGCCAAGAAAGCCAAGCCCGGGCAGTTCGTGATCCTGAAGGCCAATGAGGATGGGGAGCGGATCCCCTTGACCATGGCTGACACGGATCCGGACAAAGGCACCCTGACCATCATTTACATGGTCGTGGGAAAATCGACGGCCTTGTTCAAGACGCTCAAGGTCGGCGATGCCTTCCAGGATGTCATCGGCCCGCTGGGCAAGCCCACCCATCTTGAAAAACTGGGCAAGGTGGTGTGCGTGGGCGGTGGTACCGGCGTGGCCGTGTTGCACCCCATCACCCGCGCCCTGAAACAGATCGGCAACGATGTTACCTGCATCATCGGTGCGCGGACCAAAGACCTGCTGATTCTCGAATCCCAGATGAAAGCCGCATCCAACGACCTGCGGGTCTGCACCGATGACGGTACCTACGGGCATCATGGGTTTGTCACCGATGTCCTCAAGGAGGTGCTGGAAGCCGGAGACGTCAAGCTGGTGGTGGGCATCGGGCCGGTTCCCATGATGCGGGCCGTGGCCAACCTCACCCGGCCCTTCGAGGTCAAAACCCTGGTCAGCCTGAATCCCATCATGATCGACGGTACCGGCATGTGTGGAGGCTGCCGGGTAACCGTTGGCGGTGAAACCAAATTCGCCTGTGTGGACGGCCCTGAATTCGATGGCCACCTGGTCAATTTCGATGAGTTGATGCTTCGCCTGCAGGCGTATTGTGAGGATGAGAAGGCCTGCTACGAGGACTTCTGCACGCTTCGGGACGCGATCTGACCAGCCATTAGAAAAAGAAAAATTTTTTCAGGCCAGACCGAGACAAATTACGTTGGGATGAAGGGGTTGCAAGCACAGCAGCGCCCGGCGATTGTTGCGATGGAGGAAAAAATGACCGAAAAAGCGGCTAAGAAAGAAAAGGCATCCCGCGTGGCGATGCCCGAACAAAAACCGGAAATCAGAAAACGGAATTTCGAGGAAGTGCCTACCGGCTACACGGTCGCCATGGCCCAGGAAGAGGCGGCCCGATGCCTGCAGTGCAAAAAGCCCGGCTGTGTGGACGGCTGTCCGGTGAGCGTGGACATCCCCGGCTTTATCGACCTGATCAACCAGGGCGACTTCACTGGTGCCATCCGGCACGTCTGGAGCAAAAACGCGCTTCCCGCCGTGTGCGGCCGGGTCTGCCCCCAGGAGATCCAATGTGAAGGCAAGTGCATCGTGGGCAAACGGGGCGAGCCCGTGGCCATCGGCAACCTGGAGCGGTTTGTGGCCGACTGGGAGCGGGAAAACGGTACGGGCGCCCTGCCTCCCCGAGCGGCATCCACCGGTAAAAAGGTGGCCGTGGTGGGCTCGGGTCCCTCCGGCCTCACCGTGGCCGGGGACCTGATTCAAAAAGGATACGATGTCACTGTTCTGGAGGCCTTCCACAAGCCCGGCGGCGTGCTGGTCTATGGCATTCCCGAATTCCGTCTGCCCAAGGCCATCGTGGCCCAGGAGATCAATTTCCTGGAACGCCTGGGCGTCAAGGTTGAAGTGAACGCCGTGGTCGGTCGAACCGTCAGCCTGGACGAGCTGTTTGAAGAAGGCTACGAAGCCGTCTACTTAGGCGTGGGCGCAGGGCTGCCCCGCTTCATGAACCTGCCCGGCGAGAACCTGATCGGCATCCTGTCCGCCAACGAATACCTCACCCGGGCCAATCTCATGAAAGCCTACCGCTATCCGGATGTGGACACCCCGATTCCCAGGGGAAAAAACGTGGTGGTCCTTGGCGCCGGCAATGTGGCGATGGACTCGGCCCGAACGGCCATGCGCCTGGGCGCGGACAGCGTCAAGATCGTCTACCGCCGATCCCGGGATGAAATGCCGGCCAGGGCCGCCGAGATCCACCATGCCGAGGAGGAGGGCATCGAGTTCTTCCTGCTGACCAATCCCACCCGGTTCAAAGGCGATCAGAAGGGCCGGCTCACCGGCATGGAATGCCTGAAAATGGAGCTCGGCGAACCCGATGACTCCGGCCGCCGCCGTCCGATCGCCATCAAGGGATCGGAGTTTCACATGGACACCGACCTGGTCATCGTGGCGGTGGGCTCCGGGGCCAACCCCCTGCTGACCCAATCCACCCCGGACATGCAATTAAACAAGTGGGGTTACATCGTTGCCGATCCGGAAACCGGAAAAACGACCAAAAAGGGGGTCTGGGCCGGTGGCGACATTGTGACCGGCGCGGCGACGGTGATCCTGGCCATGGGTGCCGGCCGCAAGGCGGCCGATTCGATTCACCAGTACCTGACCTGGGGATGGTAACCGACTGATCTGCGCAAACCATGAAAGCCGGCCGGGAGTGTGATTCACGCCCGGCTTTTTTTGATGACGGCCAAAACCGGCCAGGTTAAATAAGGCGCTTATTTTACTGCCGCCCGTATGCAGTTGTTCTCAGGTGAAAAGGTCAACCGTCTTCTGCATCGCGAGATTGGTAATGGAGAGGTTGGTTTGGGACAACCACTCGGCGGTCTGTCGGGCCACCTGGGCAGCGTCTTCCTCGGAAAGGTCGGCATTTTCGCTGCCCTGACCGGGTGACTGAGCCCGGGTGGGCTCGTTGACGGCCATCTTGGACCCATCGGACAAGTTGATCCGATAATCCGGGCTTTCTTCGGTCTGGGCCGCCTGCCGACCCGGTGCATCTTCTTTTTCGCGTTTGACGTCACTTATTTTTGTCGCGGCTTCCAGCCCCCTGACCTGATGGTTGGGATTGATTTCCATGATGCCTCTCCTTTTTACGCATGTCCGATGGAAACGCCGGTGCTGATTTTTCGGGTGGTTCCCCCTGGTTGAAGAGCGATTTCCGGCATCGCCGGATGGTACACAAAAATATCGGTTTATATATCGGCACCCGGTGGGGAAAACTTTAGCCATCGTTGGCATTTATTTTCTGTTCGGGTGTCCGATGGTTTTCGGATGGACAGAACGGGCCTGCTTTCACCTCGGTTGACAATACTCAACCACGACTTAGATTAACCGCTAATGTTTAGCGCCTGGCGTTTCAGATCCCGATATACCATACATGATGGAGGCCTGCAGATGGCTTTTGAAACCAAAGAAGAAGTTCTTGAGAAAGTAAAGGGTATGGCACGGCCGGCCTGCCCCCATTGCAATGCCCAGATGAGCATCTGGGAGGTGCCGTCCATTAACGTCGGCGACGGTCTGGGGTGGGGGACACCCTACCTGTTCATGTGCTTTAATGACGAATGCCCGTTGTACACCCAGGGATGGGACGACATGATGGAAAACTACGCCCATCACGCGTCATACCGCTGTATGAACTATCCCGGTACCGATCAATTCGAGCTGATGCCCGTATTCAGCCCGGTTGGGGCAACCGGCCAGGTGATTGACGATCAGGTGCTTGCCGAAGAAGAGGCCCTGAAACAAAACATCAAAAAAGGATTCTCGATTCTTGCCGACTGTTACGTGAACCAGGACGGTGTGACGATTCTGAGGCTGCTCATGGATTCTGCTGAACCGGTGCGGGTTCGTCTCAAGGCGGCCGAAATGATCGGGGATATCGGCGAGTTGGAGGCCATCGAACCTATCCGCAACCTCAAATTCGGCAACCAGCGTTTGCAGGAGCAGGTGGATGCCACGGTGAAAAAAATCCACGAACGATTCTATACCCGCGAGTGCCCTTTTTGCGCGGAAATTATCAAAAAGCGCGCCAAGGTCTGCAAACATTGCGGTAAAGAAGTGGCCGGCCATTAGAGCCCCGGCTAACTGAACGCAACCCGATGCGCCGTTTCCCATATCTTTCAGGCAGACGGCGCGGCCTTGCCTTTCCCTGTTGGTCCCGCTACGATCATCCTTCCCGTCCGCGGCTTGTCTGAACCGCGATAGCGAGCGCACTCCCCGCCGCGTGCGGCGGGGTTAGCGAGCGAACGGAAAATAGACGGTCATCCTTTCGGTGCTGCGCAGCACTGCCGGTACAGGCAGCACATTCCCCGCGGCTTGCCGCGGGGGGGATCAACCTTTTTGCCAACTGCGAGGCATGGTGGAAAACGACCATCATCTGGCACCAATGCTGTCCGCCATTGAGCGGATTAAAGCAGATCTTACAGAATATCACCCCAAAACCCTGTTGTTGTTCGGCTCGCTGGCCCGACACCTGGCCGGTGACCCCGGCGACCACCTTCCCAACGACGTGGACCTGCTGGTGGTGACCAACAATACGCCGTTTCTGGTCATGAAAAAGGAATACGGATGCGCGGTGGAGCTGCACTGCTTCCCGGTGGCCCGGATCGTGGGCATTGCCAAGAGCCTGCGGTACGACAGCCGACCGGTCGCCCTTTCCAAGATTTACAGCCGGGTGCTGGCCAAAGCGCACGCCATCGACGTGATCGCTGCCGCCATGATGCTGGGTCCGGCCTACCGAGATGTCGGCATCGAACAGATCGAGATCAACGGTCTTATCGACACCCGGGATTATTCGATCCATCGGGTCCTGATGGGAGGCGGGTGGTGGGATCGGCTTCGCCGCTATGCAGTTGAACGACGCGGCCCGTTGATGCGGTTTACCGACAAGATCGTGCGTAATTATGACTTTGAGGAATGAACCGTGATCGTATCTCAGCTCTCCCGTCTACGTCTATTGACATTCATGGAATCATAGGACCGGAACACCAGCCGCTCCCTGACCAGGCGGTCGGGTGCTACCGGGGTCGGCGGATCTGCCTGGGAAAGGATCACCGCCTCGTCCCTGGTTGGGATGGCGGCGAGTCCGTCCCCCGTTTTCTTTCCGGTCACCGCATCCAAAACCGTTGCGCCGGATCCGTCGGACACCACCGCCAGCGGCAACGGAGACAAACCGTAAAGCCTCGCCGCCGAAACGATTTCGCGCTCTCTTGATCCTAGTGCGCCGGCCGCGCATTTGACGGCGATTAATGGTCTGTTCTCGATTTTAATGATCAGGTCTACCGCCGACCGATACAGGTCCCCGTCGATCTCCACATCAATCGGGGCATCCACGATCACATCTTCACGCCGATAGCCTTTGACTTCGATCAGATATCGTTCCACCTGCTGACGGTTGGCCTCGGCCCCCGTATTCGGCACCGGTTCCCCGGTAATAAAATCGATGATGATGTCGGGATTGGTATCTGCTTTCACGGGCCGCTCCAAAAGTAATGGCTTCACTAACGCTGTTGGTGCATTTCACGATCCGCTGCAATTGTCAAATCGTCGCCCGACGAACCATGGCCAGCAGCGTGGTCATCAAAATCACACCACCTCCGGCAAGGGTGTGGACCGACGGTATTTCATGCAGCAACAAATAGGCGAAGAGGACGCCATACACGGGTTCGAGACAGGCGATCAAGGAAGCCAGCTGGGCGCGGACAAAAGTCAGTCCGCGAATAAACAGGGCGTGGGACAGGGCCGTGCAGGCCACTCCCAAAAGGGCCAGCAAGCCCAGCTGACCGGTATCGATAGGCACATTGACCCATGCCATCATAGGAAGCAGCAGCAGGGTCACACCGGCATTCTGGTAGAAGGCGATGACTACCGGCGGGTATTCCCTTACCCATTTGCGGTTCAACAGAGAGAGGATGGCAAATGTGAATCCGGAGAGGCCCCCCCAACAGGCACCGGAAAAAACCTGTCCGCCAATAGAGGACGGATAGACCATGATGCACAATCCCAACACGACCAACAGGGCCGTGACCATATCCATCGGACGACGTTTTTCCTTAAACCACCAGGGCTCGAGGCAGGTGATGAACACCGGAAAGGTGGAAAAGGCCAGCAGGCCCACCGCCACGCTGGAAACCTGGATGGCATGAAAAAAGGTAATCCAATGAACCGCCAGGATTAACCCCAGAATGCCGAACAACCCCATGGTCTTCGGGTTTTTGGGATGTTTGTTCGGTTGGGTCAGCAACAAGACCGCACCTAAGGCGATCGCGGCGAACCCAGTGCGGCCCAGAACGATGCACCACGCGGGCAGCGCCAGAAATTTACCGAACAGTCCGGCAAGGCCGAAAAGCAACACGGCCACATGGATATCGATCAGCCCTGAGGTGTGTATCTTGTGCAATGTCAACCTTTCCTGGAATATCGGGGCGGCGCCGGATTTGTACACTGAACCGCGCTGATTGATCAATGGTATAGTGGTCATCGGCAAAATGATCTTCACCGGCTGGGGCGACAACACCAACTGCGAGGTCAATAATTACGGGGACTGGCGCACTACCGACAATCCTGGCCACATCCCGGCATGCCGTTTGACGGCTTGTTTTCAGCTGTCGCCGACGGCTTGATCAGCGCGTTGCCACCATGCCTGACGCACCGGCCAAACCAGTTGACAATACAACGAAAACCGTAGTATGCAAGACCTGCATTTCATTTCATATCTTATGGTTAGACGATATCTCGAAAGCGTGACAACCCCGGTCGTCTGTTGGATTCATAGACTGGCCGGATCGACCGGATGAAAGAAAAATGCACAGGACAGACATCGGAAGGAACAGTGAAAGCCATTGCCGCCTCAAGAGGGCGCTTCCTTTAGACGACTGGCAGATCTGAGCAACGGTTTAACGAGCTGGCTGACCCTGCCCCCGGGTTTTCCTATCGGATCAGTTGGCGATCGCCATTTTCATCGACATGGGCCGACCCTTGCGTTGGCCCTGGTTCCCAACGGGGAGGCCAGACCGCCCATGAGCACATCCTGCAGACGGTTGATTATTCTCACGCTATGGTTCGTCGCCCTTTCGCTTGCCCAGACTGCCCAGGCACCCATGGTGTCGGCATCCGAAGCGCAACACCCGCCCGGCGGCCATCTCGAAGGCAATCCAACAACGGCCGAGTCATCGCCCGCTGAGCATCCAACGGAAGGTGCGGAAGGTGGCCACGTCGCGACAGACCAGGGGGGCCAGCATGGTCATGAAGACCTGGGCCCGGTCCTGCCGTTGTGGAGTTGCGTCCCCTTTGCCTGCATGCTGTTATCCATCGCCTTGTTTCCGCTCCTGGCCCCGGAGTTCTGGCACCACCACTTTGGCAAGGTGTCAGCCTTTTGGGCGGCGGCGATGGCCGGCCCATTTCTATACGTTTACCAGGGCACCGCCCTGTATGAAATCATCCACATTATCTTGGCGGACTATGTGCCCTTCATCATCCTGCTGTGGTCCCTGTACACCGTTTCAGGCGGCATCCTCTTAAAGGGCTCGCTGCGGGGAACACCGGTGGTCAATGTGATCATCCTTGCGTTGGGCGCCCTGCTGGCCTCCTGGATGGGCACCACCGGAGCCGCCATGCTCCTGATCCGGCCGTTTCTTCGGGCCAATAATTACCGCAAGAACCGCACGTTTATGGTGGTTTTTTTCATTTTCCTGGTGGCCAACATCGGCGGATCGCTGACCCCGTTGGGAGACCCGCCGCTCTTTTTGGGATTTTTGCATGGCGTCACCTTTTTCTGGACATTTGCTATTTTACCCCACATGGCGACCGTCGCCGGAGTGTTGCTGGTGATCTATTTCTTTCTGGATCTTTTCCATTACCGTAAGGAAACCGGGCGCGTTCCTGTGGATGAAGCCGAAAAAACACCCTTGAAGCTGGTTGGGGTTCACAATTTCATCTTTCTGGCCGGCATCATCGGCGCCGTGCTGATGAGCGGCATGGTCGACTGGGGCCATGTCAATCTGCTGGGGGTTCACCGGGGGGTTCAGGACTGGGTCAGGGACGGCCTGCTGATCGTCATGGGCCTTCTCTCCATGACCACCACCGACCTGGAAATACGTGAAGACAACGACTTCACCTGGTTTCCGATCATCGAGGTGGCCTACCTGTTCGTGGGCATCTTCATTACGATGATTCCCTGTCTGCTGATTCTAAAGGCCGGCGCCAACGGCCAGCTGGCTTTTCTAATCACCGCCGTGAAGGAACCGGTGCACTACTTCTGGGTCACCGGCGCCCTGTCCGGTTTTCTGGACAACGCCCCCACCTATCTGACCTTTTTCAACACGGCCCTGGGCAGCCACTATCCGGGAATGGCCGAAGCCCAGGCGGTTCCGTTGCTGATGACGGACAAGGCCCTGTACTTGAAAGCCATCTCCGCCGGTGCCGTTTTTTTCGGGGCATGCAGCTATATCGGCAACGCGCCAAACTTTATGGTCCGTTCCATATCCGAAGAGGCCGGTACGCCCATGCCCAGCTTCTTCGGGTATATCCTGAAATATGCGGCGGTGTTCCTGCTGCCGTCATTTGCGCTGGTATCCTTTATCTATTTTTAGAAACGGGAGGCCGACAATGGCATTCAATACCCTTCTCTTTCATACCCGTTTTCGGGAGCTGGCCTTCAACTCGCTGAAGAGCCTTCTCGAATTGAAGGCGGCCGGACTCAAAAAGGTGATTCTGGCCCACGTGATTCCGCGGGAGGATGTGGCCTTCGTGCCTTATGGCGGCACGCTGAAAGCAGACGAGAAACGCATGCGCGAGGAGGCCCGCATGCAATTTGACGACTGGATTCAGACGATCGGCGACCCGCAGATTGAATTTCACCAGCGGATCGAGGTGGGGACAACCAATGCCGAGATCCTGAATATGGCAAAAGAGGAGAAGGCTGATCTGATCGTGGTGGGCCGGAAGAAGCGCACGGCCCTGGAAAGAGTGTATGTGGGCACCCATGTCCTGGACATCCTGCGCCGCAGCGAAGTCCCGGTGCTCATGAGCAAGTACATGGTGCATTATGAATGGCAGGGCGAGTCCCTGATGCGAACCAATGAAGATATCTGGAAACGCCCGCTGCTGGCCTCGGATTGGTCGGATCCTTCCAGGCGTGCGTTGGATGCAACATTGGCCTTGAAAGGGCTTGTGGAAACAATCATCGTCACTCATGTGCTGGGTGCCCGGCGAGTCAAAAATTTAGAACCGCCGGCCTTAGCGCGTCTTGAAGAGGAAAGTGAAAAACGCCTTCAAGCCTATTGCCGCCAGGTTGACGAAGCCGGCATTCAGAGCGAATATCATCTGGCGATGGGCCGTACCGTGGAGGAACTCATCAAGATGTCAAGAGATTTCGGTGCCACCATGATCGTCATGGGGCGAACCGGAAAAGACTGGTTTCATGAGTACTGGCTGGGAGGCGTTTCCCACCAGATCGCCGAGCTGAGTGAGTTGCCGGTACTGCTGATTCCTTAGCGCAAACAAACAATCGTCCCTTGAAAAAAAGGTTTTATGATCCAGTCCATCGAACATGCTAAAATTGCGATTGTCGGCGGCGGCAGATTCTGCGACAAGCTGCTGCGACACCTGTTCGGCGACCATTTCAAGGACCGGCACCCTACCGTTCTGGGTGTCGCCGACCTCAACGATCAGGCGGTGGGTATGGTCTATGCCCGTTCCATGGGGATCTATACCTGCAGTGACTATCGGGAACTTTGCCTCCTGGAGGGGCTGGAAACCATCATCGAGGTCACCTGGGACCTTGAACTGGCCCGCACCATCGCGCGGGTCAAACCGGCGGGGGTGGCGTTGATCGATCACCAGGATTCACGTTTTCTTTGGGACCTGCTGCAGCTGGAAACCATCCGGCAGGAGGCCCTGGACGCCCTGAGCGCCGGCACCTTTACCGTCGAGACCGTCAAGACGAGAATTCATCAATGCTTTCTTAAAACGGCGGACATCGTGATGCAGCGCAACCGCCGTTTCAAGCAGATTGAAACCGAACTCTACGAAAAGGAAAAATCCCTTTCCCAGATCATTCAGGGCAGCACCATCCCCACCTTCGTCATCAACCGCGATCACGTGGTCACCCACTGGAACCATGCACTGGAAGTGCTCACCGGCCACAGCGCTGAGACCATGGTGGGCACCCGGAATCACTGGAAGCCCTTCCGCAAGCAGGAACGGCCGATCATGGCGGACGTGATTCTAGATCAGCTGGAGACGGGTGAAATCGACCACTACTACGGATCCAAGTGGCGACCCTCCACGCTGGTGGAAGGCGGCTTCGAGGCGGAAGAATACTTCGATCACCTGGGAGAGAGCGGCTTGTGGCTCTTTTTTACCGCCGCTCCGATCAAGGCGTCCGACGGCACCATCATCGGGGCCATCGAAACCCTTTGGGACAACACCGAAAATCAGCGGGCTGAGGTTGAACGGCGCAATTACACCCGCCGCATCGAAGCGAGCGAGCGGACCCTGTCGCAGATCATTCAGGGCAGCACCATTCCCACCTTCGTGCTCGACCGGGATCACGTCATCACCCACTGGAATCGGGCCCTCGAAGCGCTGACCGGCTATCCGGCCGCCAGGATGATCGGTACCCGGCATCAGTGGAAGCCCTTTTGGGAAAATGACCGGCCTTGTATGGCCGACGTGATCATGGAGCAGCACAGTGAACAGGAACTCCACGAGCTGTACGGCGAGCGATGGCGAAAATCCAAGCTCATTGAAGACGCCTACGAGGCCGAAATTTTTTTCCCCAAGCTGGGAAAAGGGGGCCGGTGGTGCTGGTTTACCGCCACGCCGCTAAAAACACCGGACGGAACCGTGATCGGGGCCATGGAGACCTTTTGGGACACCACGGAAAACAAACGTACAGACAATGAATGCCGGCGGCACGTCAAAGAGTTGGAGGAAAAAGAGCAGGCGCTGCATCAGATCATCCAGGGCAGCACCACCCCAACTTTCGTGATCAATCGGAACCACATCGTCACCCACTGGAACCAGGCCCTGGAAAAGCTTACCGGTTTTGCCGCCAATGAAATCGTGGGGACCAACCATCACTGGAAGCCCTTTCGCAAAAAAGCGCGCCCCATCATGGCGGACGTGATTCTCGATCAGCTGGAATCCGGTGAAATCAGCCAGTATTACGGGGCCAAATGGCGACCGTCTGCCCTGGTCGACGGCGCTTATGAGGCCGAAGAGTTCTTTGAACAGCTGGGCGAAAACGGTCGCTGGCTCATTTTCACCGCCGCCCCGATCAAGGCCTCGGACGGCACCCTGATGGGTGCCATCGAAACCTTGTGGGACACCACGGAGAAAAAGCAGGTCGACGCCCAGCGCCGCCGGGATATCATCCGCATCGAAGAGAGCGAGAACCGGCTCGCCCAGATCATTCAGGGCAGCACCATCCCGACATTTGTCTTGAACCAGGAACACGTCGTTACCCACTGGAACCAAGCCCTGGAACGGTTGAGCGGTTACTCTTCCGCGAAGATGGTGGGCACCCGTAACCAGTGGGTACCGTTCTGGGACAAAGCGCGGTCCACCATGGCCGACGTCATCCTGGATCAGCGCAGCGAGCGTGAAATTTGGGAGCTCTACGGCGGCAAGTGGAAAAAATCAGAGTTGATCGACGGCGCCTACGAAGCGGAGGTCTTTTTCCCTAAATTGGGCCAGGGCGGCAAGTGGCTCTTTTTCACCGCCGCGCCCATCCGGGCCGCCGACGGCAGTGTCATCGGTGCCATCGAAACCTTTTGGGACACCACCGAGAAAAAGGCGTCCGAAGCCCAGCGCACCCGCTACAACCGGGAGCTTGAAGAAAGCCGCCGGATGCTCTCCCAGATCGTTCAGGGCAGCACCATCCCCACCTTCGTGCTCAATGAAGACCATGTGATTATTTACTGGAATCGGGCGTTGGAGCAGCTGACCGGCTATCCGGCGTCCCAGATGGTGGGTACCAACCACCAGTGGGTGCCCTTCTGGGACAGCGAGCGTCCGTCCATGGCCGATGTCATCCTGGATCAGAAGAGCGACCAGGAGATCTGGGACCTTTATGGCGGCAAATGGAAAAAATCCGACCTTATCGAGGGTGCCTACGAAGCGGAGGTCTTTTTTCCCAAATTGGGCAACGGCGGAAAGTGGTGCTGGTTTACCGCGGCGCCGATCAAGGCCGCCGATGGCAGCGTTATCGGTGCCATCGAAACCCTGTGGGACAACTCCGACAAAAAGCGGGCCGAGGCCGACCGGCGGCAATACACCCGCAAGCTGGAGGAGAACCAGCGCGCACTGTCTCAAATCATTCAGGGCAGCACCATCCCCACCTTTGTTTTGGACCGTGACCACACCATTACCCACTGGAACCAGGCCCTGGAAAAGCTCACCGGCCATCCCACAATGGAGATGGTGGGCACCAACCGCCAGTGGGCGCCTTTTTGGGACAGCGAGCGTCCGTCCATGGCCGATGTCATCCTAGATCAGAAAAGCGATCAGGAGATCTGGGACCTTTACGGCGGCAAATGGCAGAAATCCGCCCTTATCGACGGGGGATACGAGGCCGAGGTTTTTTTTCCCAAGCTGGGAAACGGTGGTCGATGGTGCTGGTTCACCGCCGCCCCGATCAAGGCCGCCGACGGCACCGTGGTGGGGGCCATCGAGACGCTCTGGGACACCACCGCGGCCAAACGGGCTGAAGAGGAGCAACGCCGTCGCAATCGTGAACTGTCCACCCTGTATTCCATTTACACGGCCCTCAATGCGCCGCTGCCCCTGCAAGAGCGCATCGAAGGGGCGGTGCTCGAGATCCGCGATTTCATGAAAGCAGAGAGCGTCTGTCTTTACATGTCCGGCGAGGGGGGGCGCTTTGACCTGCGTTATTTCAACGCCTGCTATGCAGATCCGGGTTACGGCCAGGCCGGACCGGATTCGCAAACGGAGATTATGGACAAGGTGTCCCGCACCGACAAACCCATCGTCTACAGCTCCGGGGATCATCGGGGCCGCTTTTCAACTGATACGGAGACGGCGGGTGCCACCTTTGCCTATATTCCCATCAGTGCCAAAGAGACCAAAGGGCTCGGCGTCATGCGCGTCGAAAGGGAGACCGAACGGTTTTCGTCGGAGGAACTGCACCTGTTGGACCTGATGGGCAATCGCATCGGGGCCACCATCGAAAACGCCCTGCTTCAAGAAGAGATTGTCCGTAAATCCAACTTCCAGGCCAAACTGATCAAAAGTGCCAATGACGGCATTATCGCCACGGACGAAAAATGGCAAACCGTCATTTTCAACCCGGCCGCCGAGCGGATCTTCGGCTACTCCGCCGCTGATGTGGTGGCCAGCAAAGATGCCCGGGACTATCTGCCGCAATGGGTTCAGGAGACCCTCACCCGAACCGGCTTGGGCGCCGATGTCCACGAGCGTTCACCCTGGATGGAAAGTGAAATTAAGGCCAGTACCGGCGATTCCATTCCGGTTCGATTTTCAGGCACGGTCCTGCGGGAAAAGAAAAAGATGATGGGTACCGTGGCGTTTTTTCAGGATCTACGCGAAATCAAGCGGCTTGAACGGGAACTGGTAAACAGCGAACGGTTGGCTGCCGTCGGCCAGACCGTTGCCGGCATGGCCCACTGCATCAAGAACATCCTCCACGGGTTCAAGGGCGGCAGCTACCTGATGGATGTGGGACTGGATCGGGACAACACCGAAAAAATGCGCAGTGGTTGGGAAATGATCCAGCGCAACATCACGCGTACCTCAGACCTGGTGATGGATCTGCTCTCCTACTCCAAGGAGCGGGAGCCCGAGTACGAGTCCTGCAACCCCAATGGCATCGCCGATGACGTGTGCGAGCTGCTGGATGGGGTGGCGCGGGATCACGACGTGACGATGGTAAAACAGTTTTCCGACCGGATCACACCGGTGGTCATGGACCCGCGCACCGTGCACCGGTGTTTGATGAATCTGGTGACAAATGCCATCGATGCATGTATCTTTGACCCTGATGTCGACAAGGACCATCAGGTAACGGTGGCTACCGAAAGGGAGGATCCCGGGACCATTCGCTTCGACGTGACGGACAACGGCTGCGGTATGTCCGAAGAAGTCAGGGCCAAACTCTTCTCCTCATTTTTCAGTACCAAAGGCGTCAAGGGAACCGGGCTGGGCCTGCTGGTGACCGCCAAACTGGTGGAAGAACACAAGGGAACCATCCATGTGGCCTCCACGGAGGGGGAGGGGACCACTTTCAGCATACGCTTTCCGGCCCAGGCGCCGGACACCGTCAGCCTGAACTGAGCGCTGGTTCACCGGTTTCAAGGTCGAGGACGCATCATGTACCCCAGCCCAGGTCAACGGATGAGCGTAAACCCAGAACCTTTGAACGCCTACCATATCGATGTTAACCTTTAAGGAGGGCTCGAGATGAGCAAAAAAGTATTGATTGTGGACGACGATCCCGATGTAAGACTGTTTAATGCCACGGTTGTGGAAGAGAGCGGCTATACGCCCGTCGAGGCGGCCAACGGGGAGGAGGGGTTGACAATCGTCAAAAAGGATCGGCCGGATCTGGTGATTCTGGACGTATTGATGCCCAAACAAAGTGGTATTCGCCTCTATCGCGAGTTGAAGACGGATAAAGCGCTGATCGGCATCCCGGTGATCATGCTATCCGGCGTGGCCAAACGCACCTTTCTGCGTTCCCAAAAGGCGCTCACGGAATTCGGGGACAAACCGGTGCCCGAACCGGAAAACTACCTGGAAAAACCCGTCGAGCCCGACGAGCTGGCCCGTGAGATTAAGAGGCTGTTAGGATAGCATCCCGGCCACCGGAAGCCGGATTGATCGTTACAGCTGGCGAGGATGAGATGACATGGAGATAAAAAAACTGTTGTTTGTCACCCGTTTTGACAACCTTCGGTTCGATGCGCTGCAGTCCCTGATGGACCTGAAGAAAGCCGCTCTCAACCACGTGGTCTTCCTGAATGTCATCGAGCGTGACAAGGTGGCCATGCGGCGGGGCAAAGGCTATGAAAAAAGTGCTGAAATCAGGCTTCGGGAAAAGGCCAATATCCGATTTATCGACTGGGCGGAAACGCTTTTCGAACAGGGCATGGAGGTGGGCGTCTATATCGTCGTCGGCAGTTTCGCCGGCCAGGTGATTCAGGCGGCCGAGAAGGAATCCGTGGATCTGATCGTCCTGAGTCCGGAAAAAAAAGGGCGCTTTGAGCAGCTTTATTCCGGATCCGACATCACCGAAATCGTTCATCGTTCCGCCACCCCCGTGCTGGTCTATAAGTTTCTCGCCCAGAAGGGGCCGTTGGCCGAGAATCCCTTTGAAAAACCCCTGCTGGCCACCAATTGGTCCGCGGCCAGCCAGCGGGCCATCGACTATCTGAAGTCCCTTAAAACGGTGATCCGCGAAGTCGATGTGGTCCATGTGGCCAGCGAAAAAGATTTGAAGGAAACCTCGGCCATGGGCATTCAGAAGACCCGCAAGGAGAGCCGCCAAAAACTGGATGCCCTGTGCGACGAGCTGGAAGATTGCGGCATAACGGCCAAACCCCACGTCTATATCGGGAGTATTGTCGCGGAGATCGACAAAGCCGCCAGAGAGTGCCAGTCTTCCATGATCATTGCCGGTTCCCCGCGCAAAAACCTGTGGAAGGACCGGTGGGGAACAAGCATCAGCAAGGGACTGGCCGAACAGTCCATATTTCCGATCCTGCTTATTCCTCCCCATGAGGGGTAATGGCCGGCACGGCAGTGGAAAAAGATCCTAACCCGCAACGAGATTGAGGAGGCACCCATGGCGGTCATCACCATTTCAAGGCAATTCGGCGCAGGCGGCATCACCCTTGGCAAAAAAATCGCCGAGTCCCTGGGATATACGTTTGCCGACAGCGACATTCTTCAGCGCGTGGCCAAGGAGGCCAATGTTTCCACCCACTGGGTTGAATCCTTTGAAAAGGAGGCCGGCAGCAAGCTCTCCCGAATGATTTCCAGCATGGTTTCCAAGCGATGGCTCGAGCGGGTGCTCGCCGATGAGCGCGGCTATCTGGACGAACAGATTTATCTGGATTACCTGGTCCTGATCATTGCCCAGTTCGCCGATGAAGGCAACGTGGTAATCCTTGGCCGGGGGAGCCAGTACATTCTCAATGACCATCCCGACGCCGTCCACATCCTGCTGGTGAATAAGTTTGAGAACCGCGTCAAGTTCATGATGGATCGCTATGACATGTCCCGCAAGAAGGCCGATCGGACGGTGGTCAACGAAGATCGAAGACGGGTGAGCCTTTACAAACGGCTGGGCAAGAGTGATTATGAAAACCCGCAACTCTATCACCTGGTGTTGAATATGGGCCGGCTGGATCTCGAAACCGCCCGGGACATGGTCTGTGGCCTGGTGGCGCGCAAGGTGGCCTTGGACCCGGCATGACGCGGGTTGACGGCCGCCAAGCAGATGCCACCGCAAGGTAACCCCCAGGCGGCGTTCCGAATCGTATTCAACACCCAGCAAAGCCGGTCGCCGGTTTAGTTTTCATTTTATAACACAATGTCATCATTGACATTTGAAATCAAATCCCCGTTTTGAAAAAAGGAGACCATGTATGGCCAACAAATTTCTTTTCACCTCCGAATCGGTAACCGAAGGACATCCGGACAAAGTGGCCGATGCCATATCCGACGCGATACTCGATGCCATCATGGCCCAGGACAAAGCCTGCCGGGTGGCCTGCGAAACCCTGGTCACCACGGGCTTGGCTTTTATCGCCGGCGAAATCACCACCGAGTGCTACGTGGATATGCCCCAGATCGTCAGGGACACCATCAAGGATATCGGCTACCACTCTTCTCAGATGGGTTTCGACTGGCGCACCTGCTCGGTCATCACCAGCATCGACCATCAGAGCCCGGACATCGCCCAGGGGGTGAACCAGGGTGCAGGCCTTTTCAAAGACCAGGGTGCCGGCGATCAAGGGCTGATGTTCGGGTTTGCTACGGACGAGACCCCGGAGCTGATGCCCATGCCCATCATGTATGCCCACAAGCTGACCCGGCGCCTGACTCAGGTGAGGAAAAACGGGGCGCTGGACTTTCTGAGGCCGGACGGTAAATCCCAGGTCACCATCGAATACATCGACGGTCAGCCCAAGCGGGTGGACACCATCGTGGTCTCCAGCCAGCACAAACCCGACGTCACCCACGAGGACCTGCGGGAGGCCATCATCGAGGAGGTGATTAAAAAGGTCATCCCGGCCGGGATGATCGACGGGGACACCCGTTATTTCATCAACCCGACCGGACGGTTCGTGGTGGGCGGCCCCATGGGTGACTGCGGGCTCACGGGGCGCAAAATCATTGTCGACACATACGGCGGTCAGGGCAGCCACGGCGGCGGATGCTTTTCCGGCAAGGACCCCTCCAAGGTGGATCGCAGTGCCTCCTATATGGGGCGTCACGTGGCCAAGAACATCGTGGCCGCCGGTCTGGCCAATAAATGCGAAGTCCAGATCGCCTATGCCATCGGCGTGGCCGAACCGGTGTCGGTGATGATCGACCTCATGCACACGGGAAAGGTGCCCAAGGAACGGGTAGAGGAGATCGTCAGGGAGGTATTCGACCTGCGCCCCGCGGCCATCATTGCCTATCTCGATCTGTTGCGGCCCATCTATCGCAAAACCGCTGCATACGGCCACTTCGGAAGGACCGAGCCTGAATTTTCCTGGGAACAGACCAATCAGGCGGACATTCTCCGTGAAAAGGCGGGCTTGTAATCGGCGAAACGACGATTATTATAGGAACTAAATAACAAGGGGGCCGATGGCCCCCGCCATTTATGGAGGATTGCGCATGACACTTGCCGAAAACGTGGTGGCGATCGATGGCCCGCCGGCTTACGATCCGTCGTTGCCCTATAGAATAGCCGACCTAACCCATGCCGACTTCGGCGACAAGGAGATGCAGCTGGCGGAAAACGAAATGCCCGGGCTGATGGCCGTTCGCGAGAAATACGGTCCGCAGCAGCCGCTAAAAGGCCTGAAAGTTACCGGCAGCCTGCACATGACCATCCAGACCGCCATGCTCATCGACACCCTGAAGGTTCTCGGTGCCGACATCCGCTGGGCTTCCTGCAACATCTTTTCCACCCAGGATCATGCGGCTGCAGCCATCGCCCGCAAGGGGTCGGCCGCCGTATTCGCCTGGAAAGGGGAAACCCTGGAGGATTACTGGTGGTGCACCGAGCAGGCGCTGGTGTGGCCGGACGGCAGTGGACCGGACCTGATCGTGGACGACGGCGGTGACGCCACCATGTACGTCCACCAAGGGGTGGCGGTGGAAAAGGACCCGTCCCTGCTGGAAAAAGAGTACGATTCCGATGATATGCGGTTGTTGATGGCCCGGTTGAAAGCCGACTATGCCAAAGATCCCGGTTTCTGGACCCGTATCGCCGCATCGATCAAGGGGGTTTCCGAAGAGACCACCACCGGTGTCCATCGTCTTTACCAGCTGGCCCAGCGCGGTGACCTGCTGTTCCCGGCCTTCAACGTCAACGATTCGGTCACCAAGTCCAAATTCGACAACCTTTACGGATGCCGCGAATCCCTGGCTGACGGCATCAAGCGGGCCACTGACGTCATGATGGCCGGCAAGGTGGTGGTGGTTTGCGGCTACGGCGACGTGGGCAAGGGCTGCGCGCACTCCATGCGCGGCTACGGAGCCCGTGTTTTGGTTACGGAGGTCGATCCCATCTGCGCCCTGCAGGCGGCCATGGAAGGCTTCGAAGTGACCACCATTGAAGACGCGGCACCCCTGGGAGACATTTTCGTGACTGCCACCGGCTGCTATCAGGTGATCACCGGGGACCACATGGAGCAGATGAAAAACGAGGCCATCGTTTGCAACATCGGCCACTTCGACAATGAGATCCAGATGGGCTACCTGGAAAAGAATGCCGATTGCAGGAAAACACCGATCAAGCCCCAGGTGGACAAGTGGACCCTCAAGTCTGGGCGGTCCATCATCATCCTTGCCGAAGGGCGGCTGGTGAACCTGGGGTGTGCCACCGGCCACCCCAGCTTCGTGATGAGCAACAGCTTCACCAACCAGTGCCTGGCCCAGATCGAACTGGCATCAGGCGGTTACGAAAGAAAAGTCTACACCCTGCCGAAAAAACTGGACGAGGAGGTGGCCCGGCTTCACCTGGCACGGCTGGGGGTGAAATTGACCACGCTCACCCCGGTTCAGGCCGAGTATTTAGGTGTCCCCGTTCACGGCCCCTTCAAACCGGACCACTACCGTTACTGAAAAAAAACGGGGCGGGGTAAAAATACCCCTGCCCCGTCAGTCGGTTCATTCGGTTGGTCCGCCCGTTGCAGTCAATTCCTAGCGGACGATCGCATCTCCTCAAGCATCTTGAACCCCTGTTCCACAGATTTGGCTTCATCCAACGTGGACGCTATCCCCCGGGCCTTGTCCAGCGTCTCAAACCCCCCGTCGATGTCGCCCCGATGGCCCTGAACCAAGGCAAGACCGACGTAGGCCGGGGCAAAGCCATCGTCCAGCGTTTTTGCCCGAACAAATTCGGCATAGGCTGCATCGATTTTGCCACGGGTTAACAAGTTGTGTCCATTTTTTACATGCTGGTCCGGCGTATCCAGCGCCGGCCGGAGGAAAATGGTGTCCGGGCCGCAGGCCACCAAAAGAACCAAAGAAAGAATCCACAATCCAAGATAATTGGGTCGGGCCATGGTGTCTCCTCATTCACCGATCAGCGGCATTTGATAGACATGATCATCTTGATTATATTCCAGTCGCCTTCCAGTTTCCGAATCCATGACGATGCTCACCCGGCATGCTTTTAAAAAATTCAGGTGAACCACCGAACTTCGCAGTCGTGCCCCATCGGCACTGGAGACGACCAGGTCCGTCTCTCCCGTGGACCGTGTTCTGATGGCCTTGACAACCAGTGGCCGCGGTCCCACCCGTTTGTCACTGCGGGCAGCGGTCAATGTCGTGGCAAAACCGCTCATTCCCCGGGATACGGCAAATTCGCGGCTGACAAAGGCCGGTCCGTAGACCACATCTTCCGACTCATCGACGACCACCGGCACCAGGGATGGCTTTGCACCGATGCCGGTGGCATCGATGATCAGCCCCGTATAAGCACCGCCATCCATTCCCTCCACTGGTTTTGCAGGCCTATCCGCATCCGGTTCGGCAGCCGTCATGGTGACCACCGCGTCCACTTGGCGAATTTCCTCGGGCAGCACGAATTGACTGAAGCCGCCTGTCAAATTCATGGTCAGTTCAATTTCCACGGTGCCGTCGGATAAATACTCCTGGTGGGTGAGGGATGCATTTCGGGCAAGTGAGACCAAGCCGTCGCGAAAATCGGTGCTTTGGGCCATGCGGTCCGCTATGCGTGATACGGCATTGATGGGAATGGCACCGGCGGTTTCAATCAGGTTGGACTGGGCCATCCGCCGGGCAGCATCCAAAAGGTCCGAAGGTGACTCAGTCGACTCGCCATCTTCCACGGTGGCAGGGGCAGCGACTCCGCGAACCCGAATGGTTCCCGCACTCCAGTCAATGCATCCCGTGTCCAAGACTTGAACCAGTGGGCCCTCGGTCACACCGAACGCGGCTAAGGGCAACACGAGCAGCAATGAGAGTGAAAGGATATGAAAAAAGGTGAATTTTGCTTTCAATTCTTGATAGTTAACCCTATGCTATTGACCCACGTGATTTATATATTGTAAGAATTTGGATAAGTCAACCAATCAGCCCTCGTCCAGTTTTCTCAGATATCAGGCCAGGTGGATTTAGGAAAACTGGTGGTGGTGCTCGTGTTGCGGGAAATTGGCCCCTTGGTCACCGCCATCATCGTGATTCTGCGTTCGGCAACCGCGGTAACCATCGAGATGTCTTATATGTGCGTCCTCCACGAGGTCGACGCCTTGGAAATGGCTGGCATAGATCCCCTTCACACCATCTGCTTCCCCCGGTTGGTGGGAATCACCACCGCCATCGTCAGCCTGATTATGGTGTTTGATCTCATGGCGATCATCGGCGGCTACGCCATCGTCAAGATCAGCACCCTGCTGCCTGTGGAAGGATTCTTCCTGCAAATCGCCAAAGGGGTTGTGGGGGCCGACATTGCCGTCGGAATATTGAAGGGGCTCTTTTTCGGCGTCACGGTCACCGTGACCTGCCTCTATCACGGACTCGCCCGTAAAAGCCAGATCACCCAGGTGCCGGTGGCCACCTCCCGAGCGGCTGTGGACTGTTTTTTCTACTGTCTGGTGATCAATATTTTCATCTCATTTATATTTTTCGTATAAATGGAATCGACCCCGATACCGATCATTGACATCACGGACCTGGCACTGGTGTCGCCAGGCATGTCCGGGCGCTGTGAGGCGAACCGGCTGGCCGTTGCCCACGGTGACGTGATCGCCGTTTTCAGCGAATCGCCCGCGGATGGCCGGCATCTGCTGCGTATTCTGGCCACTTTGGAGCAGCCGGAACGGGGGGAATACCGTTTCCATGGAAAAATGGTGGACCTGAAGGATTATCGTCAGTGCCTGGACGTCAAACGTCAGATTGGTTATGTGGCCCCTGATGCGGCCATGCTCAGCAACCAAACCCTTCGGCAAAACCTGCTTTTATCGAGGTATTATGCTGAAAACGATTTGACCATCGAGCTTGATAACACCCTGGATTTGCTTTGCAGAGGTGCGGGGTTATCCCGGATGCTCAACCGGCGGCCATCCGTGCTGAGCGACGGGGAGTTGATGAAGGCCATCGCCGTGCGGGAGGTGGGCAAATCGCCGGCGGTGATGTTGATCGACCGGCCTGAGAATTTTATGAAAATTTCTGAAAATGATTACATTTTCAACCATCTTAAAAATATGGTAGGCTCCGGAACAGCCGTGGTTATTGTTTCCCGCAATTCCAAAATGAACCGGTTGGCGAACCGGCAGCTGACCATGGCCGGCGGGGAGATACGGACCACGTCCGCTTAACGTTTTTAGAAAAACCAACGTCGGACAGGTGACGATCGGATGGAAACCAGCTATACCCGCGCCGAAAAGAGTGTCGGCCTCTTTGTCATCGGCATCTCGCTGCTGCTGTTGACCACGGTGGTGCTTCTCGGGCGGGGAAAGGAATGGTTTGCCGACGAAGTGACCTTTTACACCAGCTTCAAGGAGAGCTATAACCTGCAGGTCAATGCGGCAGTAAAGCTGTTCAAAGCCGATATCGGCAAGGTGAAACGGATTTCGCTGGGCGAAGACAACGTCACCGTCCAGTTGGCCATCTTGGCCAAGTACGCATCGCGCATCCGGAAAGACGCGGTGGCCGTGGTGGACAGCCCGACGCTCATCGGCTCTGAATATATCTCCATTGTTCCCGGCGCACCGAACGCCCCGAAAATTCCTGTTGGCGGCATGATTCCGTCCATTGAAAAGAAGTCCATCTCTGATATTCTCAAGGAGTTCGAAGTGGAAAAGACGGCCATGCTGGCCGTCCGCACGATCCAGGAAATCGCTGACCTGATGGTTCTCATCAAAGACCCGCATGGCCCATTGATGACCACCTTGGCCAACCTCGAAAAAACCTCCACCCAGTGGTTGCAGATTACCGGCAGCATCGGCCGGGGTCAGGGGTCGTTGGGATCACTGGTGGCTTCCCGGGAACTGGTCGACGGCGTTCTATCCAATCTGGAAAAGGTGAACGGCTGACTGGAGGATATGCGGGCAACCGCCGCTAAGGGGCCGGTGATTATGGATCAGGTCAGCGACAACCTGGCCACAATCCGGACGGCCGGCACCGGGGTGGTGGAGAATGTAGATGCCCTGAAAACCATTCTGGAAGCGGTCCGGGAATCCCTCGAGACCATCCAGGTCATTTTGGAAAACCTGAAACAGGGCAGCCAGGACATCCCCCGGGTAACGGCGACTGCCAGGGAAGGCATCCGCGAAATCCGTGAGGGGGTGGCGGGCGTCGACCGGGTGGTGCAGAGCCTGCAGCGCAATATTATCATTCGCTCCAACTTGCCCGATGAGCCCCTGTCGATGGACACCGATGCCGGAATCCGTCCCTGAGCGGCCCTTCCGTCATCCGCTACGCATGGTCCAAGAGGGCGTTGATGCGCGGGCTTGCAGTCATTCCGGTCTGCCACGGTTCGGGAATGGCCCCCATGCCGTGGGCGGCGCCCAGAACCATGCCTGCCATCATTCCCCGTGCCGCCGAATCCCCGCCGGCCATCACATTTTCCACCATGGCTGATTTGAAATCGTCGGCATAGCGGGCGATCAGGTGGACCGCTCCAGGCAGGCCGGCCTCCACACTGCACATTTGACCGAATTCGGCGATGGCTTCCCGGGTGTCCCGCTTACGGCTCTCCACTCCCATCCGAATCAACGATGCAATGGCGCTGTCGGAAAAATGGGTCTCCAGGGTCGTCTGCATGGCTGCCAGGGGGGGGTGACCGCCGAGTATGGCAAAAACGGACCGGGCAAAAAAATCGGCACTTAAAAGCACCCGGTCGTCGTTGTGGGTGATGCGGGTCTGCGCACGGGCAGCGCTGACCAATTGTTCCAGGTCGTCATGGTAGACAGACACCAGTGCCGCCAGGCGCGAGGCCCCGGACAAATCGTCTGAATCCGAGGCGCTGTCGGTCAGGCCTTTGCCGGCATCCATATTCGCCAAGGTCGCTTTGGTGGCTTTATCGAAATAGCCGCCGTAATCGGCAAAGAAGCGGCGCCACATGTCAGCAAATCGGTGGGCATCAAACCCGCCGCCGCTCAAGGATTCCAGTAGCACGAGCATCTGGTCCCCATAGTGGGTGAAATCTCCGGCCTTCTTACCCTGGTGGTAGGAGGTCAAAGGATCGCAATATCGCTCCACCCGACCCAATTTTTTGTCGATCACACCGGTGTTGTACACCCAGTGCACGCCCAGGGAGAGCGCATCGGCAACAAACGCACCGATGACCGCAGCTTTGATTCGATTGTCTGTCATCTGTTCCTCCTGTCAATTGGCCGTGGTCGTACTCACACCATACAATAAACAGCACATCAGCGGTTCGCAATTTGCCAACCGATCCGTTCAGGGCCCGAACGCACGATGATGCCGGCCGGGCCGTCTGTCCCCGGCTAACTGCCATAGCGGCGAATGCCCAAGACCTCCCGGCAGTAGCGGACGCTGCGCCGAATCGCGTCGAGTTCCATCTCCATGGCCGATCGCATGTCGTCCAACGGTGTTTCCAGCTCGGTTTCGATGTTGATCCGGTCCATGGACGAACAGTCCCGAAAAAGCGTGTAGGCGCGGTGCATGTCGATGTCTCCCTCCCCCACCGCGGCGCCGACCAACTTGAACCCCCAGCGTTGGAATTCGATGCGGTCATCCCGAAAATGGTTGGTAAAGGCGCGGGGCGCCAGGCGCTCGATGGCGGTCATGGGGTCCTCGGTGACATGCAGGGCGTTGACGGTGTCGATGCAGGCGCCCACCACCGGGCTGTCCACCCGGTCCAGCAGCCAGAGGATCTCTTCGGAAAAGCTGTCGCAATGGTTTTCCACGGCCAGACGGATGCCACGGTCGGCCGCCAGCGGCACAGCTGCCGTCAGCAGGTCCGCCACCTGGGCCATCTGTTCGATGACCCCTGGATGAAACCGGCTGGCGGCCACGGGCCGGGGGCGGCGCAGCTCCATGCCCACCTTGACGATGTCTGCGCCAAGGTGTCCGGCGGTTTGGATAGCTGCATTTAAATCGTGTTGGATGCCGATGCCGAACCCGCCCCGATCCATGGAAAAATTGTATTCCAGATATAATCCGGCCTCCCTTGCCGCCGCACCCACCTCTTGCAGGAATCCTGCATCGAGACGTTCAAGGACCCCGTCGTCCAGGTGAACCCCCTCCAGGTCCAAATCCACCAGCAGGTCGAATAGTTGGAAGGTGGTCAGTTGGCGGGGCCAGGGGCAGGTAAATCCCGCCCAGGCCTGGCCGATGCCGTGCAGATTCAGGCTGTAGGTATGCAGGCCGAGCTTCATCATTTTAAAGCCTATCCGTATAGACGTTGCAGTGGTCAGGCGGCGGTTTTGCTCTGTGGAACCACCGGCTCCATTTGCGACAGCTGTGCGATGGGAATGTGGCAGAAAATGCGGTGCTCCCCTTTGCCTTTCTGCCAGGGCGGCGCCTGCAGGGCGCAGATGGCGCCCCCGTCCGGGGCCAGTTCCCGTCGTGGGCAGCGGGTATGGAATCGGCATCCCGAAGGCGGATTCAAGGCGCTGGGCACGTCGCCGGAGAGCCGAATCTGGCGACGTTTGGCAGTGGGATCGGGCACGGGAACGGACGACAGCAAGGCTTCGGTATACGGATGATAAGGGGGCGGGTAAATCTGGTCCACCGGGCCAAATTCCACGATCTGGCCCAGGTACATCACGGCAATGTAGTCGGAGATGAATCGCACCACGGAGAGGTCGTGGGCGATGAAGATCAGGGTGGTGCCGAATTCACCCTTGATATCGTTGAGCAGGTTGAGCACCGCCGCCTGCACGGAAACGTCCAGGGCGGACACCGGTTCGTCGCAGATGACCATGTTGGGATTGCTGGCCAGGGCGCGGGCGATGCCCACGCGCTGTTTTTCGCCGCCGGACAGCTGACGCGGGTAACGGTCATAGTAGTAGGCGGCCAACTTCACGGCCCTGAGCAGCCGCTCCACTTCCCGACGCACCGCCGCCCCTTTGCCTGTTTTAAAACGCCGGATGGGACGGCCGATCTGTTTGCCGATGGAAAAAGACGGATTCAAGGTGGAGTCGGGATTCTGGAATACCATCTGAAGTTCTTTGATGAGCTTGAGGTCCCGCCGTGATACCGGATTCGAGATGTCAAGTCCCATCAACTGGGCCTGGCCGTCGGTGAGCCGCTCAAGGCCGATCAACCCCTTGACCAGGGTGCTCTTGCCGCAGCCCGACTCGCCGACGATGCCCACGGTGCTGCCCTTGCGTATGCGCAGGGAGATGTCGTCCACCGCCTTCACGTAACGCTTTTCCTCCATCCCGAACAGGCTCTTCAGGGAGCTGCTCTGCTGTTCGTAGTATATCCGCACGTTATCCAACTTGCTGAGCGTCTCCTCCGGCCGTTCGGGCGCACCGTTTTCAGATACTGCCAAGATCCGCCTTTTTCCCCTGGTGTATTCGTCATAGGGATGGTTCAGGGTTTCTCTGCCCAGGAAACAGCGGGATTGATGCTCCGGCGCAATGTCTTCCAACTCAGGATGGGAGATGCTGCATCGGTCGAACGCCCAATCGCAACGGGGCTGAAAGATGCAGCGGTCAGCCGATCGCTCGGCCGGCGGGGGCACCCGTCCGCGAATGGACCACAGTTGGGAATAGGAGAGATCGTCGGTCAACCGGGGGATGCAGCAGAGCAACCCCCGGGTGTAGGGGTGTGCCGGCTGGGCGAACAAATCGTTGATGGGGCCTTTTTCAACCAGCTCCCCGGCATACATGACGCAGAGATGGTTGCTGACCCGGGCCACTACACCCAGGTTGTGGGTAATGAAAATGATGCCGGTGTTGAAATCCTTTTTCAGGTCTTCGATCAAATCCAGCACCGCTGCCTCCACGGTTACGTCCAGGGCGGTGGTCGGTTCGTCCATGATCAACAGGGCCGGGTTGTTGAGCATGGCCATGGCAATGACCACGCGCTGCTGCTGCCCGCCCGAAATCATGTGCGGGTAGCGGTTCATGACGTTGGCGGCATCGGGCATGTATACTCGGTCGAGCATTTGAATGCTGTTTTTCCAGGCCGCTTCCCGGGACATGTCCCGGTGGGTGGTGAGCACTTCAGACAACTGCCGGCCGATGCTGAGGGATGGGTTGAGGGCCTGCATGGGGTCCTGGTAGACCATGGAGATTTGGTTGCCCCGGATGCGTCGAAGCGCTTCTTTGGGGCGGCCGACCAATTCTTCTCCCTTGAATCGAATGCTTCCGTCCACGACCTTGCCGTTGGCTCCTAAAAAATCGAGGATGCCGAAGGCGATGGTGCTCTTGCCGCAACCCGATTCACCAACGATCCCGACTGTCTCCTGTTCGCGCACGCTAAAGCTCACGCCGCGGACCGCGGGGACGTCCCGCTTGCGGGTTTTGTAAGAGATGGCCAGGTTTTTGACTTCCAGGATCGGCGGTGCGATGGTCGGTTCGCTTGTGGTCATGGGAAGTAATTTCCTAAAATTAATTTGCCGTTTATCTTTTTTTACTGATATCGCATGGACTCTTCACGCAGGCCGTCGGCCAGCAGATTCAACCCAACGACGAGAGAGGCGATGGCCAAAGACGGCCACAGAGCGGCCCAGGGGCTGCCAATGAGAATGAACTCCCGGCCTTTGGCCACCATGGAGCCCCAGTCGGGCGATGGCGGCGGCAGGCCCAATCCCAGAAAACCCAAGGTTCCCATGGCGAAGATGGCATACCCCACCCGCAGCATGGCATCGATAATGATGGGGCCTTTGGCGTTGGGCAGAATTTCGGTAAACATGATATACGCGTCGCTTTCGCCGCGGGTTTCCGCCGCCCGCACATAGTCGCGGGTGCGGATGTCCAGGGCCAGGCTTCGCACGAGACGGGCCACACCGGGTGTTCCCACGATGGCAATGGCGATGACCACATTGACGGCTGAGGCGCCGATGGCCGCCACGATGATCAGGTAGAGCAGGATGATGGGCACCGACATCATGGCGTCCAAAAAACGCATGATGATTTCATCGATCCAGCCCCCCCGGTAGCCGCCCAGCAGCCCCAGGGTGGCGCCGAAAAGCAGGGAGGCGAATACCCCCCACAGGGCGGTGCCACCGGGGATCCATATGCTGTCGGTGACCGGCAGGATCACCAGCACGATGCGGGCGCCGTAGGCCAGCCGGGACCACAGGTCCCGGCCCAGTTCGTCGGTGCCCAGCGGATGGCTCCATGAGGGGCCCTGGTTGGGTGCTTTCCAGTCCTGGTCGTTGGGCCCGTAGCCGGTGATATAGGGGGCGAACAGGGCGGTCGACACCCAGAACATTACCAGCAACAGCCCGACGACGGCGGTTTTCGAGGCAAAGAGAACGGTGGCTGCGCTGGCCAGCTTTTCAAAACGGCTCCCGCCTGACGGGGGAGGTGTTTCTTTGCCTGTTTCACGGTTCTTGTCCATGCTCGCTTCTTTACGCATATCGAATTCTCGGGTTGAGGAAGGTGTAGATGATGTCTGCGACCAGTTGGGTGGAGACGGCCATGAGGACCATGATCATGGTGCCGGCCTCTAACGCATTGATGTCCTTGTACAGGGCCGAATCCAGAAGGTATTGTCCCAGTCCCGGATAGCCGAAGACCACCTCGACGATCACGATGCCGCCCAGCAGCCAGTTGACGTGGAGCATAATGACGGTGATGGGGGCGATCAGGGCATTTCTCACCGCGTGGCCGGTCACTACCTTCCAATAGGGCAGGCCCTTCAGGAAGGCAGTGCGGATGTAGGGCGAACGCATGACTTCGGACATGCTGGCCCGGGTGATACGCAGCACGTAGCCCAACTCGATGAGCGTGAGGGTGAGCACCGGCAGCACGAGCATATCCGGTCGTTCCCAGGGGGCCTTTTCCCCGAAGACGGTAGCACCGGGAACCAGTTGAAGCCAGTGGGACACGATGAGAATGAGAAAGATACCGGTGGCAAATTCGGGAATCACCGAAAACATCATTCCGCTGATGGACAGAAACCGGTCTTTGATGGAGCCCTCCTTGAGGCCGGCGATGATGCCCAGAACCAGGGCCAGGGGCATCACGATCACAAAGGCGATGCCGGCCAGGACCAGGGAAT
Source organism: uncultured delta proteobacterium (assembly GCA_963705475.1). GTDB lineage: Bacteria > Desulfobacterota > Desulfobacteria > Desulfobacterales > Desulfosarcinaceae > Desulfosarcina. Next base: position 87,736 of record CAVPJS010000030.1, on the reverse strand, counting down.
TTCTCAAACGCACGAACATGCTCTTGCCCACCGGGCGACCGGTCCTCAGACTGATGCCGGGGTCGCCGCGCACAAAGCCCTTTTTCAGCGGAATGTACTGGATGGGACCGCCGGTGGTTTTCATCCACCCCTTGCCCACGACGAAACTCCAGACCTCCCGGTCGGCGCCCTTTTCCCACAAAACGGCGTGGTTTTGCTTGTCCAACCCCCAGAAGATGCTTTTTCCTTTTTCATCGGTGGTCCAGCGATCGTTGTCGACCGACTCGGTGACGCTGCCGTCCGGTTGGCGGACGAGGGCCATCAGGTCTTCTCCTTTCAGGGCCCAGCGGATCAGGCGACCGGATGCATCCACTGCCCACCACTCCTCGAAGCCCTTGGCGGTGGTGATTTTCTTCAGAGGCAGCCCCACCTTTTTGGATGCGTACCAGTCGCTGCCGGCCAGCCAGTAAATGTAGCGCTGCCACGCCGGCCTGTCCAGCCCCATCTGGGCCAGAAACGAGGCCTCCTGCTCCGGGGTGATAAAGGCCCCCAGAATGTTTTTGGCCACATTGCCCGGTGATGACTCGGCAATTAGGAAAACAGCCATGGAGACCAGGAACATGGTCAGCAGGAGCAGCAAAAATCGCCGTAAAATGAATTTGGCCATAGCGTCAGGTTCCTGTCGTGTTGGTGAAAAACGATGCCCACAACGTCGTTGGGACGTTCCCGGCGCGCGGATGCACGGTAAGTGAGGGATGAACTGCGACCGATAGATCGATTTTCATCCTTGCGGTGAACCCTCCCCGCGGCTTGCCGCGGGGAGGGTTCAATCGGGTTAAAACAGGGGGTGCCGCTGAGCATAGCTGGCACCGTGCACTGCCGGTCAGCGAACCGGTGGTTGCGTCGGATCGGGATCCAGCAGGTTGGATTGCTTTGCGCTCAGTCATCTACAATTAGGTTTGGTTTTTCCTTCGTTCGGAGGCGCGGGCGACAGTGTGCCCGCCCCTCCGAATTTGCCCATTAAAAATGCAGGACGCAATCAGCTCATCCAGACATCTTCCAGTTTCAGGTAGAGGCTGGGGTGGGCTTTGACGCCCATGACCGGCTTTCTGGAGATGGCCCAGACGTTGATCCAGAAGGCATTGCCGATGGAACCGCGATCCTGCTGGATCTTCTCCAGCTTGCAGAATATCTTGCGGCGGGCCTCCACATCCAGGGTGCCGTTGGCCTGGGTCAGCAGGTCGGAGAACTCCTTGTCCACCCAGCGGGTTTCGTTCCAGGCCACTGGTTTGCCGTTTTCGTCACCCACGTAGGCCAGATTGGGGACCATGGTGCCCACCGGGCGGTGGGCCCAGGTGGTGATGCCCAGGTCCACTTCGGTCCATTTTTCCCAGTACTGGCTGTTTGGCATGGTCTGGATATTGATCCGGAATCCGGCCGGTGCCGCGTCCTGCTTGAGGATTTCGGCGTAGCGCACGATCTCGCTCCAGCCGCTGCCCACAGCCAGGTTGACGTCCAGGCCGTTGGGGTAGCCGGCTTCGGCGAGCAGCTGTTTGGCCTTCATGGCGTCGTATTTGGGCGTGTTGATGGGGCAGTACTCCGGATGTTTGGGGCTCACATGCACATCCTGGCCCTCTAATCCCTGCCCAAAGTAGGCCAGGGCGAGAATTTTCTCGCGGTGCTGGCACATCTTCAGGGCCGAGCGCACCCGGTTGTCGGACCACGGCTTCATGTCCACGCGCATTCTCAGGATGCGGGTCTGGTTGGTGGTGACTGGCTGAACATTGACCGTGGGGTTGTCTTTAAGTGCCTGGTAGGCTTCGGTGCCGCCGATGTCGCTGAAATCTAGCAGATCGATCTCGCCGGCCTGGATGGCGGCGATCATGGGGCCCATCTCGGTGCCCATGTCGATGAACTCAAGATTGTCCAGGTAGGGCAGGAGATTGCCGTCGGCCCCCTTTTTCCAGTAATCGCTGCGCCGTTTCAGCGCGCAGCGTTCACCTTCGAGGTAGGTCTCAATGGTGTAGGGGCCGGTGCCATGGGGTGCCTTGATGAAATCCCCTTCGAAGGTGCGGTGGTTGAGGATGATGGCCGGATAGTGAAACAGGTGTTCGGGCACCGCGATCTCCGCATTCTTCAGGTGCAGCATGACCTGGTTGTCGTTCACTTTCTCGATGCCGCCGGCGTCCAGGTAGCTGAGCATGCCCTTCATGGACGACCCCACATCCTTGTTCAGCCACTGGTTGAAGGTGAACACCACGTCGTCAGCGGTGAAGGTGTCCCCGTTATTGAACTTGATTCCCTTGCGCAGGTTCAGGGTCCAGGTCTTCAGGTCGTCGCTGGCCTGCCAGTTTTCCAGCAGGTAGGGATGGGTGATGTTGTTCTCGTCGGTATAGGTCAGGTACTCGGCCACCTGGCGTATCTGGTTGGTGGGTGAGATCCAGGAGAATTGGGCCGGGTGGGTCACTTTGTGGACCGGTGCCGCAATTTTCAGGGTGCCGCCCCGCTTGACCGCGCCGGCGAGCGCCTTCTGGGGAAAGGCCAGTCCCGCCATCTGGGTGGCGGCGGCGGCAGACACCCCCAGGAGGGTGGTGAATCGGATAAATTCCCGTCGGGTCATCTTGCCTTTCTGGAAATCGCTGTTAAGCGCCTCGACTGCCGAATGCATCTTCTCTTTCATGTCTCCTCCTTGGGTGATAGTGGACCACGGTTTAACGTAATCGTTGTCAGCCGACACATTTGCGTGAATATCGGGGGGCACAGTGCCTGCAACGTGCAGTTGACAAACGCCTCGGGTCAATAGGGCCGCGGTGGCAGCGACTGTATCTGTAGACAGGGTAGATGAATGAATTGGAAACCGATAGCATCCATCGCCTTTAATATCAATAAAATTAAATCAAGGTGCCAGCCTTGCGAGTTGATACATCAGGGCGTCCCCGCAGGTTTGTTGACCCTATCTGCGAAGGAGCCGTCTCTCGGGCCGACCACTTGCCTTGTGGTGAGAAGGTATCTTCAAAGGCATAAAGATCGCTGCGCATATGGTAAATCACGTAAGAAATGGGGCGGTCGTCGGCAATCAGCAGCTGATGCATGCACAATGCGGGAACGCCGGACGGTACCCCCAGCTCGGAGGCGATGGCCGGGCTCAGGCTGACGGCTTCCAACCGCTGCCACACCCGGGTGATGACCAGCCCAAACCGCCGGGCGAGCAGGTCATGGACGGACTGCACCGCAAGGTCTTCGTCCAGGATGGCGGCACAGCAATCGGCCCGCAGGTAGCGCATCTCATGGCAGGCCGGCTGCTCGTCGAAATCGTGGACCCGCACGATGCCCACCGCCTTTTTACCCGGCAGCCGTGTTGCCAGTCCCTGCGGGAGAGCGACCATGCCCGAACGGATCAGCCGTGATCGGGTGCCTACATGAAAGATTCTGGCGTTTTCCGAAAACGGATGAATATGAAAATAGGCCTGGGTGAAATCTCGTTTTTTCAGGAAGGTCCCCTTGCCCGGCACCCGACGCGCGATGCCGTCGCGCACCAGTTCATCCAAGGCTTTGCGGGCGGTCATGCGGCTGACCTTGTGGACGCGTGCCAACTCATTTTCCGAAGGAAGGCGATCCTGAAACCGGCACGCGGCGACGCCCTGGATTAAAGCATCCTTGATCAGCGCATATTTGGGGGCCGATGTCTTCATGGTATTTAAGCGACGCACACCTGATGAACGAGGAGGCCATTCGGTCTGAAAAATCTCTTCAATTCATTGCATATTTAATCCAAATTGTCGAGGTGAAATCTGCTTGACTTTATTTTTGACCATGAATAATAAGGCCGTATGCTGTATATACAGGCGGCTGTGCCGATAAACCATGGGCCCGCGACACGCAGGAAAAACGAAAAGGCACCTGGCAAAAAAGAGGTCTCCACGGTGACGAATTCCTGAAAGGCCACATTCCCGATGGATTGGTATACCATTTATCGATCAAGGCTTGCGCATTTACAAAGAATGAGGCTTACTGAAGGTCCGTTGCAGTGACGACGGATGACGCGTAACCCGGATATCGGGATTTTTTTTAGAACCCGTCAAAGGTCGTGGAATAAAAGGTGGATAAAAACCCGTCGAACCCTTTCGGCGACCTTCTCGAAGTCAATCTGAGTGAAGGCGCCTGCATCCGCCGGCCGCTCTCCGATGCGGTCATCGGCCGGTTATTGGGCGGCCGCGGATTCAATGTGGGGTACCTCTTCGAACATCTGCCGATGGGCACCGACCCCATGGGGCCGGACAACATCCTGGTGGTTTCCTGTGGCCTGCTCACCGGTTCCCGGGCACCCACGGCCTCCCGGCTCCACCTCAACGCCTTGTCGCCCCTCACCGGGTTGATCGGCAGTTCCAATGTGGGCGGTTATGCCGGTGCCTGGCTGCGATCCACCGGTGTCCTGAGTCTGGTGATCCGGGGACGTTCATCGACGCCGGTCTATCTCTACATTTCCGAAAGCCAGGTTGAAATCAGAGATGCCTCGCCCTTTTGGGGGCTGGATGCCATCGACACCCAGGACCGCATCGCCGGGGACCTGGCCCCGGGGAATCTTCAAATCCTGTCCATCGGCAATGCCGGCGAGTCCGGGGCTCGCTTTGCCTGTATCGTCACCGGAAAAGACCATGCCGCCGGCCGGACCGGCCTCGGGGCGGTCATGGGCGCCAAGCATCTCAAGGCGGTGGCCATCGAAAAAGGGGCATGCAGACCTTTCGACGATCGGCGAGCGCTCATCGGCAGCGCGGTGGGCCAATATGTCAAGCAGATCAAGGCCTCCCCGGATTTCGAAACCTTCTCCCGCTTCGGTGGCGCCGGCTACATCAAGTGGGCCGATGACCTGGGCGTCATGGGCACCCGCAATTACCGGCAGAATCGATTCGAGATGGCCGACCGGCTGGATGGTCGGCTGCTGATCAAAGACAAGGTGCGCTCCAGCGGATGCTACCGCTGCCCGGTCCAATGCAAAGCCGATCTTGTATTCAAGGACGGCCCCATGATGGGCAAAGCGGCCACCCGTCCGGAATTCGAGCCCATGATCAACCTGGGATCAAAGTGCGGACTGGGGGATCTGCAGGCCGTCGTCCGTCTGGACAACCTGTGCACGCGCCTGGGAGTGGATTCCACGTCGGCGGCAACGGCGATCGCTTTTGCCATGGACCTGTTCGAACGCGGTATCCTTACCGGCGCCGACACGGACGGCATGGCGTTGGCCTGGGGCGATGCCGCGGCCATGGAAGCCCTTATCCGCCAGATGGCAGCCGGTGAAGGATTGGGCGGAATCCTGGCTCAGGGCGTCAAGCGGGCGGCAGCGATCATCGGCAAAGATGTCCTGGAAATTTGCCGCCCACGTCAAAGGGCTGGAGTTGACCGCCTACCATCCTGCAGACATGTTGGGCAGTGCGCTGGGCTATGCCGTATCCAGTCGCGGCGGCGACTACAACAATGTGTATTCCTCCCTGGAGCACCGCTGGCCGGCGGAAAAGGGCGCCGATGCATTCGGGTCTGCCGATGCGGTGGACCGGCGAAGACCGACCGGCAAGGGCCGGCTGATGCGCCGCGCCGTGCTGGTGAACATCATTGTGGACAGCCTGGGGCTGTGCAAGGTGCCCACCCTGTCGCTCCTGGGCGCCTTCGACCTGGAGAATGAAGCGGTGCTCGTCTCGGCCATTACCGGGTTGTCCGTATATGCCGATGATCTCTTTCGTATCGGGGATCGGATTGCCGCCATGGAGCGCCTGTTTAATCTCAAGCATGCCCCGGATATGGATGAAGACGGCCTCCCCGAGATGTTTTTTCTAAATGGAGACACGGTGCTGACGCAAGCGGTCATGACCCGGATGCTTCTCGAATTCTACGCGGCCATGGGCTGGGACGAAAAGGGACGTCCCTTGAAGGAAACGCTGGCAGCGCTGGGCATCGAACCCGTTGTCTCCGCATCCTGAGTCACCTAAACGGCACGATCGCTGCGACCCACCGAAAAGGAAATTCGACCATGAACCTGGAACCCCATGCCTTCTCACCCACGCTGACCTTTTTATCGGAAACGGACAAGCAAAAAATCTACCACGCGGCCCTTGAGGTGCTGGCGCACACCGGTATGACCCTGCAGCACGATGGCGCCGTAAAATTGCTCAACGACGCCGGATGCCGCCAGGATGCGGACGGGTTGATCACCATTCCCGCCGCCTTGGTGGAAAAAGCGGTCAACAGCGCACCGGCCAATATCCGTATGTTCAACCGCGAAGGCGAGCACGTGATGGACCTGGGGGGTCGGCGGGCCTATTTCGGCACCGGCTCCGATCTCATGTACCACGTGGACGGCAAGACCCTGGCGCGGACGCCTACCCGTCTGGAACACATCGCCAGGGCGGCGCGGGTTTGCGACGCCCTGACCAATATCGATTTCATCATGTCCTTTGCCCACCCGCACGATATCGACGCCAAGCGATCCTACCTGGAAAGCTTTGCCGCCATGGCGGCAAACTCCATTAAGCCCATCGTCAATACGGCGGACAGCCGCGACGATCTGTCGGCCATGTGGGAAATTTCTAAAATTCTCAGGGGCGGCGAACCCCGACTGCGCGAAAAGCCTTATTGGGTCCAATATGCCGAGCCCATCAGCCCGCTCAAACACCCCTTTAAGAGTATTGACAAGTTGATCTTCTGCGCGGAAACGGGCATGCCGGTGATCTACTCCCCGGCTCCCATTGCCGGCTCCACCGCGCCCATGACCGTCGCCGGTCATGTGGTTCAGGGCCTGGCCGAATGTTTTTTCGGTCTGGTCATCCACCAGCTGACCGCGCCCGGCGCGCCCTTTCTGATGGGCATGGGTGCCGCCGTGCTGGACATGGCCACCAGCCAGTGCTCCTACAACGCACCCGAATACCTCATGGCCTATATGGGCATGGTGGAGATGAGCCACTACGTCGACATCCCCAACTGGGGCTACGCCGGCACCAGCGACGCCCAGATACCCGACGGTCAGGCCACCTACGAGGCCGGCCTGCTCACCTACATGTCCGCCGCGGCCGGTTCAAACCTCAACCACGATGTGGGGTACCTGGATTTCGGCTTGACCGGCAGCCTGGAGATGGTCGTGATCATGGATGAGGTGATCGACCAGATCCGCCGAATGCAGAAGGGCATTGTCGTCGACGAGGATCACCTGGCCGTGGCGGTCATCGGCCGGGGCAGCCGGCAGGGACAGTTTCTCACCCAACCCCACACCCTCAAACACCTTCGCAGCACGCAGTGGCGCCCCCGGCTGATTTGCCGGACCGGCTACGAGCGCTGGTCGGCGGAAGGACGGACCAGCCTGCTGGACCGCGCCCATGAGCGGTTGAACCAGATTCTGAAAACCCATACACCCACACCGATGGATGAGAAGACGGCCGCTGCCATCGCTGCGCTGGTCAGCGGTTACCGATAAACATGGTGCCGACCCGAAAAAAGGATAAAAGCGAGAATGAAATTGTGTCAGGGAACCCGCTATTGATGGCGCCCCGGCTGCCACGCGTCGGTTTTTCATAGTGAGTTCAGGTTCCGCTGCAGGCGAGACCTGACAACTCGGATGATGCCGCTTATAGAAGAACAATAAATAACGGAGGCAATCAGTGATTCAAACCTCACAAACCCAAACCCGCAGCGTTGGCATGCGTGTCCTGACCGATGACCAAGTCTGGGAAATCCGCCAGGCCGCTTTTGAAGTGATCGAAAAATCGGGGTTCAAATGCCTTCATGCGGGGGCCCGACGAATGCTGGCCGGCGCCGGTGCCATGGTCAAGGACGAACGGGTGAAGATTCCCCGCTACATTGTCGAAGGCTGCCTGACGACGGTTCCCAAGGGGTGGACCATCTATGACCGATGCGGCCGCCGGGCCATGGAGGTGGAGGGGCGCAAAAGCCACTACAGCACGTCTACGGCCAGCCCCAACACCAAGGATGCCCTCACCGGCGAGTACCACGAAACGCGGGTCGAAGATATCGCCATCGGCGCCCGGGTCGCCGACGCCCTGCCCAACATCGATTTTGTCATGCCCATGGGTTCTTCCCAGGACGTCAACGGGAGGGTGGCCGACCTCTACGAGTTTGAAGCGGTGGCCACCAACACCACCAAGCCCATGGTCTTCATCGGCTACACCCCTTTGGGATGCGAATATGTGTTTGAAATGGCGGCGGTCGTCGCCGGTGGGGTCGACCGGTTGAGAGAACGCCCCTTCGTGCTGCTCTATCCTGAGGCGATCTCACCGTTTGTCTTTCCCCAGGATGTCGTGGACCGCATCTTTATCGCCGCCGACCGGTACATGCCCCAGGTGCCCGGTGCCACGGCCCAGCCCGGTGCCACGTCACCCATGACCCTGGCCGGCACCGTCGTCCAGATCACCGCCGAATCCCTAATCCATATCACCCTGGCCCAGCTGCGCAACCCCGGCTGCCCGGTCTCCATGAGCGGCAACGTCGGTATCCTGGACATGGCCACCGCCCTGATGGCATTCGGTGCGCCGGAGGGAAGCCTGGGCTTGGCGGCCCAGGCCCAGGTGGCCCAGTCTTTCGGCCTGCCCACATGGGGCCTGGCCGGTGCCACCGATGCCAAGCGCCTGGATGCCCAGGCCGGCATCGAGAGCACGTTTGCCATTTTCAGCCAGGCGCTGGCCGGGTTGAACCTGATCCACGACGTGGGCTACATGGCCAGCGGCATGGCCTGCTCGTGCGAACAACTCGTCATGGGCAACGAAATCATCGGCATGACCAAGCGCTTCATCGCGGGCATCACCGTGAATGCGGACACCCTGGCGCGCGACGTTATCGACGCCGTGGGGCCCGGCGGCAATTTCCTGGCGCAGCGGCACACGGTCAACCATCTGCGCAAGGAGTTGTGGCAGGCCAGATTGTTGAACCGGCAGCCCATCGCGATCTGGCAGGCAGCCGGCCAGCCCACCATGGAGGATCGCGTCCGCGAGGAGGTGCGCAAGATCGTGGAGACCCACCAGCCCGACCCGTTGGCCGGCGACGTTCTCGAAGCGGTGCAGCGGTTGAAACGGGAAGGGGAGAAGGAGATCCTGGCTTGGATAGCAAAAGCGTGATGGTGCCGCGCCGATCGCCATTGACGGTTGGCTGATCAAGGGCTTCCGGCGCCCAACGGGGTGATCACAAAACCTTGATCGGCCGACGCCTGCCATCGGACCCGCTCTGCAGAAAGGCAAGCCCATTGAAAACCGTCAACACCGTATGCCATCGCGACTGCCCGGACACCTGTTTCATGGATGTCAGCGTCGACCGAGGGAAACTCATCGCGGTCCGGGGAAGCACACTGAACCCGGTAACCCGGGGCTTTCTCTGCCCGAGGGGCAACGGCGACCCGCAACGGGTTTACAGCAAGAAGCGGGTGCTCCATCCGCACCTGAAATTGGACGCCGACGGTTCGAAACCGTTTCGGCGTGTGTCCTGGGATGCCGCTCTGTCTTTGGTCGCAGATCGGATTCAATCCACCACCGACACCCAGGGCAGGGAATCCGTGTTGCTCTACGACTATGCGGGGAACACCGGGCTTCTGGCCTGGCATTTTGCCAAACGGCTCTGGTCCGCCTTGGGGGCGACGACCACCGATTATGCCCTGTGCAGCAGTTCCGGCCATACCGGCATCGGCCTGCATTACGGGCTGAGTTACGGGTTGGAATTGGCGGACGTGGCCGCGTCGAAGGCGATCTTCTTCTGGGGCTACAATGCCAAGGTGAGTGCGTCGCACTTATGGGCCATCGCCCGACAGGCCAGGAAAGACAGGGGGACCGTAATTGTCAGTGTCGATCCGCGCCGCAGTTCCACGGCTGAGGCGGCGGACATCCGGATCCAGCCCAGGCCGGGCAGCGATGTCGCCCTGTGTTACGGCATCGCCCGATACCTGATCGAGAAGGCGGGCGTCGACCTGGGGTTTATCGGCAAATGGACCGCGGGCTTCCCGGTATATGCTGAAACGGCCATGGGCTGGACACCCGATCGGGTCGAACAGGTGACCGGCGTGCCCGGGCATGCCGTGGCAAAGATCGGTGAGGTGTTGATGGCCCATCGGCCGGCGGCTTTCATGATCGGCCTTGGACTTCAAAAGTCCATGCAGGGCGCAGAGGCAGCCAGGGCCGTGGCGCTGCTGCCCTCGTTGCTCGGTCTGCACCGGGGCTTTCAATACAGCAATTCGAGGGGCCACATGCTTGACTGGCCGACGATCACCGGCAGCCGGTTTGCTAAGCATCGGGGCAAGGTGGTCAGCCAGGTGGGCATCGGTGAGCGGCTGGCAGCGGGAGAATTCAAATTCATCTATGTTTTCGGGTCGAACCCGGCCATGACGCTGCCCGATCAGTCCGCGGTGCGGCGCGGTTTGGATCGTGAAGATGTGTTTGTGGTCGTGCATGACACCCACTGGTCGGAAACCGCTGCCCGAGCCGATGTGATTCTGCCTGCAGCCACCTTTCTGGAGAAGCGGGATATTTGCATTTCCGACCACCATTCCTACAGTCGCCTGTCGGAGCAAGCCATCGCACCGCTGGGCGACAGTTGGCATGAAATCCGGGTGATGCAACAACTCGCCAAACGGCTGGGTCTGACCGCCGATTGGCTTTACGAAGACCCGTGGGCGGCCATGGAGAAGGCACTTGCGCATACCTACCGGGAAGGCGGCGTGAAGCATCTTCTATCTGGTGGGATACTGGAAGTGAAATTGCGGCCAAAGGACACCTATCAAACGCCCTCGGGCAAAATCGAGTTGGCGGCCACGGCATCGCTTGCCGGGTCGACGCCGCTGCCGACCCAACACCCGCTGGTGCGTGAAGACTCATGGCTGGTCCTGCTGAACAGTTCGGTTGCCAACTATACCCACAGCCAGTTCACGGACGTGTTTGGCCCCATCCCGCAGATGGTCTGGGTCCATCCGGATGATGCGGCCCATCGGTCTATCGAGGACAATGACCTGGTGGCGATTTTCAATCAAATGGCCACGGTTACCCTGCATGCCAAGGTGAGCGATCGGGTCTTGCCGGGCACCCTGTGGGCGCCGCGACCGTTGACCGGTTTGAACGGCGTTCCACTGAATGCCCTGGTGCCGGGTATTCCTCAAGGCATCGGCGGCGGCCCCATATTCAATTCCGTGAAAGTAAAAATCAAGCGGTTGACCGGCTTTTCCGAAAGCGGCGACGCCCATTGCTCAGCAATCGATTAAATACCAAAAAAATACCTGCCCGATCGTTGGATCGTTGGGCAGGTATCGTTTCAACCCCCTGAGAAGCGCTATTGACTAGTACATGTCGTCGCCCATGGGCGGCATCGCCGGCGCTTTTTTCTTTTCGGGCTTTTCGGCAATCATGGCTTCGGTGGTCAGCATGAGGCCGGCCACGGACACCGCGTTCTGAAGGGCGAAGCGCACCACCTTGGTCGGGTCGATGACACCGGCGGCCAGCAGGTTCTCGTACTGCTCAGTAGCGGCGTTGAAGCCGTAATCGTCTTTGCCCGCCAGAACCTTGTTCATTACCACGGAGCCTTCCAGGCCTGCGTTGCAGACTATTTGTCGCAGGGGTTCCTGAAGGGCGCGCTTTAGAATGGCCACACCGTTATTCTCTTCACCCTTGGCCTGAACCTTCTCGAGGGCGGCCATACAGCGGATCAGGGCTACGCCGCCGCCGGGGACAACACCTTCCTCAACGGCCGCGCGGGTGGCGTTCAGCGCGTCTTCCAGGCGAGCCTTTTTCTCTTTCATTTCGGTTTCCGTGGCCGCACCGATGCTGACGACGGCCACACCCCCGATCAGTTTGGCCAGCCGCTCCTGGAGTTTCTCACGGTCGTAGTCTGAGGTGGTCTCTTCGATCTGCGCACGGATCTGACGCACCCGGCCTTCGATGGCGGACTTGGCGCCTGCGCCGTCAACGATCGTGGTGTTGTCCTTGTCGATTTTCACCAAGCGGCATTTGCCCAGATCATTGATGGTGATGTTTTCCAGCTTGATGCCTAGATCTTCGGAGATTACCTGACCGCCGGTGAGGACGGCGATATCCTCGAGCATGGCCTTGCGGCGATCACCGAAACCGGGAGCCTTGACGGCGGCGACCTTTAAGGTCCCCCGCAGCTTGTTGACGATCAATGCTGCCAGGGCTTCTCCGTCCACATCTTCAGCGATGACCAGCAGGGGCTTGCCGGAACGGGCCACCGATTCCAGCAGGGGAATCATATCCTTCATGCTGGAGATTTTCTTTTCATTGATCAGGATGAAGGGCTCTTCCAACTCGGCGACCATCTTTTCGGCATTCGTGACGAAATAGGGAGAGATATACCCCCGGTCGAACTCCATGCCTTCGACGATGTCAAGGGTGGTCTCCATGCCCTTGGCCTCTTCCACGGTAATGACGCCCTCCTTGCCGACCTTTTCCATGGCTTCGGAGATCAGTTTGCCCACGGTTTCGTCGTTATTGGCGGAGATGGCGCCCACCTGTTCGATCTCCTTGCGGTCCTTGGTGGGTTTGGACAGCTTTTTCAGGGCGTCGATCACCGCGACCGCGCCCAGGTCGATTCCGCGCTTGATCGACATGGGGTCGACGCCGGCGGCCACCAGCTTCTGACCCTCGGCATAGATGGCTTGGGCCAACACGGTCGCCGTGGTGGTGCCGTCGCCGGCCGCATCGCTGGTCTTGCTGGCCACTTCCTTGACCATCTGCGCACCCATGTTTTCGAACTTGTCGGTCAGTTCGATCTCTTTGGCCACCGTCACACCGTCTTTGGTGACCAAGGGCGAACCGAAGGATTTATTCAACACCACGTTGTTGCCCTTGGGGCCAAGGGTCACCTTGACCGCATTGGCCAGCGTGTTGACGCCCTTGAGCATCGACGCACGGGCTTTGGAACCATAGATAATTTTTTTTGCAGACATTTGTCTTTCCTCCCCATTTATTCAATCACACCAAGAATATCGTCTTCACGCATGAACAGATTTTCGACACCATCGATCTTTATTTCCGTACCCGCATATTTGGCGAAGAGCACCCGGTCGCCCTTTTTCAACTCCATTGGCACCCGCTTGCCTTTTTCATCCAGCTTGCCGGGACCGGTAGCCACCACTTTGCCCTCCATGGGTTTTTCTTTGGCTGTGTCCGGAATGATGATGCCGCCGGCGGTCTTCTTTTCCTCTTCGACGCGAACAACCAATACTCTGTCATTTAGTGGTTTGACCTTCATTTCTTTCTCCTTGTCGCTGACTTTTTCTCTTTTTCATACCAACTGATGGGAGCGTCAGTCGCACACACCGGTAACCTTGCCAGCGTAAACTGGTCCAACGCTCACGACACACGCCTGGTGGATGATAGTAGGGCACTGCCTGTAACAGTCACCGCCAATTTAAAGCGGAAATGAACGTTGTCAAGCGTTGTCGATACAATTTTATTGGTCGTGATAACAAATGGTTGACAGATATCACCATAGGCTGGCAGCGCAGACGTGGATGAGGCTTGAAAAAAAAGCCCGCCCTGTTTTCAGGCAGGCATTTTCCCTCTTTCGATCATGCCCACGAAACGTGGACGCGGGCAACCCTTCAATTTGTCATCATGGACATCGGATCGCTAACGATTAATGAATTTCGATGCTGTTGGTCTTCTTATCGTAATATCCCGAATAGAGAATCAGATCCGGCAGGTCGTCAAGGGATGACCAGTTTTTGACAGCGATGCCTTTCTGGTGCGCCGTTTCAGGATTGAAGATCCTGAATTCACTGGCGGTGCGGCGATCCCCCATGGGGCGGCTCACATATTTGAGCGACCACACCAGATCCGGATCCAGCTTCATGCCCGTAACCATTTTTCGACCGACCGGTTCTGGAACTTCCTTTGGCTTGGCAAGTTTGGGTCCGTTTCCGCCATTGCTTTCGATCGGTGATTCTTTCTTCCAGAATTTCCAGTTCATCGCATGGTGTCCTTTCGTGCATTTTCAACTGACATGATGTTGCCCTGGCCAATCCCGCGCCAACTAGGGAAAGATTCGCGGTACAGTCGATGCTAACAATAAATATGCCAACTTTTATCTATCTGAAATTTTATGATATAGGAGCGAAGCAGGTCCTTCAGGGGACATGCCAATGCTGATGATGCCGAAGCAATCGAGGGTGGGTTTTCGGTGAACAGATGTCGGGGTCCACGTAATTTGGTATAGATAATAAATAGTTATGAGGATGCGAACAGGGAGGTCCGATTTTTTTGTCCGATCGGAAGCCGACGTTCTGCATCGGTGAGGGGACGTTATTTAAAGATGCCCTTGTCCAGTTTGTACTTATGCATCAGCTTGTTCAACTGCCGTGTCCCTATACCGGCCTCCGATGCCGACGCATTGATTTTTCCCAGGTTTCGGGAGAGGACATCCTTCAGATATCGCCGTTCGATCTCCGCCAGCCCCTTCTGTCTGACCGCTGCCAGGGTATCGCTGGTGTCGATGGCAATTTCGGTCATCGGTTCGGCATGATCGAATAATTCGGAAGGAAAGCTCTCAGGCGTCAGCTCGGTGGTCGTTTCGAGGATGTAGGCACGCTCCAGCAGATTCTCGAGTTCGCGGATGTTGCCCGGCCACCCATACCGCAACAGGGCCTGCATGACCGCGGGGTGAACCCCCTGGATGTTTTTTGTGTTGAACTGATTGAATTTGTTAAGGAAAGCATGTACAAAAACAGGAATGTCTTCCTTGCGTTCACTCAATAATGGGATGGTTATGGGAAATACGTTGAGGCGGTAGTAAAGATCTTTTCTGAAAAGACCCTCGGCGCACATTTGCTTCAGGTCGGCGTTGGAAGCCGCAATCACCCGTACATTCGCCGTCAGCGTCTGTTCGCCACCCACCCGCTGATAGATGCTCTCCTGCAGGACGGTCAACAGCTTGACCTGTGCTGATTTGGAAATGGTGCCGATTTCGTCAAGAAATATCGTGCCCCCCGAGGCGACCTCGAACTTGCCCAGCTTTCGACGGTGAGCGCCGGTAAAGGATCCCTTTTCGTGGCCGAACAGCTCGCTTTCGATCAGCGTCTCCGGTATGGCGCCGCAGTGAACGCTGATAAATGGACCATTTTTTCGATTGCTGTGCCGGTGAATGAGTTTGGCGGTAAAACTCTTTCCCGTTCCGGTCTCACCCAACAATAGGACGGTTGTCTTCGTCGGGCCCACGGACATGACATTGTCATACACCTTTCTCATTTTGGGACTCAGCGTGTGGACAATATCGAGGGAATCATCCTTCCATATCCGTTCTCGAAGATAGGCCAGTTCGGACTGCCGGCGCCGTTCCATGGAAATTTCATCGATGACCAGGCGCACTTCATCCGCATCAATGGGTGTCGTGATGTAATTGCTGGCGCCATTTTTCATGTACCGCACGGCATCGCGGACATCCTCATTGCCGGCAATGACAATAATGGCCATCAGCGGCCGTAGATTCTTCAGGTGCTGAATCGACGTCTTCGAATCCGTCGAGCCGTCCAAGGTGCCATGCAGTGCTTCCATTAGAGAGAGTTCGATGAACAGGCAATCACAGGTGATGGATTGGATCGTCTCCAGGATTTGATCCGATGAATCGGCGAGGTGAATCTGGTCGTCAGGAGACACGATTTTGCGGATGGCAGTGTTCGTGTGCGGGTCCCGCGATGCGATGAGAATGGTATCCATGAGGCTGCGGTAAGGGCGTCATCAGGTCAAGTGCCTGACCAGGTTAGTGTTGATGGGACCATCATCGATGGCGGCTTATGGCAATGTCATATCATCGAATTTCCCATAAAAAACACGTAAACACAAGCCCAATTTGGCCACCAAGCTAGCCTTTTCAACCGCCTGCGCCGGTCAATACCCGATCGCCTTTTCAAAAGCCTCGCGGCGGCTTTTGCAATGAATGCAGTAACTGGTGACGGGTCTGGCCCTGAGACGCTCGATGGCAATCGGTTCTTCACAGTCTTCACATATACCGTATGTGCCGTCCTCAATGGCCTGAAGACTTTCCCTGATCTTTTTGATCAGCCGGCTCTCCCGACTGCGAATCCGGAACACATTGTTCTGGGCGAGCTCCTGGCTAGCCCGATCCAGCAGGTCTGATTCGTTGTTGGAACTGGTCTCCATCAGTTCCCAAACGGTTTCCCCGGCCTTTTCGAAGAGGTGGTTTAACTCTGTTTCCAGCAACTGGCGAAAATAGTCGAGATCCTTCTTTTCCATGGAGACTCCCCTTACGCTGCTAGTCGTTGACAGACGCGCTCTCCAACAGCTGAAAATTTTTAATATGTATGGCCCGGTGCATCTTCTTGCCGCTGGTAACCATTCCTACGGCCCGGATCGGTTTTTGAAGCAGATCGAGAAATTTTCCACTGTTCTCGATGATGTATTCTTCATCATCCGTGGCTGAGAGAGACACCTCGGAAACCCGGTCGCTCTCATCCCATGCATAAGGGGTGACGATGCCGACAAGCGTCTGCATGGACGCGGTAACCTTTTTGCTCATGGTCACTCCTGCTTTTTATGGTAGGAACCCGGCCGTCTTCGTGGCCGGGCCCCCTGGTGTCTTATTCTGCGAGGATCTCGAACGCGGTAACCGTAATGATTTTTACGTCCTGGTCCTGCTGAACGGTACCCACCACCTTCGCCTTCTCGCCGATGTGGTTCTCGACGAGATCGTTGCCTTTCTCGGTCTCGGCGACCTCGTACACCTGACCGTTGCTGTCGACGAGCTGGTAGCTGTCGTTGACCTCGCCTTGGATGGTCACCGGTTCCGCTGCCAATGCGACCAACGGGGCCGCCGAGATCAAGACCAAGGTGATCAGCACCATCATAGACTTCATTATTCCTCGCTTCATTGTTTTTCTCCTTTGTTGATTGGGAAGGACAACCTGTCGTCTAAAATATCCGCCGGATGGTTTCGACAACCCGATACAGTCGGTTGAGCAATGATTGGGCCATTATTATATCTGCTTGATATTGTTGAAATAATCGTATTTTATTGGACAGCATCAGAACTGTCGAATCCGATTTATTCCCATCCGTTTGCTGCGCCGGAATTCTTGAAAACGAGGTGTATTTAGCCAACATACTGTTATTTTAACTATAACTGATCGTGCCAGGTGGGTTCTGGTTTTTGAAAAACCGGAACCATTTGTTCCACCCAGGGGGATTTTTCTCGCTAAATTAGGTAGAGGCGGCATGCTGGGGTGATCGGCGGTGCGCACATACGGGGGGCTCCCCTTGCTGGAAAGCACAAGGTAAACCCTTCGCCCAACGACCGCTATGCGGCTGTTCCGAAACGAGGCCCTCCTGTTCGGAAAGCAACTGCGTCGTGCGGGCCACGAGGACATCGAGCAGCCCACGGACCTGTTTCGCCTGCCGGGATCGCGGCAGGCTGGAGAGGGCCAGGTCAGGCGTCTCCCGGATAAACCGGTCGCCGTCCTGCACGATCTTTCGGACCGTAGAAATCACGACTGAGATCAGATCGGGTGATGTCTTCATTGAGAAACAGCCGTCAATCAACCATGGCCCTGAACGTCGAGCCATCCACCTTTTTGGGTTGCCGGGGAGGCGGGGCGTGGTCGAAAAGCATTCGGTAATGCCGGTCCGGTAGGGATCTCACCCGTCCGTGAACGATATTGTAGACCTGCATGAAGGACAACCCCGTGCGTCTGGCCAGCGCCGGAACGGATAGGGGGTCATGGATCGCGAAGAGATGCTTGAGATCCTGGTCCGGATATTGCCATTGAGAATGGAAGCGGCTGATCGGGTCGAGAGGCAACCTTTTTCATCTCGCGAGCCCCCACCCTCCTGAGCACGATGAAGGCGTCGACCAGCAAGTTTTCCGCCGACTCGACATGCAACCCTTTATCATTGTAGGCGCACCGGTCGAAGCCTCACACCGGCCACCCGCTAGCGGCAACAGGAAATATAGCGAGGTGTGCAGCAGCATGGATCCACGTAACACCCGCATGGATCGACGTAGTAGCAACAGCTGCCGTCACGATCCTTGGCGATTGATTTTTCCGGGTCGCTCTTTTCAATTTCTTTGGTCTCGTCACTCATTTTGCACCTCCTTGGTTTGGCACGACAGCACTTACGGTCCGAAACCGATGTTCGGATCCATATAGAATAACAACGCATTACAATTGTCGTACCGAAGGCGTGCAAAATGATATCTAATCGTAACAGCAGGACAATCAGAGATGTGGCCACGACGCAAAGGGCTCAAAATTTTGATTTAATCAAATTTTGGATGGGAATAATCAAACGGTTGAGCCAGGATTTGTTATCGATGGTTTTTTTGCGGAAGGCCATGGAAATGCAAAGAAGCGGTGTCGGGTCAACGACCCTTCCCGTATTTATGCGCAGGGGCGCTAAGGCAATCGCAATACCGCGGCCTGAACCAGATCCAGTAGGGTGGTCGGGTAAAAGCCGAGGCCCACGGTCAGGGCGATCATGGCAACGGCCACCAAACGGGTGGGCATCGTCAGGCTGATGGACGGAAGCACCTGGGCGGGTTCATCCAGGTATGCGGCTTTAAGGACCAGCAGGTAATAGTACAGGGAGACGACGACGTTGGCCATGGCGATCAGCACCAGCACCAGATAGCCTTTTTGCATGGCGGCCACGAAGATCATCAGTTTGCCTGCAAACCCGATGGTGGGCGGGATGCCGGCCAGGCTGAACAGCGCCATCATCAGTGCCAGGGCCAGCAGCGGCGAGCGCCGGTGCAGGCCGGCCAGTTCTTCGATCTGCAGGTTGCGGCCATCGTCGGCCACTTGGACCATGACCATGAAACAGGTGTATTTCATGATCAGCACCGCCGCGCCATAGAACATGGCGGCGGCATAGCCGGCCGGTGTCATGCACAACACGGCCAAGAGCAGGTAGCCGGCATGGGCGACGCTGGAAAAGGCCATCAGGCGCTTGAAGTCCCTCTGGGCGATGGCCGCCAGGTTGCCCACGGTCATGGAGATCACGGCCATGGCGATCAGCCCCCTGGCCAACAGGTCACTGTCGCCCTGGGCCATGGAGATCATGCGCAGCAAAATGGCCACGGCGGCGACCTTGGAGACTGCGGCAATAAAGGCCGCCACCTGGTTGGGGGCGCCCTGGTAGGCTTCCGGTGCCCAGAAATGGAAGGGAAAGACGGCCAGCTTGAAGAAGAACCCGGCCAGGGTCAGCAGCAGCCCGGTGACCACCATGGGATGGCCCATCATGGCGGGCAGCCGCTGGATCAGCATATCGATGTGCACCGCACCGGTAACCCCATAGATCAGGGCCAGGCCAAACAGCATGATGGCCGATGCGCTGGCCCCCACCAGGAAATAGCGTAGTCCCGTAATCATCCCCCAGCGACGCTCCCGACGAAGGAAAACCAGGATGTAGAGTGAATAGCTGGACAGTTCCAGGGCCAGAACGATCGCCAGCAGGTGGACCGCAGAGGCCAGCATCATCATGGAGAGCGTGCAGACGGCCAGTAGGAAATAAGCCTCCCCATGGTGCGAGGGGGCCACCCCTTGAAAGTCGTCGCATAGAAAAATGACCAGGAAAAAACCGATGGCGAGCAGGGCCTTGAAGACCTGGGAGAAAAGATCGACCCGGTAGACGTGGTTGAACAGGTCGCCGCTCATCGTTGCACAGGCCGTGGCGGCGGCCACGCTGAACGCCGCCATGGTCACGGCAAGCTGGTAGTCCCTGCGTGGGTCCGGTTTTAGGCAGGCCAATACCAGAAACAGCGCCGCCGCCAGCAGCAGGGTCAGTTCGGGAGTGAGCAGTATCCAGTTCATCGCAATCCAATCAATTGCATCGTGGCCGTATGGATCATATCAAACAATAGGCCCGGAAAGAGACCGAAAAGCACGATCACCGACACCAGAATGACGCGGGGCACGGCCAACGCGGCCGTGATGTCCTGCAGGTCGGCAAATTTCTCCAGTGGCGGACCATAGCAGGTTTTCTGGACCACCCGCAGCATGAAGAGGGCGCTTACCGCCAGCGCCCCGATGGCCAACCCGCCGGCTAACGGGTATACCCGCACACAGGACATGAACACCACCAGTTCACCCCAGAAGCTGGCCAGGCAGGGAACGCCGATGCCGGTCAGCGCGGCAATGATGAAAAAACTGGTCGCCCGAGGCAAGATCCGGCTCAGCCCCCCCAGTTCGGCGATGGCCTTGGTGTGGGTCCGGTCGTAGATATAGCCGACCGACGAAAAGAAGAGCGCCGTCATGATGCCATGGGCGAACATCTGGAACACCGCTCCGTTGATGCCGTCGACCGTCATGGTGGACAGCCCCAGACCGACAATGCCCATGTGCGCCACGCTGGAGTAGCCGATCACGTATTTGAGATCGGTCTGGCTCAACCCGACGAAGGTGCCGTAGACAATGCCGCATGTGGCCAGAACGGCCATGAGCGGCGCCCAGTACTGCCACCCTTCCGGGCACAGGAACATGCCCACCCGCAGGATGCCGAAGGCACCGATCTTCATCAACACGCCGGCGTGGATCATGGACACCGCCGTGGGTGCCGCCACATGCCCCACCGGCGACCAGGTGTGAAAGGGAAAGACGCCGGCCAGGATGCCGAAGCCGATGTAGAGCAGGAAAAAGGCGATGCGCTGCTGCGCCGGGGTAAACCGGTCGCCCTCCATCAGGGCCAGCAGGTCGAAGGTCATGGCGCCCGATTGAACCACCAGGTAGACGATGGCCGGCAGAATCAGCGCGCTGCCGGCCAGCAGGTAGAGGGTCAGCTTCATGGCCCCGTATTCTTTACGGGTGCTACCCCAGATGGCAATGAGCAGGTACATGGGAAACAGGGAGACATCGAACCAGACGAAAATGAAAAACAGGTCCAGGCTCATGAACAGGCCGAAGACACCAGTCACGAGCAGGAAAACCAGGGCGAAGAATTCCTTGACCCGCAGCTCCATCTCCCAACAGGTCAGCACGGCGGTAAAAAAGACAATGCCGGTCAACAGCAGCATGGGCAGGGCGAAGCCGTCTACCCCGTTGAAATAGGCGATGCCCAGTGCGGGAATCCAGGCCACCCGCTCGACGAACTGGTAGCCGCCGGCTTGCTGGTCATAGGCGATAAACAGATAGATCGAGATGACCAGGGTGAGGCCGCTGAACACGGCGCCGACGATTTTAATGGCCCGCACATGCCTTGCGGGAATGGCTAAAATCGCCAGCAGGCCTGCAACACAGCAGAGCAGCAGCGCAGTCAAAAATGGGAAATTAGCCAGCTGGTATGCCATCGTCAACCGCCCCATCCAATGAAAAGAACCAAACCGATCACGGCCGCGACCATGATCATCAGCCGGTACTGGATCATGCCGCCGTGCACCCAATCGACCACCCGGCCCAGCCCGATGGTCGATCGGCCCAGCCCGTCCAGGGCGCCGTCAATGACACGCCGGTCGTTGGCGGTAAACAACCGCGATATGCCCCGGTAAACCAACGTGTCCAACAGACGTCGGTAGAGGCGGTCCAGGTACCACCGTTGGCCGAACAGGTCGGCCAGCAACGGGATGCGTTCCACCCAGCCGATTTGCTGGGCTCCTTTGCGGCCATATTCGAGCCAGGCCTGGCCGATCGCCACCGCAGCCAGCAGGCATGTGGCCACCGGCAGCCAACTGTGGTGGGCCGGTGTTGCCACCTGACCCCCTGCGCCGGCGCGCGCAAGAAAATCGTGCAGCGGCGTCTGAAAAAATCCCAGGACGACGGTGACACCTGCCAGGCACCACAGCACCACGGCCATGGACTGCTCACCCCCGGCGCTGTGATGGCCGTCGTGGTTTTTGGTTGACGGGGCGTCGTCTGCATCACGGGGAAACAATATAATGAAGATCAGGCGAAACGAGTAATAGGTGGTCAGAAACGCGCCCACCGCCGCGGCCAGAAAGGCGACGGGGTGCCCGCTGTCCAGCAGGTGGCCCAGGATCATCTCCTTGCTGAAAAATCCGGAAAGCGGCGGCAGGCCGGAAAGCGCCCCCGCCCCGATAATCGTGCAGATCACCGCCGACTTGAGCCGGCGACCGCCCTGACGGCCGATCTCGAACATATCGTTGGTGCCGCAGTGATGGATGAACACGCCGGCGCATAAAAATAACAGCGCCTTGAATCCGGCATGGGTAATCAGGTGAAACGCGCCGGCAAACAGGCTGCCGGCGCCCAGTCCCATGAGCATGAAACCCAATTGGCTGATGGTGGAATAGGCCCAGACCTGTTTGATGTCCCGAGCCACCATGGCCATGGTGGAAGCCAGCAGCATGCTGATCGTGCCGATGGCCAGGCACACCGCCATGGCTGTCGGCGAGAGCGAGAAAAAGCCGAACAGCCGTGAAAACAGGTAGACGCCGGCGGCCACCATGGTTGCCGAATGCAGCAGGGCGCTCACCGGCGTGGGGCCTTCCATGGCGTCAGGCAGCCAGGTGAGCAGCGGAAACTGGGCGCTCTTGCCGACGATGCCACCGAAGATCAGCAGGGCCGTCAGCGTGATCATGCCGGGCGACAGCTGCGCCCCCACCGCTGCAGGGTCGGTTAAC
Organism: uncultured delta proteobacterium; assembly: GCA_963705475.1. Taxonomy (GTDB): domain Bacteria; phylum Desulfobacterota; class Desulfobacteria; order Desulfobacterales; family Desulfosarcinaceae; genus Desulfosarcina. The sequence goes on along the minus strand of CAVPJS010000030.1, from coordinate 65,185 downwards.
ACCGGAATATCCAGGGTGCCCAGCTGCAGCCAGAGCAGCACCAGCCCCAGCAGAAAGGCCACATCGCCGGTGCGCGTCATCACAAAGGCCTTTTTCCCGGCTTCGCTGGCGCTGAACTTGTCAAACCAGAACCCGATGAGCAGGTAGGACGCCAGCCCCACCAGTTCCCAGAAGATGTAAATTTGCAGCAGCGAGCTGGAGACGGTCAGGGTCAGCATGGCCCAGGCGAAAAGGGACATGCAGCCGTAATAGCGCCCGAATCCCGGATCCCCGGCCATGTACCCCAGCGAGTAGATCTGCACCAGAAAACTGATTGCGGCCACCACGGCGAGCATCGACAGGCTGGTCGGGTCCAGCAGGATGCCGATGGGAATCGTCATCTGCCCGGAAACCATCCAGACCGCCTGGAAGACCAGCGGCGCCTGAATCTGCCAGTGCTGCACCAGCAGGTAGACGGCCGCCAGCAGCGACAGGCCGGCGGCTCCGATGGAGATGGCCGCCGAGAGTCGATGGCGCGAGCGGGTGGCCAGCATGATCACACCGAAGGCCAGCAGCGGCAGCAGCAGGGCGGCGGCGGTGACGATCAGGCTGAAGGGAAGCGGGGCTGCCGGTTGCATGGCTATCGCGGTCCTCCTTTTTCCCACAATGCCGCATCCATGTCCGGGTCGACCGAATCGGTGCGCCGGTAAACCACGAGAATGGCGGCCAGACCGATGGACACTTCGGTGGCGGCAATCGCCAGGATAAAAATGACGATGGCCTGCCCGTCCATCTGCTGCCAGTGCAGGGATGCGCCCACAAAGGCCACCGCGGCGGCATTGAGCATGATCTCGATACCCAGCAGCATCATGATCAGGTTCCGTCGGGCCAGGGTGCAGAACATTCCCAGGCTGAACAGGAGTCCCGTAAGCAGCAGAATGTGGTTCAACGGAACGATCACGGCGCCTCCTCCCCGGTGTCTGCCGACGGCCCGCGGACCCTGCGGCCCAGGACATACGCACCGACCAGGGCCACCAGCAGCAGCATGGAGGCCATTTCTACGGCCAGCCAGTGGGTCTGAAACAGGTAAACGCCAAAGGCCACCGGCGACGCCTGGGCCGCCGGCATCGGGGCCCATCCCGCCAGGTTCCGGGCGGTCATCACCGAACTGACCACCAGAAAGCCCGCGCTGATTAAGATGGCCGGCAGCAGCTGACCGACCGGAAAGAACATGCCCGGCAGCTTTTTCAGCCGGATCATCATGATCAAAAACAGAAACAGCACCATGATGGCGCCGGCGTAGATAATGATTTCCAGCGCCGCCAGAAAGGGTGCGCCCAGCAGGTAAAAAAGCATCGCCGTACCGAAAAACGACAGCACCAGGTAAAGCACCGCATGGACCATGTTGCGCCGGGTAACGGCCATGGCCGTGGCGGCGACGATCAGCAGGGCGATGGCGTAAAATAAAAAGGTCAGGATGGACATGGTTTCATCACTCAGGGCAAGTTGCTCTTGACATTGACCGGCGGCGCCTCGCTGGCATGCTCCCCTTTGCCGCGTTCGTCGGTGGCAATGCCGGCATGTTCATAATAATTGTAGGCAGGGTCCTTGCCGCAGCCGTCCACCAGCAGGTCTTTTTTTTCGAACACCAGGGTCAGGATGTCACGCTGGATGTTTTCGAAATCCGGCGTGAGCTGGATGGCCGATGTCGGACAAGCCTCTTCGCACAGTCCGCAATAGATGCAGCGGCCGAAGTTAATGCGGAACCATCGGGCGTAGCGCCGCCCGTCCGGCTGTTCGGCGCTCTGCATGCTGATGCAGCTCACCGGGCATACCGCCGAACAGAGGTAACAGGCCACGCAGCGCTCGCCTCCATCCGGATCGCGGGTCAGCACGATGCGCGCCCGCGAGCGTTTGGGCAGCTGCCGCTTGACCTCCGGATAGGATTCCGTGATCGGTTTTCGCCCCAGGTGCCTGGCCGTGGTGGCGAACCCTTCCACCAAGGCGTTGAGGGCCGACAAACCAGAACCTCCAGCGGGTTTCAGAGGTTTTTCGTCAGATTTTATTTGATCTTCGCTCATATCGTCCCAAATTGGATGAATGCCCCCGTCACCACGATGTTGACCAACGACGCCGGAATCAGCACTTTCCATCCCAGGGCCATGAGCTGATCGTAGCGCAGCCGTGGCAGCGTGCCGCGGATCCAGATCATGATCACGGCCACAATGAATATTTTCAGCATCAACCAGACAACCGGCGGCAGCAGCGGCCCGTGCCAGCCGCCAAGGAAAAAGACCGCGGTAAGCGCTCCCAGCACCTGGATGTGGACATATTCCCCCAAAAAAAACAGGCCGAAGCGCATGCCGCTGTACTCGGTGTGAAATCCGGCCCCCAATTCGTTTTCCGCTTCGGGCAGGTCGAAGGGAATGCGCTTGCTCTCGGCCATGGCGCTGATCACGAAGATGGCGAAAGAGACCGGCTGGAGAACAATGAAGGGAAGGCCGGCCTGGGCATTCACGATGGCCGTGAGGCTGAACGACCCGGCCAGCATGACCACCGGCACCAGCGACAGCCCCAGGGCAAGCTCATAGCTGATCATCTGGGCCGCACCGCGGATGCCACCCAGCAGGGCGAACTTGGAGTTGGAGGCCCAGCCACCCAACGCCACGCCGTAGACCCCCAGCGACGACAGGGCGAATACGAAAAGCAGCCCGACATTCAAGTCGGTGATCACCATGGGAACGGGGCGGCCAAACACCCGCATGTCCGGCCCCAGGGGCACCACGGCGAACATCAGCAGCGCCGTAACGGCCACCACGGCAGGTGCCAACCGGAAGATGAATCCGTCTGCCGCGGTTGGCACGATGTCTTCCTTGGTGAGCAATTTGATGGCATCGGCGATGGGCTGGAGCAGCCCGAAAATACCGGCCCGGTTGGGTCCGAGGCGGATCTGCAGCCGGGCCAACAGCTTGCGCTCCAGCCACACCAGGTAGCTGGCCGCCAGCAGCAGTCCGCCCAGCATCACGGCGATTTTGATTAACAGTACGATAAGGCCGAGCAGGGTGTCCATGCGATATCCGTCATCCCAATACGATTCGATAGCCTTTGCTATGCGCTTTCAGCTTTCAGCTGCGAGCGTTCCAAGATTACCCGTGTCTCTCCAAATACCTGCCATTCCAGCCGATGGTGCCTGGGAACCACCATCACTCCAGGCGCCATGCGCGGATCGGCCTGCACGGGCACCGTCAGCCGGCCTGCGTTCATGGATACCGTGACGGGTTTGCCTTCCGTCAAACCAAGGCTGGAGATGGTGTCCGGATGCAGGCGCGCCACGGGTGCGGCTTCCACCTGGTTCAGTGCCGGTGACCTGGCCGACAGCGTTTCGGTGCCGAAGGTCCAGTCCACCAGCAGCAGGACAACGTTATCGGAACCGGAACCGTTGGCTGCCGGCATGGTGTTCTCCGCGGATTTGACGCCATCGCGGGAAACTGAATTCAGGTCAATGCGCCGCCCCGCTGCTGCGGCGCGGGTCGCATCCACTGCCGGATGAAAATCCGCCAGGGCAGATTTCAAGGTCTCTTCTTGGGCCGTGTTGACCGCTTTGCCATAATCCTCAGCCAGCGCTGCCACTGCCCGCCATGCAGCCAACTGTTCACTGCCGGGGATGTGCGATTCGAACACGCGCGGCGGATGATCCGCCCCACCGGTGACCTCAATGGTTTCACCGCCGGCCATTACAGCCGATGCGCCCTGCAATCTGCCCTCCTGATTAATCCAGTGGCCCCCGGATTCGTAGATCGGCTGTGTCGGTATAAAATAGCCGGCCTCACGGTTCAACGGGGAGCTTAAATAATCGAGCAACACCAGGTGATCCAGCCGTTTCAGGGCTGCCTGCAGGCGTTTGCGGTTCGGGAACGTGCGCCAGAGATCCTGTTCAACCGCCACCAACAGGCGAACGCGGCCATCCTCGATACGATCGATAATCGCTTCCGCAGAGAGCCGTCCATCTTGGGCCAGGGCCGCGGCAAACGCATTGGCCCCGGTCAGGGTATAAAACAGTCCGGCCACCTTATGGGTCCGGCATAGTGCCTGGGCCAGATCGCCTGCCAGGGCGATTTCCCGTGACGTCAGGATGTCCGTGCCACAGATGACCGACGGCCGTGGACTGGCGTTCAAGCGCCTGGCCAGCGTCCGAACATCGAATCCAGTCGATACCCCCGCCGCCCCGCCGCCGCCGATCTCATGAATCAACGCCTGCACGATGGCGCCCATGGCCGACGGATGAACGGCCCAGTGATCGAACTCGAAAGGCAACGTGATCCCGCGTGGATCAATTACGGTCACATGGCCTCCTTGCCGCTGAACCTGGCGCAGCGACAGGGCCAGCATAGGCGCTTCGTTGAGCGGGTCTGCGCCGATGACCAGCACGTCATGGGCCTTGGTATCGGCAGCCAGGGAGACGGCCAGTTCCGGCCTGAGATAATCAACGGCGGTTTTTTGGTTCAAGGCCTGACGGTCAGTCGGCGCAGTCGCCGGACCGGTCCACACGCGCTGTTCGCAAGCCTGTTTAATGACGGCCAGGGTTTCCAGGTTGCTGCGTGACGAGGTCACGACCGCCACACTGTCGGGGCCATGTTGCGCGACCGTCTGTGTGATCGCCGCTCGCGCCCCGGCAAGGATATCGACGATGGGCCCCGGGGATCCGGCCGCCATGGCCTGCCGCGGCCGGTCGGCCGCGCTGGCATAGGCGTATCCATAGCGTCCTCGATCGCAGAGGAAATGGCCGTTGACAGCAAGGTTGGGCCGGGCCTCGTGGCGCACGACCCGACGGTAACGGGCCGATGCGGTCAGGTTGCAGCCTAAGGAACAATGCAGGCACAACGATGGATGCCGCTGATAATCCCAGCGCCGTCCGACATATCGCGACGGCTTGTCGGTATAAACCCCCGTGGGGCAAATGTCGGTCAGGTTGCCGCTAAAGGGACTTTCCAGGACACCGGAAGCGCTGCGGCCGAAATAGACCCGGCTGCCGATGCCCATCACGCCAAGATCCCGGTATCCGGTGAATTCCTGGTAGTACCGCGAACATCGATAGCACTGGATGCAGCGGTTCATTTCGTGCTGGACCAATGGTCCCAGGTCCTGGTTGTTGTGGGTGCGCTTGAGGCCCCGGAAGCGGCGCAGGCCGTGGCCCCCGGCAACGGTCAGGTCCTGCAGCAGGCAATGGCCGCCTTCGTCGCACACCGGGCAGTCGTGGGGATGGTGGAGCATGAGCCATTCGATAACGTGCCGCCTGAAATCCACGGCTTCGGCATCGGTGGTGGAAACCACCATGCCGTCCTGGGCGTCGATCATGCAGCTCATCTGGATGCCTTTGATCGGTCCCTCGGTAAAGGCTACGGCGCAGACCCGGCAGGCACCCACCGACCCCAGGGCCGGGTGATAGCAAAAGCGCGGGATCACGATGCCCAACCGCTCGGCCGCCTCGATCACCTTGGTGCCGACGGGGACATTGATTTCTCGATTGTCGATGGTGAGTTTGGGCATGATCGTTTCACTTTTTAAACGGGCATCCGCTGCCATCAATGTGCGCCATCACTTCGTCTTCAAAATGCTCCAGCAGGCTTTCGATGGAGGCCACCCCGCCCGGTGCAAAGGCGCAGTAGGACTTCCACAGGTGCCGGCACATCGTCTTGATCATCGGAATGAAATCCGCTTGGCCCTGCCCGTTTTCGATGCGCCGCAGCAGGTCCTGCAGGTAAGGAAAGCCTTCCCGGCAGGGGGTGCACCAGCCGCAGGACTCCCGGGCGAAAAACTCGGTCAGGTTCAAGGTCGCGGCCACCATGCAGCAGCGGTGGTCAAACACCATGACGGCACCGGTCCCTAAGCGGTTGTGTGCCTTTTTCAGGGAATCGAAATCCATCGCGATATGGTAGTGGTCCGCGGTCAGGTAGCCGGTGGAGGCACCGCCCGGCAGGCAGGCCTTGAACGTCGCCCCGTCCTTCATTCCGCCGCAGCTGGTCTCGATGATCTCCGAGAGTTTGATGCCTAATGGCAGTTCGTAGCAGCCGGGTCGGTTGACCTTGCCCGAGATGCAGAAGAGCTTCGTGCCGGCGGCCTCCGGGGTCAGGGCCAGGTCCTTGAACCACTGGGCCCCGTTGTTAACGATATGGGGGATGCAGGCCAGGGTCTCCACGTTGTTCACCAGGGTGGGTTTCCCCCACAGCCCCTTGTCGGTGGCATAGGGCGGCGGCTGTTTGGGATTGGGCCGTATGCCCTGCAGGGCGTTGATCTGGGCGGTCACCTCGCCGCAGATGTAGCGGCCGCCGCTGCGGTGGACGACAATCTCGAAGTCGTAGTCGCTGTCCAGGATGCCCTTGCCCAGCAGTCCCTCCCTCTGGGCGATGCCGATTTCCCGCTCCAGGATTCTCGCGGCGCTCTCATATTCGGGCCGGATGAAGATGATGCCGTGGGACGCCTTGATCGAATAGGCCGCCAGGATCATGCCTTCGATGAGCATGTGCGGCTCGGCATGCAGAAATACGCGATCCTTGAAGGTGCCCGGCTCCATCTCATCGGCGTTGCAGACCATATAGCGCGGAAAGGGCGCATCCTCGGCCACGGTCTGCACTTTGATGCCGGCCGGGAATCCGGCGCCGCCGCGTCCCAGCAGGAGGGCATCCGCCAACCGGGTTTTGACTTCCTGGCGGTCCATTTCGGTCAGGACCCGGCGCAGGGCCTCATATCCACCCGCCTCCCGGTACTCCGCCAGGGTCGTGATGCGGTCCGGCTTGCGGTGTTTCAGCAGCACCTGTGGATACGTTGCGGTCAAGAATGGTTCTCCTTGAGCGTGTCGATCAATCGGTCGAGGGCTTCGATGGTCAGCGGGCCATGCACCTTGCGGTCCACCAGAATGGCCGGGGCCCGGTCGCAGTAGCCGATGCAGCACACCGGCAGCAGGGTGAACAGCCCGTCGGCCGTGGTCTCGCCCATGCGGATGCCCAAGCGGCTGCACAGGTGCGCCACCAGGTTTTCACCGTTTTCCATCCAGCAGATCAGGCTGTCGCACACGTGAATGACGTGCCGACCTACCGGCTCGCGGTAGATGAACGTATAGAAGGTGGCCAACTCTTCCAGTTCCAGCGTCGACATGCCCAGCAGGTCGGCCGCCTCGGCCATCGCCTCATCGGAAAAGTAACCGAAATGGTCCTGCAGGGCATTGATCACGTCGATGGCCATCTCCCGCGGATGGTCTACCCGTGCGATCTGCGCGGTGAGTTCGTTTTTTAATTTTTCCGGAAGCATAAACTTATCTATCGATATCCGGCAATATGTAATCCACCGACCCGATGATGGTGATCAGATCGGAGAGCGACCATCCCTTGGCCATCAGGGGCAAGGCCTGCACATTGGCGAATCCCGGCGCCCGGATGCGCATACGGTAGGCATAACCGAGCCCATCGCTGACCACAAAATAGCCCTGCTCGCCGCGGGGGATCTCGCAGGCGACATAGGCCTGGCCCCTGGGGATTTTAGGCCCCCGGGTCACATTGATAAAGTGGTGGATCAGGCTTTCGATGTCCGTGAGCATATCCTTGCGCGCCGGGACCACGTAACGGTAGTCGGCGGTGACGGTGCGTCCCGGCGGCATCTGCTCGGCCGCCTGGCGAATGATGCGCAGGCTCTGTCGCATTTCTTCGATGCGCACCAAGTAGCGGGCGAAGCAGTCGCCGCCGTCGGCCGTGGGGACGTCGAAATCAAGCTGATCGTAGCCGCTGTAGGGGAACGCTTTGCGCAGGTCCCAGGCCAGGCCGCAGGCACGCAGGTTGGGGCCGCTCACCCCCCAGGTGACGGCGTCTTCCAGGCTGATCGCACCCACGCCCAGGGTTCGTGCCCGAAAAATGGGATTGTGCGTGATCAGCGCTTCGTATTCATCCATGCGTTTTTCGAAGATGCCGGTAAAGGCGTCCACGGCGGCTTTCCAGCCTTCGGGCAGATCGGCGGCCACACCGCCGATGCGGAACCAGGAGGGGTGCAGCCGGCCGCCGGTGATCAGCTCGACGATGTCCAGGATCATCTCGCGTTCCCGAAAGGTGTAAAATGTCGGGGTCATGGCGCCCACGTCATGGGCATAGGTGCCCAGCCATACCAGATGGTTGCTCAGGCGGAACAGTTCGCTTAGCATTACGCGGATACACTGGGCTCGCGATGGCACGTCGATGCCGGTCAGCTGCTCCACGGCCATCACATAGGGCAGGTTGTTGGCCGCCCCGGCCAGATAGTCCACCCGGTCGGTGTAGGGGATGAACTGGTGCCAGGTCTGCCGCTCTCCGATCTTTTCCACCGACCGATGGTGGTAGCCGATCTCGATATCCATGTCGGTGATGATTTCCCCGTCAAGGCCCAGAATGTAACGGATCAGTCCATGGGTGCTCACATGGTGGGGACCCACGTTAACGATAAGGTCCTGCCGCCCTTCGCGGTCCTTGAAAAAGAGGCCGCCGTCGCGCGGCTGAAGCCGGCGGGCGTCCCTTTGCGTGTAAGGATCCATTTCCGTGGACCGCCCGGGGTGGGACTTGCGCAGCGGGTGGCCCTGCCAGTGGTCCGGCATCAGGATTCGTCTCAGGTCCGGGTGCCCGTCAAAGTTGATCCCGAACATGTCGTAGACTTCGCGTTCGTACCAGGCGGCGGACGGCCAGATACCAATGACGCTGGGCGTGGAAGGGGATTCGCCGGACAGGTTCACGGTCAAGCGCAGCCGGGTAGGCGGTTCAAAGGCCAGGAGGTGGTAAACCAGGGTAAAATCGTGACCCGGTTTGCGGTCCCGACGGGCTGATTCGTCGATGGCGGTTAGATCGTCCAGCCGCCGGAATCGCGGCACCGCATCATTCTTCAAATAAGCCAGCACATCCCGGATGGCCCGGGGGGCGACCGCAACGGTGGCCATGTCGCTGGCGGGAGACACGGTGCGAACGGCATCGCCAAAACGCTGGAGCAGCTTTTCGGCCAGCTGCCGGTCCGCTTCGGTGGCCGTACGCTCGGCAGGCGGCGGGGTCCACATCCCGTCGCTGCGGCTGCTGATAAAGTCCGGCGGGGTCACCGACGTGCCCCGAATCGCGGTGCCGGCCATGCCGGGGCCGCGCGGGTCGCGGCTTTTGGAAACACCATCCACCAGCACCGGCTGCTGCGTGCCCTGGGTGCCGCCGGCCAGGTGAAATATGGGCCGGGCCGGTTTTTCCTGGACGATCTTCTCCTGCAGCTCGACCAGGCCGGCCAAGACCGCCTCGGGCCGAGGCGGACACCCAGGGATGTAGAGGTCTACCGGCAGGATCTGATTGACGCCTTGGACCACGCTGTAGGCGTCATACATGCCACCGGTGTTGGAACACGATCCCATGGAAATCACCCACTTGGGTTCGGCCATCTGCTCGTAGAGCCGCAGGACCACCGGAGCGATTTTTTTAAATATGGTTCCAGAGGTAATCAGCAGGTCCGCCTGGCGCGGCGAGGGCCGCAGCACCTCGGCGCCGAAACGGGCCATGTCATAGCGGGCGGTGAATACGGCGGCTTCTTCCACGAAACAGCAGGAGAGGCCGAAAAACATGGGCCACAGGCTGTACTTGCGGGCCCAGTTGACCACCACGTCCACACTGGCCAAGGCGATGTCGGAGTTTAATCGCGATGCGGACCCCACTCGAGGCCTCCTTTCACCCAGATGTAGATCAGACCGGCAATCAGAACGGCAATAAAAAATTCAATCTGGAACCAGCCAGCCCATCCCAACGGGCGGCTGGCCACCGCCCAGGAGAAGATGTAAGCGCCTTCCACATCGAAAATCAGGAAGAAGATGGCCACCATGAAAAAAGGCACCGGGTAGCGCAGCCTCGCCTGACCGGTGGGGATGATGCCGCTTTCGTAAACGCGCAGCTTTTCTTTGTCGGGAATCGATTGGCCCAGCCAGCGGGACAGAAAGAGAAGGGCAACCGCAAGTGCGATGACGATGACAGCATAGAGTGTCAAGGTGAACATACCTGGCTGCCAGGGAGATAACAGGGCGTGGGCGTCAATCGGCTGCACGTTTCACCTTTTCTCTTCACGGGTTGGACGAGCGAGAACCATGAAATTATGGAGAGCCAGCAACTAAGAATTATCAAGGTGCCGTTGAAGACGGATAATAAGCCGGCCTCCCGCGCCTTGTCAAGGATGACCCGGTGCATTGTATTTTTTTAATCCTGTCGCACTTTACTTTTAGTTGGCCGTTTATCCTGAACCGATCGGTAAGCTCGGCAGCCAATGGGTCTCAATCACCGGTACCGATTAAACAAGCCGTGGAGCGCCGAATGGTTGCATTGCCCATCAATCAGCCGGAAGATGTTCACCTGTTTACCAAGACGCTGAATTTCAGTATCATCAGCGCGGGGTTTCATTTCAGTGAGAACCTGCCGGCGGCCAGCTTGCCGGACGGCGATGCCCGAGGAAGGGTGATGACAGAAGTGGAAATACAACAGGTCGAGCGTCATAACACGATCAACGCATTGATCCGATAGCTCAACCGAATGCGGTCGCAAAGAGGCCTGATATGGAAATCAACAATCTGGAAATCAATATCCTCTATTTCATATGCAATCCGCTCAACGGACAACTCCAGGACGGCACGATCAACCTGGCGGGTGTTTACGAAGAATTTTCAGATCTTCCCAATCGAAGCGTCACCGCGGTGATCGCGTCAATGGAAACTGACGGGTTGATCACGGTCGATCGGTCGCGGTTTCGACTATCAATTACGGAAAACGGGATCAACCGACTGCAGTCCTCCATCGCCTGTCACATCTACCAATTCGACAGTTGTGGATGTGGCCGCCCAATCGGATGGCAGCGGAAAGGACAATATACCGGGCACAATCCATGAAGGAGGAAAACCGATGATGAATGCATTTAAATCAAAGGCCAAACGATGTTGCCTGCGAGCCTATGAACGATTGACCGACCGGCTCGTTAGCTGTGAGATGGAATCCATCTCGTCGGAACAACGGCATGCCTGCTATCGCCGGGCGGCAAAAATCAGTGGACGCCATGCAAAAGCATGCATCGCCGAAGGGTGAGAACCAATCCGACCGGCGTCAGGGTGCCCGGTTGGAGGCGGCAACGCCGGCACCATCCTTAAACCGATATCCGCCGCCGCCGGGGTGCAGCTATCCAACTGAACCGCGGCGGCGAGCGCTTTCTCCGCTGTTTGCCGGTGCGAAGCCGAGATCCCGCTCATCGGGGCTGCGGGGAACCTTCAAATTGAAACCTTTCTTGCATTCTGGTATGATACCACCTGGGTTGTCACACATCATCCATCCACGACGCGGGCGGGGTGATGGGCTAAAAACCGGTTCTCAGCCAGGAACATGCCATGGCGCATATCGGCTCCCAATCCGCATACCAACGGTTGAACGAACGCCTCAACCGTTTCCCCCAGGGCGCTCCCCCGACCAAACGGCTTACCCAGATATTGAAGGTTCTTTTCGATCAACGGGAAGCCGAACTGGTGTCACTGCTGCCGATCAGACCCTTTACGGCTAAACGGGCCGCCGGCGTCTGGCGCATGTCCGAGAGCCAGGCGCGCAAAATCCTGGATGGTCTGGCCGAAAAGGCCCTGTTGGTGGATTTTTATGTGGACGGGGACATGCGCTACGTGCTGCCGCCACCCATGGCCGGGTTTTTCGAATTCTCCATGATGCGCATCCGGGAGGACATCGATCAAAAGCTGCTGGCAGAGCTGTTTTATCAATACCTGAACGTCGAGGAGGACTTCGTCCGGGCGCTGTTTACCGAAGGGCAGACCCGGCTCGGGCGGGCCTTTGTCCTTGAGCCGGCCCTGTCGGCGGAAAATGCCCTGCATGTCCTGGACTACGAGCGGGCCAGCGAAGTGATTAAATCCGCCACCCACCGGGGTATCAGCATGTGCTACTGCAGGCACAAGATGAAGCATGTGGACAAGGCCTGCACGGCGCCCATGGACATCTGCATGACCTTCAACACCTCGGCTGAATCCTTGATCCGCCACGGGCATGCGCGGGCGGTGGATGTTGCCGAGGGTCTGGAACTGCTGGCGAAGGCCCGTGAGAACAACCTCGTCCAATTCGGCGAGAATGTTCGGCAGGGCGTCAATTTCATCTGCAACTGCTGCGGGTGCTGCTGCGAAGCGATGATCGCCGCGCGGCGCTTCGCCGTGATGCATCCGATCCACACCACCAATTTTCTGCCCCGGGTGGACCAGACAACCTGCAATGGCTGCGGAGGGTGCGTAACCCTGTGCCCGGTGGAGGCCATGACGCTTGATTCGGCCAACGACCCCAGGCATCCAAAAAGAAAGGTGGCCCGGGTGGACCACAACCGCTGTCTGGGATGCGGCGTGTGCACCCAGGCCTGCACCAAGACCGGCAGCCTGTCTCTCGAATACCGTCCGCAACAGGTGCTCACTCCGCTGAATGCCGCCCACCGGGCAGTGGTAATGGCTGTCGAGCGCGGCAAGCTGCAGCACCTGCTTTTCGACAACCACATCCTCTGGCACCATCGGGCCCTGGCTGCCGTACTGGGTGTCATCCTGCGCCTGCCGCCGGTGGCACGGGCCATGGCCACCGACCAGGTCAAGTCCCGTTATCTGGAGGCGCTGGCGCTGCGGTTTTCATGATCAAGGAGGGCGCTTCCACCTTTACAAGGCGTCGGCAATCGCCCTTATCGCCTGCTCGACCAGCGCCTGGTCCGCCTGGGAACCCATGTGGCCCAATCGGAAAACCTTTTCGGCGAGCGGCCCATAGCTGCCGGCCACCACCAGGCCCTTTTCCCGCAGCCGCCGGTCCCATGTCTGCCAGGTAAACCCTTGAGGAATGGTGGCTGCCGTGACCGTGGGGGAAGGGATGGCCCCGGGGGCCGGAAACAGGTCGATACCCATCTCGACCAACCGCCGGCGGCAGAATCGGGCTACCGCATCATGGCGGTTATAGCTGTTTTCCAGGCCTTCATCCAGCAGCAACCCGGCGGCCGTATACAGGGCGGCCACGCCCTGCCAGCTGGGCGTGTATGGGAAAAAGCGGTTTTCGACGGCATGCTGAAACGGCTTCAGCGCATCATAGCCCACATAGCCCACGGCATCGATAATCTCCCACGCCCGGGGGCTCACCGACAAAAAAGACATGTCGGGCGGTGCGGAAAGGCATTTCTGGGACCCGCCCAGGCACAGATCGATATGCCAGTCATCGGCCAGGACCGGTACACCCCCAGCGCTGGCCACCGCATCCACATAAAACAGGGGAACCCGATAGGCATGTTTCAGTCTGCCCAGCTCTTCCAGGGGGTTGAGGGTACCCGATGGCGTCTCACAGTGAACAGCCGTGATCATACGCGGCTTGAATTCGGCGATGGCGGCTTCGATGCGGGCCATGTCGTTGATGGTTTCATCATAGCTGAAGCCCACGATTTTTACGTCGGCGCCAATGGACTGAGCCATTTCGCCGATGCCGTAACCGAAGACGCCGGTGGCCACGGCCAGCACCCGGTCACCGGGCACCAGACAGCTTTTCAGGGCGCTCCACAGGGCCAGCATCCCCTCTCCGGAGTGGACCACGATATCGTCCCGGGTGCCGAAAATCGCTTTCAGGCGCCGCTGCGTGCGCGTGTAAAGTTCGACAAACTCCGTTTCCAGGTCGCCGGAGCCGAAGGGTTCCAGGTAGACCTTGCGGATGGCTTCGGGTACGACCACCGGGCCGGGGACCATGGGGATGGGATAGGTTTGCATGACGGGCCCTCCTGTGAGATGTGAAACCGGCTACACATGGATGCTGCGAATTTTCGTGAGCACGGGTTGAATTCGTTCCCGGTGCTCCGGCGGTATCATGAGCACAAACACGGGCTGATTGGCGACCAGACCGTCCGGCGCCGCGCCGAGTCGGCCGGCGGCATAGAGCTGACGATTTTCATCGGATTCCATAAACTGCATGACATCGGCAAAATTGCCGGTGTATCCCTGGGCGTCGATATGCTCCAGGTATTGGAGAAATACGTCATTGACCGTCAGGATGAACGGGTCCATATCGGCAAACCCCGTTTCGCCGCAATTCCTGGCGGACAGCATGCATCGGCAGCCAAAGGGGCGCACCGGATAGAGGGGGCAGGCATGGTCCACCATCACCGGGCAGGGGCCGGCGTCGGGGTTCAGGTGTTCCTCGGGCGGATCACCGTCCCGGGAACAGATGTCGGCCAGGCGATTGATGGATACCCGGGGCATAAACCGGTCGGGATGGCGCTGCCGGGAAATGGTTTCCAGGTGGCGCATGCCGCCCGATTCTTCAAGATGGGCGTGTATCCGGTAGCCTTCCAGCGTGGTCATGGTGACGTTGGCTGTACAACAGTGGGCGCAGTATTTTTCACATGCCAGGTCAAATTTACCCACCAACTGATCGTAGATGTCGACCATGCGCGTCAGAATGCTCAGTTTGGCGTTCAGATCCATGTAACCGACTTTCCATGAGTTAAACGTGCACGCGGCGCTGATCTCTATATACGCCAATCCGTCCTTTTTTTCCAGCGGCTTCGGCCGGTGGTATGGCCTTGACAACCGTCGAAGGGGTCGGTAGATGTCTGGCATCTAATGCATCGTTCCTGCCCGTAAACCATGGAGGAGGCCATGACCAGCGAGGTCTATCTCATCGATATGCGCGCCACGATCAAAGAGAATTTTCTCGCTAAAATCGGACGCCTTTTGGAAACTGCCGGCATATCGACGGTCATCGACAAGCGGGATCTGACGGCGGTAAAACTTCATTTCGGGGAGATGGGCAATGCCGCGTTCATCCGCCCGGTGTACGTCCGCAAGGTGGTGGAAATGGTCAGGCAGGCCGGTGGAGCGCCCTTTCTTACCGATGCCAACACCCTTTACGCCGGCACGCGCAGCGACGCGCCCCATCACCTGACCACTGCCATTGCCAACGGATTCGCCTATGCCGTGGTGGGCGCACCGTTGATTATCGCCGACGGCCTGCGGGGAAAAAATGAAACCATGGTTCCGATCGGTCAGAAGCGCTTCGCGTCGGTGTCCATCGCGACGGATGTCGTGGAGGCGGATGCCCTGGTTTCTGTGGCCCACTTCAAAGGTCATGAATTGTCCGGCTTCGGTGGAACCATCAAGAATGTGGGCATGGGATGTGCTTCTCGCAAAGGCAAGCTGGCCCAGCACTCCGGTTTGTCTCCCAAAATATCAGGCGAGCAGTGCATCGGCTGCGGCGAGTGCCAGGCGCATTGCTCCCAGCATGCCATTTCGATGCCGGACGAGAAAGCGCAGATCGACGTCGATGCCTGCATCGGCTGCGGTGAGTGTATCCTTATCTGCCCCAACGAAGCCATTACCGTGCAGTGGAGCCGATCCATCCCGGTCTTTCTGGAAAACATGGTGGAATACACCATGGGGGTTCTCAAGGGAAAGGAGAACAAATCCCTGTTCATTAATTTTATCACCGATGTATCCCCGGCATGCGACTGCTACCCGGCCAACGACGCCCCCATCGTAAAAAATATCGGCGTCGTGGCATCCACGGATCCCGTGGCCATTGACCAGGCCTCCGTGGACCTGGTGAACGCTGAACCGGCCTTGGCCGGCTCCCGGTTGTCCATAAACACCGCTCCCGGTGAAGACAAGTTCAAAGGCATCTATCCAAAAGTGGATTGGGAGATTCAGCTGGACTACGCTGAACGACTGGGTTTAGGCACGCGGGCGTATGAGCTGATAACCCTGTAGAAAGACAAGCATGCTGCGCACCGCTGTTCACCTCGCCCTTCACGTTCTGGTGCCGGCCGCCGTTGCCCGCCTTGCCTTTCCCGATCGCTGGAAATGGGCTTGGCTGGTAATGGTTTCCACCATGGTTGTCGACTTGGACCACCTTTTGGCCACACCCGTTTTCGATCCCAGTCGCTGCAGTATCGGCTTTCATCCCCTGCACACCTGGCCCGCCCTGGCGGTGATCGTGTTGCTGGCGGCGCTTCCCAAAACCCGGTTGGTGGGTGCGGGTCTGGTCATTCACATGGTCCTGGACGGCCTGGATTGTTTCTGGATGGGGTGGGCCGGGAGCGCCTGATCATGGGTTGTCGGGACGTGACTGCGGTACGACCTGCCCTGCGGGCTGAAGGCAAACAGCAGAACCGTCGAGTATCGAACCGCAGAATTTCGGCGGCAGGAAGTATTCCTGGCCGCGTTCTACCAGATTTTGATGCTGCGGCCCTTTAACGCCAGCAGTTCTTCTGTGGTGATTCTGAGGCGATCGGCTAAAACACCAGAAAATACACGATAAATCACATATCCAAAGGCCAGCTTGTCTGTGCCGGTCAGCTGTTCGATGTAGTAGATGTCCGTGGCCAGGCAGACCGTTTCGCCGAAGGCGACCGCCGATGCACTGCGGGGCGCACACTCGATGGCGCCCATTTCACCGAAGATATCGCCCCTTCGCTGAAGCAGGACCACCGGCTTGTTGTCTTTCATCAACCGGACTTTCCCATATACCAGGAAATAGAGCCATGTATCGGCGCTGCCCTCCTCGAAAATGGTTTCTCCCGGATTGTACTTCCTGATTTTACTCATCGACATCAGGTGATGGAGTTCATCATCCTGAAACGGTTCGAAAATTTCAAACTTCTTGATGTCCTTGAGGACTCTCTGGTTTCCCTTTAAGAAATCGGTTTCCTGCATGGTGTTCCTCGCTGGCCCGGCCGGCCACTATTCATTGTGAAGCGGGGGCGCCCGTTTAACGACAGATGACGATCTTCCGATCTTAATACAAACAGGCCTGAAGGCAACCTTTTTTAAATCAGCGTTTCGGGTTGTCAGACCGTTGTTCGAGCCTTGCGAACCAAGCCTTGATGACGGCGTTGGTCAACGTGGCCAGCGGAATAGCGAAAAATAGTCCCCAGAGTCCCCACAAACCGCCGAACAGCAGCACCGCCACGACAATGGCCACCGGGTGGAGGTTTACCACGCCGGACAGCAGCAGCGGCGCCAGCAGATTGCCGTCAAGAATCTGGATGATCGCATAGGCGATCATGGCTGAGGCAAATTCACTGCCCCATCCCCACTGGATGAAGGCAGCCAGTGCCATGACAAATCCCATCACCGTTACACCGATATAGGGAATGATCACGGACAGGCCCACGAACAGCGAGATCAACAGCGAAAACTGCAGCCCCAATGCCTTGAACACGACATAGCTGACCCCCCAGATGATCAGTAGTTCCCACCCTTTACCCCGGATGTAGTTGGTCACCTGGACGTTGGCTTCCTGCCACACGGATTCGGTCAGGTCCATGTTGTCGGGCAGGAAACGCCGGCCCCACCCCAGGATCACGTACTTGTCCTTGAGCAGAAAAAAGACCATGAAGGGCACCAGCACCAGATATACCACCAGGTGAAGTAGCCCCACGACCGAGGCCAATGACAGGGTCAGCGCCCTTTTTCCCAGCGTGGATATGCCTGTGTTGAGAAAATCGATAACCTGCCTGATCTGTGTTTCAGAGATAACCTCCGGATAGCTGGTGGGAAGTTGAAGCAGCCGGTATTGAACCGTTGCCAGCATGCCGGGCAACTGCTGAACCAGCTGGCTGATTTGCTTGACGGTCAGGGGAATCAGCCACAGGGTCATTACGATCATGCAGGCGATGAAGACCAGGAAGACGATTGATACGGCAGCCAGGCGTGGAAGGCGGGAGCGCTGAAGTAGACCGACCATGCCATCGAGCAGATAGGCGATGATGATGCTGATAAAGACGGGCGCCAGGAGACTGCCCAGAAAATAGACCAGGCCCGCTCCCACCAGCAGCATGACGCCAAGAATCACCCGCTGGGGGTCGGAAAAATGACGTTCCTTCCATGTTCTGAACAGCTCAAACATGGATCGAGTCCCCTGTTCTTTGCGTAAAAAAATCCGCCGATGCCTTCAACCGTCCAGCCATAGCCTTAATATCGGTATTCGTATGCGATCCCTAAAGTGTCCATGCCCTCATTGGGCGAAGCCAGGCCGGCATTGGAGGCATGGGCGAAGGCAAGGATAATCCGATGGTGATGGTCAACGGCGTAGCCGATTTCGATGGGAATCCTGAACAGCACCCGTGATCCCAGCGCCTTCCGGTCGACTGAATCCCTATCCCGCCTGCCGTCGTGCAGGGCCAGGCCCAGTCCTGTTGAAAAAAAGAATGCCGAATCCGGCTCCCACTGGAGCAGAAATCCGCCATACACCGCGCTGGTGTCGCCGCGTGTGTTAAGGCTGACCCCAGCGTTGGGATAAGCCGTGGCGGAAAGCAGGTAAAACAGCGGGCGGCTGATGATCATTTCCGCGCAGATGTCCGGGCCTTTCTCCTTGGATTCACCACTCCACAGCCCGTCCACATCGTGGGCCAACATCCCGACACGCAGCGCCTTGACCGGCCCGGCTGGCGGTTGCTGCTCAAAGGCGTATCCCTCAGTGGCCATCATCGAAAAAATGACCCAGGTCCACATCCCTGCGCACAGAAGACGGCATTGGTTGCGGCGGTATCGATGGTGCGCATTCGAAAATATCATTCAGCCATGTCCGGAGGCAGCTCACAGGTGTCCCCCCGCAGCGATTTTTTTGCCTCCACAAAATAGGCGGCGGCCAGGGCGGCGGTGCAGCCGTCTGCTGCCGAGAGGACAATCTGGCGGGCGAATTTTTCCCGCAGATCCCCGATTACATATACACCGGGGCTGTTGGTTTCACACTTTTCGTTGGTCACGACCATGCCGTCGGCATTCATGCGGGTGCCGGCGGGAACCAGTCGGTTGTTGGGGTTGAAGCCGATGAAGATGAACACCCCATCCACATCCAGTTCCCGGGTGTCGGCCGTCACGGTGTCCTTCAAGCCCACGCGTTCCACGCCATCGCTGCCGGCCCTGATGTCTGTGACCACGGTGTTCCACAGCATTTCGATGTTGCAGTCGTCGAAAATCCGCTGCTGGAGAATCTTGCTGGCCCGCAGTTCATCCCGGCGATGGGCGATGTAGACCTTTTTGCACAGCTTGGCCAGATAAAGGGCCTCTTCCGCGGCGCTGTCGCCGCCACCGACCACCACCACCGTTTTGCCCCTGAAAAAGAATCCGTCGCAGGTGGCACAATAGGAAACACCCTTGCCATAAAATTCCCGCTCACCGGGCACATCGAGCTTTTTGGGGCTGCCCCCGGTGGCCAGGATCACTGCGTGGGCCCTCAGCGATTCACCGTTGGCCAGCTTGACCGTATGGTGGTCCAGCCCCGGGTCCAGGGCCGTCACCTCCTGCGAAACCATTTCCAATTCATAGGATTGGGCGTGCTGGGTGAATTTCATGGAGAGTTCGGCCCCGCTGATGTGGATGAAGCCCGGGTAATTCTCCACTTCGTCGCTCATGGTCACCTGGCCGCCGGTGATACCCTTTTCCACCAACACGGTCTTCATCGCGGCGCGCATGGCATATATGGCGGCGGACAGTCCGCCGGGGCCGCCGCCGATGATTATCAGGTCATAAAGATTGCTCTGTGCCATGATCAACCTCCCTTTTTCTGTTGGGACAGGGCTTTTTTCAGCTGGTCTCCCAGCGACCCCATGGTAGCAGCCGTTCCTCCGGCAAATTCCTGCCAACCCTGGTCTTCAGCCGCATCCCCGGTGCCAAGGGAGATTTTTCGCTCCCTGGCATTGACCCCATCGATGGAAACGGTGATGGCGGCCCCTGGCTTGAGGGCGTCGATCTGGACCGCTTTTTCCGAGGCGGCCATCTTGGATTTGGGAAGCAGGCCGGTAATGCCGGGCGCCAGGTTTACGAAGATCCCGAAGCCCTCCTTTTTTTCCACCCGCCCCTGAACGGTCGTTCCCGGCTTGAATTTTTCTTCGATGTCGGCCCATGGATCGCCTTCGGCATCCTTGATGCTCAGGGAGATTCGTTTGCGGTCAAGGTCGAATTCCTTGACCATGACCATAATTTCGTCGCCGGGTGCAACCACTTCTTCCGGGCGCATCACCCGGCGCGTATAACTCATTTCGCTGATGTGAACCAGCCCCTCGATGCCCGGAAAAAGCTCGATGAACGCTCCGAAATTGGCACATCGGGTCACCTTGCCCATTAACTTGTCTCCCACACGGATCCGGTTCGGGGCATCGGTCCAGGGATCACCCATGGCCTGCTTTACTGAAAGAGAGATCTTTTTGGTTCCCGGCTTGTCGCCATCTTTGATGCCCAAGAGCTTCACCTGGAGTCGGTCCCCCACCTTGACGGCCTGCTCAGGTGTGTCCAGCCGCGACCAGCTCAGTTCACTGATATGCACCAGTCCCTCCACCCCGGGTGCCAGGGCCACAAAGGCCCCGAAGGGCATGATGCGGACCACCGTCCCCTCGAAGACCGTCTCTTCGTCCAGCTGCGCCATGAACGCCTCGCGGCTGGCCTCCATCTCCTTTTGAAGAATGTCGCGCCGGGAGATGACAATGTTGCGGCCCCGTTCTTCGAATCGTTTGATGATAAAGGGAAACGTCTGTCCCACGTAAACCTCCGGGTCTTCCACATAGGTCAGGTCCATCTGGCTGATGGGACAAAAGGCGCGCTGTTTGATGACCTCCACCTGGAATCCGCCTTTGATGACGGCCACCACCTTGCCCTCCACCGGAATCCGCTGTTCCCAGGCCTCCCTGAGCAGGGTCGCTCCACCAATACCGGAAATGGCCCTGGACAAGCGGATTTCACTTTCGTCGGCGGCGATGACGTAAAGGTCCAGTTCGTCTCCCTCCGCCAGCGACAGGCGGCCATCCTCATCCAGCAGTTCGGATTTTTCCACCACCCCGTCAGCCTTGGTGCCCGTATCGACGAACACGCTGTTGGTGCCGATGGAGATGATTCGTCCTCGGATTCTGTCACCCACCCGCATATTGTCATTCATGCCGGCGCTGTATGATTCGAACAGGTCGGCGAAGCTTTCTTCTTCAGGGGACTCGTTTTCAAAATCATCGTTCATGGTTGTTCTCCCAGTCGATTTGTAAGGTGCGGCAACTTCACCAGAAATTGATTGCTTTTGCAAGCCTATTGTCTGTTTGCCAATAATTCATCAACCCCGGGCCAAGGCCCGATTGAACCCTCCTTCAGGCGAGCCGCGGGGAGGGTTCACCGTAAGGATGAACGTCTATTTTCAGTTGGCTCGCCATCGCGGTTTCAACGGCAGGGACGCCGGCCGGCAATAGTCGTCGCCGGGGTTGACAACGGCACAGCGATGGATATGCTTAAATTGACGCACAAGGAGGACAGACATGGCTATCATCAAATGGGATCCGTTGGGAAACATCACCACCTTGCAGGACCGCATCAACAAACTTTTCGATGACTCGTTTCCCCATCAGGCGCATGATAACGAAGAGATCCCGCTGTGTGCCTGGACGCCCAGTGTGGATATTTACGAAACCGACCAGGGGGTCGTCATTGCCGCCGATCTGCCCGGCGTAAACAAGGAAGATGTGGTGGTGGAAGTCAAGGACAACACGATGACCATCAGCGGCGAGCGATCCGGCGACCCTGAACACTGCGCGACCAATTATTACCGACGGGAACGCATCTGCGGAAACTTTCACCGCTCCTTCACCCTTCATGCGATGGTCTTGCCGGAGCAGATCAAGGCGAAATTTAAAAACGGCGTGCTGACGGTGGCAATCCCCAAACCCGCGGAAGAGACGCCCAGGCAGATTTCAGTGGACATCGAATGACCGTGCGGGCGAGACAGGGCAGAATGGGGTGAAAGGGCTTGCGGATGAGGGGACGGGGGCACAGGTCCGACCCCTATGTTCTTCGGGGCAGCTGCAGGTTTTGTTCACCCGCGCTCAAATCTAAACAACGGATAGGCATGGTCCGCTGGCCGGTGTTTCATTCGCCGGTCGCGGTCTTCGATTCTGCGCCGCGCCTGATCCGGTATTGGCTCGCCTCCCGCCATCGCATCAAGGTGTTGAAACGCTCGTGGCCGACAAGCGTGCGCACCTTCAAAAAAAAGTGAAAGCGTGCCAGGCCGAGTTCGGAACGGGCGTGGTCGAGCCTGGCATATTGCTCCATCGCGGCCGCCTCACTCATCTCCCGATTCTCGATAATGCTTTGCAGCTCCAGCTGTTCGGTTTCCATGTTCGCTTTTAGACGGATCATGACCGACAGTGGTCGTCCAGATGACCACCAGCAGCCCCATGGCAGCCGTTGCCATTGCCACAGCGGTCCACCGTCGAATCCGCTTCGCCGGGCGCAATGAACGTGCATCCATGCGCACGGGAGACGATGGGGCCGGTGTGTGGTGTGCTGCCAGTGCGCCGAGCCGGTCAAGGGGAGCCTGTTCCACGGCTAACGCTTGACGGCAGCGTCGGCAATCATCGAGATGGGATCGCCGGTTAGCCGAAAGCTCGGCGGCATCAACCATGGCCACGATCAACTCATCGACTGTGAGATGATTGTCATTTGGTTGTTTCATGGCGGCACGTCCTTTAGGCGGGATGATGCCGGATGCGCCTTGAACCGCGATAGCGAGCGCATTCCCCGCCGCTTGCGGCGGGGTTAGCGAGCGAACTAAAATTGACGTTCATCCTTACGGTGCTGCGCAGCACTGCCGGTACAGGCAGCACATTCCCCGCGGCGTGCCGCGGGGAGGGTTCAATCGGGTTAGTCGTATATACGAAAACCACCGCCCGCATGCATTGACCCAGGTCAACACGGTCGCACCAAGAGGACAGCCGGGCAGCCGGCAGCGCGGTCATTGCTGATTGACATTTCCGGCAGATCGGCCATACTGCCAGACGCGCCCATCTAAAAATTCGGACCGAGATTCCATGAACGACAGCGACATTCCCGAACACTTTCATCGGCAGGGCCAGATGCTGGCTAACCGGGTGAAAAAACGATTCAAGCACCTTCGCACGCGCTTCAACCGGCAGCATATCGAGGTTTTCAGGCTGTATGACTGGGACATTCCGGAGGTCCGCGTCGTGGTGGACTGGTACGGCGGGCACCTGGTGATCGGAGAGTACATGCGTCGCCAGTCGGTGCCCGAATGGTTGCCCCTGATGGGCCGGGCGGTCGCCGATGCCCTCGACGTGCCGGCGGAAAAGGTCCACCTGAAACAGCGATGGGCCGGCCGTCAGGATGGCCAGCGTTACGAACGTCTCGACCACACCGACAGGAAAATCGTTCTCTCCGAACGCGACCTGCGATTTTTGGTCAATCCGACCGATTATGTCGATACGGGCCTGTTCGCCGACCACCGGGATACCCGGGAGATGGTCCGTGGGCTGGCCGCGGGCAATGATTTTCTCAACCTTTACTGCTACACGGCATCTTTTTCCTGTTATGCCGCCAAAGGCGGGGCGCGTTCGACCATCTCGGTGGACCGGTCGGAGAGCGCGATCCAGTGGGCACGTGAGAATTTTGCTCTCAACGGAATCGATCCCGAAACCAACCGGCTGGTCCAGGCCCACGCCTTCGACTTTCTGAAAAATGCCGCACGGGAAAAACTGCGCTTCGACCTGGCCGTGGTGGATCCGCCTTCCTACTCCACAACCAAAACCCGCAATGTGGCCTTCGACATTGCCAAGGACCATCCCCGCCTGCTGAAAGCGGTGGTCGGCCTGCTTCGACCGGGCGCCACGCTCTTTTTCTCCACCAACCACCAGAGCTTCGAGCCCCGCATGGATGGGCTGGCAGTTGCCGACGCGACCGAGATCACGGCCGGCACCATCCCCGAAGACTACGTCTCCAAGCGAAAGACGATCCACCGCTGCTGGCGCATCAGGGTATAGCGGGGTTCATCCGACGTCGGGTGTCCCGGCCGGAGGCTTCCATACCGAGCCGTGCATCATTGGCAGACGCGTGTCATTTACACCGTTCCCTGCGCTAAATAACGCAGCGCCTCCTCTCTCGATGCAAACATGTTGGCCTCCAAATCCCGCCGGCGGAACTCCGCCTCGAACTTGGTCCGGGTGTCCTCGTTGGTGTTGTGGCGGGCGATGCGGCGGTAGTGCTGCCGGATGATGGCCTGGCCCATTTCCATGTAGGCGTCGAACAGGTTGTCGGCTACGCGAAACCCGTTGTAGTTGATCAGGGCGTTGACCCTCCTGCCGACCTGCATGCAGGTCTCCGCCACCATCTTTCCGATGTTGTCCACGTCCTCCTGGGTCTCCAGCTCCAGGCCGTTGAAATTAAGCTGCAGCGTATCGGTCTCCGAGACATATTGCACGCGGGTGCGCAGCTCCTTGAGCAGGAACTCGCCCCGGATGCCCATGGGACAATTCTGGAACAGCCGCGGATCCATTTTGGCCACCTGGCCGACCACCGGGGTGAAGTCCATGTGGGCCAGGATATCTTTTTCGACATCGATGCCGGGAGCCACTTCGATCAAGGAGAGTTTGCCCGCGATCAGTTTGAACACGCAGCGTTCGGTGATATAGAATACTTCCTGGTCCTGTGCGTCGGCGAACATGGAGCAAAAGGTAACCTGGTCGGTGCTGTCGACGAATTTTTTGATGCTGCCTTCTTGGATAACCCTGACCGTGCCGGCCTCCACCGCCACCTGAAGGCCGCCGGTGGTGAAGGTGCCCAAAAAGAGCACCCGCTCGGTGTTCTGGCTGATGTTGATGAACCCGCCGCAGCCGGCCACCCGCGGGCCGAATTGACTCGCGTTGACATTGCCCTGGCTGTCGCACTGGGCGAATCCCAGGCAGGTGAGATCGAGCCCACCGCCGTCGTAGAAGTCAAACTGGTCCGGCATGCTGATCACGGCCTCCCCGTTGACCGCGGCGCCGAAATCCAATCCGCCCAGGGGCATGCCGCCGACGATGCCCGGCTCAACGGTCATGGTCAGGTAGCTTAAGATGTTCTCTTCATTGGCTACGGTGGCCACCGCTTCCGGATAACCGATGCCCAGGTTGATGACGTCGTAGGGCTTCAGTTCGAAGGTGGCCCGCCGGGCCATCAGTTTGCGCTCGTCCAGCTCCAGCGGCCGGACATGGGAAAGCGGCACCCGCAGTTCGCCGGACAGCTCGGGGCGGTACTGGGTACCGAAGGTCTGCATGTGGTATGCGGGCCGCGAAACCACGACGTAATCCACCATGACACCCGGCACGACCACGTCCCTGGAACGCATGGCATCGGGTTTGGCCACCCGCTCCACCTGGACGATCACGGTGCCGCCGGAGTTTTTGGCGGCCATGGCCATGGCCAGGGCGTCGACGGTGAGAATTTCACGCTCCATGGTGATGTTGCCGCGGGTGTCGGCGGTGGTGCCGCGGATCAATACGCAATCGATGGGAAAGGACTTCATGAAGAGCCACTCTTCACCGCCCAGATCGACCACCTCCACGATATCCTCCACCGCCTTGGGGCTGATCTTGCCCCCCTGGATGCGAGGGTCGGCGAAGGTACCCAGTCCGACCTTGGTGAAGACGCCGGGGCGATGGGCGGCCACGGCGCGGTAGAAGTTGGTCAGGATACCCTGGGGCAGGTTGTAGGCCTCGAAGTCGTTGGCCAGGGCCAGCTTGCCGATCATGGGCACCAGGCCATAGTGGCCCGAGATCACCCGCTTGTACATCCCCTCGTGGGCGATGCGGTTGATGCCCCGGGTGCCCGCGTCGCCGGGGCCCGACGAGTGGATCAGGGTGAGTTGGTTGGGCCGCCTCTTTTTCAGGTAGCGCTCGCTCAAGGCCATACACAGGTCGTCGGGCGTTCCGGCGCCGACGAAGCCCTCGATGCCGATGGTCCACCCGTCCTGAATGAGGCTCATGGCCTCTTCGGCGGTGATCACTTTGTTGCGTTGCATGGTTCTCTCCCCAATTGCCTTTCAATGATTCTATTTCCACAATTCATCGAAAGCGAATACCCTTGATAATTGTTATCCACGCATTTGCGGGAATCCTGTAATATCTATTGGTTTTGGTCAGCACCATGTATTTGCCATCTACCACCTCGTCGTGGGACGATTCTGTATATTCGCCCGTTAGCCGGAAAAACGGCGAGTCACGAGAAAGAAACACCTGATTCGCCGATTACTCGAGTTGAAATAAACGAATCATCCCTGACCGGCCATCGTCTTGGATCTGCAGTTCGATGGGGTCGTCTTCGTTAGCAAAAACACATGCGCCGACGACGCTAGGTTAAAATGAAAGCGCCCTGAAAAGAGCCGGTTATCATCGAGCAAAGCAGGTTTCAGTCGGATGAGCTTTAACGAGGGTGTTACCCGCGCGGCGGAATTCTGGTCCTACTAAAAAAACCGGGTGGTTCAGAAAAAAGGATTAAGCCGTGTCAATCCCGCGCAGGCGGGCGTCCACGACTGCCTGAAAATGATGAACCCCCACCTTGTGCATGGAGGACAACCAGCAATGGGTCGCCGGGCCGAAGACCCTTTTGTTAAAGAACCGCTGGACTGCAACTTCTCACCACCCACGATCATTTGAAAATGACGCTTGGAATATAGGTGATGATCGACGGGAACAGGACGCAGAACAGAACGCCAATGGCCTGCAGGAAAATGAACGGCAGCACCCCTTTGTAAATCTCCATCATCTGGTATTTGCCTTCAGGTGCGGCTCCGGCAAAATAGAACAGCGCATAGCCGAAGGGAGGGGTCAAGAACGAGGTCTGCAGGACGATACAGATCAGCATCGAGAACCATAAGGGGTTGAAGCCAAGCTCCAGACAGACCGGCATGTAGACCGGAAGGCAAACCAGAAGAATGGCCACCCAGTCGATGAACATGCCCATTACAAAGACGGCGAAGAGCATGATGAAGAGGATCATTCCCGGCTGGAGGTCTCCCCCGATGAGCAGGTCGGTGATGACGTCGCCACCGCCGACAAAGAGAAATGTGGCGCTGAATAGATTGCCGAAAAGAACCAGGATCATGACCATGGAGGTGGTCTTGAGTGTCGCCTTGCAGGACGCATAGACGACCTTCCAATTGAAGCTGCCGCGGGCGATTGCCAGGATGGCTGCGCCCAGAACACCGACGCCCGCCGCCTCGGAAGGGGTGGCGATTCCACCGAGAATGGTGCCCATGACCGCGAAGATCAGCACCAGGGGGGGAATCATGGACTTGATCACCATCCACATCTTGTGCCGGGCGGAATAGCCGGCGGCTTCTTTTCGGCTGATCGGGGGGCCATAGGTGGGTTTTACCTGGCACATGATAAACACGTAGGCCATGTAGAGAAACGACAGCAGCAGCCCCGGCAGGATGGCGGCCGCGAAAAGGGCACCGACAGAGGTTTCTTTGAGCCCGGTCAGGCCCCCATAGACCACGAGCATGATGCTGGGGGGGATCAGAATGCCGAGCGTGCCGCCGGAGCAGATCAGGCCGGCGGACATCTCCTTGTTGTACCCCTTTTCGAGCAGTTTCGGGCCGGCCAGGAGCGTCATGCCGACCACCGACGCACCCACGATGCCCGTGGTGGCGGCCAGGATCACGCAGACGAAGATGACGGCCAATCCGAGCCCGCCCTTTAGCGGCCCCATGACCACGTAGAGAGCTTCGAACAGGGCATCCGAGATCTTGGCGCGATCCAGCAACTGTGCCATGAGGATGAACAGGGGAACCGCCACGAGAACGAAATTGTTCATGGTGCCCCAGGCATTGTTGATAAAAAATCCCAAAAGGCCGTCGACGTTGAACCCGTTTTCGATCAGGCCAAAGATCACCGCAGTCCCGGCCAGCGAATACGCCAATGGGAGCCCGAGCACGATAAATACAATAAGCGTGGCAAACATGCCGATGGTGAGAACTTCTGGACTCATATCATCCCCTTAGCGAACCGCTTCCTTGTGACCGAAGGTTAGCAGGCGTTTGATCAAGTTGGAAAGAACCTGGAGGAAAAGAAAGGTGAACCCAAGGGCCATCAACAGTTTCACCGGCCATATCGGCGGCGCCCATGCCGAAGACAGTGCTTCTAAAATCCTGGTAGACGTGATCGCGTTGTCCCAGGCCCAGATGCCGAGCATCAGAACCAGAGGCAGCGTAATGCCGATCGTCATAACGATGTACAGGATGTCCTGTAATTTCTTTGGGAACCTGCTGCTGAAGATATCGACGCGCACGTGGCCGTCGAAATATTCAGTGTAGCCGTACCCCATGACGAAATGCACACCGAAGATGAAGGTCGTGAACTCCAGGCCCCAGATCGTCGGTGCGTTGAAAAAGTAGCGCCGGACCACTTCGTAGCACATCATCACTACCAGGATCACCATAAGCAGAGACGATACTTCCGCTTGCTTCACGACGATCTTATCGATTATTTTTGTGAGCCGCTTCACCGCTCCCTCCTGATTTTGCATTGCCAAACATACGGTTATCGGTTACCGGTCCACGGTTTTCTCAACCGTGAACCAGTAACTGTAAACAGCGAACGATTCCTTTATCTATTCGTGCAGTTTTCCTTTGACCACGTCATCCAGCGGCCACGGCGTGACACCAGCTCTGGCGGAACGCCAATCGGCGAAGTCTTTCTT
Organism: uncultured delta proteobacterium; assembly: GCA_963705475.1. Classification (GTDB taxonomy): domain Bacteria; phylum Desulfobacterota; class Desulfobacteria; order Desulfobacterales; family Desulfosarcinaceae; genus Desulfosarcina. Next base: position 36,690 of record CAVPJS010000030.1, on the reverse strand, counting down.
CAGGGCTTCCTGGGACTCGAGCAAGCGTTTGCAGTCGGGGCATCTTTCCTTGACCTTTTCCATGTAGGCCTGCGTGGTCTTGGCAAAATCGACAATCGCGCTCTCGTCCATCATCACGATCTCAGACTTTTCCTTGAAGCGGCGGATGGCTTCGGCGTTGAGGTTGTTGAGCCAGCTGTAACTCCACAGCTGGGTCTCCTTGGCGGCCGTGTCGAGGATCCATTTCAGATCGTCGCCCAGTTTGTCATAGGAGTCCTTGTTGAAAAAGAAGGCGAATTGGCAGGCGGGCTGATGCACGCCCGGCTGGATGATGTATTGGGTGACTTCGTCAAACCCCATCGGGTAGTTGACCGCCGGCGAGGAGAACTCGGCTGCATCCAGTACACCGGTCTGCAGTGCCAGGTAGACCTCGCCGCCCGGCGTGGCTACACCGGAAGCGCCGAGCTCATTGAGGATGTCCAGGTACCAGCCCCAGGTCCGGACCTTCATCCCCTTGAAATCTTCCATGGTGGAAGCTCTCTTGCTGGAGTTGAGTCCCATCTCCTGTCCAGCCTGGCCACCGGGCAGGGCGACCAGGTTGTATTGAGCATACAGGTCCTGCATTTCCTTCATGCCGCCCCGTTCATAGAGCCAGATGTTGTAGAGTTCGGCGTCCAGACCATACGGCACGGAGCCGAAGGCGATGAAGGCCTCGTTCTTACCCTTCCAGTAGCCGGGCCAGTCATGGCCGGCATCGAAGGATCCCTTGCTGACGGCGTCGAACACTTCCATGGCGGGAACCAGTTCACCGGCCGAATAGGCCTTGATGTCCAGGCGGCCGCCGGAAGCCAGGCGAACGGTGTCACAGAAATGGACCGCCATGTCGTAGAACAGCAGGCCCTTGGACCAGGGAAGCACCATCTTCCAGCGGTGTTTTTTGTCGCTGGTGGTGACCTTGAGTTTTTTTACTGCTTCGATTCGGTCGTCGGCGCCGAATTTCGTTCGGTCCGACTTGGTCTTCTTGTCCTGAGCCACGGCCATACCCGTGACGAAAAGGAAAAGTATCGAAAAAATGGTCGCTGTTTTGAGAACGCTTTTCATTGTTCCTCCCCCTTTGGTATTCGGTTGATGTGAAGCATGTGAATCGGATTATCGAATGGTCGAATAAAGATTGCTAGGCCTTCATCACCTCCCTTCATCGATGTGTATTATAAACGCTACATATGTAACCGTTTTGATACACTATGGCTTGCCTGAGCCTTTTCCGGCCGGTGCATCCGCGAACATTTTCCGCAGGTCCCGTTTCAATGTTTTGCCGGCAACGTTCCTGGGGAAATCCTTGACGATTTTGACCCCGCAAACCCGCTGAAACTTGGCCCCGACGCGTGAATTGATCCAATCCTTGAGCGCCGCTTCGGAAACGGTTGCGGACGGAACCACGGTCACGGTGGCAAAGGGTGCTTCGCCCCAGCGCTCGTCCGGAACGCCGAAAACTGCTGCTTCGTTGACATCGGGGTGCTGAACGATGGTCTCTTCGATGTCCCGGGGATAAACGTTGACCCCGCCCGAGATGATCATGTCCTTGATGCGGTCGACCAGGTACAGAAAGCCGTCTTCATCGACGTAACCCAGATCGCCGGAATGGAGCCACCCGTCCACAATTGCTTTTTTTGTCAAATCCGGGCGTTTGTAGTATCCTGGCATGAGTATGGGGCCCTTGCCGCAGATTTCACCCACCTGGTTTGGCGGGCACTCGGCACCCAATTCGTCAACAATTTTCATGTCGAACAGGGGCAGCGGAATTCCCACGGAGGCCGGCTTGCTGTGGTAATCGAGTTTGTCCAAAACGGTCACGAAGCCCTCCGTCAAGCCGTAGAGTTCGTAAAAGCGCCCGGGGAGCAGCCGGGTCAAGGCCTCTTTGTGTTCGAGGTGCAGCGGCGCCCCCAAAGCGAGGATCATTTCCAAAGACGTCAGTTTGTCAGGGTCGAAATTGGGCGCATTCAGCATGGCGATAATCTGGGCCGGAACCATCATCACATGGGTGACTTTTTCCCTGTGGATGCTCTCGATGTAGTCAATCGGGTCAAACTGCGGCAGCAGGACATAGGTGGCTCCCTGAAAAACCGTGGGCATCAAATCGACGAAGGCACCGTTGAACACGATGGCCCCGGCGTGAAGCGTCACGCTTTCCGGTGCCAGTCGAAAGGCGGTGGCAAAGGAGGTGCCGTAGGCAATACGAATATCGTGGGTGTGAACGATCCCCTTGGGCAGGCCGGTCGTCCCGCTGCTGTACATGATGTTAAACGTATCGTCGCCGTGGATGATGGGGACCTCAGGTTCGCTGTCCGGTTCGGCTGCTTTCAGGGCATGATAGTGTTGAAAGCCCGCCATATCGGTTGCGTCTACCAGCAGGCAGCATCCAGGATGAAGATCGGGCAGGTCAGACTGTATCGTTTTGATAATATTTGCAAATGCTGCATTGGTGACCACCATCTGAGCATCGGCGTCTTTGAGAAGGGATCGAAGGGCGCCCTCCATCAACAGGGTGCTCATCGGAACCACCACGGCGCCGACTTTGGCCGCGGCCCAGTAAGTTTCAAGAAGCTCCAAACAATTCGGTAAAACCGTGGCGACCGTGGAGCCCTTTCTGATCCCCAGGCGAATCATGGCATTGGCCAACTGGTTGATGTTTTGATTAAGCTGAAAATAGGTCAGGCGCTGATTACCAAACACCACCGCGGTGTGATCCGGCCGATAGCGTGCATGACGAACAAACAGCATTCCCAGATTCATCGAGCCCTCCTCGCCGGAAAATATGATGATAGGGTGGATATGGTTGTGAATACGGTGTCAAATTGACACAGCAAAAGGTATGCCGAACATTATTCATTTTCTTATTATCAACCTAACATTTTGATACCGTTTGATATTTGTAGGTGTTTACTTCATTTGAAATCGATTTTTCTTGTAAACGCCGGGCAATGGTTGTACTAAATTTACTACAAACGTCTCGTCCTCGATCGGCGCGTGAGAAGCTGAACCCGCGTCAATGGCGCATCTTAATGACGGCATGGAAATTGCTGATTCAGGGGAAAACCGTAAACTTAACAGGAGGACATCATGCTGACGATCAACGATTCAGTTGCCGTGGTGACCGGGGGGGCAAGCGGTATTGGGCTCGCGTTTGCCAAATACTGGGTCAAAAAAGGGGGAAACGTACTCTTGGGTGATGTTTCGAAGCCGGCTTTGGAAAAGGCCAAAGCGGCCATCGGCGACCGGGCCGAAATTCTGGTGTGCGATGTGACGGATGAAGCGGACAGCCATCGGCTGGCGACAACGGCCATGGACGTCTTCGGCAGAATCAACCTGGTGGCGCCATTTGCCGGAATCATCAAGGACGGCCTGATGCTCGCCCCCGACCGCGACTCCGGTAAAGTCACCGCCAAGATGTCCCTCGATCAGTTTCGTTCGGTGGTCGATGTCAACTTGACGGGCGTGTTTCTCACCGTGCGCGAATGCGCCGAACAGATGATCAACAACGGGGACAAAGGCCTGATCTGCCTGATTTCATCCACCGGTTCGCTGGGGACCGCCGGCCAGATCAACTACTCGTCAACCAAAGCCGCCGTTTCGGTGATGCCCAAGGTGATTACCGCCGAGTTTTTCAGACGGGGGATTGCCGATCGAATCCGCTGCGTGGCGGTGGCACCGGGGTACGTCGCCACACCGATACTGGAAGGCATGAACCAGAAGGCGCTCTCCCGTATTTTGGACAACGTCCCCATCGGACGGCTGATCGAACCGGATGAAATCGCCTCGCTGGTGTGCGAGCTCTATTGCAATGAAGCCCTTACCGGCGATGTCTATTTCATCCACGGTGGTCTGCGGTTGAGCTCAAAAGGATAAAGGAGAAAGGAGACTCGCCATGAGCCGTGTCAGCATGATCGGAGCCTACAACACCAAGTTCGGGGCATTTGTGGAAAAAAACCGGGAAACCGGAGAGGTTCAGGATACCAAATCCTTTTACGACCTGATCATCGAGGCCGGCAAGGGCGCCATCGAAGATGCGGGGCTGCACCCGTCCGACATCGACGGCATCTGGATTGGCTCCTGCTCACCGTCCATGTTCGTCAACCAGGAGCACGTGGGGCCCCTGGGCCTGGAGGTCGCCCCGGAATTTCTTCGCTTTGTACCCACCACCCGCACCGAAGGGGCTTGCGCCTCATCCTCCGTGGCCCTTTACAATGCCATCTTCGGCATCGAGTCGGGCCGTTTCCGTCGGGTTCTGGTTATCGGTGTGGAAAAGATGAGCCTGCTGGCAACCCCCGATGTCACCCATACCCTGGCTTGTTCTTCCTATTGGCCGGAAGAAGGCGCAGCCGGCATGACCTTTCCGGGGCTATTTGCCGAGTACGCCAAGGGTTACATGGCCCATTACGGGTACACCCGGGAAGAACTGCAGAAAATGTTTGCGGCCGTCTCGGCGCTCTCGTATCGAAATGGTATCGAAAACCCGCTGGCCCATTTCAGCAAGGGCGGCCCGGCGGATCGACTCAAGCTGTTTAGCGCCGAAGCCATTTTAAACCTGCCGGAATCCGGCAAGGGCAGCAACCCCGTCATCGCCTCGCCATTGCGTCTGCATGACTGCTCCCTGATTTCGGATGGGGCGGCGGCGGTGATCCTGGCACCCACCGAAGAGGCCCGCGCCATCAGCCAGCGGGCGGTGGAAATCGCCGGCATCGGTATGACCACGGAAAGGCTGGCGGAAAGTGTGCGACCGAACATGCACGAACTGATTGCCGGCAAACGGGCGGTCGACCAGTCCTTCAAAGAGGCCGGCATCACCATCGACGACGTTGACTTGGCGGAAGTTCACGACTGCTTTTCCATCAATCAAATTTTGACTACCGAAGCCTTGGGGTTGTCGGCAGACGGGCGGGCTGGCTGGGATTATATGGACGGGCGATTCACCGCGGATGATCGATGCCCGGTCAACCTGTCGGGCGGGCTTAAATCCAAAGGCCATCCTGTCGGCGCGACCGGCTGTTCCATGCATGCCCTGGCCTACAAACAACTGGTTGGCGAACCCATCGGTATGGCGCCGACCACCCACACACCGGAAGTGGCCGTGGTCTTCAATGTCGGGGGGTCTGCCGCCACCAACTGCGTAACGACACTAAAGCGGATTTGACGATTAATTATGATTGATCCGACCCGTTCCAACCCGATCTACCGAACCGGTTTTTTCAAAAACCTGGTAGAGAACATGGAAATCGGTGTCATTATCTGTGATACGGACGGCACGATCGTCTATATCAACCGGACCTACGCTCGTTTTCTGGACATTGACATCGAAGCTTCGCTTGGCAAACATGCAACCCAGGTCATCTCCAACAGTCGTCTGCCTGTCGTGGCCAAAACCGGCATCGCAGAAATCAACTATCCCCATCAGTTCAAAGATACCGGTTTTTTGGTCCACCGGGTTCCGCTCCGGGAAGACGGACGGGTCATCGCCGTGGTCGGACTGGTTCTGTTTGATTCGGCCACGACGGTCACCAAACTGGCCGACAAACTGGAGCAGCTGGAGTCGAAGCTGGTCGATGTGCAAAAGGAACTCGCCACCGTCCACGCCACCGCATTTACCTTTGAGAGCATCATCGGCAAAAGTGAATCCATCAAGAAAACCGTCAGCGAAGCGTTAAGTGCCGCAGGCACCACCATGCCGGTGTTGATCACCGGAGAATCAGGGACGGGAAAAGAGCTTTTTGCCCACGCCATCCACCACGCCAGCAGTCGACGGCATTTTCCGTTCATTCGCGTAAACTGTGCCGCCATGCCCAAGGATCTGCTTGAGGCGGAGTTGTTTGGTTACGAAAAAGGGTCGTTCACCGGTGCGAACCCGAAAGGCAAGCCCGGCAAGTTTGAGCTGGCCCATTTGGGCACCATCTTCTTGGATGAGATTGGCGACATGCCCTTGGAAATGCAGCCCAAATTGCTCAGGGTGTTAGAACTTAAAGAGTTTGAGCGAGTCGGCGGCGTCAACGTCATCACATCGGATTTCAGGATTGTCTCTGCAACCAACCAGAACCTTGAACACCTAATGAAGTCCGGACAATTCAGGAGAGATCTTTACTACCGAATTAACGGCATTCCGGTCGACATTGAGCCATTGAGAAATCGGCGGGAGGATATCATCCCCCTCGCCTACTATTTTATCGAGAAAACGGTCAAAGGGCCTTCGGGAAAGGGAATACGCATTCATCCCACAGCAGAAAAAGCGATGGTGCAATATGATTGGCCCGGGAATGGAAGAGAGTTGCTGCATGTTGTCCAGCGCACATTGTTTGACATCAGGTCCGGAACGGTTAAACCGGAAAATCTGCCGGATTACCTGTTTCATTCGACGATGTTCCCCAAACGATCCGACGCGACCACCCTGAATGCCTACATGAAGTCAGCCGAGCGGTTTCTGATTGAACAGACCCTGAGGCGGGTCGATGGAAACAAGACCAAAACAGCAGAATTGCTGGGAATTCATCGAACCCTGCTTTATCGGAAGATGAAAATACTCGGCATTGATCTATAGCCGTATAGCATTCCCGACGGCCGGCACGCTCAGGATTCGTTGTCTTCCCTTCATATCGCCGCTGGCTTCATCAGAATTGCCCGTTTAGGGTCACACCGACAAATGGCGCCGCATCATAGTCGGTTTCCCCCAGTTGGTTGCCATTTTTATCCTCGATGGTGATGCTGCCGCCCACCGTCGCCCCGCCATTGATATCGAGCCGATAGTGCTCGCCCATCCGCCATCCTATGCGCAGGAAGGTTGCCCAGAAAGCCACTTCGCCGATGCCGTCGGCCACCGCGCTGGAGTCGTCGAGGCGGAAGCGGTAAGATCGGTATGCGCCACCCATGCCCATTTCCCAGCTACCATCCGGGGCGTAAACCAGTTCCAGTCCGGCCGGACCCACCGGGCCGGCCCGGAAGGGATTGGTCAGCCGCAGACCCTCGTTGATCTTCCAATCGATGACCACATATGGAAAGGCTTCGGTTTGATCCAGGCGATCGAATATGCCGGCACCTAATCCCAGCATCAGATTCGGTCCGAAGGCGTAGGCCGCTGACACCACCGCTCCGAAGGAGAGGGATTCGCTGGTTTCGGCACCGGTTGCACCGGCGGCATCGATGGAGGGAATGATCCCGAACCGCCACTTGCCGCCGGTGCTGTAAAAAACGGGAAGGCTAATGCCCGGTCTGACAATCTCATCCCACAGGTCGATGCCGGAAAGGCCGTCGATGTCGGAAAAATTCCAGCGTTCGTAATCGAGGCTCAGTCCGACCCCCACCGTCCAGTGCCGGTCAATCAACCGTAAGATGTCGAACCGCAGGAAATGGCGTTGGACATCGAAACTGCCGCCACTGTCCAGATCGGTATCGAACTGGTAGATGGGCGTGTAGGAAAAGCTGACCATCGTCTTCGCGTGGTCCCTTTTCCCGGATTCAGTCGATTGCGCATCGGCGCGGACGGGCATTGCCACGGTAGCGAGGACCAGCGACAGCGCCACCGTTGCCGGAATCAGCCGGCGTGGGTTCATCCGTATCTCCTTTTAATTGTTTGTTAGAAAGGACGTCGGGTGGCGGAACCTGGGATGCTTCTAAGATACCGGGACCCTGATATTAGAACCGATATCGAAGCCCCGCGCAGATGGTATTCGAACCACCGTCCTCGGCCACGGTGCCGAATCCGTCCGACCGGTGGTGCAGCCGCAGCATGGCTTCCCACCCGGCATCAAGCGGGCCGAGGGTCAGCTCTCCGTACCAGTAAATCAGCCAGCGACTGCTGGCATCGCTGGTTTCGATTTCGATTGGTGGGATCTCGGTGGCATAGGATGGACCAATTCCCCAGGCGAAGCTGGTGGCCACATATCGATCCCAGGGAAATCGGTGCCAGCGAAACCCGATGATCGGCAGATTGAACTCCCAGTGATCCTGGTCCCCGACGTATTTGCCCACCTGCGCCTCCAGTTCGCAGGATAGGTTGCCGTCGAACAAGCGGGCAACGGTCCACGAACCGGCCGCCACGACAAGCGTGGCATCCGCAAATTCGGCGCCGGGGAGGATCGACTGCTCCCATTTTTCCTTGGTCAACCGGCCGGCGTAAATGGCCATGGCGTAATCCTGGGCCTGGGCAACGGCCGGGACAACTCCCAGCAAGCACATCAGCACCGCGATGTGCGAGCCCTTTTTGATTGATTTCAGCATCGGCCATGAATAGCATCTTCTCGGCGGTCGATCAAGACGGCCGGCAGATCCATGTCGGTGCCGCAAAAGAAATGGTGGCTATGCGCATGAGGTCCATTTCATCAACCGGTTTGACAGCGAAAGACTTTCCAAGAACGCCCATCAAAGCGTGCCGTCCCTTAGCCACGATTCGGCAAATATCCAGGCAAACAGGGCGAAGCTGACAACATGAAACGCCGAATGAAGAATTCTGGTTTACCGATGAAGAGAAGATGCGTATCGTTCAAGAATGAATTATTGCATTTGCGGAAAATGAAGTCATCGATATGCCAGTCCTGCCAGGATTATTATTTTCCAACGGAGCGGTCAAATAACTTTCCAACTTTGTCAGGCCTCGATAACCGCGTCGTGCTGCATCGCGTATTCAATCCAATGTACGCAAAACGACTCGCTGGAGCGGTCATACCAAAAAGACCGATATGGATGCCCGGTGCGCTTCTTATTCGAAGGGCACCTTATTGATGCGGCTGCATCTGTACCGGCATAGACTGCAACTCAGGTATCTATTTTGATTGGCAGCTTCCCCCAGGCAAGTATGGTAGTACTGACACCAAAAATTGCGTATATAGTCCGTTGGACTGACACCGGTGACATGCAATGGGAACAGCGGCCTTCTTCTCATGCAAATTCCCCTTTATGCGTTGACCCCGTCTTGACATCACCTTTTCCGTCGGGATCCAGAACCGGTAAATCGCGACAGCGTCAGGGTTTACGTCCGAATCAATTGGTGAACGGGTAAGCGCTAAAAAAGCATGATTCATACCACGATCGATGATTTTACTTTGCAAGTAATAGGATACAATATAATTATAAGAGGTTATATGGTGAAAAGGGGTGCCAATGAATGATAGGCAGTTAACTAGGCGGAAGGCTAAATAGTACTCAATTGAGAAGCTGAGGTAATGATGAATAGGAAAAATAGTATCTAAATTCAAAAAAGATCAATGGCGGATGTAACGTTGGTAAACCTGATCTGCATGGGGCAAGTTTTTTTGAGACAAAAATAGGACCGCGACATAAAACGGCATTTTCTATGGGGGACTGCAATTGCTATTTCTCCAACTCCGCTTTAACGGACAACCCTATTTTTTCCAAGGTATAAGGCTTTTTTAGGTATTTGCCCGCACCTAATTTTTGAACTTCCTTGACCAAGTCTGTTTCCGAAAATCCACTTGTAATTATCGCTTTCTGTTTAGGATGAAACTCCAAAATTTTTTTATAAGTCGCCAGCCCATTAATTCCAGGATCCATTATCATGTCTAAAACCAATACGTCTGCTGAATTGTTCTTCAGATAATCAACCGCTTCTTCACCGCTTGAAACCGAGGTGACCGCGTAGTTTAGTTTATTAAGTATGTTAAATGCGATTTCGCGCTGTTCATCAATATCATCGACCACCAAAATCGACTCTCCGTTGCCGACGTATGCTTCCATTAGCAGCGCTTTTTCCGTTATACCTATTTCCTTCCTGGTTACGGGGAAATAAATCGTGAATGTTGTTCCCTTCCCTTCAACGCTTTGAACATCAATATAACCTCTATGGTCTTTAACAGTCCCCCACACGACAGCCATGCCCAGCCCTGTTCCACTCCTACCCATTACCTTTTTTGTATAGAAAGGCTCGAAGATTTTCTCCAAATCTCTGGATGAAATACCTGTTCCGCTATCTGATACCGTAAAGACAACATAATCGCCTTCTTGTACATCATCATAACCGCGTATTGGTTTATCGATATATTTGCTTCGCGTTGAAATGAATATATTCCCGCCGCCAGGCATTGCTTCTGCCGCATTGGAAACCATGTTCATCACGGTAGTCGACAGATGAACCGATGAGCCCATAATATTCAGCAAGCAGGGTTCAAGGTCGGTTTGAATATTTACATCGGGATGAAATTTCCTCAGGTTTTCACACTCGGGTGATCCTATATAGTCCTCGATAATACGATTAAAGTTCACAACTTCTGTAGCAACAACCCCTCTTCTCGCCAAGGTCAACAAGTCCTGGACAATGGCCGCTGCTTTCTCACCCGATTTTTTAATGGTTAAAATAGGTTTTCTTAAAGGACTCTCCTCAGGCAAATCCATCAATAGTAGATCCGGGTAACTTACCTGGGCGCTCAAAACGTTGTTAAGGTCGTGGGCTACACCACCTGCTAAAGTACCAATGGCTTCCATTTTCTGAGCACGCTGCAGTTGGGTTTCTAGTTTTTTTCTTTCAGTAATGTCTCGTGTAACGCCCAAAATACCAACTGGTTTACCATCCTCACCCAAAATCGGGGAGGCAACAATTTCAGTCCAAATCGTTGAACCACGTTTGCGGTACATTTCGAGTTCAAACCTGTCAGATATGTTGTAATTACCTGTTTTGGCGCCCTCGGTCATATGGGCCTCGAAACGTTTAAGGACAATTTCAAGGGATTTAGGGGTAAGCACGTCATTGATCGTTAAGGATGCCGCTTCTTCCACGTTCCAGCCCTGAATTTTTTCGATTGCCGGACTGATGTAAGTATAGTTCAGATCCATATCCATGGTCCAAATCACGTCATTGACGTTTTCCGCCAATAGACGATATTTTTCTTCACTCTTTTTCAGAGCCTCCTGCGCCTGTTTGTGTTCGGTGATGTCGTGGAAGACTAAAATCCCGGCAATGATGTGTCCATTAGCGTCGAGGATGGGAGCGGCGTTAACGCTGAGCCAATGGTCGTTTCCCGCTTGGTTACGGATGATGACTTCCTCATTTTGTGTTACTTCACCCTGCCGCACCGCACGCGTTAAGGGCATTTGTTCATACGGATAGCGTGAACCGTCAGAATGCAATATTTGCCAATTTGCTGCGTGCTGCGCCACATCCATGCCAGTCAAGATGCTTGAGTCAATCCCACGAATGCTGAAGGCGGCCTGGTTGGCCAATCTGATGTTGACATTCGGCGCATCAGCAATCAGAATCCCCGAGGGAGATTGCGCCACGGCTGCCTCAAGAAATTCCTGCGTTTCGCGCAACTTCTCTTCAGCCTGCTTGCGTACCTCAATTTCCGATTCCAGTTCTTTTTTTACTTCTAACAGGTGCGATTGCTCTCTCGTTAAAATAATAGCAAAATCTCTTTCTTTCTGAAGCGTCGCGATCAGGCCTTTCACCAGCACTGCCACGGACATCGCAGCAATCGTGTTCAAAAGCATGAATGTTGCCCCTGCAGCTACCATCGATTCCATGTTGTTGAAAAATGGAAATGTCTGGCCGAATAGACCGGTGTTGATCAGCCAGCCAACGACCGTTAACGTCAGTGCGTTGACTATTAAAGCTGTAATCGCAGCTTTTGATCCCAGCAGGACCCCGGTGAGAACTGCAAACGTAAAGAGCGATACGGGGCCACCGCTAAGGAGACCAACAGAAATAATTATGCCCAACCCCATGGAATATAAAATCAGCAGTGCTATGCCTGCGCGGATATTATATTTCAGACCCCTTATCAGCAGTAGACCAACGGAAATTATCCATAAAGCCCCATCAACAATCAGCAGGCCCCACAAGTTTCCTTTGATCACAAGGGAGACGACAGGTACCAAGGTCGCGAAACCTATCAAGACCCCTGTGAAAATAACAGCGAATAGAATACGTACGCGCCAATAAGTCAGACCATCTTCTTTCTGGAGTGAGGAAGGGACCATTCTGTTTATAGCGAATGTTTGAAATCGCTGGAAATGACTTGCCATGCTATTGGTCAGCTTCATTAGCACTCCTGCCAATCTTATCCGACGGACACACTCTATGTTTATGGTGATACACAACCATCTTATCATCGGCGGTGCATCAATAAACTTGAGATAAATTAAATAATTACAGGCAGAAAAAAATATTTTTAGCCGCGATAGCGAGCGAACTGAAAACAGACGTTTATCCTTACGGTGCTGGGCAACACTGCCAGTACCGGCAGATCATCTTGCCAATTGAAGACTAATGACTCTCCCTGAAATGTTGGAGAAATCCACGTAATCCAAGGGATTCAACAGACACCTACTTGACAAATATCAGGATGTTCTAATTTTAACATAATACCACCTCGTAGTATAAAAACCCATCCGTAAGGAGGTCGCCATGCCTTTTGTTAATATAAAGATAATTGAAGGTGTTTTTAGCCCAAAACAAAAAAAAGAAATGATTGAAAAAGTAACAGATACAATGGTTTCAATTGAAGGTGAAAATATGCGACCGGTAACTTGGGTTGTTCTTGAAGAAGTTAAAAGCGGTGATTGGGGAATCGCTGGAAAAGGCTACTCGACTGAAGATGTCAAGGCGCTTGCAGCTGGCAGTTAGCGAAAATCCATCGCGCTTCTCTTTTGATCTGTTGACAAGGTCCTATCGCGATCGGGGATCTTGTCATTTTTTTTTGGGGGGGCGATATAGCGATTAATTGGAGCTGTACGGCAACGTCAAAGCTTCACCGACCCCAGCAAAGCAGGGTCGGTGAAGCGCGTTGTTCGGTTCTTTTGCTTTGGCGCTCGCGATTAAGCTCCCCGCAAGCGGTCGTGTCCTGGGGATCGAACTTCCCGTTAATTGCTCGGTGTCCCCTTGGAAATTGTGTCCATCGCATCTCCCAGACTGAAGGAACCAGGTTTTTGACGGGGCGGGAAGTCCTGAAAGCTTTGCAGGTACTTGCCTACATAAGCTTGGGCTGGGGCGAGCGCAAACATGCGTTCGGCTCTCCATCGCCCGTAGCCCATTCCCTCATGATCAGCACGTTCGAACGGATCGGTGCGAAGGTTGAACAGTTTTGGAAAACGCAAGGTAACGAACGGTTCCTGCCACACATCAAAGCCGTGGGCGCGTTGCTCTAAGAAAACAATCTTCCAGTTGTTGTAACGAAGCGCGGCAATGTCGCCGTCGTCTGTCCAATAGAGAAACTCCTTTCGGGGACTCTCGGTTTGCTCACCCTTTAAGAAAGGCAGCAGGTTATAGCCGTCGAGGTGAACCTTGTATTTTCGACCAATGGCGGTTACGTCGCCAGCCATCAGTTTTTCTTTGATATCGGGCTCACCGACCGCGGCCAGGAGGGTTGGTAGCATATCCTCGTGGGCACCGATGTCGTTGATGATGGTACCCGGTTTGATCACTCCTGGCCATCGGATCGCGCAGGGAACCCGGTAACCGCCTTCCCAGTTCGTGTTTTTTTCTCCACGGAAGGGGATTGTACCACCGTCCGGCCAGGTCATCGCTTCCGCTCCGTTGTCGGTCGAATACATGACAATGGTGTTCTCCGCAATTCCCAGCTCATCGAGTTTTGCGAGAATCCGGCCGACATGGCCGTCGTGCTCCACCATTCCATCAGGATAGATCCCGAGGCCGGTTTTACCCTCCGATTCCGCCTTTAGTCGCGTCCAGACATGCATACGCGTCGAGTTCCACCAAAGGAAAAATGGCTGACCCACCTTGTGGGCTCGATCAACAAAATCGAGGGCAGCGGCCGTAACCTCATCATCGATCGTTTCCATCCTTTTCATATTCAGCGGACCGGTGTCTTCAATTTTGCCGTCTGCAAAGGATTTGATCACCCCGCGAGGACCGTATTTCTTTTTGAATTCCGGATCCTTGGGGTAATCAACGTTCTCCGGCTCGTCTTCGGCGTTAAGGTGATAAAGGTTCCCGAAGAACTCATCGAAACCGTGGTTTGTTGGCAGGTGCTCGTCACGATCGCCAAGATGATTCTTACCGAATTGGCCGGTCATGTAGCCGTGGTTCTTGAGAAGCGCGGCGATTGTGGGATCCTCTGTGGGCATCCCTTCTTTCGCACTGGGCAGTCCAACTTTGGTCAGGCCCGTACGAATTGGTGCTTGGCCGGTGATAAAGGCTGCACGGCCAGCGGTGCAGCTCTGCTGGCCGTACCAGTCGGTAAACACTGCACCCTCTTTGGCAATCCTATCAATGTTTGGGGGCGAATATCAATAAGGTGGCAATACCCGAAAAATACGGAAGATATCTTTATTGTCAATTATCGACTAAATGGTATTACCAAATCCTAACAAGAGTGATCAGATAAAATTGAATAGTACGGAGGGTGGTGATTTATTGAGAGACTCTCAGTTATCAAACTCGCCAGAATTATTGCCGATAGGCTTTGGTAATCTCCACTGATGCCAAACAAGCCTTTCATCTATGACGATTTAATTCATGATTGTAATCATCTAAGGTACTCACTCATCCACATAACGTGGATACCTGCTTTTCGCCTGTTCGGACTCTGAAAGATCAATTTCAAGGGTTAAAAAAGGATGTTTAGCTGAGGTAGTGCCTAAAACCTTACCTTGATCAGGTTCGATTATCCAGCCGTGGCCACCCCAAGCATGGCCCCGTGCGTCTATCCCGCTACGATTAGAAGACAGGCAAAACGCACCACTCATAACGGCCGCCGCTCGGCCGCCCATTATCCATTTTTCGGTGGTTGCAGCCTCTGTAGAACGTGAACAAATAATCAACTGCGCCCCCTGGCGGCCATAGGTCCGGGCATGCTCGGTAAACCACAGTTCAGTACAGATTAGAAAACCCACTTGGCCGTGTGCGGTTTCGGTTGTCTCAAAGCGCTTTTCCCCCCTATCATACCACGTTGCCTCCCAAAAATCCGGTTCTTCTGGCAGGTAATATTTATAATGCGTCGCCTGATAGCCACGTTCTACTTGCCACGCAAACGCTTCATTCATCCTCCGCTCATTCTTTGTTACCGGCCGCGAGCCTAATACCGTTGCTCTGCCAAGCTCTACCAGTCGAGGTAACCATTCATCGTGCAAAGAGATCGCATTGGCCCACACGGTCGGATCAAAATCACGTATCGCCGCCACCCACGGCGCAAACGGCATTTCCGGTAACACCACCACATCGCTTTGATGATTGCCCACATGCATCTCAAGCGTTTGCCACGCAGCCATGAATGGCTCAGGCTCATTAGGTAATTCACATACGGTCACTATGATTTTTTCTTTTTTCATAACCCTGTCTGAACTTGACATATCTGATGTTTCATTTTGGTTTCATATCCTCAGGCTCGGTATGCTATCAATAGATTTAAGGCAAATGCGATACAGAAATAAGAGAGCGTTGGATCAGTTCACCTAATCAACTTTTTCGACTGTGATTATAATCGAACATCGTTGGTATTTTTAAAACTGATATCTACATAGTCGTTGGAGACATCCAAGGAATCTGTGTCCGCTTTATCCGTGTGATAGCAAATTGAAAGTCAACTAATCATTGGAAACGGCCAATCACCAGAAATTGTGGTCAGCTATTTTTTAAAAGGGCTTTTTGTGAATAGCGGTTACCTTGAAAATTCATTTGCCCTGATTTGCTGCAGGTATCAACCCCATCAACGAAAAAGCAACGCCTCAACACGCCTTAAATTTAGTTTCTCTTGAGTTCCGCCGCCATTTTAAGTTAGAAATAACATTGGAATGAAAAACGACCACCAGTTGTTTTGCCATTGTTGTTGAGCGGCATGAAATTTCGATTCGAATTTTTGATTAGAGTTACTCCTATCTGGACAAAGGAAAATGCAAAAGAAAAAACCAAATATATCACGCATGGGTCTAATCGCGATTGGATTGATTTTCGTCGGCCTTCTGTTCGCAACAAAAGGTCTGGCAGATGACCACCGCAAGGCAAAAGGTTGGTTTGAACGAGAGGAACAGCATCATTCGTCCCTTTTTGGCAGGAATGACGAAGGCAACGAAACGGCAGGCCAAATGGCTGCATGGCTTCTTGTGGCAGCCAACCTGCCCGTTGTCTTGAGTCTTCTGATCAAGTGGACCAATAAGTTTGTCCCCATGGGGAACGGATTGAAAGGTGCACTGGCACGGTTCAATCGCTTCCAGAAGACGCATCTCATGCGATTCCATTATTTGATCAACCCGCTGGTTCTTGGAATCGCTCTGTGGCATTGGCTGTCATCCCGCTGCAAGTCGACGGCACTGCCGGAATGGGGACTTGGGGTAATGATTGCCCTGATAGTTTTGGGACTGATAATGAAATTCAGGCTGTGCCCCAAACAGCTTCGAAAAAGTGTGTATCGACTCCACACCCAGCCGTTGGTGTTTCTTGCCATGGTGATGGTGCTGACCATCGGACATCTGATTGTCGATTAGTCTGAGAGGCTAAAAGAGAGGGCATTCAGTGCCTATGTAAGACCGGCATCGATATCCATTCTGGATTAACGATGGGTGTACTATCATCTCTCAAATTGCCTACGCCCAAAAACACAACCTTTCTAAGGCCGGAAAAGTATCACCATGAAAGGAATCTTTATCACGCTTCTGGTCTGTGTCGTCATTTATGAAATTTTCGAGCACGTCATTCTGCCACTTTTCTGGACAATTCGATATCGCAAGCGCAAATCAGCCTACGGTCCGTCCGGCATGATCGGGAAAAAATGTGTGGTTAAGGAGTGGAAAGGTACCCGTGGTAAGGTATCGGTGGGGGGCGAACTGTGGAATGCAACCAGTGATTCACCGATAATTCCTGGAAGTGAAACGGTTATCCAGGACATCGACAATTTAACACTGGTGGTTTCAAGGTCGGATCTGTTAGGGGAGACAAATGATTCCTACGCACCGATATCGTCTAAATGAGTATCGGATATCCGAGTTTGCGGATGGCCGCTTATGGTGGGACACCCATTCCGGATTTGGGTCGCAAATTGGCGGACCGTGTTTTGTTTATGGGAGCATTTTACTGATTGGAGCCCGGTGCAACGAGGAAAACGGATTTCTGAAATTGGAGTTTAATGGAACCCTTAAAAAACTCCCCTTGTGGAATAGAACCCGATATTTTTGTTTTGCATCCTCTTTGTTGGAGGTGTCTTCAGGACGAAATATCTGCGAAGATCAATTTCAGCAAAGAGTTTCTTTGTCCAGTATGACCAGAACCGGGTCCAAGACCATGATTGGTGATAATCTTGGAGCTTTTCGGCTTGGGCAATATCAGATTACCATTGCGCCCGACGGCGATATATCTTGGAAGAGCTGCGGTGGAACGAACCGAATTTTCGGCGGGCCTGTATTGATCGAATCCGATATCCTATTCATGGGTCCCAGAAAATTTGATGATCCTCAACAAAGAAAAAGGGAATTCCTTCACTCCTTGCGTGCTCTTCCCCAATGGGATCAAACGACTTTTTGGTGCCGCAGCTCAGCCTTTAAGCCTGTATTGCCAGATGCAAAACCACTGCTGGCGCTATCTCCCCAGAAAAAATCGAGCATTCCCCAAAAAAAGAGAATGCCTGTCAAACGCCATCGATCGGAATACGTCAAACAGGCATGGTTTCAAATGACTGACTATTGTGCCGATTGGGTCGATGAGGTGAAGGCAAGATGGCCCCAAAGGGTTTGGCCAAAAAGAAAAAAGGACCGTGCGATCGGGAATAAAATTGATTGAGGGCGAACTATGATTACACACCAGTTTCTTTGGATATCAAATAATTTTTACGAGTGGTGATAAATTGAGATCACCTTACAAACTGGAAATTTCGCTTTAATTGCCGATATGATTTAGTGATCATCCGACGTACCACGGGAACGGTTGCCAGCGCAAGATTTCCCCCGCTGGAATTATTTTTCCGAATCGTAGGAAAATGCCGTGCCTGATATCTACAGGGTCGTTGGTGTCGGAGTAAACCGACATCAATTTTTACCATTGATAGCAAATTGAAAGTCAACTATTTATTGAAATTGACCAACCACAGATGTAGTGGTCGTTCGATTTTTAGCATGAGTTTTGTAAATAACAGATATCCAATAAAAAGGCAGAGCCATCGTGACGAGCCGATCGCTTAATGTGTTGATGAAGAGTAAAAAAGGACCGTAGACCGAGTGTTGACGATCCTTTTCTTTTACAAGAAATCTGCCACAACTGGTAGCGGTTGCTCAGGCTGTAACATTCTAATATTACATGATATAATAGTAAATGTTACCGAGTTTTCAACACGCTAAGCGATCGGCTCGCCATCGTGACCCTGCCTTTCATTATGAACCAATTTTAATAGAATGCCCTCAGATTGGCTAACTACAGGTCCCAATATCAACTGCTTCTCCAGGCTGAGGCGGCTCAAAGTCACCTCCATCTCCAATAGTTTTTACACAATCCGGCGTATCGTCTTGGTCAAAATCAATCTGCACGGTGTACTCCTGATTGGGAACAATCCAAAAAATACTGTATTCTGTTGGGTCTGCGGTAGTTGATTTCGTAATTTCAACGCTTGTGTATTTCTCTCCATTGCTTTCAGCAATTACAACGACAGTCGCTTTTGCAGAATCACCAAAAGCGGCGTTGCTAATGCTACCGTCAATAATAGCTGCCGTAAAGGGATCGTCAAAAAGGTGCAGAACCGGTTTAAGCTTATATGTCGGCGCTGGGGCGGGTCCGGATACCACGACAGACTGGCTCAAGTCAAAATGGGCCACAAGGTCAATTGCTGCATCTGGACCCAAATCTATAGTAAAATCCTTATCGGTCTTCAGATTCTCAGACGGAATTTCAACAACCCTCTCGGTTATACCGCCTTGACCGTCTGAAACACCCATGGTTGCGCTGCCCACGACAAATCGAACTTGGGTATATTTCCCTAAGCTAAGTTTGGTCGGCGGAACAAGCTCTGCGGTAAAACCATCATAGAACTGGAGCAAATCTATTCTGTACGGAGATTCAACCAAGGGTAATTCTATCCATCCTTCACCGGGTTTATGGACCCAAACTTCTGAAAATTCAACGAAAAAGTTTTCTACGTCATCAGGCAACAGTGGTTTAGCATCTGTAACAGACAAGGTTACCGTTCCTGAGTCACTCGTCGTACCGCCCCCACCACCACCGCCGCACCCAGATAAAAAGCAGACGAATATCATTATATTAAAGACAACAACTTGTTTAGCAAACCACATCAAGGTCCCCCTTATAAATCATGTTATAAACAGCAAACTTTGTTTTTGAACTACTAAGCAAAAAGTGTGCCACCCAATCAATATGAAAATTTACTATATAAGTTCTGAAGGTTAGGAGTTTTTATAGTTGTGTGAAAGGAATCATCCTTTAAATATTTTCCCTAAATTTGCACAAAATTTTCCCCATTGGCTCATCTGTAATTTGTCGATAAAATATCAGCTATTTATTAACATCGAAATTATGGCTGCGAGAGTTATTTAAGATAGCGATACGTTTGTCCATAACATCTTAGCATCAATAAAATAAAATTTGGAGGAATTAAGCCAGTGAAATCTACCATTCCTTACATCGCCGTCTTACTGTTTTCAGTAACATTGTTTTTTTCGGGTTGTGCAACACTCTTTTTTAAAAGCTTCCATTTTTTCTCTGTTAATGGGTCGCGCTGGGACACCACCCCAAGTTTCACCTTTCCCTACACGACTACCGGGCATGAGAACTGAATGGGCCAAAATAGTAGCATCTGCACCAATCTGAACATCGCCCATTATCGTTGCAGCAAGACCTATGGTCGCTCTTTCACCTACAATCACCGGTTCAACAACAAGATTGCCGTGGCCGCCATAGTGGGCGCATATTCGGACGCTTCCCCCAAGCGCCACATCGTCACCCAGTGTTATAAGTTGTGGGTCGGAGATATACTCCGTGTTGATAAAAACATGACGTCCGAGCTTCATTCCCATGGCTTTAAGGAAACATATGCCAAACGGCGTCAAGGTCACAAAAGGTAAAAATGTGAAACGAACTAAGTAAAAAAGACCGTTGTGCAAAAACCAAGGCACCGCTTTCAAAGAATAGTAGCCTCCTTTGAAAGGACGAACCCGAGTAGGCAGTAACCAGTTGTAGGTGGACACAACCAATAACAAAGTGAAACCGAAGATGAAAAAACTGATCGCCAACCCAAAACCTGAAACGATCCAGTGCAAAAACTGGGGAAGATTTTGGCTCCAGGTAAATAATTGATCAAAGAAAAAGAGTGCAGGGGCCAGTGCCAAACCTAATGCGGTCGAAGCAAGTAAGTACAACAATAAGACAATAATAACATACGCAGGACGGGAAAATCGCCTTGTTATACTGTCCAGGATGCTTCGGGCAGGAGGGTTTTTGGAATCATCCTCTGCAAAAGGTAGAGGTTTGTCTTTATTATTCATCTTTTCATCGGGTACTGATCCGGGCGGGAGTCGGAGAGGGTCGTACGACCGTTGAAGCCGGGTAATGCCGGTGGAGGAAAGGACCCTATCTTCTGGTGCCGGTAGATAACAAATTAGTTGGTCTCTGGTATCAAAGTCCAGATTCATTACTATCCGATAGTTTTAAATGGAAAGCTTCGGGTGATATACAAAAAATACAGGTTTTAAAATTTATTTTTTTGTTCCACCTTTGGGGTACGTACCCAAATCCCACAATGGCGGCCCATCCCACAACGGGTACGGGCCGTCCTCATAGATTCTTTCACCGATTTCGGGGATACCCAATCTTTTCAGGGTTTCCAGTAATGGGATACCGGTATCAGGGTTATAGCCGCATTCATTGTAGTACCTGCGAAGCATCTGAAAGTGCATCCTCCGTTGTCTTTCTCCTTCTGGGCTTTGCTTTACTTCAGGTTTCTGGGGCAGACCATCTTGTTCAATGGTGATTCCCTGCCGTACATTGAAAGCCCGTTCTACAGCATGGATACGATCAGCCGTGTCTTCGATGTCTCTCACCTTGAAATTAATGCCGGTGGCTGCCGTCAAGAGTTCTGCCAAACCATCCCACAGATCAGATTGCCAGATAAGGGGTATAGCGCAAACCCAAGAGTTGACGGCCCCTTTGCATCGGCCAATAGAGTCGGCTATGACGGTGGCACGCTGTCCAGCGATGATGGAATGAACCGGATCATCTGTTAAAATGTGGCGATCTACCAGGGTTGTGAGAATATTTTCGGGTGAGTTGTCGCCCACACTCCAACTCCGGCCTCGCAAATGATCCGCACCGCGACTGGAAACGGCGTGGGCCAGGGCAAAAACACCTGGCGGGTGGGGGCCACGGCTAAGTCCTTTTACATGATAACAGTATTTCATGGCATCCTGGCCTATGTGCTTTGCCAGGCTGTATAGCCCCTCGGCAATGAGATTCCCGAATCCTTCCCGAAAAACCGTTTTGTGTATCAATTCAACCTGGGCATCTGCGTTTTCCCAGGTAAGTTGGAGACCATCTGTCTCCGCATTGGTAATAATACCCTTGTTGTAAAGGTCCTTGGCAAATGCGATGGTGTTTCCCAAAGCGATAACATCGATGCCGTAAAGATCCGCCAGGTTTTCCATTTCCATGATAGCCACCGGATCTTCGATGCCACAGTTGGTGCCAAGGCAGTAAATTGCTTCATACTCAAGGGCCTCACCACGCTCTCCTTTCCTTCGGCCCTCTGGAATTTCATAAACATTTTTGCATTTTATGTGACAACTTTGGCAGCCCGTCCGCCCCACTTCGTATTGCTTCCACGCCTCGGGCCGAAGTGCTTTTGGAACGGCATCATCCCGCAGTTCTGATTCGAAATTTCGGAAACCTGGGGACCAATTCGTCATTCCGTAATGGGAACCATAGACTGCAGAGATTTCCTGCTGTGACGAATCTTTGGCCAGATATTTACGATCGGCTGAGGCCAAGGATAAGAAGCGGCTCCGGTCATAAAGCTGCACCTTATTGCTGCCGCGCACCACGATGGCTTTCAAACGTTTGCTACCCCACACCGCACCACTACCGCGTGCTGCAGAAGCGTATTTATCAATCATGGTGGAAGCCAAACGCACAAGATTTTCACCTGCCTGGCCGATACATGCCACACTTGTCTTTTCACCGTGGCGATCAGTCAGGCGGTCAGTTGTTTCCCACACGCTTGTACCCCACAGATCGTCAGCGGGGAGTAACGCCACCGTCTCATCATCAATCCATAAATACAAAGGTGACTCAGCCTGCCCGCTTACAATGATCTGATCATAGCCTGCCCGCTTCATGACATAGGCAAATCTCCCACCGGCGTTACCGTCCCCTAAAATACCGCTGTAGGGTGACAGGGTAGAAACCTGGAGGCGGCTTGATAGACACAGTGGCGTGGCAGTCAATATTCCGGGGGCAATGCAAAGGATGTTTTCAGGTCCCAAAGGATCTGCAACAGGCGGCACCCTGTCAAACAAGGTTTTGGAATTCAAACCGCGTCCGCCTAAGAAAAGCCTCGCACCATCCTTATCAAGTTTACGCCTAATTATTTCCCCGGTTGTTAAATTTATATCCAGTATGGTTCCGCACCAACCATTCATAGGGCTATCATTCATTTTGATATTCCAGCCTGTAAGGACATTCATCTCATAGTATTGCCATCTTCTTTATCGAAATACTTTGTGTCCCACCTGTTCCTGAATTGTTAAACGATGTGTTGGCAACTAAAAAAAGGAATCAGGATCGGAAATGCACTAGTGGATAGCGATGAACAATGCTTTTCACCAAATAATCGCAATGGTATTGAAACAGGAGGGGGAAACAGTAAACAATTCCTGCTAGTCAAAAAATAGGATGGAATGGTTGGGCGGGTCAAGTGCCAATTCAATATCTTCAGAATTTACTGTAACCACTGTATATTGTATCGGTCATTTTAGGCACTTGGGATGTGATACGATACCAATCTTTGTGGATATTATTCGAGTCTTGCCGGTGGTGATTGATTGAGATCACCTTGCCGATTGGAATCCTGCCAAGGAGGAATGCCATGAAACTTTCCAAAGCAGCCAAAATCTGGATCGATTACCACAAGACCCATTCTAAAAAAATACGTTGCGATCCTACCGGGCCATCATCGAGCGGTATATCCGGGAATTCGGTTATGGTCCCATTGATCAAAGCAACCCGGAACACATCCTCACATTTCTGAACCGCCTCACCGAAGGAAACAAACCCTTCACCAAGCGAATCCGTTTTTTCCAACTTCCTTCCTTCTTCAATTTTGTGTAAAACAATATCGATACTGAGGTCAGGAATCCATGCTACACTCCCATGATCCGGAAGCTTAACAGGGGAAGGGTGCAATCGAGATGGGAAGTCATCGAGCCATAATGAAAGACAGTATTGTTGAATCGATAAAAAATTAGTTCGCTGTCTTTCTTCGTCTGCGCTCCTTGACTATAATTTCAAGCTCCTTACTCATCTGACCAGCAATCGCTGTATTTTCTTCAGCGCGTCTGGCCAAATAGGGTAGCGTTGACTCAACCGGTCCATAAGGAAGGTATTTGCTGACATTATATCCGGCATTGGCGAGGTTGAAGCTGATATTATCGCTCATACCATACAGCTGGGAAAAATAAATGTGAGGGTGGTCGTTGGGCAGATCCTTTTTAGCCATGAGCTCTATCAGCAATCTACAACTGACTTCATTGTGGGTGCCCACACAAATTTCAACCACGTCAATATTGTCAATGAAGATTTCCACGGCTTTGTCATATTCTCTGTCTGTTTCCTCTTTGGTAGCGTTGATGGGGGATCTATATCCATATCGCTTTGCGCGTTCGCGCTCTTTTTCGATATAGGCACCACGAACAATTTTTATTCCCAGTTTATAGCTTTCGGATCGGGCTCGCTGGATCAACTCGAGAAAATAGTCATTGCGGTCCCATCGGTATAGCTGAAGGGTGGTATAAACGATGGCTTTGCTCTGGTTGTACCGGGACATCATCTCTTCGGCAAGATCATCTATGGCTTTCTGTATCCAGCTCTCTTCTGCATCGATATAGATCGGTTTGTCCGCATTAAAAGATGCTTCACAAACCGTCTCAAGTCTGTTTTTTACCTTGTCCCACTCGCGTTGTTCTTCAATGCTAAGCGCTTCGTTAGCGGTGACTTTTTTAAACAGTTCGAATGGACCAATTCCCGTCATTTTCATGCATGTGCAAGGAATATCGGGGTTTGTTTTAGATTTTTCAATAATTTTTAACAGCTCTCTTCTTGTGGCTTCAAAACCGGTTTCGTCCTCGGTTCCCTCAACAGAATAGTCTAAAATAGCGCCTATTCCAGACCGGCCCAATTTTCTAACCACATCAGCGTAATCACCTTCCTTCTCACCGCCACAAAACTGCTTAAATACTGTGGCCTTGATTATAGGTTTTACTGGCAGGCCCATCGATAAGGTAATTTTTGCAGCCTGGGAAAGGAATTTTACCAAAAAGGGGCTTTTGGTCAGTCTAAAAATAAGATAGGACAGTAATAATTCCTTATCTGACTTATTTTGAAACGCAATTAATGTGTCTTCAAAAGAAACAGGCAATGCTGAATCTTTTAAATCATCGGATTTGTGCATTACTGCCTCCTTTACCCCAATTATGTCAAAATCGATGCCCGATCATCATAACGTTTCACCTACACGATTGGAAATCGAAGACAACCACATCCGACATTAACAACTCCCGTGTATTTTATGTATGATCGCAACGCCTGCTTATTTATAACGCTGGATCTCTCCGGATTTTAATCGCGCCTGATAGTCCTTCAGGTCCTTTTTCACGGTTCCCATCAAAAGATACAAACCGACAACATTGCCAAGAGACATGGCAAAAATCGCCGCATCTGAAAAGTCAATGACCGGCCCCAAACTCATGCTGCATCCGATAATGACAAACATACAGAAGATCAATTTAAAAGCCAACTCCGACATCCGGCTTTCACCGAACAAATAGGTCCAGCATTTCAATCCATAGTAGGACCAGGAGATCATCGTGGAGAAAGCGAACAATAGTACTGCGATAGCGAGTATGACGCCAAACCAGGGGAACACGGACTGGAACGCGGCCGAGGTTAAAGCTACACCGGTCATTCCCCCTGAATCGGCGTAGGTGCCGGTAATGACAATGACAAGTGCGGTCATAGTACAGATCACCACCGTGTCGATAAACGGTTCCAGAAGCGCCACATACCCTTCGGTGAGTGGTTCGTTGGTTCGAACGGCGGAGTGTGCGATCGCTGCCGAGCCGATGCCGGCTTCATTTGAGAACGCAGCGCGCTTCAGGCCTTGAATCAGAACACCGACAACCCCGCCACCAATGGCTTCGGGTGCGAAGGCCCCTTTAATGACGAGTAAAAATGCAGTCGGTATCTTTGTGAAGTTCGCTATTAGAATCACCAGGGCGGTACCCACATACAAGATCGCCATCAAGGGCACGATTTTTTCCGTTACCTTGGCAATGGATTTGATGCCACCAATAATAACAGCGCCGACGATAACAGCAAGGATAAGCCCAAACAACCAGCCAGTATCGGTAAATATTCCGAATGTATTGGCAATCATTTGATGGGCCTGGTTTCCTTGAAACATATTGCCGCCGCCAAATGAGCCGAAGATACACATGATGGCAAACAATACGGCGAGTACCTTACCAAGACCCGCTTTCCCCTGTTCCGCCAACCCCTTGCTCAGATAATGCATCGGGCCACCGGAAACATGCCCGTCGGGAAACTCTTCACGATATTTGACGCCCAGCGTGCATTCGGTAAACTTCGATGCCATACCGGCAAGTCCTGCTACGATCATCCAGAAGGTGGCGCCTGGTCCTCCCAAGCTGACTGCAACGGCAACACCGGCAATATTTCCCAGCCCCACCGTGCCGGACAAGGCGGTGGCCAGCGCCTGAAAGTGCGACACTTCACCGGCGTCTTCAGGATTTGAATAGACACCGCGAAGCAGGTCGATAGAATGCCGGATACCCGTGAACTGGACAAACCCCATATATACTGTCAAAATCAGAGCGCAGAGGATCAACCAACCGACGATCAGCGGGAAACTGACGCCGTTGATCGATACGGAATAGAAAATGAATGAAACGAATGGCCCAAACACGGTGCCGAAGATCTCACTGATCTTTTGATCGATCCCCCCACCGGCGTCCTGAGAGAAGGCCGCCACTGGTGCACACAAGGTAAACACCGTCATTAACATCGAAATGGCTATATATTTCATAATTATAATTCCTTTTCAGTATGTCGGATAAGCTTCATAAAAAGCCTTGGCGGTTTTCCAAAAACAACAACATATTGCCCAAGGTTTGGATGATTTCTTATTCCATCATGCAAAGAAGCAAACAGTAAGGAAGGCCAATTAAGTTATTGCTATGGGACGATGGTTACCGGGATGTGGGCAAGCTGTGTCAACTTCGCGGCAACACTTCCAAAAAGCAAGGATTTGATCCCCGAATGACCGATCCTGCCGACAATAATTTGTCCAGCCCCATGCTCTTTGGCTAGTTGGAGCAAGACACCAGCCACTTGACCATGGCGGACAACGCCGAGCGTCTTGATGCCTTGGCTTTCGAGAGACTTCAGTACCGGGTCCAGCACTCTCTCCCTGGCGGCTTTGATCTCTTCTTTACGACGCAGATGACGTTGTTCGTTTTCTTCGGGGGTGTTAAACGTATAAGGTGACCATTCAACCACATAGGCGAGAACTAGACTTGCATTGCCGCACTTGGCTTGTGAGACGGCAAAATTTACAGCATGTTCGCCGGCTTTGCTACCGTCGATTCCTACTAATATCGTATTCGTCATTGGGTCTCCTTTATACAAATCAAATTTGATGGCGGGTTACAGGATTTTTATTTCCGTTTACTTTATCTGGCCAAATTCAATGAATGAGCCCTCTCTGACATTAACGCCCATTTCAATAATCACTCCGGACACATCACCGGCTTCATCAAAATCGAGACTGCCGGTGGCGCCCTCATAGTTGATCCCTTTGCCTGCTTTGATCAATGCTTTTGCTTTTGCCCACTCACCCGGCAGAATCACCTCACCGGGAGGGGTCGCTACGCTTCGCAGAGCCTGGGATAGCCCGGCACGATCCGTGCTGCCGTTTTTTTCGATGGCCAGCGCAAGCAGAAAAGCGGCGTCATAGGACTGACCGACAAACGCCCCCGCTGGGTTCAGATTGTCGCCCCAGGCATATTTTTTGAAAACTCTCGCTCCCGTGCTGTCCGGGGCACCTGGCTTGGTCACAATCATGCCTCTGAGCTTGTCACTTCCTATGGCCGCGATAAGGGTATTGCTAGCCATCCCGTCTCCACCGACAAACTGGTCGAAAGCACCGCTTTCCACCGCCTGGCGAAGTATAGTCTGACCGGAACCGTTGGCATATGCCAGCACGACCAACGTATCGACGCCCGAGGCTGACAGGGATCGGATTACATCACTGTAGTCCGTTTGTCCCTCTTCGTGGGCCACATTCCCTGCGACCTTACCACCTGCAGCTTCGAAAGCGCTGGACAGTTCAGCGGAAATGCCCTTTCCCCAATCATTGTCTACGTAGGTAATGACAATATGCTTGATCCCCTTGGATAGTAACAATCTAGCCATGATGCTACCCTGATAAACATCGGAGGGAGATGTGCGAAACACGAGATCGCCGTCATCCAGCGATGTGATTGCGGGAGACGTTGCTGATGGGGATACGACCGTGATGCCCGCGGGTATCGTTACATTCTTATATATGGCGATTGCTGCACCCGAACACAACGGTCCGACAAGGGCCAACACTTTTTCATCCTGAATGAGGTGGGCGGCGGCGTCCACTGCCGCGTTGACATCCGAGCAGGTTGAGTCACCGCTGGGCATGATAATTTGTTGACCGTCTAAAATACCGCCCTGATCATTCACATGCTTGGCCGCGAGTTTGGCACCTTTATACATTCCCGGCGCCAAACTTTTAAGTGGGCCTGTGAACCCGGCGAGAAATCCAATTTTCACATCGGCCGCGGCGGATCCCGATCCGATGAATGCAATCATAACCGCTATTGCATAGAAATATTTTTTGATTGATGGCATTGACGATTCCTCCTTGAAATTAATATTTCAGCTGTGAATCGAATTCGGTTGGGGTAATTTCTCAAAAAAGATACTTATGATACCCGGAGAGGGGGGCATCATGTGTCAACATTCAACTTCGTTAAAGCAGGCTTTCAACATTAGCGCATTCCAAACCAAACGCCTCGGCCACGGCCTTATAAGTCACCTTACCGTCAATCACGTTGGCTCCCAGCTTGATTTCGTCGCTTTCCTGCATGGCCGCTTTCCAACCCTTGTTGGCGATTTCCACGGCGTAAGGCAGGGTGGCATTGGTCAGGGCCATAGTTGATGTGCGCGGCACGGCCCCGGGCATGTTGGCCACGCAGTAGTGGACCACGCCGTCAACCACGTAAATGGGATCGCCGTGGGTAGTTGCTTTGGAGGTTTCGAAACACCCCCCCTGGTCGATGGCTACGTCCACCAAGACCGAACCCGGTTTCATGGTTTTGAGCATTTCTCGAGTGACCAGTCTGGGTGCCTTGGCTCCGGTCACCAGCACCGCGCCGACGACAACGTCGGCTGTCTTGATCAGTTCCCTGAGCGTTGCCGGACTGGAGTACAAAAGAAAGCAATTGGCAGGCATCACATCGCTCAGGTATCGTAGCCGATCCAGATTCATGTCTAAGATATATACCTTGGCGCCAAGGCCACATGCCATCTTGGCCGCGTTGACGCCGACGACACCTCCGCCGATCACGACCACGTTGCCTGGATCGACACCCGGCACCCCGCCCAGCAACACCCCGTGACCGCCCTGGGCCATTTCTAGATATTTGGCGGCCTCTTGGATCGCCATGCGTCCGGCCACTTCGCTCATGGGGGTGAGCAGGGGTAACGAGCGATCAGGTTTTTGGATGGTTTCATAGGCGATACAGATCGCTTTGCTTTTAATCAGTGCGTGGGTCAATGCTTCGGCCGCCGCCAGGTGCAGGTAAGTGAAGACAATCTGCCCTTCCCGGATCAGCTCGTATTCTGATGGAAGCGGCTCCTTGACGTGCATGACCATGTCGGAACGATCAAAAATCGCTTTGGGCGTATCCAGCATTTCGGCCCCAGCCTTGATGTACATGGCATCATCGAAGCCGCTGCCGTTGCCGGCATCCATTTCAACCAGCACTGAATGGCCATTGGCCTTCATTACCTCGACTCCTGCCGGCGTCATACAGACACGGTTCTCCTCTGCCTTGATTTCTTTTAGAATTCCAACAATCATGGGTTCCTCCTCTGTTTTTGGGGTTATCATTTGGTGGCGCGTTGGTTCAGGCACTTACTAAGGAGTTCATATTTGTTTTGACAATAATCCAGCCGAGACCCTATAAAATAAGCATTTGGGAGCAGTAGTTGTCTAAAAACTTATGAACTCATTAGTAATTGCCTAACCGATCCCAAGTTCGAATTTTTTCTGGCTGGACTATATTACTAGAGCTGATGTAAATTTTTTTATTCAGGGATGAAACCCTAATTATAATTCGGTTGGGCTAATAACCGCTGGTTTCCGATGCAGTATTCACAATTGCCTGCGTTGATCAGCGAAAAAGAAGAGAACTGTTAGCAATCGCTAATATTTATGAATAGAATGGATTTGTTGCGTGGGTCAAGGGGCAATCAAAATGAATTTATCACAGTCTCCAAACTCAAGGTACCCAATAAAGCTTTGTTTTGTGTATACCACGAAAAACCAGTTGCCTAAAATTACGTGTACCTTATGCTTAAAAGTACTCGAAATAATATCTAATTTGAATCACCACTACATATGGGTGCGGCCGAATTGGCAGTTCGGTGCAGATTACATCGGCAAAAAGAAACTATCACAGAAATTTGGCGACCTGAGATGTATTGAGACAATCTCCAGCCCCTTACAACTACTGATACCTTTACACTTTTTCAACGATCTACCCGCTCCTTCAATTCCTTTCCCGGTTTAAAAAACGGCAGCTTCTTCTGAGCAATCCTAACTTTTTCCCCGGTCTTCGGATTACGCCCAGTGTAGGACCGTTATTCCTTCACAAAGAAAAAACACAATCCCCGGATCTCCACTCGGTCCCCGTTGGCCAGAGAATCGGACATTCCATTGAAAAAGATATCCACAACCGATTCAGTATTTTTTAATTCGGCAATCTAACCTTGATATAATCCGGCCATCCAAATGAAATTGACGAAATACGATTAACTTTTGGATGCTGGTCTATATAGAACCTAATCTGAGCGATTCAGCCGTTGAGCAGAGCTGTTGAGTAGAAAACCCGGAAGTAAATGCCCCGGAGCATGGACGAAGCCGCTACCGCTTCAATCGATCACTCAAAAATCGGTTTTTATGGGCTTATACACAAAATAGAGCGGCTTGCGGACGCACCTGTACATTGGTTTTCGTTTTGATTGGCTGATTTCGGTGCCGATTATGCGATAACCGGCGCGGCCTGGCACCGCTGGAACAACTCGGGTAACCGCAGCCTTTCCAAACAGGATTGGGATACCTTCAGGATCGTTTCTCCGCTGTGGGAAACGATCTTGCCGGCAATATCGATCAACCGTCTGCGCACCGTGGAGGCATAGGAACCGATGGCGACCACCGGCGCACCGACATCTTCCTTGAACGATTCGAGCAGGAAATGACCGACCAGCATCATGTAATACCAGGCACGCGTTGGGCGCGAACCGCTTGAAGGGCAACTGTTCATGGCCAAAATCCTTCAACGCCCGGTTGGCCAATTCGTCGCTGCCGCGTTCGTGATAACAGGCGATAAGCCCGTTGGCCGTCAGATAATCTGTCGCTCCGGCGTCTTTGAGCAACCAGTCGATCGCCTGACCCTGCCCGATGTTGGTGACGATGACCGTGTCCGGCCGGCAACCCGGCAGATAAAGCTGGTTGCGATCATCATGCATCAACCGACAATAAATGGCCCGTCGAAACCGCTTCCAGTTGCCTTGCCGGCAACCGAACTCGGCATACTGCCAGGATTCCTTTTTCGTGGATTCGAATCGTTGCCATCGGTTTTCATCCCAGTTGGCGGCCACCTGTTTGATGTTCTCGTACATCTTGCCGCCGCACACATAGCCGACATGAAGGGCTTCACACAGATTGAAAATCTTCTGGTCGAAAAAGCCGCTGTCCATACGGATGATGATCGGCACATCCCAACGGTAGTCGCGTTTGATCTTGATCACCATATGCCGGATCATGTTCAGCACGGTGTCGCCATGATTGGAATGCTTGTCCCCGCCACGAAACACCGCATCGACAATGAAACGCCCCCAGTTCATCTGCAGGGGTTGGAATCCCTTTTTCTTTTTGTAGGTCGGCTTGACGCCATCGCGGCACAAGGCATCGTCGTTGTCCATGACCATCGTGTCGATACCCAACTCGACAACCTCGGGCCGGACGATCCGCAAGCGCCAGAGAAAAAGGGTTTGCAAGCAGCCGACGGAACAAAAACACCCGCGTCCAGGCAAACGCCTTGAAGAACCGCTTGACCTGATGGGAAGAGGCCATGTCTGCGCGATCGGTTTCGATGCCGCCGGCATAGCCTTCATCCTGACGAAGCTGATCGAAATAGGTCAACCGTCGGCTGGTGCCGTCAACGAAAAAGCACAGCACCTGCTTGAACAGTTCCGCAATGGCCAGGCCCTTTGCGGTTTTTGCGGATGGAACCGAACCAGCGCTCGAACCAGCCGAAGATCTCAATGCCGTGCAGATAGGCCACGAACAGGGCCAGGCCCGCTCTGCCGGTCAACCGGTCGGAAGTGGCTTCGATGCGTCGAATTTTCAGTTCATTTTGCCGGTAGTTTTTGCTATGCTTGCTCATAGAGTCCTTTACCTGTTGGGTGTGTGTTATACTTGTTGACTAACTTGGCGGTATTTAACAAGCATTATAACACATTACCCAATTTTAGAGGACTCTTTTTTTATGAAAATCGCCTATTTTAGGAAATACTAATGTTCTTAACAAGGATCTATCAATTGGAGTAGACGTTAGCCCATCTGGCATAGCACCTTATATTGATGGCAATGTACGTTATCATGATGGAATGATAGATGAAATTCGTATATACAACCGGGCTCTTTCTGAAGGTGAAATATCTGAGCTTTATGACAGCAACTCTTGTGACATATTTCAACCTGGACCAGACTGGTGTCGCGACTGTGGTCCCTGCGCGGAAGGCGAAGGCGATTGCGACAGTGATGCCGAGTGCGCTGCTGGGCTGATCTGTGCTCAGGATGTCGGTGCCAACTATGGATGGCCTGCAACCAGGGATGTGTGTGAGCAGCCTGCAGGAGGTTGCCCTTCTTTTGTGACCGGTCCTGACGCTTGCACCACTGCCTGCCCCTGCGATGAAGGTCAAGGAGACTGCGACAGCGATGCTGACTGTATGGCCGGGCTGATCTGTGCCCAGGATGTCGGTACCAACTATGGATGGCCTGCATCTAGAGACGTATGTGAGCAACCAGGTGGTGGACCGTGCGCCATATTTACACCCGGTCCCGATTGGTGTCGGGACTGTGGCCCCTGTGCGGAAGGCGAAGGGGATTGTGATAGTGATAACGAATGCCAAAACGGGTTGGTTTGTGCCCAAGACGTCGGTGCCAACTACGGCTGGCCAGCCACCAGGGATGTGTGTGAGCTACCAGGCGGACCTGGTGATTGCATATTGGATAGCAAGTTCAGATTAGGTTCGATAAGAGTTGGGGCATCTTTATATACCGACCGTGCCTACACCATCACCGGCGGGATTCCAGACTGGATGGTCGGGCGAACGTTAATCCAAACGCCAAATGACGAAAGAAATAATAACTCTGGCAGCGGTTATATCCGATTCACCGCGCCAGTTAGCTATTGGGTATACGTATTGTTCGACAGCCGGTCAGCTTCAATACCCAATTGGCTCAGCGGATGGGAAAGATACACGAAATATCCTGATATTCAGACTTCGTTGGCAACACAACCAGGCCTGAAGATGTACCGCAAATTGTTCGATGCCGGTCAGTGCGTCGATTTAGGCGGCAATTACGGGCCGGGATCATCGAGTGAAACCCGCAGTAACTATGTGGTGGTATATGGTCAGTAGCGCTTCGTAGGCTTCAAACAATCGAATGAAATAAGAAAGGGCCTTGCCTAAACAGCTTGGCCCCTTCTTATTTCGCCTGATTGTTATTCTAAGGATGTGCTTTCAGAATCTATTGTTTCTTTCCCTTGATTACAGATACATTGAGATCATTACCAGCCAAGCCAGAATGCAGATACCATGATCTGAGGTTGTCGGATCAAGGTAATCTGGCGATGCAATATTATCATGCAATCATTATTCTTTTTACACCCACAACAAGCCCAAATAATCGTTCGGTGGCGTGCGAGGATATCCGATGTCGGCCACGGGCTGCCGCGCGTCATCAGTGGTTCATAAAGAACCAATTCAAGTCTTGAATAGCAAAATAGGTAGTCGTTAAAATGAAAACGACAAGAAGCAATATTTTGTCGGCATCTTTGCTAAGCATTTATCCCTCCTGAGGCGAAAGAAATCATTTCTCTCATTATTGGTCAAAGGGATAAAAACTTTACTTTTTCGAAAGCTGATTTAACGAAGTGGGAATACATTCGATTGTGTTTGGACAAATATTTAGAAAATATGCCACTATTCTCAAACCATCACTTTGGGCCGATACGTTCTATTTTTTTTTACGTATCTGCAAACGGGTCGCTAAATTGTGAAGGTTGCTGCGATGCATTCCCAACTCCCTTGCTGCCGCGGCCCAGTTCCCTTTTTTTGAATCCAGAACACGTTGAATTACCTGTATCTGAAAGTTTTTTGTGGCTTCCCGCAGCGTTTGTCCAGATGGCAACGGGGGGGGCGTTGGCTGGAAATCAAGTCGCCCCGGCCTCTGGGTCGCTGACAGATCGTCTCCCAGATGCATTGGATTCACAATTACCTGGCCCCCCGGATGGGAATCCACCGAGGCCTTGAGAATCGACCGTGATAAAATATTCTCCAATTCTCTCACGTTGCCTGGCCAGGGATACCCCTTTAATATCTCCATCGCTTCAGTATTGATCCGGACCGGCCCGAGCCCCAGGCGCCGCTGCATCCGCTCGCTGAAGAATCCAGCCAACAGCGGAATATCGGTGCTTCGCTCCCTCAACGCAGGAACGCTGAGTGGATAAACGTTCAGGCGGTGAAAAAGATCCTCCCGGAAGTTGCCTTTCTCGACCTCTCGTTCGAGATTTCTATTGGTGGCTGTCAGCAGGCGCACATTCACAGTGATTAACTTTTCCGACCCGACGCGCTGGATTTCTCCCTCCTGGATGGCTCGCAGCAGCTTGGCCTGGATGGAAAGGGGCAGTTCGCCGATTTCATCCAGAAACAGCGTGCCGTTATCGGCCACCTCAAACTTGCCGGCCCGATCCTTGGTTGCACCCGTAAATGCCCCTTTGGTGTGGCCGAAAAGTTCTGAATCCGCCAAAGGTTCGGGCATCGCGGCACAGTTTAAATAGAGCATCGGACCGTCTTTGCGATTGGATTCCGCGTGGATCGCCCGAACAACCAGTTCTTTGCCGACGCCGGTTTCACCCAGTACCAGAACGGTAAAGTCGGAACGTGCGACAAGCTCGATTTCGCGACGCAGCCGGACCATTGCCGGGCTGCTGCCGATGATCTGTTTATCATTGCCGATTTGAACGTCTCTCATCAGATCAGCGGCAATCTGCCCGTGCCGCCGGGCACTTTGCTCCAAGGCCTCGATCAGGTTGACGGTTTGCATCTGGGCGCCGGCAAGGGCCCCCACTGCCTTTAAAAACCGCGGCTCAAGATGATCGAAGCTGTGGGGGTCCTTTGCATCGGCGGTCAATATGCCCACCAACTGATTGTCCAATCGCAAGGGGCATCCCAAGCAGGCGTGGATATGCTGAAAAGCATCTTTGTCTAAGCTCAACAACCCGTCGAACGGATCGGGAAGCGTGGTGTCCGCCGGGAAGAGCACGGGTTCAGCCGCATTGCAGATGATGTCCAGTCGAGGATGCTCGCTGCGGGCAAATCGGCGGCCCATGGCATCAGGCTTCAGCCCGGCAGCTGCAATCGGCACCAGCACGTCACCCTCAAGGCGAAGCAGCGTTGAGGCATTGTAGGGAA
This sequence comes from uncultured delta proteobacterium, assembly GCA_963705475.1. GTDB lineage: Bacteria > Desulfobacterota > Desulfobacteria > Desulfobacterales > Desulfosarcinaceae > Desulfosarcina. The sequence continues at coordinate 1,460 of CAVPJS010000030.1, read as the reverse complement.
TCACGCGCCCGATGGCATGCAGCAGGCGTTGATACCGATCCGTGGCATTCAGGGCCCCGGTCAAATCGACAGCCATTGAAACGATCGTATCCAATAAGTCCATGGTTTTTATTGTTACAACATCGTTGTTCATTTGAAAACATGTATTTTGTTAATAAAATGATAACGTACCATTTAAGATACTGAAAATTTTATAAAAAAAACCGGCATATCTCTTGCCAAGCTTATCAAGCAAGAGCAAATAATAAAGGAGGTATGAAATGAAACCAATCGATGACTTAAAAATGGAGCATGAAGCAGTCAAAATCACATTGCGGGTTTTGGATCGCATTTGCGATGAGGCTGAAAAAACGGGCGAAATTGCCAACCCTGACCATTTGGAGCAATTGATCGAATTTTTTTCAACCTTCGTTGATCGATGCCATCATGGAAAAGAGGAAGAGCTTCTGTTTCCGGCCATGGAAGCAGTCGGCGTCAGCAGGGCAGGCGGGCCCATTGGTGTCATGCTGAAAGAACACCAGCAGGGTCGTGATGCTGTCTCGAAAATGAAGGCCGCCCTTGTGAGAAATCGGGCCGGTGACCGAGGGGCGTTACGCGATATCGTTCATCAGGCGCGTGCATACATCACCTTGCTGAACCAGCATATAGATAAAGAAAACAATGTGTTGTTTGCACTTGCGGAAAAGAATCTGTCCCCAAAAAAACAGATGGAACTTTGGGAGGGCTTCGAGAGCATCGAGACAAAGAAAATCGGGCCGGGCAAGCATGAAGCCTTCCATCAGATGATTGCGTCGCTTGAGGGTATTTACCTGTCGTAAACGACGGGTGACGAATGGGTTTCAAGGGTACCGAATTAGAAGGAGGAACATAAGAAGAAAATATCCGCCATGCTTTTCAAAATCCCTTTTTACCGATCATCTACATGAAAAAGAGGGGGTTCGCAAATGCAAGTGCAATTATCCGAAGCAACGGCTCTATCTCCATGGTGGCGCCGCAGTGTTTTACTGGTTTTCGTGGTTGGCATGATCGGTTTGATCCTCATGTCGGTGAAGGCTTACCGCTATGCGCCGCCCATTCCGGATAAGGTGGTCGATTCGGCGGAAACGGTCGTCTTCAACCGGCAGGATATCGAAAGCGGCCAGGAGGTGTTTTTAAAATACGGCCTGATGCAGAACGGTTCGATCTGGGGCCATGGCTCTTACCTGGGCCCGGATTTTTCGGCGCAGTACCTGCAAGAGCTCTCGCTGGAGACCAGCGAGGTTATCGCCAGGCAGGAATTCGGCATGGATCTGTCTGCATTGGATGAACCCCAACGGGCTCAGGTAGACGCTCGGGTGGCTATCCTATTGAAAGAAAATCGGTACGATCCTGCATCGCAGCAGCTGACCTTCATCGATGCGGAAAAGAATGACTCCTTCCAAAAGCAGCTCACGGCCTGGACCGATTACTTCAAGCACCCG
>CAVPJS010000029.1:0-8075 GCA_963705475.1 uncultured delta proteobacterium | reverse complement strand
TGAACCGGTCACCGGGAATCGGGGGGCGCAGCGTCAACGGCAGGGCTATTCGGCCCAAGTCGAAATGGGCCTGGTTACGGTCGACATCGGCCCACCGCGGCAGCTGGTCCGGCCGGCAGGTGGAAAACCGCAGGCCGATGCCCATTTGTTCCATTTCAACGCTTGCGGGGAAAGGCGTGGGAATTTGCGTCGATGATGCCGGCCTTTTTTCAACCGCCGGTCCGACGGCGCTCCGGCCTCGGCGGTCTACCATTACCAGCACCAGCTGGCGGTCGGTTCGACAGGCGCGGATACCGCCCGGCAGATGAACCGCCTTGACCTTGCAACCGTTCGTCAACAGGTGCAGCACGGATTGCGTGTGGGCAAAGGTGATCCGTCGCAGGCTGCCGGTGAGATCCGCCAAAGCCTTTCGGACCAGGCGGCGGGCCAGGGCAGGATGCGTCTGGCTGACGGTTTCGGCAGAGAGGGCGATGGTTCCCCCTGTGCGCGCAAGTAATGCCTTTTTATATTCGGCGGCCGTAATCCCCTCCAGCCAATCTTCCTCAGTTCTCATCACATCGGCCAGCTGATTGAGGTTCGCCTCGATGCGCGGGTTGTAGTCGGATGCCAAAAGTGGCAGCAACCCGTGGCGGATGCGGTTGCGCACAAACCGGAGATCGTTGTTTGATCCATCCTGGACACAGGTGATCCCCGCCTGGGCAACAAACGCTTCAATCAATGCGCGACTGGCATCGATCAGGGGGCGGATAATGGTTGCTTGCCTTACCGGCCTGATGCCCGAAAGCCCGCGTGGACCGGACCCACGCAGCAAGGCCATGAGCATCTGTTCGGCGTTATCATTCGACTGGTGGCCCAGCGCCAGTTTATTGTAGCCGGCATCGGACATGGTCTTCTTGAAAAACGCATAGCGAACCCGACGGGCGGCCTCTTCCAGGGAGAGCCCCAGGTTTTTTTTTACCGTTAACACCTGGCACCGGGCGATATGGAAGGGATAACGCAGTCTATGGGCCGCTTGACGAACCACTTCGGCGTCCCTGTCTGCCGATGCTCCGCGCAGGCCGTGGTTCAGATGGGCGACACCCAGCCTGATTTTCAAGTCGGGTGCCAGTCGGCTCAGCAGGTGGAGCAGCGCCATGGAATCCGGTCCGCCGGAAACCCCCACCAGCACCCGATCTCCCGGAGCCGTCATTTGATGGGCAGCCAGCGTCCGCACAACCGTGGCCAGCAGGACGGCCGTCTCAGATGTTGCTGAGGATGGTCGCATGGATCAGTTCGGCGTTTTTCCGATCCCAGTAGCCGACATAACCACTTCTGACAGCCACTTCGGTCATGTCGTAGCGCACGGTCCGAATGGTCACCCTCACCGGGGAACCGTCGCTCTGGCGAGCCTTGATGGTGGTTTCACTGCCCTTCTGGTTTTTCTCATCGATGGTGATCTTCAGGTATTCCAGACTCTGAATGACCGCGTTTTCGGTTTGGGTAAAGTCTTTGTCGTAGGAACGGATCAATTCTCCCTTGATCCAGGTGTACACGCCGGCTCCGGTCCCGGCACCAACAACGATGGCTGCGCAACCTGCCGTGACAAGCAGGGCAACCAGCAAGGTGATCGCAGTAACGGTTCGTACCATTATCGGTTCCTCCAAGTTCGTTGTCGGGGCGTTCTGGGCAAGTTGCAGCCCTTGGTTTATTGCAAGACCCATGGGAAGTCAATACCGCAGGCGCGACAGGGCCAGCGATGGGAGCGGGTTTCCCGCCAATCGATTTTTTTCCCTTACGGTGGTTCGCCGCTTCTCACCTACAGGCAGCACATTCCCCGCGGTAGATCGCGGGTAAGGATCAGAAGGATCTGCACTTATCACTTGATAAAGGAACCGGGATCATACTATATGGGCAGCGGTTGTGCTAGGCGGGGAGCCAGCGGTGCCCTACACCCGAAATCCGCTTTATGCGGGGCTGAATCCCCCCCTTAGGGTTAATCCCGAGAAAATCAGGTCATTTTGGCCGGCCGCCGCGCAACAGACGGTCTCGAACCTCGTCAGGTCCGGAAGGAAGCAGCGATAAGGGATGCGGTCTGTGTCGTGGATCGATCCCGGTCATGTTTTGGCCCAGATTTTTCGGATCAGCTCGACGGGGGGTGCACAACCCTCCCATCTTCGCGGTATCGATCCAACCCATCAGAATTACAATCAATTATTAATCGTTGGCGAAGGCCGGACAGGTCCTTGACAAGCCACCATCTGGTCTTATTTTTTGTCAACTTTGCGGACCCGGTTGACATCAACGGCTTAAATTTCAAGCGGTTCCTAATGACCGGGGGCCCACCGGCCGCGAAGATGAGAAAATCAAAGGAAACCAGGAGATACAGGAGCTGATGGTACCAACGAAAAAAATCGTTACTGAGGACGAGTACGATAAAACGCCCCAAGAACCCCCATCAATATCTTCCACCCCTGCCGATGATGCCGATGAACCGATGGCCTCCGTTGATTCGCCGACAGATCTCGAAGAAAAATTAACGGCAGCGGAGGCTGAAGCCAGTGACAACCGCGACCGCATGCTTCGGCTGGCCGCCGAACTGGAAAACTACAAAAAGCGGGCTGCGCGAGACATGGACGACATTAAAAAATATGCCACCGAAAACCTGATTCGGCAGTTGCTTGTCGTCGTGGACAACCTTGAACGGGCCATTGCCTCGGCGACTGTGGAGAATGAAAATGGTCAGAGCCTGGTTGACGGTGTCTCCTTGACACTGGCGGAGATCATGAAGATTCTGGAACAACATTACGTCAGCCCCATTGAAGCACTGGGAGGTCCTTTTGATCCGGCCTTTCACCAGGCCATGAGCCAGGAAGAGAGAGCCGATCAGCCGCCCAACACGGTCGTGCAGGAATTTCAAAAGGGATATATGATTCACAATCGGCTGCTTCGCCCTGCCATGGTGGTGGTCTCGAAGGCGGCCCAAAATGGTCAGAAACCCGAAAAAACGGTTAATACAGACGCTTAAGTCAATACTATTTCAAGGATCGTCGAAGGTAAGGAGGAACATCAGATGGGCAAGATTATCGGAATTGATCTCGGTACCACCAACTCCTGTGTGGCCATTATGGAAGGCGGCGACGCCAAAGTGATCACCAACCCGGAAGGCGGGCGAACCACACCCTCCATTGTGGCCGTCAGCGAAAGCGGAGAGCGGACCGTGGGACAGGTCGCCAAGCGGCAAGCCATCACCAACCCGGAGAACACGGTTTTTGCGGTCAAACGGCTTATTGGCCGAAAGTATTCATCCACCGAGGTTCAGAATGACATTAAGATCCTTCCTTACCGCATCAAGCAAGCCGAAAATGGCGATGTCCGCATCGACTTAAGGGGCAAGCTCCATAGCCCGGCAGAAATTTCATCGTTCATCCTGGCATACATCAAGAAATATGCCGAAGACTACCTGGGTGAACCGGTGACGGATGCGGTGATCACCGTGCCGGCCTACTTCAACGACAGCCAGCGACAGTCCACCAAAGATGCCGGAAAGATCGCCGGCCTCAATGTGCTGCGCATTATCAACGAGCCCACGGCCGCCTCACTGGCCTATGGCCTGGACAAGCGCAGCGAAGAGAAGATTGCCGTCTTCGATTTAGGCGGCGGTACATTCGACATTTCCATTTTGGAGATCGGCGAAGGGGTATTTGAAGTCAAGGCCACCAACGGCGATACCCACCTGGGCGGCGAGGACTTCGATCTGCGGCTCATCGATTTTTTGGCCGACGAGTTCAAGAAAGACCAGGGCATCGATCTGAGAGCTGACAAGATGGCCCTTCAGCGGCTCAAGGAGGCGGCGGAAAAGGCCAAGATGGAACTCTCCTCATCCATGGAGACCGATGTAAATCTGCCGTTCATTACCGCCGATGCCAGTGGACCCAAACACCTGAATATCAAGATCACCCGAGCCAAGCTGGAAGGCCTGGTTGCCAATCTGCTGGACAAACTGGAGCCGCCGTGTCGGACCGCGCTGAAAGACGCCGGCCTCTCCACCGGGCAGATCGACGAGGTTATTCTGGTCGGTGGCATGACGCGTATGCCGGCAGTCTACGAGCGGGTGAAGCGAATCTTCGGAAAAGATCCCCACAAGGGTGTGAACCCCGACGAAGTGGTGGCGCTGGGTGCGGCCATCCAAGGTGGTGTGCTCAAGGGTGACGTGAAGGATGTGCTCTTGCTGGATGTCACCCCGCTATCCCTGGGAATCGAAACCCTGGGCGGCATCATGACGCGGCTTATCGAGAAGAACACCACCATCCCGACCCGCAAGAGCCAGGTTTTCTCCACGGCGGCGGACAGCCAGCCGGCGGTCTCCATCCATGTGCTCCAGGGTGAACGTGAGATGGCCGCCAGCAACAAGACCCTGGGCCGCTTTGAACTGGTTGGCATACCGCCTGCCCCACGCGGTGTTCCCCAGATCGAGGTGACGTTTGACATCGATGCCAACGGCATCGTCAATGTTTCCGCCAAGGACATGGCCACGGGCAAAGAGCAGTCCATTCAGATTACGGCATCCAGCGGTCTTTCCAAAGAGGACATCGACAAGCTGATCAAAGACGCCGAATTGCATGCCGATGAGGACAAGAAGAAAAAGGAGTTGGTTGAAGCCAGAAACCACGCCGATACGCTCATCTATACGACTGAAAAATCCTTGAAGGATCTTGGCGAGAAGGTGGATGCCGGGACCCGCGGCAAAGTGGAAACCGCCTCGGCAGCCCTGAAAAAGGCCATGGAAGGCGACAATGTCAAGGAGATTCAACGGTTGAGTGAAGAGCTGACCCAGGCCTCTCACAAGGTGGCCGAAGCCATGTACAAGCAAGCCTCCGAAGCGGGTGCCGGCGGTGCGGACGGTCCTGGACCCGATGCCGGCGCGGATGCCGGTAGTGAAGGTGCAGACGACGATGTGGTGGATGCCGATTTCGAAGAGGTGAAAGACAAAAAATAGCCCTGCCGCTTTGGGGAGAGGGAATGCCCTGTCCGGCGAGATTGAAAAACCCGCACCGGTGAACGGTGGCGGGTTTTTTTCTGAAAACCCAAAACGAGATGGATCCGGCTGCCAGCAAGCGTTCACTGGTCGCATGGTCACCGTTCTGGGCTGGCGTGAAAAAAGGTTTGCCGTCAGCCGCTTGATTCTTTAGAGTAGCACCTGACTGACCATGGGTTAAGAAAAAGGGGCGAGGATGATTGTCTTCGACGGTACCTACATGCTGGAACGGAAGGAGGATCCAGGGGCAAGCACGGCCCATGCCTGCACCTGGCGGGTGAAGATCGTCGATTTTTCATCCGGCGACCCCATGCATCCCCACATCCGTCCCTATGCCGTGCTGGCCTTTCGCATGGAGGGCGGCATTTTCAAGACCAGCTGTGCCGAAAGCATCGGAAAGCGGATCTGCAGGGACTTCGACCTCAACGTGGAGAACGTATTGTGGGTAGAGGCATTCACCGATCTTCCCGGTGCGCTCTACGTGGCTGTTTTTACCCCCCGGTACCGGGATGCGGACATTGATTACATGGTTGCCTGGCGGCCGATTTTAAAAAACGAACAGGCTGCCGTGGAACCGTGGTGCTGAAAAGTCGGGCGAATGGTCTGTCGGACTGCCAAAATATGGGTTGAATGTTCGATCGGTTTTAACTAAAATGCGCCTCCAGCAACGGGCCGCTTGCCGATTGTCCCTTCCTTTTCATCGCGACGATTGGCCATTTCGACAGGTAAGACAAAACAGATTTTCGCCGGGCGTCAGGTCCGTCAGCGGGGACACGCACAGTGGCCCAACCGGTGGACGAGTCATCAACCACAAAACAAGGATGCCGTGATGAAGGTGCTGGTCAGTGACAATCTGGGTGAAGATGGAATCCGCATGTTTCAGGAGGCGCCGGGTATTCATGTGGATGTGAAGACTGGTCTGGCGCCGGAGGCGCTCCAGGCGATTATCGCCGACTACGACGCCCTGGTGATTCGCAGCGCCACCAAGGTAACCGAGGATCTGCTGCAGGCGGCCACCCGGCTCAAGGTGGTGGGCCGTGCAGGCATTGGTCTGGACAATGTGGATATTCCGGCAGCCACCCGGCACGGGGTGGTGGTGATGAACACCCCCACGGGCAACGTGGTAACGACGGCAGAACACGCCATTGCGATGATGCTGGCCCTGACCCGCAACATCCCCACGGGAACGGCATCCCTGAGGGACGGCCGGTGGGAGAAGAAGAAACTTCAGGGCCGGGAGATCTTCAACAAGGTGCTGGGCGTCATCGGATACGGCAAGATCGGCGCCATCGTTGCCGACCGGGCCCGTGGGCTGAAGATGAACGTGATTATCCACGACCCTTATGTCACCCCGGACCAGATTCAAAAGGCGGGTTTCGAGAGTGTGGAGCTGGACACCTTGTACCAGCGGGCCGACTATATAACCGTGCATGTGCCGAAGCTAAAAAATACGGCCGGATTGATCGACCGGAATGCATTCGACAAAATGAAACCCGGGGTGATGGTAATCAACTGCGCACGGGGCGGAATCGTGGTCGAAAGCGACCTTTACGATGCCCTCGTTTCCGGCAAGGTCGCCGGCGCGGCGCTGGATGTCTTCGAGACCGAGCCGCCCGGCCAGTCCCCCCTGATCACCCATGAGCGGGTGATCTGTACGCCCCACCTGGGTGCCTCCACCCGGGAAGCCCAGACCAATGTGGCCGTGGCCATTGCCCGGCAGATCATCGATTTTCTGACTGCCGGCACGGTGGCCAACGCAGTGAACATGCCTTCGGTGACCGGTGACGTGCTTGAAAAGATCGGCCCCTACCTTACCCTTGCCGACCGGATGGGATGCCTTCAGGCGCAGCTGGTCCGCGGTCCAATCAAGGAGGTGGTCGTTGAGTTCCATGGGGATTTCAAAGATCTGGACCTCTCTCCCGTCTCAACGGCGGTGCTCAAGGGGATCCTGACACCGGTGGTCAAAGATGACGTGAATTTTGTCAATGCCCATGTCATGGCCCAGCAGCGCGGCATCAAGGTGACAGAAACCAGCAGCGCCGAGTCGGATTATTATGTCAATCAGATTACGGTCCGGGCGATTACCACCGAGATGGAAAGTGTGGTTTCCGGCACGATCTTCGGGAAAAAGGACCCGCGGATCGTCAAAATCGACAAGTTCCGGCTGGAGATGATACCCCACGGCCATATGGCTTTGATTCAGAACATCGACAAGCCAGGCTCCATCGGTGAAATCGGCACCACCCTGGGCCGGCACAACATCAACATCGGCAGAATGCAGGTGGGCCAGGAGGAGGAGGGTGATCGCAATATCATTTTCCTGACTACCGATACCCCCATCCCGGAGGAGGTGGTGGAGGAGATGCGGCATCTCTCTCTCGTCAAGACCGTTACGCCGCTTGAATTTTGACGGGTTATTCCAATGTAAGCTGTTTTATGGCACAGAGGAGCGCTTCCCATGACAGACGAAAAACATGAAAATACCGGCAAATCCAGTTCGGTCGATCCACCCAAATCCACCCAAAAGGCGTCCCTGCCGACCCTCAATTTTGCAACGTTTATCTTTTCTCTCAATTCATCGGCGCTCGTTCAGCTGGGAATGATCGAAGACCCGATGACCGGTGAGAAAACCAAGAATCTGCCGCTGGCCAAACAGACCATCGACATCCTTTCCATGCTCGAAGAAAAGACACGGGGAAACCTGGACGTCGACGAGGCGGGGATGCTCAAGAACATTCTTTACGACCTGCGGATCCAATACGTGAAAGAGAAGGGGTAGCCGGACACGGCCATCACCTGACATGCAACCGATTCACGTAAACGCACCGGCGAAGATCAACCTGTTCCTTCGCGTCACCGGCAAACGACCCGACGGCTACCATGACCTGTATACCCTCATGTGCCCGGTGGCCCTTTTCGACACCCTGACCCTGAGCATGGGCGGGAAGGGGATTGTCGTTGTCTGCGACCATCCCGGCGTCCCGAAAGATGCCTCCAACCTGGCGGCCCGTTCGGCGCAGCTGTACCTGGCGTCCGTGTTTGCGGGCCATGCGCCGCCGGT
>CAVPJS010000028.1:0-42046 GCA_963705475.1 uncultured delta proteobacterium | reverse complement strand
CAAATTGTTTCCAAATGCCCAGATTTTTGCAGATTCAATTTACTAATCCGATCATAAGTGAATAGACATCAACAGAGGGTATAAGCGCATTCAGGATGCCTAAAAAAAGATCTCACGATAGCGGTCAACTTTTGTAGACGGCGCAGTTGCCCCAGTACCATGCTTTTCATCTGATCGGGACCAAAAACCTTTTTCCGGCCGATACCGTGGTTTTTTACATTGTTCCAGACCTGTTCCACCGGGTTCAGTTCAGGCGAATATGACGGCAGCGTGTAAATTTCCAGTTTGCCGTCAAATGAGGCAACGCACTCTTTAACTTTCTTTGATCGGTGTGTCGGATGACCATCCCAAATCAAAAATACCGGCTTGTCAGAATGGTGCATGAGTCGGTTAAGAAAATCACACATGTGCTCAGCAGAGACGCCACCTTTGATCACCATGAATCGCAGTTGCCCACGTGTGCTGATGGCACCCATCATATTCAAACTGAACCGCGCACCGGTGACCTCAATCACTGGCGTTTGGCCTTTAGGCGCCCACGTCGTTCCGGAATGAAAATCCGATCGCATGCCGCTTTCATCTTGAAAGTAAATCGTAGCGCCAACTTTTTTGGCTCTTTTTTTGATCTCTGGAAAGATGGTCTGTTTCCATTGCGTGATCGCCTGCGGATTTTTCTGATAGGCACGAAACAAGGGCTTCTGGCAGCTCAACCCCAGTTGGTGAAGCAAACGGCCAACGGAGGCATCGCTGAGCTTGATGCCGAATTGTTTTTTGATAAGCACTCCAATCATCGCTCGGGTCCAAAGGGCAAACGAAAATTTCAACTGAAGCGGATCTTTGTCGACCACCGTACGGTAAATCCATGCCAGATGATCGCCAGTGAGTTTTTTGGGGCGTCCGGATCGGTTGCCGGTTTTCAGGCCGTGCCATCCGCCGGCACGATAGCGAGCCAGCCAGTTGTAAATGCACGCGCGGGAAAACCCCAGGGTCTTGATGACGGTTTCGGGGCTTTCACCATCCTGAACACGCTGAACGGCGCGGGTTCGGATTTCCTCGAGTGTCTTCGGGCTGAGTTTTCTTCCATCTTGTGTTTTCATGCCCGGCAGTATACCAAGTTCTCATCAAAATGTCTAAATAATTATGAACGGATTAGTAAAACGAATCCCGCATCATCGCATCCTGGACAACTTTCGGTAATTTTAGCGGAACAAAGTAATCAGAAGGGAAAAGATAGTCTTCACCGGATTCATCGATGACGCGTCGCAGGTTCTGTTTTTTCGCCAGATCATCTGGAATGGCAACGTAAACCTTCCATCGTTCTAGTGAAGCCTCATACTCTCGATTATTTACACAGATGATAAATTCTTGCATATTCTTACCTACTTAAACCAGAATCGTTTTATTTTCTGTTCTTTTTTCCCTTTCCCGTGAGCCTCATACCAGTGAATTTCCGCCCTGCATACATCTCCTGACTGAAACCGAATGATATAGATGCCCATCATTTTACGCCATCGACCATCACCGTAAACCTTTTTTAAGGCGCTGTAGTTCGTGAATCGATTTGTCTACCGCAATGGTTTCCGGTACAGAAAGCTGTTCAATAATTTCAAATTTCAACTAACGAACTCCGCTGCTTACTTGAAATATAACCAGTTGATATTCAGTTGAAAATAACCACTGCTCAACGTTTAACGCTTTTTTTATCACCAGAAATATTATGACACATACGATAATATGTGCAAAGAAATAATTGGCCAATTTTCTATACGGTTGGAATTCATTTTTTTTGCAGGTGGTTTTTAGATAACACTTAATAAAGAATGGAGCCAACAACAATGACTATTTAAGGGGTGAAAAAAGCGATATAGCGAGTCTAAACGCCTATATTTGTATTTTATACGATACAATTTCAGTAATTTAGCGTGGACCGATCCCTTATCGCTTATCGATGGCATCTGCTCATCATTAGGCAAAGAAGATCCTTGTAAACTTATTATTTTATGAGCGTCCCTAAAACCCCCGGATCAAGGTGTGCTCATCCATGGCCAGGCGCTGGGCCAGGGTTCGGGCAGAGTAATAGCTCATCCCCCTGGCATCGGCGACGGTGACCAGAAACAGGTACAGCGCCGCCGCAGCATGGGTACAGCGATCAATATAGTGGTCGCTGACCAGGCGGTGATCCAGCCAACTGAACTGTCTGGGTGTTCTACGGATACGGTCGGGGCAAATGGGTTGTTTGGTTACCATGGCGGCCTCCTTCACATTGAGGGTTGAGGATATCGTCGCCAAATTGTTGCATGCGACGGGCGGCCATGACGATGTCATCTTGTAACGCATACCCGGTTAATTGGGCAATAATACCAATCAATACGGAAGGTTGTCGCGTTAAGAGATCTTGTAACGCATGGTTTGCAAAATCGGTATTATTGTCAACTTTTTCAAAAGGTTGTTGGGTTAAGGGATCTTGTAACGCATCGGGGGAGATATTCGGTTTTCGGAGCCAGTAGCCAGGGTTGTCGTCTCGCCAGCGTTGAACCCGTTGCACATTCTCCGGACCGCTAAAGTAATCGCGGTTGTCTGGTTTTTGGAGCCATCGCCTCTGACTGGCGGCCTTGCTGGCTTTGCGGCATTCAGGTTGGCGGCAGTATTTTTGCCGATCTCTATTTCGTGGATCGGGAACGAATAAGATATGGCAATGACGGCATTTTTTACGATTAATCCCTGGCATCGGTCGCAGCCCTCCTGCGTACCAATGATACAGGAATTGAGATCGGTTTGGATAATCGGGTACGGCAAGAAAATGATTGAAGAAAAAGAGAAGAAGATCGTTTGAAATTTACATTACGGAAGAAAATAGTCGGGGACGACCTGGACTATTTCAAACCGCCAGGAAGAAGACAGTTTTAAAACGCCGCTGGCATTTAATGGGTGACCTGCCCTTTAATGGGCGATCCCTTATCGCTTATCTAAACTTATCGGTTGCATCTACTCAGCATATAAAAAGGCAAGATCCTTGTAAACTTATTTTTATGTGCGTTATATATTGAAAACAATACAGAAAATACCTCCACATGTAGCATTTACTAAAACGTTTTTCGCGTAGATAATGAGAAAATCTCCTGTTAAATAAAGAAGAAAAACAGGACTCAGAAAGAAACAGGAGGTTTTCGAAATGGACGACATTGCACGCTTCAAGATGTTTTGCCAACTGCGCCGTCAAATCCGAGGCTCGGGCGACCACCTGGTCGTGGGGATCGATATCGCCAAGGACAAGCACCACGCCTTCTTCGGTACCGCCAAGGGGCAGACGCTCTGGCGCCGCCTGATCTTCACCAACGATCTGACCGGCTTCAACCGCCTGATCGAACAGGTCGATACCCTCAAAGCGCGGCACGCCCTGGGCCAGGTAGTTTTCGGACATGGAGCCCACCGGCAATATTGGCCGCTGTCCTTGGTATCGTTCTTGTCCCAGCGCCCGTCGAGCAACTCGCGGTTGTCCTTGACGGCCTTGCCGGCGACGAAGACGACCAGATAACCTTGTTCGGTCAACCAGTGGATCAACGGCTTGTGGTAATTGCCGGTGGGCTCCATGCCGAATACTACCTGACCCAGGGCGTGCCGCGCTTTGAGCGTATCGACCTGTTCGATCAGGCGCTTGAAGCCGGTCAGGTCATTGGTAAAGATCAGGCGGCGCCAGAGCGTCTGCCCCTTGGCGGTACCGAAGAAGGCGTGGTGCTTGTCCTTGGCGATATCGATCCCCACGATCAGGTGGTCACCTGAGCCTCGGATTTGACTGGCGCAGTTGGCAAAACATCTTGAAGCGTGCAATGTCGGTCTTTTCGAAAACCTCCTGTTTCTTTCTGAGTCCTGTTTTTCTCTCATAATTTAACAGGAGATTTTCTCATTATCTACGCGAAAAACTATTTTATAAATACTACATTTGGAGGTATTTTCTGTATTGTTTCAATATATAACGCACATAAAAAAATAAGTTTACAAGGATCTTGCCTTTTTATATGCTGAGTAGATGCAACCGATAAGTTTAGATAAGCGATAAGGGATCGCCCATTAAAGGGCAGGTCACCCATTAAATGCCAGCGGCGTTTTAAAACTGTCTTCTTCCTGGCGGTTTGAAATAGTCCAGGTCGTCCCCCGACTATTTTCTTCCGTAAGGTAAATTTAAAACGATCTTCTTCTCTTTTTCTTCAATCATTTTCTTGCCGCACCCGATTGTTCAATCAGATCTCAATTCCTGTATCATTGGTACGCAGGAGGGCCGCGACCGATGCCAGGGATTAAACGTAAAAAATGCCGTCATTGCCATATCTTATTCGTTCCTGATCCACGAAATAGAGATCGGCAAAAATACTGCCGCCAACCTGAATGCCGCAAAGCCAGCAAGGCCGCCAGTCAGAGGCGATGGCTCAAGAAACCAGACAACCGCGATTACTTTAGCGGTCCGGAGAATGTGCAACGGGTTCAACGCTGGCGAGACGACAATCCTGGCTACTGGCTCCGAAAACCGAATATCACCCCCGATGCGTTACAAGATCCCTTAACCCAACAAACTTTTGAAAAAGTTGACAATAATACCGATTTTGCAAACCATGCGTTACAAGATCTCTTAACGCGACAACCTTCCGTATTGATTGGTATTATTGCCCAATTAACCGGGTATGCGTTACAAGATGACATCGTCATGGCCGCCCGTCGCATGCAACAATTTGGCGACGATATCCTTAACCCTCAATGTGAAGGAGGCCGCCATGGTAACCAAACAACCCATTTGCCCCGACCGTATCCGTAGAACACCCAGACAGTTCAGTTGGCTGGATCACCGCCTGGTCAGCGACCACTATATTGATCGCTGTACCCATGCTGCGGCGGCGCTGTACCTGTTTCTGGTCACCGTCGCCGATGCCAGGGGGATGAGCTATTACTCTGCCCGAACCCTGGCCCAGCGCCTGGCCATGGATGAGCACACCTTGATCCGGACCCGGGGGGTTTTAGGGACGCTCATAAAAAAATAAATTTACAATGATCTTCTTTTCCTAATGATGAGCAGATGCCATCGATAAGACGATAAGGGATCGGTCCACGCTAAGCTACTGAAATTGTGACGTATCAACTACAAATATAGGCGTTTTGACCCGCTATATCGCTTTTATCACCCCTTAAATGGTTATTGTTGTTGGCTTCCATTCTTTTTTAAGTGTTATCTAAAAACCACTTGCAAACAAAACGAATTCCAACCGTTTAGAAAATTGGCCAATTATTTCTTTGCACATGTTATCGTATGTGTCATAATATTTCTGGTGATAAAAAAAGCGTTAAACGTTGAGCAGTGGTTATTTTCAATTGAATATCAACTGGTTATATTTCAAGTAAGCAGCGGAGTTCGTTAGTTGAAATTTGAAATTATTGAACAGCTTTCTGTACCGGAAACCATTGCGGTAGACAAATCGATTCACGAATTACAGCGCCTCAAAAAAGTTTACGGTGATGGTCGATGGCGTAAAATGAAGGGCATCTATATCATTCGGTTTCAGTCAGGAGATGTATGCAGGGCGGAAATTCACTGGTATGAGGCTCACGGGAAAGGGAAAAAAGAACAGAAAATAAAACGATTCTGGTATAAGTAGGTAAGAATATGCAAGAATTTATCATCTGTGTAAATAATCGAGAGTATGAGGCTTCACTAGAACGATGGAAGGTTTACGTAGCAATTCCAGATGATCTGGCGAAAAAACAGAACCTGCGACGCGTCATCGATGAATCCGGTGAAGACTATCTTTTCCCTTCTGATTACTTTGTTCCGCTAACATTACCGAAAGTTGTCCAGGATGCGATGATGCGGGATTCGTTTTAAATTGAATCTACAAAAATCTGGGCATTTGGGAAAATTTAGGGGACGCACATAAAAAAATAAGTTTACAAGGATATCGCCGTTGTATATGGTCAGAATATGCCACGGAAAGGACGAATAGATGCGCCCGGAGCCCTGCATCACATCATCGTCAGGGGAATCGAACGCAGGAAAATCTTCCTGGATGACGTGGACCGGGAAAACTTCCTGGCACGTTTGGGTGCCGTTATCGAAGATACCCAAACGGGATGTTTTGCCTGGGCATTGATACCCAATCACTTTCACCTGTTGCTAAGAACTGGTGATTCTCACAATTTCTCGGGTCATGCAACGGTTGCTGACAGGTTATGCCGTATCGTTTAACCGGCGTCATCGGCGACACGGGCACTTGTTCCAAAACCGCTACAAGTCAATTCTTTGCCAGGAAGACGCCTATCTTCTGGAACTGGTCCGGTATATCCACTTGAACCCCCTCAGAGCAAAAATTGTTCAACATCTAAAAGAATTGGAAAACTACGACTATTGTGGTCACAGCGCCTTATTCAAGAATAGCTGCTGTCCCTGGCAGGATACCGGCCATGTGCTCAAGATGTTTGATTCGAACCTCTCCACCGCGCGAAGGTTATACCGTGGGTTCGTTGCAAAAGGTGTCGACCAGGGCCGTAGAGATGATCTCATCGGCGGGGGGTTGATCCGAAGTGCAGGGGGCTGGTTGGCGGTCAAGGCGCTGCGCAAGGCAAAGCTGTTTCAAAAAAGTGATGAGAGAGTGTTGGGGGATGGTAACTTTGTCGAAAAAGTGTTGTCACTGGCGAATGAGAAAATGGAACGGCGCTGGCGACTGAAGACTGAAGGTGTCGATTTTGAGTCAATTTTGAAAAGGGTGTCTGCGTTAACTGGCGTTTCGCCTGAGATGATTTTAACGGGTGATCGCGAAAGAAGGACAGTCAACGCACGCAGTTTGTTATGTTATTGGGCGACTGAAGAACTTGGGCTAAAACAGCCGGAAATTGCGGAAAAATTGAGGGTGACGCAGGCCGCGGTCAGTATCGCAGCAAAACGAGGCAAGGCAATTGCAATTGAGAACAAAATAAAATTTAGATGAAGTTATATTTTTATGAGCGTCCCCTTTTTATTTTTATATGTCAGCTTGACCGCCGATAGGGTTATGTTATAACTTTTGGTATAACAACGGAGGTTGTTTTATGCGTGCCACGGTAACACAAATCGGCAATTCAACCGGCGTCATCCTCCCGAAAGAAGTTGTCGCTCGGCTCAAGGTCAAAAAAGGCGACAGTGTATTCTTAACGGAAACTTCCGATGGGTATTCCCTATCGCCTTATGATCCGGAGTTTGAAACCCAGATGGCGGCGGCTCGCAAAGGCATGGCGAAATATCGCAATGCGTTGCATGAGCTTGCAAAAAGATGACATGGACGTGGTTGAGGCAGGATGTTGTCATCGCCATCCATGACGAACAGATTGCTGAACACGGTGGTCATCCGGGAATCCGTGACAGCGGACTGTTGTCATCTGCGCTTGCCCGTCCCCGCAACAAGGTGGCCTACCAAACAGAATCCGTTTTCCATCTTGCCGCGGCTTATGCTGCCGGAATTATTTTCAACCACCCTTTTGTCGATGGCAACAAACGCACCGGATTTCTTGCTGCCTGCACGTTTCTCGACCTAAATGGATGGAGTCTAACAGCATCCGAAGCTGAAGCCGTGGATGCTGTCTTGGCGTTGGCGGTGAAGGAAATGGACGAAGACAATTTTGTGAAATGGCTGGAGGATAATGCGGTTAGGATGAAAGGATAGACTACTGTCTTTTCGTTATTAGTGGTCGTAGGGGGACCTTAAATAACTAAATAAGGGCGAATGCGGTCACCCATTTTAGCATAATTTTTTCCAAGCTGGTTTTTTTTATGGCCGCGCACAAAGCATCGAATTATTTGGTCGTCGGCTCGAACACGCACTCCCAATCTTCCGGCGGCGGGTCCTCCTCATAGATCCGGCAGCGCGCCAGCATGGTCTTGGACGGCCCGTCGTCGGGGCGCAGGGACAGGGCACGCTCGAAATGAGCGATCGCCTGGGGCCAGTGCTGGCGGCAGTATTCGTCGTAGCCGGCGGCATAGGCCTCCAGGGCGCCCAAATGTTCCGGTGACAGGACATCGCCGGCCCTGGCAATCAGCTCGTAAACCCGCACACACTGCTCGCGTCCCACCACCCGCACCAGGTCAAGGTTCCGCAGGATGAAATCGTCCTTGACCATGTCATAGGTGTTCTCGCCGATGATGATGTCCGTTCCGTACTTTTTGTTCAACCCCTCCAGGCGCGAGCCCAGGTTGACCTGGTCCCCCAGCACGCCATAGGCGAAGCGGTAGCGCGAGCCCAGGTTCCCCAGCAGCATGGGGCCACTGTTGATTCCAGTGCGGGCGTGCATGACGGGGCGGTCCATGTCGATCCACCCCTGGCAAAGCTCCCGAAGCGCTGCCCGCATGGCCAGGGCCGCCTCGCAGGCCCGTTTGGCGTGGTCGGGGTGGTGGATGGGGGCGCCGAAAAAAGCCATGATCTCGTCGCCCACGTACTCCTTGAGCGTGCCGCGCTGTTTGAAGATCTCCTCGGACATGCGGGTGAAATAGTCGCTGAGGATCTTGACCATCTCCGACGGCCCGTAGATTTCGGTGTAGCTGGTGAAGCGCTCCAGGTCGCAAAAGAGCACCGTCAGCACCTTCTCCTCACCCCCCAATTTCAGCTGTTCGGGGTCCTTGAGCATCTCTTCGATGACCATCGGGGCCACGTACTGTTTGAAGGTGCCTTTGATCCGTTTGCGGTCCCGCTCCACCGTGGCATAGTTGAAGACGGTGACGAAGGTGTAGCTGATGGCCAGCGAGGTCAGGGGGTAGACCATGTTCAGCCACAGGTCGAACCGGACGAAGAGCCAGCGGGTGAAGAGAATGTGCAGGCTGAAAATGAACAGGGCAAACAGGAGCCCGACGGTGGCTTTCACCCGGGGCAGGAAAATGCCGGGCAGCAGGCCGATGGTGATGATGGCGATCAGGTCGAAGATTTCCGACCACTGAGGTTTGGTGATGAACCGGCCGGTGAGCATGTTGTCGATGATGGTCGCGTGGATCTCCACGCCCGGGTAGACCGGGCTGAGCGGCGTCGACCGAAGGTCGTGGGTACCCACGGCGGTGGCCCCCACCAACACGATACGGTCCTTGAACGTCCCGGCCGGTATCTTGCCCTTGAGGATGTCGGTGATGGAATAGTGGGGAAAGGTCTTGGCCGGACCGAGATAGTTGATCCGCATCTGCCCGATTTCGTCGGTGGGAATGAAACGAGGGCCCATCTGGATGCCTTCCACGCCGTAGCGGGGGACGTTGACGATCAGCTGGGGCCGGTCCAGGTAATGCCAGGCGCACTGCACCGTCAGGTGAGGAAAGAGGTCCTCCCCGCACTTGATCATCAAGGGCACGTTGCGCACCACGCCGTCCCGGTCGCTGGACACGGTGAAAAACCCGGACCCGTCGGCGGCATCGGAGAGGATTTTCAGGTTGGCCTCCGGCGCATAGGCGGTGATGAACGGCAGCCGGGACGCATCCGGGTCCTGCTGGAGAATCATGGGGTACTTGGACTTGCCGATCAGGGCCAGCTGACGTTCGATTTCTTTCTTGCCGATGTCGTAATCCAATTCCGACGGGCTCATGTGAAAGAAATAGCCCAGCACCGTGGCCGACCGGGCCTGACGGATTGAATCGGCCAGAATCCGGTCGTTGATATCCTTTTGGATACGCTCGGGTTTGCGACCGTCCGGGCGCTCATCGGCTGCATCCAGGCGGGCCAGCGCTTCTTCAAACCCCTGGGGAACCGTCGGGCCGGAATTCTCCTCTGCCTCCAGAAAGCCGATGTCGAACCCGATCACCCTGGCGCCGTCGTCTGACAGTCGATTCACCAGGGCGGCGATGGTGGAACGCGGCCACGGCCAGCGACCCTCCTGGTCGAGGCTTTTTTCATCGATCATGGCCAGGACGACCACCGGTGAAGGCTGCCGATGGCCCCGCTGCAGAAAACGCAGGTCGTAGAGCTTCAATTCAAAGAGGTCCAAGACAGGAAAGTCGATCCGGAACAGGAAGACGGTCAGAGCAATTGAAAACAGGGTGACGGCAGCAACACCTTTCAGGTATGTCGGCATGCGGGGCAGTTTCATCTATGATGCTCTACCAAATCGCAGCATTCGTAATGACTCCGTATTGCCTGGCTCTAGCGAGGCGGTCCTCGATAAATGATTCACACAAATGGGTCCCTGCGGTGGCAGGGATGACGATCAGTGACAAATTTGGTGTTTTTGCGGAATCCGACGTCGATGGATTCTATAATTCCGGATAATCGATCGATGTCGGTTTCTCGTTGGCGAACAGGTAGTTGCCGAACACATTGGACTGCAGGTTGGCGATCCACTGTTTGCCCTCGTGGGTCACCTTCAGGTACCCGAGGGCGTCTTGGACGTAGGGGCTGACGATATCCCAGTAAAATTTCGCATTGCAGTCCCTCAGGTCCCCGGGCGTCTTGTAGCCGAGCTTCTCGTTGAGCCCCAGCTCTTCGAACTCATAGAACAGGGCCGTGCATTTCTGCAGCCGGTTGGGGTCGGCCAGCTGCCCGATGAAATCGGCGGCACGCACCAGTCCGGGGAACCCGGACGTGTCCGCGTACCGGTCGTCATCGGGAACGGGAAAGCGGGTCATCTCGATGTACGAGGCGATCAGCTCTGCGTCCACCAGACCGCCCGACTCCCTGAGCATCTTTTTTCCGAAACGTTCGAGAACGAAACGTTTGCTCCGGTCGATGTGGTAGGGCGCCAGTTGGGCGTCGGTGGTGCCTTCGGGAAGGGTGATCGTTTTCTTGCCTTTCCCCGTGGCCAGCTTGTAGCCATTGTCATCTGCACAGATTCCCTTGACATAGCCGATGTCGTGGCACAGCAGGGCGATCATGAAGTGCGCCCAGTCTTTCGGAGATACGCCGCCCTTCGGACAGGTGCTTGCCTTCCAGGATGCGACTGCCCGGCCAGGGTGACCATGATCGTATGCTCTGCGTCATGATACAGGGCGTCGGAATTGGCGATGTTCTCCAGGGCCAGGTGCGCCGTCCAGGTGATGATGTTTCCCAGCCCTTTTTCCATGTCGCTGTAGGTTCGTTGATAGGCCTCGTTGATCTGGGTCTTGCAATAGTCTGCCTTGATTTTCTGCAGGTTGAGCATGGTTATATTTCCTCGTATTCATCCTTGGAAAACCTGCTCCTCAAGTTCAGTGAGAGGCAGCAGTGAAGCCTTGGTAGTCTGTGTAAAAATTACAAATTACAAGCACCAAATGACAAACCAATCTGAAATTCCAATATTCAATGACCAAAACCTTTCAGGGCGAGCCGTGGTTTGAATTTTTGGATTTCGGTCATTGGAATTTGTTTGATATTTGAAATTTGCTATTTGGGATTTCGATCACCGAATGGTCATCAGTTCGCGGACTCGAAATTTAGCGATAACAGCCGGTCACTCTCGGATCTCAGCGCACGCAGGGCCTCGTCGAGATGCCTCTCCCCATCGGTTTGCGCTTCCGGGTGCAGGGTGGTGTGAGTGATGTCGATCGAGAAAACCGAGAGATTTTTCAAATTGGGCCTGCAGCTTGTCCAGATCGCCCTGGAGCCGCTGGATAACCACGCCGCTGTCTTTGCCCGACCCGATGGCAATCAGGATCGCAAAGGTGTTCGTCTCGACCCGGCCGACCATGTCGCAGCGCCGGATCGTGGTGGTGAGCGTATCGCCGATGGCGCACAACACCTCGTTTTTAATGCGGTCAACGGGGTTGCCCGTCGCGTCGTCGAAGCGGACCCCGATCATGGCCATGACCAGGGTCTCCTTGAGCCGATGGGCCCGGTTGGCTTCCTGCACGAGGGACCGGACGAACCCCTTGCGGTTGTTCAGGCCGGTCAGGTCATCCACCATGCTTTCATTGGCCAGGCAGGTGGTCAGGCGTTCCACACGGTCGCAGAGAATGCCCATCATGTTGACAAAGAACTTATGGGCCGTGGGTGGATAGAGCCACTGCAACCGCTGGATCATCTTCCAGTTGATGGGCAGCAGCTCGCTGTCCGTCGTGGCCATGACGGTGGCCGAGCGGGGCGCAGCGCGCAGCAGGCCCATCTCACCCAGGATATCGCCGGTGCCGACCTTGGCGATGCACTTCTGGATGCCCTCGTGACTGCTCAGCGTGCAGGTGGGGTCGTAGTCGATGACATCGAAGCCGCCCGATATGATCGCATACATGGATTCGCTCCGGTCTCCCTTGTAGAACAGGGACTCCCCTGCGTTGACCTTCTTCAGGGTGCCGGCCATGATGATGGAATGAACCTCCGCCCGCGACAGTCCATCAAAGAGGGGGATGCCCAGATTGGTTTCCCCGCCCATCTTGATCCGCACCAGATCCCAGAGGGTGACCAGCTCCACGCGCTGCATCAGTATCGGCAGCAGAATCAGATCGCCGACGAGGGCCGAGAGCATGGTAATGACCATCATGGTACCGAAAATGGCGGTGGGCTTGAAACCGGAAAAGGCCAGGATGAAAAAACCCGCGCTGATGGTCACGGTCGTGAACATGATCGGGCGTCCGATGTGGGCGATGGTCTCCTTCAGGGCCCGCCTGTCGTCAAGGTCCTTATGGAATTCGCGGTTGAAGCGCACCAGGTAGTGGATCGTATCGTCCACGGCCAGGCCGATGGCGATGCTGGCGATCAGGCTGGTGGCCATGGAGAGTTCGATGCCGAACCACCCCATGAGCCCGAAATTGATCACGATGGGAAACAGGTTGGGGACGATGGCGATCAGGCCCACCTTGAACGAGAGAAACAGGGCGAACATGATGATGAAGATGACGGCCATGGTCATCAGAAAGCTTTTGACCTGCCCTGCCACCAGGTGGTGGCTGCTGGCGGAGATGACGATGCCGAACCCGGTGACGTCCCACGTCAGATCCGGGTTGAAGGCTTCGCCGACGTGGCGCAGAATCGCCCGGCGCAGGTCCAAGAAGGTTCGCGAACTGGATATGTGCGTCAGCAGCAGAATGTTGGCCTGGGACAGGGTCGGCCCCATGAAGGCGTTGAACATGTCCATGCCCAGCATGGATTTGTAAGTGTTCATCAACATCCTGAGCTCCCAGGACTCGGTGGGCAAACGATAGTAGGCGGGCTCGAAGCGGTTGGAGGCGTAGTTGACCAGCTTCAGGTAATCGGCGAAGGAGATGGTCTTGTCGACGCCGGGCAGGGTGTCCAGAAATTGTTGAAGCCGTTCGATGTCGGCGATGTGTTGGGCTTCCTCGAAAAAATCTTCCGACGTTGCGGTCATCACCACATTGACGGGAAAACTGCCGGACAGCCGCCGGTAGATGTCATGGAAATTTCTGACGACCTGGGTGTCCTCTTTGAAATAGCCGACCGGATTGGTTTCCACGCGGAGACGCAGCAGTCCGAAACCGGCGACCAGCGTCATCCCCCCGATTACCATCAGGGTGAGGCGTTGATGATTCAGATTCAGGTCAATGATCCACCCCATGAAGCGGTCCAGATGCGGCGACCCCTCCTTTTTGGGTGACGAAGCATTTTCTCCGCGTGGGAGCAAAGCGAGCATGACAGGCAGGTAGGTCATGACCAGGATCAGAAAAGCGATCATCCCGATGCAGGCGAAGAGGGCAAATTCCCGAATGGCGGCAATCCGGTTGACAAACAGGGACCCCAGGCCGAGCAGGGTGGTCAGGATGGCCAGAAGGGTCGGCAGGGTCGTCTGGGAGAAGGTGATTGCGGCCGCTTCGACAGGCGTATGCGACGACGTGGCGGTGGCACGATATTCAGCCAGGATATGCAGGCAGTAGGCCGTTCCCACGGCGATTAAAAAGACCGGTACGATCATGGTGAGAATCGAAAGCGGAACCTGAAGGATGGAAACCGAGCCGAAGGTCCAGATCAGACAAAGGGTCACGCAGGAAAGCGGGATGAGTGCATCGCGCACGCTCCTGAAGATCAGCAAAAGGACGACGGCAATCAGCAGAAAGGTGATCGGCGGCAGGCGCAGAAAGTCGTTGCGCGTGAACTGCGCCAGGGCCTGTGAAATCAGGGGCATGCCGATCTGGTAAAGACGGATGTCCGGGTCTGTCTCATCGATCAATCGCCCGATGGCACCGATGACCGCGTCCTGGTCCGCATCCTTGTCGAGCACCAGGGTGATCGAGGTGGTGGTGTGGTCGTCGGCGATCAGATTCTGTTTGAAAAGGTCGACCCCGGAGACGAAGGCCACGAATTTTTCCATGGGCCAGTTGCCGGACAGGTCCACCGCGTTCTTGATGCCCGGCAGTCCGATGACCCGCTGAACGCCGTTGATCTTTTTTCCGGCTTCTTCCAGCTGGGCGATTTTTTGAAAGGTGAGCGGGTCGAACACATTCTTGCAGGCCACCACGACGCGAATGATCTCCTCCGATCCGAAGATGGCCTTGAACGACTCGTAGTGCGCGTTTTCCGGCAGATCCTCGATAATCAGGTCGTGTATCGACGTCTTGAATGACAGGCGGGGGATGAAAGCGCCGAAAAGGAGCGTCAAGGCGGCGATAGCGGCGAGGGTACTCCTTCGATGCGCCAGCACCGTGCGAACACAATCAACCGGATTTAACGATCGAAAAAGCCGATGAAGACGATCATTTATCATCTCGCGCTCCGTGCACGACCAATTTTGGGAAACCTGACCGTGAAGACGCTGCCCCCCGAGTCCATGCAATCCGTCGCAGCCGTTATGTTATCGCACAAGGATACCCCGCCCGGGCAGGCATCGGCCTCACCCGGAATGAAACGACAGCGCTGACTTGAGAAATCGATGTTGAAGCCAAGCCGTTCCGCATAGGTCTGCATTCGCAGAAGGTCGGTTCCCGTGCCGCCGGCGTTAAAGGCATACGGTGTTTTGGATGAATAGAACCGGGTCGGTTGGGTGTGAAAGAAGCCTTTGAAGATGTTCTTTTGGTTGGCCGGTGTAATGCCGACACCGTGATCTTGAAATGCCAAGAAAATATCAGCTTCCGTGGCCCCGGCCGTCAATTTTATCCTTCCCCCGTCGGGGGTGTTTTCAATTGCATTCTTCAACAGACCGTCGCAAATCTTTTTGAGAATCGACGCGTCCATGTTTATGGTCAGACCGGCTTCGATGGCCAATGAAACCCGCAGGCGTCGCTTCCGGACGATCTCAACGGCATCGTTGTAAATATCCTTCAAGAAGCGATCGACCTGGATGGGTTCGATTCTTTCCGGTTCGAAGGCCAGGATCGATTGAATGCGATCGACGACATGCGCCGCCAATTGCCCGCAGTGAAGGGCCGTGTCTTCACCGGTCTCTTCAACCAGACTGATCAGGTCCTCGAAAATCCGGGTATATTGTTTTTCGCAATCGACAACTTTTCTGCCGACGATGTCCTCCGCCTTCTCCTGGATATTGTTGAGCCGGTCGATGCAGCGCCGGCCCCTTTCGATCGTTCGGGTCAGGTGGGTCAGGTCGTGGTCGTGGGCGGTGTCGGCAAATCGCGTCAAGACCGATGACAGAATCGACAGGGGGGTTCTCAGTTCGTGGGACAGGTGATTGACCGCTTTTTGTCTGGCCCGGTCCGTCTCCTTCAACTCCTCATACAGCGATGCGTTTTCGAGGGCGACCGCCACGTAGCTTGCCATGTAGGTCAAGATGTCGACATCCTCATCGGTGAAATCACCCCCCCTCTTGTTGAGCACCTGCATGGTTCCGATGCAGTTTCGGCGGTGACTGATCAATGGAACGCAGAGGATATTGACGGTACGAAAGCCTGTTTTTTTGTCGACCGCTTGGTAGAAACGCGCATCGGCATAAGCATCGTTCACGACCTGAGGCGTTCGGTTGCAAAACACCCATCCGGCGATGCCCTGGTGGGTAGAAAATTGGATTTGATCGGACCCCATGTCTGCGGCGACGAACGAGCAGAGATGTTGCTGGTCCGCGTCGGCAAGAAAAATCGAGCATCGTTCGACATCCAGAATCTTACCGGTTTGATCGGATATGACATGGAACAGGTCGTCAACATTCAATTCGGAGGTAATGATCTGTCCGGCCTGGATTAGGCGGGCGTATTTTTCAGCCTGCGCCTGGAGATGTTTATCCGCAAGCCGGCGTGGTGTCCCTCGTTTTTTCGCCCAATTTTGCCTTGCTTCGCCTGTGCTCATGACGTTGTTCAACACCCTGCTGTAGGTGCCGTTTTAGCTGGATCGCATAAATTAGCAATGGATTCGGAAGGATGAGAACATACTAATCCAGGTAAACAAACGGTGTCAAGAAGGAATCAGACGTTGATCGAGCCCGAAAACGGGCGTCGTGGCCAGCGGTGCAATGGGGCGCGACGCCGCTATGGGATGCGGCACGGGCCTCTTATCCTAGAATGTTTTTTTCACGCGTATGTCACGTCCATCAGAAACAGACCCTGAGGCGGCGCCGTGGCGCCTGCGCGCGCGCGGTCTTTCGACTGCAGGATGGCCCGAACCTCCTGTCTGTCGATTTTTCCCGTACCCACCTCCACCAGGGTGCCCACGATATTTCTCACCATGAAGCGCAAGAACCCGTTGGCCTGGATATCATAGGTCAGGTTGCCGCCGCCGGTTATCCTCAGGGTCGAATCGGTTACGGTGCGGATGGAATGCTTCCTGGGGCTGCCCGTGCCTTCGAAGGCCTTGAAATCATGCGTGCCCAGCAACATGGCGGCGGCCTCGGCCATCGCCTCTGTGTCCAGCGGCTTGCGGATGTGCCAGACGAACTGCCGGCCGATGGCCGGGGCGATGGGCCGGTTGAGGATGTGGTAGCGGTAGTGCTTGGACCGCACATCAAAGCGGGCGTGGAAGGTGCCGGGCATCGGGTCGCATGCGCGGATGACCACATCACCGGGCAGCAGGCTGTTCAAACCGGCCAAAAAAACCCGGGCATCCAGGCGGGAACGGGTGTTAAAGCTGGCGGTCTGGCCGATGGCGTGGACGCCGGCGTCGGTGCGGCCCGAGCCGACGAGGGTCACCTTTTCCCGGGTCATGCGTGCCAGGGCGTTTTCGATGGTTTCCTGAACCGTGCGGTCCGCTTTCTGCCGCTGCCAGCCATGGAAGCCCGAACCGTCGTATTCGATGACGAGTTTGAATGTCTGTTGTGTGGCTTCACCCACGATGCCGCTCCTGTTAAACAATCAATAGCACAACGCTCATGGAGAAGAAAGACAACAGCGTCGACAGGACGATGGCCGCGGATGCGAATTCGGTGTCGCTGTTGAGTTGGGAGGAGAGCACGATGATGGCCGGCGAGGCGGGCAGGCTGAAAAATATCATTCCCACCTGAAAGGACAATGGCGACGCATCAACGGCCTTGAGCAAAAACCAGCCAACGACGGGAAGGACCGAAAGCTTGATGGCGGACCCCAAAAATGCGTGTCCGATATGATTTTTAAGGTTCTTCAGGGTCAAGGTGCCGCCGATGGAGAGCAGGGCCAGGGGCAGCGTCACCATGGTGGCCAGGCGAAAGCTGTTGTCCAAAAAAACCGGGAATTCGCCGACGACACGGGAGTAGGCCACGCCGGCGAGACAGCCGATGATCAGCGGGTTGGAAACCAGGGCGCGAAGGGTGATGCGCAGCCGCTCACGGGTGTCGATGGCCTGGCCGGAGTACCAGATCAGGGTGGATACGGCCAGCACGTTGACGATGGGAATGATGAACCCGATGAGAATGCCGAACCGGGATACGCCCGCTTCGCCCAAGGCGTTGAGGATGACGGCCATCCCCACGTAGGTGTTGAAGCGGTAGCAGCTTTGCGAATACGAACCGGCTGCGAAATTCGACACCTTGAATACTTTCAGGCAGAGCGCGCTGACGAGGTAGATGATGGCCACCGCGCAGATGGCGGCGGCAACCAGGTCGGTGGCGCTGTCGTCCACCGATGGAGAAGCACCGATCTTCCAGAAGAGCAAGGCCGGGAAAAAGATGAAGTAGACCAGGCGGTCCGAGGCCTTGAGAAAATGCTCGCCGGTCATGTGAATGTGTTTGAGCAGGGCGCCCAGGCCGATGAGTGCGAACACCGGGAACAGGTTGTCGAGGATCATCATGGCGGCTATACCCTGTCACAGCGCAGACCGGCCAGCGCCTGCTCCATGGCGTCGTCCATGAGATGGATGAATCTGGCCAGCGGGTATTCGGCGCTGCAGCCCGTGCAGCGGAAAATGACCGACCGTCACGTCCGTTTCAGCGTCAGGGGGGTGTGGCATTTCTCGCAGATGGGCTTATTTTCCATCGGGTGCTCCTTGGTTTCGCAGCCGTTCATGGGTTCAGAGGTTCAGGGTTCGAAGGTTCAAAGGTTCAGGGTTCAAAGGTTCAGGGTTCAAAGGTTCAGGGTTCAAAGGTTCAGGGTTCAAAGGTTCAGGGTTCAAAGGTTCGGGGTTCAAAGTCAGGTTCAGCGTGTGAACGCAGAACGCAGAACCCGGAACGCAGTCGGTGCGATCATGCAGACAGGCGCTTTCTATGCCATCTGGCGGCGGTTTGCAAGGGCGGTGAACGCTTTTCCCCGATTGACAACGGGCGCTATTTGGGCAATGAAAAACAAAGGATTGACGGGTTCGAGGAATCACGGATCCTATCATCTGGGGACAGTCTAACCCAACCAACGCTGGCAGAGCAACGAGGGAAATCGCTATGGCGCCATTGACTTGTAGAGGGTTCACCGCCTTCGGCCTGGCCGCGGGTATCAAGAAAAACGGCCACCTCGACCTGGGTATGCTGGTGTCCGATCGGCCGGCCCGTGTGGCCGCGGTCTTTACCAACAACCGCGTCCAGGCGGCGCCCGTAAGGCTGGACCGGGAGCGGGTGAAATCCGGTACGGCCCGGGCGGTGGTCGTCAATGCGGGCAATGCCAACTGTGCCAATGGCCCGCAGGGACTGGCCGCCGCCATCGCCATGGCGGCTTCGGCGGCCCGGGCGTTGAACGTTCCCGAGGATCAGGTGCTGGTGGCCTCCACCGGGGTTATCGGCGCCCCTTTTCCCATCCAGAAGGTCGAGGTCGCCATGCCCACCCTGGTGGGTGGCCTGAATCCAAACGGGGTGCCCGATCTGGCCCGCGCGATCATGACCACCGATACCCGGCCCAAAACAGGCGTGCGCGAAGGTTCGGCGGATGGCGTCGCCTATCGCATCGTCGCCGTGGCCAAGGGCGCCGGCATGATTCGGCCGGACATGGCCACCATGCTCTGTTTTATCTGCACGGACGCCGACATTTCCCTTCCCGAACTCCAGCCGGCGTTGAAGCGGTCGGTGGACGGGTCTTTCAACCGGATCACCATCGACGGCGACTCCAGCACCAACGACACGGTGATTCTCATGGCCAACGGCGCTTCCGGGGCAAAGATCGAAACGGACGGCGATCGGGGCGACTTCCAGCGGCTGCTGGATGATCTGTGCATGGATCTGGCCCGGCAGATGGTCAAGGACGGCGAGGGGGTCACCAAGGTGGTCGACCTGACCGTGCGCGGGGCCCGCTCCGATGCGGATGCCCGGGCCATTGCCGACACCATTGCCCACTCGCCGCTGGTCAAGACGGCTTTTTTCGGCGAGGACGCCAACTGGGGACGCATCGTCGCAGCGGCCGGGCGTGCCGGTGCCTTTTTGGATCCGGAGCGCCTGGATCTCTATTTCGACGATGTGCAGATGGTCGAAAACGGCACGGGCAGTGGCCCGGATGCCGAAGCAAAGGCCACGGGGGTGCTCAGAAAACCGGAGTTCCGGGTCACCCTGGATTTGAATCTGGGGCAGGGCACGGCGAGCATGCTGACCTGTGACTTTTCCCTGGACTATGTCAAGATCAACGCCGACTACCGCTCCTGACGAAAGGCCGCATAACCGGACATGGCATTGGTTCGTCTTCAAAAATTCCTCTCCGAAGCCGGGGCATGTTCCCGGCGCAAAGGCGAGGCGCACATCCTTGCCGGCAAGGTCACCGTCAACGGTGCCGTGGTGGTTGCCTTAGGTACCAAGGTCGATCCCGAAATCGATGTGGTGCACCTCAACGGCGTGCCGGTGGGCCAACCGGATCAGCTCATCTACGTGATGCTCAACAAGCCCGAAGGCATCGTGGCCAGTTGCGCGCACCGGGGGGAGCCGGTGGTGACGGACCTGGTCGACCTGCCCCAGCGGCTTTTTCCGGTAGGCCGGCTGGACAAGGATTCCACCGGTCTGCTGCTGATGACCAACGATGGCCGCATCCATCACCGCCTCTCCCACCCCTCCTTCGATCACGAAAAAGAGTATGATGTGACCGTTCAGTGGCCCCTTGGCGACCAGGCCCTTGCGGCCATGGAGGCAGGCATGCCGCTGTCCGGTGTCATGACCCGGCCGGCCCGGGTTCACCGGCTTTCCGGCAATCGTTTCCGCATCGTTTTGATGGAGGGCAAGAATCGGCAGATCCGCAGGATGGTGAAAAAGATGGGCAACCGGGTGGTCCGCCTCCACCGAATCCGCGTGGCTGATTTGAAGCTGGGCGGCCTTGGGAAAGGATCCTGGCGGCATTTGCGTCCGGGGGAACGGCGGCGGCTGCTGAAGCAGCTGCAGCTGACAAAAATCAAACAACAATAGCCAAATGCCAAATGACAAATAAATCACAAAAACAATTTCGAAATTCCAAACCGTGTGAAAGACAATTGCAAAGATTGGTGATGGCAAACAACTGTTGGTTTTCGATCTTGTTTGAGAGTTGGATATTGAAATTTGGAATTTGTTTGAGATTTGGGATTTGGGTTTGTTATTTGTCTGACCCAATTCGAAAATCAGCCGGTAATTGCAATCTGTCATTTGCAGTTTATCCAGGTTAGGCGCGCCCATGCACTACGAAGGTCCCATTTATCGTCCCCCCAGTGAAGCCAACTCCCTGCTGGTTCAGGCGACCGTCGGTTGCCCCCACAACCGCTGCACCTTCTGCATGGTCTACAAGAAGGGCCCACGATACCGGGTACGACCGGTGGCGGATATTATCAATGATCTGGATCAGGCCCGGATGCGTCACGGCGGCGGCATCCGCACGCTCTTTTTCCCGGCGGGCAACACCATCGCCATGCCCACGGATGCCCTGTGCCGCATCTGCGCCCATGCCCGGCGCATCTTTCCGCATCTGACGCGCATTACCGTATACGGCTCCAGCCAGTACATCCATAAAAAGGGCCCTGATGCGCTCAAGCGCCTGGCCGATGCGGGATTGAGCCGCATTCATGTCGGGCTGGAGTCCGGCGACGACGTGATCCTGAGATTGATCAAGAAGGGGTCCACGGCCGGGCAGCAGATCGAGGCCGGTCAGTGGACCATGGCCGCCGGCATCCAGCTGAGCCTCTATGTGGTTCTGGGCATCGGCGGTGCGGCTCGAACCCTGCCGCACGCCTCACGGACAGCCGACGTGCTCAACCGCATCGCCCCGGATTACATCCGGTTGCGCACCTTCGTGCCCAAGGTCCATACCCCCCTGCTCAAGATGGTGGAAAGCGGCGCCTTCAAGATGGTGGGGCCGCACGGGGTGTTGAAAGAGGCGGCCACGATGATCCGGCTGCTGGACGCCCCGTCGCAGCTGACCAGCGACCACTACACCAATTACATCAACCTGGAAGGCCGTTTGCCCGGGTGCCGCAACCGCCTGCTCTCGCAGATCGCGGATGCCCTGAGACGGCCGGAAACGGATTTCAGGCCGTTTTTTATCGGTGATCAGTAGATGGGGCCATCTATTTTTTTCCGATTCCCTAACATGACCTGATTGTTCTTTTATCTCGATGAGATATGATGTATGTTGGCGCACGATGGCGAGGGGTCGACGACATGCAGGCGGATGCCGACATGGGAAACACATGGTTAACACAAGGAGTGGTGGATGATGGTGACCTTTGATGCGCTGGCGGCGAAACAAGAGAAGATCGCGGTGGTGGGACTGGGCTATGTCGGGCTGCCCCTGGCCGTTCATCTCTCCCGGCATTTCGATGTGGTGGGCTACGATTTCAAATCCAGCAGAATCGCCGAGCTGACTGCCGGCAAGGACCGCACCCTGGAGGTCTCCGATGAAGAGATGGCCGCCGCCAGCGTGGTCTACACGGATGATCCCACGGCCCTTGGCGACTGCAGGCTGATCATCGTCGCCGTTCCGACCCCCATCGATCAGTACCGCATTCCGGATCTGACCCCCCTGCGCAGCGCGTCCGAATCCACGGGGCGCCATCTGACCCACGGCAGCTGCGTGGTATTCGAATCCACCGTCTACCCCGGAGCCACCGAAGAGGTGTGTGTGCCCATCCTCGAAAAGGCGTCGGGCCTGGCCTTTGGCAGGGATTTCAGCGTGGGCTATTCGCCGGAACGGATCAACCCCGGGGACAAGGTGCACACCGTGGACAAGATCATGAAGATCGTTTCCGGGTCCGACGCGCCTACGGCCCGGCTGCTGGAAAAGGTTTACGGCCGGGTGGTCAAGGCCGGCATCCACGTGGCGCCCTCCCTCAAGGTGGCCGAGGCGGCCAAGGTGATCGAGAACACCCAGCGGGATTTGAACATTGCCCTGATGAACGAACTCTCCATGATATTTGACATCATGGGCATCGACACCATGGCGGTCCTCAACGCGGCCGGCACCAAATGGAACTTTCTGCCATTCAGGCCCGGCCTGGTGGGCGGACACTGCATTGGCGTCGATCCCTATTATTTGACCTTCAAGGCGGAATCGATCGGCTACCATCCGGAGATGATCCTGGCCGGCCGGCGCATCAACGACGGGATGGGCAAATATGTGGCCGAGCGGGTCGTCAAGCTGATGATCCAGGAGGGCAAACAGATCAACCACACCCGGGTCGGTGTGCTCGGCATCACCTTCAAAGAAGACGTGCCGGACCTTCGCAACACCCGGGTGGTAGACATCATCACCGAATTGGCCGATTACGGCATCGATGTTCTGGTCCACGATCCGCTGGCGGACCCCGACGAAGCCAAGGCGTACTACGGCGTCGACCTGAGGGCGTTGGATCACCTCCAAGGCGTGGATGCCCTGGTGGTGGCCGTTTCCCACAAACCCTACCGGGACATGGGGCTGGCGCGTCTTGCCGGCCTGTGCGGCGGCGGCCGGGCCGTGGTCGTGGATGTCAAGAGCGCCTTCGAACCGGGTGATGCCGAGAAGGAAGGCATCAACTACTGGCGTTTGTAATGCCCGCTCGCGTCAAAACTACATGTAATATCCCACGAATTCGCCGCATTTGCTGTTGAAATAATCCATGGCCTCCTCGACGGAGTCAAAAATGATCCAGTCCCGCCTCAGGGTCCGACCGGCCCGCCGCCTGATCCGTTCGATTTCCGTGTTGCCGAAATACTCGAAATAGTCGTGATAATCGGTGGTCAGTTCGTGCTTTCTCATGCAGCCCCTCCTTTAACGGTTTAAACCAATTGTTGAACAGAGGTTAACACCCGGTTGTGACAGATCCGGTCACAGCCGCTCCCCTTTTTTTCGTTGTGGTTCAAAAAAATCACGGGTATGGTGACAGGCAAACCGACCACGCATGAGCGATAGTGAGTGGTTCGGCGGCTGTCTGATAGCTTCTGACCGTCCGACAGACGACTTGTCACGGGGTTATCCAACGAGGAGGTGCTGAAAATGGTCAAGTGGCTTTCCATGGGGATCTTTCTGGGGTTCATGCACATCTGCAGCGTCGTTTACGCCGGTTCGGCGCTCAACATGGAGGACGGAATGTGGGAGATCACCTCTCAGGTGAAGATGCAGGGCATGACCATTCCGCCGATGACCTTTTCCCAGTGCATCACCGGGGATAATGCCGTCCCCCAGACCACCTCGCCCGGACAGGAAGACTGCGAGGTCTCCGACATGAAAACCATCGGCAGCACGGTGTCCTGGTCGATGACGTGCGGCGAAAAAGCCGGCAATATGAAGGGCAAGGGAAAGATAACCTACCATGGCGACCGGTTCGAGGGAGAGATGACCACGGAACAGATGGGTATGGTCATGGTGACCGAGATGCATGGCCGTCGCACCGGTCCCTGCCAGTAAACGGAATCGGTATCCATGGCGGCATTGGCCGTGCGCGCCACCGCTTCCAAGGCGTTTCAATCGGGCTGCGCGGGTTGAAAAAGATCATGATGGCGTTATTATATAGGAGTGGGCGGGTTTGTCATTTGGTGAACATGATCCATGCAAGGGGGTAAAATCAATGAAAGACCATTGGGAACACGAACTCTCCTGTGCGGTTGCCTGCAGTCGTTGCAACGGAAAGCTGGCTGCCGGGGACCAGCGAATTCTATCCGTTTTTGATCACCGGCCCATTTGCCTGACCTGCAAACAAGCGGAAGAGAAACAACCTGATTATGCCGAGGCGTCAAAAACCATGATCGGGACCTGCATGATGGAAACCGAGGTGATGTACGGTGATCCCGGCGGGTACTGTTATTTTCACTTCTATCCATTCACCTGCAAGGATTGAGCGGTTTTCGTCGGGTGACGCCCATGAACTATTTTCTGGAAAAATTCCCGCCCACGGTGGAAAAAGTCGTGGACAAACTCGCGGCGGAGATGACGTTTGCAGACAGAACCCGTCTGGCCAACATGAACGAGGCATCCCTGGTCCGGTTTCACCATGCCTACGGTATTTTCCTGCGAAACGAATTCCGCCTTCCGGGCAACGACCCGTTGATGAAGTCTTGCATGTTCACCGCAAACGTAGAAGCGATCACTCCCGAACAGGCATCCTACGTGATTTTGAAGGAACTCCAAAAACGATTGCTGACCGGCAATACCTTGAAGATCATCAGGTGACGGATTCGAAATAAAGACGGTTTGTCCGCCGGTGTCTCCTCGCCGACGAAGGCGGGGATAATTGACAAACGGTTGGGTTCCATATAGGCTAAAGGTAAACGTTCGCCTTGGTGAACCATTTCCGGTCCTGCCCCTCGGTTGTGACACGTTTCCTCCCGCGTAACAGGGCTGCATCTCCCGGGCCGCCGTAAAGATGGCAACGGACAACTCGCTTGCGATACGCACATTCTATCCTCTCTGATCATTTGGCCGGGTTGTCACGGCTTCGATGCGTGGGGTCGGTGGAAAATCTGGAGAAAGAAAAATGAGACAGAAATACCGCATTTGTCAGTCGCAAAAGAAAAATACGCTGAACATCAAAGAATTTGCCGTGCTGGACAAGGACACCAAAAACGTGGACTCGTCCATGCTTCGCGAAGACCATTTTGACCTGATATGCGATCAGGACTATGATGGAGAGACCATCGCCAAGGCTGCCGCCGCAGGCTGTGATGAACTGGTGGAAACCTTGAGAACCCCAAACCTTTACCCCATCGCGCCCTACGCCGAAAAAATTGCCGCGTCGGTAATCGACCTTTCCAGGGGGGATGAAGACCGCTGTGTTGAGCTTTTTTTTGACGACAATGAATTGTTTGTTTCCGAGATTTCCACACCCCGATGAATCGATGGAATTGAGGTTTATGTGACCTCACGTCATTTCACCACAAGGAGAACGGCATGACAGAAGAGATAAAATTTGAAATCGGCGAAAAATATGAAAATATGAAAGGGGCCTTTGAGGTGCTCGCCATACGAAGGGATTCCATGGATATCCGATGGGAAGATGGCGAAGAAATATCGACGTCCATCGATCTGCAGAAGCGCATCATCGAACGAATGCAATTCGAAAAAGAACTGGAAATAACCCAGTCGGCCCAGAAAATCAAAAAAGCCAAGGCATCGACCGCCAAAGGGGGAAAACATTTTGCCGGTCTCGAAGATACCGACTTCAGCAATACGGTGTCCAAGACGTCATGGCGCGGTCGCGGCCAACTCGGCGGCGCAGTTGCCCTGCGGTTAAAAAACAAACAGTTCAAGTTCAACTCATGGGCCGTGCTGCGCAAGCCCGAAGTCGCCTGGATCGATGTCGTTCGTCAGAAACAGGCCGATCTAAAGCTCCAGGCAAAATTCTATGCCCGGGTGGAGGCGGATAGCCTTTTTTTTGGCGTTCATGTTCCCGCGCCCGATCTGGCCGGAACCGAAAAGAGCGACTGGCATGCATTGATGGCGTGGCTGGACAAGCCGGAAAACGATTCATGGCTCAATAAACAGTGCCTATCCCACGACCTCTATCTGTGTGATCTGAGCGATCAGGGATTCAATGGGAGACTGGAAGCCAAAAAAGAGAAATGGGTGAATTGTCTCCCGGGCAAAAAGGATGCGCCCGTCAAATCCTTGAGCGCCTTTTTAACCGCCGCCGGCAAGTCTGGCGCCATCGATCTGCGCATCGAAAAGCAGATGGGCAAAGACGCGGCCATTGAAAAAAAGCAAGCCATTGCCGGCGACATGGCGACCCTCTTTGAAACCCTCATGCCGGTTTATGCCGGTGCCGCTGAACGCAGCGCCTGACAGCCCAGCGAAAGCGGGTCTAGATAAACTGTCGGTCGGTGTCAACCGCCTTTTTCTGAAATCAATTCCGCATGGTGGCAGGCTACCTGCCGATGATGAAGAAGCCGAAGGCCGGGCTGCTGCCGGGTGCAGATATCAGTCATGTGGGGACAGCGCTTGTGGAAGGTGCACCCGGGTGGGGGGTTGAGGGGGGAGGGGAGTTCTCCTTTAAGGATTGCGCGGATTTTTCGTGCCGATTTGTCAACCCTGGGTGTGGACGCGAGAAGCGCCCGGGTATAGGGGTGCAGCGGTTGCTCGAAGATGGCCTCCTTCTCGCCCTGTTCCACGGGTCGCCCTAAATACATGACCATCAGGTCGTCGGCGATGTGACGAACCACGCTCAGGTCATGGGAGATGAACAGGTAGGCCAGGTTCAACTCATCCTGAAGGTCCATGAGCAGGTTGAGGGCCTGGGCCTGGACCGACACATCCAAGGCGGAGACCGGTTCGTCGGCCACCAGCAAGGCCGGGTTGAGCATCAGGGCCCGGGCGATGGCGATGCGCTGGCGCTGACCGCCGGAGAACATGTGCGGGTAGCGCGAGTATTGCTCCCGGCTCAAGCCTACTTTGGCCATGATCGCCAGGGCCCGCTCCTGCCTTTGGACAGCGTTCAAGCCGGTGTTGATCTTCAGCGGCTCTTCCAGGATGGCGCCCACTTTTTTGCGGGGATTGAGCGAACCATACGGATCTTGGAAAACGATCTGGACGTGCCTTCTCAATTTTTTTCGGGTGGCTTTGTCCTTGGCGTTACCGTCAATGCCGTTAATTTCGAATTGCCCGGCCGTGGGTCGCTCGATCATGGTGACCAAGCGGGCCAGGGTGGACTTCCCGCAGCCTGATTCGCCGACAACGGCCAGGGTTTTTCCCTTGTTGATCGAAAAGGAGACGCCGTCCAGCGCCTTTAAGGTCATGGCCTTTCGAAAGAACCCGCCCTTTTTCACCCGGTAGTATCGCGCAAGATTCCGTGCGCTGATCACCTCACCGTTATTCATTGCTGGGGAACTCCATTGACAAGTGGAAAATGGCATCGCACTGCGCCAGTGCCGTCGGCGCAAAGCAAGGGCCGTTCAGTGCTGCACCGTTGTTGGGCAAACCGGCAACGGGGGTGGAACAGGCACCCGTCGATCCGGTCATACTTTCCCGGAACCACACCGGGAATGGTTGGCAGCCGTTGCATACCCGGGCTTCGTTCGGGGAGGGCATCCAGAAGGGCTGAGGTATAAGGGTGGCACGGTGAGGAGAAAATCTCGTCCACCGGATGCTTTTCCACCACCTGTCCGGCGTACATGACCACCACCTGCCGTACCGTTTCGGCCACGACCGCCATGTCGTGAGTGATCAGGATCAGAGCCATCTGTTGTTGCTGTTGAAGATCCAACAGAAGCTGGAGGATCTGGGCCTGGATGGTTACGTCCAGCGCCGTGGTGGGCTCGTCGGCGATCAGCAGCTTGGGATTGCAGGCAATGGACATGGCGATCATCACCCGCTGGTTCATGCCGCCGGAAAGCTGATGGGGAAAACTATTCAAACGCTGTTCGGGTGCCGGAATGCCTACTTGATCCAGCAATTCGATGGTGCGCTGCCGCCGCTGGGAGCGACTGCCGCCGCCGTGCACGGCCAAGGTTTCTGATATCTGGTAACCCACGGTGAAGCAGGGATTGAGGCTGGTCATGGGTTCCTGGAAGATCATGGCGATATCCTTGCCGATGAGTCTGCGCCGCTTCTTGGCAGACATGGCCGTAACATCGTGATCGTTGAAATGGAGCTTTTGGGACGAGACGATGCCGGGGTAAGGGATCAGTCCCATCAGGGCCAGTTGGGTGACGCTTTTACCGGAGCCGGATTCGCCCACCACGCCCACCACCTGTCCTTCATCCAAGGTGAGGTCTACGTCGTCAACGGCCTTAAAGCCTGAGAAGTCGACCGAAAGGTGTTCTATTTCCAGTAGTGCCATCAGCGTTTCAACTTGGGGTCCAGGGAGTCCCTGAGGCCGTCGCCGGCCAGGTTAAAGGCCAAAACGGTAAAAAGAATTGCCAGACCGGGAAAGGTGACCACCCACCATGCCCGCTGGACGAACTGAAGGGCGTTGGCCAGCATTGCCCCCCATTCCGGTATGGGCGGCTGGGCGCCCATGCCCAGAAAACCCAATGCGGCGGCATCCAGAATGGCTGTGGAAAAGCCCAGCGTCGCCTGGACGATAAGCGGTGCCATGCAGTTGGGCAGAATGACCAGGAACATCAACCGCAAAGGGCCGGCCCCGCAGACCCGCGAGGCGGTGACGTAGTCCTTGGTCTTTTCAGTGAGTGCCGATGCCCGGGTGAGCCGCACATAGTGGGGCAGTACCACGATGGCGATGGCCAGGATGGCGTTGCGCAGGCTTGGACCCAGGATGGTGACAATGGCCATGGCCAGCAGTAAGCTGGGCAGGGCCAGCATGATATCCATCAGCCGCATGACCATGGTTTCGAAATACCCGCCGATATACCCCGAGGTGATGCCCAGCAGAATTCCGGCCGCCAGAGAGAGGGTGACCACCAGCACGCCCACGAACAGGCTCAAGCGGGCCCCATGGATCAGCCGCGAGAGCATGTCCCGCCCCACATCATCTGTGCCCAGCGGATAGGTCCATGTGCCGCCATCCTGCCATGCCGGCGGCGTCAGAATGGCATCCCGGTATTGCTCGAAGGGACTGTGGGGCGCAATGACATCGGCAAAGATGGCCACCAGGGAGATGAAGAGGATGAAATAGAGTCCCACCACCGCCCCCTTGTTTTCATTGAAGTATTGCCAGAACTCGATCAGCGGGTGGGGCGGCGCCGGGGCAGCCTGGGTGGAATAGTCAGTAATGGCGGTGGCAGACATGATCGATTCCTATCGGTTGTACCGGATGCGCGGATTGATGATGCCGTACATGATGTCGACGAGCATGTTGACCAGAATGATCAGTGATGCAATCAGCAGAATCCCCCCCTGAACCGACGGGTAGTCGCGCCGGCGGATGGACTCCACGATCCATTTGCCGATACCGGGCCAGGCAAAGATGGTTTCTGTCAAGATAGCACCGGCCAACAGTACGCCGGTTTGCAGGCCGATGATGGTAATTACCGGGATCAGGGCGTTGCGCAGGGCGTGGATCAGGATCACGCGCCATGGGGCCAGGCCCTTGGCCTGGGCGGTTCTGACATAGTCTTCTTGGAGCACCTCGAGCATGGAGGAGCGGGTCATACGCGCGATGACGGCAAGTGGAATGGTGCCCAACACGATCGACGGCAGGATCAGGTGGCTCAGGGCTGAAACGAAGGCACCTTTTTCGTCGGACCGCAGGGCGTCGATGAGCATGAACCCCGTGTCCGCATCAATCCAGTACAGGGCGGAGATGCGTCCGGATACCGGCGTCCAACCCAAGTTCACGGAAAAGAACAGGATCAGCAGCAGCCCCCACCAGAAGATGGGCATCGAATATCCAGTCAGGGATACGCCCATCACCGTGTGGTCGAAAACCGATCCCCGTTTTACCCCGGCGATAACCCCGGCGGGCAGTCCCACGACGACGGCAAAAACCATGGCGAACAGGGACAGCTCGACGGTGGCGGGAAAGAGGGCCATAAACTCAACGAAGACCGGTTTTTTGGTGACGATCGATTTTCCCAGGTCGCCGTGAAAGATTCCCTTGACATAGTTGGCATATTGGACCGTCAGGGGCTTGTCCAACCCGAGTTGCGCTTTCAATTTGGCGTGGCGCTGGGGGTCGATGCCCCGTTCGCCGGCCATGAGCATCACCGGGTCGCCGGGGATCAGATGGATCAGGGAAAAGGTGAGCAGGGTGATGCCGATAAAGGCGGGGATCACCATTGCCAGGCGTCTGGTTAGGAAACGGATCATGGGGGAATTCGTTTGCCGATAAGGGTGAAGCGTTCACAGGTTCAGGGTTATCATTTGAACCTGTGAACGATTGGGTTACTCGATATCCACGCCGTAGAACACAAATCCGCCAAACGGATCGATTTTAAAGTCCTTGACCTCTTTTCTCACCGGAACGAAGACCACGGAGTGGGCGATGGTGACCCAGGGCGCCTGATCTTTGAAAACCATCTGGGCCTCTTCGTACAATCGGGTGCGTTCGGCTACGTCAGCGGTGACCTTGGCTTTCTGGATCAGGTCCTCGAAGGGCTTATAGCACCAGCGGGCTCGGTTGGCGGAACCCACGGAGTCGCAGGACAGCAGGACCGACAGGAAGTTGTCCGGGTCGCCGTTGTCACCGGTCCAGCCCAGCAAAACGGTCTGGTGTTCACCCTCTTTGGATCGTTTGAGGTATTCACCCCATTCGTATGTGACGATCTGGGCCTTCACGCCCACCTTGGCCCAGTCCGCCTGGATGATTTCCGCCATGCGCCGGGCGTTGGGGTTGTATGGCCGCTGAACCGGCATGGCCCAGATGTCGGTTTCGAAACCGTTGGCAACACCCGCGTCGGCCAACATCTTCTCGGCGGCTGCCGGATCGTAGTCGTAGTCTTTCACCGCGTCGTTATAGGACCAGATGGTGGGGGGAATGGGGTTTTTAGCGATCTTGCCGGCACCCTGGAAAACGGCGTCGATGATGGCCTGCTTGTTGATGGCCATGCTCAGCGCCTTTCTGACATTCACGTTGTCAAAGGGTTTCTTTTCCGTGTTAAAGGCCAGGTAGCCCACATTGAGGCCTTCTTTTTCCAGCAGGTTGATGTCTTTGTCCTTGGCCATCTGGGCCAGGTCGGCCGGGTTGGGGTAGGGCATGACGTGGCATTCGCCGGCTTTGAGTTTTGCGTAGCGCACCGATGCATCCGGGGTGATGGAGAATACCAGTTTGTCGATGGCTGCTTTGCCGCCCCAGTAGTCCGGATGGGCGATGTAGCGGATGGTGGAGTCTTTCTGATACTGAACCAGAACAAAGGGGCCGGTACCGACCGGATCCTGGTCGTTAAGGTCCGGGGTGCCGGCTTGCATCATTTTATCGGCATATTCGGCGCTGTGAATGGAGGCAAAGTCCATCCCCATGTTGGCGATAAAGGGCGCTTCGGGCTTGGTCAGGTGAAAAACGACGGTATAGTCGTCCTTTTTTTCGATGCGTTCGATGAGCTTGTCCATGCTCATCCCGGTGAAGTATTCGTAGCTGCCGCCGGAGATCTTGTGATAGGGATGGTTGGGGTCCAACTGGCGGTAAAAGGACCACAAGACGTCATCGGCGTTGAAATCGCGGGAAGGGGTGAAGTTCTTCTTGGTGTGGAATTTTACACCTTTGCGAAGATGAAAGGTGTAGGTCTTGCCGTCTTCTGAGACCTCCCACGTTTCGGCCAGACCGGGGATGATCGTGGTGGTGCCCCGTTCAAACAGCACCAGCCGGTCGAAAATCGCTCGTGAGGAGGCATCGAAGGTGGTGCCGGACGTGTACAGGGCCGGGGTGAAGCCCTCGGGGCTGCCTTCCGAACAGTAGACACAGGTTTTTGCATAGGCGCTGGCACCTGCGAACAGCAGCGTCAACGCGACACACAGCGCTGTCAATTCTTTGTGATACCTCATCGACTCCTCCTCCTGGGTTGCATAATTTTTGGTGAGCCTGCATAGTCATGAACGATATTGAATGATCACGGGGGGTAGAAAATAATAGACCTGAGGTGAAACGGTACTGAAAAATATGCTATATCACCCTCCATGGTCATGTCAATACACACATGAAAAGGAAGGACACATCCATGTTCTCTGCCGATCTTTACACCCACAGGCGTCAGTGCCTAAAGGCGGATGTCCACACCGGATTGATCCTGTTTTTGGGAAATCGACAAAGTCCGATCAACGCCGCGGACAACTGCCATTTTTTTCGCCAGGACAGTTCATTCTTGTATTTCTGGGGCCTCGACCTGCCGAACCTGGCCGCCGTGATCGACGTGGAAGCGGACGGGGAAACGGTGTTCGGCGACGACCCGTCGATGGAGGACGTGATCTGGAGCGGTGGGCAACCGTCATTGCTGGAGCGATGCCGGGGCATCGGCGTTGACCGGTGTGCGTCTTCGCGTCAATTGTCTGCGGTCGTCGCCGCGGCCATCAAGGCAGGCCGGCCGGTTCATTTTCTGCCGCCGTATCGCATGGATCAAACGATGCAGGTGGCCGAACTCTGCGCCATGGATCCTTCCGCCGTTGCCGGCGGTACGTCAGCCACCCTCGTCCGTTCGGTGATCCGCCAGCGTTCGGTGAAAAGCGATGCGGAACTGGCTCAAATCGAGGCGGCCCTGGTGATCAATGCCGCCATGCAGACCACCGCCATGCGCATGGCCACGCCGGGACGATACGAGCGTGAGGTGGTGGGCGCAATCGAAGGCCTTGCTTACGGGCGATCAGGCAGAAAACCGCCGTTCATGACCATTTTTTCGATCCACGGCCAGACGCTGCACAACCATCGTCACGACAACCTGATGCAGGCCGGCCGCCTGGCGATCTGCGATTGCGGGGCGGAATCGCCAATGGGCTACGCCAGCGACACGACCCGCACCATTCCGGTGGGCGGCCGGTTTACCAGTCGTCAAAAGGAGCTTTACGAGGTCGTGCTGGGTATGCAGGCGGATGCGCTGGCGGCCATGCGGCCGGGGATCCCCTTTAAGGATGTTCATCAGATTGCCGCTCGACGGCTCTCATCGGACCTCAACGACCTCGGGTTGATGCACGGGCAGGTCGACCGGGCCGTCCAAACCGGGGCCTATGCCCTTTTCTTCCCCCATGGCCTGGGGCATATGCTGGGCCTGGATGTGCACGACATGGCGTGTCTCGGAGAAGATGCGGTGGGGTACACGGACGATATCCGTCGGGACAGCCGCTTCGGCATCAACCGCCTTCGATTGGCCAAGCCCCTGGCGCCGGGTTTCGTGGTGACCGTGGAGCCGGGAATTTATTTCATTCCCCAGCTGATCCGACAATGG
The DNA here is from genome assembly GCA_963705475.1 of uncultured delta proteobacterium. Lineage (GTDB taxonomy): Bacteria > Desulfobacterota > Desulfobacteria > Desulfobacterales > Desulfosarcinaceae > Desulfosarcina. The sequence continues at coordinate 8,689 of CAVPJS010000028.1, read as the reverse complement.
CGAAACGAAAACCGATTTTCCGATCTGATCGATTACGGCAAGCTGGAATCCTATCTTGATTTCGGCGGCATTCGTATTGAAGATGACGTGCGGGTCACCGCCACCGGTGCAACGGTTCTGGGACCGGCCATTCCAAAGACGGTGGCGGCGGTTGAATCCTGCTGCAGGGGTGAATGCCGATGAACGCTGATCGATTTTCACCCCAATCGCCTGACGGTTCCCATGGAATGCACGCCTACCCACGCATGGCCTGCCCTGCAAACACGAAACGAACCGTGCTGTCGAGCGCACCCGTCACCCCCGTCCCGGTCGGATCATGATAATGGGCTTCTTGGCCAATATTCATTAGGAAATATTGTTGACAAAAATGAGAATATATTGTGCATAGAAAAGGCAATCTGGCTTTCCAATAGTTTGTTGGTAAAACGCATATTTTATATGCAAACAATCTTAAAAGGAGGTGTATGATGAAAAGAGTGCATTTGTTCGTTTGTCTGGCCCTGGCCCTGGCGATGACCACCGCCGGCAGCACCTTGGCGGCCGATCGGATTTTTTTCGGCATCGCTACCGGTGGGACCGGTGGGACCTACTATCCTTTGGGCGGCATGCTGGCCCAGTTGATTTCCAACACCGTTGAAATCGACGGGAAGAAACTGTCAGCCACCGCCGAGACCGGCAACGCCTCAGTGGCCAACGCGACCCTGCTGGGCAGAGAAGGCATCGAATCCGCCTTCGTGGCCGCCGATATCCTCGATGCCGCCTACAAAGGCGAAAAACAGTTTGACGGCAAGGCGATCAAGAACATCCGCGCATTGGGCGCCCTTTACCCGGAGACGGTTCAACTGGTGGTTCGGGGCAATTCCGGTATCAACACCTTCATGGATATCAAGGGTAAATCGGTTTCATCCGGTTCTCCGGGTTCCGGTCAGTGGCAGCTTCTGGGCGATCTGATGGTTGCCTACGGCATGGATCGAAAGGACTTGACCGAGGACTACTCCTCATTTGCCCAATCCGTGGAGAAAATCAAGGATGGCAACCTGGATGCCTCTCTGATCACTGCCGGCACCCCCACCGCCTCCGTGATGGAACTGGCCAATCACCACGAAATCAAGATTGTTCCCTTGACCGGTGCACCCATTGCCAAGCTTCGGGAAGTGCAGCCCTATTATGCGGAGACGATCCTGCCGGCCAACACCTATGAAGGCCAGACCGAAGATGTCAAGACCATTGCCGTGCGCGCCATTTGGGCCACCCATGACAAATTGGATGACAAGGTCGCTTACGAGATTGTCAAGGCCCTTTACGAAAACACGGAAACCCTGGCCAAGGTGCACGTCAAGGGCAAAGAGATCTCACTGGAAAAAGCCCTTGAATCCGTATCGATCCCCCTGCATCCGGGTGCTGAGCGCTACTATCGGGAAAAAGGTCTGATCAAGTAATGAGGCGGTCGCTTGCAGGCGTGCTGGCCCTTCTGCTGGCCGCCTGCAGCCTTTCCGGCAACCGTTCGGATCCGGCACACCCATGCCTGGCGATCAGCCGATTCCCCTCCCAGCTGACCTTGGCGCATTACCCGCTGCCGGAGGACGGTCTCTTTTCGCTTTCATTTATCCATTCGGTTTCCCGTACACCGGTTCAGGATCACTACCAGGCCATCGATGGCCGGATCGTCCAGACCGCCGAGACGTTTCGGGCCCACGGTGCGGGTTTGCCTTCCGGAACCGATGAACCCGGTGCAACCGGATGGGAGCACCGTGGTGGCCTTTTTGTGATCCGCATGCAACGGCCAATTCGCAGGCTCATCGTACGAACCGACCGGAATTATTGTAATCGCCTGCACATCGGCGGCAGGGAAATCGACCTCAACGCGTGGGAAGACCAAGCCATCGAACTGGCCATTGTGCCATGCACGGCCCCTTGAACCGCCATCTGTAATTTCGACGACTAAAGGACGATCTTATGGTTAGCGCGCCCCCCGACCCCAAGACCCAGGACGAACCGACCCCCCCTTCCGTGGAGACCGGTGAGAAGGCGTTCAGCAAAGCCGATGTGGACGCCATCGTCAAGAAGTACGACGCCGAGTCCAATTTCAGAAGCCTGAAAGGCTTCACGGCAGCGGTCACCGTCGTCTTATGCGTGATGCTCAGCCTGTTTCACGTCTACACCGCCGGTTTCGGCCTGCTGAACGAAGTGATGCACCGGACCGTGCATCTCTCCTTTGTACTGGGATTGGTGTTTCTGGTGTTTCCCCGGCGGCAGCCCAGCCATATGGGGTTCGCCTGGGGATTCGGGATCTGTTTCGCCCTGTTCTACCTCTTTCTGGCCTGGCAGCTGACTGACCGCTTCCAGGCGGATCTGCCGGTGTGGGGCGCACCGGCGCTGCTCATCATGGTGCTGTTCCTGGCCATCACCGCCCTGCCCGTGGATTTTCTCAAAGGCAAGGGGGACCGGCTCTCCTTTGCGGACTGGCCCCTGGCCATCGCCGCTTCGGGAATATCCTTGTACCTGATCATTTTCTTCAAACAGATCTTCATCGAGAACATCGGGTTCCCCCAGATCGAGGAGTACGTCTTGGGACTGCTGGCCATCATCATGGTTACCGAGGCCTGCCGCCGGGTCATGGGCGAAACCCTGCCCGTCATCGGCGCCCTGGCCCTGATGTACGGCTTGCTGGGGCCCTGGCTGCCGGGGGTGCTGGGGCACCGGGGATATGATATCGTCCGCATCGTGGAGCACCTCTACCTGGGCACCGAAGGTATCTACGGCATCGCCGTGGGCGTGGTGGCCACCTACGTCTTCCACTTCGTGCTTTTCGGCGTCCTGGCCCAGGCATCGGGACTTGGACAGCTGTTCATCGATCTGGCCATGATCCTGGCCGGCCGATATTCCGGCGGACCGGCCAAGGTGTCGGTCGTATCTTCCGGGTTTTTCGGCATGATCTCCGGCTCCCCCATCGCCAACACGGCGACCACCGGGTCGTTCACCATTCCCATGATGAAGAAAAACGGATTTTCCGCCCAGTTCGCATCGGCGGTTGAGGCGTCGGCTTCCTGCGGGGGGCAGGTCACGCCCCCCATCATGGGCGCATCGGCGTTCGTCATGGCCGAAATGTTGGGCATCCCCTACAACAAGATCATACTCATCGCCATCATTCCCGCCTTGTTCCACTACCTGGCCTGCTTGAGCATGGTGCACCTGGAGGCCAAACGGCTGGGGCTCAAAGGACTCTCCCGGGAGCAGATTCCCCAGTTGATGCACATCATGAAAACATCATGGCACCTGATGATTCCGCTGACGGTCATGGTGACCCTGCTGCTCATGCAGTATACACCCTACCTGGCCGCCTTTTGGGGCATAATCCTATCCGTCACCTGTTCTTACATTCCGGTGATCACCAAGCGGATGGGGGTCGGACAACTGGACGACACCAAGACCCTGACGCCCCGCCGGCTGATCCAGGGTCTGGATCATGGCGCCCGCTATGCCCTGGCCATCGGGGCGGCTTGCGCCTGCGTGGGTTTCATTTTAGGGATGATCACCCTGACCGGGTTGGGGTTCAAATTCTCCGGTGCGGTGCTTCAGATCGCTTCCATGCTCGGAAAGCTCATGGCCGCCATCGATCCCTTTCAATTTTTGACCGTTCAGGGCGGGACGCTCTTTTTCGGTCTCGTGCTCGTGGCGATTGCCTGTATTGTCATGGGGGCGGGAATCCCCACGACCCCCTGCTACATCATCCTGGCATCCATCGCCGGGCCGGCCCTGAGCGACATGGGCATCCCGCTGGTGGCAACCCACTTCTTCGTATTCTACTATGGCGTGCTGGCCGATGTGACACCGCCGGTGGCCCTGGCCGCATACGCCGGGGCAGGCATCGGGGGGGCGGACCCCATGGCCACCGGCATGACCGCTTTCCGGCTGTCCATGGGCAAGGCGCTGGTGCCTTTCATGTTCGTTTACGCACCGAGCATGCTCTTCATCGATTTTTCATGGATGGAGTTCTCCATCGCCATGGCCAGCGGTGTGTTGGGCATCATTTCGCTGTCGGCCGCTTACATCGGTTTTTTCAGGTACAAGGTGGGGCTCATGGGTAAAATCGCCCTGACCATCGGCGGTCTGCTTCTGGTTTCCAGCAGTATTTCGGTTATTCTTGTCGGTGCCGTATCGGTGCTTCTGGTTCTGATTCCCAATTTGCTGAAGACCGGTCGGCCGATCCCCGCATCCGCCGGATAGGCGAAAACCCCCAACGCGTTCGGGAGATGGATCGTGGTTGACGGACAACAAACGAATCCGACCTATATGGTCCCGGCCTTGAAAAAAGGGCTCCAGATTCTGGAACTGTTTTCAGTCCGGCAGCGTGTGCTGACCATCGGTGAATTGGCCGAACGGCTCGAGGTCAGCACATCGGCCATCTATCGTACCATCGTGACGCTGACAGAGATGCATTACCTCAAGAAAGCCGGCCGGAATGCCTACGAGCTCGGTCCCATGGTGCTTTCCCGCGGCTTTTGTTATCTCGCCTCACGAGACATCCTGAACACGGCCGCCATCCACCTGGACGAATTGCGCGATGAAACCAGCGCCTCCTGTCATCTGGCCATCCGGGAGGGGATTGAAGCAGTTTACATCTACCGGGCGGCATCGCCTCAGGTCATGATGGTCAACGTGCCGGTGGGCGCCCGTTTTCCCTGCCACACCGTGGCCATCGGCCGCGCGCTGCTTTGCGGCCTCAGCGATGCAAGCCTGGGTGCGCATTATTCCGGCGTCCCCCTGGACGGATACGCCAACGGCGGCATCAATTCACTGCCGCAGCTGCTGGTCGCCGTTGCGGAAGCACGGCGGACGGGAATCAGCGTCAGCGGATCCGACTTCTCTACGGCCATTGCCACACCGGTGCGGGATTACACCGGGAATGTCGTGGCGGCCATCAATGTTTCCGTTCCCGATTTTATCATGGAGACCCCCGGCGTGCGTGACCATCTGATTGCGTGCCTGGTGAAGACTGCCAGAACCATTTCGACCGACATGGGTTGGCCGGAAGCGCAGTAGCCATTTCCGTCAACTGTCCCGCGCCTCGCTTCAGGACCGGGGACCGTCGTTCATTCATATCAACCCAAAGCGAGTGTATCATGAAAAAAATCGTTGAATGTGTTCCCAATTTTTCCGAAGGCAACAACAAAACGACCATCGAAGCCATTGCCCAGGCCATCCGGACCACGCCGGGCTGCACCCTTTTGGATGTGGATCCGGGAAAGTCCACCAACCGGACGGTATACACCTTTGTCGGCGATCCGGAGGCGGTGGTCGAAGGGGCCCTGAACAGCGCCAAGGTGGCCAGGCAGAAAATCGACATGCGCGCACACAAAGGGGAACATCCCCCGCATGGGGGCCATGGATGTCTGCCCGTTCATACCCGTGGCCAACGTCACCATGGACGAATGCGTGGCCATCGCCAAGACCTTTGGCCGGATGGCCGCAGAAGCGCTGGGCGTCCCCTTCCTCTACGAGGAGGCGGCGGCGGAGGATTACCGCCGGAACTGCCCAGGTCCGCCAAGGGGAGTATGAAGGCTTGGCCCGGCGCCTGAAGGACCCCAAGTGGAAGCCGATCGGACCGGCCGAATTCATCCCCCAGTGGGGCGCCACCGCGACCGGTGCGCGGTCCTTCTTGATTGCCTACAACGTCAATATCCTGGGCACCAGCAACCAGGCCCACCGCATCGCCCTGAATCTGCGTGAGGCCGGCCGGGGGCCGGATGCGCCCGGCCGGCTCAAAGCGGTCAAGGGCATGGGCTGGTTCGTGAACGAATACAACCTGGCCCAGGTAACGGTGAACTTGAACGATTACCAAGTGACCCCCATGCACGTCTTGTTCGAGGAAGTCAAAAGGGAGGCGGCTGCGTTGAACGTCGGGGCCGCCGGATCGGAAGTCGTCGGGCTGATTCCCCTGGCGTCGATCCTCTTGGCTGCCGACTACTACATGGAGAAGGAAAACCTGTTCATCCTCGACGAGGATCAGAAAGTCCGGCTGGCGGTGGAGCGGTTGGGGCTCAGCAGTGTGGCGCCGTTCGATCCTAAAGAGAAGATTATTGAATACCGCGTGGCCGGAGAAAAGGATGAACCGCTTGCCGGCATGAGCCTGAGAGCGTTTATCGAAGAGGTGGCATCCCGTTCGTCGGCGCCGGGCGGCGGATCGGTGTCGGCGGCCCTGGCGGCCATGGGCGCCGGACTGGGAGCCATGGTGGGCAAGCTGACCTATGGGGTACGCAAGTTTGAATCCGTGGACGCCCAGATGAGAAAAAGCATTCCACCGCTTCACGATGCGGCGGCCAGAACTGATTCCCATGATCGATGCGGACACGACGGCATTCAACGACTACATGGAGGCGCTGCGTATGCCCCGCAGCACCGATGCCGAGCGCGCAGAGCGGGCCGAATGCATGCAGGCCGGGCTCAAAAAGGCCATTGACGTCCCCATGACGACCATGAAATTGGGCGACGGGGCCTGGGATGCCCTTCGCGACGTCGCCCGCTACGGGAATCCGGCATCCCGGTCTGACGTTGAGGTGGGGGCCAGGGCCCTGGAGACGGGGATCTGGGGTGCCTATAAAAACGTGATGATCAATCTGACGGATATTGAGGACCAGGCATTCAAAACCCGTATCACCCGGGAGGCCGAGGCGATGGTGACGCGTGCGGACGAATGCAACGCGGTGCTTGACATACTGAAAGGGAGATAATCGATGGCAGATGCCTTGGGGCTCCTGGCCCTGCTGATCGGGCTGGAAATCGTGCTGGGGGTGGACAATGTTCTGGTGATCGCCATCTTTGTGGGTCGGCTGCCCGAAAACCAGCGACAGAAAGCGCGCATCGTGGGGTTGAGCATGGCCATGCTGGCCCGCATCGTCATGCTGGCCGTGGTCGTTGCCCTGGCCAGCCTGACCCGGCCACTGGTGGCCAATTTTTCGGTAAGGGACCTGATTCTGCTGGCGGGGGGGTTGTTTCTGCTCTATAAGGCCGTTCAGGAGATCCACCACACCATTGAGATTCAGATCGGCGGCGCGTGAACCGGATCAGCGCGCATCCGGTGCCTTTGCGTCCATTATTGCCCAGATCGTCCTTTTGGATATCGTCTTTTCAATCGATTCGGTGATCACAGCAGTGGGACTGACCCAGCAGCTATGGATCATCGTTTGGCGGTGGTGCTCTCCTTTGTCGGCATTCTCTTCTTTGCCCGGCCCATCGGTGACTTCATCCTGCGCCATCCGGCCCTGAAAATTCTGGCACTCTCCTTCCTGATTACCATCAGCGTCACCATTTTCATGGAGGGGCTCCATAAACATGTCCCCAAGGCTTATATCTACCTGCCCATGGGGTTTGCCCTGATGGTGGAAATGCTCCAGATGCGCTACGAGCACAACCGTCGCCGCAAGAAGGCCTGACCCCCGATGGCTTATGACGTTTCTTTAAGCCTGTCCCCCCGGGAAGCCGCCAACCCGGAAGGTATCCACCGGGCCCTGGCCCTGACGATCGGCCGTTGCGTCGCCGAAGACCGTGCGGTGGTCGTCCGCCGTTCGGTCGATGCCCGCAAACGACCGGTGCGGGTCAACCTGGGCATTCGTATCTATGCCGACGGCGAAACGCAGACCCCGGAGCCGTCTTCGCCTACCGGGATGTGCGGTCCGCGGCGCCGGTGGTGGTCGTGGGTGCCGGGCCGGCGGGCCTGTTTGCCGCGCTGCGCCTGGTGGAACTGGGCCTCAAACCCGTGGTGATGGATGGGGAAAGCCCGTCAAGGATCGGCGCCGGGACGTAGCGGCGCTCAACCGGCGGGGGATATTGGACGGTGACTCCAACTATGCTTTCGGCGAGGGGGGCGCCGGGACGTTTTCCGACGGCAAGCTTTACAGCCGATCCAGGAAAAGGGGCGATCACCGTCGGGTGCTCCACCGATTTCATCAGCATGGCGCCGATGGCCGCATTCTAATCGATGCCCACCCCCACATCAGATCCGACCGTCTCCCGGAGATCGTTTCGGCGATGCGGGCCACCTCAAGCCCACGGCGGTGAAGTTCATTTCCGGCAGAAAGTGGTCGGTTTGTCGGTTTCCGGCGGCCGTGCGACCGGCGTAATCCTGGCGGATGGGCGTCACATCGAGGGGCGTGCCGATGGTGCTCGGCCACCGGCCACAGTTCCCGGGATGTATCGAGATGCTCAGGGACAAAGCGATTGCCCTTGAGGCAAAGCCCTTTGCCATGGGCGTGCGGGTGGAGCACCCCCAGACGCTCATCGACCGGATTCCGATACCATGGACAGCCCCGGGGCGGTTACCTGCCGCCGGCCGCCTACCGCCTCGTTCACCAGGTGGACGGCCGGGGCGTTTACAGCTTCTGCATGTGCCGGGGGGGTGCATCGTACCGGCATCCACGCAAGACGATGCCCTGGTGGTCAATGGCATGTCTTTTTCCAAACGCAATTCTCCTTACGCCAATGCCGGTATCGTCGTGGAGATCCGGCTGGCCGATATTCCCCGGTTGACATCATCGAACCCGTTGGCTGGCCTGGACTATCAGCGGGCCGTGGAGCAGACGGCGCTGGTCAACGGCGGCGGCGGGGTGATCGCCCCAGCCCAGCGCCTGGCCGACTTCGTCGACAATCGATCCTCCAATGGATTGCCGGCCTGCTCCTACCCGCCGGGTGT
>CAVPJS010000027.1:0-15134 GCA_963705475.1 uncultured delta proteobacterium | reverse complement strand
TTAGGTTCGATAGTCGTTGAGACTGTCGATGAGTTTCCTCAATGCCCCGAAATCATCCTGTTTAAAGTCAATCACCAGTCGCTGGAGATGAGCTATTTCCGGTTCGTCTTTCTCTTCGGGGAGGGCTTTTGAGAGCACCATTTTACCGCCGGGTTTTAGAATACCGGCGAATCGATGCCGCAAGTCTTCGACGATTCGTGGTTCAATGGGTGAATTCAGGCGAATCACGAGGCGGTCGTTGACATATCGCAGGCTGTGATAGCGGCGATAGAAATGGTTGATCCGCTCGACGGCTTTTGACACCGAATCGACCATTTCTATGTGGTTGAAGTCGGATGCACTGATAAGGTGGCGTTTCAGCAATTCCCTTTCGAAAAAATCCAGGCACTGGGACCAGTATCTGCCTCCCGGTTCATCGATCAGGATGAGCGGCAGGGAATAGCGTTTGCCGGTTTGCACCAGCGTGAGGCTTTCCATGGCCTCATCCAGGGTTCCGAAGCCGCCCGGGAAAAGGGCGACGGCATGGGCTTCTTTCAAGAAGGCCACCTTGCGGTTGAAGAAGTATTTGTACATGATGTGTCGGGGGTTGCCGGCGATGACCGGATTGGGTTTCTGTTCGAAAGGCAGGCGAATATTGACACCGAATGAAGACTCAGGTCCCGCCCCTTCGTTAACTGCCTGCATGATCCCGGGGCCGCCGCCCGTTATCACCATGTAGTTCGCAGCAACCAGTTCGCGGCCCAGTTCCCGGGCCATCGCGTACAGGGGCTCTTCGGGTTTTATCCGCGCCGATCCGAACACGGTCACCTTTTTTTTGTGGCGATACGGTCCGAAAACCTTGGTCGTGAAGCGCATCTCTTTCAGGGACGTGTTCATTAATTTCAAATCGGCTTTGCGGTCGTCTTCCTGGCCGGCCTTTAGCGACGCCAGGATCATTTCACGGACAATGTCGCGATGCTGAATCCCACCTGCGGTATCCATCAGGCGCTCGATGGCGTCATCTATGGGGCCGTTAGTGGGGGTAAAGTGTAGCTCCTTCATGCGATGCCTTTCGTGTTGACAGGTGAATGGTGTTATCTGATACAAAATAACCGTCGGGTAAAAATATGGATATTCTTGTGCCGCTTGTTGTCGTGGCAAACGTGCTGGCTCTCGGCAAATAAAATGAAATTAATATTATACCATTGTGAGGTTTGAATTAGCAACGCCCCGCATTTGTCCATCAATGTCAGATGGCCCCGACCGGTTCTATCCTGAAAACGAAATGACCTGCAGAAATTTGAGTAAATCCGACCTCTGAGGATAAAAAACACTTGTCTCGATAGATGGGAACAGGATAAATTCAGATGAATATGAAAAAAAGATCAACGTGAGGAAGGACAATTAGCCATGTATGAAATTATTGCAGACCCGGAGGATTACGGCATCGATGTTCTGGAAGAAGGGATGGGGAACAATCGGGTCGTTTTCCCGGAAGAAGAACGGAAAAAATGGGCCGATGAAATCGGCGCCTTTGCTTCGAACCTTAACGGTTTGGCCGAACGCGCCACGGGGCTTCAGAATTTGCTGGCCGGCAAGGAAAAGATCGTAGCGACGCCGGCATCATTGAAAACGCTGAAAGTGATGCTGTTCAAGGTCAACGATGCCATGCATTCCGCTCTGAACTTGGCCGGTCAAATCGAAACGCAGATCGTTAAAAAATAAGAATGCTTATCCCGTTCTCCAATTGTATAGATCGACCACCTCGGCTCTGGTGAGGGCGGCTTTTTTTCGGTGGGCGGCCTCATAAATCCGATTCCGCAGCTTCACCGCGTCGGCAGGCGGTAGGCTGATTCCCTGGCCCCTAAGAAGGTGACGGATTGCGGCGGATCCGGAATGGGTGCCGATAACGAAATCGCTCTGCTTTCGTCCGATCTCTGCGGGGCAAAAGGGCTCATAGGTTGCAGGGTCTTTGAGCAACCCGGCGCAGTGGATGCCGGATTCATGGCTGAAAATGGCCGCACCTGTTATCGGTTTGGCGATCGGGATCGGTCGGTTGGAGGCTTTGGCCACAAAATCACACAGTGCCTGAAGTTTTTTGATCTGGATGGCGCAGTGGTGGCCGGGAAGCCGGTTTACGGCCATGGCGACTTCTTCCAGCGACGCATTGCCTGCCCGCTCCCCCAGGCCGTTGACTGTGACACTCAGTGCGCCTACACTTGCCTCTACGGCCGTGATACTGTTGGCTGTGGCCATGCCCAAATCGTTGTGGCCATGAAATTCGAGGCGCATTTGTCCCATCTGGCAAGCCAGATTCCGGACCATTTCGACCACCTGAGAGGGCCTGGCCAGCCCCACAGTGTCGGCTATGCGCACCCGATGGACGCCACACATAGACGCCGAACGGACAAAAGTGTTGAGGAAAACGGGATCCGCCCGAAAGGCATCCTGGGCGCCCACTGACACCACCTGAAACCGGCGCAAGGCCGGAGGCACCAGGGCAGCGAGCCGGGACAAGACCCACTCTCGTGTTTTGCCCATGGCCCGCAGGAGAATAGAAGATACCGGAAAGCTGATGTGCACCCCGCCAGTGCCGCATCCGGCGGCCAGCTCGACGTCCGTTTCGACAGCTCGGCACCAGCTGGTGAGCAGGCAGTCGGGTTCTAGGGCCACCAGTTTGCGGATCTCATCGCACACCACACGCCCCATGGCCGGAACGCCCACCTCCAGCTCATCCACGCCCGCGCTGTCCAGCAGGCGAACGATGGCGATCTTTTCCCTCAAGCTGAAGACCACTCCGGGTGCCTGTTCGCCGTCGCGCAAGGTGGTATCGACAATAATGACGGGCCTCTTTGTTGAGTCGGCTTTCATCGTTTTGTGCCGCTTCAGGTTCTGATGGACTGCCAAAGAAGGAGGTGAAATTTCGATTGCGTCTTCACGATCCGATCGGTTTCGTATGGCTCAATAGGCATCTGTCGTCATGTCGGCTTTACGCAGACAGACCAACCCTGTGATGTGCCAGCCCATTTTACGGTAGAAATCCAGGGCCGGCTGGTTGTGTTGGTCCATCAGAAGCTGCAATCGTGTCAGGCCGCGCTGGGCCGCCCAGGATCTGAGGGCGGTCATCAGACGCCGACCAATCCCGCGGCCGCGGCAGTCTTCCCGGACAATGACGTCTTCCACCAGTCCCACGGGCCCACCTTCGGCCGTTGAGACCAGGATCTGGACAGTTGCCATGGCGATAACACGGTCTTCCATTGCCCCTACCAGAATAGAGCGATGCTTTCCGCAGCCGTCCAGAAAAAGCAGCAGCCCCTTTCGCTGGCGGTCCGGATCGGGGGTAAAGTCTTTTTCAATGGCAAACAACGCCTGCAACAGCGAAACCATGGCATCCAGATCTTCCCGCTCAGCAGGACGGATCGTTAGCGCCTGTGCGTCCATGGAATTCTCCATTCAGTCGACAAATGTCCCAGCGGGATAGACGTCCGCTATGTGAGCAGCCGCTTTTCGACAATTTCTCCATCTTCAAGGGCATCCAGGATTTCATCCACGGCTTCCTCACTGTCCACATTGCCGTACCAGACTCCTTTGGGTTGGATGACCATCACCGGGCCGTAATCACAGGCCTTCATGCAGCCGGTGCTGGTAATCTGGGCGTCCAGACCACGGTCGAGAATCTCGTTTTCAATGTATGGCATAAGCGCCACCGAGCCTTTTTTGTGACAAACCCCCTTGGGGTCGCCTTCGGCACGGAAACTGGCACAGACGAAAATATGATGTTCCGGTTTTTCCATTTGCAACACTCCTGTGGTTGGTTTTGGTATTGAACGCACATGGCCCGGGCGACCAACGGAGCATGAAAATGATGCACCTCTTACTGATAATTTAAACCCCTCAATTTTCGAATCCCTTAATTTCCCAATTCAGCGTTCTATCCGCACCCCATGCCATTACCACTGCACGATTTTCCGCAGGCGGCAAGGGTGCGTTTGGTCATGTGGTTTAGGTTTTCGCCGGCAAAAACGGCCCGCACCGCTTCTTCTATGAGTCCTTCTATTTCCATCACCTCGATGCCGGCTGCCGAAAGCACTTTTTTGGGGTTGGTTCCGACCCCGCTGACCAGCAGGGTGCTGCAGTCCGACAATGTGTCGGCCATCGCCTGCCAGCGTTGCATGCCACCGCCTTTTTCCGGGGTGGAACGGGCTTCAAGCAGTTGAACCCGGCCCTCTTTCTCGCCATAGACCAACAGTTTTTCCGCTTCGCCCAGGTGCTGGTTCACCAGCACCCCTTCCATGCTGGCTACCGCTACGCAGGGACGCGGCGACACCCTGCCGAACCGGGGCGTTTTTACATCCAGCCGCCGGCAGGCGGTGAGCATGTTCATCAAGTCCTCATCAGGGGTCTCTCCCAGCAGACCGACGGCATCGGCGCGGCAGCGGGTGCAATGGCGCATCTGTTTGACATGCAACCCTGCATTATTACGGATCTTCTCAACGGTCGTTGTGTCCGGTTCGGCCAGGAGCTCAAATTCAGAGCCGGCATTGGGGTAGTAAGGCATGGCGTTGAACAGGTCCACGCCCAGGTCGGCCATGCGGCGCGCCACGGCCTCGATATGGTCCTCGTTGACGCCAGGCAGGATGATGCTGTTGGCCTTGACCACGATGCCCCGTTCCTTAAGGCCGGTGATTCCCTTCAATTGCCGTTCCAAAAGGACTTCTGCTCCTTCTGCGGCACGCACCACTCGTTTACCCAGCCGCATCCAGGAGTAGATTTGCGCTCCGATGGCCGGATCCACGGCATTGACCGTCACGGTGACATGGCTCACTTTCAGCCGTTCCAGTTCATCGAGATAGGGGATCAGGTTGAGGCCGTTGGTGGCCACGCACAGGATGGCCTCCGGATACCGGGATCGTACGCGGGACAAGGTCTCCAGGGTTTCCGCGGGATTGGCAAACGGATCTCCCGGGCCGGCGATGCCCACCACGGAGATATTTCTCTTTTGGGCAAACACCTCTTCCAGGTACACCATGGCCTGACCGGGAGAGAGGACGGCGCTGGTGACCCCGGGACGCGTTTCGTTGACGCAGTCGAATTGGCGGTTGCAGAATTTGCACTGGATGTTGCAGCGGGGAGCGACCGGCAGGTGAACCCGTCCGAAGGAAGTGCAGGCGCCGGGATTAAAGCAGGGATGGTTGTCTATGTTCATTTTTCCTGGTTCCGGTTTTTTGCCGCTTTACAGCCGCTCATTCAGCGTTCTGACAGCGATCACATGTACGTATAGCCCACATCGGACCGAGCCTGTTTCACCTCAATCAACGTGTTGGCAATCCTATCGAACAGCTGCTGGGCGCCGCGGTACCCCAGGTGCAGCAACCGGCTGCCGTTAACGCGGTCGTGTACTGGGAATCCCACCCGGAGCAAGGGTCGTTTCAGGCGTCGGGACATGGTGTAGCCCTTGCTGTGGCCGATGAGCAGATCCACGCCGAGATTCTCGAGAACCTTTTCGATCGTGACGAAATCCACATCCTCCATGATCTGCATTCGTGAATGGTAGTGTTCCGGCACCACGCTTCGTACGGTTTGCGCAAAGCGCCCATTGCGCCCACCGGTGGCGCAGAGGACGGGTATGATGCCCAGTTCGCCGCAAAAAGCGGCCAATCCGGCCACCAGATCTTCTTCGCCAAACAGGGCGGCGTGCACCCCGTTGAGGTGTTTGTGACCGTCCACCAGGGCGTCCAACAGGCGGCCGCGTTGAGCGGTATACGCTGCAGGAACTGGACGGCCGCTGATGGTGGAAAGCAATTCGAAGAATTGATCGGACTGGCGGATACCGATGGGAAGCCCAATGCGGTGGACCGGCACTCCGAAAGACTCCTGCAGCCAGGTGCCGGCCGTCTCTTTTTCTCCGGCCAGCACGGCACCGCATTCGATGCTGGCGGCGGCTCCGCCAGTGCTTCGCAGCGCCGAGACACTGGTGCCGCCTTGTGGAATACGCTGATATTCGGTCCACAAGGGGCCATTGAGGGTGTCGCTGTAGTCGGGCACCAGGACGACGTCCAAACGGAAGGCCGCCAGGATCGCTTTCAGGTGACGCAGGTCGGCCGGCGACACCATGCCGGGGAACAGGTTCACCGACGGGTGCTCGCCCGTTTTCGTGGACTCAGCCAGGGCGGCAACCAGAGCGCGCACGGCGCCGTGAAACCCCTGCATGTGCGTCCCCTGATAGCTGGGTGTGGAAACGTGCACCAGTGCCGGCAAGGCTTCGTTCCGGCACCCTTTCTGATAGGCTTTGATGAACATGGGCACGTCGTCACCGATGGTCTCCGACAGGCAGGTGGTGGCCACCCCGATCAGATCAGGGCTGTACTGGTGGCGGATATTGTCGAAGGCCAGTTTCAGGTTGGCCCCCCCACCGAAGATAGCCGTATCCTCGGCAAAATTGGAACAGGCGATGTCGATTGGTTCTTTGAAGTGACTGATCATGTATCGCCGGATATAAGTCGAGCAGCCCTGAGACCCATGCAGTAAGGGCACGGCGTTGGCGATGCCTTTGAACACCAAGGCCGCACCGAGCGGCGCGCACAGGGTGCAGGCATTTTGGGTGGCGCTGAAATTTTCTGTCCGAATGGCGGATTTCACGGGCATATCCTTTCCTGTTCAGCATGTCGCCGCGCGGGCAGGGACAAACTGCCACACCGGGCTGGTTACCGAAATGTGGACCTCGCGCGCGAACTGGAGCATTCCGGCAAATCCAGCCAGGGGGATCTTGCGTTCGTGGTTATGATCACAGAAGCCGATGCCCATCTTAAAGGCGATGGGGCGCTCCTTGACGCCGCCGATGAACAGGTCGGCCTGCTTCTCGATGATATACTTGGACAGCTCCAGGGGATTGGCATCATCCAGGATGATGGTGCCGTCATCGCACATCTCCCGCAGTGTAACGTAATCGCTCTGGTTGCCGGTCTGGGAGCCCACCAGCACCACTTTCATTCCCAGGTAGCGCAGGGCCTTGATCAGGGAGAAGGCCTTGAAGGCGCCGCCCACGTAAATGGCTGCCCGTTTGCCGGAAAGATCGGCCTTGATGCGGTTGAGCTCGGGCATGATCGCTTCTACCTCGCTGCGCACGATGTCGCGGGTGCGGGCCATGATTTCCGGATAGCCGCCGAAATGACCGGCCACGTCGTAAAGCGCCTTGGCCATATCGTCGATACCGAAATAGGAGGCACGGAGGTAAGGAATGCCGTACGCCTCTTCCATCATCTCGGCCAGAAATGTCAGCGCCCCGGAACACTGCACCACGTTGAGGGCGGCGCCGTGGCTGCGGCGCACCTGGTCCACACGGCCGTCACCGGTCATGATGGAAACCACTTCTACCCCCATCTGCTCGTAGTATTTCTTGATCAGCCAGGCTTCCCCGCCGATGTTGAATTCCCCCAGGATGTTGATGCTCACAGGTGAGATATCTGCCGTGCTGCCGGTGCCCACCAGCCTGAACAGGGCGTCGCAAGCGGCTTTGTAGCCGTCTTTCTTGGTACCCTTGAACCCTTCAGAATGGACCGGCAGCACCGGAATTCCCTTTTCCTTCTCCAGCTTCCGGCAGACGGCGGCCACATCGTCGCCGATGATGCCGACGATGCAGGTGGAGTAGACAAAAGCGGCCTTGGGCTTGTAGGCGTCGATCAGTTCGCTCAGCGCGGCGTTTAGTTTTTTCTCACCGCCGAAGATGACATCTTTCTCGCGAAGGTCGGTGGAGAAGCTCATCCGATGCAGCTCGGGCCCGGAGGAGAGGGCTCCGCGGATATCCCAGGTATACGCCGCGCAGCCGATGGGCCCGTGGATCAGGTGCAGGGCATCGGCGATCGGATAGAGCACCACGCGGGAACCGCAGAACACGCAGGCCCGCTGGCTGACCGAACCGGCCAGGCTGTGCTTGCCGCATGTCATTTTGAAGGGTTCGCTGCCCTTGCGATGGATCTGGGACTGACGTTCTTTTAGGATAGGGATCGAAGGCATGTTTTTTTCCTATTTTCCGGTTACAGTTGGCTGGGATGGATTTCCGAGGTGCGAAGGTTGTCTGCTGTCATCGGACATCGTCCCCCTGTCTGGCGTCATCTGACTTACATGACCAGTTCCAAGGTGATATCGTCGGCATCGCGGTCCTTGCGGTCCAGGATGGCATCCAGGATTTTCTCCAACAGGCGCATGGCGCCGCGGTAGCCCATAGTGGAGAAGTAGCTGTGCCCGATGCGGTCGTAGATGGGGAAACCGTGACGCACCAGCGGGATGTCCTCATCTTTGGCAATGTATTTGGCATAGGTGTTGCCGATGATCAGATCCACGGGATCGTTCTTGATCCACTGGTGGAAGAGCAACATGTCGCCGGGCACCTTGATGTTGACCGCTTCGGGGCTTTCGGATACGGCTTCCCGCAAGGATTTCTCATACTTTTTGCCGGCCTTGCTGCCGGTGACGATATGCACCGGCCGCATGTCTATCGAGACCAGGAAGTGGGTCAAGGCCAGCACCTGATCCGGGTCACCGACAATGGCCACCCGCTTGCCATAGAAGTACTGGTGCATGTCGGAGATGATGTCCACCAGCTGGCCACGCTCCAGATTCAGCGCGTCGGGCACGTTCACGCCGGCCATGCGGCGCAGGGTATCCACGAAAGCGTCGGTGCCGTGCAGCCCCATGGGCAGATCCAGAATTTCGCAGGGCACCTTGCATTTGGCATCCAGAGCCCGGGCCGCCGGCATGGAAGCGAGCCGGCCGAGGGCGATGGTGCCCATGCTGCCGCCGCTTTTCTTCAACTCGTCGATGGTGACGCCGCCTTCGGGAAACATCCTGTATTTGCCGGTCAGTGGACCGTTAAGCACCTTGGACGTGTCCGGGAACATGATGGTCGCAATGCCCATGATATCGGCCATGCGCCTGATTTCCTCCATGTCCGAAGGCTCCACGTAACCGGGAATCAAGTTGATCGTTTTTTCTTTGTGCCCATTGGATTCGGCAAAGTAATCCACCATGGCCTTGGTCATGTTGGCAAACCCGGTGACATGAGATCCCACGTAGCTGGGCGTATTGGCATGAATGACGAATTTTCCCTCGGGAACCTTGCCGTCCGCCTTGGCCTTGGCGACGATCTGCGGAATGTCGTCACCGATGGTTTCCGACAGACAGGTGGTATGAACGGCGATCACCTCCGGGTTGTACACCGTAAAGATGTTGTCGATGGCCTGCACCAGGTTGGCCTGGCCGCCGAACACCGAGGCGCCTTCGGTGAAGGCGCTGGTGGCCGCCGAGACCGGTTCCTTGTAATGGCGGGTCAGAGCGCTGCGGTGATAGGCGTAGCAGCCCTGGGAGCCGTGACTGTGGGGCAGGCAGCCGTGGATTCCCAGGGCGGCGTACATGGCGCCGATCGGCTGGCAGGTCTTGGCCGGATTGACGGTCAGGGCGCTGCGTTCTTTAATTTCGTTGGGGGTATGTCGCAGTAACATGTGTTCTTATCTCCTGTATTCACTCGGTGTAGAGATGTCGACGGGCACCGTTGATATTGCCATTCACTACTCCCATGCATAGGTGGCCGACAGTTCGGGCTTTTCCTGCCAGGGCGCTTTCATGTACTCCAGACCTTGCTGTTGACCATGCGGTCGATCTCCTTGTAGAAATTGATGGCGCCTTTGAAACCGGCGTAGGGTCCGCCGGAATCATAGCTGTGCAGCTGCTTCATGGGGATGCCGTGTTTCTGGATGGCATATTTTTCCTTGATGCCGGCGCAGAAGATGTCCGGTTTGAATATTTCGATGAGCTGATCGGTTTCATACTGGCTGAGATCGTCGATCACCAGTGAGCCTTCTGGCATTTCGGGCATCATGCCGTCGTATTCGCCTGAACCGCAGCCCCTTCGCCTCCAGTTCCACCTTTTCTGGCGTTGCTGATGCGCGGATCGAAGCGGTCCGGATCCGGCTGTGATCTTGAAGCTCCTCAATGTTGCGGCTGTCCGCATCCACCTTGATGTCCGGACAGCACCTTGCGGCCTTCGTAGTCGTCGCGGTGGCCGAACTCATAACCGGCCGAAAGCGTCTTCATGCCCATTTCGCCGAACAGCTCCTGGTAATGGTGGGCGCGGGAGCCGCCCACAAACAGCATGGCCCGCTTGCCTTCGGTGTCGGGGGCGCACCTGCTGCGCAGGCGGTCTCGACGGCCGGCATTTCCTCGGCGATGACCGCTTCCACTTTGTCCGTAAGCTCTTGCTCGTCAAAATACTGGGCAATCTTGCGCAGGGATTTGGCCGTGGCTGCCGCACCGATGAAATTGACCTTGATCCAGGGTACGCCGAATTTGGTCTCCATCATCTCGGCCACGTAGTTGATGGAGCGGTGGCACATGATCAGGTTCAGGTCGGCCGTGTGGGAGTTGGCAAAGGCCTCGATGCTGGAGTTGCCGCTGAATGAAGCAACCAGGGTGATGCCGCATTTTTCGAACATCCGCTCGATTTCAAAAGCATCGCCGCCGATGTTGTATTCACCCAGCAGGTTGATGCTGGTACTTTCCTTCCTTGATCGTGTCGTCCAGGCCCACCACATGGTTGAAGATGCCGTTGTTGGCGATATGGTGACCCGCGCACTGGCTGACGCCCTTGTAGCCTTCGCAGGAAAACCGAAGACATTGATGCCCAGTTTGTCCTTCATTTCCCGGCAAACGGCGTGGACGTCATCACCGATCAGACCCACCGGACAGGTGGAGAATACGGCGATGGCCTTGGGTTTGAAGTTGTCGTAGGCTTCCTGGATGGCCTGCTTGCAGTTTTTTCTCGCCGCCGAAAATAATCTCCTCATCCTGCATGTCCGTGGAAAAGCAATAGGGCATGAAATTGTGACCGTCGGCGCTGCCGTCTGGATCGGTCTGATTGCGGCGGGTCAGCCAGCTGTAAAAGCCGCAGCCGATCGGGCCGTGGGTGATGTTGACGATGTCCCGCGTGGGACCCAGGACAACGCCCTTGCAGCCGGCGTAACAGCATCCGCGCTGACCGATCAGACCGGGAATCGTGCGCACATTGGAGCTGATCTCCGGCACCTTGCCGTCCGGATCGACCTTGTTGATCACGATCTGCTTGGCCCGTTTTCGGGCCACCTTGGGTGGGTATTTAGTCAAAGCCGGGCCTTAACCTTTTCAGGGTCCTGATTGTCCAGCTTAAATTCTTTTGTCGGATTATCGTCTGCGGCCATTGCCATGGTCGTTTCTCCTGTTTCGTATCGAATTGATGATCTTCTCTAGTTGTTGTCTCCGAAGGGTATCAGCCGTCATCCAGGGTATCATCACCCCTTTCGCCGGTGCGCACCCGGACGGCCTCCTGACAGGGAAGTACAAAAATCATTCCATCACCCGATTTGCCGGTGCGGTTGGTCTTGATGATGGTCTTGACTGTTTTTTCCACCAGTTTGTCGTTGACGACCATGCAGCAAGGCGCGCTTGGGAATAAGCCGCTGGCTCTGACCCAGTTGGGAGATGGCTTCTTCATAGCCTTTTTCGGCGCCCTTGAGCAGTTGCAGGTCCACGAGGCCTTTGCCGCGCCCCAGGGCATCCCGGGCGGTGATGGACCGAAACCGGCATCGGCCAATGCCCTTTTGGTCTTGTTCATCATGTTCATGCGGACGATGGCCATGATTTCTTTCATATCTTCACCTCTTCTATTTTGCCGTCGGCGGTCTCCTTGATGCCGGAACTGATGGTGTATGCCTCTTCGACCGGCACGACAAAGATCTTGCCGTCGCCGAAAGCGCCCTTTTCGCCGGTGCGGGCGGCTTTAATAATAGTGTTGATGGCAAACTCCTTGTCCTTGTCCTTCACCACGGTGAGCAGCATTTCCTTGGGAATCTCGTCATAGGTGATCTCGCCGATTTTGATGCCGCGCTGCTTGCCGCGTCCCACCACGGACATTTTGGTCACGCCGGGGAATCCGGCTTCCATGAGGGCCGCCAGCACATTGTCCACCTTTTCGGGACGGACGATGGAACGGATCATAATCATTTTATCTTTCTCCTTCAATAGTACGGTGCCGTTCGTGTGGCCGGATTCTAAGCCGCGATAGCCATAATCGATGAGCAAGCTTTTCCAGTTCGTCGATTGCCAGCGGCGTGGGGATGACGCGCATTTCGTTGTCGTCGATTTTCCTTGCCAGGGTACGGTATTCATCGGCCTGGGCGTGAGTCGGCGTCAAATTCGATGACGGTCTTGCGATTGATTTCGGCGCGCTGGACCATGTTGTCACGGGGAACGAAATGGATCATCTGAGTGCCCAGCTTTGCGGCCAGCGCCTCGATCATCTCCTGTTCGTTGTCCACCTTACGGCTGTTGCAGATCAAACCCCCCAACCGTACGCCGCCGGCTTCGGCGAATTTGACGATTCCCTTGCAGATGTTGTTGGCCGCGTACATGGCCATCATCTCGCCGGAAACAACGATGTAGATCTCCTGGGCCTTGCCTTCCCGTATCGGCATGGCAAAGCCGCCGCAAACGACGTCTCCCAGTACATCGTAAAAGACATAATCCAAGCTTTCGCTGTCGGCGTAGGCACCCAGCTGCTCCAGCAGGTTAATGGAGGTGATGATGCCGCGACCGGCACAGCCGACACCCGGTTCCGGGCCGCCCGATTCGGTGCACATGGTACCGCCGTACCCCTTTTTGCGCACGTCTTCCAGTTCGACATCTTCGCCTTCTTCTCGAAGGGTGTCCAAAACGGTTCTCTGGGCCAGGCCGCCCAGCAGCAGCCGGGTCGAGTCCGCTTTGGGGTCACAGCCAACGACCATTACTTTTTTACCCATTTCCGCCAATCCGGCCACGGTGTTCTGCGTGGTGGTTGACTTGCCGATGCCGCCTTTACCGTAAATGGCTATCTTTCTCATTTTTCTTCATACTCCTTTCGGGATGGTTCCAGATTTCAATACCGTTGACGTCTTACTATCAACAAGCGTGCCAAAGAGTAGAAGCCGGGCCGAAGGAATGCGAAAGCTTTTGGAACCATAAGGAAAAATAAAACATCAGCTCACCGCCGGATTGGCGGCGTCGGTTCGGCAGTTGACGACATGTGTGCGACACTTTTGTAGATGGCGACAATAATGTCGACCGCGGTAGAAGTGTGGGGGTGGATGTAGCGCAGTAGACGGGCCACAAGTCAAGCAAGCGGTGGAATTATTTTTTACGGGGGTCCTAAGTAAATAAGTTGAAATTTCTACCCCCTTGGCTAAAGGAAGGTCGTGAGGGTGAGATGGGGTCATGACACTGCACGAAAGCGCTCGGTAAGGAAGAGAGGCCGTTTAACGGAGAAGCGAAGTAACGGGAGATGGTATCTAAGCGTTTCGGGTTATAGGCTTCGCAGGTCGATGTTGTACTTCTTTATGCGGTAGCCGAGTTGACGGGGGCTGATACCCAGCGCCCTGGCGGCTTTTTGCTGGACGAAGTCGCTTTTCTTCAAAGCCTGAATGATGCGCCGCCGTTCAAGCACCGCGACCTCACCGTTCAACCCGTTTACATCAACCGGGTTTTCGTGATCATTGGGCGTCAGCATGTCTCCGATGTTGGAGATGGCCGGCGGCAAATCCGTCGGGGTCAAGGTGCTGGCTTCGGTCATAATCACGAGTCGTTCAACCGTGTTGGCCAGTTCGCGGACGTTGCCCGGCCAATGGTAGGCTGAAAGAACTTCGATCGCCTCTCCGTCGAAGCGAACTTTACGGCCATATGTCCGGTTAAACTTGTCGAGGTAGTGATTCAGCAGAAGCGGTATGTCCACACTTCTCTCTCGCAGCGGCGGCAGTACAATCGGAACGACGTTCAAGCGCCAGTAGAGATCTTCCCTGAAATGACCTCTTTTAACCTCGTCCAACAGGTTGCGATGGGTGGCGGAAACGACCCGGGTGTCGACATGAATCGGCTGGGAGGAACCGATGCGCTCGAAGGTTTTTTCCTGGAGTACCCGCAGAAGTTTGACCTGCAGCGACAGGGGCAATTCGCCGATTTCGTCCAGGAACAGCGTACCCTTGTCTGCGTGTTCGAAGCGGCCGATACGCCGTGCGGTAGCGCCGGTATAGGCACCCTTTTCGACACCAAACAGTTCGACTTCGATCAGGTTTTCAGGCAAGGCTGCCAGGTTGACGGGTACAAACTGGCCTGCGGACCGATGACTCTGGTAGTGAAGTGTTTGAGCGATGAGTTCCTTGCCGGTGCCGCTTTCACCGAATAAAATGACCGTGGTGTCGGTGGCGGCCACTTTTTTTACGCTCTTCAGCACCTGTTGAAAAGGCGGTGACTCTCCTACGATATTTGGAAGGCTGAATTTTTCAGCCAATTGAGACCTCAAGGCGCCACACTCGTTTTCGGCTGTGATGAAATGTTTCCAAAGCTTGACGAACTGGGCGATGAGAGAGGATATGATGCGGAGCACACGCAGGTCGTCATCAACGTTGCCGTGCTCGGCCATGTAAATCCGGTCGACGCTGATGACCCCCAGGATCTCGCCGTCCAGGGCGATCGGCATGCACAGAAATGACCCCCCGCCCTTCTGGGGCCGTGAGCCCGTCTTGTTCAAAAACTTGGGTTCGTTCCCTATGTTGGGAATAAACATCGGTTCGCCGGATTCGATCACCTGGCCGACGATTCCTTCACCAATGCGGTATTTCCCCCGGCGAATGGCTTCGCGGGACAGACCGTGGGCGGCCACGATCCGAAGTTCCCTCGAAAGCGGGTCGAGGAGGAAAACACACCCACGCTGCATCTCCAGATGCGAAGACAGAATGCGCATGGCCGCCACCAGGTTTTTCTCCAGGTCGAAAGAAGCCGTCAGCACGCGGCTGGCCTCCAAGATGGCGGAGAGCTCTTCGTTTTTTCGCAATAGTAGGTCCATTTTTTATCCAGAGTCAACGAAGCAGGGTTCGTGCCAATTGAATAGCCAATGGGACAATTTAGATAGCGTATTGAGATAATTACTCAAAATTGGTATACACAAAAGTGTCGCGGCTAAATATATATACAAATATGTAAAAACTTAACTTTAACTATACAATATTGAAATACACAATACAAACCGATGGAGGGCGCTGCAAGTGATGGCGATCTTGCTCTGTGCCGGTTTTGCAACGCGCCTGTACCCTCTCACGCGT
>CAVPJS010000026.1:0-227945 GCA_963705475.1 uncultured delta proteobacterium | reverse complement strand
ATTTCTGCTTGCGTTGATATTGCCGTACAGAGACCGCTGGACTATTTTTTCATAAAGCGGTTGGTGCATGGATCTGCGCTCAATTTTCTGCAACGCATATTGCTGGATGACCAACAGGGGCAAAACGATGCGTTCCCGGATCTCGATCGATTTTTTGGATACCGGCTCCGCTTCCATCAACGCACGGTATCCGGAAATCAGCAGGACCATCTCTTTTGACAGCCGGTATTCGTCCAACAGCATGTTCCAGAAGTCGTGGTAGGCGTCATCCTTGGCAATATAGGCGGTCAATTCAAAATTACATTTGGACAACGCCATCATGCTGTTAAGGATCAAGGCCTTGAAAAACGGCACGCCGTTAAACAATTGTTTTAAAAGATCGGTCTTGCCTTCAGCGACCAGGCTTTGGATGGCCGTTCCGACGCCGTAGTACCCCGGCACATTTTGCTTCAACTGGCTCCAAGCCCCCACGAAAGGGATCGCCCTGAGATCATCGAGGTCCAGCTGCTCCTTGGCGCCGCGCTTGTCGGGCCGGCTGCCGATATTGGTTTTGCCATAATATTTCAGCGTGCTCTTGTTTTCCAGGTAGGGGATGAACATGGCATGGTTTTTAAGGGCCCTGTACTTTTCAAAGCTCAACTGCGCCAGTTTCCCGATAAGCTGCCGGTCTTTCCTGTATATCGTATTTTCTTTTTCGAACAAACGCGTGGACAACCCGGCGGTCAGCAGCTGTTCGCAATTATGTTTGAAATGCGCTTTGGTGCCATACATGCTGGTAATTGTCTGGCCTTGAATGGTGAGTTGAATGGCATGATTGGCAATGTTCCTGCCGTGCGAGGCATAGAAGCGATGGGTCTTGCCGCCCCCCCGCGCGGGTGGACCGCCCCGGCCGTCAAAGAATATGGCCTTGATACCGTGGTCATCGCAAACCGCCGACAGCGTCTCTTTGGTCGTGTAGATCGACCAGTTGGCCTGCAGATACCCGCCGTCCTTGGTTCCGTCGGAGAATCCCAGCATGATGGTCTGGCGATTCCGGCGCTGGGCGACATGCGCCCTGTATCGGGGGATATCGAAGAGGGCCTGCATGATGGATCCGGCGTTCTTCATGCCTTCCATCGACTCGAACAGCGGGATGATGTCGACCGGCACGTCACCTTTTCCCCACCCGCACCACCGTAACAGGCTGTAAACATACAGCACCGAAAACATATCCTCGGCATGACTGATGACATACCGGTTGCACCCCTCGCTCCCGTTTTTGCGCTGGATGCGCTTCATTTCGATAATCGTTTGAATCGTATCCTTGATAAGCGCATCCTCGAACTGATCGGGGTGCACCGCGATGTCTTCGCGCAGAAGAACGGCGATTAATTCGGCGTCTCCCAACTCGTCCAGACGCTGGGCGATCAGGTTCTCTTTTTTCAGGATGGCCTGAACGGTTTCCCGGTGGACATTATGGTTCTGCCGGATATCGAGGATCGCAAAATGCGTCTTGAAAATGTTGACTTTATCGATGAGGGAGTCCAGTTCGTCAAGATACAGGCTGTTGTAGTTCTCTGTGAGGGTGGCCCTGATCTCGACGAGCGGATCCATAATTTCTTCATAACGGATCATTTGGGCCGGATCGTACATGGTCGCGTAAAGCCTGGCCCTCAGATTCTCGAGGACCTCTTCCACCCCCCTGAAGGTCAGTTTACGCGCCAGCCGCTTGACATCGCGATAATAACACTTCATCAGGTTCATGCGCAGTTCATCGGCCACATCCGCGGTGATGGCGGCGGTAACAAACGGATTGCCGTCCCGGTCGCCGCCGGGCCAGAATCCGAGCTCGATGATTGAAGGGCAATCGAAACAGCTGTCGCGGAGGGTCTTTTTTACATTCGCATACAGCTCGCCCACGGCCTCGTAATGTACATGGCGCAGCAGGTAGATAATGTTTTGGGCTTCGTCAAAGGGCGTCGGCTTCCGGGCATTGATCAGGGAGGTCAATCCCAGTTGCTGCAATGTCAGGTCGATCCCATCGATATCGTTGCGCGCGATCTTCGTTTTCAGTTTGCCGATGATATCCAGGACCGAAGGCGAGTAAAACTGGGTCGGATGCGCCGTAAACACGAGGCGGGCGCTGAAACAGGACAGGTCGTCAGTCAGGCTGCAGGTCTTGTCATTGCTCTTCAGCAGGGTGATGCAGTCCTTGAGCGACAGATGATCGTCCAGCTGAACCAGTCGTTCGAAGGCGGCATCTTCCGCACTGTCGTAGAGCACGACCTGCCGCTCGACATACTGGATGACATTGAACATAAAATCAATTTTCTCTTTTTCCGTTTTTATGCCGGTGTGAACGCTGAAAAAGGAATCCAGGATCGCGAGTGGATCCCTGTCCGCGTCAAGGCCCTGTTGACACACGTGGTGCAGCAAGGGAATGAGCATGCCAATGTTGCTGACCGTTCGGAAAGGCAGATTCAAAAATAAGCTGTTGTAGACATCAAACTTCTTCTTGACTTCTTTTTCAAATGCGTAAAGCCCAGGGTGATCATCCATCGGTTTCGCTTCCTTGATTGAACCTGACGACATGTTATGAGTGACGCGTCAAATGCCGGTCACCCGCTTTGCCCGACACGCATCCGGCTGCTCCCAGACACACGGAAAAGCCATGAAATTCATTCATCCCGCTTGGCCCGACCCCGCTTCCGTTCAAGGGCGGCATCGGATTGTTCCGACCCGTCGTTGCGGTTTGTCGATTTGCACCCAAGCCGGTGATGCCGTCGAACCGGGCTGACGTCTACTGAACAACCGACTTCGGGGTCGGCACGATCCGTTTGACCACGATTTTCTTGCGGTCGAGCAGTTCACCGACACGCGGGCCGATCTCGTTCTTCCACGTAGAGCTCTCGTAAACCTTCTTGTAAAGCCGCTCGCGCTCCTTCTCGTTCTTGAACCGGCGGATCCAGTAGTAGACATTCTCGTCCTGTTCGTCGACGAAGCTGCCCAGGACGACCATGCCCTTGGCCACCTGGAACGGAATGACCACGTGCTCCATATACTTCACCCACTCGGCGCGCTTGCCGGGAAACAGGGTGTACTGCCTGAACTCGTAAAACATGCGCTTCTCCTTTTTAATCGTGTTGACAGGCGTTATCCGCCGCCGGTCAGATAGTCGCCGCCCAGACAGACATAGGCGTCCATGACCAGCCAGGCCCGTGCACCGAAGACGATGTCCCTGCGCTGGAGCAGATCTCGCACCGCATCCCGATCCAGCATGAAGACTTCGATGTCTTCCGAATCCTCGTTGTGACGCGTGTCCGGCCGGCCCTCGACTTCGGCGAAGACCACGGCAATGGACTCGTCGGTAATGCCCGCGGAGGAAAAAATGGCCGGGCTCTGACGGTAGACCCGCACCAGGTCCAACCCGGTCTCCTCGCGCAGTTCCCTGCCCGCGGCGGCGGCCAGGTCTTCGCCCGGGTCCAGCAGCCCGGCCGGGAAGCCGTACTGGTAGCCGCCCACGGGGACGCGGAACTCCTTGATCACCACCAGCTTGTCTGCCTGCCGGTGGAAGGGCACAATGATGGCCGCATCGGGGTGATGAATCCGGCCGGTGATGCATTTGGGCCGCTCCCCCCGGCTGACCATGTGCCAGTGCTTGCGTTTGCCCCGCTGGTCCTCATAGGCCACCGCGACCAGGGTGACGAATTTGCTTTGGCTGACCACCGCAGAATCGATAATTTTCATAATGGCGTCTTCACTACCTGGTCGTTAATTGTCATGTCGATGGGTTCCGCTGGTTGTCCCAAACCTATGACGATCGAAAATAACCGGCATCAAGCAAAGCGCTTTTTGCGATGTTTTTCAAGCTTTTCCTGGCCGGGCCGGAAACGCCGGCCCTGAGGTTTGAAGGTAGGATGATCCATCAGGGTGAGGATGTGCCCGGGCATGTTGTTGTCCATGCACATAAAGGCCGGACACCGTTACCTCGTCCTCGTATTGGTTGCCGACGCCCATCAAGCCCTTGTCGAAGGACCAGTGGCGCAGCCGGCGCAAGCCTAATCCGTTGGCGGGCAGGTCGTCGTGGCTTTCGCTCCAGAGAACAAGGTATTCTCGATCTGAATTGGGCAATTAAAGAATCCCTGTCAATGCCGCTGACGCACCGGTGTGAAGCACCATATCGGCAATCCCGTCCAGCGGTGTTCGATCTTTATTGATGATGATGAGCGTGGCCCCGTTTTGCTTGGCCAGGGTGGGTAAGGACGCTGCCGGCTGCACCACCAGGGAACTGCCGACAACCAGAAAAAGATCACAGCTACGGCTGGCCGTCACGGCCCGGTCCAGCACATCCCGGGGCAGCGACTCACCGAAAAACACCACATCGGGCTTGAGAGTTCCCCGGCATGCCGGACAAAGGGGCGGCAACTGATCCGCAAGCATGCCGAAGATCTCGTCCATGGGATAGTCGAGCCTGCATGTCAGGCATTTAATCCGCCGCGTATTGCCATGGAGCTCGAGTACATTACGGGAACCGGCCAACTGGTGCAACCCATCGATATTCTGGGTGATCAGGCAACTCAAAATGCCCTTTTCTTCCAGTTCAGCCAGTGTTTTGTGGGCCGGATTGGGTCTGGCCGCTGAAATGATCGGGTACCTGATATCCTTAAAAAAGTTCCAGTAGTATGTCGGTTCTTTAAAAAAATAGTCAATACTGGCAAACTTGGCCGGGTCATACGTGTTCCACAACCCATCATCACCGCGGTATGTGGGGACGCCGCTTTCAGCTGAAATCCCCGCACCGGTAAAAACGGTGATGGACGTTGCAGCGTCAATGTACGACTTTAGCATTGTAGTAGTATCATTGCGCATCGTGGCGTCCTTCATGAACCGCTACAGCGAGCGCATTCCCCGCTGCTTGCGGCGGGGTTAGCGAGCGAACTGAAAATCGGCTCTCTATCCTTACGGTGAACCCTCCCCTCGGCTTGCCGCGGGGAGGGTTCAATTTGACGCATCCATTCACCTTGCCGCAGGAACACCATGTGATATAGGCGTGGTCTTTGTAAATGCAGCGTGTTGTAGCGGTTTCATTCTGTATCGGCCCTATTAACCACTCATCCGGCTTGGTCCAACCCCTCTATCTACATCAGAGGGAATTTGGAATGCGGATGCTAAGGCATCATAGGGAAACGTATAATTTCATATCCGTTACATGTTTTACCCAACCCTCTGTTACACTGAAATGTCATAATTTGTAAGTACGATTGACAATTTAATCTGCCCACCGTTTTTTTCCGCCAGTAAATAGCGTGTTTGGGTTCACACCGTTGATTTTGCCTATTGCGTATACAGATAAATCATGGTCCTTTTCCAAGCGGCTTATCTCGTGTTTGAGTTTTCCTTTCCGTTGCTGCTCGTCGAAGCCAAAAACCAAGAGGCGGGGTAAAGGATCTATGTCCCTGGGTATCGGAAGCGGTTGCTCGAGATCGAAGAGCTGATTTATGACGTCCACATGTGCTGAATACCCGGCTAATAGCTCTTGACGCACAGTCGGTGTGTTGAGCTGTTTTTTGTACCGTTTCATCTGGGTCACAATTTTTGGTGTGCGACCAGTCACGGCGCGGATTTCACTATTGGAAAAATCTTTCGCCTCAAAAAATCGTAGCAGGCGGCTCTTCGTGTCAAAAAGCAGTAAATCAATGCGGTCACTCTTTGATCGATCTTTTTCCTGTGTTTCTGGGTCATCGGCTTCTTTTTCGCGTTTCAAGGAGACTTCGATATCAAGCACAACGACGCGATGGTTTTTGTTTTTCTTTGCACAGGAATAATCTCCGGAAATACGCGCGACGCCGGAAGCTTCGATTCCTGAGTAGAGGGAGCAGTTTTCCTTTATTCGCTCATATCCTTCAACAAAGTTGTCAATCGCCTGTAGGTGGGATTCAGACACATACGGGTTCCCAGCATCGTATTTTATGACAGATGCATACTTGTGGTGGGTTTTAAATCCTTCCCTATGGTAATAGGAAAAGAGCTTTCCCCCCTTGTAATAGAAATCAATCCGGTCCTTTCGAACTGCCGGGAAGACATCCCTGTATCTGTCGGGCCCCTTTTTAAATCGGTTCATTATATCGGGTAAAAGGCATTGGCTGAAAAGAGGCTCAGCTTTCAATTTTTCTACACTTGTAAATCGACGTTCGAATGTCATTTGTCTGATTCCTTTCTTACCCTGCTGTGAAAAATTTTATTTTTTTATTCGAAAAGCCATTTGGCTTTTAAAACGCAGCCGGCCAAGATTTTAAAAACAAAACAATTTCAATTAGATAGATAATACCTCACCATCATCCAACACCCTGACGCTGGCAAAGTGGTTGCTGTATCCTTTTTTATGCTCGGTATGGATCGGCACGAGCATTTTAGCATTGAGTGCACTGGCAAGTTTCTGCAGATCGCTGACCACTGCATGTCCGCTTGTATGCACATCATGAAAATCAATATTGGGATTATTTTCCAGGTCAATCAACTTTTGGAATCCAGCGGGATTAAACGCTTCTTTCTTATACCCACCCCATTGGGAATAAATTACACTTGCCCGGGTGTGATCCAATGCATTCAGCAGGTCTGAAAAATTGCTGACTTTCAAAAAGAATTTCCCTGGGTTTTTCAGAATCTCCGCTTTGCCAATCTGAACTGTCGGCGCGAAAATATCGGGGATGAAGTCTCTGAATCTTTTTCGATGGGCATTGACTTTCGAAAAATGGACGCCTGCCGTTTTTCCTTTGGTAAGCACCCGGAAGTGTTTGTCCGTAAAATCGGGGACATTCTTGAATCGGGCAGAAACCAGACGAAGAATGTAGGCGGTGTAAATATCAAGCACAAAAATTCGGTTCGCACGAATGCAGGCGCGAAAAGCGGCACATATCCTATCGATATGCTGGCCGGAACCGATCATGAAACAGGGTCCTGAAGTAGCCTTTAAGATGCCGAGCATCTGTTCTTCAATATCCGATTCCTTCTCACTGTCCTGGCCCATACGCGACAGCATCGTCCCTTCGAGCAACAGGAGGTCGACATTCTTCGGTGGATCGGCCAGGAACCATTTAAAGACATTCTCTTTCATCCCGTGAGCACGAAAATCACCACTGTAATAAATTCTCTTGTCTTCAGCTTCGATCAGGAACCCAAAGGAATCCACCGACGAATGGTCCATCAGGTAGGGGGTAACTGTAAACGGTCCGACTGGAAATGGCTTGCGGTTTTCATAGAAACTGAAACTGTTGTTCAGGACGGATTGTCCCATGAAAATACGTCCCGCATCTATGAGCTTTCGTCCGAGTTCACCGACATGGATGGTTTTATTCTTTTCTATCCCTTCAATCATCCCGTAATGGTCCTTGTGCGGGTGACTGATCAATACATCACTGAAATCAAGCATGGACAGATCGATAGGGCTGGAAGTATCACCCAATGGTTGGCCGGCATCCAGCAGAATGGATTGACTTCCAGATGTCAATTGGACACAGCTTCCTCCAATTTCCCTGGTGCCGCGATGAATCACAATATCCATTCAGTTTCTACCTTCTCCACCCATGCATCCAGCATGTCTTTGGGACCTGGCTTGCAGCCGGAAAAGTCGGCGTCAAGGCGTACATCCGTGTTTCCCTGAAGCAAGGTATAGGAGGCGGAGGGAAACACCGCATAGCAGCATTGACGACGGGTTTGGATGTCGACAAACGTCCAAACACCATTCCAAATTATCGTTAATTATACTGCAGCTGAACTTGATCGATTTTTTCCTTGATACGATCTATCAACCATTCCGGTTTAAGAACCCTGGCCTCTTCACCGAACGACAATATCCATGACAGCAATTCGGGTTTCGACGAGGCAATGAATTTCAGGATGGTTTTACCGTTCTTTTTACGAATGGATTGAACCGGACTCCAAATCCGTTCAGCCACATATTTGGCAAAATATCCTTTGAATTCGACTTCGACCTCTAGAGCATCTTCTTTAATCAAACCAAAGTTCTGTTTGAATACCCTGCCAAAGTCATAATTGACCGGCGGCACGTAGAGACGCTCCGTGACTTTGATACTTTTTATGCGGTGAATTGCCAGTATGGGATCAAATTTTGGTGTCACATAGGTTTTTCCCGGTGCCTTTGCCAGTTGCGCATGTAAATATACAGAATCATTGTGGGAAAATATTTTTAGCGGCTTTATGTAAAACCGTTTGGCTCTGGTGTCTAAAATTGACTTGTAGGTGACGCTACAGATTTTTCGATCATTCATCGCATCAATTAATGTTCGTAATTGTTTCCTGATGGGGTGTATAATCGATGCTTCCTGATTGAAAAGAGTCAAAATGCTGCGATCCGCCATAATTTTCATCGGATAAGGTTGCCTGGCTTTTTTCTAAGCCCCTTGAGGCCTCTTCAAAAATCTCTTTGCCGATAAGATGCTCGGCAAATGTCTTGCACATACACAGTGCATTCAATTCTGCTTCGGTGATATTCAGGGAAGGGTTGCTGTTTTTTAGGCGCTGAATTCGATAATATTTTCTTTTGCCTTCTAAGTATTCCTCTATTTCCACCCCATAAGAACGACGGATATCATCCACCAGGCGCAGCACCGTCTGTTTCGAGCAACTGAGCATGCGAGAGAGTTCGACTAGTGAATTTCGGCCGCGTTGCGTGAAAAGAAGCTTGGCAAAAAGGCTGATCAATTTTTGCCCGTAGCTGCTGTAATAATCCTTTTTCTCCGGCATGCTGTCTCCCAGAATTGTGCATTTCCATTCCGCCATATGGAACGATAGTGGATTATATTGACCGTATCATCCGAAACAGTAGCGCCAGACTGAATAACGCATTAATAATTATCGGTATCTGTAAAAGAAACTGTAGGGGGCCATTATGCAATTTCCATCGCTTGAAACTGATATTGCCACCAATGGGATCCACATGGAGCCGGATGCCAATGATCTTTATGTACTAAAGAAATGCATCATCTGGCTGGAAAGGCATACCCGTAGATATCCGTGCTTTGATTCTGAGACGATGAAGTTATTATGCTGGCTTTTAGGTTCAGAAATGCAGGAGCTTGGGAAAGTTGATGCTATCCAATGTTGAAATAGAGGACAGCATCCGGTTCGAAGGACAAATTTCCGAGACAGCACTGGATCCCTATGATTTTTCACAGGAGATGACCAAGTTGTTCCGTGAATCAAAATCGGCCACAAAACATCGGTTCTGGCACCAGGCATCCAGATTGCTGAAGAATAAATCAGCATCTCTAAAAATTCAAAAGAAATCTGAAATTGAAAAAAATATCATTGCCCTGAAAAAACTGTTTGACCTCAGTGACAGGGAAGCCGAGCTTTGTACGTTTATGTTTATTGCCAATACATACACTCATGCTGAGGAATATTTTATATCTCACATTGAATGCCACCGGTTTGCCGGACAGAAATATCTGGCCAACATTCTCGGAGTCAGTAAAAAAGAGCTTCATCCCGTTGTATACGGCAAGCTTACCAAAATCGGACTGTATGAGGTTGATAAATGGGGAATCAGTGCTGAGAATGAATTTTTAAATTTGATCCAAAATCCGTCAGATCAAAATATTACAAAAAAGTTTTATGAACCGGTTCCAAAAGGAACCGGCGCACTCAACAATTTCCTGGTTGAAAAAGATCAAACGACTCATATTTTAAATCTTTTTCAAACCAAGGCCGATTCACCTACCCATATCTTGCTTTACGGTCCTCCGGGAACTGGCAAAACCAGTTTTGCATACAGCTTGTTGGACCAGATAAAAATGCCTTCATATGAAATTGCTCGTGGTGAAGAAAACACCACCAAACACAGAAGAGCGTCCATTATTGCCTGCTTAAATACCACCAATTTCAATCAAGACTCAATTGTTTTGGTCGATGAGGCAGACAACTTGCTGAATACACAAAACTCATGGTTTATGAATGGAGAAACTCAGGACAAGGGGTGGCTCAATCATCTTCTTGACCAGCCTGGAACACGGATGATCTGGATAACCAATCGTATTAATTCCATAGAAGATTCCGTTTTGCGTCGGTTTGCGTTTAGCCTTCCTTTTAAATCCTTCAACAAATCTCAAAGAGTGTTGTTATGGGATAGCATACTCAGAAAAAACAAATGCAAAACCTATTGCAGTCTGGCTGACATCACCAATTTGGCCAAAAGGTATGATGTCAATGCAGGCGTCATCGATATGGCCATAAGAAAAGCCAAAGAAAATTATCACTCATCGAAGATCCATTTTTTCAACACCATAGAGATGACCCTGGGATCTTATCAAACCCTCGTCAACAATGGTGAGGAACCAATCGACAAAGATGAAATTGAACAGAACTACGCCGTTGATGGTTTGAATGTTGACGGAGATCTCGATGCCATGTTCAACCAGCTTGAAGCGTTTGATGCCTGCCTGAGAAATGAGAAACAGCATCATGTGATGAACATGAACCTTTTGTTTTACGGACCATCCGGCACCGGAAAAAGTGAACTGGCCAGATACATTGCCGGTCGGCTTGACCGACAAATTATCTGCAGACGTATCAGTGACTTGCAAAGCATGTATGTGGGAGAGGGAGAAAAAAATCTAAAACGTGCGTTCCAGGAAGCAGAATCAGAAGAAGCCGTATTGATCATCGATGAAGCGGACTCGTTATTGTTCAGCCGTGACAGGGCCAACCACTCCTGGGAAATCAGTTTTACCAACGAGTTTTTAACCCAGATGGAGAGATACAGAGGCATCCTTGTATGTACCACCAATCGGCTGGATGATCTTGATGCGGCATCCCTTCGTCGGTTCAACCATAAAATCGGTTTTGACTATCTGACTGCCGAAGGGAATCTATTTTTTTATGACTTGTTGCTGCAGCCCTTATGTTCTGACAACATCGATCCGGTGTCTATCAAGGAGCTCAAACAAACCGAAAATTTAGCCCCCGGGGATTTTAAACTGGTTCGGAATCGTTATTCGTTCCACCCCGAAAATGATATCAAACACATCATTTTGATTGATTCACTGAAAAAGGAAGCCAGGCTGAAAACCATTCATCGACAGGTTAAACGGATTGGCTTCTAACAGACCCGTTACCCGACAGCAATTGCTTTGCCTCTATTTTCTATTTTCATTGATCAGTCGTCAGACAGCTAATCTCACCATATCCCACCCAGTGAATAGCGACCCCGACACGATATCCCATGCCTTCAGAAAGGGCCTTGGCATAGCAGTCCAGCTGGGGCCAGTATCTTAAGAAGCGCTCGTGGCGATCATCGGTTTCATCTGATTTATGATCGACAATCCAATATCCGTCATCGGTTTCAATCAGCAGATCTATTGTGCCGCTGATGACGCTGCCTGACTGATCCGACCCCACGATAGGGACTTCCCAGTGGAGGCCACTCGGATGGAATTGTTCAGAAACGGTTTGCATAAATGCTTTGGCCGCCAACTTCAACGTTTGCCAGTCTGAATCTTGGATGGAGACCCCAACCGCTGAACGTGCACGCTTGTCAGAAACACCCTGGCACAATAACTCAAGCGTGCGATGAACGATCAGACCACGCTCGGCACCGGATTGAAGGGTCAAGGTTATTGGCTGACCATAGCTGATGGTTGCAATGGAAAATGCTTGCGGCTCAACCTCCAGACCATGGAGGCTTGAAGGTGTTACGAATTCCGGTGTTAGCTTTTGGTGGACTATCGTAGGCGCAACGCCCTTCTGCCAATAGTGGGAAGCGATGGCGTCATCGGTGAATCGACGTGCTCAAAAACTGATGGTTGCTCTTTATCAGCGGCCGTCACCCGGCAGGGAAATTCCTGCTCCCCGACACACATACGATTGGCATCGAGGTGCATGTGCGCTGATTCCTGCAACAAATGCCAGAAGGTGTACCGAGTGCTCCCTTCGAGCTGCTCCGGCCATTCCAGAATCAATTGTTCTCTCGGTCTGGTCAGGGCGACATAGAGTAAATTCAGCCCTTCCTCACGCGCTTTTTCATCCAGTGGTGCTTGAAACCGTTCATTGGTTTCAGGCGCGGCAAACTCGGGAGAAAAGGCAATTCGCGCATTGTCCAGAATGGCGTCCAACTCGTCAAAGCTGGTGTACTCAATGTCCAAACTGGGCAACCGACCTTTGACATCCCGATCCAGGGTCGTCACCACAACGATGGGCCATTCCATCCCTTTGGCCGCATGCCAGGTAAACAGCTGGACGGCATCTTCATCATGCACCTGAGGTGTCGGCTGGCGGTCTCCATCTTTTTCCTCGATCTTTGCAAGCAGCCAGGCCATGAAGGTCTTCAAGCCGCTGCCGTAAAAACCTCCCCCGGCCAGCGCTTCCCGATCCGTCTTTACAAACGCCTCTGCCTCAGCCTGCACTCTCAACAGATTCGCGCGTGCTTGAGCGGCGTCGGGCCAGGTCGCAACGATTTCATAAAGCCCCATGGCATCGATGGTTCGGGTGACCAGTTCATCGACGGTCAGTGCCTCACTGTGGTTGGCAAGCTCGATCAATTGATCCAGCAACGGAAGTGCCAGCTTATTCCCATTGAGCAACGTCTCCGTTGCTGTATTCAAATCGTCGTCGCCCAGTTCGGTTACCGCCAAATACAGGGCAGCGTGACGGTCATTGGGATCCGCCACCAGCGATAGCCCGTGATACAACAACTGTACGGCACGGCTTGAGAACCAGCCATCCTGCTCCAGCCGTGAACGGATGCCTATGGCGCTCAGTTCATCGGCGTACATCTTTAGTCTTTGGTGGGTGAGCCCGAGGATGGCAATGTCCTCGCCACGCACCTGTCGGTGGCATTTTAAACGCGGATCGTAAACCGCTGGTTGTTCATCTTCCAGAATCGCCTTGATTCGAGCTGCCACATGCTGGGCCTGAACCTTATGGGTGATTTTCTTGCCTTCAAACGCTATGGCCTCCAGCGCAGGCAGCTGGCTGTCGAAGGGGGCTTGAGGCGTCAAACACGTGTAGCGGTCGCCGAACATCTCGCTTCCCATGGCGTTGACGACATCCATCAAAGCGGCCTGGGAACGCCAATTGCTATCCAGCGGTTGGCAGCATTCATTATGATGGTGCATCATGCTGTTCATCAGCCGGGGATCGGCCGACTGAAATCCCATGATGGATTGTTTGACATCGCCCACCACAAGGGCGGGGACGCCATGCTGATGCAGTTTCCAAAGCATGGCAAACTGGAGGGGATTGGTGTCCTGAAACTCGTCAATCACCAAACAGTCAAAGCGCTGGGCGACATGATCGATCACCTCAGGAATGTCGAGCATCTGCCGGGTCATATCAATCATGTCGGTATAGTCGATAATGCCCTTGTCGCGTTTACGTTGGGCGTAATCGGCCAACGCGTCCCATGCCGAATCCATGAGCACTTGGGCATGCTGTTTGGCATCGGCAAGAGGTCCTGGATGAACGTGCAATTCTTTGGCATGCTCCATGATTTCACGTGCCAATTCCTGGTAGTCGGCCGGAAGCTGGTTGTCGGATTTAAACACCTTCAGTCGTTGGAGTTTTTTCCACAGCCTCCAGTCTTCATCGAGTGCCGACGTGCGGGCAGCTTCTGTAAGCCAGCGATAATCGGCTTCGACCGCCTTTTTGGCGCCATCGGAGTTCACATGGTCGCGCATGCAATGAGGATACTTTTTTAGTAAGCGCTGGGCGCAGCGTCTGAGCGGGGTTGTCAGTGTATCCGCATCTTCGGTTGGGCCATACATTCGCTCAATATATTGCAGCGCATAGGCCAGTCGCTTTGCGCGATTCAGATCTCCGCCGATTACCCGAAGCATTTGCACACATTTGAGTATATGGTTGCGAAACTGGCCCGCGCTGTCGGTTCCACTGGCCCAATCATACCGGTATCCAAACGCCTCCAGCTTGCGGCTGATGCTTTCAATTCGGTCGATTTTGGCAATGGCCTTGCGCAGGAGCATCCCCTCTTCATCTTCTTCCAGCAGACGGGTGTCGGGCGAACACTGGGCTTCGAAGGCATACTCCACCAGCAGACGATTGCCGAAACCGTGAATGGTCGAAATAAAGGATTGGTCCAACCGCAGGGCATCCTCCAGTCGATTTCGGGCCATCAGTTCAACGCGAATGCGGTCCCGCAGTTCGCTGGCAGCGGTCTCGGTAAACGTTACGGCAGCAATGCGGTCCGGGCTTACCTCTCCAGAAACCACCCAGTCGGCCAGCTGCTCTTTAATCCGGTAGGTTTTGCCGGAACCTGCACCGGCAGGAACCATCGTAAGTTCGGGCAGCGCACTCATGATGACTCCTCCGCGGTGTGCATGAACAGACGCAGTAAGGGACTGTTGTCCAGCGCATAGATCGGGATGCTGGCATTCTTGTCCCACCACTTTTCATCGTCAGTGGTATTGAGCATAACCTTTCCCGAACGAATCTCGGCCAAGCGTTGATCCAGATGCTTCATGGCTGCAGAAGAGATGTCATTGTCGATAATCTCCAGGCCCGGTGCAGTTCCATCAGCAGGAATGGCACTGTCCGACAAGGCCGTCTGATCATTGAGAAGGTAATAGACCACCCCGATATCCGCCGGCGTCGTATCCAGATCAGGAAGTCCGCCGGTTTGGATCATCAAACGATACAGGTGAGCCTGTAGGTCAAATTGACTGCGCATGCGATTGCGACGCTTGCCGCTGGACGATTTCTTGTAATCCACGACCAGCAACTTGTCGGAAGGCAGTTTCAGCAGTAAGTCGCTTTGTCCACGTAAAGGAATACCCTGGTAAACCCCTTTCAACCACTGCTCAGCGCCTATCACATCAGCACCCCACGAGGCCAATAAATCTCGCCATCGTTCGGCGGCACGGATGATTTCCGATTCCAGCTTGAGTCGTTCGACCCGCCAGTCCGGGCTGCGCAGAAAAGGAGCTATCTGCAGGGTTAATTGATTCAATAGTACAGGTGCCTGTTCCCGAATGGATGTGATGTCGATTAGCGGCTTACCTGCGGGAAAAAGTTCCTCAAATACACTGTGAGCCAGAGTTCCCGCGGTCATTGGATCCAGTTCGTCTGTCACCCACTGTCTGGGCTCGCAATCTAATCGCCCAAGAAACCACGCCAACGGAGAGACCATCAAGGTATCCGCTGCACTGGGAGACAGGGAGATCGGTTTATCGGGAGTCTGGCCCAGGGCAGTCAACAGATCGACCTTCAGATCGATATCGGCGATGGGCAGTGGGCGGGGCGGTGACGGTGCGCTTTCTTTGGCGACAGCCAAACCAGGTATTTGTTTACGGTCCTCCCGGCGGCTTAACTCCAGCACCAGATCTTCAGGTTGACAGCCGAATCGGCGGGCCAGGAAAACCAGGCTGCTGGATGGTTCCATGGCGTTGCCAGCAGTGTCACGTCGAGAGAAAAGGATGGTAAGACTTTCGGATGCCGAGGCCAGTTGACGGACAAACACCTCTCGTTGCCGTTCTCTAAACGATTCTGCGGTGGTCACCGCCCATCCATTTGAGGCCACCTGTTCCCACTCGGCCTCCGTAAAGACAGCCGATGCCCGGCTTCCCGATGGAAAGTGGCCATCGTTGAATCCAAGGACCAGCAAATGATTGACGGTGCGCCATGGTTCCAGGCCTTCATGGAAAACGGCAACCCCTTCTTGCCAATAAAGGCGCTCTTCAGTGGTGTAAATTTGCTCCGGCTTGGCAATGGAAAGCAACCGATCCCATTGGATGTCGGGCATGTCCTTCATTGCGAGCAAGAGGTTATCAACACAGCCTACGGCACGCTGCCGATGATCCGGCAGCCGGTCGCCTGCTTCAAGCAGAGTTCTGAACCGTTTTAAATGCATTTCAAGGGTCGCTGGCGTATCGGCACCGTCATCCAGTAATCCCATCAGTCGCTTGGCATGACCATCAAGCTGTTTTTTTTTCAACAGCACATCACCGTCCATGACCGCCTGGGCATAGTTGTGGCCCTCTTCCATGGACCAGGGCATCAAGGGTGATGTCAGCAGCGCTGCGATGGACATGATCGGCGCCGGTTTGCGCAGGCACACCAACAACAGGCGAACCACCTCTTTGCCCACATCGCGCTGGTGAATCGCGCGTTCCAGACCGGACAGACGGCAAGCCGTATCGGTTGAAGACCGTCTCTATGGTTTGTGCGGTAAATGCATCGTTGGGCAGCAAGACGCCCCAGTTGCAAGCTCTCATCGCCTTGGTCAAGGGCCTTTTGAATCATGCCGGCAGCGACCTCGATCTCCTCCAATCGGTCGCGGGCAGCCAGAACGCGCATGCTGCCATCCGGTTGGATCGGTTGGTCCGACTGTTCAAAGAGGGTTCTGGCGGCCAGCAATGAAGAATGGGCCGTCGTGGGCGGTTCCAATGCATGCGGCAACAAATCTTGCAGCGCCTGGTCCGGAGGCGGAGCATCGGCAGCCAAGCTTGCCCAATACTGCCTGCTGCCATGCATTCAATTCAGGAAAGTTGGCCAGATGGTAAACACGTATCGGTCTGAGTGGCGGATGCTTGGCGTCGATCAGATCCGCCATCATTTGCACTGAATCGGGAAGCGCGCCGATTTGTTTCAGCAAATGATGAAGTTGAGAAATACGTGTATGAAGACGGGAAGGATTGTGGGAGCCGTTTTATTAATGAGGACCAATCGGCATCAGGACCTGCACCCTCGATCAAATTATTTAACGCTGCATCCAGTTCGGCAGTGGTTTCTTCGGGCGCCACCTCAAAACTGCCTGACCAGAATCTATCGGATGATTGAGCCAGGCACTCACTGAGTTTTTCAGAAAAGGTTAGGTTTGTCGGCGGCAATAGATAAGCGGCATGTGCCTGGGACATCAATTCTGACCATGGTCCGGCAATACGATAAAGACCTGGAGCGTGCTGAGCCAAATATTTGCGCACCCTCCGTCCGCTGGGGCCGTCAGGTGTGAGAAAAAAATCAATTACGACGTTGTCAAAGCAACTCCTTTCAATCGCTCTTGTAGATATTGGTCCGATCATCAAAAAGAACGTCCGGTTTCAGGTATCCTTTCTGACGGCCATCTTTCTCATGAATATTTGTCCGATTGTCGAACAGGGCATCCGGTTTCAAATAACCCTTCTGTTGGCCAGTCTCATCGTAAATATTGGTTCGGTCTTTAAACAGATAATCTTTTTTCAAATAGCCTTTTTGGCGTCCCTGGCTGTCGTATACGTTCATGCGATTCTGAAATAGCGGATCTTGTTTCAGATAACCATTGACTGATCCGTTACGGTCGTGAATGTTGACCCGGTTTTCGAAGAGTGGGTCTCTTTTTAGATATCCTGTTCGGTCACCTGCATATGCGAGCGATGTTGATAAAAATATGATTGCCATGATTATGCAAGGCATCCACCGCGTAACCAAGCCCGGAATTCAATACCTAGAAATCGATTTTGAGTTTGATTGTTAACGAACCCCAATTTTCTAAGATATTTTTCGTCATCATTGGCCTCCATCCGATTCAATTGACTACGGTGCTAATAAAGCTGAGCTTAATGCCAAGATTACCACACCACTTTGTCAGATGGGGTCAGACGATTAGACTGTAGGACCATTGATGATCTTAACCAAAATCTAGCAGCAAGCCGAAATTTCAAACTTCTTATTAGCCTTGAATCGTTAATTTTTTCAAATGGCTGCCAGTAATTTTTCAATGACCGGTGTTTTACTGATGTAGGGGATATAAAGCTGGTAACGCGCCCGGGTCATGCCAACGTAGGCCAGTCGTTCGATTTGTTCGGCGGTTGCCTTGGTTTCATCAACGGAATCCAGGCCAACGAGAAACACGCAGGCATAATCAAAACCTTTGGCGCTGTGGATCGTGTTGATGGCAACGCTGTTGGTGGTGATGTCGTAGGTGCGCTTATTCTGATAGTCTCTGGCAATCCAGTTGCTGAAGATGCCCTTGGCCGCCAGTGCCTGTTCAATCATTTCCGGAACCGTTTGGGATGTGCCGTCCGGTGGGGTCTTTTTGACGTATAGAACTGCTACTTCGGAAAAGGGGCACTCGTCTTTTTCGACGATTTCAGTGGTTTTGTCCGCTATATACTGGCAAATGGTCTCAAAATCCTTCAATTGAACAATTTCCGGCAAAGGCCCGCTGAAATCAAAAAAGTCAGGGAACAGCTCTTTTTGTTCATGGCCACTGGATTTCTTTTCTCTAGACGTGTTTGCCATAAATGTGGAGGCAAAGCGAGATAGTTGCTGGGTGCTGCGGTAAACGTAGGAAATATTGTGGACCCGACCGCGAGCCTTGATGCCCACATCCGACCAGGTAAAATCCTTGCGATACAGGTTCTGATTTTCATCCAGGGCAATGGTCAGGTTATCGGTTTTCGGATTCAACACACCGGTAATCACCCGCAACATATCCGCTGAAAAATCCTGACCTTCATCAACCAAAATTGCATCATAGCTGAGTTTGCTGGTTTCCAGCTTTTCTAATGCGGTCTGAATAATCAGCTCGTAATAGTCCGTATCTTCCTTTTCAAAAACCACTTCCTCGTCCAAGATATCGGCGCACAACTGATAAAAATGGATCACTTGAATGCCATTTTCCCCAAGTGGTAACCCTTTGCCCGACAGAAGGCGCTTGATGTAGTTGACCAGCGTGACATTGAAGCAGACAAACAGAATGGTTTTGATCTTGGGATTGTATTTCAGCAAGGATGCGGCTTTGTGAACCAAAATCAGCGTCTTTCCGCACCCGGATGGTCCGGTAAGAATCCGATGACCGTTCTCGAACTTTCTGGCAATGGCTTCCTGGTGGTTGTCCAGCGATTTCAGGCGCGAACAACGGACCGGGTATGGATTGGGGCTGCGTTCAGGAATCTCCACCCGCACCGATGGGAAAATGAGCTGCTTGAGGTGGTCCATCTCTTTGCCGCTGAGCTTGAACCGAAACAGCGGTGGAAACATCTGGTCGAAAATGCGGTTGAAACAACTGCCTGATGGATCCTGGCAAATCTCCGACTGGGGATGCAGGTCATCCCAGAAAAAGGCTTTATCCGTGCCAAGAATC
Organism: uncultured delta proteobacterium; assembly: GCA_963705475.1. Lineage (GTDB taxonomy): Bacteria > Desulfobacterota > Desulfobacteria > Desulfobacterales > Desulfosarcinaceae > Desulfosarcina. The sequence goes on along the minus strand of CAVPJS010000026.1, from coordinate 208,876 downwards.
CGATGAAAGCCCTTTTTTTGGTATTCGTCTTTATTGATGTTGGTGAAGACGACCCCGTAGGACATGGGGATGATCGGCTTGCCTACATGGGCTGGATCTCTGGATATCAGTTGGCCGTCACGCCTGAGGATATCCATCAACTCATACATGTATCCGCTTGCCTGCTGGAGGGGATTGGTTTGTGCCTCGACCTTTGCCCCTTTTCGGATTTAAACACTGCGGGTCGGCCTCCATGATCTGGTCAAGCGCCCAATCTTTCACCTCCAAGATCACAATTCCGGTATTTTTGCTGTAAACCACGAAATCGGGTTCCTGATCGTTCAAGTCCGGAGAATACCAAACAATATAATGATCATCGGGTTTGGCGACCTTTTGTAAGAAGTGATAAAAGCTTTTTCGCCTTCGGTTTTAAACGTTTTAACATTTTCCGGAATCATTGTCGCCATGGCATATCACTTTTCCACGCAAAGACGCTAAGGCGCCAAGTTAAGATAAAAAGATTCTTTTACGCTTTGCGTTATTCGCGGCTTCGCGTGAGAAATAAAGTTCTTAAATAAACAATGCAATCTTTCTCGCTTCTGTTCCATATCAGTCTATTTCCCGCCAGCCTGGAATGTTTTTTGCGAACTCGTCTTGAAATGCCGGACGCCTGATGTTTGCCTGTTTCATCTCGCTTGCATAAGCCTGCCAACGCAATTCATCGTCGAGCACCGCGATCATCAGTTGTCGAACCTTGGCCATCACCTTTGATTTCCGGGTATACTCTTTGCGGGTGGCATTGCTCTTCATGTTGCCGAGCCCGGACAGATAGTATTTGAGTATTTCTTCAGGGTAGCGCTTCTCAAGTTTTTTGGCAGCTTGGATTTCATAGGTGTCATCCCAATCGGAAAGCGGATAACGGCCTTTAATGAGAATGGCCACCGCCTTTTCGTACTCTTTGCGATGCATGTGGATCTTTATCCGTTCAGCTCGCCATGCTTTTTTCATACGAGCCAACATCATCGGCTCGAAGTGCGTCCATTCTTCTAACGAACATAGTTTCTTAAAGGCCTTGTATTTTTTGAACGTTAGATCATCGGTGGTCTGTTCAAACTGAATCTCTATATATTTCTCACGGTTTCCCGTTTCCTTGGCCCGGCTGGCAAGAAACTTGCGCAGTTCATCCATCCGGCCCTGCCCTTTTTTCAGACCCGTTTCGGCCACCTCAAGTGCTTTCTGCTTTTCACCGCAATCCCAATAGAAGGTTGCCAAGTCATGGTAATCCCCTCCAAAGCTCAGTCGACGATGGCGCAGCTCAAGATATTTATCCCGATTCCCCAAATCTCTGTAGATACGGCGGGCGTTTTCAATCTCCCAGTCAGTCTGCATGGCTTCCAGCAATCGAGCGAACCGATTCAGGTCGTCATTGTCGTAGCAGGTCGCGTAGGCGACTTCATACAGCATATCCGTCATTCCTGAATTGCCGCTTTTGATGTAAGGCAAGATCCGCTTTAAAATTTCCTTCCGCCACTTCAATTCGACCTTTTTTGATTCGAGGCGCTCACGGATTCCGTCGAGCAGTTCAGCCACATGGTCCTCGGTATCATAGTCGCCACCTCCGTATGCATCCAGATCTTGTAAGTCCGGCGCCAGTTGATCCCAGAGGGCGATAATCGCCTCACTCTCGGACCTTTTTTGAAGCACATCCGAAAGGGAAACCTGACTCTTCAGAAAATCAAAGCATTCTCTTCGAATATCGGGCCGGTGAGCCGCCAGCGACAATATCAGCGACGACTTGTCCTTGCCTGAGGCCACCTCAAGCATCTCTGCCAGCGCCGCATCCTTTTTCTGTTTCTTTGCCATAATCAGAAACCTCTGGTGACGCGTTTTTTTATCAATAGTTCAATAGGGGGTCAATTTAGATTGAGTATCACTTTAAATTGGCATATTTGTAATTTCTGGTTTTACCCTAACGTTGCAAAGGCCTGTGGGCTTGCTCCAGCAACCAGAATGCATCATAGAGATCACGGGGATGTTGGCGGTCCAGGGCTGCACAGATTTTGCCGGCATACAAATCCGTAAAATTCAGCACTGGCATACTGGCATATCCGAAAGCATCGGCGGCACGAGGGGATAGTTCCCGATTCTCGGGCGGATAGACACTTCCCCGCAATACCGGTGTGACCTCGATCTTTACGCTGTGTTGCCCCTGCAAAACCAGCAGTCTGAAACGCTTGCCGGTGCCCTTAAGCATCGACGACTTTATTTGGGTACGGGGCACATGTCGCTCGATATCCGCAGCAATGGCCCCAAGGGCCAGATCAATGGCAGCAAGGCTGGCATCCCGATCTTCCACCGGTAAATATGCCAGATCAATATCCACAGACAGACGCGGCAAGTTCCTCACGAACAGGTTAATGGCCGTGCCACCTTTCAGGGCAAAACACGTCTGTTTAGCCACGCTAGGCAGAACCGCCACCAACAGGCGCACCTGTTCAATATATGGGGTGTTCGCTGTCACCGGTCATCTCCCGAGGTACCGTGATTTGATATGTGGCATCATAGGCCCCGCCCCTAACCAACGAGCGTTTACCCCGCCCCAGATCGATTTCTTCACTTTTCAATGCCTTGCGCCAGGCATGCCCATGACGGTCACTGAACCATAAAAAGAGGCGCTTGGCTTTCACTTGGGTACAAGCCTTTAACAGATCGTGTAGTAATCCTGGCCGCAGATTGACCGCCACCTCAAAGAACTTGTCGGCCATGAAAAAACCGGCTTGATCGTGCACACCGGCCATCAGTTCCACGGTGGCCAGTTCCGGTGTACTGTAGCGAATGGGCCAGTCCCAGGCCCCGAATGGCTGGTGGTGCACGGCGGCTTCAGGCAATTGATCAAACAGGCGCTGAGTGTGAATATAGAATCGGAACGGCCTCTTGAAGCCATGGACCCAGGCGGGCACCTTGGCGCTGCTGTAAAGATCGATGCGTTGTTCATCGCCCATGGGCAAATAGTGGGCCATACCCTGTAATTCCAAGGCGCTGCGGCCGCCCACCCGAACCGCAACATCCATTTCATTCAGGGAATAGACAACAGGCTCCCACTTGAGTGGCGGCCCGGGCCGGCGATAGATACCTTGAGCCACGGACACCAGCTTGCGTGCGCGCAGGAAATAGTCCACCCGGGACCGGTTGAATCCGCGAGCCAGCAACCAGGCGCGGTTCACCAACTGCCCTTCGGGCAGGGTCTGTTCCAAGGATGAATCGGGTTTGGTCGTCATGGTTTGAAAAAACCTTTCATTGCATAGTTCATATATGCATTCAGGTAATTTGGCAAACCATCAGTTTGAATAAATATGAATTTGCATAAAATATGACTGCAAAAAGAAGGTTTTGTAAACCCAGGGTTTACATTCTCGGTAGATTTTAAACCGAATCGCTATCTACCCGAACCCGCGCATGACCCTAAATCAAGCAAACCGGCTTTTACGGTGTTTTACAAGGTTTTCCTGTCCCGGCCAAAAGCGCTCGGGCTCCGGTTTAAAAATGGGCCGATCCGCGAGAGTCAGCACATGGCCTGGCATGTTGCTGTCCATGCGCACCCGACCGGAAACCAGCACTTCGTATTGATTGCCAACGCTCATCAAACCCTCGTCGAATGACCAGTGGCATAGCCGACACAAGCATAATCCGTTGGTAGGCAGGTCGTCGTGGCTTTCGCTCCAGGGCACGATGTGGGCGGCCTCCACCACGGTGTGCCCTTCGGGCGTGCGCATGCGGATGCCGCACAAGGCGCGCGGTGGTCGTATAGGCTGACGATGGCCCGGCGAAATCCCTGGTCACGCACCCGTTGTATCTCCGGCGGCTCTTGGGCAAAACTCGCGGCGCTCTCTTTTATGCCTGCGATGACATCCCTGGCATAGGTGAACGCGGTCAGGTCCATAATAGAAAGCAGGAGGAAAGGCTTGTGGGGAGCGCGATGGCAGGTCGCGGCCGACCATCGCTGACGGCTTTTATCGGTGTTGAGACGGGAAAATTATTTCAAGTATTCATCGACTGACATTTGATTTCATCCACTTGTCGGGACAGATTAAGGGCAAGCTTTTTTATCTGAGACGCGTCAATTCCTTCTTCCTCCTCCAGATTCCAGTCCTCCGCGTATACGTCCGGATCTCTCGCAATTTTCTTCAGATGGGTTTGCACCCTTTCGAGCCACAAGTCTTCACTATCACACCCTAAACTCATCGCGCCGAGTTCGGCTTTCAAGGTATCGCATACCCTCGCTGCATGAACGATAATGCTGTATGCTTTTTCCGACAGATCATCGGTATCCATCTTCTGCTCCGCCTATACTGTTTTTGGGCTTTCCCTTCGCGTTCTTCGCGGCTTTGCGTGAGACAATTTTTTCATTTTCCAGCGGATCGAAAGCGGTGCACGCCGCCTGCAGGAGCTGGCCATACCTGCAATCCATTTGCCACCCCTAAAAAACCGCCCAGAAACATCCTTGACGAACCAGGTGATTTGTACTGCCCACCATTGGCACTATACCGCAATTTTTTACCCCAAAAACCGTAATATAGACGCTAAAATCGAGGGTCTTTATAAGTCTTTTTTGTTTCATTCAAGTTGGTTATCGCGTCCCTCGGAACACCTTCCCATCTATAACCTTATCACCTTCCTACAACACTAAAATCAAATGACAAGGACTTAGCTGCAATCTCCGGAAAAGGTATCCGCTCCGCCAGCTTTTCCGTGGTTTTGGGCGTCCACCTTGTATTTTTCACCCATGACCACCTGAAACCAACGCTCACGATCCATGACAACGCGGTACATTTTTTCGTCTTGCGTCATGGCGATGTATGGCAGATAAATTTTAATGGGTTGACCGCAGCGTTCGACCTTGGCACCAATCCGATCAATTCGACCGGTGCGCTGTTCAAGAGTACTGGGATTCCAGCAGAGATCGTGATGAATGATATGCCTGCAATTCAAGTGCAGGTCAACGCCTTCGGCCATAATCATGCTAGCCACCAGTATTTCGGGATAGAAAGGCGTATTAAACGCCAGCATGAGCCGTTGACGGGTTTCTTGCTTGGTGTTGCCGTTGGCCAAACGGACCATTTGCCCTGGCTGGATATCCTTTAGCGCCTCAATATAGCGTTTCCGTTCGTCGTTCCCGCAATGTTCAACCAGGAATTTAAAAAAGTCCTTTAGCAGACGTTCAAAGCTCATTCCTGAAGCATCGTTGCGCTGCATGGCGTTGAACACATCTTCTTCTTTAAAACGACTCTGGTCGATGGGGAAAAATCTGATCAAAAAGGACGGCGTCCTCAGGTATCGTCTAACAATTTGTTTCAATGATTCTGTGTGGTCAGCGAGAATGGGATATTGTTCCAGCATTTTTTCAGTTGCCAGATCAGTCCCTCGCTTAACCGGTGAATCCGGCGATTCGAAATCGCCGTCCAAGATTCTCCAGCGCGGACGCTGCATTGACTTTAGTGCATCTTAATTTACGATAGGCCACCTCCAGCATCTCTCTGTTGAGGGCCTCTTTGATCCGGTTGCGCAGTATCTCACCAGTTCTTAAATAATGGCAAAAGACAAGAACCTTTTCACCCTGCTTCCAAAGCTCGAGAGCCTTTTCGATGGTAGCGGCAACTTTCGGGTGCATTTCCTTCTCATCTTGTCGGACTCTGGCGGTGATGCTGTTGTGAAGCTGATTTAAATACCACTGCGTCACTTGATCCGCCTCAATTTTTTCTATCCCCTCATCATCGATGTCGGTGGGCGTGTCACAGTATTGATCGTTCTCGTGTTTTTCGAGGTTTCGCTGGCGCGTATGCAAAAAGGCCTCATAGCTGGATGCCAGCCCTTCCGCGAAAACCGGTCGTGCCTCTGGTCTTAGAGCTGTTAACCGCGCTGCCAGTAAGAAGGGAAGCAAGGCATCGCCCTTTACATTTAATCCGACGGCCTTATCCGTCTCTTCATCATCCAAGATGGACCTTCCGGCAAACTTAAGCCGACGACACATTTCCTTGCCGCCCACACATATGTTTTTATCGCGTGAGTGCCGTATGAGATATGGCATCAGGTGATGCTCTGCATCTTTCATTCTTTTTTTAGCAGTCTGATATCGTTCAATGATGTTCTGGGCCAACGCGCTGGCTTCATCACCTGATTTTAGATGTGACCACCAGGCATCTACGGATGAGTAAGAAGTTCCGTTTATTCTCAGATCATCGGGATTTAGTTTGCCCCAGGAATGGTCCAAATGCAGGGTAGCCTCCTGGGCTGCATCGAGTTTTAGTTGTATTGTTTTGAGATCTTGTAGAAAGGCGGCTTTTCCCATGCTGGGACATCGGGGCTTGCGCCACGAAATACCGCCAAAACGCTCAAGTACCGCACAAAGTTCATAGTGGCCCAGCTGAAATGGTGTGGCGGTCAAAAACAGCATGCGTTCAAACACTTCTGCCAACGGTCCCTTGGCCAGCTCGTTGGCGTCATCAGCGGCTTCCTGGGTGTGGAACAGGAGGCAAACTGCGTTTGTGGATTTTTTAAATGGTGGGCTTCGTCCAGAATCAGCAGGGGCAGACGAATATCCAAGGATCGAAGGCAATGATCCCACAATTCGACAATCTTTTCATTGATTGCTCTGCGTGCATCGATCAGGCGCTGTTCAATCGTGGCGGAATGCCTGCGGGGCAATTGGTCATTGAGGATCTGGTAAAGGTTTCCAAAATCCATCCCATCCATTGCCTTGATCACAGAGTCGGGAACCGGATCGTCATCATCCTTGGGCGTCATATTGTGCGCCCTGAGGATATCCAGCCATCTCTCAGGAGGAGATTCCAGCAGGAACTCCCAGACCACACCGTTTTTTTGGGTCAGGTTTTTCATTCTCAGCAAATCGCCAAGATAACGGCACAGGTGCTGGCGGAGGTGTTGGGCGCCTTTTCGGCGATAGATCGCCCGCTGCAAGATGGCCAACTTGACATATTTGTCCTGCAGCTTGCGATACGGATTCATTGCGCCGTGAGTCAGAAAGATGATGGAAGCGCGATCATAGGCCGCATCATCCAGCTTTTTCAGAAATTCAATGGCGTTGTCGGCGGTGGCATATCGCAGGTATTGTTTAGCACTCTCGGAGGTGATGCATCGCTCTCTGAACAGTTGGAAATCTTTGGGCCATTTCTCCTTCAACGATGGCGGAACCATGACCACCACAGGCAAATGGCGCCGATCTCTAAGGGCCACCGAGGCAGCTACCGCGAGGGCGACAAAGGTTTTCCCCATGCCCACTTCATCGGCTAGGATGATGCCCGGCCGTTCTTCCAGCCGTTGCAAAATGACGCCAGCGGTCCGCTTCTGCCGTTTGGCATCGGTTTCAGAGATGCGCCCCTTCACATGCAGATTGATCGTAGCATCGAAGCCATACGTATAACTCAAGAGATCACCTCACTCAACGCTGACCGAACGTAGTCTTTTAGGGCTTGTGGGGAATTTTCAAGCTTTTCCATGGTCTGCGCTTTCAGATCAGCCATCACACCTTGAATTTGGCCATTGATTACTTCCAGACTCAAGCAACCCGGTGCGGTTTGGGGTTTTGTGCGAGAAAGCTCCAAGGCCAGTTCGGTCAACAAAAAGACCTGCTCATCAGTGGATCGGGCTTCCTTTAAAATGGCATTTTGCACGGCCGTCACACCGATCGGTCCTCTCAAACGCCATTCCATGGCATCAACAGACATTACCGGCCGCTCCAGACGTGACCGAAGTCCACTGAGGGCCGCGGAGACACGATAGGTTTTTTGAAGCAGGAAGGCTGATGTATCGACGCGTTTATGGGGATCAATAATTTCTTTGACCTTGATGGAATTTCCTTTAAGTCCCTTTTTCATGATCCATGTTTTGAGGACTTGATGGAGTGGACGAGCGGAGGTGAGCACATTGATCAACAGATCCAGAGGCAAATCCTTGAGTTCATCTGGTGGGGGCAAGCTCCCGGCTCGATCCACATTCACCGGCCACCATGCACGGCCTTTACAATCGTGCCAGGTGACCTCAAAGCCGGATGGCGCCATGTCGTAGGGCCAGTCCAACATAATTCTCTTGGGGGCTTCCTTTTGTTTCCACACATGTTCATCTAAAATCGTGTGCTCTTCATCAAACGTCCATAGGACTTGCCACCCATCCGGTGGCTGGTCGGCAATTTCAAGCTCGACGGAATTTTGACCATCCTTGCTGAGAAAAACGGCTGCACCAAAAGCCGAAGGCAGAGAAAACGATTCCGGATCTACATCATCTTGGCTATCATCCAGACCTGGTTCCCACCTGATGTCCTGAAATCTATCGATACAGGGGCCTTCGGGGCAGCTTCGTTCAAGGGCTGCAGCTGCGCGTGGATTGCCAGCCCGATTGACCAAATAGAGAATATTGGCTTCTAAATTAGGGGAGCTGGAAATTCCCAGGCCACGGCTGGTGAAGTTTGCCGACCCCATGAGGTAGGCATCCCATTCATGCCCCTCAAGCCAAATGCTTTTTAGGTGTCGCGGGCGAAATACAGCGTCCTTTTCTTCGCCCTGCTCTGTCAACTGGCATAAATAGGTGATTGCTAATTCTCGATCCGTTCTGCATCCAACAGCTCGATGGGTGCGTTAAGAACAATTATATTTTCAGTTGGATCCACAACCGCTGTCAGATTAAAGATCACTGATACTTTACCCTGCTGTCGTTGAGCTTTCCCACAGGACACGGGATGGCCGATTGACCATTCCAGTAGGATCAAAAAAGGACTGGTCACATAGGCATTGATCGGCGCAGCTCCATCGGGCCATAACGCCATCACCTGTTCCAGGGCATCCAGACGATCCGGACCCGTCAAAATCGCGTGGATGCGGATATCCTTCTTACCCTTCACTTCATTGAGATTGCCCCAGCCGCGAGACATTTCGGAAACATTGTCTAAAAACCCAATCCAACGATTGATGGCGGGTGAGGGTTCAGCAGCTTCGGCACTACGCATATGCACCGCATGCTTGAGGAATACGATTATGTCGTCCAGGAATTGTCGGGGGGCCTCGCTTCCCTGATAAAAGTCCACGAACGCCATAAATTTCCTGATTACGCCGGTAACCATCGTCGGTTAGATTGGCGGAAGCAACAACCACCCTGATATATTTTGACCAGCAAAGAAGGGATATTTTGGCATGCAAGATCGCTTTGGGCACCTTCGCCGTTAGCAGATCCCACCGGAGGCTTCGACTGCCCTTGGCGTGGCACGCATCAACCAAAACCGAGGCACAACGAACATCGGCGAGCTTTTCTTCACGCTCGATAATGTAAAGCGGACCGTCCTCTGTGGCATCACTTTGCATTTGCAGAAAACGACTAAGGCACTCCTCTTCGAAAAACACAGGTGAAAAAGTAAACGAGGTGGCCACGCAGCCGACAGGCAGCCCCGCACCTTCGGGCGGTTCCCATGCGGTTAACAATTTTTTATTGTCGTTTGGCGAGATCTTTTTTTCAGCCACTTAGCTATTCCACCAATTCTAAATCCTGGGCAAACGACCACAAGGCATTGGTGCGGTACGTGTGCACGTAAGAATCATCGTGTTTGCCCCCCTCGGTTCGCCGATAACCGGCGCGAATCACGACCGATCCGTCATCAAAACGCTCGAACCATGGGTTTTTGCCATTGGGGGGTTTGCTTCGCTGAACCTTAATGTGATGATCCAATAGATGATAAATCCATTCAATAGGATCGCATTTTTCACTGAATGTGCTGAAGCTGGACAGAAATCGGTCCAGTTGGCCGTATGACTCCAAATGATCGGCCACCTCATCGAAGATCGATGAAACTTTTTTATTGGCGCTTTCACAGCCTTTTAATTCAGACAATTCCTTAGGGTAAATACGACCGTGTTTATCCGTCATGGCCATGAGACAGTCATCAAAGGAATCCTGAAGTAAGCGGCAAAATGCCTCGTAGGATTGAATGGCGACTAATAACCGTTGAGTCTCCTCAGTTGCTTCACCATAGAGTGCGTTGTGAAACGCTTTCTCCGATTGATTCTCGAAGAATGCAGCTTTTCCTTTGTTCGTTACAAGAAATTTTAGCAATTCATTCCTGCTGGTTTCCGTACTGGATGAAAACATACGGATCAGTATGTAGCGCTCTTTTTCTGGTATTTTGTTTGGAAACAGGTGCTCGCCAAAAAAATCCCAACCCTGCCAAGTTGGGCTTCGATCCACATGACCTTTATGAATCGCATCGTTGACCGCACTTTGAATCTGTTTTCGAACAGCTGAACCGTTGTTGCCATTATTTCCACTTATAAATCCATTCAGTCTCTGTTCCTTTTCCCAAGTGGATAACAGTTCATAGCCATTGTCCCCCAATAGACCGTCATGGACAATGTTCAGGTTGTTGGTCAGCAAACGATAAACCCCGTGAAAACCAAAAACAGTGGCGGTCTTAAGGTATCGCGCCGCCGAAAGCTTTAAGCCCTGTTTAATGCAATCCTTGGTCTTTAATTTACCGGGCAATCCAATAACGCCATTGTCCCCGTATTTTCGGAACAAGCCTTCAACTGCGTGCCATTCATACACCATATACGGTTCACTTTGGCCATCTGCTGCCAATAGGTCTTCTTCAAAATCGCGATTAATGACAGCACCAACTGCGATGGCAGTCAGGAAGCGCGGATGTGACATCCGCTCCCTGATACCGGGGACCAACTTAATCGCCAAGTTGTCGGCGATGGAATACAGACCAAGAGGATCAAGAGCACCTTCAGCGCTTCTTACGGGGTCGTACTCGGTGAGGTTCGGAAGTTGGATACCAGTCATTTTTTCAAACATAGCTATGATAAAAAGTAGTCGGAATTGATTTTTTTAATTTCGTAAGTTGCTACGGGGTCTATACCCACATTGTATTCGACCATTAACTCCGCCAGTCTTTGTCCATCTATGAGAATAATTTTTGAATCCAAGTTCCTGACATAATTTGCTGCATCCGAAGTAAAATTCGAAGTTGTGATGAAAATACCCTTTTTGGCTTGTTGACCTGGAAGAGCTCCGGCAAATTTTTGAATTTCTGGCCTTCCCACTGTGCCTTGCCAGCGTTTGGCTTGTATATAAATGATGTCCAATCCAAGCTTATCTTCTTTTATGATTCCATCGATACCTTCATCTCCCGACCTACCAATAGCCTGACCGGCCTCCTTGCGTGAACCTCCATAGCCCATTTTTATCAGTACATCGATAACAAGCTGCTCGAAGAACTCCGGCGAGCATTTTTTGATAATTTCAATCAGCTCAATGACCAAACCATCCTGAAGCTCTTGGAAGGCGGTTTCGAGTGTCTCTTCAGGGTTGGTTTCGCTTTGTGCATCACCTTTTGCTTGAGGCAAAATCGCTTTATTTTTATTGCTTCGACTTTTAAATTCCTGGAACTCTTCAAATCTTTCTAATAACAAATTATCAACACGCCCAGGATCTTCCGCCAAAACCTGTCTTCCTCTCGCAGTGATCCTGAGGACGCCCCGCTTAATGTTCTCTATCAAGCCCGCTTGCCTCAAATAGGTTACCGCCCATGCCACCCGGTTATTAACAACAGTCTGTTTGCCGCTGGGCAGTAATTGTTTGCGTTCCTCATCTGTTAAGTTAAATTCTTCAGTTAAAGTTGAGGTAGTTTCACGCAGGGAATGCTCGTTGCCATCGGACAAGTATTTTAGGACGGGCAGCATGAGTGTTTGATAGTCGGGTATAGTCATTTTATGCTCATAATCTAAAATTAAAATTACACAACCAATGATTACGATTCTTTAAACAATTATGTCGAATTGCTATCAAACATATTTCGAAGGCATCTTCATCACAATTGCATCAATTTGGGAGGTATCCATATCTTGATAATGATTAAGTGTATTCTTCAAGCTTTGCCACACCATACCTTTTAATTCCTCCGGCTCAACAACGACGACCTCTGACCCCATACTTAACACCCACTGCCTGATCTCATCAAACCCAGATACCCTGAAACTGATTTCGATGCCTCCATCGATCAATTGTTGAATGCGTTGACTTTGGTGCCATATCTTTTCACCGATATAACGGGCCCACGACGGACTGATCCGGACGGTGACCGCGTGCAATTCATCCTGCATGACCTTGAAGCTATGCCGGACGTAATCCTCGAACGAAAAATCATCAGGAATTTTAAAGTGGTCTTCCGTTACCCGAAGCATATTGATGCGATCCAGCACGAACGTCCGGACTTCATTCCTCAGGTGGCAACGGCCAATCAGGTAGATGGTGCCATCGTAAAACCAGATCTTGTATGGATCCACCTTGCGGGTAGACCGTTCGTCACTTTTGAGCGACCAGTAGCCGAACTCCACAATCTTGCGATCGGCGACAGCGCGGTTGATCTGGCCAATCACCTCGCTGAAACAACTGTAGTCTTTGCAGGGGCCGCCACCCATCTGGTAGGCGGATCGGATGCGGTCCAGGTAGGCCAGGGTTTCCGGGGGTAGCATGTTGCGGATTTTTTCCAGGATGCTTTGCTGGGACTCCTGAAATACGGTGCCCTTGAAAACGTTGAACAGATCACCTCCAAGATGCAGGCAAAGCAATTCGGTCAGTGTGAAAGGCTCCGGGATCTTGAATTTATAGTCGTCAATGAAACGCCACCGAGTAGTCTTACCCTCTTTTTCCGTGTAAATCGGGAAACCGGCCAGCTGCAAATCGTCCATGTCGCGATAGGCGGTGCGCAGGGACACATCGCCCTCTTCGGCGACCTCGGCAGCAGTCAGACCGTGTTTGCTCACCTCAAGTCGTCTCAGTATCCGCCACTGTCGTGACAGCTGGTCTCCCCGCATACGAAATTCCCCATGCTAAGACCATTCAAACCATCTCACGCCAAGCCGCTAAGGCGCCAAGAAAAGATAAACAACAACGGTCTTCTTCGCGTTCTTCGCGGCTTCGCGTGAGCGCCTATTTTTCCTTATGGTTATTGACGACCCGCCGCACACCCTCTTTAAATGTTGGCGCGCCGAAGTTGATCAACAGCCCCAGCGACAAATCCATCAAGCGCAGGTAGGTCAGCAGCTGTTTGCCATGGACCGGCGCAAGTTTTTCCACCGATTTAAGTTCAACCACCAAACAGTCTTTCGACCACCAGATCGGCCCTGAACCCCTCTTCAAAGGTCAACCCCGCAAACTCAATTGGAACCGGCTTCTGGCGTTCGACAGCCAAGCCCCGATCCCTGAGCATCCGCTCCAGCACCGCTTCGTAAACGGTCTCTAATAGACCTGGCCCCAAATCCCTGTGCAAATGAAATGCCGTATCGACAACGGTCGTTGCAATTTCCTCTATCTTACTCATTTTATTTCTCACGCTAAGACGCAAAGCCGCTAAGATAAATAATAACTGTACGCCCTTCTTTGCGTTCTTCGCGCCTTCGCGTGAGACCCTTTTTCTACCTGAGCCTCAGTGCATTGAATGCCTATCCCGCCGGGCGGAAAAGCGCTGGAACCCCACACGGCCGCCACCTGGACCATCTTCTTTTCTGAACGCCGACAAATGCAGAATCTTTGATCCATCCGCAAGTGCTGTTCCTTGTGCAATCCTGGATTCAAAAGATACGGTGGCGCCCACGCTGACAACAGGATGTCGCTGTCCCTTCGCCTTTTTGACCGATTCGACGAACGCTTTGGCTTTCGCCTGGTGGAACAGATGGCACACCTTGGCTGCTTTATCAACGCTTTCGATGGCGTCCATGGCATAGCTGTTGACCAATTTATCGAAAAATCGACCAAACGTGTCGCTGCTGGCAAAACATTCCAGACCGATTACCGTACCATCGATGGCAAACAGCGCGCCCACCTGATGATCGATTAAATGAAAGCTGTCGGTGTAATCAGACAGCTTGTCTTCATAGTGTTCGAACACATCGGACATGGCCATGGTCGGAGACTTTACCTTCATCCGTTTTGATTTTTCAGCGATGTTGTTCCAGATCCGCCCCTGATCCGTGCGATGGCCGGCACCCCGTGAAAGACTATCCCGCAAGCAATACTGAACCTCCCTGCGAAGCGATGCATGCATGACCTTTTTACCGGACGAAAAATTCTGGGAATCATAGTGCCAGCGCTGTTCTTCGACACAACTCACCGGAATCGTGGTCGCCGTTTTACCGGCAATCAAAAACGATGCATTGACGATCCGGTTTTGTTTGGCGCCTTTCAGTTCTTCACCTTCGATCAGCAATATCGGTTGCTTGGCATTATTCCTTAATTTCAATCGGTTGACATTGCCCGACGCATCGACCTCGGTGACCACCAACACCCCACTGTCGATGGCCTGTTCCAGCGTCAGGTAATACGGCTCGACGATTCCCGGGAACAATACCGGAAATACGGTCAGATTGCGATGGACCTGCTTTTTCCCCAATCGGCAATCCTGCAGAAACTAAACGACTGACTTCATGGTGTTACCCTCCATTTTGAGATTTTTCTGGAGGCTAACACGCCAGTTTGTCAGATGAGGTCAACGTACCCCGCTTTTTCCGCAACTGACGATTTACTTTTAAATGGTTCGTTTGCTACCTGTCCGAATTCCGCCAGGCGCCGCCAGCAGTCGATGCTGGCCTCGTGGTCCTGGTTGGTTACGGTTGATGGATTCGTAATAAAGCCGATATCTGCGTTACGCTTCATCCCTCGTCACTGCGGAGTACAGCAAGTACGCCTAGTTCCTCGCGGATTCGCAAGCCTTGATCTAAGCTTTCTTAAAAATCCGTCGGAATTGTGACTTTTTACGAGGGCATCACGGTTGATCAGGATCCTTAACCGGGAAAAGTCGATGGCCTTCGAAAACGGTCAAAACCACCAGACGGTTCTCAGCCACCTGATAAACGATCCGGTAATTTCCTTCCAACAGCTCTCGAATATCTTCGCGTGAAAACTCGGGGACCATACGGCCAGCAAGAGGCGCATGGCGTGCATCTCGTACCCGCTGCTTTAAACGTCCGATCCACTTTTTGGCGGCTGTCGGATTGTCATCAGCAATATATCGCTGAATCGCAAGCAGATCATCTTTGGCCGTTTCAGTCCAGAAAAGCTTCACAATGAGTTGTCCAGGTCTTCATCAGGCAGCACACGACCCTGCTCCACATCCACCAACCCCTTTTGCACGGCTTCAACGAATCGGCTCTGTTCAGCGAGGCGGTCAAAATCGGCCGGATTCATGAGAACAGCTGCCGCCTTGCCATTTTGCGTAATAACAAGAGGACGATGCGAACACTGTATATCATGCAGCATCCTGGATGCTCTGGCTTTAAAGTCCGAAAGCGAGACGATGTCCTGGGAGATGTTGATCGGCTTCATGGTTATCACCTGTTAAGATTAATGAGACTTATTACAGATTAGAAAATAGTCCGAATTAAGGTCTTAATCAAGTATGTTTTTGGGATTTGTTGATCGCGATTCCCTGATCACTGCTTTGTGGATCACAGTTCACGGCTGATTGGTTTCAGGTTAACAGCTTACCAGCTCAACAGCTTATCGGCTGATCTACAATTCTTTTATCCCCTCCACCAACCGACTGACGTCTGCTTCGGTATTGTAATGCACCAGACTGATCCGGATGACCCCATCCGCCGTATCCTTTATCCCCAGCGCCTCGAGGCAGCGCAGTGCATAGAAGTGTCCGTTGCGCACAGCGATATCCTTCTCCACCAGGCGGTTGACGACATCGCTGCACCGCACGCCGTCGATCGTAAAGGCAATCGTCGCCGCCCGGGAGCCGGTCTCGGCCCGATCCTGACCCATGATCCGGGCACCGGGAATGGCGCGGATGGCGGCCAGGATCCGGTTGGCCTGGAGGGTCTCGTGGTCGGCGAAAAGGTCGAAGACCCTGGCGGCCCGGGCGTGAAAACCGGACACCGGTTCATCGAAATGGTGATCATCGATCGCATCGAGGTAATCCTGGACGCCGGCCAGCGCACCGATCTCGGCGTGCAGCGGCCCGGCCGGATTGAACTTGTAGTGCGGCAGGTCGAGGTTGAAGTAGTGGCCCTGGGGTTCAAGGGTGTCGAGAACGGACGGTTTGCCCCACATGACCCCGATGTGGGTGCCGAAGGTCTTGTAGGTGGAAAACAGGTAAAGGTCCAGCCCGCTGGTGGTCACGTCCAGCACCCGGTGGGGGGCGAAGGATACCCCGTCGCCGATGGCCAGCGCCCCGGCCGCGTGGGCGATGTCAGCGATGGCTTTGAAATCGTGCATGGTCCCCACGATGTTGGAGCAGAGGGTGAAACAGACCAGCCGGGTGCGTTGGTTCACCAGGGACTTAAGATCCTCGATGGCCAGTTCGCCGGTCTGCGGATCGATCCGCCACTCCCTGATCACCGCCCCGAACGCCGCCAGCCGCCGCCAGCAGCCGATGTTGGCCTCGTGGTCCTGGTTGGTGACGACGATCTCGTCGCCGGGGTTGAGCAGGGGCCGCATGGCCTGGGCCAGGACGTAGAAATTCATGCTGGTGGAGGGCCCCAGGGTCAGTTCGTCCGGGTGGCAGTTCAGCAGGCCGGCCATGGCCCGGTAGCCGGCCTCCATGGCCTCGCCGGCCTTTACGGAGGATTCGAAGGGTCCATAGGGCTGGACCTTGGTGAAGCGGAAGAAATCGTGCAGGCGGTCGACCACCTGGCGGGGGACGTAGGAGCCGCCGGCATTTTCGAACATCGCCCAGCGGGCGGTGTCCGGGTTGGCGAAGACCGGGTACTGGGAGCGGATGAAGTTTACGTCTAATCTCATTGTTGACACCATGAAACACCGTTTTAGGTAACAGTATCGGATCTGGTTCTTGGAGGGACCGCCTGATACGAGACATAACACATAATTCGATTGGATAACTACCAGTGGAATGGCAACTTGTCAAATATTATATAATTTTCAAACAGTTCGGAATCATTGGGCGTGACATTGATTCGTCTTCTCACCCAGCGATTCCATCGATGTCACCGGTGAAAAGGCAATTACATCTCAAACCGCCGAGCGTCTCGATCAGATAGGTAGGTTTAACCTCTCACCATACAGTCAACCGGCTCACATTGTATATTCGGCTGGATGCTGTAAATTTTAATTAAGTGATCGCAACCAATAACCAAATAAAAATCGAGGTGATACCATGGCCGAAAATAAAGTTCAGGATTACACCGAAGACAAGAACGAAGGACACGTTGACACCCGTGAGGCCAATTTCGAATGTGAAAAGAAAGATGAGAACCTGGGATGCGACATGGGAATCGATGTCGCGGGATAACGGAAAGGACGGTGCCCCATGATTGGAACTGCAATTACGCTGATAACGCTGGGTTATTTCATCAACAGATGCGTGGCCGGCCGTAAATCCGGCGCCACATGCAAAATCTGAGGACATGATCGACGGCAGAGCTTCGTAACATCAGGCAACAAATTCAAAACCCGTCGACGCGGCGGTACATGGCAGAGCCTCTAACGAGGCTCTGCCTTTTTTGTGGTACTGAAAATAATTCCCCGCCAACCCGATGATGGGGATCTCTGCTTCGCGCCGACAAACCGCGGGGAAGGTGATCCCTGTCGCGTTCATCATCGTTCCGACATCGTTCGAAGGCCACCGTTCCGATGCGCCGGAAAAACACGGGCGGAATCAGGTGGCGTGCACCCTGAAGATCCCCATGAGGCGCATGCGGCCGCCAACACCGACACCCGCCAGTTTTATGGGGGTTTACCGCTCGGTGGACACCCCCTGGACCGTGGCTGTCCATAAAAAACGGGCGCGCGGCCGGCAATGGATTTCACATCGCGGCCGATGGAGCAACGGCCTCGATCGACCGGCTGATCGGCGACCTGGATCGTTCGATCCAGCCGGACGGCTCAGGGCCTCATCTGGCCCTCAGCTCAAAGATACCCGCGTGGTCGCCTTCGGATGTGACCAGCAGCGACATGCCGTCCGGCGAAAAGCAGATCGCTTCGCGCTGGCGCAGCAGAGGGCCCTCGTAAGGCGGAGGCAGACGGATCAGGGCCGGCCGCTCCCGCACGGCGGACATCCAGGAGTCTTCGGGCATGCGGCTGAACAGGTAAGCATGCTGGTACGTCAGCACCACCATCTTACGGCCGTCCGGGGAGAGATCCAGATCCGTGGGTTGAGAATAGAACGCACCGAACGTGTGCTGCCGGTCCCGGCTTGACGGCGGCGGAATCCGATCGACGGCCCCCACCCGCCTTGCCGTCACCGAACCGCCGGCCCCCGTCGCAGCCAGCGGCACGGCAAACAGCAGCGGCGGTTCGTCGCGTTTGGTCACGATGAGAACTTCTCCGGCAGCCGCATCCACGGCCACCCCTTCGGCGTCGTGTTTCCCATCCGGGTATGCAAAATCGATGCGCCAGGCCACCTCAACCGTGCCGGAACGCCGAAGCCGGTCCCTGCCCGGCCCGGGCTCCTCGACCACGTAGAGCGTGTGTCGTTCATGCCGCCGCTGGTTGTCGCCGACATCGGCGATGAGAATCATCGGTCGACCCTGCCACACGAACGTGTCCATCCCCTCCCAGTCCCGGTTTGTCGCACCGGCCACCCGCACGCGTCCCCGGTCGCTGCCGTCAAGGCCCAGCGCGAAGAGAAACGGACCGTTGCCGCTGTCATTGACGGCCCACAACAGATCGTCGGCAAGCATGGACGGTTCCATGCCCGAACATTCCACGAGACGATCCGATTCGATGCGCCCCACCAGCTTCGCCTCGCCGTATCCGGCTGCCGCAATCGGCGGGGCCGTATCCTGTGCAGCGGCAGGGTTCAACATCGGGGCAAAACCCAGCCACAAGCCGAATGCGAGGAACATAAAATGGATCGTGACAGCCAAAGCAGACATCCCTTCGGTTGGCATGTGAGGAACCGTTTCATAACGCAGCCACGGGCGCTTAGACTGTTCTCAGGCAGGTTATGAAAACGTGTCAGCCTTTAAGCACGAACAACAGATGAAAGCAAACCAGACCGACGAACGCTGAACCTGCAGCCCTTGAAACCTGCCAGGCGATTGCGTAATCGTCGCCTTTCCGAACGCAGGTAGTTTTGGCCTCTCATCATACGGTCAACCGGCTCACATTGTAAATCTGGTTGGATGATGTAGTTTTAAGTCAGAAAAAAACAAGCAACCCACAACCAACCAGACAACCAATGAGGTGACAGCCATGGCCGAAAACAAAGTGCAGGACTACACTGAAGACAAGAACGAAGGACACGTGGATACTCGCGAAGCCAATTTCGAATGTGAAAAGAAAGATGAAAACCTGGGATGCGACATGGGAATCGATGTCGCGGGATAACCGAAAGGAAGGTGCCCCATGATCGGTTTAACATTGACGCTCATTACGCTGGCTTACTTCATCAACAGATGCTTGGCCGGCCGGAAGTCAGGCGCCACCTGCAGAATCTGAGGGCATGATCGACGGCAGAGCTTCGAAATGAAGGGTAACAATTCGTACCCGCTGAAAAGCGGGGTCATCAGGCAGAGCCTCTAACGGGGCTCTGCCTTTTTGCTGGACCGGAACCGCCGCCTCATTTGAACCGCGACGGCAGGCACCTTCGTCGTTCCTCGAGCAGGGTGGATGATGGCAACACGCTTAGAGGGCACCTGGAATAAAAGGTTAAAAGGAGGATTAATTACGAAATTGACCAATGGATTGTATGCGGCGGTCAAGGGGTCACGCCTTTTTTATGGAAAGGGGCATCTGCGGCAAAAAGGGTCGTTACGTTGGATTCTTTTATTGACGGCGCAAGCTTATTTGAAAACGCTTTTTTGCTCCCCAATCCAATCTATTTTCACCGCCTTCCCATTTCCATCAAACTGGATAAGATACATGTGCTTGTAGCCATATTCGTCAATGACGTAGATCCATTCCTCGACAATTTGATAGGTGTTTCCAGAATCATAGAGGCCAACAACTTCCCTTGAATAGGGTGGTCCACATTCATTGAGGATCTGTTGTTTGTACATTCCTACGCCCACGATGTTCTGGTTGGCCTCGCCGCAGCGAAAAGCGTGGGCAGTCAAACCGGTGCCGCATGAAATAATAAAGACCGTTAGCCAAATTATCAAGTTAACCATTGTACCCGCCTCCTTGAACGGATAACGACCAAAGGCAATGGTTGTCCAAAAGTCTTGTTGGAACGCCCTCAGAAATACGGTTTCAATCTAGATGGACTCGATTTGGGCAACTGGCGTAAAAAGTGATTCAGCCGTGTACAGAGGCAGAAGCGGTGCAGAGGGAATTAACAATCCATTCGGAATAAAAATAGCATATCGCGGCAGGCTGTCAACTGGCAACCCAACCATCGCGCCGAATGCTGGCGTTCACAGGTTCGGCGTTCACCATTCTGGGTCCCCAAATCATCGGACAGCCCCCCTAACGGGGCGCTCTCTCCTTTCTGGGCCGGCGCCGCGGCAAAACAATGTAGACGCAGGCGCCACCAAGGGGAGACGTTTCGATGCCGAACGCGCCGCCATGCACGTCGGCACAGTATCTCATGCTCAACAGGCCCAATCCCGAACCATCCGGTTTCGTCGTGTAAAATGCTTGAAGCACCCGATTTCGTTCTTCCGGTGGAATACCGGGGCCGTCATCGTTGACTTCAAGCCGGACATGTTCCTCATCCCCGGAGAGCTTCACCAGGACCTGGCCACGCCCCCCGGTGGCCTCCGCCGCGTTGACGATAAGGTTCAGAAGGGCCCTGTGGAGGATTGATTCATCGACCGCGGCATGACTTTTCTCCGGCAGTTCACTCTCGATGGAACAACGCTTTACCGTTTTATGGGTCCGGGCCAACTTGATTGCGACGGCCACGGCAGAAACCACATCGGTTGTGAGAATTTCACTCGGCAGGTGCTTGCCACTCACATCGGCCAGTCGCTTTGCATATTCGCGGATCTGATCGTTCACCCTTTGCAGGTTGTCGACATGCGCCCTGTCCGACGCGCTGAGTTCCTCACCCTGGGACAGTTTTTCTATGGCAAACTGGCTTACCATCAGAATGTTGTTCAGGTCGTGCGCAATGGAAGAGGCGAACAATCCTGCCATGGCCTGCTTTCCCGCAGCCATAATCGCATCGCGTTGTTTTTCGCCATCTCGCTCCTTGCGCTGCAGGCGTCGAAACAAAAAAAACAGGGCGGCAAAAATCAGTAACGCGGTAAGCAGGACAAACACTGAACCCTTGTACAATTCGATGTATGCAAGCTGCTCCTTGGAAATGACCCTGGACGCTGCGAGATTCGACGAAACAAAGATGTAAATGATGCTGAAAAGGAAATAACCCCCCGCTACAAGCGCCGCCATCCGGAACGGTCTGATGGCCTCGGGGATCAGGGCCCTCTCTTCGAGCAGGCGCAGGGAACCAAATTTAACTTTTTTAGACACCGGTTACCCTCTACGAGTTGTCGCCGCCAACCGGCGGTTGAAATGACACTTTGAATCAAACCAGCATTAAATGAATGTCGGAACAAGGACACGGCTCGGAGGGGGAACGGGTTGGACGGATCGAAAGGGCATGAAAAAAGGGACGTTAACATGTTGAGGAAGTGCCCCCTCTCTTGAAGTCAGAACCTAACCATCGGAAATAAATTTACAAGTGGGCGAGGTAGATTCCGCGGGTCGTCAGAAATGATGCCTTTATTGCGCGTGCATCAACCTGCGACGGGATGAAAAAAGATATGAGATGTCGATGGGTTATCGGTCCATCGAGCTTTTTGAAGCCAAGTGCGGCACCTGAATCCGACATCCGTTCAGGGGTCGATGTCGTTAGGGCCCTGGCGATGTCCTGCTGTCGCATCCAATATTTGGCGTACTTTTTGTGACAACTCGGAGAAGCTGAAGGGCTTTTGGATGAAACCGTTGCACCCCCGGCTCATTATTTTTTCCGCCTGACCATTGATCGCATACCCGCTGGCAAGCATGATCGGCATTTCCGGACAGGTTTCTCGAATGCCGTCGAACGTCCTGCCGCCGTCCATACCCGGCATGATCATGTCGAGAATGACCAGGTCAACGCCGGCGCCTTCGCGGTGAAGCACTTCTAAGGCTTCTTCACCACTTTTCGCGGTAATGACCTGATAACCCAATCTTTTCAGCAAGGCCTGGCCGACCTCGATGATCATATCCTCGTCATCAACGATCAAGATGGTCTCGGACCCACTATATATTTTCTTTTCTGAAGAACACTCTTTCTCCACTAATTTTTCAGAAATCGGCAGGTAAAGGTTAAACGTCGTTCCTTGGTCGGTTTTGCTCTCGGCGTGAATGATACCCGCATGGTTTTTGATGATGCCATAGGCCGAAGCCAATCCCAACCCCGTCCCCCGGCTTTTTTCTTTGGTCGTGAAAAAGGGGTCGTAAATGCGCTGAAGCGTCTTTTCATCCATGCCAACACCGGTATCCGTGATCGACACATGGGCATAGCGTCCGGGTTCCACCTGATAGGGGCTGCAGTCATCTTCGTCCAGCACGACGTGGTTGGTTTCCAATCTCAGCGTCCCCCCGTCGGGCATCGCCTGCCATGCATTGACGTAGAGGTTCAGCAAGACCTGCTCGATCTGCCTGCGATCGGCCTCCACCACGATATGCGGGTCATGGAACCGGGTCTCGATGATGATCTCTTTTTTGGTCCGGCCAAACATGTTCGCACTTTTTAGAACCAACTCGTTTATGTCAGTGGGCTTGACTTCGTATTTCCCGCCCCGTGCAAAACCCAGCAACTGTTTGGTCAGGTGGGTCGCACTGAGAATGTATTCGTCGATGGCATGCAGGTGCTCCAAAACGGGATGCGATTTTTCCAGATCCATTGCAATCAGTGAGGCCCGGCCCTGAACACCCATCAGCAGGTTGTTGAAATCATGTGCGATTCCACCGGCAAGGGTGCCCAGGGACTCCATCCGCTCGGCATTTTGAAGCTGGGCGTATAGCCGCTGCCGCTCGCTGATGTCCCGGATAACCCCATGGGTGCCCACGTGCCGCCTCTCTCCGCCTGGGGTGGATGCTTCGTAAATCCCCATGGATTTGAGTTCGACGGTCAAATGTCTGCGAACACTTTCGTTTGGCTGCCCATCGCCAACCGCCTTCAATCGAAGCACAATCCCTGAAGCGGCACGGGCGCCCGATCGCCGCTCGTCAAAAAACCATTGGGCCTTGTCTCGATCCTCCTCCCAGACAATCGTCGTATAGTGCTTCCCGATCAAACCATCGACCGTAAAGCCCAACAGGTGTTCCAATGCTTCACTTAAAAAGGTGAAATTCCCATCGGCATCCAAGGTGTAGATAATGTCCGGGCTGTTCTGAACCAGGTAGCGGTATTTCTCCTCAGACCGGTATAGTTTGTTGTTGATTCTTTCCTTTTCCTGCTTCAGCGCTTTCTGATTGATCGCATTTTCAACCGTCTTGAGAAATTCTTCGAACTCGAAGGGTTTTCTGAGGTAGTCGTAGGCCCCGCATCTCAGGGCGGCCAGCGCTGAATCGAGATTCGCATCGCCGGTAATTACGATGATGGAGGTGTCCGGGTGCCGGGCTTTGATCTTCTCCATGAGTTCGGTGCCGAAGATATCCGTTAAGTGGACATCCAAAACGGCCAGGTCAAATGCATGCTGATCGACCAGGGCCAGGGCATCCTGACCGCAGGTCGCCGTTGTGACGTCGTAATCCTTGGACTCAAGAAGGTAGGCCAGGCTCTCACAAATTCTGATTTCGTCATCGACGACAAGGATTTTTGGTGATCGCCACATCAATGACACCCTATTTCTGTCGATTAAAGGCACCCTGTACCGGCAATTCAATTTTAAATACGGTGCCTTGATCCGGAATGCGCTCACAGACAATCTGGCCATGCAGGGATTTAATAATGTTGTAGGCGATGGAAAGGCCTAGACCGGAATGCCCGCCTTCCTTGGAACTCACATAGGGATCAAACAATTTCTCTTTGATCGCTTCCGGAATTCCGGGCCCATCGTCCTTGAACTGTATCTCGACGGATCCAAGGGACCCCTTTTTCCCGTAAGCAGGCCCGCCGCTGATCGGTGGCGGCAGGTGCCGGGTCTGAATATAAAGGTTCCCACCCGCGTCCATGGCTTCGGCCGCATTGTTGATCAGATTGATAAAGACCTGCTTGAGTCCTGCTTTTTCTGCGATAATCGGTGGCAGGTCCGCCTGGAGATCGGTGTGCAGGTTTACCTCTGAATGTCTTGACAGGGATTCCCGGGTCAGCATGACGATGTCCGTCAGCAGGGCATTGACGTCGGTCTTTTCCCGTGCGGGTGCCTTTTCCGTCGAAAAATCAATTAATTTTCTCAGGAGATCGGCGACACGGCTGATCTCTTCGCCGATGATGCCGATCTCGTCCAGGGCAATATCTTTGCCGGTCAGCTTTATTTCAAGTATCTTCAGGTAGTTCTTGATAATGTTCAGTGGGTTGTTGACTTCATGAATCACGCGTCTGGCCAGATCGATGGAGGCCTCCGCCCGTTTGGCCTGAATGGCTTGCAGTTGAATCTGCTTCAGATGATCGAGCCGGAGTGCCAGCGCACCCTTGTGGATAAAAAGTTTCAACAGCTGCTGGTTCTCTAAAAGGTGCGGCAAGTCATTCTTTTGGAGCGACAGAACCAGAACCCCCACGGCATCACCATGCGCGACAAGTGGAAGACAATAGATCCCTTCCCCGCCGAGAAGGCGGATGATCTGTTCATCGAGAATCGTCAGCGGACGTTGTCCCGCCGCTTCAAAGGAATCCAACGGTTTTTTTTCGAGAAGTGCCTTGACCAACAGGCTCTGATCCAGCCCCGTGGAGACGGCCAGGCCGTGGTTTTTTGTATAACGTCCCTCCGTATCTTTGGGATACCCAAAAAGAACGCCTTTTTCTGCATCCAACTGGAAGAAAAGGAAACGATTGATATCCAGCAGGATTTTCAAGCCGTCTGAGATGACGGTCAGGATGCCGTTGCGGTCCTTGGTCTTTAAAAACCCCTCGAGCGACCCCATGAGCAGCGACACGTTCCTGACATCCCGGACCAGGGCGTCCTGCACCTGCTGATCTTTCTCATCGATCGCCTGTTGGGTGGGTTCATCCACGTTTATATCGATGCCTAAGGCATCGGCCACATCCTTGGCCTCCCGGCCGGATGTCTCAATCAAAGCGGCGCATTCGTCTGCACTCAGCCCTAAAATCTGTTGGGCCAATTCGACTCCTTGATTCATTCCGGCGTCGGTGTCCTGGCACAAAAAATTGGCAATACAGACAATCTGCGTCAAGGGAAGGGCCTGGGCGATGCGGACCGGAGGTTCGTGGTGGTAGCGCACGGCATCGGAAATCATGGGCTTGAAGTTCCAGCGATCGAGAAGCCATGCCGCGACCTCGCAATGGGTTGCCCCCAGGCGGGTTTCTCCCTCGATCAGCGGCTGCCCGTCGACGCGGCAATTGTCAAGCAGCGCTTCATACGCCGAATTACAATTTACCCACAAGACGACCTTGCCGATGTCATGCAAAAGGCCCGATACAAACGCCTCATCCGCTTGATCGGCGTTCATCTCGGAAGCGATGCGTTTTGATAAGAAGGCACATCGCAGGGAGTGCCACCAGAACATTTTCAGGTTGAAGCGCCCGTTCTTTTTTGGTTTGGGAAAGGCTTCGTAAACGCAGGCGCAAATGGCCATGTTCCTGATTCCGCTGGTACCGACCAGAACCACGGCCTGGTTGATTTCCTGAACTTTTTGAGGCAGTCCAAAATAAGCGGAGTTGACCAGCTTCAGGATCTTGGCACTCAAGGAGGGGTCTTTGCTGACAATGGTTGCGATCTCAACCAGATCGACGCTGTCGTGGCTGCATGATTCAAATAGTTTAAGCAGGATATGCGGAAGGGTGGGAAGGTTTTTCAGGGTAGATATTTTATCGAAAAAAGGTTTCTGTGCCTTCATTTACAGCAGCCTTCCAGATCAGTCAGCGTGTCGAACCAGGTCTTCTCGGTCGTGCCGTCAGAAATGCCGGGGTTCAAAGGGGGCCTCGTAAACCGGGAAATCCCCTGGCCCGGCGAAATTCCGGGTGGTTTGGCCCAAGAACGCGCCGGACTGTCGGTTAATGAAAATGGCTTCCGTCTGCTGTGGTGATATCGGCATACTCAATTTTTTCTTTAGCTTAGTGGGCGGTCATGCAAATAGTCAAGATTTATTAACCGGCACCGGCCTTCAATTGGCTCAACGTGGTTTAAGAACCCGGATCGGTTTATTTCTTCAACTGATCTTCAAGCTCTTTGAGAATACTTCTCGGGGGGTGGCCGTTTCCGCCGATCATTTTCTGGATCTCCCGGGTCAACCGGTTGCGGGCCACGATCCTGGAGAGCACCTGAACACATTTTTTCAGCCGCTCGGAAGGGGAGGTCATCTCCAGCAGCCCCTGGCGTTCGGCTGGTGCAAATCCTTCCAGGGCCGCTATGGTAAAGGAGAGCTGTTTGGGATCGATGCGACCGCCGGAGGTGGACGGGTCGAACCCGATGTCGATGTCGACCGCCGCTTCAAGCAGCTTCAGGGCGGTTGCCATGACCTCCTCAAGGTTGTCGTCGGACGAAACCGTTTCCGCATCATCGAAAAAAAAGACCCGGGCCTCCATGTAGGCCCGGTCTTCGATCAGTTCCCGCATGACAAAACGCGCCGCACCCTGGGTCATGATGTCCATGCGGCCGTCATCGTAGCGTTTGATGACCTTATCGATCCTGGCCATGCAGCCGACCGAGTGGATGGCCTGGCCGTCGAACAGCACGATTCCGAACGGCTTTTCGTCCGCCAGGCAATCGGCGATCATCTGTTTATAGCGTTCCTCGAAAATGTGAAGCGGCAGCCGCATGCCCGGCAGCAGAACCAGGCCGAGGGGGAAAAGGGGGATCTTGCGGGGTTCGGTCATGGACACCTCCGGTTACTTCACGATTTTTAAGATTGCTTTGAACGTTTCACCCGCTGCCACCCCAAGCAGTTCAAACAGAGCGGTTTCGACGCTCGTCCAGCCCGCACCCGCATCTCTCATCCGCTGCAGGCCGATGACCTTGTTCTCCGCGGTTCTCGACGAGACGGCGTCGGTCACGACCTGCACCTCGTATCCCATATCCACCAGATCGACGGCTGTCTGATAGACGCAGATGTGGGCTTCGATGCCGGCGATCAGAACCTGGCGGCGCTTGCGTTCTTTCAACGCACGCAAAAAGTGATCGTTCCGGCAACTGCTGAAGCTCATTTTGGGAATAGGCTTCACATCGGACAACAGCTCCGCGACCTCGGGTATGGTCGGCCCCAGGCCGACGGGGTTCTGCTCCACCCAGAGCACCGGAACGCCTAAAACCTGAATGCCTTTGATCAGCTGTTGCAGGTTGTCGAACAACCGCTCTTTCTCGTGCATCAAGCGGGCGAGTTTTCCTTGTACGTCCACAAGCAGCAATACGGCGCTTTCTATTTCCAACATGATTGATTCCCCTTTTTGCCACGGTCCTGCAGCAGACGGCCGGCAATGGGCGCGCTGTCACGGCTCACACGGCCCGGTAGGTCGCTTCGACAAGGCGCTTGCCATACTTTCTTTCGAGACGCCTGACGATAAAATGACCCCGCGCCATGTCCTGGAAATGATCGATGAACAGGGTGTTGACAATCGCCCCGCCCGCGGCGCCGATCGCGGGGACGGCCTGCGCGGCGGCTTTCTCCGACACCTGAATACTGAAGCGTTCGGCAATTTGAATGATCAGGCGAACAAGGGCGGGGGCGCTCTCTTCGACCAGACCCTTTTTTGCAATATATTCGGTGGCTTTTGTGACAGATTGCGCCAAGGCGGCGCGAACTGCAAAATACCCCGATTCGGACGCGTCGTCACTGATACCCGGTCCACCCAGGGCAAATACTTCAATGCAGGCTATCTTGGCCTCAACGGTCGTGATCGCCTCCGCTTCGCTTCGGGCGATATCGGCGATGGCGCGCAGCATGATGGTTGTCGATATGGGCAGTTCGACGGCCAGTGCGGGCAGCCCGAAGAAGCCACCGATGCCACCGGTCGTGGCCACGGCCAGTTTATGCCAGGTCGTCGAGGCGGCTTCACCGGGCAAATCTTTCATGGTGAGAACTGCCGCGTGGATCGCCTTGGACAGGGCCGCTCGGGTCACTTCGCCGATTTTCGCACTCCAGTTTTCGGGCAGCATGGCAAACCCTTTTTCAATCGGTGTGCCCAGAAAATGGGTGATCTTGGCGGCAAGGCCCGGATTTTCCAGCAGCCGCTTGGCTTTGATTAAATCGTCCAGATCGTTTTGCTGCAGCGTCATGAGGGTTTCCAGAACCTGGTTCAACCAAAACGCGACTATTCTATCAACAGATCGACCGTCTGCCCGTCCTTGAAGTTGACCAGCCCTTCCTCGCAGATTCGCAGAAAGGGAATGGCCGCGCCGGTCAGGGCGATCAGTGTCAGCAGCGGGTCGGGAAAGGATACACCCAGGTCCGCCGCCGCCTGCTGAATGGTTTTCAGCCGGGAAACGAGCTCCTCCAGCGGCAGTTCGGAGATCAGCCCGAAGACGGGCATGGCAAGCTCGGCGACGACGCGCCCGGCGTCGCAAACGATCGCCCCGCCCTGCATCTCGCGGATACGGTTGACGCATCGGGCCATCTCCGTCTCGTCGGCCCCCACGACGATGACGCAGGATGTATCCCATGCCGCACTGCAGGCCATCGCACCGGAGCGCATGCCGAACCCCTTGATCAGTCCGGTGAAGCGTTTGCCCGGAACCGTCGCCCGGTCGATCGCCGCAATTTTCACCAGGTCATTGGCGCTGTCCGTTTTGATTTCACCCCCCGTGACCGGAAGATCCAGCCGCACCTCCCGGGTGACCAGGTCCGTCACCATCTCGATCGCGCGGCACGATGCCGTGTCGCCGTTTCCGTTGAACGGCAGGATGAAATCGGCCGGCGCGACGGTTTGCGGGATACGAATCGTGTCCATGCTCGCAGCGGCAAAGGCGTGCTTGCGCGGCGCCACTTCAAGAACGCCGTCCCGGGCGATAATGCGGCCGCTGCTGAGCACAACCATCGCCCGGATGGTTTGCGGGTCGGGGATCAGAACCAGGTCGGCGTGCTTGCCGGGGGCGATCCCGCCGATGCGGTCGTCCAGACCAAAATGCTCGGCCACGTTCAGGGTCGCCATCTGCACCGCGGTAACCGGGTCGAACCCGCAGTCGATGGCTTTCTGGACGAGGTATTCCATGTACCCCATCTCCATCAGGTCCGCGGGAGATATGCCGTCCGTGGTCAGAATCAGCCGCCGGGTGTCTGCGACCATGTCCTTGACCCTGGCGATTTCGGCAAGATCCCGCCGAATACTTCCCTCACGAATCATGACATAGATGCCCAGCCGGAGACGGTCCAGCACTTCCTCGGCCTTGATTGGCTCATGGCAGGAGGAGACCCCGCAGGCCGCATAGGCCTGAAGCTTCTTTCCCCTGGCCCCGGCGGAGTGCCCCTCCAGCAGCTTCCGACAGGCCGTGGTTTTGGCGAAGACCGGAAGAAAGACATCCGGGTTTTGCAGCACCGCCTGCCAATAGGATTCCCCTAGTCCGACGATCTCCTCCCGAGCCAGCAGTGTCTCCAGATCCGCCGGATCGATCCCCATGGCGGCCCGGCTGGTCGACACCATGGCAGGCGCCGTTGCGAAGAACTTGATCGGCTGATCTTTCAAAGACGCAAGAAAATCCAGGACACCGTCGATGCCGGCAACCGCATAGGGCTCCAGGGTCTCTGTAACGATGGTGGTGGTGCCGCCCGTGGCCGCATATTTTAAAAACTCACCGGCGGTGAACGACGAGGCGATGTGCGCATGGCCATCGATGAAGCCGGGGATGAGGGTGGCGCCGCCGGCGTCGATGACCGTGGTGCCGTCGCCGATGGCATACCCGACATCCGGCCCCATGCAGGCAATCCGCTCCCCGCAGGTGCACACCGACTGTTCGTCCAGAATTTCACCGGTGTAGACGTTCACGAGCCTGGCGTTGACAATCGCAAGGTCGCCGGGCGTGCGCCCCAGAGAGACATCGATCAATTGTTGATATCGGTTTTGGTTCATGATGCGTCATCGTTCCTTGGGAAAAACCCTATGGGGTGGAAATGATCTCCTTGGAAACGTTGTCCACGACGACCGGGGTCTCGAGGTATTGCAGAACCGGTTCGGAGCCATATTTCCCGCGCACGAACGCCCGCCATTCATCGGTGTAGAGACGGTCTGCGTCTTCGCGCGATTGCCACAGGTAGACGCCGCCGGCTGCGGTGCCCTCAGGGACAAGATAATAGTACTTGCGGATCAATCCGGGCACCCCCTGGTATGTGGGGGCCGTGCTCAAAAAGGTATCACGGGCCTGTTGGCTTGAGATCGGTTGCGGGAGTTTGAATTCAACGATGACGGTCATCATGGACATCTCCTTCGTCGTGCGGTTGATAAAACCCACAACCGGTGATTCGGCAAGGCGTCGAATCGGTTCTTCATCCCCGTCACGGTTTTACCGGGAGACGGCCTTCAGCCCGTCGTCGATCAGGTCGAGGAGCGTCTGCTTCTCTTCCGGGAATTTATAGCCTTCGTAGCTGTGGGTGAACAAGAGCCGGCCATCCCGGTTTTTCCAGGAGTTGCCGGCGTGGTCGAAACAGACCCTGCCGGTGACTGACAACGCCTGCATGGTCAGGCGCAATTCGCGCAGCTGCTCCCCGGGGGTCAGCATCTCGAACGTCTGGTCGGCCATCTCGCGGGCCATGGGGGTGCCGGGCCAGGGGCGAAAGGGGCGGGATCGGATGTAGTGCGGATCGATCTCGCTGAGCACGCGGGCCGTGTTTCTGGCATGATCCTGCCAGCGGGCCTTGCCGCCCAGTCCGGGCATCCAGTACTCCGAGAGCTGGAAGCCCGCCGCCAGGGCCTTCCGCCCGCCCTTGATATGAATCTCGGCCGTGGCGCCTTTGTGGATTTTTTCGAGCACCGCGTCATCCCCGCTCTCCAGTCCCACATGCAGCCGGTCCAGGCCGGCCCGGCGAATGGCCACGAGGTCATCCAGGGATTTTTGCACCAGGGATTTAGACCGCGCATAGGTGGTGACCCGGACAATGGAGGGAAAGGCGCTGCGCAGATACGACAACACCTCGACCAACTGGCCGGTTTTCATGATCAGGCTGTTGGCGTCCTGCAGGAACGCGGTTTTGCCGCCGGACAGCAGCCAGTGGTAAAGCATGGCAAAACCCGGGTGATGATTCAGTTCGGGATACTTCCCGATCAGGGCGACGGCGGCATTGTGGGTCACCTCACCGTTCGATCCGGACTGCCGGGAAAGCGCCGCCAGGTCGTCGCGCACGGCCGCCATGGCATCGATGTCCTGTTTGATCTCGGCAACCGATCGCACCTGAAATTTTTCGGTCTTGTACATGCCGCAAAACGTACAGCGGTTCCAGGGGCAGTTGCGCGTCAAACGGACCAGCAGGGAGTTGCTGCCCCCCTCGCTGGGGGGCCGGTAAACGCCTGTTTCAAATTTATATTTATCAACAGCGGATGGGGTCATGGTCGCTCCTTTTGCCCTGCTTCCATCGCCCGGCGCCGGCGTGCGTGGAATCCTCAGCGCCTGTCGCGATAACGGATCAAATTCATGGCCATCATTGTCGACACGACATCGCGCGCCTGGTTGAGCATCTCGCAAAAGGAGAACAGCACCCCCCGGTCGGGTTTGCTGCGCGACGGTTCTACCCGGTGTACGGTGACGCGCAGGGTGAGCGCATCGCCGGGTCGCACCGGTTTCAGCCAGCGCAGCGCATCGACGCCCGGGCTTCCCAGGCTGGCTTGCCTTGGCAGGTAGTGCTCCACAAACAGCCGCATGAAGAGGCTGCAGGTGTGCCAGCCGCTGGCGATCAAGCCGCCGTAAACCGTTTGCCTGGCGCCATCCGGATCGGTGTGGAAAAGCTGCGGGTCAAACTGCTTGCCAAACTGGACGATCTCATCTTCCGTGATGGTAACCGGCCCGAACTCGTGTACGGCCCCCGCCAGGTAGTCTTCCAGGTAGCGCTCCTGCGGGGTGGTGGTGAAACGGCCTGCTCGCATTCGCGTCACTCCTTGTGCGGCGATCTTCAAACCCTGATGGCCGGGTGGTTGGTTAAGATGCATCGCATCGACCGAACGTCATCTGCCTGAAAAGATCCTTTCCGACCCGTCATAGCAACCGCCGGGCATACTGGTCGGGCATGCCGGCAGGTTGGAAGCCGGCCATGGCGGCCTGGATGTCATAAGCCACAAAACGGACGGTCAACGACCAGGTCCGCGTATCCCAGAGCACATATTTGGCGCGGTTATCTCCATCGCGGGGTTGGCCCACCGCACCGATGTTGACGATATGCCGACTGGACCGGTCCAGGAGGTGCTGTCCCCGTTCCAAGATGTGACGCGTTGCACGACGACCATCCCAGCTGATCCAATCCAGTTCATGGGTGTGCCCGACGAAAGCCACCGCCTCGGCAAATTGTGAGAAGAGGTCGGCCAGGCCATCATCCTCGATGTCGAAGAGGTATCTGAATGCGGAATCCGGCGGCATTCCGTGTACGAACAGACAGCCGTGCCGGGTCAGACACGGCGGCAGCTCACGGATGTAAGCCACGGTCTCGTCGGATACCAGCTCACAGGTCCGATGGAGGGCCTTGCGCGATTGGGGATTGAACCACTGGCGGTATTTGGCTGTTGCCACGGCCAGCTCGTGGTTGCCCTGAACCGACACGATGCCGCGTCTGCGCAGCAGGGCCATGCAGGCTTCCGGTTCCGGACCGTAACCCAGTGTATCGCCCAGTGAAATGATCTCGTCGACGCCGGGGCACCGGCCGTCAATATCGTCGAGCACCCGGCGAAAAGCCTCAAGATTGGCATGAATATCAGACAATACGGCGATTTGCATATCATGGAAGTTACCAGAAAACCGCATCCAATGAAATGGAGAAGTTGCGCGTGAACGGTCCGCATTCCATCCGACGACATGCGCCGCTCAGGCGTGCGGAAACGGCCATCCCCGTCCTGCCGGCCGCAGCCATCAGGATATTTTTCATCTCCGTTTGCACCTGCCGCTTACCAACCGCCATAGAGTCGCCTGGCATTTTCCGACACCGCCTCCATCACCGCCGCTTCAGGGACACCTTTGATCTGCGCAATCATCTGGATGGCAACCGGCAGGTTGGCCGGTTCGTTGCGCACCGCCGGCGTCGGACCCAGCACCGGACTGTCCGTTTCGACCAGCAGACTGGCCAGGGGGAGCCGTTTGACCAGTTTTTGTTTCTGGCGGGAGCGGACGACCGAGGGGGGAATCGAAAAAAAATATCCCGCGTCGACCGCCGGCAGCGCAGCAGCCGCCTTGCCGTCAAAGGCATGCATCTGGACCCGGGTGGCACTGTTATTCAGCAGCAGGTCGATCGCATGGCGGCCGGCGGACCGTGAATGGATGTTCAAGGGCAGATCCAGCGCTTTGGACAAATCGACAAACCGTTTTAAAATTTCTCTCTGCACCTCTTTTGAGGAATCTTCCTTGACCGCCCAATAATCCAACCCAACCTCACCGATGGCAACCAGATGCGGACGGTTTAAACGGATGAAAGCCACCATCTCATCGGCCTGCTCCAGATCGAGAATCGTCGGATAGAGCCCGGCCGCCGCCTTGAGCATGGGATAGGTCGTGGCCAGCGCCACATTTTTGCGGGCATCGTTTAAATTTTCGCCAACGGCGACGATGGCCGCGACGCCGGCCCGTTGCGCACGTGCCAGCACCGCGGCCCGATCCGGGTCAAAGCGTGGGTCACAGATGTGGGCATGCACATCTACGAGTCGGGTATCTGGCATAGCGACGCGGTTGACCGATCGTTGACAGTTCGATCAGGCGATTCATCAACCTGAGTTCCAGGCCATATTCTTGACACTTGAGCAAGGATGTCAAGTCAACCGGATGACCCTCCACCGTCAATATGGGCAATCATTCGGGGGCCACCGCCATCATTCGCCTCACCCCACGGCAGGCGGCGACACAGTGGGGGCGATGCACTGCTGGCTCTCCTTCAACGGGTATTTGCCGGAGATATCCCGGTAAAACGCCCGGATCACGGCCATGTCGGCGTCGATGTCGCCGGTCGGCCGCACGGTCGGACCGAATCCGCCAACCTTGCGCCGGTAGTCCAGAAAGCCGAGCACGATGGGTACACCGGCACCGTTGGCGATGTGGTAGAATCCCGATTTCCAGTACAAAACCCGCTTGCGGGTCCCCGAGGGCGGCACCACGAGAACCAGACGGTCGCGCTGCTGGAATCGTGCCACGGACTGGGCCACCACATGGTTGGTGCGGGACCGGTCGATGGGCAGCGCGCCCAACCAGCGGAACACGGGCCCCAGCGGCCAGCGGAACCAGGCGTCTTTCATCATGATCACGGCATTCAACCGGTAAATGAAGGCCAGGCAGAGCGTGAAGATGAAATCCCAGTTGGAGGTATGGGGGGCGGCAATGATGACATATTGGGGAAGCTCCGGCCTGGGTCCTTCGGATTTCCATCCCGCGCATTGGAAGGCCAGCAGAGCCAGCCAGCGCACCAGTGTCCGGACGATAATCGTGTCGTGAATGGTCATGGTTTTCGCCTTTCAACGGTTCGAACGCCGGTGAACCCTCCCCGCGGCAAGCCGCCGTGAGGGTTCACCGGAAGGATGACCGTCTATTTTCAGTTCACTCGCCAACCCCGCCGCAAGCGGCGAGGAATGCGCTCGCTGTCGCGGTTCAGAACCATGCCATGGGGTTGTGTGGGGTCAACCGTGGGCTGATTGGGGACCCAGGCGGACCGAGGGCGGTGTGTGTCGGCTTTGAGGCTTGTGCACATGGTCAGCATCATCATTATGGGCCATCGGCATGGGCATCACAACGGATTTAGCCGTTTTTACAATTGTTTTACACGGTTCCCGGCGGGAACGACCGAATGATTCGCCCCGCCGTCCGGCCGGTGATGGCGATGTCGAAAGACCGGCATTTGACAATGGCGCCGGATTCCGGGAAAATAGTTTAAATTAAGCTGATCCCCCACCATACAACCGGTTGATACGCGGCCACACGGAAATCGGCAATCGACGGGCAGCCTTTTCCAGGACCGGCGGCGGGAGAGCGCTTCGTCCGACCCCTCGGCCGTGGCATGCCCGGTGCATCAGGCCGTTTTTTGCCTTAAATCGTCGTCTGACTTCCGATTTTCGTTTCGTTTCCCGATATTTTTTGATAGTGCAGCCGCCACGTTTAATTTAAAACAAATTGAGGAGAAGTCATGGAAAGCCCTTTCAACCGCATCGATTCTGTTTCCAAAGGCGCCTATATCATCAACAAGGCCCAGAGCGTGAAACTCAACCCCAGCGTCCTGTACGAGGCGGTGGTGGACATCTCGTCGGAGGGGCTGTTGACCGCCAACTGCATCAACATGGCGGCGGGAATCCTGCTGGAGGACCTCGGACTTCCCACCTATTTTTTTGAAAACATCAAGAAAGACTCACTCAAGCATATCCTGGGCTCCATCGCCACCAGCATTACCGTCAAGAGCGGCAAAGTGGTCCTGGTGGGGCGGGTGGCCCACATCGATTTCGACCTGGAGCAGGAAACCAATGTCCAGCGGGTCCGCATCGCCACCCTGGAGACCCGGGACAGCATGGAAAAAATTCTGGAAAACATGATCGCCGGCCACCGGCGCGAGTACTACTATAGCCCGGAGAACAACTACTACACCTACATCATTCGCCCCGAAACCGTCCAGGACTACCCCCGGCAGGCCTTCGCTGAGTCACGGTTCCTGTTCGCCCTGGCCGGGGACTACATGACCACTCCCGAGCCCACCCGGCAGCGCTACGAAAAATTTATCAAGGCGGCCGAAAAGGCCGTCACCCCCCTGATCGAGGTGTTCAACCTGCCCGAAACCGGGGAGATGCGCCTGATGTTCAACAGTGATTTCGCCTCGCCCCAGCTGCCCGTGCTGCGCAAGCTGTTCGAAGACCACGGCCTGGTGCTCAAGCGGGCCTACTGGGAGCCATACTGGGGCAAATCTCCCGTGCCCTCGTCGATCTGTTCCCTCTATATCCAGGGTGAACTGCCCCGCAAAAAGGAGGCGGAAGTGGTGGGCGACCTGTGCGCCTATCTCGCCTTCGGCGTCAACCGCCTCACCGATCTTTACGTGAACGGGCAGCTGGCCTTCAACGAGATGCTCTTCGCCGGCAACGCCGCGGATTTCACCCACATGTTCATCTTCAAGGAGCAGGACAACGCCATGGACCGGGAGATCCTGCAAAGCCTGACCAGCAAGGATCACAAGGACGCCTTCGCCGGAAGGATCCACGGCTCCAACAAGTCCACCTATGTCTACAAGGCCATCCTGGAGGCGGTGACCGAGAACCCGGACCTGGTGAAGTTTCTCTACGCGCTTTTCGAAAGACGCTTCCGCCCCGGGGTTAAAGACCGGATCAGCGATGCAGCGCTGGATGAAAAGTTCGCGGCGTTCAACAAGATCATCACGTCACGATTTATGGACAACTGGCTCCACTGCGATATCTTCCGTTTCATGTTCAAGATGGTCTCGTGCACCCTGAAAACCAACTTCTACAAACCCGAGAAGCGATCCTTCGCCTTCCGCTTCGACAATGCCATCCTGGACCCCCTGGTCTTCGATCAGTTCGTCTTCGGCATCTTCTTCGTCAACGGCCACTACGCCTGCGGTACCCACCTGCGGGCCGGGGACATCGCCAGGGGCGGACTGCGGCTGATCCGCGTCTCCCCGGCCAACCACCCCACCGAGATCGACAACGCCGTGCTGCTCAACTACGCCCTGGGTCCAAAGGCCCAGCGGCTGAAGCACAAGGACATCTGCGAAAGCGGGTCCAAGGGCGTCGTGGTGCCGCATGCCATCTATTCCAGCCACGGCATGGACGCCTTGTACGATTACACCGAGGGCATCATCGACCTGGTGCTGGGCGACGACAGCATCGTCGACTATTACGGCAAGCCCGAGATGATCTTCTTCGGCCCCGACGAGGGAACCGCACCGTTGATGGATGCCGTGGCCATTCGTTCACAGGAGCGCGGATACCGCTACTGGAGAACGCTCACCACGGGCAAGCGCATCGGCATCCCCCACGACACGTATGGCATGCTGGAAAACGGCGACCTGTTCGGCCTGCTCGACCGCAAGGAAGCGGGCACGGACCTTCAGGTCAACGGCACATCCGTTGTCGTCACCGCGGACATGGACGCCATCTACGAACGAATCGGCGGCAAGGTGGCGATCAGCGGCATGACCACCACCGGGGTCATGGGCGCCTTCAGGACCCTGATCGACCATTACGGGGCCAGGGAAGAAGCGCTCAACCTGATGATGACCGGTGGTCCGGACGGCGACCTGGGGGCCAACCAAATCCAGTGCTACAAAGGCAAGATCTGCCTGGTCATCGACGGGGGGTCCATCCTGTTCGATCCCCAGGGGCTCGACCGGCAGGCACTGATGAAAGTCGCATTCATGCGGCACACCTCGCCCCGGGCCAATACTCGGCACTTTCCCACGGAGAAGTTGAGCCCCCAGGGCTTCATGGTCCCCCTCACCGCCAAAAATGTCACCCTCCCCGATGGCACGGTCGTGGAAGACGGGGCCCTGTTCCACCGGAACTTCCTGTCCGAACCCGACAACCGGCGGTTTATCAGCCAGGCGGACATTCGGGCCTTCATCCCCTGCGGCGGCTTCAAGGACACGATCAACCGCGGGAACGTCAAGGCCTTTCTCTCCGTATTCAAGGAGCTGCAGTTCATCGTCGACGGCGCCAACGTCTTTTTCGATGACGCCGCCAGGCGGACCATCGCCACCACCGGCATCAAGCACATCAAGGACACCACGGCCAACAAGGGCGGCGTCTTTTCCAGCTCCATTGCCGAAGTGCTCACCGCCTTTCTGCTCGGAGACGACTATGAAGCCAAGCTGCTGGGCGACACGCAAACCCGCTGGGCCCTGATACGGGATATCATGACGCTGGTGGACAGGTATGCCCGGGCGGAGGCCGAGATGCTCATCCGAATCCACGAAGCCGATCCGTCGGTTCCCCTGTTCGATCTGTCGGAAAAAACCAGTGAGCAGATCTTTGCCCTGCAGCGGATCTGCGAGCAGAACCTCGCCGTCATTCTGAAGGATAACGCGTTGGTCTGGAAAGTGTTGGAGAACTACATCCCGGCCATCCTGATCAAACGGCTCGGCCGGGATACGATCATGAACACGCTGAACGCCGAGGAGCTGCAGCCCTACCGGGATGCCATCCTCACCAAGAAGCTCTCATCCATGGCCTTTTACCGCTTCGGCGCCGACTGGAAGGCCTTCATCGGCAAGATGGATGCCGACTTTGTCGAAGGCATCAAGACCATCGCTTCGGCAATGGACTGATGGCAGCTGCTTGAGCTGTCGACGGATTGATGCCCCCCAGCGGCAAGCCGCGGGGAGTGTGCTGCCTGTACCGGCAGTGCTGCGCAGCACCGTAGGGATGAACGTCTATTTTCAGTTTGCCCGCTATCGCGGTTCAAGACTGCATGCAAAACCAACCGGTCACGTCTCCTCCTGCTATCATTGGTTGGGGAGACGTGACCCTTTTTTGTGTGGCATCAGCCGACAGCCCGAACCGGGGTCAGGCGGCAGCGGCGGCTTTTTTCAGGCGCTTGCGCTCATCCAGCGGCAGTGTGAGGGTAGGATTCTTTCGAATCCTGATTTTTTGGATATAGAAGACGATCAGCCACAGGACGATGCCGGCAGCATCCACCATATAGGTGGGAAGGTCCATGCCAATGGCCCACTTGACCGCGTGGGGGAAGAAGAGAATCAGGGTGGCCACCGCCGAAATGACGAACTCCAGCACGGTCAAGGGGCACAGGAAATAGCCCATGGTCAGGCTGCCGAAGGCGATGGTGCCTAAAATTATGGTAATCCAGGTGGAAATCACCTGGTACCAGGGCATGATATGCCCCGGCCCCCCCAACAGGAAGCCCGGCGAAAAGGCAAAGAGGAACGGGCCAACGTAAAGCATCTTGGCGAACTTGAAAGCAGTCCAGCCGGTTTTCCACGGGTCGGAGCCGGCGATGGCTGCCCCCGCATAGGCTGCGACGCAGACCGGCGGCGTGATGTTGGAATCCTGACTGAACCAGTAAACGATCATGTGCGAAGCGATCAGCGCCCAGGAAACCTTGCCCATGATCTCCCATCGTAAGGGATCGTCGGGCATGAGGCTGTCCAGGGGCAGCTGCAGTTCCTGGAAGCCGACCCCCCACAGGGTGCGCGAAAGCATGTCCGTCATGGCCCCCACCGCCAGCACCGCCGTGATGAGATAAGCGGCGGTCACCGGCACCCCCATGCCCAGCACCAGGGAGGCGATCCCAATGAGCAGGATGGCGAAAATCAAGTTCCCGGCGGACAGCTCGATGATAATCTGAGAGAACTTGAGTCCGATGCCCGTGAGTTGGATGGTGCCCACGATAATACCGATCACGCCCACGGTGGCCCCGATGATCAAGGTGCTGTTGGCTCCCTCGGTCATGGCCTTGAGAATTTCCCGAATCCCCATGCGGTTCTCCCGGGTCAGCCAGCTGACCGCGATGCACGAGAGCACGGCCCAGAAGCCCGAGTACCCTGGGGAAAAGCCCCAGAGCATCAGCACCACGATGATGACCAGCGGAAAGGACATGAACCACTGCTGCTGAAGGATCTGCCAGGCCGTGGGGGCGTCGGCCTCCCGCTGGCCTTTCAGACCGTATCGTTTGGCCTCGAAGTGCACCATGACGAACACCGACAGGAAGTAGATCACCGCTGGAAAGATGGCCATCAGCATGATGTCCTTGTAGGGAATCTCGGTCATTTCGGCCATGATGAAACCACCGGCCCCCATGATGGGTGGCATGAACATGCCCCCGATGGACGCGGCCGGTTCGATGGCGCCGGCCACATGCGGCCGGAAACCGTTCTTCTTCATCAATGGGATGGTGAAGGCACCGGTGGAAACCGTGTTGGCGATGGCCGAGCCGGATACCGATCCGAAAAATCCAGAGGCGATGACCGCCACTTTGGCCGGCCCGCCCACGGCCTTGCCGGCCAGGGCCATGGGCAGATCCAGGAAGAAGCGGCTGGCACCGGAGTATTTTAGAAAGGCACCGAAAAAGATGAAAAGGATCACGTAGGTGACGAGCACGGACGGCATGATACCGAACACGCCCTCCTGGCTCAGGTAAATGTGGTGAAGGCTGCGGTCGACGGCAAAACCGGTGTGGGCGAAAGACTCGAGCACGGGAATGCCGTGCAGCAGGTCCCCCCAGAATGCGTAGAAGAGGAAACCCACCCCCACCAGGGTCATCGACCATCCCAGGGCTCGCCGGGCCACCTCGAGGCTGATCAAAATACCCAGGGTGCACATGGCTGTGTCCAGGGGCAGTTCCGAGCCCATGCGGTAGTTGATGGCGGCGTACTCCACGATCCAGTAGGCGGTGGCAACAATGGCGATAAGGATCAGCAAGATATCCGTGATACGCGGCACCCGGTAACCGATCCGCCGCCGGTAAACCGCATAGGCCAGCAGCCCTCCGGCCACCGTCAGGCCCGCCAACAGATAGAGGGGGTTGAGGCCGGTGAAAGCCTGCCGGGCGCCGTTGGATCCCAGCAGAAAGTGAATCCCGAAGTAAACCGCAGCGGCGATGCTGCCGAAGGGCAGCAGACAATCGATGGCAAACTTGACCGGATAGAAACTGGGGTCGATCCGGGTAAAGGGGTAAACCAACAGAATCATCACATAGGTGATGGTGACGTAAAGCCCCAGAA
Source organism: uncultured delta proteobacterium (assembly GCA_963705475.1). Lineage (GTDB taxonomy): Bacteria > Desulfobacterota > Desulfobacteria > Desulfobacterales > Desulfosarcinaceae > Desulfosarcina. The sequence continues at coordinate 167,983 of CAVPJS010000026.1, read as the reverse complement.
AGTATTGCGTGGACACGGGCACAGCGGCACAGTACATGTAAAAAGCCACCATGAATATCCCCAGAATGGCGGTCAGCATCTGCCAGAATCCCTTCAGGGGTCGTCCGCGCCTTTCGTCTTTTTCTATTATTTTCTTAAGCTTTTCCTGGTCAGCCGCAGTTGCGGGAATCTCGGGTTCGCTCATGGGAGTCTCACCTTATGGGTTCGGTCATGCAAACCAATGCGTATAAAGGTTGACCGGGGGAAGCCTGTGACGGCACTTCCCCCGGGGTTGCTTCAGCCTTGCCGCATGCGGCGTTATGGCATCAGCTTCGCCGGAATCGTTTTGCCCTGTTCCTGCCAGAATTTCACTGCACCGGGATGCAGGGGCACCGAAGTTCCCTCGAAGCCGTTCTCAAGATTCATCTCGTCGAAGGCCTTGCTGGCCGAGGTCACGGCGGCCATGCCGTCGGCGGACCACAGGGTTTTCATAACGGCGTAGACCAACTCCTCGGGGAGGTCTTTGTTGGCAACCAGGATGGTGGCGTCCTGAAAGGTCTTGCACGCGGGCATGTCCTTGCCGTAAACACCGGCGGGAATCACCTTGGGTCCGTAGGCGAATGCATCGTAGAAGTTCGTTTTTTCAGCATCCAGCCCCACATCCACGAGGGCGATCTTCACCTGGACGGCCGCCTCGATGATGGAGCGGTTGGGGTAGCCCACGAGCACCCAGAAGGCATCAATCTTGCCGTCCTGAAAGGCGCTGGCAGCCTGGCTGTAGCCTAAAAATTCGGGATTGATCGTGTCCCACAGGCCGATATGGCGGAAAAACCGCTCGGCGCTGGCGGCCGCACCCGATCCGGCGTTGCCCAGGGCCACACGCTTGCCCTTCAGATCCATGGCACTCTTGATGCCGGCATCGACCCGCACCACCAGTTGGGCTGGCGCACCGTAGAGATAGCCCAGGGTGCGGACGTCCGGGTAGGTTGCGGTATCCTGGGGCAGTTGCCCCTTGGCAGCCAGGTCCAGATCTACCGCATAGCACAACCCGAATTCGGACTCACCTTTGTGGACCCGCTTGACGTTTTCCACCGAGCCGCCTGAACCCACGGCCGAGGCCTTGATATTGGCATTCACCTTGGGCACCTGCACCGCCATGGCGTTGGCGAAGGTGTTGAATGTTCCACCCGTAGGACCGCCACCGATCTTGATGTTGTAATCTGCAGCGCCTGCCGGGACAACCACCATCGCTGCAGCAACCAGGGCCACCAATGCAATCATCCACTGTCTGTTCATGCCTTTTGCTCCTTTTTTTAGTATGGAAATGGGTGTCGGCGATCCGACCAGGCGGGACTGATTAACAAATACCATCCCCTGGTAGAGGATCGCACCTGCCATGCTCTTGCCCGCGGTCGCTGGTTTTACTTCCGGGCACAACCGGGGAAGAGAGGATCAACGCTTTATACCTTTTCAATTTTATTGTAAATATGGAAATTATCTGATTCACGTGTAATGGTTTTACCTAGAACATCCGGGGCCATTGTTGACTGCCCGGAACTGCCCGATGACAAAAACCATGAATTCTCCAATCCGGACAGGCAGTTGCCGTGAGACGGAGGATGGCGAGGAGGCTGGGGAGGCTGCCCGGCGGAGTTCGTCGTGTTGCATTTGACGGTTTAATGTGGAACCTGTTAGCCTTCATACGGTCAACGGATGACAGCAAACCCAGAACGGTGGGCACTGAACCGGTGAACGCTTTCTGGATAGTGGTGGACGCCGCGATGGTATCTGGTTTGCCACGTGGCATCAGGTGGGCATGGTGGGCCACGGTCATATATCGGCAAGGAGGTTTCGGTGGGCGTTGGTCTTGCGACCTTTTTCACGTCCAGGCGTGATGAACTTATTACGCGGTGGGTTGACCTGCTGAAAACGGATGTCGGCCCGCAATACGCCGCCAGGCCGCGCAAGGAGCTGCTGGGAACCGTTTCCAAGGCTTACGACGCGGAAGTGGATGTGATCCTTTGCAATGATTATGAAAAGATCAACGCGTTCATCACCGAAATCACCCAAATGCGCCTTGAATCCGGTTTCCTGCTCTCCGACGTTCAAAAAGCGTTCGAACTGTTCCGGCGGCTGGCCATCGACCTTCTGGTCAAGGAGACCACACTCGCCGAATTTTCCGACGCCGTCGTCCGCATGAACGACTGCCTCAACTACACCATTCACCGGTTCAGCGATTATTTCCAGGCCATGCATGAGAAAAAAATTCTCGAGCACAATCGGTTGCTCGAGGCGGAGATCCGGGCGCGAACGGCCGAACTGGTTGAATCGGAACTGAATTACAAGACATTGGTGGAGGAGATCAACGATGGCTATTTCGTGGTTCAAAACCAGGCGATCGTCTTTGCCAATCAGGCCTTCTGCAACATGCACGGCTACGCTTTGCACGAGGTCCTGGGCAGTCGTTATTCTGATTATGTAGCGCCCGGAGAGCTTGAGAAGCTCGTCGGGACCGACAAAAAGGGAGCTTCGGAACCGGCCGGCCCGCGAACGGTCGAATACCTCAGGCTGACGAAGACCGGGGAGACCTTTCCGACGGAAATTCAGTCAAAGGTGGCCCGATACAACGACCGCATCTCCAGAATCGGCATCTGCCGCGACATCACCAACCGGGTTCGGTTGGAGAAAAAGATGCGTGAAAGCGAACGGATGGCCACCATCGGCCAGATCACCACCTCCCTGTCCCACGAGATCAGAAATCCGCTCTCCGCCATCAAGATGAACCTGCAGATTCTCAGAAAAAACCCCCAGATCAGAGGAAACGACCAGCGCCGCATCGCCATATCGACCAAAGAGGTGAACCGTCTGGAGCGGATTCTGGAAGAAGTGCTCGACTTCGCCAAACCCCTGCAGATCAAAATGGGCCGGGTGGATATCAACACGATCGTCGCGGCGTCACTCGAACTGCTGGACATGAAGTTTGCAGAAGCGGGCATCCACACCATTGCCGACCTCGATTCGAACCTACCCCCAATTCAGGCCGACGGGGAAAAGCTGGGGCAGGCGCTGATCAATATTTTGTTGAATGCCCTGGAGGCCTCGTCCTATGGTTCCACCGTCCTCATTCAGACCACCTCGGGCCCGGGTGACGGGGACGACGTCGAGATCATTTTTGCCGACGAAGGCCATGGCATATCCAGGCATCATGCATCGGAAATCTTCAAACCCTTTTTCACCACCAAAAGCAGCGGCACCGGATTGGGGCTGAGCAATGCCCATCGCATCATCGACGCCCACGGGGGACGGATCGATGTCGTCAATCGCCCGATTCCCGGGGCGTCTGTTAAAATCATCCTGCCTGTTGAAAAAACCGACTAAGGGAAACCATGGACAAACTCCTGATCATCGACGACAAGCATGCAATCCTGGAAAGCCTGGAAATGTTTTTCGCTGAAAAGGGTTACCGGGTCTATACGGCCGACTGCGGGGCAGCCGGCATGGCACTCTACACCCGTCACGCGCCGGATGTGGTGATTCTTGACATACGTCTACCGGACACCCATGGCATCGCCCTGCTCGAGCAGATCCAGGCCCTTGAGCAACCGGCCAAGGTCATCATGATCACCGCCTTTCAGGACATGGAGACCACCATTCAGGCCATGCAGCTGGGGGCCTACGACTATATTCACAAGCCTTTGGATGTAAATAAGGTTGAACTGGCCGTGGAGCGCGCCTTGTACACCCTGAAAATTGACCGCGCAACACCCCAGGCGGCTGAAATGACCCAGGCGCCCAACCCGGAAGTCATCATCGGCAAGAGCGACCGGATGGGCCACATATTCAAAACCATCGGGTTGCTCTCCCAGAATCGTGCGCCCGTTCTCATCCAAGGAGAAACGGGAACGGGCAAGGAGCTGATCGCACGGGTGATTCATCGCAACAGCCTGTTCGCCATGGAGCCGTTCATCACCTTTGATTGCACCGCCGTTGTGGAGACGCTGCTGGAAAGCGAATTGTTCGGGCATGAAAAAGGCGCGTTTACCGGCGCCACCCAAGCCAAAGCGGGAAAAATCGAACTGGCAGGCAACGGCACGCTGTTCCTGGACGAAATCGGCGAACTGCCGCTGACCATGCAGCGCAAATTCCTTGGTTTTTTGCAGCGCAATGAATACGATCGTGTGGGCGGCAAGCACCCGCTCGCCTCGAGGTGTCGAATCATCGCGGCGACGAACCGGAATCTGGCCGACATGGTCAACGGCGGCCTGTTCAGGCAGGATCTCTTCTTCCGGCTCAAGGTGGTCATGATCCACGTGCCGCTGCTGGTGGACCGATTGACCGATATCCCTGATCTGGTGAGTCATTTTCTGAAGAAAATCAACTGGGAACTGGGCACGGACATCTTCAACCTTGAAAAGGGGGTGCTTGACCGGCTGACCGCACATGACTGGCCCGGCAACGTCCGGGAACTGGAGAACGTACTGGTTGAAGCCGTAGTAAGGGCCAGGGGCAAGGTGATCCTTGTGGATGAAATTGAAAATATCCTTTCATCCAATTATCCGATCACCGCCACCCGTCTGTCGACCTACTCCCTGCCGCATATGGAAAAAGAACATATCCGGACGACCCTGGACCGACTCGGCTGGAACCGGTCTGAAACAGCCCGGGTTCTGGGCATCTCCCAGCCCACCCTGCGGAAAAAAATCAGAAAATACGGCATCGCGCCTTCCGGCCAATGAGGACTGCCCCCTGAAAGTTTCTTTCTACCCTGAAAGATGCTTTCATTGCGCTCGCCGCCTGAACCGTCGAAACCGATCTGAAAAATCATGGAACCTGTTTATTATCCGGGTGTTGGTGAAAAAGCCCAGTGTTGTGCCCGCCTGGCACATGGCTTGCTGTAATAGATTCACTGTCTAAATTACATTCATTTTTTATTACACCATCACCTCACCATTCATTCCATGGGCGGAATCGGCGGGATGCGTATTAAAACCCTGCGGGACAAGGAACAAGAACTCCTCGAAGAGGTTTTGACCAAAACCGACTGGAATCTTGAAAAAGCGTCACGCCTCTTAAAAATCTCCCTTTCACAAGTCAAAAAGAAAATTCGGGAACACGGCCTGCAAAAACCGGATGAACCGGTATGAGCATAAAAACCCAGTTGCAACAACCAAAGGAGGTACAAAAGGATGAAGACAGCCCAAGGTAAACTGATGGTGGCCCTGCTGATCGCTGGTTTAATGGGTCTTTTCAGCGGCAATGCACTGGCGGAAAAGCCGATCGTCATCGGCTGCCCGCTCTCGACGGCCTTCCTCTATGGCTGGGATGCCGAAAGGGGCGTGACCCTGGCCATCGAGGAAATCAATGCCCAGGGGGGTGTAAATGTCGCCGGCAAGAAACGGCCGTTTAAAATCGAAGTCATCGATACCCGTGATCTGGAGCCGGGGGTACCGGTCAGTGAAGCGTTGCTGGCCGTGGAAAAACTCATCCTGGACAAAAAGGCCGATTTCCTGATCGGCGGTCCGGTGCGGTCCGAGGCGGCCCTGGCGGCCATGCCCCTGCTGAGCAAATACAAAAAAGTGTCCATTCTCACGACGGGGGTGCTGACACCCAAATACCACGCCATGGTGGCCGACAATTACGACAAATTCAAATACTGTTTCCGAATTCACGGCGAAGCCAAAAATCTAGTGGGTGAAATTTTCGCCAATTTTGCTGACTTGAAGACCAAATACGGATTCAACAACCTGTTCATCATCGCCCAGGATGTCTCCCATGCCCGCGGCGCGGCGGAAATCATCAAAAAAGTGGCCACCGACAAAGGCTGGAATGTAACCGGACTGGAGATCTATCCCACGGGCGCCACCGACTTTTCCATGGGCCTGCTCAAGGCCAAAAAAACCAACACCGAAATCATCAACATATGGATGGACATGCCGGAAAGCGCCATCCTCCTGAAACAGTGGTACGACATGCAGATTCCGGCCCTGCCATTCGGGTCAACCCTTGCCGCTGCCGAACAGCCCGGTTTCTGGGACGCCACAGACGGTAAAGGCGAATATACGCTCTGCAATGTGGTCAATGCCGGCAACGCCCCTTCCAACGCCACCCCATGGACGATGAAATTCTACGATGCTTACACCAAACGCTGGGGGGTCGAGCCCGAAGGGCTGGGAACGTCGAGCAGCTACATGGCGGTTTATGTCCTGAAGGACGCCATCGAACGGGCGGGCAGCCTGAAACCCGACCAGGTGGTGACCGAACTGGAGAAGACCGACATCATGGGGGTTTACGGCAGACTGCGCTTTGACCCCAAAAGTCATCAGGTCATCCCGTCGACGGATCCCAAAGAGGGGGCCGTGGGAAGCATTCTGCAGTGGCAGAAGGGCAAACGGGTGGTGGTCTATCCCAAAAGCATCGCCATGGGCGAGATTGAATTGCCGCCCTGGATGGGCAGATAATGGATATCCTGATCTACGGTACGATCAACAGTGTGGCCCTGGCCCTGTATGCCTTGGGATTTGCCCTGGTTTACGGCATCTGCCGTCTGCCCAATTTCGCCCACGGCGCCCTGTACGTCCTCAGCGGCTTTATTGCCTGGACCATGATCAACACCCTCAACACCAATCTCCTGGTGGCGGTCGTGGCCACCCTTCTCGTTACCGGCATTATCGGTGCGCTCATTTACCGTCTTTTTCTGATTCGCGTCAGAGGCATGGAGATCTCGGAGATCATCGCCTCCTATGCCATCGCCCTGGCCATCCTCGAAGGTCTGCGCTGGGGCGGGTTCAAGGGCATGACCTACACCCTGCCGGTTTTTATCGAGGGCAGCCTGACCATCGGCGGCATCTCGGTGGACTACCAGCGAATTTGTGTGGTCGTCGTCGGCGCCGCTCTGGTGGCCTGTCTCTGGCTGTTCACCCATTACACCCGCGTGGGCCTTGCCCTCAGGGGAATGGCCCAGGACGAGCGGGCGGCGCTGATGCTGGGCATCGACTCGGATATGATGGCGGTCGTGGCCATGGGAATGGGTTCCATGCTGGCGGCGTTTGCCGCCATCTTGCTGCTTCCCCTGGGCAACATTGTGGTGGAGTCCGGGTATAACGTGTTGATCCTGGCCATCGCCGTCTGCATCGTCGGCGGCATCGGCAGTTGGATGGGGGCCGTCCTGGCGGCCTTTCTGATCGGTTTTGCCCAGATCCTGACCGTGGTCTACCTGGGGTCCCATTACCAGATGATGGTGGCGCTGCTGGCCATTATTTTAACCCTTATACTCAAACCGTCGGGACTTTTCGGCCAGCAGAAAGAACTGGAGGAACGCGTTTGAAAATCGGAACCCAAGAGCGTCGTCAAGAAAGAATCGACCGGGGTATCAAGGTGCGCACGGACGGGCTGTATGCATTGATGTCCTGGCGGGAGCTGGCCTACCTGATCGCCCCCCGGCTGTTGCTGATCGGCGGCCTTCTGCTGCTGCCCCGGGTGGTTCCCGGCATGTACTGGCTGCGGGTGATTTCCATCGTCTGTATTTACGCCCTGCTGGCCCTGAGCTTTGATTTCCTGGCCCATTATGTGGGGCTGGTCTCCCTTGGGGGGGCGTTTTTCGTCGGTGTCGGCGGCTACCTCACCGCGCTGTTGAACACCGAGTTGGGGATAAACCCGCTGATCGCCATCCCGGCCGCCGCCATTCTCGGCGGGGTGATCTGTACCATCCTGCTGTTGCCCTGCCTGCCCTTGAGGGGCGTCTACTTCGCCATCGTCACCCTCATGTATCCCCTGTTCCTCGCCCGGATGATCGAAGCGTTGAACATTCTGGGCGGCACCGACGGCATCATGGGCATCGACGGCGTTCCCTATGTGTGGCTGGAGCAATACGGAATCATCGTGATGCTGCTGTTGATTCTCTTCGGGTTGCGCCGCCTGGTCAACACCGACCTGGGGCTGGTGATGCGGGCGGTCAAGGACAACGATCAGGCGGTCAGAGCCTCGGGCATGAATATTACCCACTACAAAGCCCTGGCCGTTTTTATGGCATCCTCGGTGGGCTGTCTGGCCGGTGCCTGCCTGGTGCACACCTACATGTGGGCGGGAATCTCCACCTTTGCCCTGGATTTTTCGGTCCTGCCCATCGCCGCCACCGTCATCGGCGGGGGCGGCACGCTGGTCGGGCCGGTGCTGGGATGCCTGATCCTGGTGCCCATATCCGAACTGCTGCGGGACTTCGGCACCCTTCGAATCGTGTTTTATTCCCTGATCCTGCTGGGCTTTATCGTATTTCGCAGCGACGGATTGATGATTTACGGCCAACGCAAATATCACCAATTTGAACGATGGACGGACATATGACGGACACCCCCCTTCTGCAAGTCGAGCGGCGTCACCAAGGCCTTCGGCGGCATCATCGCCTTGAACAATGTCAGCTTTGAGGTAGAGGAAGGAGAAATTCTCGGCATCATCGGCCCCAATGGTTCCGGCAAGACAACCGTGGTCAACTGTATCACCGGATTTGTCAAGGCCTCCTCCGGCCGCGTGTTATTTCGCGGCAAAACCATCACCGGCATGCCACCCCACAAAATCGCCGACATGGGCGTCCTGAGAACTTTTCAGATTATGCGTCCCTACTTCAGCCTGCCCGCCTACAAGAACCTGGTGATTCCGCTCTGCTCACCCCGGGCGCGGCGCACCGGAGGCTGGCGCGGCGGCGGCAAGCTGGGTGACCGCAACACCGTGAGCATCGACATCCTGGAAGAGATCGGTTTCGAGCGGGACTCCTACGTCCCCTACAAGACCACGAACACCCTGCCCACCGGCTACCTCAAACGCCTGGAACTGGCTCGATGCCTGGCCCTCAAACCGGAGCTGATCATCTGCGACGAAGTGTTTTCGGGGCTCAGCATGAGTGAAATCGCCAGCATGGTGCCGTTGATCGAACGCCTGCAGATGGACGGAATCACGCTGATCATGATCGAGCACCGGCTGCGCGAGCTGTTTCAGGTGGCCAACCGGGTCATGGTGCTCAACTTCGGCGAGAAACTGGTGGAAGGCAGCGCCCAGGAAGTCATGGCCGATCCGCGGGTCCGCGAAGCCTACTTCGGATCCGAAGTGGTCGAAGAGGTGATGAGCCATGCTTGAGGCAAGCGATCTGATGGTCTTTTATGAGAACATGCTGGCCCTGAACAATGTTCATATTCGTTGTGATCACAATCAGATCGTCGGCGTATTCGGCGCCAACAGCGCCGGCAAGTCGACGCTGATGCACGCCCTTTCCGGCATCGTATTGGATATGCAGAAGAAAGAAACCATGGCCGGCGGCGAACGCATCACCGTGGCCGGAAGTGTCCGGTACCTGGAGAAAGAGGTGATGACCGTTTCCCCCAGCCGTCGGGCGAAGATGGGCATCGTGCTGTGCCCGGAGCGCCGGCGCATATTCAAGGAAAGCACGGTGCTGGAGAACCTGAAAATCGGCGGTTATCTGGCCTCCCCCTGCCCAGGCCAGGGAGACCCTGGCGTATGTGTTCGACGTATTCCCGACCCTTTCCCGGCTGAAGCATCGTATCGGCGGGTTCTTGAGCGGCGGCGAACAGCAGATGCTGGCCATCGGTCGTGCCCTGATGGCCCAGCCGAAGATCCTGCTCCTGGACGAACCCCTGCTGGGGCTCAGTCCGCTGATGCAGGCCATGCTCATGCGCACCACCCGTGAGATCCGGGACAAAAGAAAGATCTCCATTATCGTTACCGAACAATACGCCCGCCCGGTTTTTCCCATCGTTGACTACGCCTTTATTCTGGAAAACGGATCCGCTGTATTGGAAGGCACGCGTGAGGAGTTGATGGACAACCCGGACGTGCGCTCGGCCTATTTTGGGGTTTAGGCCCGGCAGGTTTCAGTAGACAAGAATTGGTAACTTTCAATACAGGAGCGAGAGTAGTCCATGCAGACCGGCACCGACACCCTGGAAAAAGAGCTGACCTTCAGCCGATTCGACCGGATGAGCCAGAAATACCCGAACCGGTCCGCACTGGTTTATCTGGGCGAGCACGTCTCCTACCGCAGGCTGAGGGACCTGAGTGAACGCTTCGCCGGCGCCCTGTCGTCCCTGGGTGTGGCCAAGGGCCACCGGGTGATGCTGTATATCCCCAATTGCATCCAATGGGTCATCGCTTTTCTGGGCATTCAAAAGCTCGGCGCGGTGGTCGTTCCGGTGGCCCCCATCTATACGTCCCACGAAATCATTTACATGATCAAGGATGCGGGCGTAGAAACCGTGGTCTGCATGGACACCAATTTCTGCTATGTCAAGGAGGCGTTGGCGGAAACCGACCTCACACGGGTCGTCGTCACCAACCTAACGGATCTGCTGCCGGCCTGGAAACGCGTTCTGGGCCACCTCTTCGACAAGATCCCCACGGGAAAAGTGGATGCCGACCCGCGGGTGCATCGGTTTACCCGGCTGCTCAAACACGCCCCCAGAACAGAAGCCGCAGCGATAGATCCGGCGAAAGATCTCGCCTACATTCTCTATACGGGGGGAACCACCGGATTTCCCAAAGGCGTACCCGGCAACCATGCGGGTATGACCTCTTACGTCAATGACGTCACCGAAGATGTCGCCGGCAGGCACCTCAAGGAGGGGGAGGATGCTTACATCGCCATCAACCCGCTCTTTCATATCATGGCCCTGGGACTGTTCATGGCCGTCGGGCTCAACCGGGGCAACACCACCCTGCTCATGCCCTTTCCCCAGGTGGATGCCATTTTGGAATCCATTCAACGGTTCAAGGTCCGGTGGCTGCTGGGGGTGCCGGCCCTATATCGCATGATTCTGGAAAACGACCGCCAGGACCGCTATGACCTCAGTTCGCTGACCTATTGCTATTGCGGCGGCGACGTCCTCCCTGAAGAGGTCAAAGAGCGCTGGCAGAAACGCTGCAATACGCCCATCTACCAGGTCTACGGTTCCACCGAAGTCGGCCATGTGGCCTACAGCCGGATCGGTGTGGAACCCAGCCCACGGGCCATCGGGTTCCCCTTGAAAAGCCGGCAGTGCCTGATCGTCGACTCCGTCACCCTGGAACCGGTGGCGGCCGGCAAAAGTGGTGAACTGCTGGTTACCTCACCCTATACGCTCAAGTCCTATTACAACAAACCCGGGGAAACCCAAAAAACCTATGTGGAAATCGATGGAAAGCGCTGGTGCCGCATGGGTGATTTCGTCAGCGCCCTGCCCACCGGTGAGCTGATCTACATGGAGCGGTCGGCCGATATCATCAAACACAAGGCCTTTCGCGTGTCGGCCTCCGAGGTGGAGGCGGCCCTCCAGGACCATCCCACGGTGATCGGTGCCTGCGTGGTGGGGGTTCCGGACCCCAAGGTGGGAGAACGGATCAAGGCGATCGTGGTACTCAAGGAAGATGCCCGCGGCGTGGGCGGCACCGAATTGATCCGCTGGTGCCGGGACCGGCTGGCCCCTTACAAGGTGCCCTCCTATATCGAGTTTCGGGATATGCTGCCCAAATCCAAAGTCGGCAAGCTGCTTCGCCGCGAAGTGCGCGATGACGAGATTCGACGGATAACCAAAAGTAAGCCCGCAACAGTTGCGAAAGGAGCATAAAATGGATCTTTTTTCGGCCATCGAGACGCGCACCAGCTGCCGCAATTTTTTGCCCGATGCCATAGATAGACCAACCATCGAAAAAATTCTGGCTGCCGGGGCGCGAGCGCCGTCGCCGCTGAATGCCCAGCCGTGGCAATTCATCGTGATCACCGCCCAGGCGAAAAAGCAGGAGATTTTTGCGGAAGCGGAGCGCTGCCGGGCGTGGGCCATTGAACAAAGTGGCTGGGCGTGGCTGGGAAAATATAAAACGGATTTTCTCCTGCAGGCCCCCATATTGGTGGCCGTGGTCGGCGACCCCAAAAAAAGCGGCATGGACATGTTCCAGAAAGACGGTCCTGTGGGTTATCAGTTGGCCTGCGCCGCCGCCATTCAGAATATGATGCTGGCTGCCCACGCCCTGGATCTGGGCAGCCTGTTCTTTACCCTGTTCGAAAAAAGCCGCATTCGACGCATCCTCGACATATCAGATGAAAAAACGCCGGTGGCGCTGGTGTGCATCGGCAAACCCGTCGCCCCCCAGGAGCCGGTTCCTCGAAAAGCGTTCCAGGAGAAAACCGTTTACCTGAACTGATGGGATACCGTCGCAGCGGCAGCCCCGCCGCGACAACCATTGGAGGATTACCATGGTGGAAAGCATCCTAAACGGTAAGCGCATACTGGCCGTAGATGATGAGGCCGATGTTCTGGAAACCCTGGAAGACCTTCTCGACGGGTATCCCGGATTGATTCTGGACAAGGCCTCCGACTACGACACCGGCTACCACCTGCTGCGCTCATGGACCTACGATGCGGTCATCCTCGATATCATGGGCGTCAGGGGCTATGATCTGCTTAACGCGGCCGTGCATTTGAAATTTCCAACGGTGATGCTCACGGCCCATGCCTTTTCCGTTGAAGGCCTGAAGCGATCTGTCACCCTGGGAGCAAAGGCCTACATTCCCAAAGAGCGCATGACCGACATCGCCGCATTCCTCGAAGATGTGATCACCCTCGGGCACCGTTCTAATCTGAAGAAGATGTTTCAGCGGCTGGGCGGCTTGTTCGACAAGCGATTCGGGTCCCGGTGGATGGAGGATGAGAAAACCTTCTGGGACCAGGTAAGATCCGGAGAATATCAGCCGAAGCCGGTCATTTTAAAATAGCAACCACCCGCTGTTGACCTTGCTGTCGACGAGAATCCTGACATCATGGATGCACGGCCGGCATCACGCCAACCCGGCCAAGCGCTCCGGTGAGAAAAAACCCGTGTCGATCGCGGGGGTAGTGCCTTCGAGCAGGTCGGCCAGGATTTCACCGATAACCGGCGCGAATTTGAAGCCATGGCCGGCCAGCGCCACGGCAAAGACATTCTCGTTCTGGGGCAGCGGCCCCAATACAAAGTGGTCATCGGGCGTCAGGGCATACATACAGGTGTCCGATGTCATCGGTCGATCGGACAGCGGCGGCAGAAACCGCTCCAGCATGGCCCTCATCGCCGTCTCCTCTGCCGTGGATACCACGGGCGATGGATGTTCCGGGTCGCCGTCGGCAAGATGGTTGTGGAAGGCGGCCTTGACTCGTCCGCCGGGCGCGATGGCCGGCAGTGTATAAAACTCCCGGTATGCGGTACGGGTGCCGGCGGTATCGTTGACCGGGACCTGCCAGAAGTTGACGGGGAGCTGCCCCAGTCGATACGCCGATGCATCCGCTGGGGTGATCCAGTGTACGGGAACCCGTTTGGGCGTCAGCATGGCACCGGCAACGCCCAGCAATCGACCAGCACGTGCACCGGCGGCGATCAGCACCCGCCCGGCGGTATGCCTTCCCAGGGGAGTGCGAACCTCGATTCCGCCCGGCGTGGCCGTCCAGCCGATCACCGGATCATCTACCTGAAGCTTTGCCCCGGCGGTTTCAGCCAGGGCAAGGAATGCCCGGATGCACGTTTCCGGAAAAACGATCCCCGCCTCTTTTTCCAGGCCGGCGGAGAAATGGCTGGGCGGTGCCAACGGCGGCCACCGTTTACGGGTCTCGGCGGCGGTCAATAAATCATGGGGTATGCCGCCGGCCCGGGCGCTGGCCAGAAATCCGGAAACAGCCGGACCATCCGGCGGGCCGATGGTCAGGTTGGGGGTCGTGACCAAAAGCCGCTCACCGGTTTCTTTTTCCAGTTTGCGCCACAGGTCCCAGGCCCGAAGCGCCATGGGCAGGTATGCGGTGCCCTCCAGATACGCCCGCCTGACGCTGCGGGATTCTCCATGGTGGCTGCCCAGGCGGTGCGGTGGCCGGAACGCATCGATCCCCAGAACCGACACCCCCCGCTGCGCCAGAGTCATGCAGGTGGCCGACCCGGCGGTACCCAGCCCGACAACGATGACGTCATGGTGATGCATTCCGCCTGGTTCCTTTGAAGGGCGAACAATGATCGCGTTGGGAACCGGCCGCAGCCAGATCAGACGACCACGTTCTTTTTGCCGCCGTAGTATTTCATGAACTGCACCCGCTCGTAAACGGACGGATCCGTGCTCTTGGCCTGACTCATTTTTCCCTTGAAACCGCTGATCCGCTTGAATCCTTTGCGCGACATCCAGTTCTCAAGGCGCTCGAGCATCTCGCCCACATGGGCGACGCCGTGCTGATACAGGCACGAGGCCACCTGGACCGCATCGGCGCCGGCCAACAACTGCTTGATCACCGCATCCCCATCGTGGATACCGGTGGAGGCGGCCAGGTCGCAGTCGACCTTTTCGGCCATGATGGCAATCCAGCGCAGGGACATGGCCAGGTCCGATGGGGTGCTGAAGACGAACGAATTGGTGGTCTCGAATTTGTCGATGTCGATGTCCGGGCTGAAATACCGGTTGAACAGCACCAGTCCGCCGATACCGGTTTGGGAGAGCCGCTGGATCATCGGCCCCAGGTCGGTAAAATAGTAGCTGATCTTCAACGCGGTGGGGATGGAAAGGTGTTGGGTGACCTGCTCGGTGACCTTGAAATAGAGGCTTTCCCGATCCACCCGCTTCTGCTTGAAATCCGTCGGCGGGAAAAACATGTTCAGTTCGAGGGCATCGGCGCCGGCCGCTTCCAGCTGCTTGGCATAGGCCATCCACTCGACCGATTGCAGAAAGCAATTGATGCTGGCGATAACCGGTATGGACACCGCCTTTTTGCTCTCCTCGATCAGGGCGACGTATTTTTTCAGGTTTTCTTCCCGGACGACGTAGTTGTAGTAGTCGATGGGAATTTTGCGTCCATCGTAGTCGAAGTACTGACTGTCGGCGGCAAAACCCTTGGCCGTTTTCATGAAATCCGCATATTCCAGAGCCACCTCCTCTTCGAAAATGGACTTGAGCACCACCGCACCGGCACCGCATTTTTCGGCGTTCTTTACCTTTTCGACCGAACTGGTCAACCCAGAACTGCCCATGATAATCGGATTTCTTAACTCGAGCCCCAGGTATTGCGTCGATAGATCCATTGTGCCTCCTCAACAAAAGGTCGGTTTATACAGCCACGAGGCACCCTGCCTGCTGTTGGCTGCGGTGTATTGTGATAAAACGATGGCGTCCCAGATCGATGCGGGTTTTCCTCAGATTGGACGATAATAAACAATTCGGCTAAAAAAATCCACTGCCAACCGTCGGTTGGCAGGTCCGCCGGAGCGTTGACGACATGCGGTGAACCTTCCCCGCGGCAGGCCGCAGAGAGGGTTCACAAACCTAAAATTGCGCAGGGCCTCGATCGAGGCCCTGCGCAATTGGTCATCGCCGCATTGGCTGAGATTTAAACAAACGACCGCCGTGCCAACGCACTTCCTTTAATTTTGTTTATTGCGCGGCTTGCATGAGGATTTACCGGTTCGGTCAAACCGGCAATTGTTTATGAAGTATCTCACCAGGGCCATGGTCTCTTCAAATCCGGTCATGATATCACCTCTTGCTGGACTTGTTGGTAATGTAACGTCGGGCCCTATTGTAGAGAATCTTGAGAAAGATACAATGGCAGCTGATTGGCCGCATGATGGCGGGTTTGCCCTACCATATCGGGGTCGCCCATGATGGCGTGCCATCCGTTTACCCAATTTTGGCCCACAGCAGGTCGTTGGCATGGGCCACGGCTGAAAAATTCCAGCCGCATGTTTGTGATCCGTTATGGCATGGAAAAATCAAAGCGGAAGCCCTGACCCCCTCGCGGCTATGGGACGATTCCGCATGCTTTTCGGGGGCCGCCGCCACCGAGCGGTTCAGGGTGGTCTGAAAAATTATCCCCGCCGGCATGAATCATTAGGCTCCGCCCCTTGAGGTCCGCCACCTTCAACCGCGGTGCCAGAACAGGCAGGCGCGATGCGCCTCTTTCGTCGACGTAAAGCGGAGGCAGGTCCCCGAGGTGGCCGTTGCCGTATGGGCCTTCATGGCGACCGGACCCGGCCGGGTCATAATGTCCGCCGGCGGCCAGCCCCGGGATCATCTTCCCGTCTTTCTGTTTAGGCCCGCAGTCCGCATGCTCGTGCACGTGAAAGCCGTGCAATCCCGGCGCAAGGCCGCTTATATCCGGTGTAAACAGCGCGCCATAGGGCGTGTCCGTTACCGCAATGGTGCCGACGGCCTTGCCGGGGCCGGTGTCCGTCGCGAAAAACAGATTGACCGTCACCCCATCCGCCCATGCCAGGCTGGGAACGATCAGAAAAACCAAAACCATCGTTGAAAACCATTTCATGGCTGTCTGTCTCCTTTCATTCAGAGAGGGCCTCGCCGCAGCCGTCCGGAAAACAATCCCGTTCCTTTCCAGGGATGGCGACGCCCAAAAGGTAATGCATGATCTCTAAATGAAAAGGGCCGCTCGCATGCGCGCAGGAAAGGCGCAGACGACACCCGTTCGAACCCTGCCATGCCCGCTTCGTCCGCCACGGACATGGCTGGATTCGTTGTGGGCAGGCACCGGGCAGAACGACTCAAGCCGCTGCGCCCGCCCCCGCCTTCTTGAACGCCGACTTCGGGAAAAAACAATAGGGACATTCCTCGGGAGCCTCGTCGCCGTAATGGACATAGCCGCAGATGCGGCAGCGCCAGGCCGGTTTCATTGCGTCGGCCCCGAGGGGATCGGCCTCGCGATGCAGGGGCAGGTCTTCCAAGGCCGGCATGGCCGGCTGGTACTGGTTCATCACGGCGCCGGCGATGATTACGCGCTGGACCTCGCTGGTGCCTTCGTAGATGCGCAGCAGGCGCACATCGCGCAGCAGCTTTTCGACGGGATACATTTTGGTGTAGCCATAGCCGCCTAATATCTGCAGGGCTTCACTGACGACCTCCAGGGCGACCTCGGTGGCATACAGTTTGGCGACGGATGCATTCAGGGTGGGATCCACGCCCTGGTCGGCCTCCCAGGCCGCTTTCAAGGTCAGCAGGCGAGCGGTTTCCACCTTCTGATACATCTCGGCGATTTTGAACTGGATCGCCTGGAAACCGGCGATGGGCATGCCGAAGGCCTGCCGCTTTTTGGCATAGTCCATGGCATACTCCATGGCCGATCGAGCCGCGCCCACACCGAAGGCACCGATGATGGGCCGCGTACGGCCGAAGGTCTTCATGGCGAGGACGAAACCTTTGCCCGGCGGCGCCAGCACATTGGCTTTGGGTACACGGACATTGTCGAATTTGAGCCCCACGGTGTTCGAGCAACGCTGGCCCATTTTGGGGATGGGGCGGCCGACACGCACACCGGGCCAGCTCTTTTCAACCAGAAAGGCGCAGATCCCTTTGTGGCTCTGCTTGGGGTCGACCGTGGCGAAAACCGACATGTAATCAGCCAATCCGCCGTTGGTGATCCAGTATTTGGTGCCATCGAGGATGAAATCCTCGCCGTCGGCCGTGGCCCGGCAACGGATGCCGGCCACATCCGACCCCATCAACGGCTCGGAGGTGGCAAAGCAGATCGTCTTGAAGTCGTTGAGAATGCGCGGCAAATAACGCTTGCGAACCCCTTCGTTTTCCGACAGCAGCACCGGCTCCATTCCCAGGGAGTTGTCGAAAATCGATGTGGCCAGGCCGGGGCAGGCGGCCGCCAGCTCTTCCGTCAGGATGGCGGCCTCGACCAGGCCCAGTCCCTGACCCCCATAGGCCGTGGGAATGTCCAGGTTCATGATCCCGGCATCGTAGGCCTTGCGGATCACCGGCAGCGGAATGTCGTCCTTATCGTCGTAATACCAGGCCACCGGCAGAACTTCCTTGAGCGCAAATTCGCGGGCTTTCCGCTGCAGCGCCACCTGGTCCGGTGTGAGCGTAAAATCCAACATGCATCCCCCTTTCTCGAATGGATCGATAGATGTGGTAAACGTCCCGACCGTTTTATCGACGGTGCCTCGATGGCCGGCTGGCGCATTGAAAAAAGGGCATCTGCGGCAAGCTGGCCGTGGTCAAGCATCGCATGCCTGATTACGGGTTGCAAGTGGCGCAATCGACCGACGCCGCCGACTATCCGCGGCAGCCGGGTTGCAGGGGTGCAGGCATCGTTTTTGCGGAGCGGATTGATTGGCAGCGGGTCGGGATTACTGGAAAACCGCACCGATAAAACATCCGCCGCCGCCACCGCCGCTGCTGCTGCGTGGCGGGATGGGGGGGGCACTGTCGTCTGCCGCGGCGGTTTCGAAGCTGCGGTCGTTGCCGTAGATGGTGTTCGTGTCTGTCACGACGACCAGCCGGAAGTGGTATAGGGCGCCCGGGGACAGTGCGGACACGGCAATGGCGATGCCTTGATTGCCCGTGGTTGAGAAGCCATCGGAAATATCACCGTATTGGGTGGTCGGACCGTATTCGAAATAGTAGTCCACATCCTGGCCGTTGGCGTTCACGGTGCCGTTGAGCTGGGCGGTGCGTTGTGAAATGGCCGAAGCCGACCCGGTGATGGCTTCGGCATCTCCCGGTTCGCCGTTGATGTACACGAGATCCAGCAGTCGACTCTGGCTCTCCACGGCAACCCAGCGGGTCGTCTCACCACTGATCCCCGGTCCGCTGAAGCTGACCGCATAGGTACCGGCGTCGAGTATGGGCATGGCGTAGCCGCCGCTGTCAGCCGTTACCGCGTAATAGGCGCCCAGATCCGGCCGCACCGTGATACCGCCCATGCCTTCCCCCGGATCGTACTGGTCGTTGTCGTTCAGGTCCCGCCATACCGTTCCCACCAGAAACCGGTTGAAATGATTGGGTTGCGACGTGTCGGCACGGCAGTAGTTGCCGGTTGTCACGAACGGGCCCACCCCCGTAGCCGGGTCGGCCTCGGCCACCACGGCCAGACCCACTTGGGTGTAGTCCCCATCGATGGACATGATCGCCTGGCGATGACCGCGGCCGGGCTGCATACCCCCGTCGCCCACGCCCCAATCGACATTGAAACCGGCGTGCCCGTGGATGCCGCTGCGGGTATAGGAAAAGACGTTGCCGCGGTAGGACCGAAAAGCGAACCCGGCGGCCTCCACGCGCTCGATTTGACCGTCGTGGTTCTGGCTGTCACTGGTGACGAGATAATCCGAGTGCGCCCGGGCGGCCTGGTATAGGCGCACATCGAAGGCTGCCGGCGGTTTGGCCGGGATGGCGGCAAATTCTTCCTGCAGCAGATCCAGATCAACACCAAAATAGGAAATGGCGCCGGCCACGTCCGCATCATCCATGCCGGCCAGCCATGTTCCTTCCCGGGTGGGATCGGTGCGGGCCCGGTTCATCAGCCAGGTCATCTGCTGTTCGATGCCGTCCGGATGCTGGTTGTCGGCCGTTTTATGAAGGGTCCATTCCGTATCGGGTGAATCCGGTTCGGCCAGCGCGCGGAAAAATGATTTTTCGGCGGGCGGCTGAACCGCGGCAGGCGGATCGGGTTCGGGAAAGCGCCCATCCGGCCACTGGGCGGTGGCTGTAAATACGGCGGGGAACGTGCCAGTGAACACGAGTGTGCAGAAAACAAGACGGCGAAAACAATTCCGAGACAGGCGCATGGTTCTCCTCCTAACAATGCGATTGTCGGCCACCGCTGACCATACCGCCCGCTAACCAGTCAGCGACATCTCACAACCACTGGTTATCAAACACTTTCACGATTGCAACAACCGCATCCTGACCGCTGGTTTCAACACA
The DNA here is from genome assembly GCA_963705475.1 of uncultured delta proteobacterium. GTDB lineage: Bacteria > Desulfobacterota > Desulfobacteria > Desulfobacterales > Desulfosarcinaceae > Desulfosarcina. Next base: position 148,299 of record CAVPJS010000026.1, on the reverse strand, counting down.
TGATCGCATGGTTGCTGAACCATGCCCATCCGCGCGGATGCAGATGACACGGCGTCAATCGGATGTTAGATACAAGGAGTGTGCCATTTTATCGGAAGGTTGCTTTCGGCGTAGGACCATCGTGGAAGGAAAGGACATCCCGGCATCCCCGTGGTGATTGCGGGCGTGTCGTGCACCATGTGCACGAAACAGCCTGCCGGCCCACTTGCCGGATGCGCGTTGCATCGTGTAAGCAGGCCGGGTGCCCTTGTCCTGCATGGGTTGCCTCGGTGGGCGTTCAGACCGTGAGCGTCATGGATTCGGTGCAACGGGGATGATGGTCACCGGCGCAGGAGAGTGCTTGAGCACCTTTTCGGCCACGCTGCCGAAACGAAAGTTGCCTTTCTCCCCATGGCTGGCCATGACCACCATGTCGACCTTCTCTTCGTCTATGAGCTTCAAGATCTCCTGGGCGGCATCACCGACCGCCACATGCTTGATATAGAGCGGGCAGCCGTCTAAATACTTCTCGCAGATCTGGCCCAAGCGCGTGGTTGCCGTCTTGCTGGCATGCGCCATGAGTTCCTTGACACGCTTTTCCTCAAACGCACCATACCAGCCGTCATGGTGGGCGATATCTTCAATCACATAAAGAACGTGGATTTCTGCACCGTATTTCTCGGTGAGCGATTTAACGTGGGGCAGGGCGCTTTCAGCTATTGCGGAAAAGTCTGTGGGCCATAGTATCTTTCTCACGTCCATGATTGAACCTCCTTTGGTGTTCGGGCTTGATTTGCATGTCACCGAATATAGGGTCTAATGAAAGGTTTCGTCAAGCGGTTCATTGGGAGTTGGGCATGGAAAGAGACTGCATCGGATGTCGCTTGACGGGAGATGCGAAACGTCTGTTTGTAACCGTGGTTTGACCTGGACTCAGGATGGATTAGTTTATGGGCAATGGCAATAATGGCCGACTTGCCGTCAAGGTCCGCTTGATGGGTGATACGGGTGCGGTGAGCGTCGGCCCGTGAATCACTGACGCGACCCGTTCAGGAGGGTGAAGCATGATGCGCAACCAGATATTTTTTACAGCAAGCCTGGGACTTTTGCTTTTGGCCGTCACCGTCGACGCAGCCGAACCTGGCCGTATGGTCGAACAGATCAAGGCCGGCGGTCGGGTGCTGATGATCCGCCATGCCAACGCCCCGGGAAACGGAGATCCTGAAAATTTTCGGATCGGCGATTGCAGCACGCAACGCAATCTGGACGACCGGGGCCGCACCCAGGCCCGGCGCATCGGCCAGTGGCTTCGCAGCCGGGGCATCGAATCGGCCCGGATCTATGCCAGCCAGTGGTGCCGCTGCCTCGAGACGGCCGCGCTCCTCGACCTCGGATCGGTTGCCGAATTGCCGGCCCTGAATTCCTTTTTCGAGCGGCCGCAGGATCGCGAACCCACTCTTGCCGCCCTGCGGGCGTTCCTGGCCAAACAACCCACAGACGGTCCGCTGATCGTTCTGGTGACCCATTTCGTAACCATATCCGCCGTCACCGGTGAGGGCGTGGCCTCCGGCGAAGGGGTGGTGGCGCGGCTGAACGCCGATGGCCGTGTTGAGGTCCTTGGACAATTGGACTTTACACCCTGAGGCCCGATGCCGGTTTTATCGATACCCGACGCAAGGTCAACCCAATGCTACTGCCAAACCTGCGCCGACGTTTCTTTTACATTGGATTGACGCATCGAATGATGGTTAAGCCGGGTGATAACCGCGCCGGCCATGGATGACCCCCCGGACACCGCCTTCGGGGCTTGCCGTGTCGCCATCGCGCCGCGGGATCAGATGAAGGTGGGCATGAAACACAGTCTGTCCGGCCGACCTGCCGATGTTCGTCCCGAGGTTGAACCCGGTAACGGACGGGTCGCGCCGCCTGATCTTTTCGACGAGGGTGCGGATCAGGGTTTCGCTGTCGCAGATTTCCGGGTGGGTCATGGAGAGCCAGTCAGCCGTGTGCCGCAGGGGAACGATCAACAGGTGGCCGTCAGTCACCGGGTGCCCGTCGTTGAAAGCGGCAACCGAGCCGAGCGTCTCCACCGCCATGCCTTTCCTGATCCACCGACAGAACAGGCAGGGTGGATCGCTTATATGCGGGTATTCCATTGCTTTTTGCATCGATTTTCCGCCATCGTTGGAAATCAATGGCCCAGCTGTTTTTTGCCTCAAAAGGCTCTTGACAATTAGGAACTAATCCTATTTAAGAGCCTTATGCAAAACAAAGCGATATCTCAGCGTGTGCGGCTGTTTATCGAAATCTGCCGTCGTCACCGGCTGAAAATCACCCCCCAGCGTGTCGGCATATACCGGGTCCTCGTTCAGTCGAAACGGCATCCCAGCGCGGATCTGGTGTTCAGGGCGGTGAAAAAAGAGTTCCCGAACATCTCCTTCGATACGGTCAACCGCACCCTTTCCACCTTTGCCGAGATCGGGGTGGTGGACGTGGTCGAGACCTTCGGTGGACCTAAACGCTTCGACCCCGACACCACGGACCACCATCACCTGCATTGCATGGCCTGCGGCAGGATCATCGATTTCGAATATGCGGGCTACGCTCGCCTTGAAGTGCCGAATGGCATCGCCAGCACATTCAAGGTGATCAGCCGACGGGTCATTCTCAAAGGCCTTTGTGACGCGTGCAGCGCAAAGCAGGCAATGTTCTGAAAGCCGCCGTCGTCGCATGAGCGCAAAGCCGCGACATTGAGTTTAACGCATTTAATCCACCCATCAACCAGCAAGGAGGAAAAAAAATGAGCAAGACCACCGAAAATCTGAAAGCAGCCTTTGCCGGCGAATCCCAGGCCCGCAACAAATACACGTTTTTTGCCAAGGTTGCCCGGAAAGAAGGCTATCACTACATCGCCAAGATTTTCGAAGAGACGGCCTTTAACGAAATGCAGCATGCCAAAGACCACCTGAAACTGCTGGGCGGCATCGGCGACACCCTGACCAATTTGAAGGAAGCCATGGGCGGGGAAGACTACGAGGTGGAGAGCATGTACCCGCAGTTCGCCAAGGAGGCGGAGGAAGAGGGACAGACCCAAGCGAAGATCGCCTTCGAACAGGTGGCCAAAATCGAGGCCCATCATCGTGCACGCTACAAAAAAATCATCAAAATGGTCGAGGCCGGAACCGTCTACAAACGCGAGCAGCCGATCAAGTGGAAGTGCGGCGTCTGCGGCTATATCGTCGAAGGTACCGAACCACCGCCCATATGCCCGTCCTGTAAGCATCCCAGAGAGCACTACGAACCGGCCAACATGGATTTCTGATCCTCGCCTGTCCCGCAGGTCAAGCTTGAATACCGGGCGGCGGCCGCACCCCGTGATGCGGTGGCGCCCGGTAGCACCGGCATCTACCCTGAAGTCATCCGCCTGCAGAAATCGTCGGTTCACTCCTGTTCCGCCATCAATCCCGCAACATGGCGGGCAATCGCGGGACTGGCGGTAAGCCCCGGCGATTCGATACCGATCAGGTTGATCACCCCGGGAAATCCCCTGGACGACTCCTCCGCGATGATAAAATCCCTGACCGGATCCCCGGGTTTTTGCAGCTTGGGCCGGATGCCGGTCATTTCCGGATGCAACTGGTCGATGGCGATGCCGGGCAGATAGCGACAGGCCGCCTCGTAGAACGACTGCCGGGCTAAAGGATTCACGGTATAGTCGAGCGCCCTGTCGGGCAGATAGGTCGCATTGGGGCCGAGTTTCACCCGATCGCTCAGATCGATGGTGGCATGAACCCCCAGGCCGACATGGTCCGCCTGGGGCACCGGATAGACCAGATGGCGGATGAACCCCGGGGGCACCTCGAGGCCGAAATACTCCCCTTTCCAGTAGTGCAGGCGGTAGCCGCACGCATCAACGTCAATCCCCAAAGAGGCGGCAATCCGATCGGACTCGAGGCCGGCGCAGTTGACGATCCAGCGCGATGCAAACGCATCCGTCTGGCCGTCCGGGTAAACCACATGAACCCGGTAGCTGGCATCGCCTTCCTTTTCCACCCGTGAAACCGTCGTATGCGGCACGAACTGGGCGCCGTTTTTATGGGCCCGGGCAGCATAGTGGCGCATCAGCCGGTGGGAATGAATGATCCCGGTGGACGGGGAAAAGAGAGCGGCACAGGCCTTTACATTGGGCTCCAGGGCCTTGATCTGCCTGGCGCTCAACATCTCAAGGGTCCCCACCCCGTTCTCACGGGCACGGTCCTGAATCGTCGCCAAAACCGCTTCCTCATCTTTTTCGGTGGCCACGATCAGTTTGCCGCAACGGCGGTGGGGAATCCGGTGCTGCTCGCACAGCCGGTACAATAGCCGGTTGCCCTCGACGCAGAGGGTGGCCTTTTTGGAATCCCGTGCATAATAGATACCGGCGTGAATCACTTCACTGTTGCGGCTGGAGGTTTCCTGGCCAAATGTCGGGTTGCGCTCCAGGATCATCACCCCTTTGCGGGTTTTTGACAGTTCCGCTGCCACGGCAAGGCCAACGACCCCTGCCCCGACGATGGTGGTTGAAATTTCCATCTTTGCCCCTTGAAATCACAGCGGCGGTCAAGCGCGGTCCTGATCGTTATCCGGCTTGGCCTGGGCCATGAATTTTAAATAGCTGACGATCACACGCTCGGAATCGATGTGAAGGACCTCGGCATAGGCCTTTAAAAACTGTTTGACATAGATCTCAGCGGGAAGGTCTTCAAACTGGTTGGCCTCGATCCGTTTCAAAGAATCGCCGCTGATTTTGGTGACGGCATGGATTTCGGCGATGTCGATGCCGTATGCTTCTCTAAGCTGCTTCAACGCCACGCCGGAGAGCATCTCCTTGGACAGTATTGCTTCGATGAGTTGCCTGATTTCCGGCGTTTCGGCTTTCTTTTCGACCCATTGGCTGAGGCTTTTTTCATCGGAGGTGGTCCGGGTGTCGGCGCAGGCAGCCGGCTTTCTTTGGCCCTGCCGGGAAAAAATGGCCGCATCCACCTGGCCGGTGTCGATGAGCATTTGATTGTAGACGGTTCTTTTCTCTTCGATGATGAGGGTGTCAAAGGCTGTTTCAATGGCCTGCAGCAAACGTTCTCGCTGCTCATCGGAGAAGAGCGAATAGGTGGCCACGCTTTCCGCGTCATAGATGGCCAATGCATCCCGGTAGGCATGCTTGATTTCATCTGCACGGGCATTGGCGGGGATCTGAAGAATCTGATAATAATTTTCATTTTCAAATGTTTTCATAACGCCTGTCGCACTGGGGCGGGAACCGGTTGACCATTGATGAGCAACTCGGCAATCTTTTTTAATTCCATGGTGGTGGCGGCGGCCGGGTAGTGTTTAACGTACAGTTTTTTTGCGTAGATCGAATCGATGACGTGCTCGTCAAAAGCGACCTCGCCTAAAAATTCAAACGGTGAGTAAAAATGGCGGTTGCATACCGTCTCAATTTTCCTGCCCAAACAGGCATCGGCGTTTTTGCGGAACTGATTCAGGACCATTTTGAATTGAAACCTGCCGATTCGCGCTTTGAAAAAGCGCTCTTTTCCAGGATTGTGTGTCGCCACGATGTCGATGATGTCATGAGCGTTCAACGCATTGGACACCGTGTCCAGAACCGCTGCTTTTACCTCCACGTCAAAATCGTGCCGCTTGATCAGCTGTTTTATTTTTCTGAGGTAGACCGCTTTGATAAACCGGAACGCATTCTCAATGGAGGTGGGTTCGGGGGTGCACACAAAAACCCCTTTGTTGGAAGTCAGAAAAAAATCAAGGGTATTGAAATTGGTCCCGGCGCCCAGATCAATGAGCACATAATCAAAAGGAAGCTTTTTAATCGCATTGATCAACTTGATTTTTTGGGCATAAAACAGGTTGGCAATCTCCATGGAACAAGTGGAGGAACTGATCAGAAAGAGATTGGCAACGGGGGTGGGAGCCGCCGCGCTTTCCAGCGTTGACGCATGCTTATTCAAAAAACGGTTCAACCCCTCCTTGGGCGCCGGCATGCCCAAAAAGGTATGCAGATTGGAGGCACCCAGATCCAGATCGATCAAGGCAACCGTCCTGCCGTGTCTGGCAATCAGCGCCCCCAGACTGGCGGCGACAAAGCTTTTGCCAACCCCGCCTTTGCCGCCCCCAATGGGATAGATCTTCGGCATCGAACCAAGATCCCCAAATTTCTCCGCGGAAGCCATCTGTCCACCTGTACCCAAAAATCACCGCCCGTTCAGCATGTACGCACGGCTGTCACATGCAATCGTCGCCGCTTCCAATCCGTTCCATCATGCGGTTCGTATCCGTCGGGTATCCAGCCTTAATTGTTCAATAAGCCATTTTGGGGTCACAAATCAAGGTCTGCTATCGGTCTATCCGCAGGTCGCCTGTCGATCGGCCGCTGTGCCCGGCTCAGCCTGCATCCGGGCAGGAGGCAAAAAAAACATTGCCAAGCACGCACAAATCAATCAAAGATGGAGCGGTGGGACACCCCCTTCTTCAACCTGCCGGTTCCGTTGCGGTAAAAAAGAACACGCGATATCATTTCAGGGGACCTGATTCAAGCACCAACGCGAGGGCGGTTGGCAAGGCGCTCTCACTCAGCGAGGGTTGATCATTGGCAAAAACACCGTAAACAGGAGGAAGGGAATATGTTAAGGAAACAGCAACGGTCTTTGTTGGTCCTGGCGGTTCTAACCATTGCGTGCGTTTTTCTCTTTGGCGGGAGCGCCGCCGGCTCGGGATTTGCCATCATCGAGCAGAGCGCCGCCAGTGCAGGGTATGCATACGCCGGTGCGGGGGCCGCGGCGCAGGACGCCAGCACCATTTTTTTCAACCCGGCCGGTATGGCCCTGCTCTCCGGCAACCAGCTGCAGCTCGGCGCCCACTACATCATCCCCAAAGCCGAGTTCAACAACCAGGGCTCAACCACCGTGCTGGGGACGCCGCTTTCCGGCGGAACCGGCGGTGACGGCGGCGAACCGGCCCTGGTACCCAACCTGTTTTACATGCACAGCTTTTCCGATCGCTGGAAAGCCGGCATCAGCATCACCGCCCCCTATGGCCTGGCGACCGAGTACGACGACGGCTGGGTCGGCCGCTATTACGCCCTCAGGTCCGAATTGGCAACGCTCAACATCAACCCCGCCGTGGCCTATAAAATCAACGACCAGTGGTCTTTGGGCGTGGGGGTCAGTTTCGAACGGGCCGAGGCCGAACTGACCCAGGCCATCGACTGGGGAACGGCTTTGGTCGCAAGTGGCCAACCGGTGCCGCCGACCCTATCTCAAAATCTTGACGGTACCGCCAAGATCGAGGGTGACGATTGGGGCGTCGGTGCCAATGTGGGATTGATTTTCGAACCGCTGGTCGGAACTCGCCTGGGGCTGCATTACCGTTCCCAGATCGACCATACACTCACCGGCGATGCCACCTTCAACACGCCGGCCGCGGCCGCCCCCCTCGCCGCAGCCGTCGGACGGGTCAACGGCACGGTCTCGGCCGACGTGACCCTGCCGGAAACCGTCAGTTTCAGCGCCTACCACGCCTTCAACGACCGCTGGGCCATCCTGGCCGATGTCACCTGGACCAAATGGAGCCGGTTGGAGGAATTGAGAATCAAATACGACAACGGTGCCGGTGACAGTGTGGATACCTTGGAGTGGGATGACACCTGGCGCTACTCGGTCGGTGGAATTTTCAAGCCGATGGAAGCCCTGGAGCTGCGCGCCGGCGTGGCCTTCGATGAAACGCCGATCCCCAACGAACAGCGGCGTACGCCGCGTATTCCCGGTGCCGACCGCACCTGGTTGACATTCGGTGCCGGTTACCAATTTACCAAGATGATCAAAGTCGACTTCGCCTATGGCCACCTCTGGGTGGATGACCCAGCCATCAACAAGGATGTCACCGAGCAGGAGAACCGGCTGCGCGGCGCCCTGGTTGGTGAGTATGATGCCAGCATAGACATCATCAGCGCCGCGGTGTCGTTTCAGTTTTAAGGGTGTCATTTAATTGCCAACGCCAGATGCAATAACAATGGCGTCTCCCGGACGAACTATCCGGGAGGCGCCATTCATTTCACGATCTTGTGCGTGAACCCCAATCCGTGCACGCAACCGTCATGACCTCGATGACCTGACCGCCGTCGACCTCGGCAATCGCTGACGCGGCCACCTTGGGCGGTGAATTCGTTTCGGTTGGTTCGGCCTTCCCCATGCTGGCCGGTTACTTCTTCGAACAGGCGATAAAGAAAAATGGTGCGTCAACTGCACGGCAAGCCGGATAAGCCGATACAGTGGGCTTGTTAAACCGGCGTTTTCTGCATAAATTGAAATTGGAGACAGTGGCGCCGCCGCCCACAATGCCTTCATCGACTCGTTTTTATCAAGGAGAAGACGCCATGGAAATGAAAACCGTCACGATCGAGAATCCCGAACAGCTCAATTTCATCCTGGGGCAGTCCCACTTCATCAAAACCGTGGAGGATGTTTATGAAGCCATCGTCAATACGGTGCCCGGCGCCAAATTCGGCGTCGCCTTCTGTGAAGCCTCCGATGTCTGCCTGGTGCGCTTTGCCGGCACGGATGAAGGCTTGATCGCGCTTTCCCGTCAAAACGCCCTCAACCTGGGGGCCGGGCACAGCTTTATCATTTTCATGCGCGACATGTTCCCGGTCAACATCCTTAACGCGATCAAACAGGTGCCGGAGGTGTGTCGGATCTTCTGCGCCACGGCCAATCCGGTCGAGGTGATCATCGCTGAAAGTCCGCTGGGGCGCGGTATCCTGGGGGTCATCGACGGTTTTGCCGCCAAAGGCATTGAGGGGGAGGCCGACATCGCCAAACGCAAATCCTTCCTGCGTACCATCGGCTACAAAATGTGACCGCCGTGCCCCGAACCTGCCCGAAAGGGCGCGGAACCGGTGGCTGAGGGGAATCAGGCCCGACATGTTAAAAAGCCGGGGTATCACATGCTGAACGATCTGCGCAGCAGGCATCTTGGTGAACTCAGCGGCGGTCAGGTGGCTGTCTGCTCGGCACACCCACTGGTATTGGCGGCAGCCGCCGCGGCGGCAAAAAAGGATCGAACCCTGCTGCTGGTGGAGGCCACGGCCAATCAGGTCAACCTGTCCGGCGGTTACACCGGCATGACCCCGGCCGACTTTGCCGACCACATGACGCGCCTGGCGGCCGATCGTGGATTGGCACCGGAGCAAATCCTGTTGGGGGCGGATCATCTCGGCCCCCACCTCTGGCGTCAGCTGCCGGCGGTGGAAGCCATGGCCCACGCCGAGGCGTTGACCCGGGCCTTTGTCGCCGCCGGGTACGGCAAGCTTCATCTGGATACCGGCCGGGCGTGTGCCGATGACCCCCGGGGGGGGGTGCCGGTGAAGCTGGCGGCGCAGCGGGCGGCTGCCCTGTGCCGGGCCGCCGAAGCCACCGCCGGTCATTTACGAAAGCAACCGCCCTTGTATGTGATCGGAACCGAGGTGCCGGCACCGGGCGGGGGCCTGGGGCAGGACGGTGCCATGAAAGTCACCGACCCTCAGGATCTGAGGGCCGAGCTGGCGCACTATGAAGCGGCCTTCAGCCGGGCGGGGGTCGAGCAGGCCTGGGATCGGATCATCGCCGTGGTGGTTCAGCCCGGTGTGGATTTCGACGACCACCGGGCGGCTCCCTACGATTGGCAAGCGGCCGCGGCACTCTCGGCATTCCACGAGCGGCTGCCCAACGCCATGACATTTGAAATCCACGCCGCCGATTATCAAGCCCCGTCAGCACTGAACCAAATGGTACGGGATCACTTCACCCTGCTCAAAATCGGCCCCTGTCTCACCTTTGCCCTGCGCGAGGCGCTCTTTGCCCTGGCACACATCGAGAATGAACTCACCAACCTGACCCATCCATCCAACCTGATGGCGGTCATGGAGCGGCTGATGCAGGCCCACCCCGAACACTGGGACGCCCACTATCATGGCACCCGTCAGGAGCGCCATTACCTGCGACGGTACGGTCTGCGCGACCGCATCCGCTATTACTGGCCCCGGACCGACGCCCGCCGGGCCTGTGAACAGCTGATGCACAACCTCCACCGGCCCATTCCGCGTCCCCTGTTGCGGCAATTCCTCCCCGACCTGGCCGGGGCCATCACCGACGGCGCCCTGCATCCGTCACCCGAGGCCATCCTCCAGGCGCGCATCCAATCCGCCTTGCGCCCCTATGTCGACGCCTGCCGAAAACTGGCACATACGGCGTGAAGCTGGCGACGCAAATTTAAAACTTCACTGCGTCAAGAACTGATCCGACCCCATGGGAAGTCGCGGGTTGTCCCTAAGTGGTCGTGGCCTTGGGTTTTTGTCTATCAAGTTCTTTTTCTATCGGCAGGCAGACATCCATAATTTTTTGGCCGTGATAGTTCTTGCCACTCAGGTAACTATGCGATTGATATCCGCCACTTGACAGCCTCTGCACCCACCCCACGCTGGCATCTACAAAAAACAGGTCGGTGATTCCCTGCTGACTGCTTAATCTCGCACTCAATTTCGATTTCATCTTCGGCTTTCTTATTACCGTTTATGGGCAGGCATTCAGTCCGGGCAGGACAGGGATAGCCGCGATTGATCGCGTCATGAGCATCATTTTCTCACTGCCACAGCGCGATGGCGTGGCATTTTAGATGCGTTTGGTTCACCTGGCGCCATTTATAAGCAATCGGCTTGCCAATCCACCCAGAAAACGCTGGAGCAAAATAACTCATTAAAAAAACTACTATATTTTTTTAACCCTCTTATCGGTCAACGCGGGGATGGTGGAAAAGTGCGCCTAAAGTGCAAAAATTAGTGCGTGATACTGCGCAATCGCCGGTGCGCGTCCTGGTGTGAACGGCAGTGGCGGAGTCCAGGTCGGTTGGGGTTCGATCGCCGGAAACGGATGAGCCGGTTGCGTCAAGCGACGGCCGGGGCAACAGGCAGGGGGGATGCAAGTCGCGTGTTTACCCTTTGCATGGGCAGGCCCGGGCCAAGTCCGACGGGTCGGCATCACTTGCCGTGCAGCACCTTGAGCTTGGCGTCGATCAGTTGTTTGTGGGAAAGGCCGAGAAGTTTGGAGAGCTTGTTCATCAGGTAATGTTCATATTTGTCCATTTTGCCGTCGACATATACAATCTGCCACAACCGTTCAATCAGTTTTTCTTTTTTGGGGATGCTGTAATGGTCGTTGATGACCCGGGCAAACTGCCATAGGTCGACGCTCGCTTCCAACTCGCGATCCGCCTCGTCAAGCAGGGCGTCGGCATCCTCGCCGGAGAGACCGTATTTTTGGGTAAGGATGGACAGCACCTGCGTCGTTTCCTGTTCCGTGAAGGTTTCATCGATGCGCCCCATCTCCAAAAAGAGGGCGCAAATGGCCACAATCACCTCCCGTTCGCTGTCCTTGCCGGCGGGGTCCCGGACATTTTCGGTGGCGCTGCCGAAAAAGCGTTTGAAAAGATCGATCATCGATTTTCCTCCGGGGCAGATCGGTGCCGCTCACATGTTAACCCAGGATGAGCGATTGTCGCGCCGGCCGCAGGCACGGGAAAGCAGTTGACCCAGTTCAACCGGGGTGCCTTTACGGCAATGCCCAGGCCTTTGAGCAGAATCGCCGCCTGCGAATCGGCCTCGTAGCCGCCCATATCGATGGACACCACCTCCGATTCAACGGATCGGAGGTCGTCGACTTCGGTAAAATCCGCTTTGGCGTCACCGGTGATTCAACGTGATATCGACGTCTCCATGAAATAACGCCTGCAGCCAAAATTGAAACGGGTACGCAACCGTGATGAATCAATTGCAAAGGGGGCCTGCGCCGGCACAATCGGATTGATCACCGTTTGGGAAAACCGATGCTGATTTTTTCGGTTCCCTCTTTCTTTCTGATTTTAACATCGAGTTCGATGCTGCTGTCGCGAATGCCCAGGGCCAGGGCCGTCTTGCCTTTATCCGTGTCGATGTGGGTCATTTCCCTGAATGTTTCGAAAATCTTGAGACCCGCATCATGGCCAGGAGACGGAAGTTCGGTGGTCCGGTACTCGGCAAGGACGGTGATCTGACCATCATCCCCGCGATGAATGGATATCTCCTTGGCATTGTTATTGACCCCGTGCAAGGCCGCCAGGGCCAACCATTTTACTGCAGCGGCGTCGGCGTCGGAATCGTTTTTAAGTTTAGACATCTCTTTGAGGGGGTCATTGGTCGCATAGCAATCGCACATCTCCTGCACTTTTTTATGCATACTGGCTGAATCTTTCATGCTCGTTCTCCTAATGCTGGCGGGTTGACGGGGTGACAATCGGGACGACACCCGATGTGAAATGAATTATAGCCGAAAATTACCATCGGTCGGCGCATCGTCAACAACAGGGAAACGATAGGCGCCTTTTCCTCTCAGGGCGGATGCGGAAGAGGCGTCCTGCCATGTATCATGTTACTGTTTATTGATACGCTGCGCATGAAAGCTTTTTGAACCGGTTGATCAGGCCTCTCGGCGTTTCGCTACCTGCCGCCGACGCGCGACTGTAAGCGGATAAAATTGTCCCCCAGCACCGCGGCCTCCATTTCCGGTTCCAGCTGCAGCCTGCGCACTTTCTGAAGTTCCGAATTCGGGTCACCGAAGGGAAAGTCCGATCCGAACATCAACCGCCGGTGACCGCATGAACGCAGGTATTCGCGAATCTCATCCCGATCGGCCAGTGCGGTATCCGCCCACACGTTATCCTGCGCCCACAAGCCGGCCTCGGCGATGGATCGAAATCCGCCGTTGAGCATCCCCAGGTGAGGAATGATCACCGTGATGCCGTCGGCCAGTTCCCGGATGAAACGCACCGTATTGTCAAATTCCTCCTCCAGAACCACCGGCAGGCCTCTGCGTCGAATCTCCTCCAGGGCCGAGCGGCACCGGGGGTCATCGTAGCGGTAAACCGGCTCGTCGGCATGGCGGTGCCATTTAATGCCGCAGTGGGCCGCCGAAAGCTGTTCCACGGCAAAATCGTTCCAGATGAAAAAATAGGGATAGACGGTCGGTTCAACGGGTTTCAGCGAGAGCAGATAGGCGTTGCTCTCCTTGCGGCGCAGGCGCCAGGCAGGCGTATCCACAAAACCGGCGTCATAGCGGTCGTAGATCTCCATAACCGGTGAGAAAAGGGCCACGCCGCCGATGTCCGCTGCCGCCGCCTGCCGCGCATACGCTTCGAATGACTGCAGCGGACGGCGGTCAAGGATGCCGCAGTGGGCATGGGCGTCGATTACCGGTGGCGGGGTTTTCATCATGCATTTCGTCTCACTGACGTGTTCACCTGCAGCTCGCAATAAATTCATTGATTAACGTTCAACGGCGACCCTGGCGCCGTTGCTCTTTTTGTATCCGGCACGGGCGCATTGTCTTGTTCCGTTCGACCTCAACCGCTGCGCCCTTGTGCCTGGGTCCGGTTCAACTCATTGAACAAGGCCATAAATTCCTGGCTTACCTTGTGGGTCGGATCCAGGTTGACGAGTGGGGTGGCCTTTTGGTGCGATTCTCTAATTTTAACCGAATGGGAAAGATAGCTGTCGAGAATCGGCAGCCCTTCTTCGATCATCGCTGACACCAGCGCTTTGGGCAGGTTGGCGCGCTGCTGAAAGTGATTGACCACGATGCCTTCCACGTGAAGACCCGGATTGTGGTCTTGCTGCAGTTCATGCACACGCGCAAGAAGCTGATACAGGGCACGGCGCGAAAAATCGTCGCAGTCAAAGGGGATCAAACAGCGATCGGCGGCAATGAGGGCCGATAGCGTGAAAAAATTGAAGGCCGGTGGTGTGTCGATGTAGACCGCATCATAACCGTCCAATTGGTCAAGGGCATCTTTGAGTTTTCGAATTTTATAGCGCGACTCCAACCGATACATCAACTCTCCGAGTTCCGCATGGGAGGGTAAGAGCGCCAGGTTGTCAAAGGGGGTGGATATGACGTATTCTTCTACGCGTTTGGGGAAAAAGGTAAAGCTGAGGGTCTCTTGGTAATAATCCACCAGCGTCAACTCGAGGGAGTCTGCGCTTTCGCCCAGCAGGTGCTGCGAGGAATTCGCCTGGGGATCCAGATCGACCAGTAAGGTTTTTTGTCCGGCAGCGGCGCTCAACGCGGCCAAATTACATGCAATGGTCGATTTGCCGACGCCACCTTTTTGGTTGAAGATCACCCTTCGCATATGCCCGTCCTTTTATCTTTTTAAATGTGATTCGAGCAGAGACACGATGATCGCCCCGCGTCACCCATTCAAAGGTGTAGTTGCGATCAACGGATAAGTCAATGCATCAAAAGGGCGGTCTATAGAAATTCCGGCAATCCCTTTTGTTTTGCTCATTTGTTTAATACTGCATTTTCTGATATGCGACAGTTGATTTTTTCCGGGTTTCGAATCCCTGATCGCGGTGCGGTTTGATCATATTTTTGGATGGGTGAACATCGATGATCGACATCAGCCGGATACCCGCCACCGAACCGGTGCGGATCATCATCGGTGCCGGCGATCAGCGTTGGCCGGGGTGGATTGCCACACACAGGGAAACGCTGGATCTGATGCGGCCCGAGGATTGGGAACGAAGCTTCGGCGACCGCCTGGTGGACGCGTTGTTGTGCGAGCATGTGTGGGAGCACCTGACTGAAGCCGAGGGACGGTCAGCCGCCGGATTGTGTTACCGGTGGCTCAACGCATGCAGGAATTGTTCAACACGGTTCGCACCGCGATACTTTCCACCGCCGCCGCAGACGGAACGCCAAACGCCGTCCCGGTCGGCGCCAAGAAAATCATCGACAGCCAAACCATTCTCATCTCCGATCAGTTCTTCAACAAAACCCTGGCCAACATGAAAGCCAATCCCCAGGCGGCGGTAACCTTCTGGGAAGGCCGTGAAGGCTATCAGCTCAAAGGCAACGTCACCATCGAAACCAGCGGTCCGCGCTATGAGGAAACGGCCCGATGGATCCAGGAGTTGAGCGAAAAAGCAGGCTTTCCCCTCAAGTCCAAGGGAGCGGTCATCCTTCACATCAAAGCGATTTTCGGTGTCTCACCGGGCCCGGGAGCCGGCAAGCAACTGGCATAAGGTGAACCCTCCCCGCGGCAAACCGCGGGGAGGGTTAATCGTAAGGATGAAAGTCAATTTACCGTTCGCTCGCACCCTGTGCCATGGATCATGACCCCCCTTGGCTGGTGATGGGGTGCTGAAAAAACAAAAGGGAGCGCCCCATGTCTCAACGCAAAACGCACAATCGCCGCATCGTACTGGCTAAGCGTCCACAGGGCGCGCCGACCCCCGAAAACTTTCGTTTGGAGAAAGGGCCGGTGCCGGATCCGGCTGAAGGGCAGGTGCTGCTTCGCACCGAGTATCTCTCCCTCGACCCCTACATGCGGGGCAGAATGAGCGATGCGCCATCCTATGCAGATCCGGTCGAGATTGGTGAAGTGATGGTCGGTGGCACGGTTTGCCGGGTCGCCGTTTCCCGGCATCCTGATTTCAGAAAGGGAGAGTGGGTCCTTGCCTACAGTGGCTGGCAGGACTATGCGCTTTCCGATGGCACCGGCCTGACCCGATTGGGGCAGAACCCCCAACATGCATCCTATGCATTGGGGGTGTTGGGCATGCCGGGGTTCACCGCCTACATGGGATTGTTGGATATCGGCCGACCCAAACCGGGAGAGACCCTGGTCGTTGCTCAACACGAAAGCCAGAATTCCGGTGTGTGGGCTGATTTCTCAATACAACGCGACGACGCTTCCCGATGGACCGGACCGCCTGTCTCTGCTGATGCGCACCATTTTAGTCAAACGGTTGAAAGTTAAAGGATTTATTATCTTTGCGGATTATGGCCACCGCTTCGACGAATTTGCCAAAGCGATGTCCGGCTGGCTGAGCACGGGGCAGATAAAATACCGTGAGCACGTGGTCGATGGGTTGGCGCGTGCACCGGAGGCTTTTATCGGCATGTTGGCCGGTAAGAATTTCGGGAAATTGGTCGTCCGGGTGAATGACGAACAGTGATTTACGTAATGGTTAGAAGTAAAAATCGATCATCAAGGCCCCGTAAGAAACATCGGCATGCGTTTTCTCACCCCCAGGCAGGGGATCCGGAAGGGCCGCTGTTTTCAACAAGTCGGTGGCGTATTGTAAATGGGCGCCGATAGAAAAAAATGGATGATGGCGATAGATCAACCCCAGCCATCCGGAAGCGGAAAACGTTTCTCTTTCTACCGATCTGTCATCGCTTCTGAGTAGACTGCCGTCATACATGGCGGAATAGGCCAACGCCTTACCACTGACCCCCAGGACCATCTCTGCGCTGTGCCAAGATGCGGACAGTGGTTTGGGCAGGTAGGCTTGCTGGATGAATTCGCACCCCGGTTGTTCGGGAAAACCAATAAACCCCTCCATCATATTCCATCCCCATCGAAACGCCAGACCGGCTTTCACCGCGGTGTTGATATTCCCCAGGGTGATGCTCGGCTGCAGGGTTAATTGCCCGGCCCAGTCGTTGGTGTATTCGCCCGCCGAGAATAGACGACGGCTATACTGATAACCGACATTAACAATCGGTTCGGAATCTCTTTGGGTATCCCATCCTTGGGGATCGCCACCTAGATTCAGTTGATCGTGCGCAATCTTCTGGGAGTTTTCCGCCAGCGCTTCGCGGCCGAGCACCCCGATGGTGACAGTTAGGTTTTGGGCCCTTCGCCGATTGAAACGCTGCCAGCTGAAAGAATAGGTCAATGTGCCGGCATAGGGCAAGTCACCGTCCTGGGGCGTGTCCATTTTTAGTTGTGCCGGCGTATAGATGCTTTGACCGAGGGCATGACCATAGCGGACGATGGAATCATCATCGTGCAAGTTCAGGAAATGGTTGCCAACCCATTTGATAATTCCGGGTGCCTGCGTTTCTTCCCAGTCGGCATACCGGATGGTATGGTATTGAAGTGTCAGGCCGCTGCTGAAGTTGCTGTCCTGATTCCATACAAGATCGTTTTCGATTTCGAGACGCAGCGTGCGCGTGTTAAAAGGGCCCTTTAGATAGAAATCCGCTGCAAATACAAGGGTATTTGACAGGAGCATCCACCAGGCGGACAACAGAACCACGAGCCTCAGCGACATTGATTTCCTCTGCAATAAGAATGCGGTGACAGGCCAAAATTGATTTTGCCGGCCCAATGCCTATTTTTTGTTTCATGCATCGCTAAACACGCATCCGTTAAAAGATGGAGGAGATCCCATGGCTATACAAAAACCGATTAAAATCGCTTTTTTCACAACCACCATCCTGTGGCTGGCCGCATCTTCCGGCGCGGCGGACACCTTCCCGCATCCCAAGGTGGAATTTTCGGCCGACATGACCATGATCATCAGGCAGGCGGATACGCCCCAACCCCATACCATCCAGGGGAAGATCTATTCCATCAAAGGGAAAGAGCGACGGGAGATCTCCAGTTTCGGCCGGCAGACGGTCATCATCAATGACCGGGACAACGATCAGATGTGGACGCTCATGCCCGATCAGAAAATGGTCATGGCCAATGCGCATCCCGGGGCCCGCAAGGACCCGGCCCGCATGATCCAGGACGGAGAACTCAAAATAACCGAAATGGGCACCGAGAAAGTCAACGGCAAAACAACCACCAAGTATAAAATCGAGTCCACCGACAAAAGTGAAGCCGTTTTTTCGGGATTTGCCTGGATGAACAAACAGAATATTCCCGTGCGGTTTCAAGGAACGGCCAGCGAGGGCGGCATTCGCCAGGATATCGAGATCGAATACACCAATATTGTCGTCGCCCGGCAGGATCCGCAGCTGTTTGTCGTGCCCGCCGACTATCGCCAGATGGACACCGGTTTGGGCGCCATGGGCACCTCCGGTAAGACCTTGACACCGGAGCAGATGGAGCAGGTGATGAAGATGCTCAAGCAGAAGCAATAGCTGATAAGCTGCTAAGCGCGTCGCTGAACGCTCAAAGCCAACCCTAAACCCAGAACCCCGAATTTAGAACCCAGAACCCTGAACCATCAATCTGAACCCAGCGTATGCTGTGCAATGGCCAGATCCGGTGACCGCGTCTCGACCAATTCAACCAGGTGACGGTGATGGGTGAAAAAGATCACCTGGGTTTTTCGGGACAGCTCGCACAATACGGCCAAGGTGGCCAGGGAGCGCTCGTCATCGAAACGCAGGAGGATGTCGTCCACCACGAAGGGGAGCGGCTCGTTATCCTCCAGGTACTGCTCCAGGCTGGCCAGCCGCAGGGACAGGTAAAGCTGGTCGGCGGTGCCGTCGCTCATGCCGCCGACGGTGACCGGTGCGCCGGTCGCCGATCGCATGCCCACCAGGACCGGGTTGCCCTTGTCGTCGTAATCCGCCCGCAGCCGGCTGAAGGCACCGAGGGTCATTCGGGCAAACAGTTCACTGGCCCGTGAGATCAGCGGCCCCTGATGCTTTTCGCGGTATTGCTCAACGGTTCGGGAAAGAATGATCGATGCAATTCTCAAGCGGGCGTATTTCTCGACGTCCGACTCGAGACCGGCCAGCAGGCGCTCCGCATTCTCGGCGTGCACGGCGGCCGCGGATCTGCCGTCCATCTGGTCGAGCGTGGCGTTGAGGGCGCCGATTTGCTGGTCGAGCGCCGAACGCTCCGTTTCCAGGGTTTGCGTTGCCTCATCCAGTTCCTGAAGTTCAGGCGCGATGCTGTCTGCATTCATCGACGACGCCTCATCAATAAACGCGTCAACCGTTGCCCCGGCACTCAACCTGCGCAGCTGCTGCTCGATGCCGCTCAGCTCGGTGACCAAGGCCTTGCGTTCCCGGGCCCGTTTTTCTGTTTCGGCCAGCAGTCCGGCACTGGCGCAGCGGGCCGCTTTGCACAGGGATTCGATCAGCGCCTGGCACTCGAATTGTCGCCGCTGCGCACCCTCCAGCTCCTTTTTTGACGATGCCAACCGTTCGACGAGGCCTGCGCGCCGGGACGCATCTTTGCGGGCATGGGTCAACCGGCCGTTAAGCAGTTCGGCGGCCCGGTCCCGGGATTCGGCTTTGAGATCCGGCGCGAGGGCTTCGACCAGTTCATCCACGCGGGACGTGAAAACGGCCGAATCCCGGTCGATGCCATCGATGCGTTTGCGCAGCACATCGGCTTCGCTGAGTTTGTTCCTGAATTCGCGGATGCTTTCAATGACGGCCAGCGCCGCTGTTGGATTGGCTTCGGCACGGATGCCGATTTTTTTGACACTGGTTTCCCAGCTGGTTTTCCAGCGGGAACGGGCATCCGCAAGCGCTGCAACCGTTGTCGCCCCCTCCTCCAGCTCCGCCTCGAGGCGGATCAATTCCCTGTCGGCGGCAGCAATCCCGGATTCGAGGTCCCTTTGGGACTGAATGTGCGCCTGGGCCGTCCGTATCCGTCCGGAGAGCGGCTGCTTCTGGTCCCGGGAAACCCCGGCGGCCTCGAGCGCCGTCGTCAGGTCCGATTTGAGGGCCGCCAATCGAGCGGCAAGCATTTCCGACTGGCGCTTTCCGGACCGCCAATCGGCCAGTTTGCCCCGAAGGGATTCGATCTCGGCCAGCCAGCCCCGCATCTCCCTCGGTGTTTGCGGGGTTATGCCCGCCGGTTCCCACGCCTGCTGCCACGCGGTTTCCAGTTCACGATGCTGCGCCAGAGACGCCTCAAGCGCCGCGGACAAATCGGCAAGCGCGTTTTCCAACTTCTCTTTCCGGGCTTCGAGCAACCCTTTCTTGCTGACCTGGTCGGCTTCGCGCCGGAGACGATCCGAGACGTGATCCGCCCGAACCATGCTCTTTTCGAAGGCATCCGGCAGGCCCGAGACATCCTCAAAATGGCTTAAATAGCCCCGGGATGCGTCCGGTGGTGGCACCTGGCCATCCAGCGTCTGTCGAATCATCCCCCACCCTCGGTCCCGCAAGGCCCTGATGGCTTTCAGATCCGTTTCGGTGGGCACTTCCCGGGTCCGATCGATGGCCTGAATATCGGCCTGGGTCTGGGCGATCTCACCTTTCGTCGAGGCCTTGGCCTCACGCTTTTTTTCCAGCGCACGCTGCAACGCGTCAAAGCCGGCATCGAATCGATCGATGGTCGCTTTGGATGGCAGCGGCAGTTTGTCGATATCCGCCAAGGCACCATGCCAAAGCGCCTGCCGTTTCAAGGTGCGGTTCAGGTCGTCCTCCAGCGCATCGCTGATGGCACCCATCTCTGCCATCTGTGTTTCAATCGGACCGGCCGCCATTGCTGCCTGCAGGGCCTGTTCGAGATGAGTCACGTCCTCGGGCGCCGCCATCGCGCGGCGTTGATCGCTCAGCTGGCTGAAGCGGACGCTGCGTTTGCGCTGCTGCTCGGCGGCCGATTCCTGCCTGACGCTCAACCGTTCGTATGCCTTTCCAAGCTCCTGGATCTCGCCTACGGCCGATGGCGGCAGCTTGAAGTCCCCGGACGCCTCACCGGAGATGTCCGCGCTGATCTCCTCAAGCGTGTCGGCGGCCTGTTTCTGCAGCGTGCGCATGCGGCCGTGGAGTCCCGGCCGATCCTTCTGGGCTTTACGAAAGCCGCCCAGCTCCTGCTGGAGCGACTCGATGGCGGCGGCATTTTCAAGCAGGGCCTGGTGAACCGGCAGGGCGTCCATCTCCCGGATGATTTCCTCGATGGCGTCCCGGGAGCGCGCCACATCCCGGGTCGCCAATTTCAGCTCTTTTTCCGCGTCACGTCGCTGGTCGCCAAAATCATCCGCAAGATCCGGCACCCCCCGGTAAGCCGCTAGGGCGCTGTCGATCTCTTTTTTGCGGGCGATCGACGGCAGCGCTTCTTGGATGCGCGCGAGCCTGGCCCGCTTTTGGTTGTAGGCCCCGAGCGTTGATTTTACTTCATCCATCCGATCTTGGGCATCCCTCTGCGCGAGATGGTGCGCCTTCCATGTATTTGGCAGCAAAAGGGCATCCCTTTGTTCCTGGCGTGCGGTCTTGATCGCCTTGATCGCCTGGTTGATCGATGGCGTCGACCCACTGGGTTTAAAGAGGGCGCCGCATGCACGTTCAAGATCCTTTTGAACGTTCTGAAGCCGGATTAGGCCCGCACCGGCGGCAAAGAGGGCCTCTCCGATGTTGCCTTTGCCGGATATGATCTCCTCACCACCCTGGATCAGGTCGTCGTGGCCGATGGCAAACATCTGCTCGAACACGTCAGGGCTGACGCCGCCCAGAAAATGAGCCAATGCGTCATCGTCCAGCACGGTTTCGTCGTCCTTGCCGCGCAATGTTTTGGCGCGCCCCTTGCGGCGAAGAAACTCGATTTCGCCGCCGCTGCCGTTGACCAGCCTGGCCCCGACGCGAAGCTTGGGGTAGCCATGAAGAAAATTAACCGGCTCCTGTGCCGGTATGCCGAACAGCATGTGCCGGATCGCCTTCAAGGCCGAGCTTTTACCCGCCTCGTTGGGTCCGAACAGCATATGAAAATCCGGTCCGCTGGTGGACAGATCAATGGTCACGTCGGTAAACGGTCCGTAGGCGGCCAGCCGGAGGCTCTTGATTTTCATGGCCCAGCGGCCTCCTTTTTCATGCTGTTCACCAAAAGCGCATGGGCCTGGATCACCATTTCGCGCAGCTGCTCCGGATCGTCCGGCCGAAGCCTTGCGTCCCCCTGGCGGTAGTCCGGCGGCAGTTTTTGAAAGAGAATCGACAAGGCCTTGCCCAGGTCCAGTAATTCCGGGTCATTGGACATCAGGTCGTCCACCAGCGCACCCAACTCGCGCAAGGGCCCCGGGTCGGCGACCGACCTGACCTTGGGTCGGGTTCTGATCTTTACTTTTTCGATCCAGGCCCGGTCACCAAATTGGGCGACCGCCATTGACCGTACCGCGTGCTTGAGATGTTCGGGGTCGGCCGCGATCTGGTCGTGGAAGGCCGTTTCTCCGCAACATTCCACCCGGGCAATCACCGGTTTGGGGTCGTGCCGATCGATGACGTCTTCGAAGATCGCCGCAAACCGGTCAAGGATCTCATCGATGCGGGTCACGCCGTCCAGATCGACATGCACCCGTTCCCAACGGATCACATCGATGTCGTGACGGGTTATCTCAGGGGGTGCCCCCTCTTCCGCGGTCACCAGCACACACCCCTTGGCGCCGGACTCCCGAATGTGGCGCCCCTGGACACACCCGGGAAACACGACCGGCGGGTCATCCGCAACCCGCTCGAACTGGTGTACGTGCCCCAGGGCCCAGTAGTCGTAGCCTTTGTTGATTAGGTCATCGAGCGAGCACGGGGCGTAGTTTTCGTGCCCTTCCCTGCCGGTAAGGCTGGTGTGCAACAGACCGATGTTGAAATGCCCGGGAACCGGGCCCGGATAGCCGCGGGCGAGGTTGTCCGTAATGGCAACCTTTGAAAAGCTTTGCCCGTGAACCGCCACGTTCAGGTCTTCGATGATGAGGGTCTCGGGTTTTCGGGATGATAACACCTGGACGTTTTCAGGATACGGCAAGGTTCGCGTCATCTTGCCGGCCGCGTCGTGGTTGCCCGAAATAATGAACACCTGAATCCGGGCCTCGCCGAGTCGCCTGACCTGCTTGATGAAATAAAGGCCGGTGTTGTAATCTTTCCAATCGCCGTCGAACAGGTCGCCGACAATCAGCACGAAATCCACGGCTTCATCGATGGCCAGGTCAACCAGGTTCTCAAACGCCCGTCTCGACGCCTGCCGTATTTCCTCGACGGGCGCCCCTTCGTATGCTTCGAGGCGCTGCAGCGGGCTGTCCAGGTGGATATCGGCGCTGTGGATAAATTTAATCATGGCTATCTCTTGACCCGATGGATGGCCGCTTCCCGCTTCTCGACCTGCTGGTCGGCATTACTGTAGATGACATAGTATTTATTGATGTTGCTGACATAGCGGACGGTCTCCTGGCCGACAATTTTCAGCATGGCCATTTCCACGTTGCGAAACCACCGGTTGGGATTCAGATGCATGCGTTCAGCCTTTTTTCTTGCCCGGTGCATCCTGACCGGACCGGCGTTGTACGCGGCCAGGCTGAAGCGCACTTGATCCCGGGGACGAATCGCCGCATCGTCAAAATATTGGTCTTTCAAAAACTTCAAATACTTGACCGCCGCCTGGATGTTGTTTTCCACGCTGCTGATATCCGGAATCCCGACCTTTGGATCGGCAGCGGTTGCAGGCCGGACCTGCATGAGGCCGACCGCTCCCTGCGGGCTCACTTTGCTGTGGTCGAAGCCGGATTCCTGGAAGGCCATGGCACCGATCAGCCGCCAGTCGAATCCGTATCGGGACGCATATTTCTTGAATAGCGGGGCGTACGCCGCAAATTTCTTTCCCGCACCACCGGCCAGCGGGTTTTTAATCCAGGTCGTATTTTGGTAATAGCGCTTGAAAAAGATATTGCCCAGACGGGTCCCTTTGCGGTGGGTCTTGGCAAACCGATCCAGGCTGGTCTTGAGCGCCGGGCTGGTTTTGCGCACGGCCCAGGCGATATCCCCCCCCTTTCGAAAGGTCACATGGCCGATCACCCGGATGTCGGTGAGAACGTCGGCCCACGCGGCGGCGATGTGGCTGTCGCAGACCGTTCGGGCGATCGCCCCGGAATTGACCAGTTCTAAAATGTCTTCGGTTTCCAGGTTTTCATCTGCCGGAACGATCTTGACCGGCGGCAGTCCCTGCGCAACCAACTGCCGGTTGAGGTCCAGCAGGCTCTCGTAATAACTGCTGCTCCGGCGAACGAAGACGCTGTTCCCGGAAAGTGCCGTGACATCTTGAATGGGGACGGCAGCCTTGTGCGTGACCAGTACCTCATCGATGCCGGTCAAATAGGGCTGGGTGAAATCGACCAATTTCAGCCGCTCCGGCGTAACCGTCAGCCCGGCGGCGGCGATGTCTCCGGATCCGTCGACGAGGTCGGGGATCAGGCGATCCCGGGCGACCGGAATGAACTCGAAAACAATCTGGAGTTCCCTGCGGGTGACCCCCTTGTTCAAAGCCTTCTGGTACTGCCTGAGCAGGGCATATTCGAAGCCACGGAGCTTGCCGTGGTCCAGGAAGAAATTGGTCCGGTTATAGGTGGTCAGGACCCGGACATATTTTCTCTTCAGCAGCGCATCCAGATCTTCAGTGTAGCTTTCGGTCAAGTGTGAATCAAGCGGGTGGTCCGCACCGGCATCCTGAGCCCGGACCGGTGCGAAGGCGGTCAGCCAGAATACCAGCGTGAGCAGGGCAGCAAAGGTCCGAATCATGATCCGCTCGACTCGTTTCTGCAAGAAAAAGGTTGCAACGTTTTTGTTGGTTATTCTCAACCGCCCGCCACACATTTGTCAAGGCACCTGTTTTTTCAGCAGTCAAAAAGAGGATTGACACCAAAATACCAGTCCGATATGTTTGCTCATGTGAAAAGAAGACCCTCACCTTTTTCCCCTTACAATTCAACCTCCGCGCTAAGATCATCAATTCGCAGCGCTTTATTTAATGCATCTTTTTTAGCGGAATAAGACAAACCGACCGACGATCATCAAAAGGGGTCTGCATGGTTGGACAGCAGGGAACGGGACAAGAGGGCGCAGAAAACGCCTTGCCGGCGGCCATTTGTGCCCAGCGCGTCACCAAGGTTTTTGGTGAAGGCAAAAACAAGGTGCTGGCGCTTGACGATGTGTCCCTGACCATCGAAGAAAATGAGTTTTTTACCCTGTTGGGGCCGTCGGGTTGCGGCAAGACGACCCTCTTGCGTCTAATTGCCGGGTTTGACCAACCCACCTCGGGGGCAATCATGCTCCGGGGGGAGGAGATCTCACACCTGCCGCCCAATCAGCGTTCGGTCAACACCGTGTTTCAGAATTATGCGTTGTTTCCGCACATGACGGTTGCGAAGAACATCTCCTTCGGGCTGGAGATGCTGGGCAAGCCGAATGATGTTGTTGAAAAAACGGTTGGCGACATGTTGGCCCTGGTCAAGATGGAAGCGCTTCGCGACCGTCGCACCGACCAACTTTCCGGCGGACAGCAGCAGCGCGTTGCACTGGCCCGGGCCTTGGCCCCGCGGCCCCAGGTGCTGCTGCTCGATGAACCCCTTTCAGCTCTCGATTACAAGCTTCGCAAGGAGATGCAGATTGAGTTAAAGCAGCTTCAGCACAACACCGGCATCACCTTCATTTTCGTGACGCATGACCAGGAAGAAGCGTTGACCATGTCCGACCGGATAGCCGTGATGCACGCAGGCCGCATCCTTCAGATCGGCACCCCCCGCCAGATATACAATCAACCGTCAGAGCGATTTGTGGCTGATTTTATCGGCAAATCTAACTTTCTCTCAGCGGAAGTGCTCTCCGTGGAAGATAGTCACGCCCGGTTGAAGCTCTCTTCCGGGCGGAAAGTCAGTGCGGCGATTCCTGACGGCATGATTCCTGGCAGCCGTGTGACCGTCGTGGTAAGACCGGAATACACGCAGCTCTTATCAGGATCCAACGACCTGGGCGATCTTCAGGGAGTACTCGAAAACATCGTTTATTTGGGCACGGATACCCATTATCACATCCGCTTGCCGGATGAGACGATGTTCGTGACGCGAAGCCAGAACCAATGTAAAGTGACGGAGGCCTTCAACGCCGGACAATTGGTAAGCATTGTTTTCAAGCCTGAGTCCGTTCAAGTATTGAGGTCATGATGTGAAAAACAACAAGGCCACATCCGGTCCGGGCAGGGACATGCAAAGAGACAGAACCAGAAGGAACTGGCTCTTGAGTGCGCCGGCTTTAGTGGTTCTGGCCGCAGCAGCTTCCGGACCGCTGTTGATCGTACTGGTCTATTCGTTTCTAAGCGCCGGCGAATATGGTGGTGTGATTTGGAAGTTTTCAACCGATGCTTGGTTCAATGTGGTTTTCTTTCGAGACATTTTCGATGGAACAACCACGTTGGCCGATGCGCATGTGAAGATCCTCTGGCGATCGGTCCGGCTGTCGTTTATTACCACCTTGATCACGCTGATGGTCGGCTTTCCTACCGCCTATGTCATCGCCACCCGGCCACGGGAGACCCGGAGCTTTTGGTTGTTTCTGATCACTGTTCCGTTCTGGACAAACCTGCTGATCCGCACCTTTGCCATTCTCGAAGTCATTCGCAACGAGGGTCTGATCAACATCGGTCTGCAAATGCTCGGAATTATCGATAGGCCAATCCAGATGCTCTATACCGATTTCGCGATAATGGTAGGGATGACCTATGTTTACCTGCCGCTGATGGTATTGCCCTTGTACGCATCCATGGAGCGCCTGGACTTCAGCTTGGTCGAAGCCGCTTATGACCTTTATGCCACACGCCATAAAGTGCTGCGCCGGGTCATTATTCCTCTGGTCAAACCGGGGATCATTGCCGGATCCATTCTGGTTTTCATCCCGTCCCTGGGTGCATTCGTCACCCCGCGCGTGCTGGGTGGGGGCAAGAAAATGATGCTGGGCAACCTGATTGAACTGCAGTTCGGCGCCGGACGGAATTGGCCGCTGGGAGCCGCGCTCTCCGTCACCCTGCTGATCCTGGTGATGGCCGCCCTGTTGATGTACGTGAGGTCGATGCAGCGCGATTCGGGGAGCGTGCGATGATCTTCATGATAAAGAAACGCACGCCCTTTTCCCTGAAAACCCAACCCGGGTTTGGCTTGATCGCCGGCCTGTGTTTTGTGATGCTCTATGCCCCTATTGTGACGCTGGTTGTTTATTCGTTCAATGCCGGCAAATACATTTCCATGTGGGAGGGGTTCTCCCTGCAGTGGTATGCTGCCGCCTGGGGAAACGAAGCCGTACAGGACGCGACGATTCGTTCACTTTACCTGGCCGCGCAGGCATCGGTCTATTCGACGATACTGGCGACGATGGCGGCGCTGGGTACAACCCGCACCCGGCCTTTTCGCGGGGTGACGGTCATCTACGCGATGATCAACCAGCCGCTGATGGTGCCGGAAATCGTCACCGCCGTGGCGCTGTTGATCCTTTTTGCGATGATTAAATCGCTGACCGGCATTCAGGGCATGTTTTACCTGGTCATCGCCCATACGGCTTTTTGTATTCCCTTCGCCTACCTGCCCATCCGTGCACGCCTGGAGGGGATGGATCTGACCCTGGAAACGGCGGCAGCCGACCTATATGCCACACCGTGGAAAACCTTTCGGCGTATCACGCTGCCCCTGCTATGGCCGGGAATCATTGCCGGGGCGATGCTGGCATTCGTCATCTCTTTGGATGACGTGGTGATCACCGAATTCGTCAAATCATCTGGACAGGAGACCCTGCCGACCTATATGCTGGGCCAACTCCGCCGGGTGGTGACCCCGGAAATCAACGCCATCTCTACCCTGTTGCTCGGGCTATCCATCCTGGTGGTGTGTCTGTTGTTTGTCGTCGAAAGGAAGTTTGGAAAATAGTCTATGGAACCAGACTATTCGGTCCCATCATTCCAACCCCAACAAGGGAGGTATCACAATGAAGATTAAATTGGTTTTTGTCGCCGTTGCCGCAGTCGGACTCTTCTTTGCGGGTATTGTCCAGGCAAGTGAATTGAACCTGTACAACTGGGGGAATTATACCAGTCCCGACCTGATCAAGAAATTCGAAACAACGTACAGCGTCAAGGTCAACATCACCGACTATGATTCGAATACGACCGCCCTGGCCAAGGTTAAAGCCGGCGGACACGGCTTCGATATTGTTGTGCCGTCGGCCAACTACGTGAAGGTATTCATCGCCGAGGGCCTGGCGTTAGAGGTTCGTCCGGATCAGATGGAGAACTTCAAGTATGTCGCCCCCGAATGGCGCAACCCCTCATTTGACCCGGGTCGCCACTACAGCGTACCGTGGCTGTGGGGAACGGTCGGCGTCGCGGTGGACACCGACGTCTACAAAGGTGATATCAATACCGCTTCCATCGTTTTTGACCCACCCGAGGAGCTGGCGGGCAAGATCAACATGGCACCCGAAATGGGCGATGTGCTGGGAATGGCCTTGCTGTACATCGGCAGCGAGCCCTGTACCACCGATAAAGCTGCCCTGAAAAAGGCGCGTGATCTCCTGATGGCGGCAAAGCCGAAGTGGGTGTCAATGGACTATGGCCTGACAGAAAAAATGCCCCGCGGCGACTTTTCTGCGGCACTCTACTGGAACGGCGCGGTCTACCGGGCAGGGCTGGCAAAGTCGTCGATCAAGTTCGGTTACCCGCGTGAAGGGTACGAGATCTGGATGGACAATGCGCTTGTGCTGAAAGACGCCAAAAACGTCGACAATGCCAAAAAGTTCCTGAACTTTGTCATGGCGCCGGAAAATGCCGCGCTGATTTCCACCTTTGCCCGATATGCCAACGGCATCAGCGGCTCGGAGGAATTCATGCCTGCTGAAATGAAAACCGCGTCGGCGATCAATATCCCGGATGAGTTCAAGGCTGCCGGCAGATTTTTCCCCGCCTGCTCCAAAGAAGCCACCGAGTACTACACCGCTATCTGGACGGAGTTGACCAAGTAGCGTTCGGGAGCAATGCTTTCTTTTGCCGTTTGCTTCCGAATTGCGGTTTTTTTGAACAAGAGGATCTGATTGCCGGGTCCTCTTGTTTTTATTATCCCCCACGTCAATGACCCGAGTCGTAAGGAAAGCATGGAAACGACGGTTACGCTTGCCAACTGGCGAATTGCACCGCACAGCACACAGTCCTTTCACCATGTAGATCGAATCATCCCGGTCTCCCGCATTGGCGCTTCGAGGTCTGTTTGCGGGCTTTCAACCGACCCGCAATCGATAGACGCGATCGTTTTCGAAGATCAGCACGGGCAGGAGCGACAATTGATGGAGGTTCTCGATGCAACCGCCACCCGGGGGCTGGTCGTACTGCGGGGGGGACGAATGGTCGCTGAACGCTATCTGCATGGCTATGACGGGACAACCCCGCATATTCTGTTTTCGGTCAGCAAGTCCCTGACCGGGGCATTGACCGGAATTCTGGTCGATCAGGGAAGAATCGACCCGGACAGCCCGGTGACCCGATACCTCCCGGAGGTGTCCAATTCGGCGTATGGAACCTGTACGGTGCGCCATGTGCTCGACATGACGGTCAGTTCGTCATTCACCGAAGTCTACCTCGACCAATCGGGCGAATTCGCCCGCTATCGACGCGCCATGCTCTGGAACCCGGCCGAACCCGGAGAAGATGCCGGCACCCTGCATGATTTTCTGGCATCCCTCGCGACCGGCGCCTGAACCGCACGGAACGGTTTTTCGCTATCTTTCACCGAATTCCGATCTGCTTGGCTGGTTGGTGGAGCGTGCCTCAGGCCAGGATTTTGCCGGCCTGTTTTCCGATCTGATCTGGAAACCCATGGGGGCTGAAGCCAGCGCCTATGTGACCGTCGATGCGATCGGGTCGCCGCGCTCGGCTGGAGGGATTTGTGCGCTTCCGCGTGATTTGGCCCGCTTGGGCGAGATGATGCGCCTGGGCGGTAAAGGGATACTGCCGGATTGGTGGGTGCAGGACATTCGCAGCGGCGGCGACAGCGAACCGTGGAAGAAAGGCGAGTTTTACCATATGTTTCCATACGGCCGCTACCGCAGCCAATGGTACCAAACCGGCAGCGCATCAGGCGCCTTCTGTGCCATCGGCATTCATGGACAGTGGCTGTGGGTCGACCCCCACAAGAGAGGTTGTCATCGCCAAGGTGTCCGCACAGGCAGAGCCCGTGATGAGGATATCGACTTTACCCTGATTCGTGCGTTCGAAGCGATCGCCGAAGCCGTTCAATAAATAGATGGCCCCTCCGTTTACGGTGATTTCAGGCGGGCGACGGTATCCATATCGCACACATCGAAGATCTGTCCGCATCCCCCGCAAACCATCTCGCACGCGTCGGCCTTGCGTGATCGGCGGCGCTTCAGCTCGGCACGGCACTCCGGGCACTTCAGGTCCTGGGTCTGATCATTGGGTTCGGTTTTCTCGCGCATCCGGGTTCCTCCGTTGATTGGAATCATGATAATCGATAAACCACGTCTTCAATCTCAACACATGGCCAATCGTGCCTATTTTGGGCAGTCCGGCTCCATCAAGGATTGGGCCGGGGCGCCCCCCATCTGTCAAGCTATTGCCGGGAATGCAAACCCACCATATTGCCCTCGGTATCCACCACCAGGTCATGAACTGCAAGACAGCATCGAGCAGCCGGGCCGGTGGCGGGCCCAGTCGGGCCGCTTGGCGGCGAAGGCCTCCTTTTCCGGCTGGTCGTCGTAGGGGCGGCGCAGCAGGTCGAGCAGCTCGTGAATCAGCGAAAAATCATCCTTTTCGGCCTTGTCGATGGCCATTTGCGCCATGTAGTTGCGCAGCACGTATTTGGGGTTGACCGCATTCATGCGACGGCGCCGGGTCTGCTGGGATACATTATCCCGGCCGGCCCGTTCCAGGTAGCGTCGAAGCCAGTTGGCGGTCCGGCGGCGCAGGTCAGCCGTCAATTGGTCGGGAACATAGTACGCGTCCATGAGCGGGGCCATGAGCGCTTCATCGGCGGCTGCCGCCAAGGAGGAATCATCCCCATCCAGCCGGGCGAGCCGGCGAAAGAAGATGGTCATGTCGGTTTCGACCAGGGGCAATATGGTCAGCAGTTCGCTGATCAACGCCTCGTCCGTTGCCGGATCGTATGCCTCCAATCCCAGCTTGTGGGCCATCATCTGCCGCCAGCCATCCTGGTATATCCTCACATAATCGTCCAGCACCGCCTGCAGGGGCTCGGCCTGGCCGATCAGCGGATAGATGGCATTGGCCAGCTGGGCGAGATTCCACTGGGCAATGGCCGCCTGGTGGCCGAAACGGTAGCGGCGCCCGGCGGCGTCGGTCGTGTTGGGTGTCCAGTCGGGATCGTAATTTTCCAGCCAGCCATAGGGGCCGTAGTCGATGGTCAAGCCGAGAATGGACATGTTGTCCGTGTTCATCACGCCGTGCACGAATCCCACCCGCATCCAGTGGACGATCATGTCGGCGGTGCGGCGGCACACCTCCGCGAACCACTGCAGGTAAACATCCGGCGACGGTTCACCCAGGTGGGGGAAGTCGGTGCGAATCGTATGGTCCGCCAGCTGCTCCAATACGTCCGTTTCTCTCCGGGCGGCAAAGATCTGGAAGCTGCCGAAGCGCGTAAACGACGGCGAGACCCGGCAGACC
This sequence comes from uncultured delta proteobacterium, assembly GCA_963705475.1. GTDB lineage: Bacteria > Desulfobacterota > Desulfobacteria > Desulfobacterales > Desulfosarcinaceae > Desulfosarcina. Next base: position 117,066 of record CAVPJS010000026.1, on the reverse strand, counting down.
ACGGCCCCCGGTTCCAGTTTGGGATGACCGTCGTAGAACATGTCCCGCTCCACCTCTTCACCGGTGAGGGTCAGACTCAGTGCACGGGTGGTGGGCACACCCAGGTGAAACATGGCCTCGCTGCACAGGAACTCGCGCACCGACGAGCGCAGCACCGCCAGGCCGTCGGCCGTCCGTGAATAGGGCGTGGGGCCGGCCCCTTTCAGCTGCAGCATCCAGCGCTGCGCGTCCCCATTGACGATTTCGCCCAGGTTGATGGCCCGGCCGTCGCCCAGTTGTCCGGCCCAGTTGCCGAACTGATGACCGCCATAACACATGGCAAAGGGCTGCATACCCGGCAACAGACGGTTGCCGGTGAACACCTGGGTGAACGTATCTGATTTGCAGGTCTTTTTTGAAAGGCCCAGCAGGTCGGCCACCTCCCGCGAATAGGCGACCAATCGAGGCGCCGCCACGGGCGTGGGCTTGACCAGGGAGTAACAGGCCCCCGTCACCTGACGGCGCCGGTTTTGACTGTCAGGATCGGCGGGCAGGTCACGGGTGAAGCGGTTGTCGAAACGCAGCGCGTCCAGCCCCCCCCGTGTTTCCGCAAAAGCCTGGCTGGGTGCAATGAAATCGGTTGATTCGAGCAGGTTCATCCTGATTGGTCCCTTCGCCCGTCGGCTTATGCAACACCGCCATCCTATTGCCCGGTGATCTCGCCTGAACGGCTTGCACGGATGGCCGGTATTGTTTTTCTGATGCGATGCTACGCAGCAAGATAAACACTGAAACCTGATAATGCCAGACTGCGGGCTGAAAACAAAGGGACTGGGGAAGCGGGTATCAAATGTCGACCATTCCCCGCGGCAAGCGGCGGGGAATGCGCTCGCTATCGCGGTTCATGGCGGCGTCGAAACAAAAAAATCGGGTGGCTGGCGTCGCCGGTGCATGGGTCATTCCACAACGGGTTTATTGACTACATCTGCGCCTTGCGCACCGGCGGCATCGCTCGGGATGACAGCCTCCGGGGATGAGGCGTCGGCACCCGGTTCAGGATTGGCTTCCTCCGGAGCAGCGACTTCGGTCTCGGCTGCTTCCGCGCCGGCATCGGCCGGTTCCGGTTCGTCTGCCGGTGTCGGCTCAGTCTCGGGGGCCGGTTCGTTTTCTTCCTGGTAGTTCTGGGGCGGTGATGAAAAGGAAACGGCATCGCCGTCACTGCCGGCGTCGGCTTTTCCGAACACCGTAATGGTGACGGTCCTGTCCGACTCCCAGACGATCGAGTGGTTCAGGCTGCGCAGCAGGCGTTTGAGCCCTTTTTCCAGCGGCAGACCGCTGATGGTGGCACTGACCGGATAGGCCTTCCACTTGCCGTTGAGGTTGAACCGGTAGCCGGTGTCCCGGGTAATGGTTTCAAGCACATCGCCCAGGGGTTCGTTCTGGGCCGTCAGGCTGATCAGCGGATCCGCGGTTGTATCCTGCGCCGTGGCCGGATGAATCGCGGCGCCGCCGACAGAGCAGAAAAAGCAAAGGAGCAGGAAAAAAATAGGTTTCATGGTAGCACGCCGGTCGATACGGGTTGCCGGCCACGTCCGCTGAAAGGTTCGATTCGTCTTCGATAAAGGACGTCATCACTTTAGTCTATTTACCCGTATTTCTCAACGATTGAATGCCGCCAGGGCTTTTTTGGCGACATCTTCACCCCATTCGGGAACAAAGTGTCCCGCCTCGACGATTTCAATGGGGTCCGGGCAGTTGCGGATGTCGTTTTTCAAAGCCCGCATCACCGGCGCACCCAGCACCGGATCCTGCATGCCGATGGCCATGAACGACTGGCCGCGCCATGATTGACCAAGCCAGCGCCTGGCATCACGCGACAGCCGGGCGCCGTGTGCATCGGCGTGATCCGGTACCATCTCCGGAAAGCGCCGTACGCCTGTTTTATAACGGCCATCGGGAAACGGCGCATCGTAGGCGCTGCATTCGGCCGGGGAAAGCTGGGGGCAGCTCCGTTTGAGGAGCCGTCCCGGAGAGAGGTCGGGGTTCTTTTTGACCCAGGCCCGCCAGTCCAGAAAGCCCCTGGAGAGCTGATGGTCGCCGGACCCAAGGGTGGTGTTCATGACCAGCAAGCGGGAGAATCGCTCGGGCATCGCCATCGGCAGCGTCAATCCGATAATCCCGCCCCAGTCCTGGCAGACCAGGGTGATGTCGGTCAGATCCAATTGTTCGATGAAGGCCAGCAGGGTATTGCGGTGGAAATCGAAATGGTAGGCGGATGGGTCAACCGGTTTGTCCGACCGCCCGAAACCGAAAAAATCGGGCGCAACAACTCGGCCCCCGGACCGGGTGAAGACCGGTATCATGCGGCGGTAAAGGTAACTCCAGGTCGGCTCGCCGTGCAGGCATAAAAAAGTCGCCCCGGCCGCTTCAGGCCCCTCATCCAGGTAGTGCAGGCGAAGCCCGTCGAAGCCTGGAAGATTGTCCAGGTAATTGGCGGCAAAAGGGAAATCGAACAGGCCGTCGAAGCGTTCATCCGGTGTTCTCAATGCATCGCGCATCGGGGATCTCCTATGTCGGCGAATTGGAAAAAGATTGCGCGTGGGTGAATGGTAAGTCTACAGCGTTGTCAGCTTACGCAGGTAGTCACGGACATAGTGCGGCAGAATATCCGATTTTAGATAGGTGTTGAAATCCGAATGGGCGATTTCCGGGTTGAGCGTCCACGTGGCCGCCGCCCGCTTGAAAACCTCATACTCGCTGATGCCCTGGTTGCGAGCGTGGTTCCACAGGCGCTCCTCATCCGACAGGGGCGTCCGGTTGGCCCAATACCTGTCCAGCCGGCGCATCAATTCGAAGTAGAGCAGGGCTGCCAGGATAACCAGCAGCATGGGCCATTGGAAAACAGCTTCCTCGTTCATGGTGCACCTCCGGCAACAATCATCGACCGTATGATAATGCCGAAAATTGAAAAAACAGCTGCTGCACAAACGGCCTCGGCGGGATGATGGACTTCAGGTGAATCGATGAATCCCCATCGGTCCAAAACCCGGCCTTCAACCTAATCCCCGATAATTTTAACGAGCACCCGTTTTTTGCGCCGTCCGTCAAACTCACCGTAGAAAATGCGTTCCCAGGTTCCGAAATCCAAACGACCCTCGGTAATGGCCACCACGACTTCCCGGCCCATGATCTGGCGTTTCATGTGCGCGTCGGCATTGTCCTCCCCAACGTTGTGCCGATACTGAGAAACCGGCGCGTGGGGGGCAAGCTTTTCCAGCCATACGTCATAGTCATGATGCAGGCCGGATTCATCGTCGTTGATGAACACCGATGCCGTTATGTGCATCGCGTTGACCAGCACGAGACCATCTTTTATACCGCTTTCATCGATGCACTGCTGCACCTCGGATGTAATGTTGATGAAAGCCCGCCGGGTGGGGACTTCGAACCAGAGTTCTTTGCGATAGTTTTTCATTGAAAACCCCAAGCAGCAAGAAAATTGAACAGCGAAATAGTTACGTTAAAAACCGCCTGTCGGCTCAAATGCGCCGACACATCCTGAGACGATGGACCTAACGCCACACGCCATTTCTTCACACAGAACGCCTGCAACCGGCATTGGGTTTGATGTCGGACGGCTGAGGGCTTTTCTGGATCATCTCTTTTATTGTGCCCCGAAAACCCGTTTCAAGAGCGCTGTGGTCTGCCTGGCCGGGTCCTGGCGAATGGCGGCCTCCTCCTTGGCCACATAATAAAATATACCGTCCAGGCTCTTCTGGATGACGTGGGCGTTCAGGTCAGCTTTGATATCGGGCACGAACGGCAGGGCCCGATACTGGCCCATAATATGGTCATAGGTCTGGATCGCGCCGACATGGGAGAGGCTTTCCGTCACGACCGGTTCGATCTCCCGTGTCAGGCCGGGTGTCATCTTGCCCCGGAAATATCGGGTCGCCGAATCATCGGGGCCGTTGTAGATCGTCTTGACATCGTCGAAGGTCATGGCGCTGATGGCGTCGACGAAGAGGGTCTTGGCCTTGGGGGTGGCGTTTTCTGCAGCCCGGTTGAGCTTGAGCTCCAGATCGTCCAGAGACTGGGACATGCCGATTTTGGCCAGCGCCGACCTTACGGTTTCCATCTGCCCGGGCAACGGGATATGTATCGCCGGGTCGGCATTGAACCCATCGTTCCGGCCCAGCCGGGTGACCACATTTTCGGTACCGATGTGCAGGGCCTCTTTGAACGCGGAGCCGATATCCGCACTGGAAAGACCCGTTTTCCCCGTTGTTCCACCCAGTGCCTTCAACACGTCGGACCCTTTGTCCAGCCAGCCGCCGCGGGCAACGGTCGCGACTCCGAAAAACACGACAAGCCCGACGATGACGACATTCAAGCGCTGCGCCCGGCAATTTATTTTTGCCGTCGGGGACATGGTTTTTCTCCTTCCCGTGATGATCGTCATGACAACATGTTCCCAACTGGCTTGCCATAACAACCGGATGCGTTTAGAATCGATGACAACGCCCAATCGAGGAATCCATCTATGTATCCGGATACAAATGAAGCATCGAAGCCGCCGCTGGCATCCGGCCGGCCGATTCTGGTCTGGGATCTCCCCACCCGGCTGTTTCATTGGCTGCTGGCAGCCCTGGTGGTCACATCCTTTGTCACCGGCAAAATCGGTGGTTTGTGGATGCGGTACCACATGTGGAGCGGCTATGCCATTTTGGAATTGATCGTGTTTCGCCTGGCCTGGGGTATTGTCGGGGGTCGACACGCGCGTTTCTCCGCTTTCTTGCGCGGGCCTGGCGCGGTGCTGCGCTACGCGCGAACCATGCTGCGCCGGGACGCACCCAAGCATCTGGGGCACAATCCACTGGGCGGCTGGTCGGTGCTGGCCATGCTGATCGCCCTGTTGGTTCAGGCTGTCACCGGCCTGTTTGCCAATGACGATATTTTCACCGAAGGTCCTCTGTACCCCTGGGTCCGCAAGGCAACCAGCGACTGGCTCACCCGTATCCACCGACTGAACCAGGAAGCTATCCTAGCTATCGTTGCCGTCCATATCGCTGCGGTGTTCTTTTACCTGATCATCAAACACGAAAACCTGATTCAGCCGATGATTACCGGCCGCAAAGACTGGCATGCAGAGGGGCAATCATCGTCCAACCGGCTTGGCCGGGCGGCACTCCTTGCGAGTCTGCTGGCCGTCGGCGTCTTTCTGCTGGTGCGCTGACACGTAACAAGATTTCCTCGCCGATCGCCGAACAGGTGGCGCTGAGGGATGCAATGGCTTAGCCTTGTTTGACCGCATTGGGCTGCCAACGCTTCAGATGTTTAGGACCGCTAATTTTTCCGGTAGGTCGAGTGGCAGAATTTACAGCTCTTGGCCACCTCTCCGAATCGCCCTTTGACGGCCTCGATATCACCGCTTTTTGCCGTTTGTTCCAGTTGTTGGACAGCGCTCTCGAATTGCTGGGCCACGGCCATGAATTTGTCCGGTTCTTTCATCGCCAGGGGACTCAGCGTGGTGTCGCCTCGATCCGAACCGGGCACCATGACCGCCTCCCACGCTAATTCGGACATGGTCCGAAGCACCGCAGCATCGTGTTCAACACTGTCCTTATTGTAGGCTGCTTGTCCTTTGACGACCGCCGCCAGGCTGCCGAAATGCTGACCAATAACCGTCATCACCGCTTGGCGGTAGCGAATGGCATCCTCAGGCTTGGCGAATCCTGCGAAGGCCAGGCCACCCATGGCGGCCAAAACAATTCCACAAGTCACCACTTTTAGTGAAATTCTCATACCTCCCCCTTGTTATTGATACATCGGTATATTGGATAGCACCGTTAGCCCTTCAACCTGGATGCAATGGCGGCGACATGCTTGCCTTGAAAACGTGCCGCATCCAGTTCATTCTCGCTGGGCATCCTTTCACCCGACCCGCCTGCAATCGTTGATGCGCCGTAGGGAGATCCGCCGGTTATCTCATCAATTCGCATCTGCCCCTGAAAGGCATAGGGCAGCCCCACAATCACAAAACCATGATGCAGAAGCGTTATGTGAAAGGACAAAATAGTTGATTCCTGCCCCCCGTGCTGCGTTGCGCTGCTGGTGAACACACTTCCGACCTTACCCACCAACGCACCTTGCGCCCACAGCTGGCCGGTGGCGTCCAGAAACTGACGCATTTGCCCGCACATGTTGCCAAACCTTGTCGGCGTTCCAAAAATGACGGCATCTGCAGAAGCCAGTTCGTCGACGGAACAGATCGGCACCTGGGCCATTTTTTGTTGAGCGTCGACCGCTCCCATTTTTTCGAGCACTTCTTTGGAAAGCGTTTCGGGTACACGCCGCAAGACCGCCTCTGCACCCTCGATTTTCCTGACTCCCTCTGCGACCGCTTCCGCCATCTTGTATACATGCCCGTAAGTTGAATAAAAGACTATCAATATTTTCATACTAAATTCCTCCTCTGTCTTGAGATGTTGTTACCGGTCCTTTTTTCATTCTTGATCAATGCGCCTTCCCACCATTGACGGGGGTTCGCTTCCAAGGGGTCTTGGGAAAAGCATTTAATGATTCGATTCTATGATGCGTTCAAAGGCGAAATGCCATTCAGCATTGGTCGAACGGTGGTCAAGCGAAATCAGATGCAGGTTTCCGCATTTATCGCGATGAGCGTGGAAAGGAAGGGGAGCATGAACCAATGACAGTCTTTATGAATAAGATAGAATTGCTGTGGCGGTCAAGGGGGTAGTAAGCGGATGGACCGTCGACGGGTTCATTGATCCAAGCGCCGTCTGTGCCGGTATGACCGCCAGCCGCAGTCTATTTCATGGGTTCAAATGCCCACCGTCGGTAACACCGCATAGCCATAGCAATTGTCGATAAACGGCTTCACTGCCGGCGATTTTTTGAACACATCAACGGTATCCGAGTATTGGTCAGCATGGGCGAAGTTCAAACCGGACGCCGCCATGACCAGAAAGGCAGAATAGACACACCGTCGAAAAATCTTCATGCTGCCTCCTTTTTGGATTGGGCGGTTCAAAAAAATTGCCGGGCAAGCCGTTTACTCATTTTTGATACGACATTCGCATCAAAACTATTTTAATCACGAGATACTGAATTGCAAACTGTTGATGGCGTGTTATCACGGCAAACTAAACATGCCCGTAATAATCGCGATGCACGCAAATCGAATAGGCGAAATCCATCAGCGTTCCCCAACTGAAGACCGGAATGCCAATTTCCCGCTGCAAGGCCCTGGCGAAGGGTGGAAACCCCGTACACTCCAATACCATGGCTCCCATGTTCGGGTACGCATGGAAAAATCGGGTGGCGATGCGCACAAAATCTTTTTCCGCCTGTTGATACTCCGCCTGGGGGACTGCCGGTCGGATCCCATCGGTCCATAAGTTGTCGAATTCAGGGCATTCCCCCAGGTCCATGGCCCCGCCAATCACGTAATTGCTGCCAAGCCTGACCCCGACTTCGGTCAGGTGCTTGTCCAGAAGCATCTCCTTGGCAGACATCAGAATTCCCGCAACCTTTCCGGGGCCGATCAAGGCTTGCGCCCACGGGACTTGCAACAGGCTGGACATAAAGACCGGGACGTCCATCCGGGCAGCCATCGCTTTCTGGAAATAGGCAAAATAGCCGCACTCGGCCAGAATGGCCCGGCAGCCCATTTTTTCAAGCTTGCCGGCCGCTTTCAATATGGTTTCCAGGTATTGATGTTTTTCTTCGCCCAAAACGAGTTTTTGGATATCGAGGCCTTCGGCCACCTCGTACTGAATGGGATAGGGGAAAGCACTGGGATTGCGTACATCCCCCGGAAATCCAGGATAAGTTTCATCCAGAAGCACAATTCCCAGACCCGCCCCGCAACAATAGTTGTTTCTGCTCTTGATCCGGCCAACGCCGGGGTCTCTGGACAGGTACATCGCAAGCCCCTTACCTTCCGGTCTATGTCGTTGTGTGCCGAATTACACGGCGTGACTGGCCTTGACGACTGCCGCTAAAAGATGCGCCGACACCCCTCGGGCAAGCATATATGCATCGATCCGTTTGAGGGTTTCTTCAGGCAGATATGGGCACCGATACTGGTTCTCCAGTTTAGCCAATGCGTGGGCAGCGCCTTCGGTCAGCCGGGTTGCATCGTCTTGCCGGTCGACGGCCGTGGGTGCAAACAGCCCCGATATATATGGAACGGTGCGGCAGTGCGCCAAGGTATGCTTTTTGGTGATGTATTGTCCACCTGGCCCGGTTTCCCGAATCAGGTCCAAAGTGAAATCGTCCTCGGTAAACACGGCGGCATCGATGCTTCTGTTGACCATACGGATCATTTCCAGGTCGATGATAAACTGTTCATAGCTGAAAGCGGCAAAGCTGGCCAAGACACCCGCTGCATGGATGGACAGGCTGGTTCGCCGGTGGTAGTCATTGATCAGGGTGAACATGGCTTCATATCCGCTTTGCACGGATACCTGCCCCGCATCGGTCACTGCGCCAATGCCCCGGTTGGGCAAATGGTATCTCTCGGCCAGGCCAGCGGCCAGATCGGCAAAGGTGAACCGCGCAGGAGAAGCCAGAGAGAGCCCACCGGTGCGCATATCCGCGGGTGCCCCCAGGCAACCGAAAACTACCGGCAGGCCCGGTGAGAGAAACTGTGCCGCACAGAAGGCGGCCAGAAATTCAGCATTGGCCTGAATCACGCTTCCAACCGTGGTTATGGGTGAGGTTGTGCCGAACATGGCACCGGGGGTGATCAGCAGCGCTTGATTATACTCTGCACAGACTTTCAAGGTCGCCAGTGCCTGGGCATCCATCTGCAGGGGGCTCAACGTATTCACCAGGAAAAGGAAGTGTGGTGAACGTTTGAACGCATTTTCATCGCCAGCTAAAATACCGCCGAGTTCCATGACACGACGAACTTGGATCTCACCATCTTGAACGCCGATTAACGGCTTGTCGCTGAGGCACATGGCGCTGTAAATCATCACCAGGCTGGAGAGCTGTCCGCTCAGGTTCTCGGGTTGAACCAGCACGCCGCCGTTGAGGGTGAGCAAGGGCGTGGCATGAACCAGTTTGGCGATACGGAGATAGTCAGCCAGGGTGGCATTGCGGCGACGATTCTCCGGCGTCACGATCAGGGATGCGCCGTAGGCTGGGGCCAGGCATTTACTGTCGCCGCCGATACGCACATCTTTTTCCGGGTTGCGCGCTTTGAGCGTGAAGGCCTCTGGCGCCATCGACAGGCAATCCATCACCTGTGTTTCGGTGAACCTGACCACGTCTCCCGCCACACCAACCCCCATCATCGCTAACCGTTCCAAAATTTCAGGACAATGAAAACGGACACCGACGGAAGCAAGCAGTTCTAAGGAGGACTGGTGGATTCGATCCAGAACGGTTTTCATGGATGCTGCTCCAGCAAGTTACCATTCAACGAGATTCGACATGGTTGCCTACCTGTGGTTAAATCTGAACAGACACCTCAAGAATACGCTCTTTTGGTGAGCGTGGTCAATCAAATGCATGTGGTGACACCGAAAAATCAGCGATGTGGAAGCGAGATGATGCGCTACCATGTTCAAAATAAAATTGACACCGTGGTTGGGTGGACCAAATATTTGATGTGACGTTGCAGGCGACCCCCTTGGTATATAGCCTGGCCGATCGTCCCGAGGCCGATTCGTTTACGATACCAAGAATCATACGCTTACGAAGAGTACCCCCTCATACAGGTGAAAGCCAGCATTGGGCGTGCACGTCAAAAGGCGTAACAAGTGACATCGACCGCATTCCAGATATTTTATGAACGTTCAGCCTGTATCCTTGGCGAAGGTGCGGTTATCGAACGTCTGCGCAGAAACAGCGACTTCGAGCTTGATCCCCACATCGTTAATTCCGCGTTCATCTATGACGAACCAAAACGCGAGGCCCTGGCGGCCATCTATGGGCAGTATCTCGACATTGGCCGCCAATACGACCTGCCACTGATCCTTTCCACCCCGACCTGGCGTGCCAGCCGGGAACGGATCTCGAGGGCCGGATGTGAGAATGAAGACCTGAACGGGGACAATTTTCGTTTTCTCGATGAATTGCGAAACCAGTACGGGACATATGCGAAGAAAGTTGCCGTGGGCGGGTTGATGAGCTGCCGGGGGGATGCATTCAACCCGAATGAAGCACTTTCAGCGCCAGCGGCACGACTGTTTCACCGCTGGCAGGCCGAACGGCTGGCGCACGCCGGAGTGGATTTCCTGCTGGCGGCCACACTGCCGGCGATAGGCGAGGCAATCGGTCTGTCGGTGGCCCTCTCCGAAACGGGAATGCCTTATATCATCAGTTTTGTTGTTCGTCCGGAAGGCACATTGATTGACGGCACACCATTGAAAGATGCCATCCAACGCATCGATGCCGCGGTCAGCCCACAGCCACTTACCTATATGGTCAATTGCACACACGCCTTGATTTTTAGAGCGGCGCTTTTTCATGAAGTCAATTCATCTCCCCTGGTCAGGGAGCGGATTGGCGGCCTGTTGGCCAATACGGCCGCGCTCACGCCCGAAGAGCTGGATGCACGCGAAAACCTGATCACTGAAGCACCTGAAACTTTCGGCCAATCCGTCGGTGCGCTTAAAAAGGATTTGGGCTTGAAGATATTGGGGGGCTGCTGCGGCACTGACGATCGTCACATTCGGCAATTGGCCAAACAACTGGCTGAATGAAAATCTTATGTCGATCGGAAATGTGGCAGGGTCAGGGGGCGGGTAGAGCAATGACATTCCCAAATTGATTGTATCGACAAAAAACCGCCGGTTTGGGGCCAGGTTTCATGGGCGCAGGGTCGCGGCCATCTCGCGCTCAACCAGCCGTCCCAGGTCCCGCAGCAAGTTGATTTTCACCTCGTCCAGGTCGCGAGGCCGGGTGTCAATCAGACACAAGGTGCCGGGAGAGGTGCCGTTGGGAAGGGTCAAGGGATATCCGGCATAAAAGCGGATGCGGGGTTCTCCAACCACCAGCGGATTGTCAGCAAAACGGGGGTCGAGAAGCGTATCGCGAACGATCATGACTTTCGTGTCAAGGATGGTATGGGCGCAGAATGCCTGGTCCCGCGGCGTTTCGGTGGTGCTTAGGCCGAAGCGGGACTTGAACCACTGGCGGTCCTGATCGACAAGGGTCACCAAAGCGATTGGAACGTCGAAAGCCGCAGCAGCGATCCGGGTAATTTGCTCAAACCGTTCTTCGGTTTCTGTATCGAGGAGCTGCAGCGCGTTGAGCGCCTGGATCCGATAGGCCTCATTTTCCGGAAACGGCGCGCGCCCCCAGCGGCACATGCTTCGCATGACCCATGCACGTACCCGTGTGCGCGCATACTCTGCGGTGAAGGGCTGGATCAGCCAATCCGTAACACCGGCATCGGTACCCGCATCGGAATCGGCGTTGGCAACGATGACCACCGGCAAGTCGCGGGCATGGTCGATATCCAGTCCCCGTATGGCTCGGCAGGTTTCCAGGGCGTTGCCTCCCACCGCTCCGTCATCGAGAATGACGAGAGAGAGCCGTGTCGAGCGGACAATCCCAAGCACGTCCTGCGAAGTCTCGGCCCGCAATGTTCGCAGGTTGTCGGCCTGAGCGGCCTGCTGAATCTTCTCGGCCAATGCTTCGTCCGCGATACCGATCAAGACCCGATGGTCCTGAAGTGCGGGTTCGATCGGGGCGACGGCCGAGAAGCTCTCCAAATCCTCTTCCTTTTTGGCCGCCACCGATACTTTCAATTCGACCACCATGCCTTCGGCGGCGGCGAAAACGGTCATCGGCCTCCCGGATTGGGACAGGATGGTGCGTGCGTTCTCACAAAGCGCATCGACATGCTCGTCGTTCCGCAGCGGGTCGTGGTGGGTCAACGCCAGCCGCCTGACGCCGGCACGACGGCACATGTCAACCGCACATCCCACCGGGGTATGCCCCCAGCCAAACTTGTCCCTATACTCCGCCGTCGTGTATTGGGCATCATGAATCACCAGATCGGCCCCTTGCATGAACTCGATGTGGCGCCGGTCCTGTTCACCCATGGTGCCGGTGCCCTGAGCGTACTGGCGGGAATGCGGCTCATGGTCACAGGCATACACAACCGATACCCCGTCGGCCTCCAAACGATATCCCAGCGTGAGAGCAGGATGGTTCATGTACAGGGTGCGGACCTTGATATCGCCGATTTCGAAGACGCCTTCGACAAGATCGTGATAGCGGATGGCGGCTCCCAGTTCTTCCAGCGTAACCGGGAAGTAGGTGTATTGCATCTGGCCCGCAAGTGATTCGCGCAGGGATGAACCGAGGCCGCGGGGGGCGTATATGTCCCACTCGTTTCCGGGCACGAAGAGGGGATCGAAAAACGGGATACCTTGGATGTGGTCCCAATGGGTATGGGTGATGAGGATGTGGCCATGCAGGGGATGAACGCCGCTTTTCATGAGGTCTTGGCCGAGCCCGTGCGCCCCGGTGCCGCAATCGAGGATAATCATGGTCCCGGAAGAAGAACGGGCCTCAACACACGACGTGTTGCCTCCGAAACGCACGGTCGATGATCCCGGCTTCGCGATGGATCCTCGTGTACCCCAGAATCTAACTTCCATGACAAAGGGCCCTTTCTGAATCATTCCTAAGCCGCATACCGTTTGCACGCCAACGTGCGACCATGCTGATACCTTTCTGTGGCATTCCGCTTTTTCCTTGTTTCAAGGCAGGTTGTTACCAAGCAAGAATCACATAAATGGGTTGCGGCAGTCAATTCATGCTGCATCGTCACTGGGCCAAACGCAGAAGCGTTTGAGCCTGACAGATAAGCCCCCCGCATGATAGCGAAGCATTCAACCGGTGTTCAACCGCTGTTGACGGACGATTCTATTGCATTTAACCATGCAACATATAGGTGTGACGCAGGAGATTGCGGAATGGGCGCATGCATTTCCAGCATACCGGCATTCCGGAGCGGGTTGGAAAGTTTACGTCGGCAGGGCGTTGAAAAGGCAGGGTGCTACAAGCAACACCGGGCGCCACCCCCGTCGCTTGCGGCGGGGGTGGCGAATGCACTGGAAATCGATGTTCATCCTTACGGTGAACCTTCCCCGCGGCTTGCCACGGGGAAGGTTCAATCCATGCGATGTTGTCAGGTGGCTCTTTTTACATTCTTGGCCTCAGGTCCGCGGTCACTCTCCTCTACCTCAAAAACAACCATCTCCCCTTCGGACAGCGTCTTGAACCCCGTCATGTCGATGGCGGAGAAGTGTACAAAGACATCCCGACCTTCGTTTTCATTGATGAAGCCATACCCCTTTTTGTCATTGAACCATTTTACGATACCATTCGCCAAAGCACTGACCTCCTCTTCTCAATTGTTCTCCTCCAAATATCCCTCCCCTTGCCTTTGCAGACGATACCCCGGCACATGGAAGATTGCCGCTCAGAAGATGTCAGATCAGGGGTTACATTGGCCAAACTATCATCCAGCGAAAATCTTTAGCCAATGGAATACTCATTGTCAAGAAAAAAGCTAAAGTGGAAATCGTTTAATATCCGCATGTTCCTTCACTTTTTCAAGGTAGGCGTCGATCTTTTTCGTCTCCTGCTCCTGGCGGAGGCGGGCGGAAATGGCCTCCTTTACATCGTTGAACGCCATGGTCTGTTCGGCCTGGCGCTCGGTGACCCGGATCAGGTGGTATCCAAAACGGGTGTGCACCACATCGCTTGACTGGCCGGGCTGAAGGGCGAAGGCGGCTTCGGAAAAGGGCGGAACCATCTGCTCCCGGCTAAAAAAACCGAGGTCCCCCCCCTTGGTCTTGCTGGGGCAGTCCGAATTCTCCTGCGCCAGGGCGGCAAAGTTCTCACCATTGTCGATGCGCACCTTCAACGCCTGAATGGTGGCCAAGGCTTCTGCCTGCTTGGCCTCATCAGCGTCTGCCGGCACTTGAATCAGTATGTGGGAGGCTTTGACCTGCTCCGGCTTGCGGAACAGGGTTGGATTGTCGTCATAGAACGCGCGAACCTGCTGATCGGAAACGGATACCTTCTGGAGCACCTCTTTGTCGATGAGGGTTTTAATGGCCAACCCCTGATTTATCTGGTTCTTGAGCATATCCTCGGAAAATCCCATTTCCGTCAATGCGCTACGATACGCCTGCTCATCTTTGAATGCGGCCTTGAATTCATCCAGGGCTTTTGCCACGGCGGTGTCTTTGACATGAATGCCCTCTGATTTGGCCTGCTGAAGCAACAGGGTCCGGTTGATCAGGGTATCACGGATCTCCCCCTCGTAGCGCTTCAGTTGCTGGCCATCCACGGGCCGCCCCTGGCGGGCCAGTTTCAGGGAAACCAGCTTCATCTCACGGTCCAGGTCCTGACGCAGCAAAACGGTATCATTGACCCGGGCGATCTGCCCGGCAGGTGCTTCCGCGGCGATAATGGCTGCCGGAGCAAGCAGGAGGACCGCCGTCATGGCAGCGACAGCGGCAAAACGCGTTAGGGGTTGAATAAGGGTCATCGATTTCTCCTTGGTGGGTTGCGGGGCGATGGCACCCCAAAAATTGGCCGATCAGAAAGACCACGATGTCGGCCAGTATGGGTTTACGGTATATAACGGCGGTCACGCGGCAAGTGTGCCGAGGCATGCCGCGGTCCGCGTGGCGGCTGCTTTCAACACCACCACTGTCGACAATGGTCGTCCCTGTCATTCTCCTGACTGACTTCCTGAAGATGGCGGCCCGTTTCCCGTTACGCTCACCAGTTCACCGGAAAAGCTGCCCACGATCACTTTGCTTTTCAATCTCACCGGCAGGCGCCGATGGTCCGCTGACACCCAAAGCTGTATTTTCGCGTCCGGGCTCTTCTCGAAGACACCGCCCACATGCGTCAGGTCAGGCTCGATCAGAAAGGTGTCGAATGTGCCCGCCGGCACGGTCACGGTTTCCCGCCGGACTACATCGGCCAGTCCCATAACGCGCTTTTTCCCATCGGTTACCGATCGCTGCAGGCGGCCACCGACGACCAGGTTCGCCGACCGGGACCAATAAAAAATCGACAGGGGATCGAAGGTGCCGGCAGTAATGGGAATCGGTTCAAAGACCTCTCCGGGGTTGGTATATTGGGCGGTCATCTCCTCCCAGTCGAAGGATACGGTGATGTCTCGACGGGTGCTGCCTTCATGCTGTTTTTTTCGGTACAAGAGCGACTGACGCATGCCTCTGTCCGCCCAGGCGTCGATGCGGTCACGAACCATGTAGAAGGCGTCCACAAAGGCATTGGACCGGGCCGTCAGGACAAAGTGATGGGCATCGACCCCTGCCATGTGCTCCTGGGGCAGCACTTCCAGAACCGCCTCCCCGGCCGGGATGATGGTCCATTTGAGGATAAAGGTCAATCGTTCACCCGGACGAAATGCCAGGCTGGAATACGGTGCCTCGGCGGACCAGACCGCACCGGCAACGAACAGCAAGGCGACGGTCCCCACGAGGGCAAGCCAGCGGGTCGCATAGCGGTACCCGGCATCCTTGATCCATCCCCGGTCTATCGGTCGATGCGGCATGACTGATTTCATCTGCATCCAGACTTTCGGAAACTAAATAGCGAAGGCATCCGCCGATGCCTTGATATCATCCAACCCAAACGGTCCATCGATCACCGGTTCAATCATTCAGGTGGCTTTATAATCATCGACATACAATCGCTCATCCGGCATGCACGGTTCCCAACTGCCGTCAAGAGGCACGGTGATGTCGGCAATGGGCTGGCGGCGTTTTTTCATCCACAACCACAGCCGGTATGCCTGGGTGAAGGCCACAGCGGCAGCCAGCCTGGGAATCCACAGCCAGAAGGGATGAATGCCCAGGGGCAGGAACAGTGAGGGGTCTTCCACCATGGCGTGATTGATACCGATGGAGACGTGCAGGGTTTTCAGCTGATCCGGAGGAAGACGGCGCTCCCGGGTCTCGGCCACGATGACCGCACCGCCGTACGTGATACCGAACACCGCAGCGGTCATCCACAGCACGCCCACCTGCCGATCCAAGCCCAATAGGCCCATAACGGGTTCGACGACCCGCGCCACCTTGTCGATAAGGCGGTACCGCTTCAACAGGTCCATGAATATCATCAGGGCCGTAATGATAAACAGAATCTTCAGGCTCAGCCACGCCATGGCCGCGGCCCACCCTTGCACAGCCGGCCAGAACATCAGCCGGGTTGAAACCGACGGGCGCGCTGCGACGATCTGAACCGTTTCCGGCCCCACCGCCCAACCCAGCACGAGGACGGTCAGCACGGCAGCCCCCAGCCGAACGGCCGTGGCCATCCATGCGGGGCATCCAGACTGGCGCTGCACGAGCCCTTCCTGAATCAGGCTGTGGGCGATAAGCAGAAACACCGCCATCAGCGTCATCTGGTCGACGGTGAAGGGCAGCACGGACATGGCGGCAATGGCGCCGTAGATACCGGTCAGCATGCCGGCCAGCAACGGCAGGGCGGCAATGGCCGGCAGATGGATCGTCCCCATCAGCGGCTCCAGCCAGCCGTCCATCCGGTCGAGCCAGCCGGAATAATCCAGCAGAAAGGTGGCAAAGGAGACCGGCAGGATGATCTTGACCATCCAGAGAAACCCTTGCCACCCTTTGACGGCCCCGCGTTCAAAGCTGCTTTTAATCGGATGTGTGCGCATCTCCACGGTGGTGTACCTGTTTGCTGCCTGTCTTAGGCCGGGTTAGTGATGAAAAAATCCCTATATCACAGTTTTCTGGGCAGGGCACGAATTGAAATTCACGGTGAGTTTCACGAAGAAAAAAGCAGCCGATCGCATCCCGGTTATCAGGTGTGGATCGTTCGTGGCTGTGGAAAGCGGCCGGTCGGCATCCATGTAGAAAAACGGTCAACGCATCAGGTAGAATCCCAGGGCAGGGTCGTCCGGCTCGTTGGGGTGAAAGGAGGCCCCCACGTATAGACCGCTGACGTTGCGAACGATCACACGTTTCTGCATGGGCGTCCGTTTGCGATCGTCCAAGTGAAATTCCACCAGCAGCTTGGCGCCGACGGGAAAGGATCGGGGTACGTTCATTTTCAATTTCAAGCCGGTGGTGGAAAGATCCACCACCTTCGCCAAGCCGGTGTCTTCGGGTCCGTTTTTTCCCAGAAGGGTGAATTTTCCTGGCAAATCGGCGCCTTTGCGGTATTGTTTGCGCTTTTCCAACCGACAGCGAAAATGATGGCCGCAGGCACAGGTGCAGTTGACCGAAATTTTCTTGTCAGACTCGGCATATTCGGTCACATCCGCGGTTTTGGCATGACCGCATTGAGGACAACGAAAGGTGGCGGTGTTGTTTTTGGATATGAAAACAGTCTGATCCATACGGTTACCATTCTGTTTGAGGCTGCACCCGTGCGTCCGTCGATGGCGAATGGTGCCCTCTGATCTTGATGATTTCAGGTTTGTAGCTGGCGTTGGTGGAAAGGCGCCGGCCCGCGATGCGAATGACGATGAAGGCAATCCCGAAAAACAGGAAACCGAAGAGCGCGGAAAACCCGGACGGATCGGAGCCCCGCATAACCGCCACCGCTTGCCCGAGCACCGCACCGGCAATCATCGCCAGGATCGGAAAGACATAAAGCAGGAAGGTCGCCTTTAGCAGGGAGGCCGTCTTGACGTTCAAAACGATCCGGTCGCCCACCCGGGCATCGGCCGTATTGATCGCCTCCACCTCCATCTCCTGGCCACCCCCGCTACCCTGGCAGGCGTCTTTGGATGAACAGGACGCGCAGGCGCTGGAACGGGTGGTTTTTACCCATGCCGTGCCGGCCTGAGAACTTCCCAGCTTAAATACGACCCCTTCTTCAGTAGCCATCGGCGCGTTTCAGCCTATCGTTGTATCGACCCATGAGGATAATCAGGCGTTTACGGCATCCCTGATCTTTTCCAGCGGCCGTTGATTTTCTGCATTCTTATAGCAGATGAGACCGCAGTTGAGGCACCGGGAAGCCTCTGTCAATGCTGCCGCCGTGTCGAAACCCTTCTCCAGTTCCATCAGCTGTGCCAGATCCCTGTTGTCGGCCAGGGGCATGATCCGCCGCTGACTGGTCGCCACTGCTTCCACATGGTCCACGTTCTGGATGGCTGCATCGGGCTTCAGGACGTTTTCAGGCAAATCCAATGGGATGTCGTAGATCAGCTTATGGATGGCCGCGGCGGCGCGGCGCCCGGCGCCGATAGCCTTGATGGCGCCACTGAAATCGGTCAGGACGTCACCCTTGGCAAACAAACCGGCTTCGTCAGCATGCTCCGGCGGCTTGTAAGGTGGAACGGCCGTCCACGCTTCCGGGCGGCTTTCAGCGTCACCCCCCCCCATGGGTCGCGTAAAAATCAGCTCGGGGAATCTTCCCGAAGAGAAGACCAGGCTCTGGGCTTCAAGCAGCCGCGTTTCACCGGTATCCACATTCAGCACGTCAAGCCCGGAAAGGGACTCCCCTTCACCGAACAGGCGGGTGACGCCGGCTCGTAAGATGACGTTGGCGCCGGCATCGGTCAGCGCCGAGGCGGTGGCGTTGTCGAGGCTGTCCCGGAATATGAAGGTAACGGTCTCAGCGCCCAGGGAGCGGGCTTGGACCAGGGCTTCGCCGGCCAACCCGTCGCCGCCGAAGATCACCGTGTGCCTTCCGCAGGAAACCGCGCCGTGTCCATTTTTGCCGGAGCGCAGCAGGTCGAGCAGCAGGCATCCGCCGGGCAACGGTGCCTCCACCGTTTTCTCGGCGCCCCGGGCCAGTCGGCTGTCCCAGCCGCCCGAGGCGAGAAACACCGCTTCGTAGCCCTCGGCCAGAAGACCGGCCACGGTTACGTCGCGGCCGAGCATCTGACCCGTTCGGGCATCCACACCCATCTCCAGAATACCGTCGATATCCCATTTGAGAATCGATTCTGGCAGACGGAACTTGGCGATGGCGGTATTGAGCAGCCCGCCCAGACGGTCCGTCCCTTCGAACACCGTGGCCCCATGGCCCAACCGGGCCGCGAAGAAGGCCGCGGAAAGGCCCTGGACCCCGCCTCCGACAATGGCGACGCGGCGGTCGGAATCGGGCGCCTTGAATGGCTGTATACGCGCCTCCTGGGTGCGTTCATAGTCGGCGGCAAACCGCTTCAGGAAATTGATCGCCACCGGTTCGTCCACATATTTACGGCGGCAGTCGTTTTCACAGGGTCGGGGGCAGATTCTGCCGATCACCGTGGGAAAGGGGTTGCGCTCCTTGATCGTCTGAACCGACCCGTGGTAGTCGCCTTCGGCAATCTGCTGGATGTACCGGCTGATGTTGATCCCCGCCGGGCAGGCGCGTTGGCAGGGCGTCGTGCAATCTTCGGTGGTATACTCCTTGAGGATTCTCCGGGTGACCGAAGACAAGGTGATAATGTGCTTGGGACAGATCCGCTCACAGGTGCCGCAGCCGGTGCATTTGACCTCATCCACCACGGGAAGCCCCTGGGGGCCCATGACGATCGCGTCGAAGGGACAGGCGGCGGCGCAGGTGCCCAGCCCGAGGCAGCCGATATTGCACACCTTCATGCCGCCTGAGAGCAGGGCGACGGCCCGGCAGTCGTTCATGCCGTCATAGCTGTATTTGACATCCGCGTCGGCCACGCCGTAGGTACAACCGGGAAGGGCGATGTCCGGCTCCTTGGCCTCGACGCTGACGCCGAGGATGGCGGCAATGGCCAGGGCCACATCTTCGCCGGCGGCCACGCAGGAGTTGGGCGCGGCTCTGCCCGCCACGATGGCTTCGGCATTGGCGCTGCAGCCGGGCAGGCCGCAGCCGCCGCAGTTGGCTCCCGGCAGGGCCTCTTCGACGGATACGATTTTGGGGTCCACGTAGACGTAAAAGACCTTGGAGGCCAGCGCCAGACCGAGGCCAACCACCAGTCCCAGCCCGCCCATGAGTATAATGGCTATCGTCATCTCAACGCTCCTGTTAAAAAATGGCGTCGAACCTGCACTTGTCGTAGCAGGTCAGGCACTTGATGCATTTTTCCTTGTCGATCCGGGCCACTTCCTTCTTTTTCCAGACGATGGCATCGGCGGGACAGGCCCTGAAGCACATGCCGCAGCGGGTGCAGGCATCCGTTTCCACTTCAAACCGGAGAAGCGCCACGCAGCGCTTGGCCGGACATCGATGGTCGTAAATGTGAGCCTCGAACTCATCCCTGAAATAGCGCAGGGCGGAAAGCACCGGGTTGGGTCCCGTCTGGCCCAGGCCGCACAGGGCCGTCTCGCGGATGGTCTGCGACAGCTCGACCAGGACGTCGAGGTCATGCGGCTCTCCGCGGCCCTCGCAGATCTTTTCCAGGATCTGGAGCTGGCGGCGGGTGCCTTCCCGGCAGGGGGTACATTTGCCGCAGGACTCGTCCTGAATGAACTCCATGAAAAAACGGGCCATATCCACCATGCAGGTCTTTTCGTCCATGACGATGGCACCGCCGGAGCCCATGATGGCGCCCACCTTGGCAATGGCCTCATAGTCCACCGGCGTGTCCAGGTAGGCTTCAGGAATACACCCGCCCGACGGGCCTCCCAGTTGCACCGCCTTGAATTTACGTTTGTTGGGAATACCGCCGCCGATGTCGTAGATGATCGTGCGCAGGGGCGTTCCCATGGGCACTTCCACCAGGCCGATGTTGTTCACATCGCCGGACAGGGCAAACACCTTGGTGCCCTTGCTGGTCTCGGTGCCCACACCGGCGTACCAGGCACCACCCTTGACCATGATCTGGGCCACGTTGGCCAAGGTCTCCACGTTGTTGAGGATGGTGGGCTTCTCCCACAACCCTTTGTGGGCCGGAAACGGAGGACGCGGGCGCGGCATGCCCCGCTTACCCTCGATGGAACGCATCAGGGCGGTCTCCTCGCCGCAGACAAAGGCACCCGCACCCTGGTAGATCTCGATATCAAAAGAGAGCCCCGACCCCAGGATATGGTCACCCAACAGCCCGTAATCCTTGGCCTGCTCGATGGCCATACCCAGCCGCTTGATGGCCAGGGGATATTCGGTGCGCGCGTAGATGTAGCCTTTGTGCGCGTCGATGGCCTTGGCGGCGATGATCATGCCCTCCAACACCGCATGGGGGTCCGCCTCCAGGATGCTGCGGTCCATAAAGGCCCCAGGATCGCCCTCGTCGGCGTTGCACAGCACATATTTGACGTCGCCGGCGCTCTTGCTGGCAAAATCCCATTTCACACCCGTGGGGAATCCGGCACCCCCGCGCCCCCGCATGCCGGAGATTTTCATCTCTTCGATGATCTGTTGGGGAGTCATGTCGAACAGCGCCTTGGTCACACCGATATACCCGTCCCGGCCGATGTACTCATCGATGGACTCGGGGTCGATCAGCCCCTTGTTGCGCAGGGCCCGGGGCATCTGGTGGGCAAAGAAGGGTATATTCGTCTGGGCGGCGATTTTGGCCTTGGAGACCGGGTCTTTGTAGAGCAGCCGCTCCACCGCCTTGCCGTTGATCAGGTGGGATTCCACCAGTTCAGGCATATCCTCAACCTTGAGCTTCTGGTAGAAGATGTCGCCGGGGTGAACCACCAGAAGGGGTCCCATGGCGCAAAAGCCGTTGCAGCCGGTTTCGATGACCTGGACCTTTTCGCCCAGACCCTTATCCTCGATGGCCGCCAGCAGTGCATCCTTGACCCGGATGGAGCCGGTGGCATGACAGCCGGTGCCGCCGCAGATCAGCAGGTACGTCTTGTCCCTGAATGCCAGCCGCTCCTTTTGCGCACGTCTGATGCCTTCCAGGTCCTGAGTGTTCAGTTTCGCCATATTCCGTCTCCAGCAGGTATTACCAGGAACCGTCCAGCCCCCTGATGCCATTCATGTAAAGTCGGCCGCAGGCCACGAACAACGAATAGTCGGTGACCATCACCGGGATTTCGAAAGATTTGGCCATCTCCACGAATGCTGCAGGGGGATTTTTGCCCCTGACGATGACAATGGCCCCGACACCGACGATTTTTGCCGTTCGCATCACATGATCCGTGGTGACACCCGTCAGCAGGACACAGCCCTTGGCCGCGGCCGCCAGCACATCGTCCATCAGGTCCGACGCGCCACCGGCGGGGATGACCGTGTCCATCTGATCTTCACCGCACAGCATGGTGCCCTTGAGGATGTCTCTGATTTCGGAGATTTTCATGGTCGCTCTGTCAAAAAAGCAAAAGGCGTTAAGGGATAAAAAACGATGCGTCTATGCGTATGCGTCGAGCAGTTCCAGCACCTTGTCCGAACTCACGTCTCCGTGGGTGTCCTGGTCCACCACCATCACCGGCGCCAGGCCGCAGGCGCCCAGGCAGCGGACGGCTTCCAGGGTGAATCGCCGATCGTCGGTGGTGCCCCCCTCCTTCAGTTGGTATGCATTTTCAATGCGACCCATGGCCTCCTTGATGCCTTTGACGTAGCAGGCCGTACCCAGGCACATCTTGATGGTGTGGCGGCCCTTTGGCACCATGGAAAAAAGGGAGTAAAAGGAAGCCACGCCGTAGACGCTGCTGGCGGGCAGGTTAAGACCCTGGCTGATGTAGTCCAGCAATTCCACGGGCAGATATCCGGCAATGGTCTGGCACTCCCTGAGCACCGTGATGACGGCACCGGAAATGGTCCTGTTTTTCTGGATGACCGCGTCGATCTGCGACCACATGTCCTCGTTGATGTCCGCATGGTTCGGGTGATGGGTCAGGGTCATGTCTGGAACGCTCCTTAAATCGCAAGACGCCAACGGCTTCGAACGCGCGTTGAATGGACGAATAGGCGGTCTGTAAGGCAATGGCGATGAATCACCGGTGACCGCGTGGCAACATTTCATAATTATATATAAATGTCAATGCTATCATGGCCGTCCGCCCGCGCCTGACAGCGCTTGACGGGGCTGCAGCGGCTGGTCTATAAACCAAAGGCCGAAACGGTGAAAAACATGTTGCCACACGGATCGGAACGGTTGTGAAAACCCTGCGACGCATCAACTGGAGGCAGCCCTTGAATCACCTTAGGGAAAAAGTCCACGAAACCGCAGCATTTCTCGAATCGAAGCTGGAGCGCGCTCCTGAAACCGGAGTGATCACCGGCACCGGGCTGGGGCAGGCCGTCGGCCCCCTGGATGAGGCGCTGACGATGAATTACACAGACATCCCCAACTTCCCCGTATCCACGGTGGTCGGTCATGCGGGGCAATTGATGGCCGGGACGCTGGCCGGGCATCCGGTGGTGGTCATGCGGGGGCGCGTCCACCTGTACGAAGGCTATTCCCCCGGTGCCGTGTCCTTTTCCGTAAGGGTGATGCAGGCGCTGGGCGTGCGACACCTGATCATCTCCAATGCGGCCGGCGGCATGAACCCCGCCCTTCGCCAGGGAGATCTGATGGTGATCCGCGACCACCTCAATCTCACCGGCGAAAACCCGCTGGTCGGGGCCAACCACGACGACTGGGGACCCCGATTTCCGGACATGACGGCAGCCTACGATCGCTCCCTGGTCCAGTTTTCCCGCCGGGCTGCCGACAGCCTGGGCATTGCCTTGAAAAGCGGCGTCTATGCCGGACTGAAGGGGCCGTCTCTGGAGACACCGGCGGAGATCCGATACTTGAAAACCATCGGTGCCGATGCGGTGGGTTTTTCAACGGTGATGGAATCCATCGTCGCCGTGCACGCCGGCATGCGGGTGCTGGGGTTGTCCATCATCACCAATATCAACAACCCGGACCGTCCGGCACCCGCATCCGTGGATGGGATCGTGGCCGCGGCCAACCAGGCAGCCCCCGACGTGAATCGTCTGATCCGGGCCGTGGTGGCGCAGATCCACAAGGGCACGCTGCCATGATTACGGCCGCCGACCTGCTGATCACCAACGGTATCGTAATGACCATGGATACGCATGGTCGTGTGATTGAGAAGGGAGCGGTAGCCGTCTGCGGGGACAGCATTGCGGCGGTTGGTTCGGCCGCCGAGGTTGGGTCGATGGCTGCGAGAGAGACGATCGATGCCGCCGGCGGGATCATCATGCCCGGCCTGGTTAACACCCACACCCACGCCGCCATGACCCTCTTCCGGGGGCTGGCGGACGACCTGCCGTTGATGACCTGGCTCAACGAGCACATCTTCCCCGCCGAGGCCCTGTTGGACGCGAACAGCGTGCATGCCGGCACCCTGCTCGGCTGCGCCGAAATGATTCTTGCAGGGACCACCTGCTTTTGCGACATGTACCTGTTCGAAGCGGCCGTGGCTCGCGCCGCCAAGGCAGCCGGCATGCGGGCGGTCGTGGGGGAAGTGCTCTACGACTTTCCCTCACCCAACTACGGCCCTATCCAAAAAGGCTTCGACTACACCCGCCGCTTGATCGACGCCTGGCACAGCGACCCGCTGGTCACGATCGCCGTGGAGCCCCACTCCCCTTACCTGTGTGCACCGGACCTGTTGACCGAGGCGGCCGACATCGCCCGGGAGCATCGTGTGCCCCTGGTGATCCACCTTTCCGAGACCCTCAAGGAGGTCCACGACATCCAGGAAAAATACGGCACCACGCCGGTGGGTCACCTGGCCAACCTGGGCGTGCTGGGCGCCAACCTGCTGGCCTGTCATTGCGTGGTGCTCAGCGACGCTGACATGGAGATGCTGCGACACGGCAACGTCAAGGTATCTCACAACCCGGAAAGCAACATGAAGCTGGCCTCCGGCGTTTCACCGGTGGCCGATCTGGTCGAACGGGGGGTGTGCATCGGTTTGGGCACCGACGGATGCTCCAGCAACAACAACCTGGATCTGTTCGTCGAGATGGACATGGCCGCCAAGCTGCACAAGGCCAGCCGTCTTGACCCCACGGTGATGGACGCCGCCACCGTGCTGCGCATGGCCACCATCGACGGCGCCCGCGCGTTGGGGCTGGACGGCATTACCGGCAGCATCGAAATCGGCAAGAAGGCCGACATCATCGTCATCGACACCCGCAAACCCCACCTAACCCCCATGTACCACCCGGCCTCCCACCTGGTGTATGCCGTCGGCGGCAGCGATGTGTGCGCCACCGTGGTCAATGGCCGGGTGCTGATGAAAAACCGTCGTCTCCTGCACATGGATCTGGAAAAGATCATGGCCGACGCCCGGCAGATCGCCGAAAGGATCCGGGGACACTGATATGGACTTCGATGCCGTGATCCACAATGGAACCCTGGTGACGGGGGGCGACCGGATGCGAACCATCGGCAACGGATGGATCGGCATTCATGGGGGCGTCATCCGGGCCATTGCGGCCGCCGCACCGGATTCACCGCCGCCACGGGCCAAAATGGCCATCGACGCGGGCGGCGGCGTGGTCATGCCCGGCCTGGTCAACACCCACACCCACCTGCCCATGACCCTGTTCAGGGGCCTGGCAGACGACCTGCCCCTCGTCGACTGGCTCGACGATCACATCTTCCCGGCCGAGGCCCGTTTCATCGATCCCCAAACGGTGCGTTGGGGCACCCTGCTCGCCTGCGCGGAGATGCTGCTGTCCGGCACCACCTGCTGCTGTGGGGGTTATTTCCACGAAGACGCAGTGGCCCGGGCCGTGTCGGATTGCGGTCTGCGGGCCGTGCTGGCCCAGGGGGTCATCGATTTTCCGGCCCCCGGCGTGCCGGATCCGGCGAAAAACGTCATCCACGCCAGGGATTATGCCCAGCACTGGAAGGACCGCAGCCAACTGATCACGCCGTCCATCTTCTGCCATGCACCCTATACCTGCGGCGACGGCACCCTCAAAGCCGCCAAGGCGGCCGCCGACGACCTGGGCGTGATCTTTCAGGTGCATGTCGCCGAAACCCGTTTCGAGCGCGATCGATCCATCCAGGAGAAAGGCCTCAGTCCCGTCGCCCACCTGGACCGGTTGGGCGTCCTCGACCGCCGCACGTTGTTGGCCCATTGCGTCTGGGTGGACGACGCGGATATCGCCACCATCAACCGTCGCGGCTGCGCCGTCGCCCACTGTCCGGAGAGCAACATGAAGCTGGCCTCGGGCATCGCACCGGTGACCGCGATGCAGTCAGCCGGGGTAACGGTGTCGTTGGGCACCGACGGCTGTGCCAGCAACAACAACCTGGACCTGTTCGGTGAAATGGGCACGGCTGCCAAGCTGCACAAGGTCGCCACCTTTGATCCCACGGCCCTGAACGCGGCCGGCGTGCTTCGCATGGCCACCATCGACGGTGCCCGGGCCATCGGGCTGGCGGATCGCATCGGCTCTCTGGAGATCGGCAAACAGGCGGACATCATCGTCCTGGATACCCGGGCCCCCCACCTGACGCCCATGTATCACCCGGATTCACACATCGTCTATGCGGCCGGCGGCGCTGACGTGCGCCACGTGCTGGTAGCCGGCAGGCAGGTGGTGAGAGACCGGCAGTTGCTGACGATCGATATTGACGAAGTGATCGATCGGGTCAATGCGATTGCCCAGGAGATTCGATTAAGCCTCAAATAGTTTGCAGAGAAGGAAAAAGAAATGGATTATACGAAAATCATCACCGCGGCCCGGGGCGATGCCCCGGTGGACCTGCTGCTGGTCAACGCGAAGATCGTCAACGTCTTTTCCGGCCGGGTCGTCGACGGCGCCATCGCCATCAAAGGTGGCCGCGTGGTGGGCTTTGGCGACTATGAAACAGAAAAAACGATCGACCTCAAGGGCCGCTATGTGGCCCCCGGATTTATCGATGCGCATGTCCACATCGAAAGTTCCATGACCGGCGTCGCCGAATTCGCCCGCACCGTGGCACCGTGCGGCACGACCACCGTGGTGGCCGATCCCCACGAAATCGCCAATGTGCTGGGTGCAGCGGGCATCGACTACATGCTGCGATCGGCCGATGGCCAGCCTGTGGACTGCCTCTACGCCCTGCCCTCCTGCGTGCCGGCAACGGACATGGAAACCGCCGGGGCCCGACTGGATGCCGGGGACCTGGCACCTTTCTTTGCGCATCCGCGCATCGTGGCCCTGGCCGAGATGATGAATTACCCGGGCGTGATCTTCAGCGACACCGATGTGATGGCCAAACTGGCCCTGGCCCGCGGCCACCGCCGACCCATGGACGGCCATGCGCCGGGGCTTTCCGGCCGGCCACTGTCCGCCTACGCGTCCGCCGGCATCGCTTCGGACCACGAGTGCACCCAGGCAGACGAGGCGCTTGAAAAACTGGAGCTGGGGATTCACATCATGGTGCGCGAGGGCACCTGCGCCCGCAACCTGGACGCCCTGTTTCCCGTCATCGGCGAGCATACCTGGCACCGGATGATGTGGTGCACCGACGACCGCCACCCCCATGACCTCCTGGCCGACGGCCACGTCGACGCGGTGATCCGCAAAGCCGTGGCAAAAGGGCTGGACCCGGTGACGGCCATCCGCATGGGAACCATCAATCCAGCCGACTACTTCGGCATCACGGATGCCGGGGCGATCGCCCCGGGCCGCAAGGCCAATCTGGTGGTCTTTTCCGACCTGGCCGACATCCGTGCAGAACAGGTGTTTCACATGGGACGGCCGGTGGCTGAAGACGGCCGCCTGCTGACCGGGGTGCAGCGGCCGGCCCCGGTGGCCGTGCCGCCGTCAATGAACCTGGATCCACGGGGCCTGGATTTGTCGATACCGTCAAGAAGCCGGCGCATGCGCGTCATCCGGGCCATCGCCGACCAGGTGGTCACCCGCTGCGACATCATGGATGTGACGGAGAAAGATGGCATGGCCGTGGCTGATACGGCCAGGGACGTGGTCAAATTGTGCGTGGTTGACCGCTATACGGGACGGGCCAATACCGGCAAAGGGTTCGTAACCGGACTGGGGCTGAAGCGCGGCGCCATCGCTTCCAGCGTGGCCCACGACTCACACAACATTATCGTCGCAGGGGTCTCAGACACCGACATGCAGGCGGCTGTGACGGCCGTGGCGGCAATGGGCGGCGGCTTGGCCGCCGTCGGCGGCGGCGGGGTCCTGGCCGACCTGCCCCTTCCTGTGGCCGGGCTCATGTCCGACCAGCCGGTGGAGACCGTCCTGCGACAGATGAACGGGATGATCGCCGCCGCAAAAAACCTGGGTACCGGCCTTTCCGACCCCTTCATGACCCTGGGGTTTCTGGCCCTGCCGGTCATCCCGGACCTCAAGCTGACAGACAAAGGGTTGGTGGACGTGAACCGGTTTGAAGTCGTCTCCCTTTTTGTTTGACAGCAGAAGGACTGCGACTCAACCGGGCTTCCCGATTGCGTCATCGAAGGCCGCCTGAACCAAATCCGGAAACCGGGTGGCCACGGGCCGACCCTTTCTATCGCGCAGGACCCACACGGCCCGGTGCATGCCGGTGGCGATCTTCACCCGCGAGCCGTCAGGTTCCAGACGGAGATAATCGACGTGGAAGACGACGCTGCAGGTCCGCAGTTCCCTGACGGCCAGGGTGAGCACGACGCGGTCGAAGGGCATGGCCTCGCGCAGGTGGTCCACGCGGCTCTCCAGGGCCAGCAATTCTCCCTTTTCCCCGATGCCTGAGAAGTACTCTGGAATCAGTTCGTAGAAGAAGCGGTCGCGTATCTGGCCCTGCCATTCGTAGTAGTTGGCATAATAGATATTGCCCACCAGGTTGGCGTGGGCCAGACTGGTTTCAAAGGTTTGCTCGCGCACAACGGGACGCACCGCGGGCCCGGTCGGTGCCACGTAAACCACGGGATCATCTTCGACGTCGAACAGGTGGCCCAGCGATTCCGACAAGGGTTCCGGC
Organism: uncultured delta proteobacterium; assembly: GCA_963705475.1. Classification (GTDB taxonomy): domain Bacteria; phylum Desulfobacterota; class Desulfobacteria; order Desulfobacterales; family Desulfosarcinaceae; genus Desulfosarcina. The sequence continues at coordinate 88,271 of CAVPJS010000026.1, read as the reverse complement.
GTGTCCGGCGCGTGGAACTGCGGGCACATATCCTCGATGAACTGGCCGTAGTACGCCGGATAGGGAGCCACCTTGGCCACCCCCGGCCCCAGGATTTCCACCCAGGTGGTCTGCAGGCGGCAGAACGCCAGGCGCTGGTAGCCGCCGCCTTTGCACATTTTGCGAAAATCGTAGGAGAGGGTCATGGTGGAATTCTCCGGCCCGCTGTTGTCGGACACCCACATGCGAATTTCAATCTGGTCGCTGGTGCCCGCTTCTCCGAGGATCTTCAGGTGGCCGTAGTTGGTCACCCCGCCCCAACGGCCGCTGGCAAACTGATCTGACATTTCCGCCAGGACCGGCCATGCCGAGGCCTCACGCGTGTTGCCCATCCACTTGATGAAGTTGGAAAAATAGATGGTGCGGCTCAGGTTGGCACTGGGTTGGAAGGTCACCGGCAACCGCTGGACGAACACCAGTTGGCCCTGGGGGCCCCCTTCGATCATCTCGAACGGGCGGGTCGCATACAAGGGTTCGTATCCCGGGTAATTTGAATTCAGCAGATGTTCCGGAACACGCGGCACGGCCTGTGCGGCGACCGTGACAGCCAGCATCCGAGGGGGTCCCCAAGTCAGACGGATGGCCAGTGTGAGGACATGGATGGGTGCCCCGCCGTCACCGCCGCCGGTAAAGAGCACCGCCTGGTCCTTTTTGCTCACGATCGTAAGGCTTGCACCGGGCCGGCCGCCGGCTTTGGCCAGGGTTTCGGCCGCCGCCCAGACCCGCGTACCGGCATCGTCCAACGTATCTCCCTGGTCGATGAGACGGTCCAGCAGGTCCTTTCGACCGTCGCCCAGCAGCCCCCTCCATCCCTCGCGGTCCCTGGCGGTGACGGCAGCCAGGTCACACCCCACTGGACCGGGACCGCAGACGCACAGGCAGGTGCGGTCCTCGTGGGTGAGAGAGATATCCAAAACGGATGATGCCACACCGGCAACGACCGGCTTGCCGCTGTCCTGCCAGTGGAGGGAAAGCGGCGATTCGGCGACCGCGTATCGTTCTGCTGCGCCAGACAGGACCCGCTGCAGCATCGGCCTCTCCGCCAGCCGCCGTTCCTCCTTGCGCTTGTCATGGATATCGGGGATACAGGCCAGTTCCAGGTGGGGTGGTGCTGCCGAAAAAAGTCGACACGCCTCGTCCACCACCTGACGGACCATTCGGCGATCCCGATCCTCGGGTGATACCAGATCGGTCACCGTCGGATAATCGTCATGGTGCTTGAGGATTCTCAATCGGTAACCCTGAAGCACCGCCCTCACCGCGCCGTTTTCGCTCACCGCCGCCACGCGGTATACCAGGTCCCGATCCTCTTGCCCCACCAGTTCCACGCGCACCGTGGCGGGGGTGGATGCACTGAAAAATTCAGGGCACAGGTCCATGCGGTCGATGGACACGGGCAGGCTGGTGTCCTGGGGCACCAGCAGGGCCGCACTCTGCAGCAGGGTGTCGGTAAAAAAGGCATCCCCCAGACACAACCTGCTGCGATGCGCTTCGCCAAAAGACGCGATCGACAGTTGGTCTGCCGGCGTCATGCGGGCGGTAAAGAGCGCTGTCCCGGCCTTATCACCGGATTCCCGGATATCCCAGATCGTCTGGATGCCCTGGAATCGGGGTCCCTGGAAAAGCAGGCTGGGACGATACAGGTCGGTCTGCGGCACCAGGGGCATGGGCGTGCCCGGATGGGCAACGGGTATCATCGGCGCAAGATCGGTTCCACCGAAAACCAGTGTGGCCGCAAAGAAGTCCAACCCGACCCCGGTTCCCTGCTTGATGATACCGGCATGAACCACGCGTTGGCCGTCGGCATGGGTATCATCCAATATCGCGCGGATGGTGATGTCGGCGCCTGTTTCGGGATCGACCGTAATCGGCCGCAAGAGGTGGACGCCCCGGATCTGCACCCGCGACTGATCGGTATTTTCGCAAAGGCAAAACGCGGCCTGGGCCATGGCCTCCAGCCCGAAAACCGTGGGGAAAAGATAGGATCCCTGGAATTGATGGTCACACAGGTAGGGATCGCTTTCCAGGGACAGATGCGCTGAAAAAACGGCTTCCACACCGGGGGTCAGGTGGGTTTGATTCTCCAGGAATCGCCACCCCTGAGGCGCATCGGGCAGCGCCTGGTTCCAGGTATCCAGTCCCCCCATACGGGCCGTCACCACCACCTGACGGCTTCCCGGATCGTGGGTGAAGACCTTGAGAAACCGGTTGACACCCTCTTGGGTTGGGATTGCATCGATGCCCTTGTCGCGCAGCAGGTCCACGCTGCCCAGGCGGGCCCCCATCCCTTCGTCGCGCCAGATGCTGTAGGCCACATTAACCGCGACGGTCGTGGGGTGATCGGCGGTAAAACCGCGCAGGGCGATGTCCATGGCCTCGTTGGAAAAACCGTACCATCCGTTGCCGGGCATGCCGGTGATGCCGATGATCGACCCCATTCCTACAATCAGCTTGGGTGGTGTCGCTTCGAGAGCATCCAGCAGGTGCAGCAAACCCAGCACCTTGGGGGCGGTTTCAGCAAAGGCCTGCTCGGGTTTGACCTGGCCGGTGAGCCGCGGCCGGTTGAGTCCGGCACCATGGATGACCCCCGTAACCGGGCCGAGGCGCTCGGTGACCGCCGCCAGCATCGCCGTCACCGCATCGCGGTCGGCCATGTCACAGGAAAAATAATCGACCACCCGCCCCAGGTCGGCATACTTGTCCAAAAGGGAGCGGATCTCCTGCGATGCTTCGGTTGACGGCGCTTGATCCGGATGCGGCGTCCGTCCCACCAGAGCCATGCGCACGCCGGTCTCCCGGGACACGGCCAGGGCGCATGCCGCCGTGATGCCCTTGGCCCCGCCGGTGACGAGGATCACATCATCGCCCGACCACTGGAGGTTTCGTTTTTCATAGGTTGCCGGCAGAACCAGCCGCGGAGACAACGTCCGGCGGATACGGTCCAGATCATATCCCACGGCGGCAAAGCCGTCCTGGGTGATCGTCTCGGCCAGGGTTTCCCAGGCGATCGTCTCCGCGGAGAGGGCCGGACAAAAATCCACCACACGCACCCGAAGGTCCGCCCGTTCCAGGTGAAGGCTGGCTGCCAGGGCTACCGCCCCGCATCGATCCAACCGTGAGAAGCGTGGATCCCGGCCGAAAGAGCCGCCGCCGAATTGAATCCAGGCCACGGTGGTGCGTCGTCTCGGGGCACTGGCCGCCGGCGGCACCGATGTCAGGCTGGCACGCATGCGGATCAGCCGATGCAACAACGCCGACCGATTTTTTTCACGATGACCGTTTTTGGGCAAAATGGCCACCAGGTGCGAAAATGCCGGATCGCGAACATCTTCCGCCGCACCTTCAGCGTCGAAAACATGCACCCGGGTGAAGGCCCCCCGCTGAAAAAAATGCCCGCTGAGGGCATCCGCCACATCGGCCGTATCGTCACTGTGAAGAATCAGTACCCGGGCCTTCTGCCAGTCGTTTTCCGTTCGCATTCGCCAGGTGTCGGGAAATTGCGGGTAGGGGGTTTGCACCAAATCCAGGCTGAAATTACGCACCCAGGTGGGCAGGTCGGCTGCCATTGCCGGACCGGCCCCGGTGCCCCCGGCTATGGCAGCACGCTGTTCCGCGGCCATCCGGTTCAGGATCTCGCTGATCTGCCGCAGGCTGCGCCTGCGCAAGGGATCCAAGTCCAGGTGGGCCTGTATTCCCAGGGCCGAAGCGGTCTGCTGGATCAGCGATTTGAGCTTGTCCGGCCCCATTTGAAGGTCCCGCTCAACCTGCAGATCCGGATCCAGGGTGTCAACTGAAAAGCCAGTGATGCCAGCGGCTTGATCGATTAACTGGGTCAATACGTCCGCCGGTCCGGCCGCCGCGACCGGTTTCGATGTCTGTTCGGCGGCGATCTGAGCGACCATCTGGTATAGAGTGGCATTGGCCAGCGACGACGCATCGACACGACCTGAAACCCCGGCCTCTGCAGACAACCGGGCGATCAGATCGCCCGCCTTGATTGAATCCAGGTTAAGATCGTCCAGAAGCCGCATGGACAAATCAAGGCTCGCTTTGGGAAACCCGGTGATCGCTGATACCATGTCCACCAGACGCTCGCTCAATTCAGTGCGGTCGACTGCCGGAGGACCGTCCGTCATCGGGCCGTCACCGCGCAACCGCTGGGCCGCGTCCGCCAGTTCGCCCAGAGCGGCATTGGCCAGCAGCGCCGGATCGGGGAACGTCACCCCGCATGTCTTGGCAAAGCGGCTGATCAATTCGCCGGCCTTGATGGAATCCAGGTTCAAATCGTCCAGTAGCCGGGATTCCCGGGAGAGGGTGTCGGGAGAAAATCCCGTGACATCGGCGATCAACCGCCACAAAATGACCTGAACCGGCGCTGGACGGCCGGCGGGCACCCCCCCCTTTCCCCCCGCACCGGTATTCACCAGTCGGCCGTCGGGGTCCCAGAAGGCGAGATCCGCCTGCACCACCCGGTTTAAAAAAGCCCCGCGCGACGCCAGGTAGCGACCCACCAACGCCTCAGGGACACCGGTGAAGGCGCCGGCCAGGATGGTGTGGATTGCGTCGGTCGGCATGCGTTCGATGCCGGCGTCCGCTCCATCGGCCCGAGGCAGGTTTTCACAGGGATTGACCACGAAGGATTTTTGATCTGCCGGAACAAAGGGACGGATCAGGCGGCTTTCAAAAAGCACCTCCCAATGCATCGGCACACCCTGGGCAAAGACCGCACCGAGAGCGCGGTTCAGGTCAACTGTACCGCCGGGAGTGCCCTCCACCGGCAGGCAGGCCGGTCCCGTTTCACCGAAGAGATCCCCGGTGAGTCCGGTCAGCACCCGACCCGGCCCCAATTCGACGAGCAGGTCACAGGCCGCCGCCATGTTCCGGGCCATGCGAATGAAATCGACCCGGGACCGGATCTGTCGGGAGAAGTGATCGTTCAGGGCTTGTCCAGGCGCTATCACATCACCGTCGATGCTGGAAAAGAGGCGGCATGCCGCTGCTTCCATAGGTTTGGAAAGCAAGGCCATATCGGCCACCCGCCGGGCGGCGTCCATGCACAGACGGCTGTGGAAAGCGCCGGAAACCGGCAGCATTCGTGCATTGATCCCGTTTTTCCCGGCAATTCTGACCATGGCATGAGCCGCCTCGGCGTCACCGGAAAGCACCGTCTGGCGGGGACTGTTGAGGTTGGCCACGGTGAGGTACCCGCTTACCTGCGGTATCAGTGCCCGTGCGGTGGACTCGTCGCAACGCAGGCCGACCATGCCTCCCGACACGCCGTTCTGATCGGACATGACCAGTCCCCGCCGGGCCGAAAATTTCAAAAGGGTGTCCGCGTCGAATCCACCGGCGGCGAAACAGGCCGTCAGTTCTCCCAAACTGTGTCCACCCACGGCTACAGGACGGATTCCCAGACGGGTGAAAAAGGCAAGCCACAGCATGGAGGCAAGGCAGATGGCCGGCTGGGCGTTTTCCGTTCGGCAAAGCGCGCTGAACCAGTGATCCCGCTCTTCGGGGCCGGGTGCACGGTCGGTGTCCCGAAATATCAAACGGCTGACCGGAATACCGGTCAGGTCGCGGGTCGTTGAATCTGCACGTTCCACGAGCGATCGCGCCCACGAAAAGCGTTGCACCAGCATCCGGGCCATATTGAGCTGCTGGGAGCCCTGACCGGGAAACAGAAATCCGATCCGGGGGTTGTGGGTGCCCCTTCCAAGCCAGATATCAGGCCCCAAGGCAACGGCCGGCCCGGTGCCATCGTCTGTCTCCTCTCGCCGAAGGAACGCCTCCAGCTGGATCAGCCGGGCAGTCAGGTCGTCGGGACCGCCCGCGACGATAGCGGCACGGATGGTTGCATCGGGAGGCAACTGCCGACTCCGGTCGGCCGCAAGGTCGGCCAGTTCGGCCATGCTGATGCCGTCGGCGGTCTTAATCAGGTCCGCCAGGTTGTCCAGCATGTCTGCCTTGCTGCAGGCACCCATCACCAGCAATTCACTCTCCTGGGCATGGGCCATCAACACCCTTTCATCCATGAGGGGCGCCAGCCGGTCGTCGGGTTTGTCACCGGACGCCAGCGTGATATGGCAGTTGATGCCGCCAAAACCCATGGAAGAGACGCCTGCGATCAATTGCCTGTCGGCAGGTTCCTGCCGGCCCAGGCGAACCGGGTAGAGGCGCCTGGCATCGGTATCGAAGGCCTGGTGGGGCTCGGTGCAGGCGGCGGTCGGGGGAACCACCCGGCGGTTGACCGCCATCACGGCCTTGATCAATCCACCGATACCCGAGGCGGCCTTGGTGTGCCCGAGGATGGATTTGAGAGAGGTGACGCCGCAGGGACGCAATTGGCCGTGGGGAACGGGTGTCCGCCCCAGCACCCGGGCGATGGCTTCCAACTCGGTGCGGTCTCCCACAGTGGTGCCGGTGCCGTGGCCCTCGATAAAATCCAGGTCTTCGATGCCATGAGGTGCATGCAGGTAGGCCCGTTCCAGGGACAGTGCCTGGCCGGGAACGCTGGGAGCCGTGATGCCCGAACCGCCGCCGTCCGAGGAGATACCCCAGCCGTGAATCACGGCGTAAACCCGATCGCCATCCCGTCGGGCTGCGGCCAGGGGTTTTAGCACCACGAAACCGCAGCCCTCACCGGGGATGAAGCCTTTGCCGCCACGGTCGTACACCGTCATATCCCCGTCGGTGAGTGCACCGGTTTTGGCAAAGCCGATCAGCTCGAACGGATCCAGGCTGACATCTACGCCTCCAACGATAGCCAGGTCCAGGTCCTGGTCCACCATGCGCGAGGCGGCATGGGCAACGGCCAACAGCGATGAAGAGCAGGCCCCGTCGACGGTGAAGCCGCCGCCCATGAGATCAAGATGGTTGCAGATACGACCGGCAATGGTATTGGAAAGCCCGCCAGCCAGGGTGTCCTCGTCCACCGGCGGGAAGACGGCGGTATAGCGGTCCTTCAGGGACAGTGAAAGCAGGCGAATCTGCCGGTCATCCATCCCCTGGCTCCTGGCGGCAGCCGCCAGCGCCCGGCGGACAAAGGGCCAGCGCAGCCGCATGGTGCTGGCCCGGGTCTGATCGCCGGTGAGCGTGTTGCCGATAATGACGCCGGTTCGCTCACCAGGCAGGGTCTCACGGGTATAGCCGGCATCGGCCACAGCCGCCAGGCTGGTTTCCAGGGCCAGCCAGTGAACGATATCCGTGGTGCGCACGGTGGAAAACGGAATCCGCCGGTCAGCCCAATCGAAATCGAAACCGTCGATAACAGCGGCTTGGCGGCCATAGGTTTTGTCGGGCGCTCGTTTATCCGCATCGTAATAGTCCGCCAGCGGCAACCGACAATCCGGAATACGCCTGAACTGCCGCCGTCGGGTCAGTATATTTTCCCACAATTGTCGGGGTGTGGCTGCGTCAGGATATCGACATGCCATTCCAATCACAGCAATTGCCGGTGACGATGACCGGTGCGTCATGTCCCCCTCACTTTCTAGATTGAATTAATTATCGAAAGGTTAGGTAGCACTTGAAACCCTGCCCCGCGAAACGGCTTGATGTAGAGACACATGATTATGAAATATTCATGCCAAATCTTCAAAACCAGCAGATATCGTTATAAAATATCCGCGCCACCAACCATCGGCGGCGCTGTTTCCGATCCAACCGAGAGTGGACGCTCGCAATTACATGCCGATTATGAGATAAAGGGGTCGTTGGGTCAGCCGTCGTCGGCACACGTGTTGACAATCGGTGTATCTTTTTACGAACACGGTTTCATTCAGAAAATAGGAATAACGGGCATGAAGCTGCGCACCTGTGTGTCACCGGCGGGTCGGTTTATCTTCGGCCTGCACCAGCCGCATTTCACCGCAGACAATTTTCGTGAAACGGATCGATTGGCCGACCTGGGCAGGTTGCCGGGGGGTACCCGTCACCGCAATGAGGCCAATTTCCCTTGTGGACCGGTCCACGAACCGGCGGCGGACTGGATCTTCGAGGTTCCCAACGCCTTTCCCTTCAGGGGCACCACCTACATCGGCAAAACTTGGGCTGACGCCCGCGCACGCAGGCCCGAGGCCATCTTGCTGCCGGAGGCACCGGAAATCTCTTTTTTTGACGGTCATGCCGATGAACGGGCGGCCACCCTGGCTATCCGCAACTTGCCCCGCCCACTCCAGCTGGCTCTGGCGGTCACATCCACCGATGCCCGTGACCTGTGTGTGCTGGCCCATATGGCCTGCACCTTATGCGTGGATGAAAACAGCGGCCACCCCTGGGGGCTGGCCTATGAGAGGCGATCCGACGGACACGTCAAGGCGGTAATTGCGGATGAGGGCCTGTATGACGCCGTGGCCAACAACCGCCATCTGCCCCACGCGTATCAACAGGCCATGGTGCTTCGCCCCGGCGCCCAGGGAGAGAGTGAGATCGTGGGTGAATGGTGCCGGTCGAACCCGGACAGCCATGTGTTCGAATACCTGCGCAGGAACTCCTACATCCCCTGGGGCCACTATGCCGCCAACATGGCCGACACTGCCGTTCGATACCGCTTGCAGGATCTGACCCTGCAAGATATGACCGGCCTACGCCACCTCTACTACCAACGGAGCTATTCCCGCTTCGCCGCCTTGTTGGGTGTGGCACCCGTGGCCGACGGGAGAACACTGACCATCGGTGAATTGGAAATGCTGAGGCTGACCATCTTAAGGGCCTTGAAGAAAGATCAAACCATTGCTTTTGACCGAACCCTGTGGGGTTGGAATTACGGGTTTGACTACGCGCCTAGCGGATACCGCCTGCATGCCTCCCACCAGCAGATCCACCAGCAGTTTGCACTGATCCCGGCCGAGGTGCCGCTGGCGTCGGACGAGGGGTCCCTTCGGGCATATGCATGTGGGGATCTGGTAAGCGATTTCGTCAACGCTTTCCGTCATGAAACGGGAAGAGGTTTCTTTGAATGCTATCAGCAGGCGATCATGGATAACCGGCGGATGGATGGAGACGCGCAACGCGAACAGAGCCTGATGGTTTTTGAAGACGATCGGGTGATGCTATTCGTGCCCAAGGCCCAGACCTCGCAGTGGGAGCTGAACCTGATGCCAAAAACACCGGTGGGCAGCATCGTTGACGCCGACACGCCAACACGCCGATCCCTCGACCGGGCCATGTTGGCCGCCGCCAAGGTATTGGGCGCCATGGGGGCCCGCATGATCACCACGATTGAATATTCGGCGTCCGTCGTCAGCGGCGATCGGGACCATCGCTTGCTGATTGTCTTTCTGCCCAGACTGCCGGATTCCCCCGGAGCATTCAGCGAAGCCCAACTGCGCTGGATCAATGGACACTACCCGGAAGATTTTGCCCTGGCCTGCCGCCGCCACCTGCCTGACGGGGAGGATCCGCGCCAAGGCCGGTAAATACCCGATCGATTCTATTCTTTACAGTACAGGGCGTAAATGCGCCGTTCCAACAACCGGCGCATCATAAAAAAGGTTGCCAATCCGCGGGAAATGCGGTTTATATGGTGGACGGCAGTCGCACTGGACCTGAATCTCCCGCACAAACGGCTCCCGCTCCCCCATCTTCGCCGGTTAGCGATTTCACTGCCCGTCAATCCATCTTCTGATCAATAATCATGCGGACGGTTCTTCCATGAGAGAAATGCTGATGCGCCTGATACAATTCAAGTTTCGCAAACGGCGACGGCACAAGGCGCGCACGGGCCTTTTCGTGACCTTTGACAACACCCTCTCCCGAAACCAGATCGGTGACATCCACATGGGCGGCCTGTCCTATTACTACGAAGACCACGGTTTCACCATGGGAATGCGCGCCCAGGCCCTGCGGATCGTTACGGCCGATGACCCCACCGGCATCAACCATATTCCCTTTACGATCGTGTCCGACAGGGAGACCGGTTCGCTGCTTTTTAAAAACAGGCGAATCAATCGCCAGGGCATTCAATTCGGCGGCCTGACGCTGGTCCAGAAGCGCAAGCTGAGAGAAATCATCCAACACTACACCTACCAACCGACGGATCTCGAACGCAACGCATCTCTGCCCATCTGACCGACCCGCCCGAACCTTTCCCCGTGCACCGCAACAACCTGACCCGCCGACAGGACGGCGGGCGCAGAACGACGGCGCCACCCGATCAGAGAGGCGATCCTGAACGGGTTTGGCCTCGCCGATCCTTGTCTGGCACAACAACCGTCTGCACAGGGGCGAAAAGATCACTGACACCGTATGGCTTGCGCACAAAGGCATCGGCACCGGCCCGCGGTTGCCCGCAATCCGTCGGCAGGACTGCCAGATGCGAGGGATGGCGAGCGAACTGGAAATCGCTTTTTTTATCCTTGCGGTGCTGCGCAGCACCGCCGTTATCGGCGAACCCTCCCCGCGGCCTGCCGCGGGGAGGGTTCAATTGTCTTGACTTTGGCTATCTCGCGGCTTAATTTTTCCGGGCAAACGGCCGGCGCAGTGATAATTTGCGCAATGTGAATGAAATTAGGAGCATATCTTGCCGCCTGTTATCTCCATCGTGGGCAAGTCGGAATCCGGCAAAACCACGCTCATCGAACGACTGATCCCTGAATTAAAACGCAGGGGCTACCGCGTTGGCATTGTCAAGCATGCCCATCACGGATTTGATATGGATCGGAAAGGGAAAGACAGCTACCGTCACAGACAGGCGGGGGCCGATACGGTGATGATCGCTTCCCCCGGCCAGATCGCTATGATCAAGCAGGTACCCCGTGCGTCTCTGAACGATCTGATCCCTTTTTTCGAAGATATGGACTTGCTGATCACGGAAGGATTTAAAAGCGATCGTGCGCCAAAGATCGAGGTTTTCAGGGCGGAACGCCATCAACTTCCCGCCTGCCTGGAAGACGACACCCTCATGGCCATGGTTTCCGACACCCCCCTGGACCTGACGGTTCCCCTGTTCGCGACTGGAGACATCCAGGCAATCACGGAGTTTATCGTGGCCAGATGCCTGCCCCGCCCCTGAGGCAACAGATGGAAACCATCACTGCCCGGACGGTTGCGGAAATATTATGCCTTCTGGCCTGCCATTCCAGAACGATTCCGATCAGGCACCACGGCAGGGCCGGCTGGGAGGGCCGGCGCAGCCGCATCCCTGCGGTCCTTTCCGGATCGCCGCTCTGGAATGAAGCCGGCATAGGTAAACCGGCGCTGCTCAACGCCTATCCGGTACTCTCCCCGAATGGCATTGATGAGGCGAGATTTTCTTTTCATCGTCATTTTCAACCTTTTTGCGTTTGAAAACTGCACGCACAAGCGGGTTTGCCGTCAACCATGACGAATGGAAAAGGCAAGGACCGTGCCACGGTGATCGGCATCCAGCAATCGGCCATTTGTACGACCCGTGCATCACAACGGTCGCCTTCGGTTACGGTTTTTGCGCACGAGGTCGCGTTCTTTTGTGAACACCCGTCGGTGTTTGATTTGCCTCGGCGAGTTGTGTTAACGGTTACGGCAGGCATCGGAAGAGATGGTTCACACGTTATTGGAAAGCACCTGCGCCAATGAATCTGAGATTCGGAATCACCGGGAAACTGCTGGTCTGGTTTCTCGTCATCATCGCCATTTTCTATGGCACCATCCTGGTCCTATACATCAACGTTCAGCAGGTGGTCGGGCTATCCGGATCCATCGTGACGAAAAATTATGCCATTGCCTCCGGGACGAAGAAGATGATGGAAACCCTGCTGAGCATGGAAGAAAACAAACAGAAGTACCTGCTGCTCAAAAAATCCGACTACCTGGTCTTCTTCAATGAAGCGCAGCAGGCCTTCGAGGAAAACCTGGCTCAGGTGATCCGACTGACCGCCATGGGCCACGACATTTCCGATGTGTGGCGGGACATCAGTCATGATTACGACACCTATCCCAACGCGACTGAGGTTCACACCTATCTGAGCGGCAAGGTCAAAGACCCCGAAGCCGTAAATACCTTCTGGATCCCCGAGGCGATCGTCAACAGTTGGATCGGTAAAATTTCCGACGAACGGCTGAAAAATGAGCTCGAAATCGAACAGGCCACGCGGGAAGTGAATCGCAAGGGTCGGCTTTCCGCCAAAAACGGGCTCATCGGTCTGGCAGTCTGCAGCCTCGTGGGTTTTTTGGGCATTTGCTACCTGGCTTATTCCATGATCCGTCCATTGCGGGAACTGATGGATGGCATCCGGGGAATCTCCTCAGATCGGCTCAACACGCCCCTTGCAGTCCGCAGCCAAGATGAATTCGGTGAATTGGCCCATGCGTTCAACGAAATGTCCAATCGCCTGCGCAAAGAGGAGCGCATGCGGTCCGATTTCATCTCCATGCTGAGCCACGAGATCCGCACGCCACTGACATCCATCCGCGAGTCGGTCAACATGATTCGGGAAGAGGTAATGGGCCCCATCAACAGCCGGCAGGAGAAATTTCTGGGAATCGCCGGTGCGGAGATCAGCCGCATCAGCGACCTGCTGAGCCATCTGATGCAGGCGTCCCGGCTGGAGCCAGGTCTGCTGAACATGCAGTTGGAGCCCATCGATCCGCACACCTTCATTTCCGAATGTGCCAACAGCATCAAGCTGGCTGTCGAGGCAAAAAACATCGATCTGCGTATCCACGTCCCCTCCCAATTGCCTCCGATCGTCGGCGACCACCAACAGCTTCAACAGGCCATGTTGAATTATCTGTCCAACGCCGTCAAATTTTCCGAACCCGGCACCCGTATCACCGTCGGCGTCCGTCAACACCGGTCAAAAAACCGGCTCTCCTTTTTCGTCAAAGACAACGGCCCCGGCATACTGGACGAAGATCAAGCCTTTTTATTCAATAAGTACTATCGGGGTCAGCGCGAACGCGAGCGGCTGGAAGGCGTCGGCCTGGGACTCAGCATCGTCAAAAACATCATCGAATCCCACCACGGTACCGTGTGGGTCAACAGCTTGGTGGGCAAAGGAAGCACCTTCGGATTCACCCTGCCCTGCGCACCCGAGTGATGATGCCGGCTTGTCGGTGTGGCCGGCAATCGTGAATTTTCTTGAATTGTCGTGCGATGGGGATTAAATAGAAGACGGTATTCGTTAACGACGAGGGTTGTATCATAACAGGAACCACATGACACGTGTATGGAGCCATCCGTATCGCCTGACGATCATCCTGATCATCGCCTTCGGCCTGCTTGCGGGCTGCGCGTCGGTTTTACGGGATTTTGACGACAGGATGAACCGAAAGCGATTCCCCTCGGATTATGCATCCTTTGAAAACGCCCTGTCGGTCTATAAGGACGGCGACTACCGGCAGGCCATGGATTTGTTCAGGACGCTTTCGACGGCAAGGACCGATAAAAACCTGGCCCGGAAGGCGTGGCTGGGGGAAATCTGTTGCCGCCTCATGCTGGCGGATACCCAGGCGGACTATACCGTCGCCATTGGCCTGTGGCACGATTTCGGCAAATCCGCGCCGAAATATGATGATGCCTGGGAACTGGCCCTGCTCGATCCGGTCATCGTTCGCATGACACCCAAAAGCACCACTCGGGTGATCAAGATTTATCCGCCGCCGGAAAAGAATTCCACCGAAACCAAAGCGCCTGTCGACAAGCCTCAGGACCAACCGCAGCAGGTCGCCCAACCGTCTCAAACCGATCAGTCCGCCCTGAAAAAAAAAGCGGCGCATGCGGCTGAATTGCAGCGGCAGTTGGATGCCGTCACAGCTGAAAACCGTTCGCTCAAGGAAAAAATCAAGGCGCTGGAAGCCATCGACCAGAATATCCAGAAGAAAAAAACGGAAATGGTAGCTCCCAGCGAATGAAACCATGAAAAATAACGCCCCCCCACAATCGGTCCTTGTTGTGGACGACGACCGAAATGTATTGGAGGTACTGGATGCCCGGCTGTCCAGCAGCGGCCTCACCGTTTACAAAGCGGATGGCGGACGCAAGGCGCTTCAGATCCTCAAGGCCCGCCAAATCGACCTAGTGGTATCCGACATAAAAATGCCCGAGATGGACGGCATGTCCCTGTTGTCGGAAATCATCCAGATACAACCCGGGCTGCCGGTTATCTTTCTGACCGCCTATGCCAACGTTCCCGATGCGGTGAAAGCGGTCAAATCGGGTGCTGTGGACTATGTCGAAAAGCCTTTTGACGGCAAAGCACTGACTGAAAAAATACAGCTGATGCTCTCGGAATGCCAGGACGCGGAACCGCTTCAGGCTGTCGAACCGGTTGCCGAAACGGACACCGACGACCAGGTAAAAAGTCCCGCCATGAAGAACTTGCATGGCCTGGTTAAAAAGGTGGCCCGAAGCAGCGTCAACGTACTGATTCTCGGGGAAAGCGGGGTGGGAAAAGAGCGCATCGCCAACCGGATTCACCAGTTGGGCCACCGCCGGAAGAAGCCCTTTGTCGTGGTCGATTGCGGCGCCACACCCGCCGGTCTTCTGGAAAGTGAGCTCTTTGGCCACGTCAAGGGGTCATTCACCCACGCCGTCAGCGACAAAAAGGGACTCATCGAAACGGCGGATACCGGGACGCTGTTCCTCGACGAAATCGGTAACATCTCCCATGAAATGCAGATCCGGTTGCTCCGGTTTATCGAAGACCGGACCATCAGACCAATCGGCGGACTCAAGGGGACCCCCGTGGATTGCCGGATCATTGCGGCCACCAATGCCGATCTGGGTGAAGCCATCAAGGATGGTCGGTTCCGGGAAGACCTGTTTTTCCGCCTCAGGGTGGTGACATTGACCATTCCCCCGCTGCGGGAGCGAAAGGCGGATATCCCTCTGCTGGTCGACCACTTCACCCGACAGTATTGCGGCCAGCATGGTGTGGAGAGGGTTCGCATTCTTGACGAAACAATGGACTGGATTTGTAACTACGCATGGCCCGGCAATGTTCGTGAATTGAAAAACGCCATCGAGGGGGGCATCGTCATGTGCCGGGACCACGTACTCCGGCCCGAGGATTTTCAGGTCGCAGGAATAACGGGAACCTGCGCCGAAAATCCGGCCGGTGACGATTGCCTCTCCCTGGAAGCAAGCGAAAAGAACACCATCCTGCGGGCTTTGGAACAGACCGGCGGGGTTCAAAAAGAGGCCGCTGAGGTGTTGGGCATCAGCCGGCGGGCCATCCACTACAAGATTAAAAAATATGGCATTGACGCCGGAAAAATCAAGGCCAGGCACTGACACCACCCCACCCCCCCCACCGGGGAACCCACCCTTGAACCAGCAGCACGACCGTAAGTCTCCATCGATGGATGGGCATTGTAACCGAATCCCACTCCCGGTCTCATTGGTAATGTGATAAAAAACCGATGGACATCAATCACATAAACACATATGAAAGGGAAAAAGATGAAGGAAATATTGATCTTGCTGGCGGTTGTGGGCGTCTGGATCCTTCTTCAGGCCTATATTCTGCCGAAACTGGGTATCTCTACGTGAATGCGCGATGCCTGTCAGGTGACAGACAAGAAAATCAATGTCGAGCCCGTCGGAGAAAACGAAAAACGACGATAAGGATGAAGCACTGGTCCGGGCGATCAACCGCGGTCGTCAGGATCTTTTTTATGAATTGGTCAATCGTTACGAAAAAAGCCTGTACAATTTTGGCCTGAGAATGTGCGACAACCCCAGTGATGCCGAAGACATGGTGCAGGACACATTCTTGAATGTCCTTAAATACCTCAAGGGATTTCGGTATGAAACTAAATTCAGGAACTGGTTGTACCGGGTCGCCACCAGTGCCTGCCTGAAAAAAAAACGTCGGTCCAAGTATGCACCCGACAGAGAACTCTCTCTGGACGAATTTCTTCCGGCAGACGAATCAGCCGTATCTGTGGACCTGCCTCGCTGGGCGTCTCAGCCGCTGGATCACGTGCTTGACGGGGAACTGGCCGGCGTCATCCGGCAATCGCTGCTAAACCTTCCGGAAAAGTACCGGCTGGTCGTTGTTTTACGGGATGTGGAAGGATTCACCACGCAAGAAACGGCTGAGATACTGGACCTGACCGCCACCAACATCAAGGTGCGCCTGCACCGGGCGAGGCTTTTTCTCAGAGACGCATTGAAATCTTATTATGAAACAGACTGACCCGCACCATTCCCACGAAAACTGCCTGGCGCTGTTCGAACGGCTTTCCGAGTATATCGACAGAGAGCTGGACGCACCCACCTGCAATGATATTGAAGCACATATCAAGGCTTGCAAACCCTGTCAGGTCTGTCTGGAGACACTGAAACAAACGGTGGCCTTGTGCAAAAACCTTGAACGCCGCCAGGTGCCGGAAACCTTTTCCTTGAAATTGAAACGCGCCATCTTCGATCTGGTGGACAGAAAATCCGACTGAATGCCGTTCGTTTCATCATATCCCCCCATGTGCGGCCGCTTTTTTTTCACCTGACACGCTGGACGCATCAAACGTCCTCTCAGCCATTCCACCCCATATGATTGCAACCGTATCGGAAAACGGCCGCAGGTGTGATCGGAAAAAGCCTCTAACTGGCACATTCCGAGGTTAATGACGCTGCATGGACCGGTGGTGTGCAGGAATGTGCTGATTGTGTAAACTTTTTCATATTTAAATCGACGGTTGTGAAATGCGCACCATAACTTTGCCGCCGGGTACCCCCGTACTGAAGGAGGGCCGGAATGACGGAAAGACGGCGCATATATGATTAACCTTTTGATTATATTTATTAATGTTAT
Source organism: uncultured delta proteobacterium (assembly GCA_963705475.1). GTDB lineage: Bacteria > Desulfobacterota > Desulfobacteria > Desulfobacterales > Desulfosarcinaceae > Desulfosarcina. The sequence continues at coordinate 71,499 of CAVPJS010000026.1, read as the reverse complement.
ATTCCAACCAATAAACGCGCAGGTTTTCTTTCGTTGGCACCGTCGTTGCTCTATCAACAGTGAGTTTTGAAAAATCTGATATTTATTCCTGAACGGATGAGATGTTTCAATGGGACTGGCAGTCGCTGTGCGCATCGCTTCAGAATTCACTGGCAGGTTGCAACTTACTGTTTTCCCATATCTGTTGGAACGCCTCATCCAGGTCCGTCATCATTCATCCACAACCTTGCCCGACCTATCCGAACTCATCAAAATGGATCCGGCGTTATGCTTTTTGGCCGCACGCCTCGATCGATCCATGCGTTCGAATGCTAACGCGGTTTATCCCGCCGGTTTAGACGATGTGGTCCGCCGCATCGGGTTGGCCGGCATCGATGCCATTACGACCCAAGCCATCGCCGATCAGGCACTAAACGGCATCCACCATCGACAGGGCTTGGCGCTGGGATGGCTGTGGCGGCATTGCCTCACCACGGCCCTGCTGGCGCAAGGGCTGGCACTGGCGTTGAACTATCGTCCCGTGGAAGACGCCTATTCGGCCGGGCTGCTTCACGACATCGGCAAAATGGCCCTATTCGCCCGAACACCGGCAGCATGTGCCCCGATGCTGACCGACCCTGCTGAAGCGCTCCCCCTGCTCAAAGCAGAGGAACAGGTTGCCGGATCAGACCATGGCCGAATCGGGGCGCAGCTGATCCGCCGCTACACCGACGCATGGTTTGCCGCCGATTCGGCCGAATACCACACGGCCACCGCAGCAGCAGTGGTCAACGCCCTCCCGCTGGTCCAGATGGTGTGGTCGGCCAACCGGTTGGCCGTCGAGCCGCACCCGTCATCCACGGCCTATCAGACCGTCGCCGACCTGCTGAACCTGGACACCCAGCAACTGAACCGCCTTTCACGGGCCGCCCGGGAGCAAGCCCTCATGGCGGCAGGCGAACTCGACGGTGTTCACGATGTACCGGAAAAAGACTGGACCACCGATACGATCACCGTTCCCCTGAGACAAGCGATCAAAACCAGCACCGTCTTGTCCAGCGTTTATCAGAATCTGCTGACGGCAACCGTTCGCAGTGCGATCCTGAGGGTATTGCGCCAAAGTCTCAGCGTCTTTTTGGGCATCGATGCCCTGATCATGCTTGACCATGATCCCAAGAGCAATTTTCTGATCGGACGTTTCGCTGCGGGGGACATCTTGCCGCTCCACATGGATCGGCTCCGCATTCCCCTGACCGCAACGGACTGCCTGCCGGCCATCAGCCATGCCAGTGGTGCAACGGTGAATTCATTTTCAAGCGCTCAAATGCGAAAACTGACGATCGTCGACCAGCAACTCATGGCCTACATGCAAACCGATGGCATCGTCTGTATGCCGATTCGATCGGGCAGCGGCAACGGCAGGGCGATATTGCTCCTGGGCGTCGATGCCGGCGACTGGCCCTGGATCGAGCAGCAGATCTCGCTGTTGAAGGCCATTGTAGCTGCCGTGGCCGGGGCGCTGGAACAAGAACGGCAGCGCAGCGACCAAAGCGCCAGCCGAGCGGCGGATCGCGCTGCATCGGCCATGTCAAAAACACGCAAAATCGTTCATGAAATCAACAATCCGTTGAGTATCATCAAAAACTATCTCAAGGTTCTGACCCTGCGCACCGATGACCAATCATCGGCCAGGGATGCGCTCCGTATTATCGATGAGGAGATCAACCGCATGACCGGGCTGATAAAATCCCTGGTATCACCGTCGGAACGCATTCCCATGCTCCTTGAAACCGTTGACGTGAATGCAACGATTACCGGCATACTGGGGCTGTTGCGTGGAAGTCTGCCCGGCGATTCGGCCATCGTTCTGGAACAGGATCTGGATACGCACGTCCCCGCCATCGCTTTGGATCGGGACCGGTTGAAGCAGGCGTTGCTTAACCTGTTGAAAAATGCGATAGAAGCGCTGCCCGATGGCGGAACCATTCGGGTGATCAGCCGCATGCTGGATGCCCCCTCCCGACCAGTCGGCAACGCAGAAGAGGCGGGCCATATCAAAATCAGCATCTGTGACGACGGCCCGGGTATTGACGAATCGATAAAAAATGACCTATTTAGGGTGAATGTGACTTCGAAGACGGGTCACGACGGACTGGGGCTGTCCATCGTCCATGAGGCGGTGACCCACCTTAAAGGCACCCTGCTGTTGGAAAGCACCCCGGGCAGGGGGACTTGTTTTCACATCGAACTGCCCACCGGCGACAATGCATCGGAAAACGGAACTGCACTGGACTCAGTCACTTAGGAGCGCTGCATGGAGAACCGCCCGCGAATATTGATCTGCGACGATGAACCATTGATGACCGCAAGCCTCAAGGCGGTCTTGGACAGCGGCAACTACCAGGTACACACCACCAACAGCTCACGCCATGCCCTGACCCTCATCCATGCCGAGTCCCCCGACCTGGTCATCCTGGATGTCATGATGCCGGAGATGACTGGCTTTGAATTGCTCGACGCCGTCGATCGAGAGTGCTGCGACGCCGCCTTCATTATTGTCACCGGAGAGGCCTCCGTCGATTCGGCCATCAAGGCCATCCGCAAAGGCGCCAGCGATTATCTGAGAAAACCCTTCGAACCCGACGAACTGATCATCCGGGTGGAAAACGTGTTGCGTCAGCGGCAGATGAAAAAGGACAACGTGTGCGTGCGGGCCGAGAAACGGCAGCTTGAAAACCAACTGCGCCAGTCTCAAAAAATGGAAGCCATCGGCACCCTGGCCGGCGGCATCGCCCACGACTTCAACAACGTACTGAGCATCATTTTAGGCAATGCGGAACTGGCCCTGGCCGACATGCCCGGCGACAGCCCCGCCCACCTGAATATAGAACGCATTCTTACGGCCAGCCTGAGGGCGCGGGAGATGATTCAGCGGTTGCTCAGCTTCAGCCGCAAGGAAGAATCCGGCCGCAAGCCGCTTCGTCTCAACAGCGTCATCACGGAGTCGCTCAAGCTGATGCGCGCCTCCCTGCCCACCAACATCTCCATCGAACGCGATATCTGCACCACCGAATGCATCACCATCGCCGACGCCACCCAGATTCATCAGATCATGCTCAACCTGTGCACCAATGCCGCCCATGCCATGGAACCCGACGGCGGCGTACTGACCATCCGACTGGACCCGGTGACGCTGGATAGCGCCGCCGCCGATTCGGATCTTTCCAGTGGCCGCTACGCCCGGCTGGTGGTCGCCGACACCGGCCACGGCATCGAAAAGGATATCATCGATCGGATTTTCGACCCCTATTTCACCACGAAGGAAACCGGCAAAGGCACGGGCATGGGCCTCTCGGTGGTTCATGGCATCATCAAAGGCTATGGCGGCGCCATCAGGGCCTTCACCGTGCCGGGCCGGTTCACGGAATTTCACCTCTACCTGCCGAGGGTGGACGCCATCATCGACGCGGAACCCGCTCTTTCTAGCCAGCAGGGCCTGACGGGCGGCAATGAACATATTCTGATCGTGGATGATGAAGAGATGCTCGTGGACATGATGCGACAGGTGCTCGAGCAGCTGGGGTACACGGTCAGCCCATATACCGACAGTGCCGAGGCACTCAAGGCGTTTCTCGACTGCCCCCGGCGCTATGACCTGCTGATCACGGACATGACCATGCCCGGGATGACGGGCACCGGCCTGGCCAAAGCGATCAAGGCCGTGCGCAATGACCTTCCCATTATTCTTTGCACCGGGTTTAACGAACAGGTCAGTCAGGAAAACGCCCAATCGTTGGGCATCCAGTCCTTGATCATGAAACCCGTGGGCATGCAGCAGTTGGCCGAAACCATCCGCAGCGTACTGATGCCAGTATCAACGGAGCGCCGTAAAAACCCGCGCTTTGGCGCCCCGACAGGCACCTTCGTGGTCTCGCGCACCCACCCGTATGAGCGGTTCAGCCTGGTAGACATCGGCGTGTCCGGACTGGCTTACAGCCACGAGATGGATTCGATGCCGGGCCATCCATCTGATCAGCTTGCCATCATGACGCCCGACGGTGAAATTTTTGTCAGCGGCATCCGCTGTCGCAGCGTTTCCGATATCCCCGCGGACGGCAGCATCCCCGGCTTCCCCCTCCCCGAAGCGGGCCAGGCCCGTCGTGGTGTGCGCTTCGAGGGCCTCACCATGCTTCAGACGGAACTGATCGATAAATTCATCCGCAACTACGCCACTGAACGCTTGCACTGATCCGGCCATCCGGTCACGCCCCATCTGCCGGCCACACGCCGGGAATGGGGGTGTGGCAGAATTGGCAGCGCCCGTTGGTGACATGAAAAGTGGGTATGTGGTAACCCTGCCGCTCAACCAGCAGCCGTTTGCAGTGGTGGCAGAACGTGTGATTGCCCGCGTTATCGGGCACGTTGCCCAGATATACATATCGGATCCCTTCGGCCATGGCCAGTTCCCTGAACCGGATCAGGGTGGCCACTGGCGTGGGGGCCAGACGGTCCAGCCGATAACGGGGAAAAAAGCGCAAAAAGTGGAGCGGATAATCGGATCCCAGATGTTCCAGTATCCAGCCGCACATGCGTTGGACCGTCTCATCGCTGTCCCCATAGCCGGGAACCACCAGATGGGTCATTTCAAAATGGACGCCCTGCCGGTGAAGGGTGACAAAGGTGTCCAGCACCGGTTTCAACCGCCCGCCATTTAGCTGTCGATAGACGTCGTCACTGATTGATTTAAGGTTCACGTTGGCGCCGTCCAATACCCGGCACAAGGCGACCAAGGGCTCCTGATTGATATAGCCGTTCGACACCCATATATTGCGCAGGCCGCTATCCCTGGCGATGCGCGCCGTGTCGATCATGTACTCATAAAACGTCGTCGGTTCGCTGTAAGTGTAAGCGATGGATTGACACCCGCTATTCACGGCCGCCCTGACCACCGCCTCGGGAAACAGATCGAAGTGCCGCACATCCTCGGGGCGGGCCTGGGAAATTTCCCAGTTCTGGCAGTTGAGGCAGCGGAAGTTGCACCCGGCGGCCGCGATGGAAAAAGCACGGGTGGTTGGCAGGAAATGAAACAGGGGCTTTTTCTCGACCGGGTCCACGTTGGCCGAGCAGGCATTCCCATAGGCAAGGCTGTATAGGGTGCCGTCCAGGTTCACCCGGCTGCGGCAGACGCTGCGGTCTCCCGGTGAGAGTCGGCAGCGGTTGGGACATAAGGTGCACAACACGGCGCCGTGGTCCAGCCGGCTGAAGTGATAGGCGGCCTTGGACCATTTCCACAGGGACGCAGGGGCATCTTTTTTAAAGACCGTCCCCCGAATGTCAGTCGGAGCGCCCGCGTCGGCGCCGAAGAAAGACCAGCGGGCATGGCCGGTGGCCGTGCAGCAAAAGCTGACCGCGGCGGCCAGCACGAATTGTCGCCGGCTAAGACGTTTCATGGATCGATCCTGCAACCAGGAAGCTGACCAGCTTCATCGCGGCCAGACATAGGGTCGCCCACAGGATCCCCAAAAAAGGGATCAACACCAGGCTCACCAGCAGGACCCCGATGGCCGCACCCACCAGGTCCGCTGAAAAACTTTGTGCCGCGGCGGCGCCGCTGTCACCGGAAATCATCAGGGCCAAAGGGAACTGGAACCCGCAGCAAAAGGAGACGGCCAGGCCGAAGCCGTATAAAACGGCGGTCGGCATGCCCTGCCGGGCAAGGACCAAAATGACGCCAAAAGACACCAGCAGCATGCACAGCAGCAGATCGCCGGTCATCAATGCCCGACGCCGGTTGCCGCAAAACTGCCCGCCTGCCCAGGCGCCTGGCAGCAAACCGGCCAGGAACACGGTGACCAGCACCCCGATCTGAAGGTAAACATAACCATAAAGCGTCTGAAAGGTAAAGATGGTTACCATTTCGGCGCCGATATTGACACAACCGGTGGTCAGCAGCACCCACTGAGGACGGGTGATTCGAGTCAGGTAGGCCAGCGTCGCAACCGACAATGCCAGCGCGAACCAACGCGATGACTCGCCGTGGCGATTTAACCATCCAACGAAGGCCAGCCGCATTAACCGAGGAGACAGATCCAGGTTTCGCGCGATGGTGGGATCCACGGCGTCGTTGAGTTGGCGGATCCGCTGACCGGTCAGGTCGCCGGCAAAATACCGGCGGATATGGCGGGTGTCGATTCCCTTTTGTTCCAGAAGCACCGGTATGTCGGTCCGAATCGGCCGATCACGGCAGACAAACAGCAGCCGCTGACCCGGCATGAGCATGACGTGGCTGAAATAGGTACCGGCCGTGTTGGCCAGCGACGACAGCTTCTGTTGCCGGATCTCTGAGATGTAGTTGGCCACCCCGTCGATGGCAAAACTGAAAACGCCGCCCGGTTCCAGATGGTTTTTTACCAGCTCGAAGAATCCGGCCGTGAAGAACCGATTGACCTGATAGGTTTCCGGCTCCGGCAGGCTGACCAGGATGGCGTCGTAACGCGTCGATGCGCGGGAAAGGTATGCACGGGCATCCTGGGCGATGACGGTCATTCCGCCTATGGGCGTCAGCAGATCAAAGCGAAGCTGCAGCTGGGCCGCCAACGGGTCCAGCTCCACATAGTCCACCCTGTCGGGGTGATACTTGGCCACCTCTGCCATCATGCCCCCGACAGTGGAGACCAGCAGCAGGCGACGGGGCCGATCTACCTGGGAAAGCGGAATATGAACGACCTCCTCCGCCAGGGCCGGATCCTGGGAAAAAAGGCTCGGCACGCCGTCACGGAACATGGAGACCTCTCCTGCCGATTCGATCACCTCAATGCGGCCGTAACGGCTCTCCGCATAGTGAATTCGACGACCTTCCCGGGTGGGCAGCAGCCGATCTTCAAACATGACCCCCGTTATCAGGGCCAGCACCGCCGCGATGCCCAGAGCTGCGCTTCGACGGGAAAAGGCCGATTCCAGCCGAAGCAGGGAGAACAGCAGCGGAAGGTGGACCACCAACAGGATCTGGAACGGGGTCAGCCAATAAACCAGGGCAAAAGAAAAAATCGCCGCACCGGCCGCATCCCCCGCGTTGTCGGCCATGTAGATCCAGTTGCCGGGATATCGGGCGGACCGGTATCGGGCCACCGACAGGCTGTACGGCAGCACGAAGCCCACCAGCAGCGCATAGGGGAAAAGGGTGACGCCGACGTAACCCAAGGTGGAATAAAACCCCACCGACGTGCCGTGAATGAAAACCAGGTCCCGCAGCCAGCGAATGGCAATCACCTGACCCACGGAAAAAATGACCAGCAGGCAGGAGAGTATGGCCAGGGTGGTTGGAGATGGCGGCAGCACCCGCGCCCCCAATCCCTTGGCCGCCAGGGTGCCGATACCGCCGAAAACCAGCCAGCAGAAAAAGATCAGGGCAATGACGATCTCATTGCCCTGGAACTGAGCCAAATATTCACGGACACACACCAGTTGAACAGCCACCGAGGCAATGCCCGTGGCGACCACCACCCGGCGAACGCCGCCGTCATCGAGCCTCTTCAAAGTACTGCACCTGATAGACCTGCACCTCCAGATCACCCTTCCGCCATTGGTCGGCAGGCAGGCCGGCTTTCACACACAGATGGGAGAGAAACGGTTCCGGCCGGGGCAGTTGATCCCATACCTGGGGTAAAAAAGTGGCGCTGGCAAGGCCACTTTTGATAATCACCCCATCGATACCGGGCCTCAACCTGGCCAGCAGATCATCGGCATCGGTGTAGGTCAGCGCGACCGGTTCGGAAAGCACGCTCACCTCGATATGCACGGCCTCAAGCTCCTTTTTTCCCAAGGGGGAAAACCGCGGGTCGCGAAGGGCCGCATTCAGCACATTGTCGCACACCCCCTCAAGGATCGGAACCCTGGCCGACAGACTGCCGATGCATCCCCGCAGCTGGTTGTCGATTTTCAAGGTGACAAACGTGCCACAGCGAGCCTGAAACGCTTGGTCCGCGAGGAGCTTCTCCAATCGCTGCGCATCGGCCGATGCGATCATTTCACCGAAATGGCGCGCCAGGGTCTGCCGGGCCAGGGCGACCAGGGCGGCCCCTTGCTCAGGGGTCAGCGGTCGACGGTTATCGGTTCGGTTTTGCATGGGTTCATCTCCGTAAAAGGCAACGGCGCCGTACCCCACCACGGCTTGCCTGTCACCGGCGGTATCGCCGCTGTTGCTGTAATGCAGCAGTATCGGCTGCCAACGTCGTTTCCGGGCCAGTTCCAGCAGCACCCCCACCGGGTATCGGCCGCAGGTGCGATTGTCCTGATCCTCCTGCCACCGGGAATCCAGTGAAAGGATTCGGTCCAGCGTCTCCCGATCCCGTTTAACGGCCTCGTCATAGGGCAGGTAATGAGACAGGTCCGCGCTGACCACCAGCAGGGTCCGCGGGTTCTGCATCAGGGTCGCTATCGCCTGACCCATTTTTTCGGCATCGCAGGACCCCAGCACCACAGGGATCAATTCAAATCGGGACAGGCGGGACTGTAAAAAAGGAAGCGTCACCTCCAGGCTGTGCTCCTGCCGGTCCGACGCCGCTATCGTCTCAAAGAGTTCCGGCCGGGCCCTCAGCATGGGGCTGAAATCGCCGACAGGAACCGTGCCCAAAGGGGTTCGCCAGCCGTCGGCCCCGGTGATCGAGGCATTTCGGAATCCCACCCGGTGATCGGGCCCCAGCAGAACCACCCGGCCGAATCGGTCACGGGCAATGGCCAGGGCGGCGTGGGCAGCCGTGATACCGGAATAGGCATATCCGGCGTGCGGCATCATCAGGGCACGCAGCCGGATGGGTGGACGATGGGCGGCCTTGGAATTCTGTTCGGCTGCATCCGTGAGGCGGCGAATCAACCGGACCAGATCCTCCCGGTCAGCCGGATAAAACCTGCCGGCCCACGCAGGCTCACGCACAGCCGCGCTGATTGGGCGTAATGGTGCGACGGGACACCACAGGAAAGCGGTCGCCGTCAATGTAAGCATAAACCGCAGGGAGAACACGAAACGACCCTCTTGCCGTTCATTCTCTGATGGTAACCAAGGACGGTGGAAAAGCGATTGGCTGCATATGATCTAGGTTAGACGTACAATGGGGCAAAACGGCGTGTCAAGGAATTTGCCGTGGGCCGAGAACCCCATCAGCCGGCAGTGCGGGAATCGACCGGCATGGATCGACCCTCATCGGCGTCAACATCGGGCTGCCGCCAGTATCCGAGCAGCCCGTTGTGATCTGGATCAATACCGAAGTAGTATCCGGGCGGTGCCAATACCTTCATGAGCGGCAGTATCCGCGTACGGAAAAGGTTTTCCTTGAACTCACAACCGGCCGGCGTTCGACCCAGGTAAACCATATCGTACAGGGCCGACTCGATCCGGGCGGTCTCTTTACGCATCTCAAGCCCCAGATCGATGGAATAGAGAAACCCCAGGCAGTTGTCGATCAGGACGCCGATATCCCGATCCAATCTGCTGATCAGTTTGGCACGGTTGGTGATAAATTTTCTCACGACGGCATCTCCGGCCATACACAGGGCTGATGGTCTGCGCTGGATCAAATTACCCGACGACTGAAAAGGGTATCGGCAGCTTTTGGAATTTGCTTTAGCGGCATGTTGGGGTCGCGGCATGAAATAACCGTGCGCCCTTACCGATGGTCCATTACGAGCACCTTGGCACCCCGAATCCGCCGGTTTTTCAATTCGAGCAGCGCGCGATTGGCCGCTTCGAGGCTGAAGGTCTCCACCTCTGGAATGATGGGGATCCGGTCGGCCAGTTCCAGAAACCGGGAAACATCCGACCGGGCCACGTTGGCGACGCTTTTGATTTCCTTTTCATGCCATAAATGAGAAGAATAGTCCAACTGCAGTAGGACGTCCCGGTCGGCGGCTTCCTTGCGAATGGCATTTACGACCAGGCGGCCGCCCGGCTTGAGATTGTTCAATGCCTCCACCACCGGCGTCCAGGCCGGCGTGGTGTCGATGATCCGATCCAGCGGCTGCGGTGCCGTATCTTTCGTATGCCCGGCCCACACGGCCCCTGACGCGCGCGCGAATGACCGCTCGCCGGGACTTCTGGCAAACACATAAACCCGCACGTCAGGAAACTGGTGCCGCACCATTTTAAGCACCAGGTGGGCGGAGGCGCCGAATCCGGTAAGCCCGAGACGCTGCCCGTTCTGCAGGTTGCAGAGGGCCATGGACCGGAACCCGATGGCTCCGGCGCAAAGCAGCGGAGCCGCTTGGGCATCCGAAAATCGATCGGGGATCGGGTAGGCGTATGCCTCATGCACCGTCATAAACTCGGCGTAGCCGCCATGGACATCCCGCCCGGTGGCGGCAAATTCGGGGCAAAGGTTCTCCCGGCCATCCAGACAGAATTCACAACGGCCGCAGGTCCGGTTGATCCAGGCGACCCCCACCCGCTGCCCCGTGGGAAATCGAACGGCACCCGCACCGCTTGCTTGCACCCGACCCACCACCTGATGCCCGGGAATCACGGGAAATCGCGGCGGAGGGGTTCGCCCCTCGATTTCATCCAGTTCGGTGTGGCACACCCCGCAGGCCATCACCCGGATCAGAATCTCCTGGTCGCCCGGGGTCGGGATGGGAACCGTCTGCCACACCAGCGGCGCTTCGGTTTTGTTCAGATCGCGGATACGCGCCAGCATCATGGCATTCATCTGATTCATGGGACGACTCACGCGTCAGGGGTGGACGGGTAAGCAAAACAGACTCAATCGGCTTTGGTCCGTCTCCGGTCCTGTCCGGTCCGCCGATCATTTCGATAGGACAAGCTGACCACCACACCATCCCGGACACTTTTTCGCCGATCCGTTCGGTTGCGGCGCTTTTCCTCGAATTGGGATTTTTTGCCGGGAACCCGCGTTACCCGCTTTTTCGGTTCCTCGTTTCTCACGAAAGCGCTGTTGATTACGACGATTTCCATGGCTGCGTCTCCTTGACAAGGAATATCGGCAACGACTGGAATCACTTTAACCAAATAATCAGTCAAACAGGGCACCGACGCTCTCCCCGGTGTGGATGCGCCGAATCGCCTCGGCAAAGAGCGGGGCCACCGAGAGGATATGGATTTTCTCGGCCTGTTTGTCCCGGGGAAGGCTCACCGTGTCGGTGACGGCCACGGATTCGATGGGACTGTCCACCAAGAGTTTTACCGCAGGACCGCACAGCACGCCGTGGGTCGCCCCCACGTGAATGCTTTGCACACCCGCCGCTGTTAGTGTTTTTGCGGACGCGGCCAGGGTACCGCCCGTGGAAATCTCGTCTTCAAAGATAATGGCATCGCGACCCTTCACGTCGCCCACCACCAGCCCCTGGACCACTTCGGTATCGGCCACGCGCCGCTTGTCGATGATGGCCATGGGCAGTTGAATGCGCTCTGCAAAGCGGCCGGCCCGTTTGGCGCCGCCGGCATCCGTGGCCACCACCACGGCGTTGTCCAGATTCAGCCGGCCGCGAAAGTGGTCCACGAAATAGGGAATGGCGGTAAGGTGGTCCACCGGGATGCTGAAAAATCCATGCACCGCATCCGAGTGCAGGTCCATGGTAAGGACCCGGTCGGCGCCAGCGGTCCTGATCAGATCGGCCATGAGGCGGCCGGTGATGGATATACGCGGGGCATCTTTCTTGTCCGAGCGGGCGTAGGAGAAATAAGGAATTACCGCCGTGATGCGCCGGGCCGACGCACTTCTCAAGGCATCCAGGATGATAAACAATTCGACGATCGTGTCGCCCACCGGCGCGGTAAACGGCTGCACGACGAATACATCCTTTTCCCGCACGTTCTCACGGATCTGGACAAAGAGGTTGTCGTTGGAAAAGCGGGACACCGACAGGCGGCTGAGGCCGATCCCCAGGGTTTCGCAGATGTGGGTAGCCAGCTGCCGGTTGGCGCTGCCGCTGAAAATTTTGAGGTCGGAGAACATGGTCTCTTCTCCCGGTTGAGTGATGGAGCAACCCCTTCCCCACGGGTAGGGGGCCGTTCAGGTCAGGTGTCCACGCCTCTTGACCGGACCGATCCCGACCAGATAAAGCAACGCACCGTCGGCCGCCAGATTCAGCAGGTCAGCCGCCTCCCGGTCGTAAATGGCACCAATCCCGCATGCCCCCCAGCCTAAAGCCGTAGCCGCCAGGTATGCCTGCTGACCCAGGCGCCCTGCCTCGATCATGGCGTAGCGATAGCCCCGCGGCCCCCAATTTCGGTCGAGGGCAGCCAGGTCGGTCAGGAACAGCAAATGGAGGGCGGCATGCTTCAGCCACATCTGATCGAGGCAGGCAGCTGCCATCGATTCGGTAAGCCTGCCGCCCGACACGCGTCCCAGTCGTTTCGCGTCCGGATCCAGCAGATAAAAACCAGGTGGAATCGGCATCCCTGCGCCAATCAGAAACCCAATGGCGATGGCGGATCGGCACGCCCTTGGCATATTTGAAGAGGTCCCCATATGGCGGGCCATCAGGTCCACGAAGGCCATGAATTCGTATGGAGGCTCGGGCGCGACAATAAAGTTTCGGCGGGAACGGCGCTGCTGCAGCACACGGGCATAATCCGCCGATCCCGGGTGATCCGGCCCATCTATATCGATCCACGACAACGGCTGGTTGTCGAGTACGTGCAACGCCGGGAGGGCCCGGGGAAAGGGGCTGTCGACCCCATTTCCTGCCCGATGGATGGAAAGGATATCCCCATAGGCAACCTCTTGCTCGGACACCCTGGATGCCTGGAGAAGGTCAGCGGAAAGGGGGCCCACGGGTATGGTCTCTCCAGGCTTTTTGGCCCCCGTGTTACCATTATGCAGATGCACACAGGCCAAGCAGACTTCACGCTGCGGATCCAATCCCAGCAGGGTCGCGGCCCCTTCATCATCGAAATCAAGATGGAGGGAATAACCAAGATCCAGCGCACCCAGGGCCAGCCGCAGGTTCTCCAGCAGGTGCCCGGCATCCAACAGCACGTAGCGGTACGCGCGGTTGCGGTACTTCCATGCACTGCGAAAGAAAATGCCGCTGATATAAAAGGTTGCCGATACGGTGCGGTCTACCGGTGGAATCTCAGGCACCGAACCATGGCGCAGGGTGGTCAGGGAGAAATCAAAAAGGTCGTAATGGTAAACTCCCGGGGCTATCCCATCCAGGCGGTGAACGGCCAGGTAAATTTCAAATGGGTATAGTGCACCGGCCGAGGCCACGCTGCGATAATAAAAAGGCGCGGCGGCGTGCATGGCACGGGCGGTAACCCCGTGGGTCAGCCTGAATGCCGTCGAAAGCGTCTGGCTGTCCAGTTGGCCTGGACAGCTTGATTCGGTGCCCGGACGGCGCTTCATCAGGTCGAAATAATCGATCGCCGGCAACTTCGCACGGCGATCCAGTGGCACCCGGGGCAGATCCGGGTAGCGCTTGATCGACATGGGCTGATGCGCCCAGTCCAGGGCATGGGGCGTCAGCTGGTGGCGACGGTAACTGGTGATTCGATGATAATCCGCCGCTGTTAACGGTTGTTCAGTCATGATCGGTTACCAGATCCGCCAAGGCACCATCGACTTCCGCGAAACGGAAGGAAAATCCCTCGGCGATCAGCCGGTCGGGATGCACCCGCTGGCTGGCCAGGAGCACGCCGGCGACCTCCCCCATCATCAGCCGCAGGGCCAGGGAAGGCACAGGGACCACGGCCGGCCGGCCAAGGGCGGCGCCCAACGCCCGGGCGAAATCCTTTTGGCGGACCACCCCCGGCGCACAGAAATTATACGGACCGCGTGCATCGTCGCGACCGAGGAGAAATTGAATCGCGGCGAGAAGATCGTCCAGGTGAATCCAGGAAAACCACTGTCGGCCGCTGCCCAACGGACCGCCGGCAAACATGCGAAAGGCCGGCAGCATCTGGGCCAGGGCCCCGCCGCCACTTCCCAGCACCACGCCGAAACGCATGATGGCCACCCGGGTACCCTGCGTTTCGGCATCCAGTGCGGCGTTTTCCCAATCCACGGATAACCGTGCCAGAAAATCGGTGCCTGGGGTCGACTGTTCGGTGAGTTCCTGGTCGCCCCGGTTGCCGTAATAGCCGACCGCCGACGTGCTGATCAAGATCTTGTCCGCCCCGTTCAAGGCGCTGACGACGTTGCGCGTGGTGAGCACCCGGCTGTCGACGATCTGCGCTTTGTAGGACCGGGACCAGCGTTTGGAAATGGTGCGTCCGGCCAGATTGACCACGGCATCGGCCTGGCTCACCGCCGCCTGCCACGTTCCGGCACGGGTGGTGTCAGCGCGGATCCATGTGAAGTGTGCCGCCGATTGAAGTGGATGGGAGGCGGATGTTCCCAACCCGGTCACCACGTGCCCGCCGTCCAGCAGCAGACGGGTCAATGCAGTTCCCACGAATCCGGATGCCCCGGTGATGGCGATCTTCATGTTTGCTCCCAAAAGGGTTCAGGGTCCATCTACCTATTTAAAAAGCGATAAAGAAACCGTTCAATTTCCAGTCTCGGCAATGCACCGGCGGCCGTATCAACCACCTTTCCATCCCTGAAAAACAGCAGCGTCGGCAGGCTCATGACACTGTATCGGCTGGCCGTCATCGGATTCTGGTCGACGTTGAGCTTGGCAACTTTCAATCGGCCGGCATAGGCCCTTGCCAGGTCCTCCAGGACGGGGGCCATGGCTCCGCACGGGGCACACCAGGCAGCCCAGCAATCCAGCAGCACGGGCAGGGGGCTGGCAATCACCTCGTCGGCAAACGTGCGATCGGTCACCACCACCGGCCGGGTGTTGATGGGAATGGGTGGGAACGGCTGCTTGCAGCTTCCGCAGCGGGGACCATCTTGCAGCCTCGCCACGGGGATCCGGTTGCGGGTACCGCAGCTTCGGCACCGTATCAGCACACGCTCGTTTGCCATCGACGCTCCTTAAGAAGGGTCCGTGGTCACTGTGAATGACCGTCAATCCATCGAATCCGTGCCACCGGCAAGCATCGTACCTCCGCCGGCACATCGTGATCTCCAGTGCAGCTATCGGCCGATAGGGTGCAAGTCGAGACCGCATCACCCGCCGGCACGCCCGTCGTCGCAGGGACCGTCGTCATCCGTGCCCCGGGAATGCTCCGCCGTAAAGCTGGCCGTGCATGCCTGCATGACATCCTCCCTGGCCAGGCAGGCCATGGCTTTTTCGTAATCCGGCTCCTTGGAAATCTCGTCCACCAATTGGGTGTAAACCACCTTGCCTTTCCCGTCGATGACCACCACCGCCCGCGCCATGAGACCGGCCAGTGGACCGCCGGCAATGCGCATGCCGTAAGCATCGCCGAAACCAGGGCTGCGAAAGGTGGAGGCGGAGACCACGTGGTCCAGCCCTTCGGCTCCGCAGAAGCGTGCATGGGCAAAGGGAAGATCGGCCGATATGCAAAGCACCACCGCGTTGTCGGTTTTGCCGATTTCAGCGTTGAATTTTCTCACTGACATGGCACAGGTCGGTGTATCGATGCTCGGGAAAATGTTGAGCACAACTGTTTTTCCGGCATAGTCCTTCAGCGAAACATCGGACAGGTCGCTGCGGGTCAAGGTAAAATCCGGGGCATCCGCCCCCAGCTGGGGAAGATCGCCGGACAATTTAACGGGTGATCCTTTGAATGCGGTCTGAGCCATGTTGTCCTCCTTGGTAAGTATGGGTAAGTGGCGGCGATGTGCTGCCTGCATCATCCATCAATAAACATGCCAATGTGAAAAAACACGCTTCACCCACTGGCATTGATATTGCTTTTATGGTTATGATAAGTCATTTTTCATAAACTTCAAATTATCAGGAGGCTGTTCATGGGTCATAAACGCTACCACATCAAATCCGCCTGTCCCCAATGCGGGTGCAGCTTTGCGCAGGTGCTGTCCAAAGAAGAGCTCAAGGCACGCTATGGAGATGCACCGAACATTGAACTGGAGTGCGGTGAATGCATGCTCCAATTTGCCGCCGAACGCAAAAGCGCCTGCCCGGAGTGGGACGACGAGTGCCGCCTGAATGAAGAAAAGGACTGACTGAACCCTCTCCGCGGCAAGCGGCGGGTAGGGTTCACCGTAAGGATGAAAATCGATTGATTGTTCGCTCGCTACCGCGGTTCACCGGTCGCTGGGTTCTTTTTTTGGGTTGACAGCGCACCACCGATGGGGGCATGTTCCGGACACAGGCGATTCTGATCAATATCCCATTTGAGACCCCCTACCGTCAGGGAAGAAAGGCAGATCCGACCATGAGCTACGATTATAATGCGGATGATGTGTTTGAGATGGCTGAGCAGATCGAAAGAAACGGCGCCGTCTTTTACAGGAAAGCCGCCGCAGACATCCAGGACCCGGACGCAAAAAATTTTCTCTCCGACCTGGCGGCGATGGAAGACCGCCACGAAAAAACCTTTTCAACCATGCGAAAAAAACTCACCGAAGCGGAGACAACCTCGACTGTGTTTGACCCGGGAGGCGAAGCGGCATCATATCTCAAGGCCCTGGCCGACACCCGCATCTTTTTCGAAAAGAAGATCGATACCCACTCTTTGCAGGCGATTTTGAAGGCCGCCATCCTTGCTGAAAAAGATTCGATTGTATTTTACCTGGGCATGAAAGACCTGGTTCCGGATGGCCTGGGCCGGTCCCGCTTGGACGATATCATCAAGGAAGAGATGTCCCACATCAACATGCTCAGCCGCCGGCTGGTCGCCACCAAGTGACCGGTCGCGACGACCTGTCGATTTAAAAAGGGCCGGCGACCGATGCTAAGTGGTTCCGGCGCCGCCCACGACCTTCCCCTGTTTGTGGTGTTTCGGCTGTTGCATGAGACACCAGTGTGCCAGGTTCGCACCTGATACGCTTATCCACCTTGTCGAACACCTGGCGGGACCCTATTGACGAAGAGGGAATGTGATGAAAACCCTTTGCTTGCAGCTGGCGGTCACGCTGGTTGTGTTCGTTCTGCCCGGTATGGCAGTGGCAGAGCAGACGCCGACGGCCGGAGAACTGCTGGCGGGCATTCGCCTGGACGCACCCGAGACCACTGGCTCGCGCGCCTACCTGGGTCTCACCGAAGGCGGCAGCTTCGACCCGACGACCATCGCCGGACAACTGCTCATCATCGAGATTTTCAGCATCTACTGTCCACACTGCCAGCGCGAGGCACCGGCCGTCAACCGCCTGTATCAGGCCATCGAAGCATCGGAGACCCTGCGTGGCCGGGTGAAAATGATCGGGATCGGGGTCGGCAATTCCGCCTATGAAGTCGACCATTTTCGCAACCATTATCAGATCGCCTTTCCCCTGTTTCCCGACGAAGACTTTATCGTCCACAAATCAGTGGGTGAGGTTCGCACCCCGTTTTTCATCATCACCGACATCGGACCGACCGACAGGGGGCGGGTCCTGTGGACCGGCGCCGGACGCATGGACAAGGTGGAAACCGTCATCACCCGCCTGAACGGTTATTTGAGCCTGGATTGATCGCCGCGTCCGCAGCACCGCATGCCGTGACGTGACGGTCTCAACAACATTCGTTGGTCGAGTCGTTTCATGAAGGTGGAAACACGCAAATGGCGTTTGAATGCCATCGTATTTTCGAACAGGGGGACTAAGCTGCTGAAGCACGTGATCGGGTGGGCCGCCGTGCTCTTGGCTGCAATCGCGCCTGGCCCATGCCCCGCCCAGGAAACAACCATGCAACCCCTGCGCTTTGATCCCGGCCGGCTCAAACCGGTGGACAGTGTGCTGAAGGTCAAGGTCGGTGATCCGGCCCCGCGCTTTACCCTCCCGGCCCTGACGGGTGAATCCATTTCCCTGGCGCAATACCGTGGAACGCGCAACGTCGTGATCTCTTTTATCCCTGCTGCGTGGACGCCGGTTTGTTCGGATCAATGGCCGGGCTACAACATTGCCAGAGACGTTTTCGAGCGGTACGATGCGATTCTGCTTGGCATCACCGTCGACAATCTGCCCACCCTGCATGCCTGGACCCGGCAGATGGGCGACCTCTGGTTTCCCGTCCTGTCGGACTTCTGGCCCCACGGTGAGGCGGCAGGGCGGTTTGGCGTGCTGCGCACGGACGGGACCGCCGAGCGGGCGCTGTTCGTCATCGACAAAGCCGGGATCATTCGCTCCATTACCGTGTCCGATATCAATCGGCGCCCCGATCTGAAAGAGATCGTGGATGCGTTAGCAGCCATTCAGTAACCCCTGAACGACGAAACCGTGCCGTGCGTTCTGTCTTACGAGACAACTATGTATCGCGTAAACATGAGACCTTCGACCATGGGCGATTTCATCGACCATCCCAGGAGATCCCGGCCACCTCCATCGTCACGCGGATTGACAGGCAAACCGAAGTGGCCGACACGATTGGCGGCCCGAGGGCACATAAAAAATTTTTTTAAATTTATTCAATAAGTTGTTGGTTTGCCGAACCTTCCCCAAGGCTTTGGCACGCATCTTGATAATCTCTGAAGTGATGCTGTCGACGCAGCCTGACCGGCCGGCGGCACCCAACCCCTTCGGAGAGCGTCAACCTGTGAAACCGTGTGACCACCATCTCAGAAAAGTCATTCTGCTGGCCGAACGGATGATCAAGCTGGCGCATGATGGCGACGAGGACCGTGAGGACACCGGATGCGGCATTCTTTACGGCATGCTTCGCGACTCGGGCTACAAGATCAAGCAGCTGGCCGAAGCAGAGAAGCTCAACCACATCGCCAAAGGATGGTGGGATGAAGGTTTCTGACGCAGATCAGCGTCCACATGCTAAACCCTAAACATCGTTAAAGGAGAAAGAAAAATGGCGGAAAGATACGACGTGTACAAGTGTGATCTTTGCGGAAACATCGTTCAGGTCCTCGTCGGTGGCGCCGGCGAACTGGTCTGCTGCGGCCAGCCCATGAAGAAAATGACCGAGAACACCGTCGATGCGGCCAAGGAAAAACATGTGCCGGTGGTCGAAAAGATCAACGGC
Source organism: uncultured delta proteobacterium (assembly GCA_963705475.1). Taxonomy (GTDB): domain Bacteria; phylum Desulfobacterota; class Desulfobacteria; order Desulfobacterales; family Desulfosarcinaceae; genus Desulfosarcina. Next base: position 52,521 of record CAVPJS010000026.1, on the reverse strand, counting down.
GGCTACAAGGTGAAAGTGGGCAGTGTCGCCCACCCCATGGAGGCGAAACACTGGATCCAATGGATCGAGCTGATCGCGGACGGCAAGTCCTATTTCCAGTTTCTCGACCCGGGCAAGACACCCGAAGCCGTTTTCAAAATCGATGCAGCATCGGTTTCCGCCAGAGAATACTGCAACCTTCACGGATTGTGGAAAGCGTAGCCCTGCGTCGCCATAAACGTCGGGAGACGGTGCCCCCCCTGGCTGCCGGCTCCCGAAAACCGGAGGCTGGTCCTGGCTCACCGCCGGCGACGGCACGTGATCCGTGCCCGCAAGAGATAAAACTTTAAGGTAATTCATTTGGCAAGGCAAGAGGGAGGAAGCCGCATTGTGGTATACTGCGACGACCGATACCGCAGTCCAACTTAATTGCCTTAAAGCCTATAGTAAGGACGCCGGTCACACGATCATCATCCACAAGGAGGTGCCTCATGGGTAGCTGGAAATGCGGAAATTGCGGATATGAACTGCAGGCGGACAGGCCGCCTGAGAAATGTCCGTCATGCAAGGAAAAGTGTGATTTCCTGGACAACACCTGTTACACGCCCGACTGCCAATACGAAGGCAAGGATCCAAGAATTAAATAGATGCAAGGAAGGGAGCAGGAAATGGCAAAAGCGCTCATCGTCTATGCCACACGCACGGGTGAAACCGAAAAAATCGGCAACCTCATCGCCGAAGGGATTCGCTTCTCCGGCCACGAGGCAATGGTTGTCACCGTGACCGAGGTTAAAAAAGAGGAGGACCTTAAAGGGTTCGATGCCGTGGTATTCGGCTCTCCGACCTACCATGGGGAGATGGTCCAGGGGATGAAGACCCTCTTGTTCATGGCTGAAAAGGCCGACCTCGAAGGCAAGGTAGGTGGTGCCTTCGGCGCTTTTGGATGGAGCGGCGAAGCCCCGGACCGCATTTTCGACACCATGAAAAATATCTTCAAGATGAATATGGTCAGCGTTCCCTTGCGGCTCAAGTCGGCCAACTTGGGTGGTGGCCTGAAAATGGCCCAAGATTACGGCCGGGAAATTGCCGAAAAACTGAACTGACCATCGACGTCGACGGCTCACCACCACCCATTATCCCAAATTGCAAAAAGGAGGATGCTATGTCCACACCCCAACATTGCCCCGGCTATCAAACGTTCAAGAGCCTGAAATCCTTTATCTGCAAATGTCCTGAATGCGGCGAGAGCAAAGAGATCTTCTCCGACGAGTTCAACAAGAGCCACACCTGCGCCAAATGCGGCAAGCCCATCGACTTCACCCAGTGCACGTTGGATGGGGGCGTATAGCCTGCCGCTAGGCGCGGTTTTGACGCCGCATTGTCACTGCAATACCATGGGACCCAGCCTTCAGGACCACGGCCGCGCCGATTGACTCGACGTGTGCCTGAAGGGCTGGGGGCCGCCTGAATGAACACCACCAACGATCAATTGCATATTGGGGCAGCCGACCCCCCTCGGTTGGTTGCCGGCATCGGTTCGAGGAGGAATTGGTATGGACGTTGTCATGTTATCCCGGCTCCAGTTTGCCGCCGCCACGATGTTCCACTTTTTGTTCGTTCCCCTGACCCTGGGGCTTTCTGTACTGGTGGCATATATGGAGACCCAATATGTGCGGACAGGTGATGAAACCTATCTGCGCATGACCAAGTTCTGGGGCAAACTCTTTTTAATCAATTTTGCCCTGGGGGTGGTTACCGGCATCACCCTGGAGTTTCAGTTCGGCACCAACTGGTCGCGCTACTCCGCCTACGTGGGAGACGTCTTCGGGTCGCTTCTGGCCATCGAGGCGTCCGTGGCCTTCTTCCTGGAATCCACCTTCATCGGCATCTGGATCTTCGGCTGGAAGAAACTGTCCAAGAAAGCCCACGCTACGGTCATGTGGCTGGTGGCCGCCGCCGGCAACGTCTCGGCCATCTGGATTCTTCTGGCCAACGGGTGGATGCAGCACCCGGTGGGGTTCACCATCCGCGACGGCCGGGCGGAACTGACCGATTTTCTGGCCGTGGTGACCAACCCATTCGGCCTCTTGGAGATCGTGCATACTATTCCGTCGGCCTTCCTTCTGGCCGCCTTTTTCATGATGGGCATCAGTGCCTGGCACCTGCTCAAAAAGCAGCATATCGATTTTTTCACCCGCTCCTTCAATATCGGCCTGGTGGTGGGGTTGGTCTCCTCGATCGTGGTGGTCATCACCGGTGACATGCACGCCGTTCATGTAACCCAGACCCAGCCGGCCAAACTGGCCGCCATGGAATCTCACTGGGAGACCCAAACCCAGGCGCCCATCGTCATGGTCGCCATTCCTGACGAAAAGAACGAACGCAACGCCATCGAGATCGGTCGACTACCCGGCGCCCTGAGCCTCTTGGGGCACCACGACGTCAATGCGGCGGTGACCGGCCTGAAGGACATTCCCAAGGATGAACGGCCGCCGGTCCTGCCGACGTTCATCTCCTTCCGGACCATGGTGGCGTTGGGAACCCTTTTCCCTCTGCTCACCATCGTTGGCTTGTTTTTGAAAAACCGCCTGCTTGAATCCCGCTGGTACCTGTGGGTCATGCTTTTGGCCATCCCGCTGCCCTACCTGGCTATCGAGATGGGCTGGGTGCTGGCCGAGGTGGGCCGTCAGCCCTGGATCGTGTATGGCTTGTTGAAAACCGCCGATGCCGCATCGCCGGTGGCGGCCACTCAGGTAATGACATCCCTGGTGGGCTTCGTTCTGGTGTACGGCCTGCTGGGAATCGCCGGCTTTTACCTGATCGCCGATTTCGCCAAAAAAGGCCCGGCAGCGGCCGACACCAAAGCGGCCAATGGCTGAAGCATTTACCAATAGAGATTAATCACAGGGGATATCAATGGACTTACAAACCGTATGGTTTTTTATCTGGGGCCTGCTCTGGGCGGTCTTTTTCATGACGGACGGTTTCGACCTGGGGATCGGCACGCTGTATCCCTTCCTGGGCAAATCGGAGCGCGACAAGCACATGATGATCCACGCCATGGGTCCGCTGTGGGACGGCAACGAGGTGTGGCTGCTCACCGCCGGCGGCGTCACCTTCGCCGCCTTTCCACTGGTTTACGCGGTGATGTTCTCATCCCTGTACTCGGCGCTGATGCTGATTCTCTTTGCCCTGATCCTGCGCGGCGTATCCTTTGAGTTCCGCAACAAAGTGGACAGCCCGGCATGGAAAAAGGTGTGGGACGCCTGCATCTTCGTCGGCAGCTTTCTGCCGGCACTGCTCTTCGGAGTGGCCTTTGGCAACATCTTCAAAGGGATCCCCATCGACCAGGACGGCATCTACCTGGGTAACCTGCTGACCCTGCTCAACCCTTACGGCCTGCTGGGCGGCGTGTTGTTTGTGTGCCTCTTTCTGGTCCACGGCGCCCTGTGGCTCGCCGTGCGGGCAGATGGCAATCTAGCCCAACGGGCCGAGGACATTGCCGGCAAATTGTGGCCGGTACTCACCGGCGTAGCGGTCGTTTTTCTGGTGGCGAGTTACATCTTCACCCCGCTGTACAACAATTACCTGGCCAGTCCGGTTCTGTTTCTGGTGCCGGCCATCTCCGTTGCCGCCATCGTGGGAATCAAGTACTTTCTGATCCAAAAAGCCTTTTTCAAGGCCTGGCTGGCATCGGCGGCCACCATCGTATCGTGCACATTTTTCGGCGTTATCGGGCTGTTTCCCAACCTGTTTCCCTCCAGCATCGATGCCGCGTACAGCCTGTCGGCCTTTAACGCCTCGTCCAGCCCCTTGACCCTGAAGATCATGCTCATTGTGGTGCTGCTGTTCGTGCCGGTGGTGCTGGCCTACCAAATCTATGCCTACCACCTGTTCAGCGTCAAGGTGACCGACGACGACCTGGCCCATGAAGAGATGTACTGACACCCATGCTGATCTTAGGACTTCAGGGCAGCCCTCGCAAAGGCGGAAACACCGACACCTTTCTGGCCGCCTTTCTTGAAAAAGCAGGTCAGGCAGGCGCTGCCGTTAAAACCATCCAGGTGGCCCGGGCCGGCATTGTGCCATGCAAGGGCTGCGGTTACTGTGAAACCCACGGCACCTGTGTGATTAGCGATGATCCCATGTCGACGGAAATCTTCGGTCTGCTGCGGCAAGCGGATCTGGTGGTGGCCGCCACCCCGGTCTTTTTTTACGGCATCTCCGCCCAACTCAAAGTCCTCATCGACCGGTGCCAGACCCTGTGGTCGCGAAAATATGTGTACAAACTGAAAGACCCACTGGCGGCCACCCGAAAAGGACTGCTGTTCAGCGTCGCGGCATCCCGGGGACGCCAGCTCTTCGACGGCATCCACCTGACCGCCAAATACTTTTTCGACGCCATCGACGCCCAGTTCAGCCACGCACTCGTCTACCGGGGCGTTGAATCCAAGGGTGCCATCCGCCATCACGAAGGCCTGGCCGCGGACATTGACGAGGCCATTCAAAAAACCGTCCTGCCTCTGGTCACGCGCAAGCGCGTTCTTTTCATCTCACCGACAGGCGCCTGCCGGGCACCCATGGCGGCCGCCATGGCCCAGGAGCGCTTCGGCGACTGTGTCCGGACCGAATTCGCCGCCCTGCGACCCGCGGCCGAATTGTCTGCGCCGATGAACCGGGTCATGCAGCGGGTCGGTGTGGACCTGGGCTACCGCATACCGCAGACCATCGAACAGGCCCTGTGCGGTCCCACGCCCGATCTCACGGTCGTCATCGGCGGTGGTGTTGACAAGAGAGCGCTGGCGGGTAAAAAAATGGTGCAATGGACCCTGCCCGAGCCTACGTTACCGGATGATGAGGCCATGGACCGCCTGCGCCTGGCGATTGAAGCCAACGTCGATATACTGATGCAATCGTTCAAATAAACCGAAAACCAAAAGGAGTCAAAAAATGGCCGAACCGCACGAAATGTACCAGTGTCAGACCGTCAACTGCGGGTATATCTACAACCCCGACAAAGGCGACCGCAAAGGCAAGATCCCCAAAGGAACCTCGTTTGACGATCTCCCCGATGACTGGAAATGCCCCATATGCGGCGCCGGGAAGAAGATGTTCAAGCCGCTGGGATAATCGCAGCCAATTTCGATTAGACACCACCAGCCCCTTCATGCTAAGGGGAAAAGACGATGTTTTGACATGATCGCGATTGCGGCACGAATGAACCTTCCCCACGGCGGCACCTTTCACAATTAACGCATAACTATACGGAGGTAACAATGGACAGGTATGTTTGCACACTCTGCGGCTATGTTTATGATCCCGAAGCGGGCGATCCCGACAATGGCGTGGCTCCCGGCACCAAGTGGGAAGATGTACCCGGGGACTGGGAATGTCCGGTCTGCGGGGCGAGCAAAGACGATTTCGAGAAAGAAGAATAATTGAACCCTCCCCGCCGCGAGCGGCGGGGCCAGCGCTTGCGATCGCGGTTCAGGTCGCGCCGGTGGATCGTCCCTTCTCTCATTGACCGACTCCGGATGCCCTTTTTCTGCACGCGGGAAAAGGGCATCCCGATTATTGGTCGACCCACATCGACGGATAACACCCGTTCGCCCAGGCGCGCATGGCGACGCCATCCTTGATGGGCAGATGAAAACGACAACAGGAAACTGCGCATGAAACCCACTAAAATTAGCGACGGCGTCTATGATGTCGGCGTCATCGACTGGAACATCAGAGATTTTCACGGTTACTCCACCGACCGGGGAACCAGCTACAACGCCTATCTGGTCATGGACGAGAAGGTGGCCCTCATCGATACGGTCAAGGCGCCGTTTGCCGACCAGCTGATCGCCAACATCTCCCAGATTATCGATCCCAAAAAGATCGACGTGGTGGTCAGCAACCACACCGAAATGGACCACTCGGGGGCGCTGCCGACTGTCATGCACCGGGTGGGAGAAGACAAGCCGCTGTATTGTTCCAAGATGGGCGCCAAGAACCTGGCCAGCCATTTCCCCAGCGCCTGGAACTACCATCCGGTTGAAGAGGGCGAGGAACTCTCCCTGGGCCGGCGCACCCTCACGTTCATGGAAACCCGCATGATCCATTGGCCGGACAGCATGTTCACCTACCTGAAGGAGGATCACATCCTCTTTTCCAGTGACGGATTCGGCCAGCATTACGCGGGGTTCGATAAATTCGATGATCAGGCCGCCATGGATCTCATGGTTCAGGCTAAAAAATACTATGCCAACATCCTTTTGCTCTACGCGCCCCGCATTCTGAAGCTGATGGAAAAAGTGGCGGCATCGGGAATTCAAATCGACATGATCTGCCCGGACCACGGCGTCATCTGGCGCAAAAATCCCGGCAAGATACTTGACGCCTACCTGCGATGGAGCCGGCAGGAGCAGGAAAAAAAGGCGGTGGTCATCTATGACACCATGTGGAAAAGCACCGAAGCCATGGCCAATGCCATCGCCGAGGGCATCTCGCTGACCGGCGTCAAGGTCAAACCCATCCACATTCGCAGTTCCCACCGCAGCGACATTATGACCGATGTGCTGGATGCGGCGGCGGTGGTGGTGGGCTCGCCCACCTTGAACAACCAGATGTTCCCCACGGTGGCCGACACACTGGTCTACATGAAAGGACTCAAACCGGAGAACAAGATCGGCGGCGCCTTTGGCTCGTATGGATGGAGCGGCGAATCGGTCAAGCTGGTGACGGCGGAACTGGCGGCCATGAAGTTCACCCTGATCGAACCGAGTCCTCGGCTCCAATACGTTCCCGACGCGGCCGGCATCGACGCCTGCGTCGAATACGGCAAAAAAATCGGCGACGCCGTGAACGCCAGACACCGATGAAAATACCCGTGGTCGATATCGGCGCCTGCACCTTGTGCATGGGCTGCGTGGCCGTGTGCCCGGACGTGTTTCGCGAAAACGATGCCGGATACATTGAAGTCGTCGAATTGGACGCATATCCCGAAGATGCGGTGAACGAGGCCATCAAATACTGCCCCGAAGACTGTATCAGCTGGGAGGAGGAGTAGCGGGGGAAGCATGAAAAAAGTAGCGCTTTTCGTTTTTAACGGGGACCCGGTCTGTTTCATCCATGTCCTGCTCAACGGGCTGGACATGAATGCCAAGGGCATGGAAGGCCGAATCGTCGTGGAGGGGGCGGCAACCGCCCTGCTGCCCGAACTGGCCAAATCGGGAAATCCCCTTCACCAGCTGTGGGAGAAAGCCAAATCCCAGGGCATCATTGAAGGGGTTTGCAAGGGGTGCGCCCACAAGATGGGCTCTGCGGCGGAAGCGGTCAATCAGGGCCTGACCTTGCTGGACGACATGTCCGGACACCCGTCCATGTCCCGGTATATTGAAGCGGGATTCGAGGTCATCTCCTTTTAGGGATGAAATCATGGGCAACCGTGAACGCAAAGCCCGCATCGGGCAACTGCTTGGCCAGGACGATTTCGCAAGCGCCCTGGAAACCATCCGGCAAATGCCCGGTCGCCAGGCGGTGAATCCCCTCTTCTCTTTTTTATATTCAGGAGAAGAGAAAATCCGCTGGCGGGCCGTCACGGCCATGGGTGTGGTGGTCGGCCACCTGGCCGACACCGCCATGGAATCGGCACGGGTGGTGATGCGCCGGTTCATGTGGAACCTGAACGACGAGTCCGGTGGCATCGGCTGGGGATCCCCCGAAGCCATGGGTGAAATCACCGCCGGCCATGCCGGTCTGGCGGATGAGTTTGCCCGCATCTTGATTTCCTATATCGATCCGCGTGGCAATTTTCTCGAACACGAATCGCTCCAGCGTGGGTCCTTGTGGGGAGTGGGGCGGCTGGCCCACGCCCGGCCGCTGCTGGCCAAACCGGCGGCCCCTTTTCTGACCGCATTTTTCGATTCATCCGACCCCTGCCTGCGAGGCACGGCGATTTGGGCGGCCGGTCCCCTCTTTGACGGTACCATGCGCCGACTGATAAAAGCCAGACTGTCCGATGAGGCACCCCTTCGACTCTACCGTCAGATGCGCATGACATATACCACCGTCGCCGAACTGGCCGGCGCGGCGCTGGCCGGCACGCTGGCCGACGACTGACCCTCGATCGTGACCGAGACGGGGGCCACCGCTATGCATCTGCCGGTTCTCGACGACTGAGCGGGTCGAATCTGTAACCCACATGCGGCATGGGTCTATGTTGTCGAAAAAGGTCGAGCGCGCAACCAGTTACGATCATTTACAGCGATCTGTTAAACGGAAGCGTAATTCCAGACTACCCGGCCATTTAGAGTAAGGAGGAGGAGATGCTAAGAACCGCGGTCATACTCATGCTGGCGTGCGCCTTGCCCTGGGCCGCAGCGCTTACCGGGTGTGCATCGAAAGATGCCTACCGCTACGAAACAATTAAGTCCCAGTATGCCGACATGGCCTGCAACCTGGACCGGTCCCAGGCAGCGGACACGCCCCCTGCCACCTGTGCCGTCAACAGCAACCTGACGTTGCAGGATGTGCTCGACATCGCCCGGGACAACAACCCGGACCTGCTCATGGCCGTAGCCCGCATCGAACGGGCCCGGGCGATGCTGGAAAAATCGGCCGCCCCCTTTTATCCCCAGGTGAATCTCTACACCGAATATATTCAGGGTGACGCCCCGTCGGCCTACCTGTTCAAGACCATCGACCAGCGCAAACTACCCCCGGACACCGATTTCAATGACCCGGGATGGTTCGAGAATTTTGAAAGCGGGGTCAGCGCCGGCATCAACCTGTTCAACGGCGGCAAAGACGGTCTCGGCCGGGAGATGGCCAAAACCGGACTGACCATTTCGCAACTGGACCGGGACGGGATCGAGAACCAGGTCATGGCCACCGCCATCGGCGCCTACTACGATGTCCTCGCCGCCGCCAACTTCACCACCGTGGCCGAAGAATCCGTGGAAACCACCCGCTCCCAGCTGCGCATCATGAATGTGCGCTTCAACGCGGGCGGCGCCTTGAAGACCGATCTGCTTTCCCTGCAGGTGCGCATGGCGGAAACCGAAGAGATGCTCGTCCAAAGCCGCAATCGGCATCGCCTGGCCAAGGCCGCCCTGGCGGAAATTCTCGGTGTTGAACCCGATGTACCTTTCGGTGTCGTCGATGCTAAGGCCCATGCCATCGACGTCCCCGACGACACGTTTTCGGCCTTGGACTACGCCCTGGTTCACCGGCCCGAACTGGCCAGCATCCGCGAGCAGCTGCGCCGTTCAAAAATGGCCGTAGACGCCTCCAGGGCCGGCTACCTGCCCCAGGTGGATTTCATGACCCGCTACTATGCCGACGACCCAGACATGAAATACAGCGCGAACCGGGACAACTGGACCGCCGGCCTCTATCTGAACTGGAAGATCTTCGATGGTTTTGCCACCAAAAGCGACCGGGCCGAAGCGCTGTCGCAATTGCGGGAAACCATGGCGGCCGATCGCAAAACCCTGCTGGCCGTCAAGTTCGACGTAAAAAGAGCCTACCTCAACCTCAATGAAGCCCAGGAGCGGCTGAAGGTAACGACGTCCAATGTACGCACGGCCAAGGAAACCTTTGAGCTGGTCAAGCGTCAGTACGAGGGCGGATCGGCCGACATCACCCGCTACCTGGAAGCCGAATTGGCCTACAACCGTTCCAGAATGAGCGAAACCGCCGCTTATTTCGACCGCGAAAAAGCCCGCGCCCAGATCGCCCGGGCGATCGGCCACTGGACCGGCAGTCGTGAAACCAGTACCAAAGAGGGATAACCCGATGAAACGAGAACGCCGATCCTTCGGTCTGCGAATAGGCCTGTGCATTGTCGCTGGATGGGTACTGGGCGGATGCGACAAGATTGAACCCAGTGCATTTACCGCTGTGGAAAAGGCGCCCTTGACCCCCACGCACACGGCGATGGCCGCATTGCAGGAGACCAGCCAGTGGTACGAAGCCGTTGGCACGGTCCGACCCAGAACCGAAACCCGCATCGAGGCCCGGGTGACCGGCCAGGTGCTGGATGTGCAGGTCAGCCCCGGGGACCAGGTATCCAAAGGCACCCTGCTGGTCTCTTTAGACAGCCGCCAGATGACGTCACGCATGGAACAGGCCAAACAGGCCTTGAAGACCGCCGAAGCGGGACGCGAACAGGCCAGGCATGCGCTGGAAGCCGCCCGGGCCGGTTTTAAACAAGCCCAGGCAAACTTCAACCGGGTCAACGCCTATTTCGAATCACAGGCAGCCACGGCCCAAGACGTGGAGGGAGCAGAATCCACTTTTCGCCAGGCCGAGGCAGGTGTCAAGCGGGCTGAAGAAGGGCTGGCCGCCGCCGAGGCCGGCATCTTGCAGGCCCGAGCGGTGGTCAACGAGAGCGCCATTTCAATCGGGTATACCCGCATCCTGGCCCCCGAGGATGGCGTCGTGCTCAAACGCTTTGTGGAACCCGGCGACCTGGCCCTTCCCGGCAAACCGCTGGTGACCCTGCGAACGTCGGGTGCACTGAGGCTGGAGGCCTATGTCCGTGAGGGATTAATCACCCGCGTGGCCCCGGGATCGGCCCTCGAGGTGGATATCGAAACACTGGATCTTAAAATGCCGGCAACGGTAGAAGAGATTGTCCCCTATGCGGACCCCAACTCACGCACCTTTCTGGTCAAGGCGGCCATGCCGCCCGTCGAGGGACTCTACCCCGGCATGTTCGGCAAACTTCGCATTCCCGTGGGTCGACAGCGCATCGTCACCGTGCCTGCATCCGCCTTACGGCGCGTGGGGCAGTTGGAACTGGTCCAGGTCAAAGTCGGTGACGGCTGGCAGACCCGCCATGTGAAAACGGGAGCGCGCCTGGGCGATGCGGTGGAGATTCTTTCCGGATTGGACGGCACGGAAACCATCGGCTGGGAGGTGGCGGACAATGGCTGATCAACCGCCGGCACCCACGGGCTTGATTGCCGCAGTGGTTCACCGTTTTCTGACATCGCAGCTTTCCATTATTTTGATAATCCTTTCCCTGTGCCTGGGCCTGTCTGCCATCCTGGTCACCCCCAGAGAAGAGGATCCCCAAATCGTAGTGCCCTTGGCCGACATTTACGTCAGTGCACCGGGAGCGAGTGCCGAAGAGGTTGAAAAGCTGGTCGCCACGCCACTGGAGCGCCTGCTCTGGCAGATCGACGGGGTGGAGTACGTCTACTCCAGGTCCAGCCAGGAAATGGCCGTCGTCACCGTACGATTTTATGTGGGTCAGGAGCGTGAAAATTCCATTTTAAAAGTCCACAACCGCATCGCCATGTACCAGGACGAGGCCCCTCCCATCGTAAAGGGCTGGGTGGTCAAGCCGGTTGAAATCGACGATGTGCCTATCGTCAACCTGACCCTTTTCTCACACCGTTATGACGACCATGAACTGCGCCGAATTGGAGAAGAGATCCTGGCGCGACTCTCCGCGGTCAAGGATATCTCACGGACACAGATCGTCGGCGGCAGAGGCCGAGAGGTCCGTGTGGAACTAATGCCCGAACGGATGGTCGGCCTGGGCGTCTCCCTGCTCGAGGCTCGTCGGGCGCTGGTGGGCGCCGATGCATCCGTGATCGCCGGCACTTTCTCGCGGGCCAATCAGAGCATCACCGTCACCGCAAACGCCTTTCTCACCTCAGCCAATGAGGTCGGCAGCCTGGTAGTGGGCGTTCACGACGCGCGACCCGTCTATCTGAGAGATATCGCCACGGTTATCGACGGGCCCGCAGAGGCCGACACCTATTCACGCATCGGCTATTCGCACTATTTCAGGAACGCCAACCAATTGACCGAAACGCCACTGGTCTACCCGGCGGTGACCCTGGCCCTGGCCAAAAAAAAAGGGACCAATGCGGTTCGCGTGGCTGCGGATATACTCGGTGAACTTGAGACGTTGAAACGCGAGGTCATCCCGGACGACGTGCGGGTCGAAATCACCCGCAACACCGGGCAGACGGCTCAGCAAAAGGTCAACGAACTACTCACATCGTTGGCTTTTGCCATCGTTACGGTGGTTATCCTGCTGGCCTTTTCGCTAGGCTGGCGCGAAGCCCTGGTGGTGGCCCTGGCCGTACCGATTAGCTTCTCTCTGGCCTTGTTCGTCAATTTTCTCTTCGGATACACCATCAACCGAGTTACCCTTTTTGCACTAATCCTCTCCCTGGGGTTGGTGGTGGATGACCCCATCACCAACGTGGACAATATCCAGCGCCACATGTTCACCGGCAGACGCGGTCCCATCGACAGCGTCCTGTTTGCCGTCAACGAGGTCCTGCCGCCGGTGATCATGTCCACCATCGCCATCATCATCTCCTTTACGCCGCTGTTTTTCATTACGGGAATGATGGGCCCCTATATGGCTCCCATGGCCTCCAATGTACCCATGACGGTTATTTTCTCGACCCTGTGCGCCCTGACCATCGTTCCCTGGATGACCTACCTGCTGCTGAAGAACCATCCCGCAACGGCGCAAGGCGACAGCGTCGATCAGCCGGCCGCCACCGGCACCCGCATCCATCGCATCTATCGGGCCGTCGTCTCGCCCTTTCTGACATCCCGCACCCGGCGCTTTGGTCTGCTGGTCGTAGTCATCATTCTGCTGATCGTTCCCGTCTGCCTGGCCGTATTTCGGCTGGTGCCACTGAAAATGCTGCCCTTTGACAACAAAAACGAATTTCAAATCGTGGTGGACATGGCCGAGGGTACCACCCTGGAGACGACCGATGCCGTGGTTCGACAGTTCGAAGCGTACCTTCGCACGGTGCCTGAAGTCACCAATTTTGTCTCCTCCGTCGGCAACGCCTCGCCGATTGACTTCAATGGATTGGTGCGCCATTACTATCTGAGAAAAGGACCGCACCTGGCCGATATCCGGGTGAATCTGGTCGGCAAAAACAGGCGAGAGCAGCAGAGTCACGCCATCGTGCTGCGGTTGAGAAAGGACCTGGAGAAAATTGCCGGTGAGAATCGGGCCGACATCAAGCTGGTAGAAACGCCCCCGGGTCCGCCGGTGCTCTCCACGCTGGTGGCTGAAATCTATGGCAAAAAGGATGTCGCCTACGGGAAATTGATTGCCGGTGCCGCCCACGTCAAAGCCATCATGGCCAATGAACCCTTTGTTACCGACATCGACGACTCCACGGAGGCTGCCAGAGACCGGATCGATTATGTGGTCGACAAGGAAAAAGCCGGCCTGCACGGGGTCTCCACCCGGCAGATCACCCAGACGCTGCGTATCGCCCTAAGCGGCGGCACCCCAGCCACGGTGCACCTGCCCACGGAGCGCCAATCGCTGATGATCAACACCATCCTGCCCCGCCAAAAACGGTCCGGCGAGGTCGAGTTGAGCCAGATCCCCGTCAAAAGCGCCAGCGGGGCCATGGTCCCGCTGGCCGAACTGGTCACGCCGGTGCGCATTGCCCAGCCACAGCCCATCTATCACAAGAACCTGGAGCGGGTGGTCTTCGTCACCGGCGAGATGGCCGGGCGGGCCCCCGGCGAAGCCGTGCTGGACATGATGGGACGACTCAAAACCGACCCCATGCCGCCCGGCACACGGGCCCAATGGGCCGGCGAAGGGGAGTGGAAGATCACCCTGCGGGTGTTCAGGGACATGGGCATCGCCTTTGCTGCAGCCCTTACCGGCATTTACATCCTGCTAATCGTGCAGACCGGCTCTTTTTTCATGCCGTTATTGATCATGATGGCCATCCCCTTGACGCTCATCGGCGCCATGCCCGGTTTCTGGCTGTTGAACCTGATCACCGGTAAAACCGTGGGCGGTTTCGCCGACCCGGTTTTCTTCACGGCCACCGGCATGATCGGCATGATCGCTTTGGGTGGGATCGTCATCCGCAACGCCATCGTGCTGATTGAGTTTATCCAGGATGCCCTCAAGCAGGGCTTGCCGTTTGACGAGGCGATCCTGCAGAGCGGGGCCATCCGCATGCGGCCGATTCTGCTCACCGCCGCCACCACGGCTTTGGGGGCCTGGCCCATCACCCTGGACCCCATCTTCTCAGGATTGGCCTGGACCCTGATATTCGGCCTGCTTGCCTCAACCGTGTTCACCCTGCTGGTAATACCGGTAACTTACTATGCCTTGTACCGGGATAAACATGTTCACGGTTGATCGAGGTGAGCATATTCCTTCTCAACATCATTGGATTGCCTTAAATGGTCGATGCTGTCAGCGCAGTAAATCCGACCCCCTTATTGTTTCTTCCTCTTGCACTGACGTATCGCTGTCAACCGCCGCCATGCAGCCCACTTAGGGTGTACTGACCGGCGTGATCAGCACATCGATGCGCCGGTTGATGGCGCGTCCGTCAGCAGTCGTGTTGGGCGCCAGGGGTCTGTCCGGGCCATAGCCGGCGGCCCGGATGCGATTTGCCGGCAGGGTCTTGTTGGCCACCAGGTAAGTCTTGACCACCTCGGCCCGCTGTTGGGAAAGCTCCTGGTTGGTTTGCGCGGAGCCTAAACCCTCGGTGGTATCGGTATGGCCCTCGATGGTAACGGTCGGTTGACCAAACGTCTGGATGGCTTGCTGAACCTTGCTGAGCAGGACATAGTTTTCAGGGCTCAGGGTCGCCTGGCCCGCCGGGAATCGGATGCCCCGCATCCGAATCACCAGCTGGCTGCCCTGTTTGTAGACGTCTGCTTCGTCGGGCCGGAAATAGCGCTGAACCGCGTTGAATTGCTGGTTGAATTCGCGTTCGGCCGCCAGTTTTTGCTTGGCCTCCTCCTGCTCGCGCGAATAGCCTTTTAAGCTGCTCAGCTGCTCTTCCAAAGTCGCCGCCCGAGCCTGGTAGGCTTGATTATCTGTTTCGAGGGACTTCGTTTGCTGCTCCATCGCTTCGACGGCGCCGCTCAGCGAACTGAGCTGCGCCTCGACGCCCTTGTCTCGCAAATCGCCTGCGCTCATGGGCGCCCCCAGGCGCTCGAGCAGACTCTCCACGTAAAGGGCGGACGCTTCCGGTGTCATCGCCTTGAATTTTTGGCTGTTCTCGCTGATGGTCATCATCCGCCGGCCCATGAATTCGGCATGGGCGGCCTTCTGGCCGATGGCGTCTGCCTCGTATGGGTGCTTGCCGATATAGGCGTCGGCCTCATTCAAGGCCCGGAGGGCATCGTTGTAGGCGGTTGGGGCGATTTTCTGGATTCTGGCCCTGTCGGCGTCGGCCATCATCTTGCGTGCATTGCCGATGGCCGTGTCTTTGATGGCCATGATTTCCAGATCCCGGAAGGCTGCCTGGACATCAGCGGCATTTTTCTGCGCATCGCTCAAGTTATCGTTTTCGATGGCCTTGGTGAGTTTCAGATACTTTTTTTCCACATCCATGTATGGCTCGCCCAGCCTGCCGGCTCCCACGTTAAGGGCTTTATCCCTGGCTTGGTTCACTTCACGGAGCACTGTCCGGGAGACCTGGGCAATCTCTTCGGCCTTCTTCAAACTGACGTTTCCCTGGGCGACATAGTCGCTGATGGCAGACAGCTTGGCACCTTTCTGCAAACTTTGTTTGGCCTTGATCAATGCACTCTGGGCGTCGCTGAACAAACCCGGTGAGAGAACATCCACCTGATTGGATCGTGCCGTGGCCAGGTCGGCTTCCAATTGGCTGACCTGTTGTTCAGGGTTTGTGGATGAAGCCGCCGGTGCCTGCATTGTGGAACAGACGATGACAGATACGAATACCCACCCTGCCAACAGAAACCGCAATCGCTTTTTCATTACACCCTCCCTTGTTGTGTCTCCAATTGATGACATTTCATCTCGTTTTGTCCAATGGCGTGAAAACGGATAAACGGTGCATCGGGAGATCTTAACCGCCCGTGCCGGTATGCATGGCAACCGTGCGATGCCGCCGCTTCGCCCGCTTCGAGGCGAAAAAAGAATATTTTCTAAAATAATCACCAGGAAATAGCTGGCAAGTACTTAAGATATCAATTTTTTTTAACGAGGCCCAATTGCCGCGTTTCCCACCTTGCGAATCTTGGGTCGTGCCTATACGGAAACAAGGATTTTGGTTCGACATCACGGCCTGCGAAAAATTTTACCGCCGGCACCCTGAAAGAAATTCCCTTGGGGTGCATCGATATGATATTCTGGGAAAACTATTTTTCGCATAAGACAAGTATCGGGAAAATAGACCCTTTCTGGATGACCACCCGTTTCGCGGTTATGGTCAAAGCAGATGGGACCTGATGCTATTGGCAGGAGCGATTACTGATGCGTAGGCTCAGGAAAAGGAGATGCGAGAGAAAAAACTGCGACCAAGCGCCGCCTGAAGCGGCAGTGACATCAACAACGTTCTGACAGGAGGGACAGATGACTTATCCTGCGGAAAAAGTCTTCGGCCATCTGCGGGCAATATCGGTTCGCGCCTTCGAACTGATCCACGATCTCGACGCACGGCGCAAGTTGATTGATCAGTATTTCCGCGTGCACCCGTCAACCTCGGAAATACAGGGACAGTGGTATCCCGTTAAAACGGGCCACATTCCGATGGAGTGGGTGGTCGCGAAGGGAGCAGACCCCGATCGTCGGATCCTCTATGTTCACGGCGGCTCCTGGATTTCAGGCACGCTTGCCGGCTATCGCGCTTTTTTATCTCGCGTATCGCAAGCCACAGGAGCAGTGGTCCTTTCCGTGGATTATCGTCTGGCTCCGGAGCACCAATTTCCTGCCGGGTTGGAAGATTGCATGCAGGCCTATCATTGGATGCGGGAAAATGGTCCGGCCGGCAAGGGGCCTGTCTTGGCCGCCTACCTGATGGGCGACTCGGCCGGGGGCAACTTGGCGCTGGCCACCCTTTTAAAGGTCAGGGATTCCATGCGCCCCCTCCCTGCAGCCGTGATTGCCCTTTCTCCAGCAACGGATTTTACCGCGGGGAGTCCTTCGCTTCTTTCTCGCGCTTCAGTAGATCCGATCATCAATCCTGAAATTCTGCCCGCGCTCATCCCTGTCTACCTGGGCAAGCATACTGAACTCACCGATCCGTATGCATCGCCGCTGTTTGGCGATTATAGCGGGATGCCCCCGCTTTTATTGCAGGTCGGCGACGCCGAGGTCTTGCTGGATGATTCCACGCGATTGGCCAAGCGTGCAGCCGAGCAGGGGTGCGATGTGACACTTGAGATATGGGATGGCATGCCACATGTGTTTCAAGGATTTGCCCCTTTCCTTCCAGACGCCTCAGAAGCGATAGCAAATATTGGGAACTTCATCCGGCGGCACTGAATGAGTTGGTTGTTGGCATTTTTTTATTTCTGATTTCAGATTGTTGAAAAGTTCGTCCGTCGTGGTTTAGGTTTCAATCTATTCCGATCCCTCTGAATGATGAAAAATACAAACGCTTCCGAATGTAATCTCCAGCAGCGAGCAATTTTCCAGGACCCCAATATGATGTATCTTTTCACATTTTGTCCTTGGAATAAGGTACTGGCAAGAAAGCACAAGTTCTGGAAGAGGCTGTTTTCGTGTGGTAGCCATAACATATCGATGGGAAGAAAATCTATCGCTTGCCTACATTTCATCCTCAATCGGAAGATGCATGAAAAACCAGTCCTCTATCCGTTGCATAAATGATTCTGCCGGCTGTGATGTCAGTACAACATTTCCGGATATCCAGATCACATTGCCGTCTTCGTCAAACCTCAGGTGCCATGCATTTTCCTGGGAAAAATCGCGTTCGACCATCGAGCGGACCCCAGCATTGAGCGACTCGCTGTAAACCAAAAGCCCCATCTCGGTATTGAGCCTCAGGGATCGCGGGTCCAGGTTCGCGCTACCGATGAAAACCTTGTCCGAGTCGATAACCAATGCCTTGGCGTGCAGCGCCAGGGATTTTTTGTCTGTTGGTGGGAACATGTAGAAATGTCGATCGCGCGCGTCAATTCGGACTTCGTGTAGTTGGGCACCGTCTGCCAGCAGTTCATTGATGTGTTTTCGATAGGCACTGTGGGCCGCAAGGTGGTTGTTCGAGCGAATGGAGTTGGTCAGGATACGAACATCGACCCCGCGCTGGACAGCACGCCCGATCGCCCCCTCGAGATCGATTGATGGAATCAGGTAGGCGGAAATGATTAGAATTTCTTCTTCGGCTTTGTCGAACAATTCAATCAACCGCCTGGAAAGTTGCACCGGTTCGCTTTCTTTGGCAGCAGGGTTCTTGACCGGTGGTTTATCAACAAAAAGAAACGCATCGCCCCGAAACGCCTCTCGCGCGGCCTTTTCCCAAAGCTGCCGCCTTGCTTCATCAGATTTTTCTTCACGTTCGTAGACTCCGGGATCTCTCACATGACGTGAAGCATCGAGATCGACATAGTTTGGTTCAATATGGGTCACCATATCGATGGGCAATGACCAATCGTCGTTGAAGTAATCATCGAAAGAAGTGCTGATCTCCTGGACGATGGGACCACCCACGAGAAGCTCAAGATCGCGAAAATTGGCCTCATTGTGTAGACCGAAATATTCGTCGGCAAGGTTTCTTCCGCCGACAATGGCTATCCGATTGTCAACGATCATGGCCTTGTTGTGCATCCGATGGTCGAGCCGGTGGAACTCGGTGAGATTGAGAATCTCCCGGGAAACAAATCCACTGGCCCGGTGCTTGAACGGATTGAACACGCGGTATTCTATTTTCGGATGGTCCGCCAGACCCATCAGGATCTGGTCTTCAGAAATGAGAAACGTGTCATCGATTAAAATCCTGACAGCCACACCGCGGTCCGCAGCCAACACGAGCCGATCGAGAATAAGCGAACCGGCGGTATCAAAATCCCAAAGAAACGTCTGCAGATCGATACGTTCGACAGCACTGTCAATCGCCGTGAGTCGCCAATCGAGGGCACTCTTTCCGTCATTCAGCAGCACAAACCAGTTGTCGGGTCGAATTGCTGCCAGTGATTGCCAAAGCGGTGCATCACTCGGCGGCAGCGTATATTCATCGGGCAGTTGAACTGGCTTTAAGGTTGAGCATCCACTGACCAACAGTGTTATTGTCAGGACGACAAAAAACCTCATTTTAATTGAAAAGGCCACGCTCACCTCATTGATATTATTTTTCGAAATTCAACAAAAACAGGCAAACCTGTGTTATCTGCTCGGGATCGTGTCCAATGATGGCCCGATAGAATCGTACCTGAAAATGGGCCAGTGACTTTCGCCGGAATGGCACCCCGGTTATTCCTTGACAACAGTTTTAAAAGTCAGGGAAAAATAAGAAGTACGATCTATCGAATTTGAGGTCTTCAAGACGACCACCATCTTCATCCGGTAGCATCCCTGTTGGTCGGGTCGGTTTCCTCCGGTGTTTTTGGAAAATCCTTCCTGGATGGCGATTTATCCAGTTTCAAGGGAATAGTCGGTGCCCATTTCAACCTGCTGCTGTGGGCCTTTTCATGCAACTTAAATATCCAGCCTTTTTTAACCGGCTTGCCCATGGCTTCGCCTTCGGGGGTTGCAAAGGCTGCACCGCCGGTGAGCAGAGCTTTCATAAACAGGCAGAAATCCATGCCACTGACAGGAGTTTCAGAGATACAAAAGGGTTTCACGGATTGGTTATAGGAAAGATGTCATCGATTATCAACCCTATTGATTATCCAACATTTTTAGAGACATATTGAACGTCTCTACTTGAATCGAAACGTTTTGTTTTTAGCATGAGCGATGCTGGGTTTTTATATTTTTAGGTAAGGGTTTTCGACTGTCAACTCGGATGAACTGATAGATTAAAAGCGATGATCATAAGCTTTAGTACAATTAAAGTTCATTGAATGCTTTTACGATACTTTTTTGCTTAATAATTCTAAAAGGATCGAGAAAGTTGGGGCAGCCTCTGGAACCAATTACATAACACCCTTGAAGGCGTGACTGCACTTTTAATGTCTTCCAGCCATTCGAAGAATTTGTCTGAATCAAACGGTTTTTTAAATATTTGGCATTCCAGCTGTCTGGCTTTGAACTCTTCATCGGGACTCAACCAACCCGACATAATGGCCACATTTCGGCATTTACAGTTTTTCTGTTTCAGGTTTTCGACGAACTGAAGACCATCCATCTCCGGCATGTTTACATCGGTTAATATCGCATCGGCACAGGACTGGTTGGTTCTTTCATGTGAACCCTCCTTTTTCCACCTATTGAATGGAAAGAACAGGGTAACTGTTTTCTTGCATCACGATTACAATGTTACGTCAATTGTGGATTCTGCCATCGATTTATATCCCAATGAATATGACGGCCATCACCACGGATATTAATGGGATGACCGCCATAGTCGAATACACGAGTCAACAGGAAGAAAACGGTCGCAGTCGAATAATGCCCGCACAATCCAATATTCAAGGTAAAGACGCGTTCATTTACTCCGTTTTTTCTTTAATTGCTTTTTCTGCCTTTTCAACTGACTCGTCGACGGCCTTTCCCGCTTTCTCCATGGGCCCTTCTTTTTCGCAGCCAGCCAGACCCATGATCAGCCCTGCCGCAATTAAGGATAGAATACTACGCTTTAAGATTGACATGACGATCCCCCATTCTTTGTTGTGTAAATTTGAGACACTCATTTTTTTGGCCGTCGTATTTAAAAGAAATAACGACCCAAAAAATGAGTGGATAATTTGCTAGGTTATGGAGCAACTGTTAAGTCGACAAATGCATTCCCGCTGCCGGTATCGTCAAATACCCTTACACCAAAGTCGAAGGCATCGGTATCTTCCAGCGTGCCGATGGCAATCACCGTGTAAATTTTGCCAGCCTCAAGGGTGGCGGGGTCGAAGGTGACCACGGCGTTAACGTCATCCCCTGCCTGGGTCACAACAAAGGCGTAATCGCCGGGGTCGACCAAGACATAGTCGCTAATGTCCTTGAACGCCGCGTTGGCAAATATGGGCGCTCCTGCCGGAGATCCCGTTCTTACATCAACCGCAGGTGCATCAGGGCTGGCGTGGACAAAACGGACCTTGGCTTTGGCCGGGTCTGTGGATCGGTCATCCTCGGACTGGATAACTTCGATGTTGGCCAACAGGTTCACTGCATAAACCGTGTTGTCTATATCAATGGCGAACACAGGATCGTCGACAGTGACTACCTCCTGACCGTTCGTATCTTTGACGATTACTTTGGTTATCCCGCTGCTGACCTCCGTGTAGGGGGAAGCCTCGCCATAGTTGAGTCCGACAATGGTCTCCTGAACTTCGATCAGTTGAAACTCAATGTCGACCTCAGGAGCGTCCGGGGACAAATGAATGACACGGGCCATCGTGGTGGGAAGGATCTCTTCGAAGATCCTCTCGGCATCGCTGCTGCCGCATGCGGACAACGCCACAACCATGGCGACCGCTGCAAGTACTAATTATATCCTGCAATACACTTTTTTCATTTTAGTGCCTCTCTTCCTCTATGTGATTTTTGGATTTGGAGCTGTTAAATTCTCCGACTTGCAACTGCAGTTACGTACAATTAAACTAGGACAATCTGGGACATAAACAAGTATTACATGTCGTAGTGATGTCGTAGTTTCTTGAGGGGATGATACCCTCATTATTGGGCTGCCATCAGCAATGATCAGGATTTTTGTCGTGGCAACGCTTCAAATCATTTCATCCACCTCCCATGCTACAACGTCTCTACTTGAAGCGAAGGGTT
Source organism: uncultured delta proteobacterium (assembly GCA_963705475.1). Taxonomy (GTDB): domain Bacteria; phylum Desulfobacterota; class Desulfobacteria; order Desulfobacterales; family Desulfosarcinaceae; genus Desulfosarcina. The sequence continues at coordinate 30,875 of CAVPJS010000026.1, read as the reverse complement.
TTGTGTTTTAGATTCCTTTACTTTCATAATTTTCTGGTCGTTTCTTCCGTTTCTGAGCTACAGCTATGCTGAACATCGAAAGGTTGATCATCATGACCGATGATCGGGAAAAGAAAAACGAACGCATTAAACTGGCTAAAAAAATCGGCTTGATTGTCGCGGGGTTGTTCTTGTTCTATTTGATCATTGGTTTTTGGGTCGTTGCTCCACTGCTCAAGCCCAGACTGGAAGCGCAGTTGTCCAGTGTGATTGGCCGCAAGGTCACCATCGCCGAGATCAAGCTCAATCCTCTGGTCCTCTCGGCGACGATATCTTCGTTCACCGTTAGTGACGTCGATGGTCAACCTTTCGCCGGATTCGAAACGCTCTACGCCAACGCCCAGATGTCATCTGTCTTTAGATGGGCCCTCACGGTCAAGGAGATTCGCGTCCAAGGTCCCTTCGGTGTGCTAAAGCTGTTGCCGGGTAACAAGCTAAATATCGACGATATCCTGGCCAAATTGAGCGCTCGCAAAAAGGAACCAGAAGAAAAGGCGGAGGCCGGTCTCCCGCGTGCCATCATCGAAAAGTTTCAAGTCATCGACGGTAAAGCAGTCGTCGAAAATATTTCGGGAAATGAACCGATTAGAGAGGAACTATCCCCTATTTCTTTCTCTACAGAGAACCTGAGCACGTTGGCGGGCCGTCAGGGTGAGTACCAGTTTAGCGGTGTGGGGCCTATGGGCGGGAAATTCGAAATCGATGGAAAAATTTCGGTCAATCCGGTGCGGGTTCAGGGGGCCTTTACCATCAACGACACCCGGCTTAGCCACTACTGGGAACATCTCAAGGAGCTTGTCTCCTTTCAGATAAACAGCGGCACTACGGATATGTCCGGCGAATACACGGTTGAGATCGTCGATGGCCAGCTTGAGGCGAGGCTTGAAAACGGCGCTTTCGACCTCGACGATTTCAAACTGGTGGAAAAGGGCAAGAATGAAGTGCTGATCGCCTTACCGATCCTGGCCATCCGAGGCATCGCCGCCGACCTGAACGCCCGCGAGATCGAGATTGACAGGATACAGACGACCGATGCCGCCTTCAAGTCTTGGGTGGCCACGGATGGCACCTCGGAATTGCAGAACCTGTTTCAGCCCGATATCGAAAAACTGATGAAGATGAAGGGGGAAACAGAGCCAGCGACCGAGGCAGCAACCACCGAGGCCGCCCCCTGGGAAGCGACGGTCAACCACGTCGAGGTGAAAAATTGGCAATTTACCATCGACGCCAAAACCAGCAAAGAACCCATCCGCGAAACCGCGAACCTCAACACCTTGACCGTAAACAACCTGAGCACCGCAGCGGATCAGCAAGGAACCTACGCCTTGGACGGCACCGGACCCAGCGGTGGGACCTACCAGTTGAACGGCAAGGTGACCGTCAACCCGGTGTGGACCCAGGGCATCTATTCCGTGTCGAATGTCAAGCTGAGCCACTTCTGGGAACACATCAAGGACTATGTTTTTTTTCAAATCGTCAATGGCTCAACCGGCGCATCCGGTGACTTCACCGTGGCTATCGATGACGGCAAGCTCAACGCCCGCCTGGAAAACGGTGCCACCACGCTCAACGGTTTCGAACTGGTCGAAAAGGGTAAAAAGGAGGTGCTGATCGCTTTACCCGCCTTTTCCATCAAAGGAATTGATACCGACTTGCTAGCCCGTGAGGTGAACGTCGAATTGATCGAAACGGCAGATGGTCGAATTCACTCCTGGCTGTCGCCGGAAGGGACATTCGAGCTCCAGCGGCTCTTTCTGCAGGATATCGAAAAATGGCAGCAGGAGAAGAAATCCGAGGAGCCCGATCCCGAACCGGTCCTCGCCCAACCCTGGCAGGTGGCGCTCAAGAAAATGGAAGTAAAAGCGTGGGGGCTGGCGTTCGAGGACCGCACGCTGACAAATCCGGCGAAGCTGACTGTCGACAACATTGATATGGTCGTGGAGAATCTTACCAATGCCAAAGGCAAGACGGCGACACTCGGCCTTAGCATGCGGTTCAACCAGGCTGGGGATATCAACGTCAAGGGAACGGCGGGCATGGTTCCGTTGCAGGCCGATCTGAACGTAATCACCTCGAAAATTGCCCTGAAGCCTTTTCAACCCTATGTTGACGAAGCCGTCAATGCCCAGATCCATTCCGGAACCACCAGTTCAAAAGGTCGCATCCGCTATCGTGGCAAGGACAGCCAGCCGCAGATTCGCTACGAAGGGGATCTTAGCGTCGACGATGTAGGGATCAAAGACCGCGTCCATAACGAGGACTTCATCACCTTGGCCCAACTCAAGACCCAAGGAATCGGTCTGGAGTTGCGGCCCAACCAATTGAGGGTCGCCGAGGTCCTCATCGACCGGCCCAACACCCGGGTCACCGTCGACGAAGCCGGTGTGGTCAATGTGGTCAATGCCTTCACCCCCGTCGAAAAAGCGACGACCGACGCAAAAGGGAAAGATAATCTGCTCAAACGCCTGGTCGATTTCCTTCTCGTTCAGTTCAAGGGTCCGATGCCGATAAGTGTCGACCGGGTTCAGGTCAAGGCATTTAGCGGTGATTTTATGGATGCGTCCATTTCACCGACCTACAAAACCCGTTTGGAGATCACCGACGCCACAGCCACGGGCTTTTCCTCCGATCCGTCGGCCAAAGCCGATTACAAGTTTTACGGCCGCATCGACGACAAAGGCCGCCTCGAGGGATCGGGTCAGATGAACCCGATGAATGCGCTTAAGTACAGCCAGGCTAATGTGTCACTGAAGGATTTTGCGTTACCACCGGTCTCGCCCTATTCGGGTAAATTCATCGGCTACACGATCGGCCAGGGAACCCTAAACATAGACATGAAATACCAGGTGGCCAACGACACCGTGGACGGCAACAATATCATCGTTGTCGATCAACTGGCGTTGGGCGAACCGGTCGACAGTCCAGATGCCGTTGACCTGCCCATCAAACTCGGTGTGGCACTGTTGAAGGACAGCGAGGGTCGCATCAAACTCCAGGTGCCGGTTGAAGGCAACGTCAAGGATCCGCAGTTCGATTTCGCAAAGGCTATCGGAAGTGCACTAACAGGCACCATCGAGGATGCCAGCAGCGCACCTTTTGCTGCCATCACTGAGGTCGATGGGTTCAAAGGCGAAGAATTGAGAACGGTTGCATTTGAATTCGGCTTTTCGGAACTGAAGGACCACGAGATCCAAAAATTAAATGCCTTGGCAACCTTGTTGAAGGAGAGAGTCGCCCTGACACTGGGTATAGTTGGTAAGGCCGACCGGCAAATGGACAGGAGCGCGATCATGGGAGAAGCCCCGCAGGAAATCCCTGCTGACGAAGATTCGGCAGCTCATAAAGAAACGCCTGTGGTGGAACCGGTTGCCGATCAAGACGTCGACGACGGTCGCCTGGAGCAACTCGCCCAGCAGCGGGCCGAAGCGGTGAGTACCTATTTGATCGATAAAGCCAATGTCGAAGCCAAGCGGATTCAACTGAAACCATTTCAGATCAAACCCGCACCCAATGGTGATAGCGGTGTTGTGGAATTATCCCTATCGGTCGAATAGAAAACAACCACCAACACTAACACATCAGGCTTTTTAGCACTTGAATGAATCGAACCTTGATTTTGTGCCGGAGCTAAAATGTATCGTAACGGTAAGCTGAGGATTATTCTACTGGAGGACAATGATACGGTTCGTAAGGTCCTATCTGAGTCGTTGACGTATCGCGGGTATGAAGTGTTTGCCTATCCCAAACCAACAATCTGCCCACTTTTGATTTTGCCAGAGTGTCGGTGCACCAATAATCAGTCTTGCACCGATGTGATTCTAACCGACTTGGACATGCCGGGAATGGATGGACTTCAGTTTGTCGAGAATTTAAAAAGGAAAAACTGTAAATGTGGTCATGTAGGCATCATGTCGGGTTGGTTGACTTCTGGTGACATTCAGCGGGCCGAAGAACTCGACTGTAAAATATTTCAGAAGCCATTTAAAATAGAAATTTTCATTGAATGGCTAAATGGAATCCAACGGGTTATCAAACCTTCAAGAGAGCTATGCAATTGGTTCCAAAGATCACCCCAATCGGACTCTTAATCAACTCGGCGTGCATGTTTCAAAATGGAATCAATGGCTTTGTTAAGAGCTACAGACTGATATGATCTCAATTAATCACCACTCGACCGATTGTTCAGATAAGAATGAATTCCATCCAAAAACTGGACTACGCGCATGTACCTGTGGGAAATTGTCTTTTATTGCCGGCGCGAACTCAGCCTTAATGAAAAAGCCAGGAGCCACCCACCAACATAATCAACATGATCTTTAATCGCGGTACCGTTACTTCGCGGCTCCTGAAGCCAAATGCGTTGATTAAGTGTATGATGGATTAGTGGTGGGCTTACTCATTTAGATATAGAAAACATATAGTTCCTAAAAAATCGGCCTTATTGCCGGCTTTCAATGACGTTGTTCCAGAGATGAATGGCATAGAGCAACGGCACATGATCCCTAAAAGGAGCTGGAACGAATCCTTTAAAAGAATTATTCCCCGGCTCACCGGAGCTTCCCTGGCCATACATCTCATCACAAGGTCGATTGTCTGGGTGCCCAATATAGACGATCTTGTCATGGATGATTCCGCTGTCGTCGATGAACTTTAGCTCGCCGATGTGGACAAACACAAAGAAAGAGGGAATCCGGGGTACAATGTCTTCACCGTTGACGATTCGGTAAACCCTGACGCCTACATGTTCCTTGAAATCCTCATCTCCAACCCGAGGTGAACCATAGGTGTAGACGCCTTGGGCCTTGCCATACAATCCGCCACAGAGAACAGCTAGGGCACCTCCCAGGCTGTGCCCAGTGATCCAGATTTTGCACCCTTTGCCATCGAGCTTGTTGAGATAGGGGTGAAGATCAGGCCAAACTTCATTTATGGCTTCCATGAAACCCCGGTGCACGTTACCCCCTTGCTCCCAAGCCGACAGCCGGATATCCACATCCGCCTTTAAATCTGCCAATTTTTTAGACAGATCATCTTTCTCTCTTTTCTTCCAGATTTCACTGCCCCTGAAAGCGACAATGGCGAACTTGTCGTTATTGGCCACAAAGCACTGTGTGCTTAGTTTATCGAAGAATCTCACTTCCGGAAGGCCCGCCCTTTCCAATCGGCTTCTGACAAACCCGTTATCCGCATACACCAGGGTGGAAACCTCAGCCAGCCACCAGGCATTAACCAGGTTGAAAGAGGTTGCCCAAAACTGGAAACCATATTCTTTGCTTCCCTCGAAATAAGCATAATCCTTATAGGGAGGAGAAATATTATTAAATGTAATCTCGGGGACTTCTTTTTTCCCGGTCTTGACTTCTTCCTTAACTTCGATCTGCGCCAAACAGCCCATTATGGAAATCAAAATAATGCCGGCGGCGAGGATAATTTTGATCAATCGAACATAACCTTTCTTCAATTGCCTGTGAAGTTCAGGGGGCATTTCACCTTGACCAATCAAAGGCTGTCCTTAAACAAGATCCCCAACTCTTCCTCCAGCTTGTAAACAGCATCGGTTGACTCGGCAAATGATTTGGCCTCTTCCAATGTTATCTGCCGGCTGAAATCGAGGTCGTTCCTGTGAAACATGTCTGCCAGTTGCCCGGATAAGGTTTCATTTTCGAACACGATCGCCGATTCACTGTTGAGCATCCTGCTGCGCGGATCCATGTTGTAAGAACCGACGATCGAAAGGCGGCGATCGAAAACGGCATACTTGGCATGCATGGTTCCCTCGGATTGCTCGGCCGCCGTGCTGCGGTGCCCCTGCCACTCCCAGATCTGCACGCCTCCCCTCTCGCAGGACTGAATAATGGGTTCGTTGTTCACGGCCAGCATATCATCATAGTAATCGCGGCCCACAATGGTCAGCATGGGCAGGTCATTGGTTTCGGGACTGTTGGTCAATATGGTGACCTTTACACACCGGCGGGCGGCATCCTTGACGGCCTCGACAAGCGTCTTGGACGCAACGAAATACGCATTGGCAATTAAAATTTCTTTTTGCGCCCCCTTGATCAATTTCAGATAGGCCTGCTCGATGTAGGTTTCGCCAAACCTCGGTCGGTTTTGAAAAAAACGGCACTTTGCCTGTTCATATCTCAGGCCCAGTCTTTTTTCGGCCAATTCACGGACAGTATCGTTCAACCGCGCATCGGTCATATATATCGTGGGTAATTTCCCTGTTTTTGCAACCACATGGCGAGTCGCATCCCAGTATCGGTTGGTGTTTAAAATGCCGCGACTTTCCTTGACTTTCAGAAAATAGTCGAAATTGCGGTCAAATGCGGCCACCATGTCTTTAACGATATCACCCCTTACGATCACATCCTGGTCCCGCCAGTACCGACTGGGATTTTGGGCATCGATGCGAAAATATTCATTGGCAATGTTCAGTCCCCCCACTACAGCAACGCCATGATCGGTTTCACCATCGATGATCCACATCTTTTCGTGAAACCGCTTGTTCGGGTCGGTTGTTTTGTCCGCGGCGTCATGGGTGGTCACGGGGATCTCGTTGAGCCATTGGAGATAAAAGGTTTCGTAGCCTTCGACTTCGATGCCGTTTTGTTTCAGATCGAAATACATCTCCTGCGTTTGCGGGCCCGGGTTGGACATGGCATCGACAATGACACGTACATCGATCCCCAACGCTTTTTTCGCCTTGAGCAGGTCGGCGACATACAGGCCGGACTCGTCTCCCGTAAAAACCAATGCCTGGATGCGAACAGAGGTGTCGGCCTTCTCGAGCGCCTGGATACGGGCGGCAAATGAATCGTCACCGTTGGGCAGCACGGCAATGCGAGATACTTCGGCCGAATGGGCATCGAACAATCCGCTGAGCCCGATTTCCTCGAAAGGGCTGCCGATAAACTCTCCAGCAGGGCCAAACGGTGTGCCCTGTATCGAGGAAACCGGAACTTTACTTAAAGGCGGTGTATCCCCTTCACCGGCATTCTTTCCACTCGATCGGGTGGACGCGCAGGAAATAAGAATGGCGTAGGTAATCGCTACCAATAAGACGCGAAAGATGGTTATTCTCATTTATTATTCCTCTGTAGGGTCGGTCGGCGGCGGTTTCAGACTGCCACCCAACCCACCTGCATTGCGATCATCTTTCCAACTATCAGTGGCCATATCCTCCTCGATAAACCGGACGAGCGCCTCCGCCAGCACTTCTCGGGGGAACGCGTTTTTGTCGACAAAATGAGAGCTGATGAAAGGGTGAGTCCTGTTTATCGGTATGGCCACGGCCCAGTGGTCCGCGTTCAGGTAACCCAGCAGAACACTGCCCGGAATCAACTGATCGTAAAAAATCATCTGGCTGTCGTTGCGAGAATCGACCTGGCTCAACTTCGTGTGACTCGATTTTAGTATCGAAGAAATATGATCGGCATCGGGGTATGTGACGAGTGAGTAATAACGAATTGACGCAGGCAAAGTGTGGGTTGCCAGCCACCGCTTGCGCACCTCCGGTTTGAGGCTTTCCAGGGCACCTTGGTCACCTATGTCACATTCCGCATCCGGAAAGTATTGCATCAAGTTCAGCGTCGACTGTTCCACTGTATTGGCCATCGGCGTTCCGCCGATCGCACCGGCGATGCTCACCACCGCGGAAACATGCGACTGAAGCTCCGGATAGGTTGCAATCGCCTCGAGGATGTCCGGGGCGCCCTTCGAGTATCCCACCAACACCAGCCGTCTGCCGTCCTTTGGATCGGGCAGTCCCATGACCGCCTCTCGGATGATGCCGGCATTGCGGCCACAACTGGAGAGCGCCTCGACCTCGAGAAGGTCGACTTCATGACCGAACCGAGCGAGGTGGTCGGGCACGGTCATTTGAAAATCGATGAAGTTTTCGACACATTTCGCCCCCACACCGAGTACGACCATTACCCGTAGTGGGGTATCGCTCACACCAAGGTTAACCGGGGCATCCGTGGGCGGTGCTTCGTTCTCCAGCCTGACCAGCGCCTCTTCACAAGGACGATAATCCGGCAACTCCCGCCCGCGTTCGATTGTGATCGAACAATAGATCTCACGAAAACGGGATCGACCATCGACAATGGCGGCCGCAGACGCAGGAGCCAATATCAACGGCGGGGTATTGGGCGTGTTGGGGATCATCGGTTTTGGTGCGCAGCCGAACACCGACGCCAAAACCGTATTCAAAAGGGCCCAAAAGACAATCTGTCTGCGGATCCTCCATCCTGGGTTCTGCTTGGTAAGACGCTTTGATCGGCTGACATGCCAAAAATGCATCGGCGATTCCTTCTATATTTTGGGTGGCCGGGCGAGGACAATGGGCAATCTATTTTTCCGGTTCCGGTCATTCGGCGTCCAAAGCAATGACTCCGATTGTTCGAAAGGGTGGTTACGCAGCGGCGTGATCGGGCTATTTCACCAACCCGGCTTCCCTATAGTATTTCAAGGCACCGGGATGAAGGGGAGCGGAAAGGCCTTTGAGCATGCCTTCCTTAGTCAGATTGTCAAATGCTGGATGCTGTCTCTTGAAATAGTCGAAATTATCGAACACCTCCTTGGTGATCACGTAGACAACATGATCCGGCACGGCAGTAGAGGTGCACAGGGTGGCCACAACCCCAAAGGTGTTCACGTCCGCCGCGTCTTCCGCGCCCCGATAGAAACGTTCCGCTGGCAAGCGGGTTTTCGTATAATAGTCTTTGCCGGCCACCAGTTTATCTATACCGGGGCCGGTTATCGGAATGAACCGGACCTTGCGCGAGCCGGAAACGGCTTCCAATAGTATTTCACTCGGGTTTCCTGCCGTGTAAAAAAAAGCATCGATGCGGTGGTCCTGGAGAAGACGTGGGGCTTCGGCTGCCTTAACTTTTTCCGGTAAAATATCCCGGTTGGGATTGAGACCCGACGATTCAAGGGCATCGATGGCATTCTGATACTGGCCGGCGCGTGGGTGTCCAAGGTTCACCCGCTTGCCTTTGAGATCGGAAAGGGTCTTAATACCGGCATCGACTGCAGCCACCAGGCTTACCGATTCATGGTGGATGCTGAAAACAGCGCGCAAACCGGTCTGGGGCCCTTTTTTCGCCCACTCGGCCAGGCCGGTCACCGCCTGAAATTGCTTGTCGGACTGCACCAAGCCAAATTCCAGATAGCCCGCCGTTACGGCATTCACGTTAAATACCGATCCGGGGGTGGATTCCACCGTCGCCAGAACCCCATATTCTTGGCGCTTGTCATTGATCATCTTTGCGATAATCAACCCGGTGGGATAGTATATCCCGGAGATGTCGCCTGAACCGATTGTCGCGAATTGTGGTTCGGCTTGAAGCACTGCCGGCATAGCGCCGAGCAGAATGTTAATCGACAGCACTGACAAAATCAGATGAATCCTTATTCCCATGCGCCCATTCCTCGGATTGCCCATATTCGTCTGTTCTTTTTGCAAAACCGTCCTGCGTCAGAAATATGAAAGAAAGGCTACTGGACGATTAGCATCAATCGGTTTTCCTATTATATCCAACGTCAAACATATCGAAACGAAATTCACTCGGGCTTTCCCATCCAAGGTTTTTTATCTGTTCCAGTGATGTGGGGCCTGTTTCAATAATCAGAACGGCGCGAAGTCCATCCGTAAAATAAGGATCGCCGGTAAGGTTGAATCGGGGTTTAGAAGGCGTCACTCGACCCACCCCTTTTACGAAACCGAATCCAACAATGGTATGGGAAAAAAGCAGATCCTCAATAACGGATTGACGCGCTTCATCGACCTCAGGATCTATTTTGTGGGTGACCGGCGGCCATGTTCGTGTGGTAAAGCGAACACCGATGTCGCGGCTGGCTTGCCCGACAAAGACGGGCTTACCCTCAAACCGCATCGCCGTGAACCACAACCGCAGGTGGTTTCGTTCGTGGATATCGTGACGCGGCTTCTGACGGGCGAAATCCTGGTGGCGTCCGAAGAAGTAAAGCGAACTGACGGGGGAATATCGATAGCGTGAACCGAATAGATACGACTTTATCGTCTTCCATGCGGCTGTTGAGTATGTCTCTTCCGCAGGAACCCAACCCCGGCGCACAAAGGCCGCCGCTATATCGTCAAAATCGCCGATGACCACGAGATTGATCGGATCGCCCGATTCCGTTCCATCCTTGTTCGTTGTGCAGCAAGGTAGCTTCTCGAGGGCTGCCCGCAATTCGTCCTCGTGCAGGTCTTCGATGTCATCGGATTCATAAAGACCATTGAAATCCACCATGCGATAATCAACGCGCATGCCGGGAACCTGGACGAAGAAGGTAAAATACTTAACCTGCTGGTGCCCGATGAGATCGACTTGAACGACCTTCTCCCCTTCATCCAGATTGGTAAAAATAAAGCCCGAGACGGCCGTGTTGGGCTGGATTGGATTTCTGAATGCCATCGACCTGAAATAATATTCCATCTCTTTTCGGCCGGTATTACCGAGCCCGCCGTGTACGGCATGGGAGGCCTCGTTTGGTGAAAAGTAATTAGGATCGGCTGCGGCCGAAACGAGATAGTAGGCCTTATCACTGTAATTTTCTATTTTTACCCATATCGGCTGGATCTCCACCCCGGCCAAATTGGTCCCGAAGATAGCTTCGGTTTCCTCAGCGCTGGGAACGGCTGCGGTCACGCGGACGTCCTCGTCGTATTCCGATAGCGCGCGATCCCGGAATCTGACCTCGTTAATCGACTTCGGCTCGAACGGTGATTTTGTCCGGGTCGTCGCACAACCGGCGAGCGTAAGCACGAGCAGGATGGTTAAGGTTGTCCTGAACATAGTTATCGTACCTGTAGGCTTTCCACCGCCATATGGTGTCTGAACGGAAACGGGCCATCAGCCGCACCTTTCGGCAACCAGGTGGTTCATATCAAAACGGCGCTAAAAGCGGCACATGATCATGAATGGCGATTTGAACAGGACCTGAAAAAGCAGTTCCCCGCTGTTCTACCAAATCCTCTTGTCCGGCAGGAATTCGACTTTCCGATTACTTCCAGCTAGTGATGGATCTTAGCGTGGCCATCGATGACCCGCATCTTTACGACATACCGGTAAAAGATCGGTGGTGGAATTCTGGCAGCAATGTCCCTATTGTGAACGACATGGTACAACGTGTCTTATGATTCTCACTAAAAACGGCATTGCCGAGCCTGGGAGATCCGAATGTTTAGAATACTACGGTTTTTTCGTACCGGTCTACGGCCAACGCTTCAAACCTGGTGCAGGAAAAGATCACTTGAACTTACTGACAGCCTCGTTGTATGCATCATGGAGGTCTTTGTATGCGTCAGCGAATCCGTCCTTCGTGGAATCCCATGCATCTGCGGATGAGTTTTCAAGCTCGTCGAGTTTTACTGCTGCCTCCGCACGCTTCTTCTTAAGGTCCTTTATCTCTTTGTCGTACTGAGCCTTTGCATCACCGGAGGCTTTCGAAGCCTTGCCCTCCAATACCTCGATTTCGGCATCGGCCTTCTCGAGCATTTCATTGCCATGTTTTACGGCATCATTTTTCTGGTCGACGACATAAGATTTAAAAGTTTCCCACGCTTCCCCCATCTCTTTTGAAACATCCGATGAAGATGTCTTGCCGACCGCGGGCAACGGTTGTGAAATCATAAAAAACATTACACCGATGACGAGCAATAGCGTTGTTGATCTTACCATGGAATCCTCCTACATTTTCATTTTTGATGGTTATCATTTCAGCTTCACGGACGGCGCTGAATTCACCACAGTCAGCTCGACTGATGTCGGCTCAGAACCTCGTAACCCGAAGAAACAAAAGATATGCCGAAAGCTGCTCCTTGCAATTCAGAAGACTGCACAATGACGAATTCAATTACTCTGTTTTCTCTTTGACTGCCTTTTCTGTCTTTTCAATCGCCTTGTCAACCGACTTTCCCGCTTTCTCCATGGGGCCTTCTTTTTCACAGGCAGTCAGCCCAAAGATTAAACCCGCCGCAGTAAGAACCAATAAACTTCTTTTAAAGAATGACATGTCCGATCCTCCATTTGTTTGTAATAATCAATGAGCAGCAATAATTTTCAAAACTAAGCAAAATCGGTCAATAGTCAATTTGCGTGTATGGTAGAAGGGTAATCGCTTATTGGTAGGAAAATGGTAGGTATAAAGAAACCTATCGTTTACCGGCTATTATTTATTGTCGCCACAATCACGGGCAGTTCCAAATTTTTATGCACTCATACCCTTGCTTTATAACCATAATATCTTGACGTTACCAAGCTTATGGCAATAATACCTTTTTGTGTGGAACCTTGTTGCGGTTGACTTTTAATTGACCATGAAGGCATAAAAGTCGGCCCCCTTCGAAAAAAATGTTTTGGGGACTTCTGCTTTGAACATATCAGTAAATCGTTTAAAAAACAGAATCAAGCCAAACTTGGAGGTCGTATGATTTTTGAAAATCGAATCGGATTTGTTTTCATAGGACTGGTCATGGCCATTACCGCATTTGCACAGGACACCCAAGGTGAGGGCGTGTCGGTTCAGGCGGGCACCAACCGAATTAAGGTAGTGCCTGCTGCCCCTGAAGATGGCGGACCGCGCAACTGGCAAGTTACTGGGGTTTCCCGCGCATTGAATTTACGGGAGCAGCCGTCCACCAATGCGAAAATTATCTCCAGCTATCTGCCCGGCACGATCCTCGACAACCTAAGCTGCCAGCGCACCGAGGGACGGGTGTGGTGTGATGTCCAGCAGCTGGGTGGAGGCCCGCGCGGCTTTGTCGCTGCAGAGTTTCTAACACCAGCGGTTTCGCCCGACGGGAGCGTCGCAAAAGGCCCTGATGATTCGGCCCTGCGCGCAGGCCAGGGACTGTTCGATGCAGCCGGGAATATCCCCTGTGCACAGTCCGTCGGCCAGCCGATGATGCAATGCCCATTTGGCGTTGCCCGCGCCGGTGGCGGCTACGCCACGGTCGTGATCCAGAAGCCCGATGGACGCACCCGTACGATCTTCTTCCGCATGGGTAAGCCTATCGGCGCCGATACCAGTCAAGCGGACGGTTACCCTGAATTCGGCGCAAACAAAGAAAGCGACCTACACTTTATTCGCATCGGTAACGAACGCTACGAGATTCCAGACGCAGTCGTCTTGGGTGGCTGACATCCAATTCTGGAAGGAAACGCTATGGAATTTCTCGCGTCGATGTTCGTCGGGAAACCGCAGAATATATTAGCAGTGACTTTCGTATTTCTCACGGGATACCTCGCACTTCGGTTCACGGCATTCGGCAATGCCCGTCAATCTCTCCCGCTGCTCATTGTGTCTACCGCTTGGGGACTTTATGCGGCATGGGAGTGGCTGGTTCTGATAAAAACTCCGGAAGCGAACATCCGGGTTGACCTTCTCTTGATCTTGCCGGTGCTGGCAATTCTCTCGGCATGGGCGTTGTACCGACTATTTCGTTAGACACGCCTCATCGTTCGCCTTACGGATGTGACCGCTTAAAAACCGGTTGCAGCGAACGGCGCTGGCGTGCAGCCACTGAATCGAAACGTTATATAATGCTGATTCAGTTCCCTCAGATAGATGTTGCGGGTTAAGGCTGTCCCTTAGGGGGTAGCTCGCGAATCCTCGTCAACTAAATTTGTGGAAATTTCAAAATGATCAGCAGATGTGATCTTAGAAAGTTGAGTGCTATAAAAGCTGATAATAATTAGAACGTTTGGGTCCATATTTGTGGGATAACCATAACGAACATTAAAAGATGCTTCGCGAAAGATAGCTGCTATCTCATTGTTATAAAACGCAATATAGACAAACCACTATATACAGTGGTTTGTCGCTGTACATGATGCCCCTACTCAACTTCCATGTTTGTACTGGCTAAAACAGCTTCAATGAATCTGTGGGAGATAAAAACGCTACTTCCGCATCATCATGGATAACCCACTTTAATCATTGACAGATTAATCCAACAGAGTTTATTCTTCACCAAAATCTCCACCCTACCATTCCCTAAAATTAGATAATCAGGAGTACCTACCGCATGAACAAACTCGAACTGATCCAGGCATTGAAGGACGCCACAAACCTTTCTAAATCCCAATCTGCCGCTGTTGTAGACATTTTCTTCAATGGAATGACCGGTGCCCTGGCCACAGGTGATCGAGTGGAGATCCGCGGGTTATGCTCTTTTTTCGTCAAAGAAACGATGGATACACCGGGCGCAATCCCAAGACCGGCGAGAAGGTGAAAATCAAGCCGAAGAAGCTGGCTTTCTTCAAACCAGGGAAGGAATTGAAGGAGAGAGTTGATTTGTAGGTCCCATATATCAAAAGGCCAGACCACGATATAGAATGAAAAAGAAAAAAAAACGAAAAGGCGCTACCAAACAATCGTCTGCTGCGGCCGCATACAAAAGAGGCGAGTATCTGTATTACGAAAAAGGTGATCATGATACCGCACTCAAATATTTCATAAAAGCTGCCAAGGCTGGATATACAAAGGCATATGGAGAGATTGGGATAATCTTGCATCGCGAGAAGAATGAACCAGAAGAGGCAGAGGAATGGTTCATAAAGGCTGAAAGATCAAATTCTTTATTTCCAGCAGCACGATATGAATACGGGATGTTGCATTATCTAAGCAAGGAGGATTGGGAAACTGGGCTGAAATACTTGCTTGAATCTGCAGACCAGGAATATGAACTCGCCTATGGTGACATCGGAAGCATCGTTTATGTGTATCAAGAAAAAATAGATGAAGCAGAGGAATGGTTCAAAAAGGCGGAACAATCTGATTGCCTCTTTGCTCCAGCTGCCCATGATTACGGAATATTGTTATGGTTGGGCAAAGGTAAATTGGAAGACAGTTTCAAATATTTCAAAAAATCAGCTGAAGAAGGATTTGAGCCTGCCTACGGTCAACTTGGTACTATATACTATCTGGAAAAATTAGATATTGATGAAGCGGAAAGTTGGTTTGAAAAAGCTAAAAAGGCTGGTTGTCTTGATGCGCCACAGGCGTATGACTATGGAATGCTATTGATTGAAGAAAGAGGCGAGATAGAGGAGGGAAAGAAATATTTGAAAATGGCCGAAGAAGGTGGCTATTTTGACGAGGGTTTCGGATGATTTCGTCCATATTTGTGCGAAATGGCAGTTGCCAAGTCCCGTCCGTCCATGTCAGGTTTGTGACTGTGATCAAATTGGGTGAATCCGTAATTCGGATCCACCCTTTTTTGCATCAGTAGGGTCGAGGACTGGCGCGGTACTTAACAGTCCGTTTCCAGCCCCCGCCTCATCAAACCCGGCGTGCGGTTTTCCCGCACCGGGCTTAGAGGCGGTGGAGGCAATTTTGGTGTGGTTACCCAGTTCGAATTTTCGCTCCATCCCGTAGGACCTGAAATATTGGCTGGGTTGATTGTTTTCCCTATCGACCAAGCAAAACAAGTTCTCGAAAAATACCGTGAATTTGTAAAATCAGCACCTGAGGAACTCAGTGTTTGGGTCGTCTTTCGTAAGGCCCCGCCATTGCCTTTTCTTCCCGTGAATGTACACGGTAAAGAAGTTGTTGTGTTAGCCATTTTCTATGCAGGCGATATAGCAGAAGGTGAGAAGCTTATCGATCCTTTACGTAGTTTCGGAATCGCTTATGGTGAACACATTGGTACTCAGCCATACGTACAGTGGCAGCAAGCCTTTGACCCATTGCTCACCCCTGGCGCAAGAAACTACTGGAAATCCCATAATTTTATAGAATTAAGTGATGGCGCCCTTGATTCAATTATCGAGTTTGTGGGCAAAATTCCTTTTCCACAGTGTGAGATATTTGTGGGGCTCATCGCAGGCGCGGCCAATCGTGTTTCTTCGAACGCAATGGCATATGGTCATAGGGACGCCAAGTTTGTTCTGAACGTGCACGGACGATGGGATGAGGCAGCTCAGGATGAGATCGGTATTGCATGGGCACGCGCGTTTTTTAAAGCGTCTGCACCCTTTGCCTCAGCTGGCGCCTATGTGAATTTTATGACTGAAGACGAAGGTGATCGGGTGGCGGCCGCTTACGGCGTAAACTATGCTCGACTGAAACAGGTCAAAAAGAAATATGATCCTAAAAATATTTTTCATAATAATCAGAACATCAAGGCTTAGAAATTATTAAAAATTAAGCCTGCTATTTTATCACTATTCCTGTGCAAAAATAGCATCAGGAGGACCAAATGATTATTCATCAGAGGGAAATCGGTTACGGAGAAAATTATCCAGTTTTTTTCGAGGCGCTTGTCAAGGCCAAGAAATATTTGGAAAAAAAATATCCTGAAGTCTCGGTGGAGCTCATGTACAGTTTGGCAGGGCGAAGAGGCCGTGCAACGATTCAGACGCGCTATGCTTCGCTGGCTGATTATGAGCGAATCGATGCCGAAGCGGACAACGACGAGGAGTATTCGAAGTTATTCGAGCCTGTCATGAGCGATACTGCAGAACCGCCCGTAGACCAGTTCTATCGCGTAATTCAAAGCTCAATGTCATAATTGCCGTTGGCGTGTATGGATCTGAAATATAGCAACTCTATAAAGTTGCGGAGCGTATTCCTAATCACGGCTGATGATTCCAACAGCATCGTGTTAGTGTTCGAGCTTTCCGTCCCCTTGGGGCAGAAGTTGCCAGCGCCGGCGCACAAGAACGATGCCTACGAAGAGACCCTATATGGGATAGAGGGTTTCCTTACTTGGACGGTTGACGGCACGCCTATCGAGGTCGGTCGCAAGGCTGCCATGGAGATGCTCGTCACCGGTCGGGAGTTCCTGGCCGCAGAGGCTAAATCTTTAGGTCTGGTCAACCGTGTCGTTCCTCTGGAAAAGCTGGAAGCGACTACCCGCGATCTGGCCCGCCAAATCGCCGAGGCCAGTGGTTTTGCCCTCTCTATCGGCAAACAGGGGTTGTATGCCCAGGCCGACATGAGCGATACACAGGCCCTGCACTATGCCAAACACACCATCGTGATGAACAACATGGCCGAAGACGCCCAAAATGGCATAAAAGCGTTTCTGGAAAAACGGACGCCGGAATGGAAGAATCGATAACCCACCGGCCATTTTTACCCGGATCATATACCGTGCGTAATTCTAAATCCGGCTAACGGGTCAAGATCAAACCAAAGAAGCTGCCGTTTTTTAAAGCGGGAAAGGAATTGAAGGAAAAAGTTGATCGGAGGGATTAAAATCCATAAATAGGCTCACCAAACAAAAATCCGTTCAGATTACCAAAATCTATCCCTATATTTATAATAATTTTATAGTGTTGGATCTATGGCTATACCAAAAGAAATAGCGTGTTAAGAAGTACAGGTTACATCAAAACCTTCCATCTATTTACAACTCCCAAATCCCACTGATCACCAGTAGATTTGGCACAAAAGTTAGAAGCTCAATGGAACGATTCGATCGAGTGCTGTTTCGGAATTTGGTATGTAATCGAAACTCTATTGCCACAATCTTCAACCACAATATTTTGGGCCGCCGCTAACAGACAACCCAGCGTCAGCTAAAAAATGAATTTAACCCACTACTTTTTCATTGTCTTCACGCAATTTCCTATCCAGAAATTACTGAAAATTCTTGTAAAATCGATCTGAAAAAGATACGGATAATAGCCGTGAAACAGCGGCTTCGATCAGGAATCCGATATTTAGGGTAGATTTCTTATCACCATCACCTCACCATCACCCACACGCCGAAAAGATTAGGAGCAAGACACGGATGAAGAATTTCGCAATACTCCGGATGGCTGCGATACTGACGATTCTCAGTATGTTCAGCGTCCAAGCATTTTGCGCCTCAGAAGCTAATGGGTCACCGCCACAGGCTGAAGCATACGAACCCTTGGGCCATCCAACTGATGAGCCTATCGGCGGCCAGCCACCCACGGGCGCAACGTGCATGATCCAGGACTTCGACTATCAACTGAAGTACCACCGCGCCTTTGAAGCGGCCCTATGGGCGATACCCGCAGTGGTCATTTACCGTATGCGCGACTGGGCATTTGATGAACTCGGTGCAAAGGACAACACCATTTTCGCTTACTCCAAAACCGCCGGCCCGAACCTCGAAGTGGTGACAAGCAACAGCAGTACGTCCTATATCGGCGGCTATACCGACCTGCAGAAAGGGCCGGTCGTGCTCGAGGTCCCCGCCTCCGGGCCAGACGGCACCCTCTATGGCCAGGTGGTCGATGCCTGGCAGTTCACCATTGCCGATATCGGCCCATCCGGCCTCGACAAGGGACAAGCCGCGAAGTACCTGTTTACCCCACCGACCTACAGCGGGAAGATTCCCCCTGGCTACATTCATGTCGTCTCGCCGAACTATCGAGTCGCCTTTGCCTTTCGCTCTGTCGTGCTGCCAGGCAAGACGCAGAAGGATGCTTTCGATTACGCCCATCGGCTGCGGATGTACTACCTCTCTGAAGCGGCCAACCCACCGGGACAAGCATTCATCGACCCATCCAACGAGCGTTACGCGGGGCTCATCAGCTATGACGAGCATCTTTTCGACGACATCTATCAAATTTTCAGTGTCGAGCCGTTGCGGGAACAGGACAAGGCCATGATGGGCATGCTCGCTTCGCTGGGCATCCAAAAGGGTAACCCCTTCGCCCCTGACGAAGTCGCCAAGCACGCCATGCGGCAGGCGGGAATCGACGTCTGGTACTTTCTGCAGGATTATTTCGACAATCTGCCTCCCGAGCGCTTCTTCTGGCCCGATCGGCACTATGCGTCCTTGATGATGAGCGACGACCAGCGCCGCTTCGAATATGACTACAACGACAGAATCGACACCATCCCACGTGCCGCACAGTTCGCCTGGTGCACCTATGTACCCGTGCAAGTTAGCGACTCTCCTGCCACCCAGTACCTTTCGGCCATGGCGGACAAAAACGGCAAGCGGCTGGAAGCCGGCAAGTCCTACGTGGTTGTCGTGCCCAAAGAGGTTCCTGTTCAACAGTTTTGGGCCTTGACGGTCTATGACCGCGCGACCTTTAGCTTCATCTATGCTCCGAATCGGCGAACGACGCTTTCGTCTTACGATTTGCCCAACATGAAGAAGAACCCTGATGGATCCGTCTCGATCTTTGTCGGTCCCAAGGCACCTGAGGGGATGGAGTCAAACTGGATAGACACTGCCGGCAAGCGGCCTATGCCCATGTTTCGTTTCTATGGCCCCGAAAAAGCCTTGAACAGCAAGACATTCAAAATGCCCGATTTTGAACCGATCGACTGATTCATGCCTGTCCGGCGATGAAAATATAAGCAAGATAATCAGGAAGTATCTTAACAGCAGGCATCCATTCCCTTGTTAATCTTGCTACGCGATTACTATACAATAGTATGATACGTCGCTTTTCCAAATATTTATGATTTTTTTCAGAAGGTGCCCCCGAAAAAATGTAAACCTTCTAAAAGGTAGGCAGTGTTGTCTGTATTACTTTTCTTCTACAGTTGATAGGCAATTTTAAGTCACTTTTACCCGTAACTACCTGTTTTCATTAGTGGCGAAAATTTATGAGCTCCAAACGGTAGTGCCACAGAATTCGGTCAAAAACATTGACAGGTAAAGCCTTAAACTTTAAAAATGGGAGTGTCTATTCAGGAGGCTCCCATGTTCGCTCGAGTTAAAAAATCCGGCAAGTACCAGTATCTTCAGATTGTCGAAAACAACAAGATCAAAGGCAAGGTCAAGCAGCGGGTCATTGCCACGATCGGCCGCCTGGATCAACTCCAGGACAAGGGGCGCGTAGAGACGCTGATCCGCTCGCTTTCTCGATTTTCCGAAAAGGCCATGCTGATATTGACCGGCCACAGCGATCCGCATGCCCTCACTGTTAAGATCGGCCCGACATTGATCTTCGAACGGCTGTGGGAACAAAGCGGCATCAAAGCGGCGCTGCACAGATTGCTGCAGGGTCGCAAGTTCGAGTTCGATGTCGAAAGAGCGATTTTTCTCACTGTGTTGCATCGACTGATGAGTTCAGGATCCGACCGTTATTGTGATCGCTGGCGAAGAGATTATGCCATTGCCGGCACCGAGCACATTGAGTTGCATCATCTTTACCGCGCCATGGGATGTTTGGGAGAGCCGCTGGCTGATCAAAGCAGCGCTTCTGATTTTGCGCCCCGTTGCAATAAAGATCTGATTGAAGAAGACTTGTTCAACATGTGGCGCGATCTGTTCACCGGACTCGAGCTGGTGTTTTTTGATACCACGTCGATTTACTTTGAAGGCGAAGGCGGAGAAAGCATCGGCAAAAGAGGCTTCAGCAAAGATCATCGGCCGGATTTGAAGCAGATGGTGGTGGCCGTGGTGATTAACGATGAGGGGCGGCCAATCTGCTGCGAGATGTGGCCCGGCAACACCACCGATGTCAGCACACTGAAGACGATTAGCCAACAGATGCGGCGGCGCTTCAACATCCAACGGTTTTGCATCGTTGCCGACCGCGGCATGATCAGCGCCGGCAATCTTGAGTACCTGGAGGCAGACGATCAGATCGGTTACATTCTGGGTACGCGGATGAGAAAAGATAAAGAAGTCCAGCAGCAGGTGCTTACCTGCGGCGGGCGGTACCGGGAAGTGCACCCGGTCGGCGCCAAGGCCAAGGATCCTTCTCCGCTGAAGGTAAAAGAGGTGCGGCTGGCAGACCGACGCTACATCGTTTGTCTCAACGAACGCCAAGCCGTCAAAGACAAGCTCACGCGGGAAGCCATCATTGCTGCCCTGGAAGAAAAGATTCCCAGGGGCCCCAAGGCGCTTGTGGGCAACAAGGGCTACCGTAAATATATCAAAATGGAAAAAAACAGTGCTCGGATCGATTTTAAAAAAGTGAAAACCGAAGCGCGTTTTGACGGCAAGTGGGTGCTGCGCACCAACACAGATCTCACCGCCGACAAAGTCGCGCTGAAGTACAAGGAGTTGTGGCAGGTCGAGCGCGTGTTCCGGGATGTAAAATCGATCCTCGATACCCGTCCCATCTTCCATAAGTGTGACGATACGATCCGCGGACATGTCTTTTGCAGTTTTCTGGCCCTGATCCTGCGCAAGGAACTCGAGCGCTGCCTGGAAAAAGCCGGCCATGTGTTCGAATGGTCGCATATCAAGCAGGATTTGAAGGCGCTGCAGGAGACTCACATAGAAGAAAACGGCAATTGCCTGGCAGTGCGCAGCAAAGCAGAGGGCGTGTGCGGCAAAGTGTTTCAGGCCGTCGGTGTGGCGATGCCGCCGACCATTCGCGAAATTTAATTTTCGATTTTTGTAAGCTTGGCATGGGGGTAGTGCCAAGAACATTTCTGTGTCCTGTAACTTTCTGTAATTATGTTAGATTAAAAATCTAACTGTTGAAGATCATTTAAAAATATTCCCGCTGAGCCTGGGACTTTTAAATTGGCTCTGTTTATAAGATTTGTCGTTTTCAACTTCTACAAAGATAGTCTGATTCAGCTGGAAAGAGTGACAGCAATTTTCCAGCCATCACCTTCATTTAAGAATACAGGTGTCTCTGATTTTTCATCGGAAAGAGCAAATCGGAAGAATTCAGTGTGATACCGTCAGTTCAGAAACATTCCCACATTAGTAACTGTCAACTCAAATCAGCAGGTTCAATAAATAATGCCAGCTCCATAGCGGAGTCGGCATTATTGAGTTTGATTTAACTATTATTGTAGGTTGATTCAATCAGTTCAATCACTGAAGGTGGTGGCCGGATTAACCGTTGCAATTTGTTTTAGTGGAACAACTGAGGTGGGTTCATCTGGGGTTAAGGCAGCCTGCTGTGATTGTTGGTCATTTCCATCATTGTCGATCACTGCAGCACCGGACATTCCAATAGCAATGATAGCCCAGATCGCAGGTATTGCAGCCAAGAAAACAGCCGCTTCGGTTTTTACCGGTTTAGCAATTGAGATGCAAAGCACTGTCAGCAGCACAACAGCAATCATATATTTTTTCATGGTGAATCCTTCCAATTAAAAGTAATATTTCGTTATGCATATACTAAATTAGCAGCAATGGAACAGCCACAGGTTATAAATAGTGTTGGTGACCTTACTGATCATGTTTTACTTTTCTGTTTCGTTGAAAACGCCTTCGATGACATGTATATCTATTAGTGGCATGTTGATTTCCTTTCGATGTTTGATCGTCCTGGCTGAATTGCCCGGCCGTTAAGAACAACATACAACAGGCATAGGCTTATTGCTTGAGGATCGAATGGGGATAGTGTGGGGATAGTGTGGTGGTTGCGCCTGTGACACCAGGAAGGCAGGAGGCCCGTATGGCAAAGATTTTCAGATTTGAAAATTTCATACTGGACACCAATGCGTTTGAGTTGCGCCTCGGCCCTGTGATCATCCCGGTAGAACCTCTCGTTTTTGACCTGATCACCTTGTTGCTGGAACAGCCGGGCGTGGTGCTGAGCCGCGATTTATTGGTTGAAGCCGTATGGGATGGGCGGATCGTTTCTGAAAGCACCATTTCAACCGCCATTAAATCAGCGCGAAAGGCCTTGGGCGATTCTGGCAGGGAGCAAAAGTACATTCGAACCATCCGTGGCCGTGGAATACAATTTGTGGTTCCAGTAGAATCCAATCTGACTGCGGCAGTTGAAAGCAGGCCACCGCTTTTTGATTCCGAAACCCAGGCTACAATCTATGTACGTCCTTTTGAGACTATGGGCAAAAGCAGTCTCGATCATCTGTCCCGTCTCTTGCAAGTTCGCACCGCATCAATTCTGACACGCATACCGTTGCTCCGAGTTATGGCTTCGTTTCCACAAGCGGACAATTTGGCGGATCCCCGTGAATTGCGATCCCGGTTTAATATAACCCATGTTCTGGAGGTGCGCCTGCAACGGCTTGAAAGCCGACTGACGGCAAACGCGGCTATCATCGAGACACGCAACAGTATTCAAGTCTGGGCGCAACAGGTTGAGGATGCAACGGGTGCGGACGAACAAGAACGACTACTTCACAAATTGATCAGTCGGATTGAGCCTCGACTGATGCAGGCCATGGTGGCCGAATTCCAGTCGGCCGATGGGGGCAATAGTTCCCGTGCCAATCTGTTGCGGGCAATTACGCTGCTCTCCCTGAAAGGGTGGCACCAAACCACTTTTGTTGAAGCCACCAGGATGATTGAAAGTGCCATTGAACAGGAACCGGATTTGGCATTGTCGCATGCGTATCTCGCTTTGCTCAAGGCACTCGGGCATCGGGTTGGTTTATTGCGCAATGACGACACGATTGTGCCGACTGCCATTGTGGCGGCAGAAAAGGCCCTGGAACTGGAAAATCAAGATTCAACGATCCTCGGCCTGGTCGGATGTGCCCTCGCAGATGTCGGGCAGGTGAAGCGGGCCTTGCCGATCTTAAAAAAAGCGATTGATTTGGATTCTCAAAACGGACATGCGAAGACGGCGCTTGGGGCTGCTTTGATGTTGAAAGGCGACTACAAAACCGCAGTAAGATACTTGACCGAGGGCATCGACTGCAGTCCTGCCGATAGCCGTCTTTCGGTCTGGGGGGCAGTGCTTGCCTTAGGGCATTTGGCGCTGGGCGAATCAGATAATGCGCTGGAAGCGGCAGAGAACGCCTGCAAGGAAGACGACAGGTTGTATTTACCTCGTCTAACCTTGGCAGCAGTCCATCTGGTGCGTAAAGATCAAGACAGTGCTGTCGCTGCGGTGAAGGAATGTTTGCGCACAAAATCGGATCTGAACCGGGAAGAGGTCACATGCTTCGTCGGTGAGAAGCTTGGTGCCAGTGTCTGGGCCATCGCTAAATCACTTATGGCGAAAAACCGGAAAAACCGGGTTGGGCCGCCGCAACAATGGGAATAAGGGTCGCACCGTATTGTTTTCGAATGGGTCTTGTGATTATCGATCCAAATTTTGGCTGCTTTGGAAAGTTTCATGGCCTACCTCTTTCGGTAACGGGTTCACGATACGGGTAGCACCCAAGGTAAGCGTATGATATCCAGTTGCTAAATGCAAATTCGTGGTCTTCTTTGATACTTATGCAGGCTGGCACCCAAGATACATGGAATTTCGGCCATGCTGTTTTTCGTGGGATAGACGGAACATAGCGGCTGACCATTTGAATTGCACCCTTTTGTTCATCGGTCATATACCGCTGCGCTTTGAAAAAATAGTAGGTAGCGACTTAATAAACCCCAACCAACCTGATCCAATATTCGTATAACATTATGAATTTATAATGCGACTAAAATCAATCGCCTAAATCAAATCGATGGAAATGGTGCTTGACAAAGATTTGGGGAGAATTAATTTGGATAATATTTCGTTAATTGGCGAAGTGAGAAATATAATATGCTTTCATTCATGAATATTACTAAAACCCTATCTGACGAAAACAGAATAAGGATCCTGATGGCGTTGCATGCAAACGATGAATTGTGTGTTTGCAACATCAACGAACTGCTCGAGTTGGCCCCCTCAACTGTATCCAAGCACTTGTTTCTGCTAAAAAATGCACGATTGGTTAAGTCACGCAAAGATGGGCGTTGGATGTATTACCGATTAAATCGCGATCAATATGCGCCAGGAAAAGTAACTCAAGCTTTAGAATGGATCGTTAACTCTGTTTCGGATGAATCGGTGATCAAGGCGGATCGGAAAAAACTGGAGCAAATGATGTCTGCACCCTTGGATACAGCTTGTTCCAGGTAATCGATGAAATCCAACATCCCCTCTTCCCCGATGTGCGAGATGTGATCGACCATTTTCAGGTGTTAGTACTGATTGGCCTGGTGAATGTCGCAATATGGTTAAACGAAGGTATTTCCCCAATGCCGTCAATACGGTCAACGGCGTCTGCCATGTTTGCCACCGGCCTGACGGATTGGAAGTGTACACCTGATTCAATTTGAAACTTTAGCGACAAAAACGAACGGATAAACTAATATGCGGTCCTATACGGTATTTCCAAACAAACCAATCGTGGAAAACGGTCCTATTTCCAGGACCTTTTTGAGCATGGGCATAAACGATTTTCACCGTTCCTGCCGGTACGTTCATGAATTGCCCTATGGCTATAATTCCGACCGGGATGATCTGATGATACTGTTCAAGGAAAAGATGGGCAGCTGTACTACCAAGCATGCGGTCATTGCCACGCTGGCGGCCGAAATGGAGATCGCTGTCGAAAAACACATCGGCGTCTATCCAATGACTGAAGCGCTTGTGACCGGAGCGAATGAAATCCTGGATCGATATAAGCTGCCCTATCTGCCCATGGTGCACTGTTTCCTTGTTTTCGAAGAGCACTGGATTGATCTTTCCGAAGGCAACCAAAATGGAAAGAACGGTCCGATTGATGATTTTCTTTACACGGAAAAGGTCATAGCAAACATACCCGGCAAGGATGAATATCTGCTTTATCGAAAGGCGGTCAATGAGCACATCCTGCCGCGTCCGGAGTTTAAGGGTATAAATTTGAAAACCATTCTCAAGGCTCGTGAAGAAGGCCTCTCCCTGTTGAGAGCAAATATCCAGCGATGAGGAGATCCACCATGAAAAATGAAAATGCCGACATTCTTCGCCAATTGGTAAGAAGTCGATATGCCCAGACAGTAACCGGAAAGGGTTGTGGATGCACACCCAATGCTGTTGGCGGGTGTTGCGGTTCCAGCTCAGACAGCATTGAACAAGTCAACCGGTTAATGGGTTACTCCGCTGATGAATTAAAGAGCGTCATAAAAGGCGCCAATCTCGGCTTGGGCTGCGGCAATCCAACGGCCATTGGTGAACTCAAGCCCGGTGATGTCGTCTTGGATTTAGGCAGCGGGGCGGGATTCGACTGCTTTCTGGTAGCTAAAAAGGTTGGCCACAATGGCCGTGTCATTGGTGTGGACATGACGCCTGAGATGCTCTCAAAGGCCAGAGAGAACGCGGTGAAAATGGGTGCTGACAATGTCGAGTTTCGATTAGGGGAGATCGAACACCTGCCCGTAGCCGACAACAGTGTGGACATCATCATCTCTAACTGTGTCATCAACCTTTCGCCTGAAAAGCGACTGGTTTTCCAGGATGCTTATCGCGTGTTGAAACCGGGAGGACGCCTATTTGTTTCCGATGTTGTCGCTACAGCCGAAATGCCGGAATCCATGCGGGAACAGGCGGCACTGATGACCGGATGTATCGCTGGCGCAGAACATATCGATCGAATTCGATACTATATGAAAGAAGTGGGATTCACGAATGTCAAAATTGAATTAAAGGCCCACAGCAAAGAGTTAGTCAGTGGGTGGTTTCCTGGAAGCAGGGCCGAAAATTATGTCGCATCCGCCGACATTCGTGCCGTAAAACCATAATAGGTTATTCAACAGAAAAATACTCCAAAGAAGATCCTAACATGTGATGACTTCCCAAAGGTAAAGAGAAATTTGCCATGCTTTTCCCGATTTCAGGGATTGAGGTCAATCCATTCATTCCGTTTGTCGTGGCATTCGTGGTTTCCTTTTTTACGTCAATGGGTGGTGTTTCCGGAGCGTTTCTTTTACTCCCTTTTCAAGTCAGTATGTTAGGATACACAGCACCTTCTGTCAGTGCCACCAATCAGGTTTTCAATATCGTAGCCATACCCAGTGGTGTTTACAGGTATATACGGGAAGGGAGAATGCTCTGGCCGTTGACATGGGCGGTAATCATTGGAACATTGCCGGGGGTTTTCATCGGTGCCTGGGTCCGCATAGAGTATTTTCCAGATCCCAGGAGATTCAAGCTGTTTGTTGGTTTGGTGCTTTTGTATATCGGTTTCCGACTGTTCACGGATGTCATCAAAACCAGGGGTCGGAAAAAGGATTCCAGTGCAAAACAAACAGCGGTAGAGAAGCATACAGTTAATCTTATTGAATCATCCATGCGTCAGGTAAAATTCGATTACGATGGTGAAATCCATCAATTTTCTCCCTTGACTGTCTATATCATTTGCTTTCTGGTTGGCATTATAGGCGGGATCTATGGTATTGGCGGTGGATCAATTGTGGCGCCGTTCTTTGTTGCAATCATTGGACTGCCTGTATACACGGTTGCCGGAGCCGCATTGATGGGTACCTTCATCACCTCGGTTGCCGGTGTTGTTTTTTATCAATACCTGTCCTGGGTATATACGGATATTGCAGTCGCGCCGGATTGGATGCTGGGGGCGTTGTTCGGGGTTGGTGGTATTTTTGGGATGTATTTTGGCGCTCGGACACAGAAGTTGGTACCCGCCAGGGTCATAAAGGGCATACTCTGCGGTTGCGTGCTATTCGTATCAATCCGCTACATTGTCGGATACTTTTAATCCAAGATCGCGACTCAATGGGAATGGCTTCTTCAACCAAGCCCATTAAATCCAGAATCACTTGTAAGCCTGACCACCACCTGGTGGACATCGGCCAAACATCATTTGCCAGTTGGATTTTTTGTTGCACACTGGCAATTTCCGAATCTTTTCTCTGCCTTGATTCTCTCCGAAATCGATGATTTGCCATTCTCCATGTAATCTTTTCGAATGTCCTCCGCAGAATATCCGAAGCAGTAGCAGACAAGATCGCACATAATATCAATCCTTTCGTTTTTGCAAACGTCAACTATTTCCTAATTTAACGATGGAAATTAGATACGCAAAGATTTTTGGGAAATTAGTGATTGACATGGGTTGCCACCATCTATATATTCCATTTTAACGATATGGAGGATTTTAATGAAAGAATTTATCAGAGTCATGAAGGCTCTTTCCGATCCCACCCGCGTAAAGATACTCAAAATATTGGAACGACGATCCATGTGCGTCTGTGAGTTGCAGACCGCTCTGGGAAGTGCTCAGTCCACCACCAGTAAACACCTTAAAATCCTTGAAGATGCAGGATTGGTAACTTCTCACAAGGATGGATTGTGGGTCAATTATACCTTGGCCGACGGCCGGCAGAGCGCCTATGCCGCATCTATTTTGGGTAATTTGCGGCACTGGCTGAATGATGAGGTCCAAATCTCCGAATTAATGGGAAACATTCACGGGATCGATCGTTATGAGATCCTCAACAAGAACTGATATTTCTTAGTCCTTTATACATGTTTAAATCACGATATAATCAAATATCGATACCGTGACGGCACCCGACCGAGTGGGGAGTCGATAACCATCAGGAGCAACATATCATGAGTGAAACCCTTTCAATGGCCACATCCAGCAAAGGTATCGGCGAATCCATCAAGGACATAGAGCCGGAGGAACCCAGCCTCATCGATTGGAAAGAAATCTGGAAACCTCTGACCTGGATTGTTGGCGGGTTTCTATTATTCTTCTTTTTGCCGGTGGATAGTGGCCGCTTCACTGGATCGGTGATCGAAGCCCTGGCCCTGGCCAAGTGGTATGCCCAGGAGCATGTGCTGCTATGTCTGGTGCCGGCCTTTTTCATCGCCGGCGGTGTGGCCGTGTTTGTCTCCCAGGGATCGGTAATGAAATATTTAGGTGCCGGCGCAAGTAAGGTCCTCTCCTACGGGGTGGCCAGTGTGTCCGGATCTGTTTTGGCGGTTTGTTCCTGTACGGTGCTACCGCTTTTTGCCGGTATCTGGAAGCGGGGTGCCGGCTTGGGACCAGCCATTGCTTTCCTCTACTCTGGTCCGGCTATCAATGTTTTGGCCATCATCCTAACCGCCCGCATCCTGGGTCCGGATATAGGCGCGGCAAGGGCCGTGGGCGCAGTTATCTTCAGCGTGGTCATCGGCCTGTTCATGCATCTGATGTTCAGGAAAGAGGAAGAGGCCAAGGCAGCGGCGGCCATGCACATGCCGACACCCGAAGTGGAAAGGCCCCTGTGGCAGACTACCCTGTTATTTGCTGCCATGGTGGGGCTGTTGGTTTTCGCCACGTGGGGACGGCCGGAACAGGCAGGAAGCTTATGGTCGGCCGTGTTTGCCGTCAAGTGGCTGATGGCCGGCGGCTTCGCGCTGCTGCTGGGCATCCTGATGGTCCGCTGGATGCGTGTGAAGGTGTATAAGCTGGTTCTGGCCACGGTATCGGTCCTGGTACCGGCCCTGATGGTTCCGCAATATCCCTTGATTGCCTTTTCCGTGGGCCTGATCGCATTTTCAACCTTGTTGACCACCACCCGCGGTGAAACCGAATCCTGGTTCACGGCATCCTGGGACTTTGCCAAACAGATCATGCCGCTGCTGCTGGCCGGAGTGCTGGTTGCCGGCCTGCTGCTGGGCCGTCCGGGAGCTGAGGGGCTCATTCCTTCGCAATGGATCAGTGGCCTGGTGGGCGGCAACTCCCTGTGGGCCAACCTGTTCGCTTCGGTGGTGGGCGCATTCATGTACTTCGCCACGCTCACCGAAGTGCCGATCCTGCAGGGGCTCATCGGGGCCGGCATGGGCAAGGGGCCCGGCCCTGGCCCTGCTTGTTGGCCGGGCCGGCCCTAAGTCTGCCCAACATGCTGGTCATCCGCAGCGTGCTGGGAACCAAGAAGACCGTTGCTTTTGTGACACTGGTGGTCGTTATGGCCACGATCAGCGGAATGATTTTCGGCCATTTTTTCAGATAACAGAGACGTTTACCAATCCATCCACTGAATCAAACCACCCATCAATCAAGGAGAAGAAATGGACATCAAAGTACTGGGCCCCGGATGCCCGAAGTGCCAGCAGACCGAAAAAATCGTCAAAGATGCCGTCGCCGAAAGCGGCGTTGCGGCCACCGTCGAAAAGGTAACCGATGTGATGGCGATCGCCGGCTACGGTGTGTTCGGTACGCCGGCCGTGGTAGTCGACGGCGAGGTCAAGTCGGTGGGCAAGATCCCCAGGAAAGAGGAGGTTCTGGGATGGATCCGGTAGCCGGAGTTCACCCCACAGGCATGGAAAACGGCCATGGGGTTCGCGACCTGGGGATTTCGGAATCTCAGACCCGCTTCATCCTTGAACGCGGAGGAATCATGACCATCTATCGTGCGGCCAGCGTGATCGGCTGATGAAACGCCGTCAAAGGGCCAATCGGTCGGATTGGCAAGCCTGTCAATCGTAACAGCTACCACCGATTTCGCGTGGGCGGGGTTTTGCTTTACGTGGAAGAAGACCTGCTGGCAAGTCTTCCAAAGGACAGCGATTGTCTTGAAATATTCATGGGTGATTATGGCAAATGGCGAATTGCTGTCCATAACTGCAACGAGCAGACACAATGACGGAGGTAAAGATGGCTGAAGATTGTTGTTCCACTGATGGCAACGTAATGATACTGGCATGTTCAGGTGGTTCCAACGTGGGGCAGCTGTCTAATCAAGCAGCTGTGGAACTTACTCAGGAAGGTTTTGGCAAGATGTTTTGTCTGGCAGGCATCGGGGGACAGTTAAGTGGTTTTGTTCAGTCTGCACGGGATGTGGATAATCTTCTTGTCATCGACGGGTGCCAGGTAGGCTGCGCGAAGGCCATCATGGACAACGCAAAGATACCGATGAAAAACTACGTGGTCCTTACTGATCTGGGGATTGAAAAAGATAAAAATTTCGATCTCAAACAGGAAGATATTGCTGCTGTAAAGGATGCAGCACACAAGTGCTTTGACTGACTTCTTGCGTTTTGATGTAAGGACGATGGCAGTCGTTTTCCCTGTCTTCTAATAGGAAGATATGATTAAACAATCTTCTGACAAATAGGTGGTTATGAAGAATCAATTGGGGTCGTATCTATGCGGTTTTCTAATCCTTGTTGGTCTGGTTTCTGGTGCGACTACAGCTCTTTACGCAGAAACCAATGTTGACTTCAATGCGCTTC
>CAVPJS010000025.1:0-85263 GCA_963705475.1 uncultured delta proteobacterium | reverse complement strand
GCTGCGCGGCAACCTGACCATCGCCTACACCTTTGCAACCATCGGCGCCAAACGGCTCTGGTATCTGATCAACCACGAGGACTATGTGCCGGCTTTGGGGGCGCTGACGGGCAACCAGGCGGTTCAGCAGGTCGAGGCGGGCCTCAAGGCCATCTACCTCAGCGGCTGGCAGGTGGCCGCCGACGCCAACCTGGCCGGCGAAATGTACCCGGACCAGAGCCTCTATCCGTCCAACAGCGTACCGGCGGTGGTCCAGCGCATCAACAACGCCTTGCGGCGGGCCGACCAGATTCAGGTGCTGGACGGAAGAAGACCGGCCCCTACTGGTTCGCTCCCATCGTGGCCGATGCCGAAGCCGGGTTCGGCGGCCCGCTCAACGCCTTCGAACTGATGAAGCAGATGATCCAAGCCGGCGCCGCCGGGGTGCGGATTTCGAAGATCAGCTCTCCTCGGCCAAAAAATGCGGACACATGGGCGGCAAGGTGCTGGTCCCCACCCAGGAAGCGGTGGCCAAGCTCGTGGCGGCCCGGCTGTCCGCCGATGTCTGCGGCGTGCCGACCATCCTCGTGGCGCGAACGGACGCCGATGCCGCTAAGCTGGTCACCAGCGACATTGACGAACGGGACCGGCCATTTATTCTCGACCGACCCCGCTCCAGCGAGGGGTTCTTCTACGTCAAAAACGGCGTTGATGCGGCCATTGCCCGCGGCCTGGCCTACGCCCCCTACGCAGATATGGTCTGGTGCGAAACGTCCAAACCGGATATCGATCAGGCCAGGCGCTTTGCCGAAGGCATTCATGAGAAGTTTCCCGACAAGCTGCTGGCCTACAACTGCTCACCGTCGTTCAACTGGAAAGCCAACCTGGACGATGCCACCATCGCCACCTTTCAGCGCGAACTGGGAGCCATGGGCTACAAATTTCAGTTCGTCACCCTGGCCCCCGGATTCCACGCCCTGAATTTAGGCATGTTCGACTTGGCCCTGAACTACCGCAAAAACGGCATGCTGGCCTACTCCCGGTTCCAGGAAGAGGAATTTCGCTTCGGCGAGGAAGACGGCTACATGGCCACCACCCACCAGAAATTCGTGGGAGCCGGCTATTTTGACCGCTTAATTGACACCATCAGCAGCGGGGATTCCTCGGTGGGAGCCATGTCCGGGAGCACCGAAGAAGATCAGTTCAAGTAAAATACGAAAACCGCAAGCGAAGCGTTCTTTACATGATGAGCGCATTTAAAGCCGGTTTTTGACCCCGCCATGAAGACCTGAACGCTTCATCGGATGATTCTTAAAAAGTTGACCGCATCACCAATGCCGAGGGTCCCGGGAATTCGGGGCCCTCGGCATGTATAGCGTCTCCGGTTTGTTCGGCTCCTCTTTTGCGGACGATTTTACACCCGCATGCGCACGGGTTGCCCTTCATCTGGCCTAAGCGTTCACAGCTTCGGCGTTCGGGGTTTGTTTTCTTATTGCTTGACCTGGTTCGCAGGTAAATACGTTCCTGATGAAACCATCAATCCCAGACGAGTGTAACTCCGCAGCACCATTCACCGGATCAGCGATTATGGTAAGGGGTAACTCCGCCTTAGGTTTTCGGTGCACCCCGAGCCTTTGAACCTCTGAACCCTAAACCCCGGCCCTCTGAACCTTTGCACCCGTGAACGCCTTCGAAAGAATTGATCGAACAGCCTTTTATTTGCGCCTTGAACGTTATTGAATATTGGTTTTTAAGTTGCCTGCATGATCGATGCAAAAAACGGAAAAGGCATACCATGAACCGTATCTTTTCAAAAAAAAGGTTGATTGTATTATTACATTCATGCCAAATATAGAAAATATTAATTACACTTTACTTGATTTATTTTTCATCGTAGCAACTATTAAAGCGATATGTTTTGATTGATCGGGATTAACTTAAAAAGGAGATTCAAATGCCGGCTAAAAAAAAGATCGACGGTGCCAAGTTAATTAATATGGTCAAAAGCGGGAAGCTGCAGCAGGAGATCATGAAAGCGTTTAAATTCAATACAGCCGCACAATTCAAAGCGCATTACCTCGATGCATTGATGAAAGCGGGCGAAGCACCGGAAATCAAGTCGGGACGCGGTAAAGCAAAAAACAACCCGACCAAAGACGTTCTGGTCAGCAAACGCGGCAGTGTCGTCATTCCAAAGTCGATGATTGATGAAATGGGTTTTGCACAAGGCAACAAGTTCACCGTTCGCAAGACAAAATCGGGAATCTCCCTGAAGGCGATCGTGAAATAGTTTCCAACGCTTTTTGTTGATGTGGAAGAGAAAAAAGCAGGCCGCGTGAGGCCTGCTTTTTCTTTTTAAAAATTCCTTATATCAGCATCTCCATCAGCTTTTTCATCGATTTTTCAAACGCATCGTCGTCGAAACAATATCCGATGTCCAGATATTGCTCTCGCAACCGGGACACCGCTTCCTTTACCGGCTTATCATCCATGACGACATCCCGCATCAGTTGGGCCAGTTGTTGAAATCCCTGTGGGCCCATGCCGAAACGGGTCATTTCCGACACCCCCATGCGCAGCATGCCGGAAGCGGAAAAGCTCTCGTCATCGGGTCCCGCCTGATAGTTGCAGATGATGTTGTTGGCTTCCAGGCGCCGGGCGATCTGCGGACCCCTGGCATACCCGACATCCACCAGCACCTGGTGGGTTTCCGTGTAGCCCACGGCCGGGTCACCGGCCACATGCAGTCCGCAATCGGAAAGCGCCCGTGCGAATGCCTTTGCATTGGATATGACAGCCGACTGGTAAGCGTCCCTGAAATGGTTCATTTCATAGGCAGCCAGCAGGAGTCCCACCATTGTCCCCAGGTGGTGATTGGACACCGATCCGGGAAACGTTCGCCGCTCGATGGATTCCCAGAGGGCATAGCGCTCATCGGACGCTTCATAGCCGCTGGCCACCACACCCCGCTGCGTGCCAAAGAAGGTCTTGTGCGTCGACCCGGTAACCAGATCGGCGCCCTCTTTGAACGGGTCCTGGAAATGCGGGCCCACCAGTCCCAGCACGTGGGCCATGTCGTACATCACCACCGCGTCGATGCCCTGCTGGTCCAGAAATGCCCGGACTTGGGCGACCGGTTCCTTGCTGATGACCATGCTCTTGCCGAAAATAATCAACTCGGGTCGATGCTGGTCGATCAGCTTCAGCGTGGCCGGCACGTCGATGCGAAAAGGATTGTCCGCCAACACCGGGAAGTTGACCACCGCCGGCCGTTCCGTGGCAGGATCCCGGGCCACGAAATCCCTGAGGGCGCCCATGGGCTGCGCGCTGAGGTGGCCGCCCTTGCCGATGTGATTGTTCATCACCTTGCGCATCCGCCTGGGTTCGCGCTTGCGGTCGGCCCGGTTGATATAGTCTAGCATGGCGCTGTACACGGCCGTATTGGCCATCTGCCCGCTGATCACCCGGGTCTCCACCTCGGCACATCCGAAGTATCGCTTCATTTCCTTGACCAGCAGGGCTTCAACCTCATCGATGAAATCGCAGCCCTGGTAGTAGAACACCTCGGCATCGTAGTAAGCTTTCAGTTTGCGATGCTCGGCGTAACGGAATGACGGATCCGTGATGGAAAGCAGGCGCACCAGTGGAGAGGCAGTCATCTCCGAGGGAATCAGATTGATGCACGCCTGCTGCCGCCAGTGGTGGTTGACCGCGGCCATCTTCAACAGGCGCAGGGCATCGGCCTGGGTGGTATCCGATTCAACGACTTTTCGCGTGCGGCCATGGTCATACAAAATGGGCCGGGTGTATGGTGGCGATTCGCTGCGCATGTGATAGGGCACCGCCATGGCCGCCACCCGTTTCCCGCGGATTTCAACAGTCAGCGGCGCTTCGTCGAGGATATCGCTGTCAAGATAGGCCAGGCAGATGGAACGCCGCTGAGTTGTATCAGCCAGGCCATCATGAACGCTCTGGCCTTCTACTTCCCAATAGGGCACCATGGTGCCGCTGGTAATGGTCCCCACGAGCCTGTCACCGTCAAATACCCTGGCTCCCTGGCGGGCGATGCCGCGCCCGGCCAATACCAGCGGCCGTATCATCCGGGGCAGATCCGCCATGGCCGAGAAATCCCGGAAGAGAATTTTGCGGAACGCCTCGTGCTGGCGAGCCAGGGACCGGCGTCCCATATATTCGCCCTTCAAGGGAGAAAAACTGACCCCGAACTTGGCCAGCGGGCAGGCAAAGATGGGTATTTCATTTCCGTCGGCATCCGTACCCAGTTCATGACCGTAAAGGGGCAGCGCCGCTTCCAGCCGCAGGGTGTCACGGGCACCCAGGCCCACGGGTGTGGCGCCTTTTCCCACCAGCAGGTCCCATACGTCAGACGCCGCATGGCTGGGGATGAACAACTCGAACCCCAAAGGCTCGCCGGTGTATCCAGTGCGCGCCAACAACACCGTGGCGCCGGCGATCGTCACCTTGCTCAGCGCGTTTCTCGCGGGTTCCGGCAACCGCCCGGTCGCGATGATGGCAGACACCATGGAACGGGATGTCGGCCCCTGCACCGACACCATGGCCAGATCGTCACTGCGGTCGATGAGTTCTACCTGATCGAATGGCGCCAGCAGTTCCTGAAAATGCTGCCAGTCCTTGTCACGGTTGCCGGCATTGACCACCAGCAGGTATTCATCTTCTTCGAACCGGTAGAGGTAGGCATCGTCAACCGCCGTACCGGCTGCGGTGGGGATCAGTGTGTACTGGGCGCCCCTGTCGGGCGTATCGAGGGCCTCGGCGTTGTTGGTCAGGGCATATTGCAGGAATTCCAACGCCCGGGGACCCCGAAACACAAAGCGGCCCATGTGGGAAACATCGAAGAGTCCGGCACCCTTGCGGGTGGCCAGGTGTTCGGCCAGAATCCCCCCGCCGTACATGACCGGCATGTCCCAACCGCCGAACGGCACCATCTGGGCGCCGGATTTGACGTGGCAGTCATATAAAATTGTGCGTTTAGTTCGCTCATGATTAGTCTCCATCGAGATCTTTGGGTTTAAGGAAAAAAAGCCTAAAAAACTCAAGTCCGAATATTCTCAGTGTCTACCCAGAAATGGTAGATTACGCCTGCGTTTGAGGCGAGCGGCGGATTGGAACCGGAGGAATATGTAAAATATTCGAGGATTCGAATCTGCCGCTCAACGCAGAAATCGGGTGAAATATGCCGTTTCTCGATAGACATTATAGTTCTTCCGGTGTAAATGCAACCACCGCGTCGATTGACGCCGCGCCGGTAAAAAGCATGACCAGCCGGTCGAGTCCCAACGCATTTCCGGCAGCCGGCGGCATGCTTTCCAGGGCTTGGAGAAACGGTTCGGCAATGGGATAGACGGTTTTGCCGGTGGCCCCTCGGGCGCGGTTATCGGCGTCGAAACGGGCGCGCTGCTCCCGTGGGTCGGTGAGCTCGCTGAAGGCGTTGCACAGTTCCATGCCGGCGATATAGAGTTCGAAACGCTCGGCCACCGACGTGTCGGCGGGCTTTAGCCGGGCCAGGGCGCTACAGCGGGCCGGATAGTCGTAGAGAAACAGCGGCCGCTCAATTCCGAGTTGCGGTTCGATGTCGAGGCCCATGGTCTCGTCGAAGCATTCCCTGTCCAGTGCCTGTCGGACCGTCATCCCACCGAACCGCGCGAAAGCCTCGGCCACCGTCAACCGTTCCCAGGGCGGTGTCAGGTCAACCGTGTGCCCCTGATAGACGAGCCGGTGGCCCATGTCAATGCGGGCGGCCACAAAACCGATCAACGCCTCACACTGAGTCATCAGGTCCAGATAATTCAGACCTGCCGCATACCACTCCAACAGGGTCATTTCCGGCACATGTCGGCCGCCGCGCTCACCTTTGCGGAAACACCGGCAGATCTGGAAGATCTTCTCATAACCGGCGGCCAGGAGCCGCTTCATGCAAAGCTCCGGCGACGTCTGTAAATACCAGTCCCCGGCTTCCTGGGCGTCGATATGGATCTCGGGCGCCGGTGCCGGAATGCGCACCGGTGTCTCGATTTCCAGAAATCCCGCTGCGGAAAAAAAGGCCCGCACGGCGTCGATTATCCGAGCGCGTCGTTCCAGGTTGGGTCGAATGGCAGCTTGTCGGGAGTAAGTCATGGGATCTCGTCGATGGGAAAAGGCGATGAACTTTAAATCACAATAACCAAATTCTAAATCCCAAACCTTGCGGTCTTGAAGAAAAGACATTCCAATCATCAATACTGGTAAATTCAAGTGACAATCATCGGTCGGTATTGCCCTTTGTGGGTTTTGGACTTTGAAATTTGGAATTTATTTGAGATTGGTAATTTAGAATTTGTTATTTAAGATATTGTGTTCACGGCCTGCGACGTTTCAACAGCACCGGTTTTTCCGGGTTAGGTCGCCTGGCTTTTTTCTCTAATCACATCACCGGAACGATCCTGGAGGTAAATCTTGTCGAACTGACTCGTGTCGGCCGAATCATACCACTGGTACCCCTGTTTGCGGCAACTCTCGCAGGCGTTTCGCGGGATGTGCACCGCAAGGACATGTTTCATGCCCCGGGCGGTGGAATCAATTTTCAGGGCGCCCCCGCAGCTGTCGCAAACCTTGATGGTCTCCTGCTGGTGCTCATGGATATTGTCTGTGTCGTAGTAGATGTCGCGGTCCCGGTTCATGAGTTGGTAATCCCCCCGGTAGACATCGGCCAGGTGCCGTCGCTGGTCCCAGTTCTCAAGCACCTTGTCGCAGATCTTGTGCACCCAGCGGGAAACCTCCGGGGTCTGACGGATCTTCGCAGGGTCAAAATCGGGCTCTTGGAGGTGGCTGTAATCCATACCCGCCATGGCCAGAATGATGCCGGCATTCACATAAGGCAGCGCCCCCTCGATGGCATACCCGCCTTCCAGAACGGCGATGTCGGGTTTGAGCAGGGTCGTCAGCTCTGCATACCCCTGGGCCGAAAAATTCATGTTGGTGATGGGGTCCGAATAGTGGTTGTCCTGTCCGGCAGAGTTGACGATAATTTCCGGCTGAAATTCCTTCAGAATGGGAAGCACCACTTCCCGGATGGCATGCAGGATCCCCTCCCCGGAGGTGTTGGGCGGGAGCGGAATATTGAGGGTGCTGCCCACGGCATTGGGCCCACCCAGTTCGCTCAAAAATCCCGAGCCGGGATAGAGGGTGCGGCCGTCCTGGTGGATGGAAATGAACAGGGTGTCCGGATCGTGCCAGTAGATATCCTGGGTACCGTCTCCATGGTGGCAGTCGGTGTCCACGATGGCCACCCGGTTGACCCCGTAGGCCTTGCGGATAAACTCGACCATGATGGCCTCGATGTTGACATTGCAGAACCCTCTGGCACCGTGGACCACCCGGTTGGCATGGTGACCCGGCGGCCGCACCAGGGCAAACCCGCGCTCCACCTGTTTGTCCATCACCGCCATGGCAATGGTCTTGGCGCCGCCGGCGCTGATGAAATGGGACTCGGTCATCACCGCCCACAAGTCGGGCACGCAAAAGTGAACCCGCTGGACATCCTTTTTGGTAACCAGGTCGGGTTTGTATTCGATAATGCCGTCGATGTCTAACAGGCCCTCTTCGAACACCTGATCCTGGGTGTAGAGCAGCCGCTCTTCACGTTCCGGATGGGTAGGGCTGATGGCCCAGTCGAAAGCGGGGAAAAAGACCAGGCCGGTCTTGTGTCTGGCGCGCAGCATGGCGGGCTCCGTTATTCAGTGTAACTGCTGTCCATGATCTTTTCCGCAATCGGGTCGTAACCGTGGATCAACCCGGGTTTGACCTGGGCCGTAACCCGGATGTTCCTCCCGGTGGTATAAAATCCGCGGACCATGTTGAACGACATGGCCTCGATGACTTCCAGTTCCAGGTGGTCGGGATTGGCGCCCCGGGCGATGGCCTTGCGGCGAAGCAGATCCAGGGTCGCGCGGATGGCGTCTTCCTTCGTGTAGGTCGACGGAATCACGGTGGTGAAATTCTCCTCCGGTGCGGTGGCGATTTCCCGCTCCGTATCAGCAAAGAAGGTCACCTCGCAGGTGGTTCGGGCCAGGCCGGCACCGATGGCATTGGCCACCGTCCACCGGGGAACCACCGTCACCCGACTATCGCTCAACCGTTCCAAACCCGTGGCAAACCAGGGAGCCGGCCCGCCCAGCACCAGAATCTGGCGGGGCTGCAAACGATAGCCCTCCCACAACTCGTGGACCGTGTACACCGGTTTGGCGTTGATCCGGTCGATCATCGATCCGGCCTCATCCAGAATCGTCCGACAGGCCTGCTCAAAAATCCGTTCGGCGGCATCCTGGAGATTGGTTCCCAGGGCTTCGGCCACCGACTGAATGGCCTCCCGGGCTTTTTGCGGATCGCCCCCATCGCCGATGCCCAACTGAAAAATTGCATCCGTGGGGGTGGGTACCGGCCCGCCGTAGGCCATGGCCATGCCCAACCGGTCGGGTCCGATATGTATTTTTCCGTCCACCACCCGCACCGCGCTGTCTCCACCGACACCGATGGAAACCGTTTCCAGGGAGCGGATCAGCGTCTTGTGGTTCCCGATGCTGATCCCCATCGGATCCAGCAGCGGTACGCCGTTGACCAGAACGGCCATGTCCGTCGTGGTGCCGCCGATGTCCAGCACCAGGCAGGCTTCATCCTTGGGCGCAAAGGCCACGGAGCCCATGACACTGGCCGCCGGCCCGGACAGGATCGTCTGGGCCGGATGGTCGATGGAGGCATCGAACCGCATGTTCCCGCCATCGGGTTTAAGGATGCGGATGGGCATGCTCAGCCCCTTTTTGGCCAGTGAATTGACCACGGCCTCGAAGAAATCCTTGTGAACGGGGTAGACCGACGCATTCAGAAAAGTCGTGGCAATGCGGCGCGGAAAGTTGAGCTGTCCCGAGATGCGGTGCCCCAGGAACACCTTTTCGAAGCGATCGCCGAGAAGATCACCGATCGTTACTTCGTGGGCAGGGTTCCTAATGGAAAATTTAGAAACCACTCCCACGTAGCGAATACCGTTATTTTTCAGACTCTCGGCCGCCTTCAGCACCTGGCCCTCATCGATGGGCGTAATCTCGCGCCCCCGGTGATCGATCGCCCCGGTGACCGTGTGATAATGCGGGCCGGTCCGAAACAGTTCGGGATCCATTCCCGGACCGGCGGAAACGATCATCCCCACCTCGGGGATCCGACCCTGCACGATACGGTTGGTGGTCAGGGTGGTAGACAGTACCGCGCGACTGATGCGGGCGGGGTCGATGCCTTCGGTGATCTTTTCCAGCCCCGTTAGCAGGGTGCCAAACAGGTCCGACGAATTGGTGCGTACCTTGATCTGCCGCACCAGCCCCGCTGGTCCCAAAAGGGCAACATCCGTGTGGGTACCGCCTACATCCAACCCGATGATCATGGTGCCGTCCTGGACCATGGCGCCGTCCTGATTGTTGGTTTTTTTTTGGCCGCGGTTGAAGAGCAATCACGGTATCCAAAATAAGCACCCATGTCAACAATGCGAAATGGCCTCAACGCCTTTATTCCGGTAATTTACAAAACAATCGCCATCGGCCGTGAGGGTTGTCGATCCGAACCATCATCCCAACCATGAATTCGCCTGCCGGCAGCGTGTGAGCCATGGATGATCGTCTGCGAACCCATTTGACAGCCCATCGACCGGGGATGTTCGCCCGGTTGAGAAAATGGCCTGCGTATTAGCCGATTTCGCCGCCCAACGGTGACGGCCACCCATCTGCGGTAAAATAAGGTTGACTATCCGCGAACGCCTGGGATAAATGTTCAGGTTTACGTGTAAAGATTCGCTGGCAGACTGCGGCGACACCTAACGATGCGCTTGCAGGCCGCCCGAAAGGTATTGTTTAACCCATGAGCCAGCCAAACATACAACTGATCAGAGGATTCAAGGACCTCCTGCCGGGTGAAACCGAGTTGTGGCAGCAAATCGAACGCACCGCCACCGCCCTGTTCGAAGATTTCGGCTACCGCGAAATCCGCATTCCCATCATGGAAAAGACCGAGCTGTTCGCACGCAGCATCGGCGAAGACACGGATATCGTGGAAAAGGAGATGTACACCTTTGCCGACCGCAAAGGTGACCAGCTGACCCTGCGGCCCGAAGCCACCGCATCCATCTGCCGCGCCTACATTCAGCACAAGATGTACGCCCAGGACCCCGTTCGCAAATTTTACACCATCGGGCCCATGTTCCGCCGGGAACGGCCTCAGAAAGGCCGCTATCGCCAGTTCTACCAGATCGATGCGGAAATATTCGGTGTGGCGGCGCCTTTCGCGGATGTAGAACTGATTTTTCTGCTGCACACCCTCTTCGACCGCCTGAGTGTGACCGACACCACGGCCCACGTGAACTCGTTGGGCTGCCCCGTCTGCCGGCCCCGGTTCAAGGAAGCCCTGTCCACGCTGCTTGCGGAGGCGGCCGCATCCCTGTGCAGTGACTGTTTGCGCAGGAAAGACCGCAATCCCCTGCGGGTAATGGACTGCAAGGTTCCCGGCTGCAGGGAGGCCATGAAGGGCGCCCCGGCCATCATCGACTACCTGTGCGACGACTGCAGCAGCCACTTTTCGACGGTCACCGATATGCTGACCCAGCTGGGCGTTCCATTCAACGTCGACAAACAGCTGGTGCGCGGGCTGGATTACTATACCCGCACCGCCTTCGAGATCCAGACCGGCGCCTTGGGCGCCCAGAGCGCCATAGCGGGCGGAGGGCGCTACGATGGACTGGTCGGCTCCCTGGGAGGGCCGGAAGTCCCGGCCATCGGATTTGCCATCGGTTTCGACCGCCTGGCGGAAATCGTCGCGATGAAGGCGCCGGCGGCCATTCGGCCGCCCGACCTGTATATCGCCGCCCTGGGTGATCCGGCCAAGAAACTGGCCTTCGCGTGGTCGACGGCCTTGGGGCTCAACGGCATCGGCACCGCCATGGAATATGGGGACAAGAGCCTGAAGGCCCAGATGAAGCAAGCCAATCGCGCGGGTGTCGGCCGGGTGCTCATCGTGGGAGAAAGTGAACTGGAATCCGGAATGGTGGTGCTGCGAAACATGGCCACCAAAACCCAAAGAGAGATCCCCGTAAGTGTCATTGTGGACACGTTGATCGAAACATTTTCCAAAAAGGAGCATGCTATTGGCTGAGATCCTCGGCGATATGAGAAGAACCCATCACTGCAACGCCCTGAGTGCCCGGGATATGGGCAAGGAAGTGATTCTGATGGGCTGGGTCCTGCGACGGCGGGATCACGGCGGCGTGATTTTCATCGACCTTCGTGACCGGGAGGGGATTACCCAGGTGGTCTTCAATCCAGAGATCAATCCGGATATCCATGCCAAGGCCCACACCCTTCGCAGCGAATTCGTCATTGGCGTCCGCGGCCGGGTGGAGCCCCGGCCGGACGGCATGGTCAACGAAAAGCTGCCTACCGGAGAAATCGAGGTGCTGGTGGATGAGCTGAAAATTCTCAATCCGGCCAAGACGCCGCCCTTCATGATCGAGGACCACGTGGATGTCTCCGAACCCATCCGCCTGAAAAACCGGCACCTGGACCTGCGGCGTCCACCGCTGCAGCGCAACATCATCACCCGTCACAAGGCCGGTGCATCGGTGCGGCGCTTTTTGAACGACAACGGTTTTTTGGACATCGAGACGCCGGTGCTCACCAAAAGCACCCCGGAAGGCGCCCGGGACTATCTGGTTCCCAGCCGTGTCAATGCCGGCCAGTTTTACGCCCTGCCCCAATCTCCCCAGCTGTTCAAGCAGCTGCTAATGATTTCCGGTTTCGACCGCTACTATCAAATCGTGCGCTGCTTCCGGGACGAGGACCTGCGCGCCGACCGTCAGCCGGAGTTCACCCAGATCGATATGGAAATGTCCTTCGTGGGCGAGGAAGACCTGATGCAGATCAGCGAAGGCATGATGGCCCGCCTGTTCGACGAGGTCATGGGCCGGTCACTCTCCCGCCCTTTTCCCCGTCTGACCTACACCGAGGCCATGGATCGTTTCGGCCTGGACAAGCCCGACACGCGCTTCGGCCTGGAACTCAAAGACATTTCGGACATCGTTGAGGGCTCCGGTTTCAAGGTTTTCGCCAACGTGGTAAAAAACGGCGGCATCGTCAAGGCCCTGAACGCCAAGGGATGCATCGATTTTTCACGAAAAGAGATCGACGACCTGACTGCGTTCGTGGCCGTTTACCGGGCCAAGGGCTTGGCCTGGATCAAGGTGCGTGAAGATGCCTGGCAGTCCCCCATCGCCAAATTCTTCACCGACGAGGAGAAGGCTCGGCTGGTCGAACGGATCAACATGACCCCCGGTGACCTGGTCTTTTTCGTGGCAGACCAGCCCAAAGTCACCAACGAGGCCCTGGGACACCTGCGCAACCACTTAGGCAAGCAGCTGGGGCTCATCGACGAGAACCGGTTTGACTTTGTGTGGGTCACCCACTTCCCCATGTTCGAATACGACGAGGTTGAAAAGCGCTACCAGGCCCTGCACCACCCCTTCACCGCCCCCCTGGAAGAAGACTATGACCGGCTTGAAAACGATCCCCTGGCCGTTCGCTCACGGGCCTACGACCTGGTGCTAAACGGCTTCGAAGTGGGCGGCGGCAGCATTCGTATCCACGACATGGCGCTGCAGCAGCGGGTCTTTGCAGCCCTGGGCATGCAGCCGGCAGTCTACCAGGAGAAGTTCGGCTTTCTGCTGGACGCCCTGGAGTCCGGGGCCCCGCCCCACGGGGGCATCGCCTTCGGGTTCGACCGTCTGGTAATGCTGCTTTGCGGCGAGCCGTCCATCCGCGACGTGATCGCCTTCCCCAAGACCCAGCGCGCCGCCTGCCTGCTTACCAATGCCCCGTCGGAAGCTGCCAAGGCGCAGTTGGACGAACTCTCTTTGAGGATAAAGCTCACGGTGACGGACACCCAAATCGAAAATCACCACAACTAAAAACCAAATTGCAAATCCAATTAACAATCGGCTGTTGGCCTGCATCATCTTGGAGGATTGGATGTTGGGATTTAAAATTTATATTTGAGATTTGGGGTTGGAAATTTGTTGTTTCCGCTCGGCCCGGATTAAGTTCCTATCATAACGCAACCGATCACCGCTGCCCGAGGAGCCACAATGACCCTCAAAAACGAA
Organism: uncultured delta proteobacterium; assembly: GCA_963705475.1. Taxonomy (GTDB): domain Bacteria; phylum Desulfobacterota; class Desulfobacteria; order Desulfobacterales; family Desulfosarcinaceae; genus Desulfosarcina. Next base: position 72,080 of record CAVPJS010000025.1, on the reverse strand, counting down.
GTCAATTTCACCGACCTGCGCTGTCTGTGCGACCCGTCCACGTTCAATTTTGAGACCACTGCCGACATCGAACCGCTGGACGAGGTGATCGGCCAGGAGCGGGCGGTACGGGCCATCACCTTCGGGCTGGAGATGAAAAGCGCCGGATACCACATCTTCGTCACCGGCCCGGAAGGTACCGGCAAGACCACCATCGTGCAGGATATCATCCACAAGGCGGCCAACGCCTTGCCCACCCCGGTGGACTGGTGCATGGTCAACAATTTCAAGGATGAATATCGCCCCCGGGCCCTGCCGGTTCAGCCTGGCCATGCCGCCCGCTTTGCCAAAAGCGTCAACCGGCTGGTCAGCGACCTTAAAATCCGTTTGCCCAAAGAGTTCCAGGCGGACCCGTTTCGCGAGAAAGTCCTCGACATCCAGAAAAAATTCGGCCAGCAGAAAAAAGACCGCTTCGAGGCATTGGACCGGTCTGCCCAGGAAAAGCACCTGAAAGTCGAGAAAACGCCGTCAGGCTACCAGACCATTGCCATGAACGGGGAGGCGCCCTATACCGAAGCCGCGTTCGAAAGCCTCTCGGATCAGGCGAGGAGAGGCATCGAAGAGACCGTCCAAGCCTTCCAGGAGGAAATCCAGACGACCATGCTGGAAGTCAACCGAATCAACCACGCCCAACAGAAAGAAATTCAGCAACTGGCGGGGGAATTGACCCGTTTCGTGCTAAAAAACCGGTTTGACCTGATCCGCGAGAATTACCAGGACCAGGCGCCAATTCTCCAGTTCCTGGATGAACTGCAGGAAGACATGGTTGACAACGTTGGCCTCTTCCTTCCCCGGCAGCAGGAATCGGAAGGCAACGGCGAACCGCCCGCCGACGTCATGGAACGCTCCCTGAACCGCTATCGGGTCAACGTGCTGGAAGACCGTTCGGGTATGGAGGGGGCGCCGGTGGTGTTCGAAACCAATCCCACCTACCAGAACGTGTTCGGCCGCATCGAAAAAAAAGCTTTTATGGGTACGCTGGTTACCGACTTCACCATGGTTCAATCCGGATCTCTGCTCAAGGCAAACGGCGGCTTTCTCATCCTGGAAGTGGAGTCGGCCCTTGCCCATCCCCAGGTGTGGGAGTCGCTCAAGCGCGCCCTGCAGAACAAGATGCTCTGCATCGAAGACATGGTCCACGACATGGGCCTGGGCACTGCCTCCCTGCGCCCAGCTCCGGTGCCCCTGGACGTAAAGGTGATCCTTCTGGGCGGATACGAGGCCTTCCAGGTTCTCCAGAACTACGACCCAAAATTCAACAAGATCTTCCGGGTGCGGGCCGACTTCGATTATGAGGTGGCCCGCACCGACGAGACGGTCAGGCTTTACGCCCAATTCATCGCACGGGTCTGCCGGGACGAAGGCTTGCTGCCCTTCACCCCAGACGGCGTAGCGGCGGTGGTTGAGTATGGTGAGAAAGCCATCGACAGCAAAAACAAGCTGTCACTCCGTTTCGGTTCGGTGGTCGGTGTCATCAAGGAGGCCGACTACTGGGCAAGAAAGGAAAATGCCGAGCGGGTCACATCCGTTCACGTGGTCAAGGCCTTCACCGAATATCGCTTCCGATACAATTTGTACGAAGAGAAGATCCACGAAAATTATGTGGAAGACACCATCATGATCGACGTGGCCGGGGAGGAAGTCGGTCAGGTCAATGCACTGGCCGTCTACCAGATGGGGGAAATCGCCTTCGGCCGGCCGTCGCGCATCACCGCCGAAACATTCATGGGAAAATCCGGTGTGATCAACATCGAGCGCGAATCCAAACTGTCCGGGAAAACCCATGACAAGGGTGTGCTGATCCTCTCCGGATACCTGGGACGTACCTTTGCCCAGCGTTATCCACTGAGCCTGTCCATTAGCCTGACTTTCGAGCAGAGCTACAGCGGGATCGACGGCGACAGCGCCTCGTCCACGGAACTATACGCCATACTCTCCAGCCTGTCGGGCGTCCCCATCCGCCAGGGGATTGCCGTCACCGGCTCGGTGAACCAGAAGGGCCAGGTCCAGGCCATCGGCGGGGTCAACCAGAAAATCGAAGGGTTTTTCGACGTCTGCAGAAGCAAGGGTCTGACCGGCAGCCAGGGCGTGATGATCCCTGCGGCCAACGTCAAAAACCTGATGTTGAAAAAAAGTGTCGTGGACGCGGTCAAGCAGAGGCAATTCACGATCTGGCAGGTCGCCACCATCGAGGCGGGCATCGAAATCCTCACCGGAACGCCCGCAGGGAAGTCGGATGCAAAGGGCCACTTCGCACCGGAGACGATATACGGACGGGTGCAGAAAAAGCTGGAAACCTACCTGAAGCAGAACCTGAAGCTGAAGAAGGCATTGTCTGTCCCTGACCAAAAGTAGCAATTTTTTTCTTTCCCGGGATGCTTGAAACACCCTGTCGAAATCGGTTACCGACGTGCGCTCCTTTCTATCTATCAGGCAACCCTTCCTCTGCATGAATCCATGGGAGACCCGATGCCGGCTTGCACGGGTCTCCACATCACCACCTATCATCCTGCAGTTACCGCAATCTGGCGGGGAATGGCCTTTTCCGCTTTGGGCAGGGTCAGGCGCAGCACCCCATCTTCGTGCCTGGCTTCGATTCTGCCCTGGTCGATGACCTCGGAAAGGGTGAACTGACGGGAATAGCGTCCGACTTCAAACTCGATCAACACATCCTTTTCATCACCTTCCTCAAAGGGCTTAACCGCTCCCGAAATGTTCAGCACACTCTCGTTCAGGTCGATGGTGATATCGTCGGAGACCACGCCGGGCATATCGGCCAGCAGGGTGATCTGCTTTTCATCTTCAAAGATATCCACGTCCGGCGTGAAGACCACGCCGGGGCGCGTCTGCTCGGCCGGAGCGGCTGCTTCTTGTTTATCCTTTACCTGAAGCGCTTTGGAATCACTCATGGTTCGTCCCTCCTTTCATACAGGTTCAATTAACTGATGGTGATCTGTTTGGGCTTGGCCGCGTCGGCTTTGGCAATGGTCACTGTCAGTAACCCATTGACCAGTTTGGCATCCACCCTGTCCGTATTGATGTCGCCGGGTAGGCCGATGACACGAGAAAACTTGCCGGCCTCGCGTTCACGGCGGTGATAGCGAACGTTTTCCCCTTCGGAAGCGATCGTGCGCTCGCCTGAGATGGTCAGGTTGCGGCCGACGGCCTGAATGTCGAGAGCGTCAGCCTTGATCCCGGGCAGCTCGGCCCGGATATAATAGCTGTCCGTATCTTCCGTCAGATTAATGGCCGGAAAGACCCTGGCGCTGCGCCAGGCCAGACCCGGTCTGCCCATTAGGCCTTGGCTCAACCGATCCATTTGACGAGACATGCGCTCCAATTCGGCGAACGGGTGATGCCAACCCATTGTCGGATAATTGAACAGTGGTCTTGCAAACATGGCTATTCCTCCTTTGTTAATGTTTTTCATGTCAGGGCAACATGCCCATGTTTGGGTTGCTCGTTAACGTTTAGGCGCTTTGGATTTCGATCTGTCTCACATGGGCCTGGGGGGCCGCTTTTCTGGGCATGGTGACCGTCAGGACATCGTTCTTGAAGGTGGCCGCAACCCCTTCCTGGTCCGCATCCTCCGGCAGAGACAGAACCCGTTGAAACGACCCGTAGCTGCGCTCCATTCGATAATAATTCTTGTCTTTTTCCTCTTTTTCCTGCTTCTTCTCGCCCCGGATGGTCAATGTGTCGTTGGCGATCTCGACCTTGACATCCTTTTTATTTAGTAATGATTTAGCAGGAAAAAGGCAGGCCTGATGAACAAATCAATTTCCAAGAGCAGAAGCGTTGCGCCAGATCAACTCAATGAACTTGCAGATCTACTGGGAAAAAAGTCAGTGCGGGCCACCTTCAAGCTGCGACCAACCGTTATCGAGTTCTTCAGTATCCTGGCAACTCAATTGGGTATCAAACAGAAATCGCTCTTAGAATTCCTGATGGAAGATGTGGATGCATTGCGTACGATCGCCACGATGGTGACGTCCCCTGCTTCTGAAAAGGAAAAGCGCATTCAGAAGACATTCGTCGTCAACCAAAAATCGTTGTCTGCGCTTGAGGAAGTGGCCAAAAAATATTCAACTTCGCGAAATGACCTTATGGAGCTATCGGTAAAGCGGCTATTACATGTTTTCGAAAAAGAACGCGAACGCCAAGTCAAGCGTGAAAAGGCTTTGGTTAAAGTCGGTGACCATGTCAATCAGTAAAATATGATCGGTGATGAAATCAAACGATTGGTAGAAGAAGAAGATACGCTTTTCAAGTCGTTTGAAGCCGTGATTGCCTCATACGCAAAGGTCTATGCCGAAATGCAGAAAATCGTTCAAAAGGGAAAACGGATTTCCGAATTCCAGATTGATGAGTTTAGGCAAAATCGAACATAGCATCATTTAAATGGCTGCCGCCTGCAATTTTTGATGATGCAAGTTATGAGTGGAGCGGTTCAGACTCGGTTATGTCCGTCAGAACCACATTTTTTGCCAATCCGGTGGATGTATGCTTTTCCCTTCTACGTCCTTTTCTTGAAATAGATTAAAGGAGGTTAACAATGGCCAAAAGCTACTTCGCAATTCTTGAAATTTCGTCAAATGCAACCCCCGATGAAGTCCAATCGGCCTATCGCCGATTGGCCAAGGCCTACCACCCAGATCATTACGAGGGGGGTAGAGAACCTTTCCAACAAATCCAGGAGGCCTATTCAATTTTAGGCAACCCAGTCAAACGAAAAGCATATGAAAAGACCTTGTCGAATTTTCGCATGAGAAGGACACCAGACCTCAGGTCAACGCCAGGACCAGAACCCCTGATACCTGAAAGCGGACCTGTCGATATGGGAGAAATTTCACCGGTTCGCTCCTTCGATACGTTTTCACCCTCTTTCGATGCGATCTTTGATTGGTTGTGGAACAATTTTTCATCTGTTCGTCGCCCGAAGTCTGGTCGGATCCAGAATTTGACACTCATGGTTCCCCTTACCCGGGGCCAGGCATGGCGCGGCGGTAATGCAAGAATAATGGTTCCAGCCCGGTCCATTTGTCCCTCGTGTCGGGGGTACGGCAGGATTGGATACTATGAGTGCCGTCGATGCGCTGGCGAAGGTGCTATCACCGGTGAGGTACCGATATCTGTCGCGTTTCCTCCAGGCTTGACGAAAGACCACTCCGTTGTCATCGCGCTGGACCGGCTTGGGATGAGGAATCTTCATTGTACGGTGATTTTTCGTCCCAGGGATGTCGATTACCTGTGAATCACAAATAGATGAGAAGACCGAACTGAGTTAAGATCGACGTATTCAGCACTTGGGATCAGAAAAGGCCATTAACAAAATAGTTTTTGGCAGAAAGGCACAATTTACCAACATGTGCTTGGACTTATGGTCTCAAAAATTTATCCCAACACTTGCAAGCCCGACGACGGTCTGGCTGTCGAAGAAATCAATGTTGGCGTCCGACCAAATATACTATCACCCAAGGGTTAGTTCACCCCCGCAGCCAAAGCCAACCCTTCACCAACCTCTAATGGATTGGTAATCACCCATAATCTTCGAATAAAGATGCTTTTTCGAGAAAAACATCTCTTTTTCCATCGTAGCAATCGCAACCACCAGAATAATGAGAACCACGGTTTGAATACATTTTGTCGTTTGGGTTATTTCAAGAATTTCCTGCGACATATTGACGATAAAATGAAAGGCGATCGCCGCAATCACGCTTTTTCCGTTTTTTAAACATATCCAGCTTATAATGATTCCCATTGGGATGATGCTGACAAAGAAGTTTACCCCAAACCAGATGTTCTGGTGAAAAATCTCATACTGATAGGAGTCATTGACAAATATGAGCGGAAAATGCCAAAGCGACCAAAGCAAACTGAAAATTATCGATGCCGTAAGGTAGTTGTATCGGCTTTGCAGGCTGTCAAAGGCGTAACCCCGCCATCCAAGTTCTTCGAATGCAGCAGCAAGCAAAAGCAGCAGTAATACAGGAACAAATCCTGAAGAAAACGAGAAACCTTCGGCGAGTTGAAACTGCGAAATCGATTCGCCGAATGAAAGCGAAATTATAATGGAAGCCAGAACAGATATCGGGATGATTAAAAAAAATACTGGAAGCATTTTAGGCCGTATAAGTCTGAGATTGAAAAGCCGGTTAAAAAAATCCGATTTAAGATCACTGTTTTTGGATCTACCAATCATCACAACCGAAATAAGAAACGGCGCCATCAATCCAGGCAACATAAACAGGTAGGCCAGTCTGCTTATATTTTCCTGAAAACTAACATACGCTCCTGCAAACCAGAGGACATAGGTTGCAAGGAACGTCATGGAAAAATAAAATATCGGTTTGTAATTGTGGGCAGAAATCATTTGCTCCTCCTAAGGGTAATGACGGTGGCATTTAATGGGTTGTTATGATTCGGTAAGGAAGCTGAAAGAGCCCTTTGGTGCACTTAATTGGGCCTCTATGAGAGAGGGAAATGCTTTCATTCGACGGGCAAGTTGCGCCTGGCTCCAGGGATAGAAACCCAAATCAGTCAAAAACTGGAAGCCTGCCAGCATAAATTCAGCGCATTCACGCGGGTGTTCGGTCTTAAATACACCCTGATCGCAACCTTCTTCAATGACAGCCGCGAAAATCGGGGCAAGCTGAATAAGATAGCTTCCGAGCTGTCTGGTGTGAATAAGTGTGTTCCCAGGGTGATGGAGGTTTTTAAGAATTTGAAGATCTTCTTCCGCCATGGTGTCTGACGTCACCAGGACCCGAAATTTTTCAAGCGCATTCAGGTTGCGGCATCGGCGGCTTTTAAGTAACTGTTTTTTTCTTTGGAGTTCTTCATTTATCAGATCCTCTACGACAGATTCGAGCAGGTCCTCTTTTGAAGAAAAATAATGGTAAATGGTCCCTTTCGCGATGTTGAGCTTATCCATCAACTCCTGCATGGTCACCTTTTCGTAAGCTTTTGTATTGAAAAGTTCCCTTGCGGCGTGAATGATTTCCTTACGTCTCTCATCCGGTTTTTTAACAATTCTTGTCATGGTTGTTTTTCGCTCCTGCATATGTGGTAGATCATTTTATTGACCGACGGTCGGTCATTAATATTAAAATCCTATGTTGCTTGTCAAGAAAAAAATCGGTTTCCAGTAAAATAATCTGAAATACAGCGGTATATTAAAGAATTCGGTGATGGGCCCGTCGACCAGGTCACCCCATAACAAATAGTTACTTTTCTAAACTGCCTGACCAAAGGAACCTCAAGGCGTTTCAACGTTTCAACCTGCGGTCCCATATGACGGTGCTGCAATATGTGCCGGCGGAGCTCAACTGAGCAGAATCGGGGAAGATACCTTCGTTATCTTTTTGAGTGGCTTCTTCTATCCCAAATCGAATCAGCCAATCTGAAGCTGTTACCCAACCGGGTCGATCTGGCCACCATCAATGAACACGCCGCCGCGTGGGCTTAAATTGACCCTTACCATACAAAAATCTGAATTATTTTGGGACTAATGCTGTTGTGATGAATGTCGACCAAACAACAAATACCCACTTATAAATTGGCTAATCTTTTACGGGTAGCACGTAAATCGCCTTGATGATCAATTCAATGTCTTCATATGTTGATCACCTTGTCGGCCAGTTGCATGGCAGTGACGATGTCCAGCATGTTGGTCGTCACGCCGACCTGCTTTCTCTCCAATAGATCGAAGTGGGTCAGACAAGTCCCGCATACCAGAATGGTCAGACCGGCTTCTTCAAGTTCTCGCAGGTCTTCGAGTGCACCAGAACCGTCGATCGTCAATTTGACGCCGCTGTTAACGAATACCAACCGCCACAGCTCGCTGCCCATTTCCTTCAGCGTGCGCAGGAAATTGATCATCAGTTTGAGGCCCAATGCATCGTCGCCGGCACCCATGCGGTCAGCGGCACACATGACCATGATTTTCTTTGCATCGGTCTGCGAATCGGAGGAAACAAGGGGTTGGTTTCCAGACGCTGAACGGCGCTTTCCAATGATGGCGTAATCCTCACCCTCATTTTCAAGGGTTGTCTGAAATCCCTGAAACTCCAAAAACCGTTGAACGTTCTGCTGAGCGGCCGCATTGTCTACCACCACCTTAACGTTGCTGGGTGCTTCCGCTTCAAGCATGGCCTTGGTCTGGAGCACGGGCGCCGGACAGGAGCGTCCGCGGGCATCGATTTCTTGCATGGGAAAACCTCCTGAGCAATTTCCACTGAACCCTCCCCGCGGCAAGCCGCGGGGAATGTTCTGCCTGTACCGGCAGTGCTGCGCAGCACCGTAAGAATAACCGTCTATTTTCAGTTCGCTCGCTATCGCGGTTCAACGTTGGTTTCTTTCGGCGTGGAGAGACCGGTCTTTTTTCCGGCTATCGGCGCCTTTATTTTTCGGGACCCTCAAACGGACACGATCGCTCCCTGGCATGATACACATGATTTTTGTTACAGGTCGGACAAGGCTCGTCGCGTGCCACCTTCGCATCCAGGATCTTGTTTCCAGCCTTGTCGGTGGTGACGCCCCTGTTTTCCAACCAGCGCTGACATTCATCGTGGGTCCCAAAAAGGGAATTATAGACCTTCCACCCACGCTGCAGGGTGATCAGGCGAAACCCGCAACCCAGACCATATTTGCACCAGTTTTTGATCCTCCACTTCAACCCGAAAACAGACGCACCAGGCGCAACAGCGCACCACCGACGACAGATTGTCGTTTGTTGAGAAATCTGTCGTTGACCCGCTCGACCAATTCGGGTCGTTTCTCCAGAACCAGCCGTGCCGCCATCTCCGCTGCCTGGGCCGTCAGCCCGGAACACTGGTGGAAATGGGCTTTCTTGTCGTGCCTGACCTTTTTGGAAAGCGCCCGGCAGCAAGTGGCGCCGTTGGCCGCCTTGAAGGCATCGTGCAACTGGCGGGAAGCCGACCGCATAGCTTTACTATGGCAATAGGGATGCTTCTGCCCCAACAGCAGTCCCGATGATAGCACTGCCCCGCTGAGCGCACCGCACAGGCAGCCGCTTTCACCCATTGCCACAGAAAACGGAGCCGCCATGGCCGTTGCCTGGGCATCGCTCAATCCTCCGTTCAGTCCATGATTCATGGCCGCGACCACCGCCTCAGCGCACAGCAACTGTCTGGTTTCATAGAGGTTGCGGGCGCGATCCCTGATACGACCGATCAACGCTTCAGCTGAAGCATTCAATTTTTCTTTTGGAGTATCCAATGGATGATTCGCTAAAAAATTAAATAATTTAGTGGCTGTCCGGAAATGATGGATTGTGATTCAGATCTCGGCCGCAAGATCCTGTTTCCGGAATGACATTACTCGACCTTTTCCAGGGGATATTTTGCCCCTTTCCAGGCAAATACGCCGCCCGGATAGCGATAGACATTTTTGTAGCCCAGCTTAACCGCCCATGCGGCGCCGTTGTGGCTGCGGGTGCATTTGACGAAACCGCAATAGATGACGATGGTCTTGTCTTTGTCGGTGCCCAGCATCCGGATAAAATCCTCCTGGGTCTTGCCGTCGGTCTCCTTGGTGTCCCACGCGCCCATATCCGGGATGGGAAATAGAAACTGAACCGCTCCCGGTACATGCATCTTTTTATAGCTGTCCGCATAGGGCATGGTATCTACGATCACCATGTCCTTGCCGCCGTCGATCCATTTTTTGAGTTCTTCCGTGGCAACCAGATCGTAGCCGCCCCGCTGGACCTCTCGTACCAGCTTTACCGCACCGGTTTCTTTTTCGACTTCCTTTTCGAATTTGTCATCGAACAGGGCCATCGCGGGACAAGACAGGCCAACAATCAGCAGACAAACCATGGTCAGTTTCAACGTCCAATTACCCATACACATCATTCGTTCCCCCCTGTTTAATATTCATCGACGATTTTCGGATGGACACGTGTTAACCCTTTATCCACCATCGGAATTGTTTTCCTTGGCTGCGCACAGCCGTATCGACGCATTCCATATAGAAAAATGACTGCCGTCAGCATGACCATGTCCCGGTATAGGGCCACCCGGAGTCCATGGAATGCCTCGGCTTCCGGCTCTTCAGGACCGAAGCAGCCGCAGTCCACATCCAGCCCCATCCGGATGCCGTAACCCAGGATCGCAATAAACAGCAGCAGCAAACCGGCAACCACAGCCAGGCTGCCCCGGATGTCGAAAAGCATCCCGACTCCGGCAACGACTTCCAAGGCAGGCAGCATTAAGGCCACTGGCATGAGCAGCATATCGGGAACGAGCCCGTATGCCTCAATGAGGACGGCAAAGGTCTGGGGTGCCAGGAGTTTGGTGGCACCGGAATAGAAAAAAATCCCGCCAAGCACCCAACGCACGATCCGGTAGATCCAGCTCCACAAACGCATGATCTGATTCCCGCCAAACATCACCTAAACAGCCTTTAGGTGATTGTGAAATGATAGTGGGCCAGCGAATCGAGTCGATTCCCGGCTTTCTGAAAATGGCAGCGATCGTAACGATCGTTTTGAAATCAAATCATTAACCCACAACCGCTATTCGCAGTGCCGGAACCGTGGCTAGGTGGAATCAATTAAATTGACAAAGTAAATAAGTCAAAATGTTAATATCTATACGAATGCCCTGAAGCATAGCTTTTTTAAATTTAAAGGATCAGGGCCGACACCAAGCATTTGTGCGCCGTCAACCATCATAACCCGTTGGTTTTCTAAATTGTTGCCAACCTGTTGATAAAATATTAAAAAAACCTTATTGGCGTTGCACCATCAACATCAGCCTCCGATAATGGGCGAAATGGTTGATCATGAGCCCTTTTACCAAGAAAATGACGGCCAATATAGAAATCCGATTGGACAACGCCGTCTTTTAGAATATGGCTGCTCCGTTTGCTGACGCGACTCGTTATCGACGGCCTCTGACTGCCGCCGGATTGTTTGACCTTGGGTATGGTTGCGGACTTCGGTCTTTATCTTGACCAGCTTCTTCCGATGACGCAGCAGGGTTCGCAGGTGGCGATACACGCCGGTCTGTGCCGGGCAACAGGTGGCCCTGCGGTTGAGCAGCATGGTGGTAATACCCATCAGATCCGGCCGGTCCGTGCTAGCCTGCAGGTTCTCGCGTTGCTTGTTGGCATCGTAAGCATTGACGTTGGCCACCAGCCACCCGTTGGACCGAATGGTGGTGGCGAAATTCTCAGTATGCGAGTTGACGTCTTCTCCACCGAAAAAGACGTGGTCGGATTGAATGTGAATATGCCGGCAAGAACGGTTCACCTGACCGAGCAGATACTTGACGCCGTCGACGGCATTCTTGACTGAAAACTGATAACCACATTACCACCGGACCCCTCAGGATGGTCATTTACACAAAGACGCTTCACTTCATTTTAGTTGAAGAATAGGCAGAAGGCGGGAAATAGAATCTCCACTAACGGCCCGAGTTACAGAGCACCGCAGGCTCCGCGAGCGACTCCATGCGGGCTCGCTCGCCTTCCCTCCATCTGTCACTCGGAAACGCACCAGAGTACCAAGGATATGCTATTTTTTTAGAATCTTATTGGTCCACCATCTCCGTGATAGCCTGTTGATCATACCATCGTCCAGCAGCCATGACGCCACTTATCTTGCGGGTATTGGCCACATCCTCCAGTGGGTTTTGTTGCAGTAAAATGAGGTCTGCTCTTTTTCCAGGTACGATGGTTCCAAAATCATCTCGTCCATTCATTCGTTTAACAATTTTAGAAGCAACAACGGTTCCAGCGGCAAGCGCCTCAAAAGTTGTAAAGCCGTTCTCAACCAGAATGCTGAGTTCATCATGAATGGAAAACCCCGGTACAAGACCCATCCCTCCTGACCCGGAGTCTGTAGCCAACAGTAACTGGACGCCTGCATTTTTTAAACATGTTAACAGTTTTTTATCCATCGCGTATTTGAATTGTGCAAACACTTCACCGCCCTTGAACTGTAGTTGGTGCTTTTCCTTTCCGGATAGAAAACGTTTCCTGTACCAATCGGGCAAAAATCGAATTTCTGGTCTCTTCAGAAATTGATCCGGCTCGAATAGCTTTTGTACGATAATATCATCCACGACCAGTGTGGTGCATACTGGCACATCTTTACCTTTCAGCTTGTTAACCACCGGTGCAACCATATCATCTAATTGTTGATCGCTATCCTTGGAATCGAGATTGAAATAGTCCTCAAGTTGATAGAAACCGCTATGGTTGGCATAAGCCATCCATTCCCCTTCTTTTTCAAAGTAGCGCCTGCGATCGAGATTATAAAATTCATATAAAAGCTCTTCGACGTGAGCGATTTCATTCATGCCTTCCGTCAAAATACCTTCCAAACCCACCTGAAAGGGGATGTGGCCGGCGCTATACATATCAAGCTTTTTGGCTGTTGACATGATAGTATGAAACTCTTCCTTTGTTACAAAGGAATAGATTTTTATAAAATCGAAATTCTGGTATTTCTGATTGATGACAATATGTTCCGGATCTTTTTTAAAATGACCGCGAAGCTGCGGGCCGCATGTCAAAATACTGGGACCGACGAGGCGCCCTGCATCAATTTCATTTCTCCAAGTGAGGACATAGCGACCTGTTTCGTCTCTTGGACCAAAACAGCGAATCGTCGTGACACCATTAGCAAGATAAAGTTTCAAGGGAGAGACCGGCCATTTGCCACTTAACCAGTCGTACCGCAAATGCATGTGCATGTCGGAGAGACCGGGCATCAGGTATGCATTCCGGCAGTCGATCACTTTTGCGTCGGCGGGTATCTCAGTTTGGTCAGATGGGCCGACTGCCGTAATCTGCTTGCCTTCAACGACTACCGTATAATCTGACAATATGGTTTCAGTCGTCATGGGAATCAGGTTGACGTGAGAAAATACAGTAAAGCTCTCTTTATGAGCCAATGCGCTTTTGTCTAGTTGAACACATAGAATCAAAATGACCACGATGGGTATAAGGAAAATATGGAATCTGCAACCCACAGGAGGCCCTCCTTTTCCCATTACACTTCAGAGAACCGGGAATGTCCTATCCCGTATTTAAAAAGCTGTCGATAACCGCTTTACAAGCCACTCGGTAATGGTGTCCAGCACCGAATCCGGCACCTTGGCGCCCTTCCGTAGAAGTTTCAGGTATCCGCGCTTCCGGCCATCCTTGTCCGGTAGAAAGGCATGGTTGACATCCTCGAAAATTCGTACAGTCACATCTGGATTTCCGTTCGATCGCATGGCCTGCGCCAGGTAGTGGGCATGCTCCACGGGGACGTGTGCGTCCTTGTCGCCATGGAGAATCAAAACCGGGCAGGTCACCAGCTTGGCGGTCGGCAAAGGCATGTACGCTAAGAAGAAGGCAAACCAAGGGTTGGCTTTTCCCGCCCGGACAGCCGCCCTGAGGGCATCCATTTCAGCCTCCAACGCTTTTTCCTTTTCCTCCTCGGTCAGGTTCTCATCGCGTTCAATGTCATAGCGATACTGGTGTTCCTGAATCTTCCAACCGTTGGTGGCGCAGCCGGCCATGATTACCAGAGCGCGGATGGTTGGGTCCGAGGCAGCGATCAACGGTCCGATATTGCCCCCCTCGCTCAATCCCAGGATTCCGATTCGGGACGGATCGACATCTGATCGGCTCCGCAGGAAATCCACCATGGCGCGATTGTCGTCCGCCCTCTCGACGGTGGTGGCATCGAGGAGCGGTCCACCCTTAGAACAGCCGTATCCCCTATCGTCCATTCGCAGCACGGCGACGCCGCGGTTCGACAACGCATCGGCAATTTGGCGAAACGGTCGGTACAGGGACGCTGGCCAAGCCCAATGGCCCATCATATCTCGGTTCTGGGGGCTCGATCCAGTGATCAACACCACCGCCGGATAGGGCGGCGGTCGGTTGGTAGGCAGCGTCAGGGTACCGGCCAGCGTGTTCCCCGCCGGAGTTGTCAGACGGACTTCCTTCGCCGTATAGTTTGCATTGGCTGGTGGGTCAAAATGGGAGGCAGGGTAGCAGGGTATTTTCGAACAGGCTTGCAGAATCAGAGCGCTCACAATGAAGACGAATACCGTTGCTAAAAGCCCTTTTCGCATACCGCATCCTTGCTGCCGTATAGCCGTCCTTTGGCCTTAGAGAGCGTACTTTTGCCAACAGTGCTCATTTAGGGAACACCGATGCCAACTCAGGATTTATTTTGCATTCCACAATAAAATCTGGGATTGGTCAACCAAGAATAGATTTACTGAAAAGGCTTGGTGCGGAATCGATCACAGGAACTGAATCAATTTTGCAGCACGCTTTCGCCGGGTTGCTTGCCATTCCCCATAACTATTAAGGAATACATTAAATTTGCATTTAGCAACTGGATCATCTTAGGTAAATTTTGGGATCCATGCCGACAGGGATGAGGCTGTTGCGTACACCGAGAGGGGGGTGATGCCTGGCAAGGGTTATTGAGCCCTCCTCGTGCAAGGCGCAGAGATGCTGATCGTGTCCTTCATGAGGCATTTCATTATTGCTCATAACGACCTCCATTTTAGTGTAACATTATGATATTAATAAAATATCAAATTTTTCGGTGCCAGCAGCACCGATCGTCGCGTTACTTCTACCGACCGTCAAAAACTTCCACCAGAGGCACGCCTATCGAGCCCGATGGCGGCTTGACGCCGAGAAATGTTGACAGCGTTGTGGCAATATCAACCGTGTGCACCCTGCGTTGCACATGCCGCGCAGGGATCCGCATCCCGGCAAAAACGATCGGCACATAGGTATCGTAACGCCAGGGCGATCCGTGCGTTGAAGAAACATGCAGTCCGTCAAAATCGTTAATAAACCAGTGGGGTTCGAAAACAAGGTAAATATCCCCGGAACGGTTGGGGTTGAAATTGTTCAGCACGGCGCGATTGATCTGGGTATCGGGCAGGTCGCTCTCCCGCAGTTCACTGCTGGAAACAGCCTGGGCAACACCCTTGAATTTCTTTAGCTCTTTGGCGATGGCCTGTTCCACTTCCCGCAGATCGAGGCCGTATTCCCGAATCACATCATGGTTCAAATACAGGTAAGGCTGACTGTAGCTCTCGATGAGTTGTTTATCGATCCCAAACTGTTTTTTCAGGGCCACGAAGGCGGGTTCCTTGTCCCAGGCGCCGGGATCGACAAATCCGGCATCGACGCCAAACGCCTTCAGATAGCCCGGCACCTCAGGGCAGCCGTGGTCGGAAGAGAGGACGATGAGGGTGTTATGAAGCCCGACATGCTTGTCCACAAAAGCGAGCAGGTTCGCTATGGATCGGTCGAGGCGCAGCATGTTGTCCTCGCTCTCCAGGCTGGACCGAAGGTGGACACCATGATCGCCGCGGGCGAACGACCGTCACTTTGGGCAGCCTTCTGGGTGGTATCGATCTCGGTATCTTTATCAACGCCCCCGCCAGCCGTTAGCAACCGATAGCGATCATCTTCGATGTTGTATACGTTGCGGCCTTCTGTCCGATCGAACCAGAGGTTGGCGATCATGCCATGAACGGCAGGATGTGCCCCGGTGGCCAGGGTCGCGTGACCCACAACGGTCTCGGTATTTGCATGGGCGTGGTGGGCGTCGGTGTAGACGGTTCCCTTCTCCCAGAGATAACGGAAACCATTGTCACCCAGACGCTCATCGTACCGGGTCGGGATATCGCCGCGCAGGGAGTCCACCGTGATCTGCAGCACAAGACGGGGACTGCTGGACACGGCCGCTACAGATGCGGCCACCATAAGAACTGCCGCGAAAACAGCGACCCTCAGTGCACTTTTTCTCCAATTCATGTTTCGCCTCCTTTCTGTGCAGAACCGCGAACCTTTAAGATTGCGTGACTGCCGATGGGTGGTGCTGTTTTCTATGTTAACCGGGATTCAGCGGTGCCAGGTCCTCCCGAAGGGAAGACCGCGCCTGCTTTGTCCGTATCAGTCTCCTTCTGCAGCGCGCCAGTTCGCTATAGCGTTCCCGGCCTGACCAGGTGGTCCGTGTTTTGTCTGCAGGATTAATTTTAAAAAGTCTGCTTTCCAGTTCCTCCACTCGCTGATCCAGCTTTTCACTGCCTGCCGCGGCCAGGAAATCCCGGAGAGAGACAGTGCTGCCACTGACGGTCTGCCGATTCAACCAGGCCAGGAGCCGATTGTAGGTCGCCTTCGCGTCGTTCCGGCGGCAGGCGGCACCCCAACGATGAAAATAGGCGTTCTGTGAAAACTCGCGCGCATGCTTCCATGCCTGCCAACGGGACTGCAGCGGCGAACTGAACCGCCAGGCGACTACCGCCGACAGCAACAGGCAGACAATGCCCCCCAATAGCATTTGCGTTCCGGTTTGCCCCGCATCTTCCACCGCACCATCCACCGTCGAGGCGTCTTCAGGGGCAGGCCCGCCGGAAACCGTGGCCTGCAGGGCGGGGAGAACGACTTTTTGCAGCTCTTTGCGGCCAAGATCCCACCACCAGATGACAATTTCCGGGAGCTCGAACGATCCCGCCCGCTCAAATACATTAGGTCACGGCCTCGACGCGTTTGCCTTTCAAGCTGCCGCGCTCATAGCTGTCTTCGACAAGGGGTTCAGCTGGATAGACCCCCAAGCCCGTCGATATTGGAAAAGACAAGCGGCTTCCAGCAGGGCGGCCTGCACCGTTGCCGGCGCACGGTTGATTTCGTCGGCCAAGATCAGGTTGCCGAAGATGGGCCCCGGCTGAAAGCGGAACACCCCTTTTCCTCCTTCCGAGTAGTAGATCTCCGAACCGGTCACGTCCGATGGAAGCAGATCCGGGGTGAACTGGATGCGCCTGAAGTCGGACTCGAGGAGTTGGGACAGTGTTTTGATCGCCCGCGTCTTGGCAAGGCCGGGCAATCCCTCCATGAGCAGATTGCCGTTGGCCGGCAGGCAGATGAGCAGGCGCTCGACGATGTGTTCCTGGCCGATGATCGACCGGGATATTCCTTCCTGAAGGTGTGCGATGTGTTGGCGGCTGTCCATTTTGAATGTCGCCTTTGTCAATTTTCCTGTGTGTGGCCGATGGGCCGAGCTATAGAGCGCTGATAAATCAATCCCCAATCTCCTTCGACGATATGGGCTGCACCGCCGCCCTCAAGGCGACGGCGCAGCCCATAAACGAATTACTGGGTCGGGTTGCTCTGCAACGTCTGCAGGACCTTCTCTAAATTGAAGCTGCCAGGCTTCTGTCGCGGCGGAAAATCCTTGTAGGTCGCCAGGTGCTGCGAAACATATCCCACGGCAGGCAGGATCAGATAGGCCCGTTCGAAGCGCCAGACGTTATAGCCGGATTTTGTTCCCCGAACCATTGGAGGACGACCCGGTCCCCATCGATGTCGTAGGTTCCCAACAAATAGCTCTTGATGCTCAAGGCACGCCGCTTGGACAGCCACATGTTGTATTCGTCGTCACCCTTGCTGTCGGTAAAGCCCCTGACAACTAGATAGGTGTCCGGGTGCTCGACAAGATAGCCCCTAACTCATCGAGGCAACCACGGTAGGAATTGATTTTTTCATGTGAGTACTCATTCGGATTAGAGTCAGAACGGAGACAAGAAAAGGCTATTTTGCCGTAAAACTGAATTTCTGGCCGCCGACGGACGCCTCGTACATCAACCCGCCTTTCGCGTGAGTAAATACAACCATGCCTTTGTGATAGTTCGTTTTGGCCTGGGCCCCGGTGGCAGGCCCGGCAGTGGCACTGGCGGTGGCGCCTTCGGTGCCAGCTTTGGCTTCAACGCCTGCAGTGATGGCAACAGCGGAGGCCGTCCCATCAAACTCAAAGCTCCCACTGGTGAATTCATCATAGGCACGCTTGTCTTCAAAAAATATCATCTGGCTGAATGCCTGCCCGCCTGCCTGAAAACCAATAGAAGCCTTGATCAAAGATGTTTCGCCCGTGACTTTGCCACCTTGATATACTTGCCCTTTTCCGTATGAGCCGCCGACAACGAATCCGCCCTTACCGATTGTCGGGAAAACTGCGTAGCCGTATGCGCTCTTAAAAAAGGGCTGGACCGCCGGAGCCTTTTTATAGATCGCGATGGTATCCGTATAACTGTCGGCCATCGCTGGAATCGACAAAGCCATTGCCATGATAACCGTCAAGGTTACAACCGGCATACGATAAATCTTCATAGTCAATACTCCTTTTCGTTTTTATCATTGTTTCTATTAATTGCTCAGCGCAATTTGGATGCATAATAATTTTTACGATCGTTGGATATCTTAATCACGAAGCAACGGCTTGCAAGCCTTTACGGTGCCAATGATGCCAAAATGGTCGTTAACAAAGGAAATAGAAAAAAAAATTTATTCGTAGCATGGTGCCGCTCTTGATTTCGATCGGTATCGAAATGTTGGGTTCCGCCAGGATTCCGTTCCAGTTGCGATCAGATTGTGGAGGCTTTGTGTGTCAAAAAAATTCAGGCGGGTTGGAATACGTTTGAGAATATCCAAAAAAAAAGCTGCCGTCAAGTAGCTTTGATTTTTCCTAAAGTTGCTCCTTCGTAAAACGGCGGTCGTTGCGAAACCTCGATGTTGCCTTCTGCATTCCTGTTTTCTGTCCAGCTTGGGGAGTCACCGGGCCAAAAATTAAGGGCGACAACACGCTGTTTGGCCCAATTCGAATCGCCCAGTGAAAAGTACTTGCTGGACTCGAATTCGACAAAGGTCCAGGAATCGGGAGACTCAAACCAGCCAAAATCGTGGGTGACGCCAAGGTATTGGGAACTACCGGATGAAGGATTGGGGGGGGAAATCCGTGTTGTTGTAAGAGATGGCCAACGCTATCGGATGGGTGGTGGCGTCGATGCCTCCCCATCGGTTTCAAATGAGTAAACCGCCCGCACCAATCGTTAAAACCATGCTGTTTGATGAAAATGCATAGGGAAGAACCAGGGCCGATTTCAAACCATTGGGATTTTCTTCCCGGACGGTTTTATTTTTGACATACGTACGCAGGTGCGCAAGAGCTTCAGTTGCCGTAAGAATTCCGACAATTGACAGAAAAAAAGCCTTTGTGAATAATCTAAGGAATACCCCACGCTATTCCTGTTTGTGGTGGTCTTGGGCAAATGGTTCCACATCGACAACATGAACATCGCGTGGCCGGTGGTGATATGGGTCCGCTGATCTTGGAAGTGGACGTCGAGGGCCATGATGGCGGCGTTGAAGAGAAATTACATTGGAACCTTGGCTAAATGGATGATATGCTTCGACCACAAGATTGATTCAGATGATGTGTCGTCATTTCGATCTGATTATTGACCAGTAGGCGCTAAATCCGTCATCCTCAGTTGCCAAACTGATAGCCAAACAGGACCATCATCTTGGAATCCCACTTCGATATGGCCTCGGATGACGAGTCGTTCTGGTAGTTGTAATTGTACTGCAGCGTCGTCGTCAGGCCCTTGTAAAGGGGGAATCTCAATCCCTGGCGGGTGTTGATCAGCCACTTGTTGCTGTCTTCCAGGTCAATGTATCCGTTGTTGGAATGAAAAAGCTGCACACGCTTATCGAAAAAGTACTGGTCGTAGCGGATCGACCACTGCGCGCCGGGAAATTCGTCGTCGGGGGCCACGATATAGTCTTCATTGACATAAGCCAGGCCGACGGATGCCGACAAATTGAGCGTTTCGGATTCGAAGAACTGGTAACCGGCGCCGGCGCCCAGCGTCGTGCGGCGGTCGAGGTCGGCAAATTTATCGTGTTCGAGCATGGCATTGGCGTTAAGGAACCATTTCTCGCTCAGGAAGTAATCATATAGGCCGTAGGCTTTCCAGTTGTTGACCGTCTGGATGTCGTCTGCCTTCTCCCGGTTCAATTCACCGCCGAGAGTAAAGCGCTGTATGGTGGTACGCGCGATGAACTCGGCATCGACCCGGTATTGATCCGTTTGCGTGTTGCCGCGCTCGTTGGTGATGCCGACGTTGGCGCGAGCGGAGTACTTGACCGGCGGTACGGGTTTGGGGAAAACCGTTTGTACCAGAGCGATATCAATCCCCGACGCGGTTTGATCCGCTTCGCCGTCTCGGTAGAAGACGCTTCCTTTTTGGGTCGTGCCGTCCTGCATGGTGACATGCATGGACGCCTCGGTGGTCAGGCGTCGCACTTTCGCCGACTGGACTGTAATCTCACCCGCATAGTCGGTGCTGAACACAAGCGTCCCGCCTTCCAGTTGCAAGAGGGTTCCGGTGAGTATGTCGCCGTTATGGAGAATGAGTTCGTCGGCCGAAACGGCATTGACCAGCCCCCCCACTGCCAGCAGGATCAGTAGAATAATGGTTGCAGATCGCAATATTCATCCCTTTCTGAATAAAATGAGCGCTGGGTTGTTTGGATGCGTGTTTTTCTTCGGACGGAAGGCGGACGCGGCCCCCTCTTCGGTCCATTGGCCACCGTAGCGGCTGGATCATGCCTTGTCAAGCCAGTGGCACCCAATATGGCGCTGAACCAAACGATCTGGGCCTTCTCAACACCGCCCGTCATGATGACAGATAAGACGTGCAGACAATTTATTGGGTTTGCACTGGAATCAAGATTTCGTTTCTTCTCATAAACCATGGCATAAAGGGTGGATTGTATCGCACCCATACCGGCGCACCGATAATTTTCCAGCCCTTTGCGGATATCCAGTCCATGAGCTTGGTTTCATGGTCCATATATCGTTTTTTTGCCCAAGTCCCCGAATAACGAATTACCGCGACCGTTTTCTCTTTTTCCTCCCTCAACGCAATCCGGTCGTCATCCGGGATTGGCAGCGTCACCATCGTATAAGTTGATGGCATCATGAATGCTATTCGCCACCGGCCATTTTCCTGCGCTTGACTGACCGGGGCCGTCATAGCAATCTTTTCGGATGCCGGCTTCTGGCTGACGGGTGCGGTCATCGAGATGGATTCCTTTTTTCTGTTCTTTCCACATAGGAACGTCGTGTTCTGAAACTTGTAATTCATAGCATCTATCCATGGTTATAATTCTCATTGGATTAATTATGCTTCAACTCAAAATTAGGCATTTCTCAGAATTCTAACTGAATCGAACACTGACTGTTTTATTTAAACCGCCACTCACATACAACAACGAGACACACACCCAGATTAAGGTTTTTCATGTCGATGACTCTGGAAATAATGCAAGATAAGCAAAAAAAATGAACGTTAAAATTTAGATTACAGAAAAATCGTTGCGGTGACAAGCACAAGCAATTTCTTTATTGGGTTGGCCCTCGATTTACATTTGCTATGCGATTTTCCTCAAGCTGTTAAGGTCACCATTCAGGCAGCCGCATGATTTATCGAATGACCTTATTCCGTCACAACAATGAAGCCGCCTGAGCCCGCAGGAGATTTAGCAAATCAATCGTGGGATAGCCATCCGCCGGCAATGCATGCACCGCTTGGAAGGAGCGAACAGCAGCTTTTGAATCGGGCCCCAGCAAACCGTCGACGGAACCGGCGTCAAAGCCGAGAAAATTAAGATGCCACTGAATTTCCTTGATCTCGAAGCGTGAAAGCGGTTCATTATCTGTATGTTTACCATTGGTAATCTCTGGCAGCCCGGCTAACCGATCTGCCAGATGGCCGACACAGATCGCGTAGTTAATGGACCGGTTCCATTTTAAGATAATCCGAAAATTATCATATACCAAAAAGGCAGGGCCTTTGTGACCCTGTGGCAGCACTATCGAACCTTCCCTATTCACCTTGGGCAAGGCATTGCCATTGGCACGACGCACACCGAGCGCCGACCACGATGCCACCGTCTTTTTCATGCTGATCGCAGCAAGCATTAGGTCAAAGCCTTCGGGTAGGAGAACCTCGCGTCCCCAGAGCTGGCCTGGACGCCATCCTATCTTGGAAAGATAGTTGGCGGCAGAGGAAAGTGCATCCGGGAGATTGTGCCAAATGTCTTTGCGGCCATCACCACTGAAATCTATGGCGTGTTCGACAAACGTTGAAGGCATAAACTGCATTTGGCCCATTGCCCCGGCCCAAGAGCCTTTCATTGCATCGGGGGCGATATGCCCGTTATCTACAATTTTAAGGGAGTCTAGGAGTTGCCCGCGAAAAAAGGTGGAACGCCTTTGATCGTAGGCCAATGTCACCAATGCGTCTATAACTGAGAAGCTACCCATATTGTCGCCAAAGTTTGTCTCAACGCCCCATAATGCAACGAGATATCGTGGCGGCACGTTAAACTGAGCATATATTTGGTCCAACAGGATTCGATGTTCTGCCAGCAGCTTCCGACCGCGTTTTATCCGTTCATCGGTGACGCACTTGCCCAAATAAGTCCAAAAGGTCCGGGTGAACTCAACTTGACTGCGGTCGCGTTCGACAACACGAGTGATTAATTTGATATCTTTCAGAGACGAATCCAAGGTCTCGTCGGAAATACCTGCCGAACGAGCATCATCTCGGAGTGCATCCAGCCAATTCTGAAAATCTTCATTAGGAAGCGTTTCATTGACCTCCGTCTTGGTTGAAAGTTCCGCAGCTTGTGTGTGACCATTCCATGCGATGGTTAATAAAGCCAACCCAAATACGACTAGCGCAATGTGATTCGTTTTGCACCGTAAGCTCATCGACTTCTTCCCATTTTTTAAAAACCGTCACTAAAAATAATCGATACACCACAATTGTGTATGGCTTCCGCTCGAGTGGTGGCTCATTTGAAAAATATCATAAACCAGCCGGACTTACGATCAATCATTTCCGACGGTGGCATGAACACGGCCGGCAGCAACCAGCAACAGGCCCAGGGTATCGATGATTCGCCCCAACGGATGTATCCGGACATGCTCACAGCTGGTCAGGGACTAAACTGCCCCGCATTGGCCATAGCCGTTTTTGAAAACTCGGTGGAAACCCTGGAGTGGGCACGTGCTTTTTTGGGAGTAAAATTCAAGATCCTCGCCTTGGTGATACCTGCAAACAATCTGTCCTTTTTGATGCAGGGATTGGCGACCACCTTCAAACTCGCCCTGGTGTCCATCACCGGCGGATTGCTACCGGGTATTGTGGTGGGAATGGCGCGGTTAAGTTCCATCAAGGCCATCTATTTTATCCGGCCACCGCTTTCGTCAACATCATGCGCAGTCCGCCGCTGATCCTGGTCATCTTCTGGTTCTATTTCCTCGTTCCGGTGATTGCCGGCCGGCCGATGGGGGATTTTTCAAAAACCCCAAGACAGAACGGGATAGAGACTTTTTGAACAAAATTTTGTTTTAAGAACGCACCAAGCCATCACCCGTTGAACGGATGAGCAAATACGCTATGGTAATCCTCTTCTTTGACATACATCAGTGCACCGATAGTGATGCCGATTATTTCTTTCTGACTACTTCCCTGCATCCAGGCTGAGTGAAGCGCTCACCGCGTCTTTTTTGTCGTCCGGGGCTGAGGGCTTCACCTTGATGCGTTCGGACGGCAGCTGTCCAGCGTCGGTCAGTTCGGCGACGACGGCTTGCGCCCGGGCATCGGCCAGCTTCACCAACGCCGCCTCTTCCACGGCTTCAACCTCTATGAGGCGTGCGAACAGATCCTTGACAAACCGCCCTGGATCTTCCTCAACGACCGTCGCCTTATCACCGGTGGGTTTGGCAGCCGCGGTATCCTTTTTCGCTTTTTCGAGGGCGGCTTCTTGATCGGTCTTGAGCGTCATGAGGGCATCGGCACCGAAACGCGCCGAGAACATCGATTCAAGCGCTTGCCTGGTTTCCGGGCTGCTGAAGTCGACGGGTCCGTAATCCTCGGCGGTGCCAGGGTCTTGACCGAGGCGAGTTGCCAAAGCGCGACGCACGCCGACCGACTTCAGTTCTGCGCGGTCGGTCTCGGGATTGTAGCGGCCCTGCACCCCGAGCTTGAGCTGGGGCCGTTTTTGCAAAGCGACGGCGAGCTTGGCGAGCTTTTCCTTCTCCGGCGGTGGCACATCGGGCCGCCCGGCCGCGAAGGCGACGGCGTTAAAGGTTTCCTCCTCGCCGCCAGGCACGAGTGACGCCAGGGCATTGAAGGGGCTCGTGACGATTTTGGTGAGCAGGTTGACCAATGCTTTCCAGATCAGCGCGCCGTAGCTGAATTTGGGGGAATCTAAATTGCCGCTGACCGGCAGCCCGAGGTCGATCACACCGTTGGCGTCCTCCAGCAGGGCGACGGCGAGATCCAGCGGCAGGGCCAGCGCATCCGGGCTCTGCACTTTCTCACCGAGGGTCAGGCGTTCCACCACAAACTGGTTGTCGCCTTCCAATTGGCGTTTGTCGATTTTGTATTTCAGATCCACCGACAGTTTCCCGGAATCGATCTTGCGGCCGGCGAATGTACCTGAGTAAGGGGTGAGCCTGGACATTTCCACGTTGCGGAAGACGAGGCTGATGTTGGTAAACGCTTGCGGATCGGAGGCATCGAATTCGCCGTCAACGTTGGCGGTGCCGTAGCGGTCCACGCTGCCGTCGAGCTTGATTTGAGCGCGGGCATGCTTCACCGGGGAGACGCCGGCCACCACGCCCTTGAGCGCGTGGATCTTGGTGCCGAAAGGTGTGAACAGGCTCAGGTCGGCAAATTCCACTTCGCCCTCGCTGAAAAGGACACGGCCGACCCGGTAAGGGAAGGCATCATCGCCGCTATCCGAAGAGGTTTTTGGTGATACTGCCTCATCCGACTTCGCAGTTGGCCCCGACTTGATCACTTTGGCCAGGTTTATCGATTTATCTTTGTTGATGATGAACTTGCCGATCAGGTTCAGCACCTTGAGGTCCCCGATGTCGAGCCGGTTCGGTTCCAAATGCAACGCCAGCTGATCAGTCTGGACCGATTTCCAGCCCACCAGGGGTTCCTTCGAGTTTTTTTCCGTTATGCTCAGATTGTCCAGCTTGAATCCACCTTGGTAAACCGTTTGGGCACCGGCGGCCTTTATGCCATGGCGCATTTTCCCGCGGGTTGAAAACGTGCCCGATTGGATGTCTATGGCAGCGGCCTGGTCGACGTACGGCTGAAAGGCCGTCAGCCCGAGCTCCGTCACCTCGACCTCGGATTCCACCATAGGCCCGGACGGATCCACCGTACCGCTGGCCTTGATCCGGCCACCTTCGCGTACCTTAAAGCCCGCGTCAAAGGTCATGGGGGATTTACCGTCAACATTGGCCAGCGCGACGGCCATATCTTCAAGGGTGATGATCGGGGGCTCCGGTTTAACCGTGAGATCGGAGAATTTCACCTGAAAACCCGATAAGGCGATGGTTTTAGCCAGGAATTGCAAGGGGTGGCCTTCGGCCGCCGCTTCCTCTGATCCCCTGGCGATAGCACCCTTTTGCGGCGGGGCGAACATCAGCGCCAGGTTGATGGCGCCGTCGGGCAGGCGCTTCAGATCCACGGCGCCGCCCTCGACGGATACCGTCTCTATTCTGAAGTCATTGGGTTGCAGGTCATAGGCGCCGCCTTCAAGTCCGATGCGCTGGATTTGCACTTCAGGCTCAGGATCACCCCACATGGCTGCCCGGAAATCCGATAAATCCACACCGATATCGTTCACCACTGCCTGTGTCTGTCCGCCGGCTTCCACCTGTGCCTTCAGGGCCACCTTGATTTCACCGATGCCCACGTTGAGGCTGGGTGTGCGGCTGTGGTCCTGGTAGTCGGCTGCCAAACCGCCCAGATCGAAGGCGGCCAGGTTCAGCGTCCAGGGCTTGGCGGAGCCTGCCGTTGTGTTCGCTGATGGGGCAGGGACAGACTTTTTGGGGCTCCTTGCGATCCGATTCAGGTTCAAAATGCCGCTCTCATCCACTGTCATTCTTAGGTGTCCGCCGGCGACCATCAGTTTCTCGATCTCGACCTGCTGCTTCTCAAGGTCCAGTCGGCCGCCGGTTAGCTGCGCAGTCGACATTTCAAAAAATGGGGCCGCTCCGCCCACCATATCCAGGGATAGTCCGCTTATGACGACGGCAAGCTTGTCCAGCATGGCCTGTGGTTGGGCACCGCCCAGGTTCACCCGATAGTCGGCCGAGATGCTGGCCGTTCCAGTCGGCTGCGCAATTGCGACGGCATCCCGAATGAATTTCCAGGCGGTGGCGGCTTGGACATTCTCAATGGCGAAGCTGCCCTTGGATTCGACCGGGTGAAGGCTGATCTCGCCGCTCCACCGCAAGGTCCCCCCGTCGCCGAGGTTGGCCGTGATTGAATGAGGCCCTTTATGCTCCGCGTAGGGTGCTGAGGTTATTGACCTGCAGCTGCAAGGGCGTGATTGAAATGGTGGCGGGTTCGGACTGGCGGCGATCGGTGAAGTCGATTTGCCCCCCGTCGATGGCGATATCCTCGATAATCAGTCGCGGCGGGGCCTGGTCTGTTGCCGGTGGTTGGGGCGTTGCTTCGGATGTCGGCGCCAGATTGGCGAGGTTGAGGGTGCCATCCTTGGCGATGACGGCATTGACATGGGGTCCATCCAGGCTCACCTGGCGGAACGTCCACGCCCACTTGAAAAGGCTCTTCAGCTCGAAGTCGACAAACAGTCGCTTGAAGCTTGCGATTGGCTGACCGTCCACCTCTTCCATGCGAAAGTCGGCCGCCTCCACCTTGAAGAGGTAGGGGTTGATGCGCACCTCACCGATAAAGGCCCGCTTCTGAATCTGTTCCTGCACGATCTTCGGTACATAGTGCCTCACGAGCCAGGGCGCGAGGAAAAATCCGGCCAGCGTGTAAAAAACCAGCACCGCTGCACAGATAATGAACGGCTTGCTCCGTATGATCTTTTTCAGGAAGTCCATGGCGTTTGACCCTTGTTCCATTTTCAATCGTATCCTCTTGACAAACCGCATCCAACAGTAAATCCATATACCCTTTTCCGCGATCGTCCGGGCGAATGGACAAGCTTTGAACCCAGTATCCTTTTGGTGTCCCGCCGCTTCTCGTGCTTCTGCTGCGGTGAATTCGACAAGTCAATCCGGATCATGTAGGTCAGCTCTTCTAACCTAATTTTCTGGCAATATATACACCATAGCTGTAGTGCGCTTGGTATTTCTCATACAGAGCGATTTCTTTTTTTTCGGCATTTACGATTGCCTGTGCGCTTTCGCTGTTTCCGTTTCGCTCAAGAAACGCTTCAAAACCGTCCTGCAGTGGTCGATAATAATTATCCAGCCAGCACTGCTCCGGCAACACAAAATAGGCAACCGGAGCGTAGCCGTTTTTTTCCAGAATGTCTATCTTTGAAGATGCCGCATCGATTTCTGGATATTCGTTTTGCCAATATTCTTGAAGTTCGGACGGACGGTCAGCCGTTAGCCAGGTGATCTCCGATACAACCATCATTCCACCCGTTTTCAGAAAACGCCTCCACGCCTTTACGCCCTTTTCAAAACCGATATTGTATATCGCTCCCTCAGACCAAATAACATCATATTCCTCATCGCCAAACGGCAGGTTGTCCATGGAGCGGTTAAGCGTCCTAATTTTCTCGGTAAGCCCCATCTTTTCAGCCCTATTTTCAAGCACTTCAAGAAAATCTTGAAGAACGTCCACTGCCGTTATCCGCGCATTCAGCAAACGCGCAAGCAGCATGGCGGAAGATCCCGTACCGCAGCCAATATCGGCAATGCGCAATGATGCTGACGCGTCTAACATCGCCAGGTCGACAGCCTTTTCCGTCTCTGCATCCCCGCCGGGTCCCTGACGTTTGGCTCTCTTGTGCAGGTCAATTAAAAGTCGATAATCTTCCATTTATTAATCGGCCAACCCCTTCTCCTTGTATGAATAGCAAGTCTTTTTCAGTTCTATCAGGTCCCCCATCGATTGACAGTAGCTCTTGAATCGCAATCCTGTCAAATTTATAAATATACGCTTTTCGAGTTGATGGCCTAACGCTTCATGACCAGGCAAGGACGCCGTGATTATTTCGATAACGGCATCACGCCTTGATTTTCATCATAAATTTTTATAGTTAAACAATTCAATCCATGAATCCGGTTGCGCAATAAAGCGGGTGATCGGGCGGGTGCGTGTTGTGTTTACCGTCCCGTTTTGAAAAACGATACCGCCAAGGTCAACCGCGTTCACAACAAATACCAAGTGTCATCAGTTGAAAGCCGATCAATCTTATACAACCTGACCCGCCTGTATGATTGGGGAAGTCAAGATACCGTGTAAGTCACCGTCATATCAATTGGCGTTCAGCAGGGATTGGCGACAGTCATCGACCTGGTCGATTCGGTCAACCGCCTATCACCTTCCGCCGAAGGACTTCCCGATTGGTTGACTAGGGATAGTACGGCTCTCTCCGCGACCCTGCGACAGGAATAGCTCCACCCGCATGCGAATATCGAACCACAGCGACCCGCGGCACTGTCATTTCTGACGCATTGACGGGCGGCGATTTTCGGAAACTTACCATCGGAGCACCGACCCATATTGGACACCCGACAATCAGAATGTGAAGTATTGATGACCATCGGTACCCAACGAATGGCAACCCTTACCGGATTTAGGTCTGCCGGCAACCGAAGATCGGATCGTGCTCAGCCATACATGCTATAGCAAATCACGGTAAAGGAGAACTCGATTCATCGCTGGGTCTAACCCATTCAATCAGTAGAGAAAAGTGGATCCGAGGGATCAAAGCGTCAGGGCGCCTCGCATTTGAAAAATGGCATGGACCCTCATGCCTGCGGCATTCAATCGTTAAGGGAACCGATCGCCCCGTCACGGAGGATAGCGGTGTGGGGTGTTGCTCTGTTTTCTGGGCGGCTTGCAAGCACCTCACACCTATACGATGCGACCGTTGGCGCTCGAAGGCATTCGATCAGACATACCGACCGTTGGTGTCTATGGGCCACAGATACTGGCTGAAAAAGAGGTTTTGCCTTCTGCCAAGGGATTGTGGGGTTGCGTGTACGACCAGGGGCCCCGCAATGTGTGGATGGTTTATCCGATGACGACGTTACAGGTGCAGAAAAGATCCGTCACGCTTCACAACGTGTGTTGCGCCCTAACGGTTTGTTTCTTATCGGGCACGATGTTGTGGGGTTGCGCCACATTTAACCCACAGCCGCTGAACGAACACCTGTTTCGCAAACAGGCCGTATCCCAGACGAAAAACGGTTTGCGTGTCTCAGCGGCTGTGCTCGGTTCAACAGAAACCGAAACCGTCTTCAGCCTGCAGCTTTATAAAAAAGGCATCCAACCGGTCTGGGTCGGGCAGATCAGCCGCATCATCCGTCGCGCTGTCTGGGACAAGTTCACCATCGAACCGGACGTGGACGAGGCGCGTTACTACCTGCTTCAGGATTTGTGTTACGCTCAGGGCCTGCTGCGATATGGCTACATCCGCATATCCGATATGGCTACGCTATCTGATCCCCGCAACAGTCTGCAAGATGACGATTATTTCACGGACGGCTTATGTCTGGTGATGTGGGTGTTCAACGAACCGGTATCGTTTGCCGAGGTTCAATTCGAGCCATGGGAACGTCCGATAGTCGAAAGAAAAAAACGGATGCTGGGTCCTTGATCCGTTGCGGCCAAGGGCGCGTATGGTTCAGGCATCGACGTAAAGCAAGGATTGGTTAATTGGGGCAACGTCACTACCTATTCATCATCGCCATTTTTTTCGTAACGATTCATGGATGTGCTGGATACCACCCGCGTCCAGCGAGCGAGGCGATCTTCCTGGAACGGGTGCAGACAAGGACGGAAAACAATGTACGCTTAAGAACGGCTGTCCCCAGCGCACAAGAGACACGGCAGATATTCGGTGTCGACCTTTACCGTCACGGCATACAGCCTGTCTGGATCGAGTTTGACAACCAGGATGAAAAGCCAGTCCGGTTCCTTCCCGTCGGTGTCGACCCCATGTATTTCACCCCCCTCGAAGCCGCTTTTTTGAGCCATTTTCGTTTTTCTGACGCCGCCAATGCAAAGATGGACCGCTATTTTTTCGAAAAGGGCAAGCATAGCGTCATCCTTTCGGGTACTAAGAAATCCGGGTATGTGTTCATCAACCTGGACGAAGGCACCAAATCCTTTGTGGTCGATCTCGTGGGAGAAGATGGGCAGGTAAGGACCTTCACCTTTTTCATTCCCGTACCCGGCTTAAAAACCGACCACAGCAGGATCGATTTCAAGGGACTCTATCCGGTAGACCGGTGGAAAAATTTCGAAGACGAAAAAGATTTCATTGCCTGTCTCCAAGGGCTGCCTTGCTGCACAGTCAACCAAAAAGGAACCGAATCCGGTGACCCGCTCAACCTGATCGTTGTCGGCAACGGTGAAGATGTCTATCATGCCTTTATCCGGGCCGGATGGGATGAAACGGAAACCATCACCGCGGAATCTGCATGGAAGACCGGGATTGCCTATCTATTTGGCGGGCATTATCGCCATTCGCCGGTCAGCGCCCTCTATGTTTTCGGCAGACCACAGGATGCCGCCCTGCAGAAGACGCGTGGCAGGATCCACGAGCGCAACCACCTGCGCCTGTGGCTGGCGCCGGTGCAATTCAAGGGCAAACTCGTGTGGATCGGGCAGATCAGCCGTGACATCGGTGTTCGCTTTACCACCAAAACGATCCTGACCCACAAGATCGATCCGGATGTGGATGAGACCCGCAGCTACCTGATCCAGGACCTGTGGTATTCTCAAGGGCTGGAACAATTTGCCTTCGTCAACGGTGTCGGCGCAGCCCCCATTGACGCACCACGCAACAACCTGACCGGCGATTCCTATTTCACAGACGGGGTGCGGGCCGTGCTGTGGCTTTCCAGTCAGCCGGTTGCCTTGGAGAAGGTCAATTTCTTAGCGTGGGAGCTACCTTCCAGATAGTCAGGATATCATGGCGGCACTTCAACGATGCTTGGTTTTGGTCCTCACGGGTATAACCACAACGAATGCTTTGCCGGCACTGCCCTTCCATTTGAGGATGCAATACCATCGCTTACTGATCGAGGGTTTAAAATAGACGAGATGGCGGTGAGCGGCCGTTCCAGCAGCGATGCCAATGCGGCGCATATTGCCGAGGCGATCGACAACCTGGATCTCGGCGAAGATGAGAAACTGGTGCTCGTCGGGCATTCCAAGGGTGCTGTGGACATCCTTCATTGTTTGGTTAATTTCCCGCAGGCGGTCCGGCACGTCGCCGCCGTGGTCAGTGTGGCCGGCGCGATCAACGGTTCACCCCTGGGTGCAAAAATGAAAACGATTTACAACGGGTTGGTCTGGAAATGGTCACCCACTGGATGTGATACCGGAGACGACGGGGCGCTTGACAGCCTTCGACCGGCGATTCGATTGAACTGGATGGCCGCCAATCCCCTGCCCAAATCGGTGAGATACTTTTCACTGGCATCCGCGACCAACCACGATCACGCCAACACACTGTTGAGAACCGGCTACGAGCTGCTTTGGATCTACAGTCCGAGAAATGCAGAAATACCGAGACTATCGCCGCAGCGGTCACCACCCATATTTCCGAACCATCTCACCGATTGATCCTTTTGGGCTATTCCAAGGGCACGACCGACATCTTGCATTTTCTGGTCGCGTATCCGGACCTGGCCCTTCATATCGAGGCGGTGCTGAGCGTATCCGGCGCCGGCAACGGATCCCCCCTGGCGGATCGTTACGCCGAGGTCGAATACGACAACTGGCTCGCCCGCCGCTTTCCACAAAGATGCCCGCCCGGGGATCGCGGGGTATTCGACATCCTCAGCCGAACGCAGCAATTTCAATGGCTGGCCACCCATCCCTTGCCTGAACACGTGCGCTATTATTCCCTGGCGTCGTTTGCCAGGTACGCGGATGTGCAGATGCACCTGCAACCGACTTACAAGCTTCTTGAGCAGATCCATCCATTGAACGACGGCCAGCTCCTGTTTGTCGATCAACTCATCCCGGGCTCGACACTGCTCGGCTATGTCAATGCCGATCACTGGACCATCGCCATTCCGGTGGAAGAAAAATTTTCGCGGCGGGAGCCGTCGCTCAAAGATCGACACCGGCAGCTGCGTGACGCCCTTTTTGAAGCGATGGTTCTTTTTCTGGCCGAAGATTTGAATTCTCAACAATCGGTCAACCCATCAAAAGGAGACACGGATGAAGGCAACTATTCGCCGTTTGTTGACCGTGACCACAACCATCGGTCTTATTTTGTGGTATCTCAGATAGCCATCGCCGAGGAATGGAACCTGGAAGAGAAACCTTGGGAAAAGTTCGGCGTTGACCTTGGCGTATTTCTGGCCGGTTTTGACAGCAGCTTTCGCCTCGGCACCGGGATCGGTGTGGACATCGATGTGGAGCAGGCCCTGGAATACACCCCCTGGAAGCATGTGGGCATCGGGTTGGGCTTTGATACCTTTGGGCTTCGATTGGAAGCGGATGGTGAGGACTGGCCGGGAATCGACTTGAAGGGCAATGTCGACTTCAACTATGCCGGCCTGCAGCTCTATCTGAGGCTGTTTGATTGACGCTGAAACCGTTTACCTTTTTCGATTTATGTCGGTAAGTGAATGACCCATCGTACACGATCTGTATCGCAGTTAGTAAACCGGAGACCATCCACCCATTAAAGAAGTTTTGCCAGCTAGCGCGGTGTGACACCCATTAATGGCGTTTCGCGCCCGGTGATCTAACTGTCTTTTTGCGAGATAAAATCGAGGGCCATTTCAAAGGCAGCGCGGGTGAACGTCAACAGCTTTTCAAACGCTTCATCAGAAAGCTTCCGGACCCTATCATGGTTTCGGTAGATATTAACGAATTCACGTTCCCGTTCAACATAAAGCGGCAAGCGCCCTATCCCCCAATCATCAAGCAGTTTCCAAACCGCAGGGTTGTAAGTCCGGGTATATTTTATGATGAAAGGGATGGGATCATGGCGGGAATATAAAGCCGCTATCCTCAGGATCAATTCAAAGGAAAGCGCGGCCGTGCCGTCTTCCACAGCCTTCAACAGCGACGTGTCCTTTAATTTCAAGGCATCGCTGACATCCTTTTGGGTCAGGCCGACCAGATTCCGTAAATCATTAAGCGAGCGTCCGGCTTCCCGGAAAAGCTTACGTTGCTCGGGCTTTAGCAGCAGCGCCGTTCCGATTTTTAACGAAGCCCCGCCGGCTTTGGCCGCTACGCGCAATGCACTGCCTGCAACCTCTTCCTTCAGATCATTCAACACCCCGGATAGTGAAGGAGCACTCGAACGATCGACCTCGGACCGATTTTCGGGGCCATCCGTGTCTTTCCGATATTAGAAAAAAGAGATGATGAACACAAGTTTTTTGGTGCCGATTATTTTTACCCCCGGCTGCGGGTGAGCCGGTCTTATCTTTTCCATTTAGGCTTATTCACAAGCGATTGACACCAAAAAACTGAACAATGGGTTAAGAGCATCCTCATACTGGTGCAAATCATCACTGTTGATCCTAAGATTCCAATATTTTCTAATCGGAGAATACTGATTGTGCACCTTTGCTGCCCATGCAGAAAAGCTGCGGGAATCCATATCCGGCGCTGCCATGGCATCGCAGAAAAACACAACGGCGTCACCGTTGGTGCCTTGACTCAGCATTTCACCGGCTTTGGAAACGTTAGGGAAATCTCACCGTTTGAATAGAGGAATGGACGATGGACACAGGTCGTTTATCTCCACCAGATCCGCCTGCGCACAATACCCCTTGGAAAGGAAGCCCCGGTCCAGTCCCTTCTGGGTGATGGTCTGAATGTGGGTGTGGTAGAACCAGTTGCCGTTTTCGTGGAAATCACCGATCTCGGCAAAGGCCTCACCGGCCGCAAAATCCTGGCCGGCAGACGGCAGCCGCGATTTGCACAAGTGACCATAGAGACTGTAAAACGTCTCGAAATTGGGATTGGCGTGTTTCAATAGCACCCAACCGCCGTAGTTGCCCTCCCCTTCCTCATAGCCGCTGTCGGCCACGGTGGCGTCCAGCGGTGCATGCAGCGGCGCACCCAGACCGACGATCACATCCAGCCCCAGATGGATGAACCGTTGGTCGGCCACCATCTGCGGGCAGTCCCCGAGCAGGGTGTCGCGCCGTTCCAGGTAGGGAGAAATTCCCCATTGGTATATCGACCCCATCTTCTCACCCAAGACCCGCTGTAACCCTTTCTGATCTCTCATATCCAGGCCACGCAGCATCGGGCTTGTGGGTGACAGGTCCGCCAGATAGGGATCGCCCCGCAAGTGGGTGAAGACCGGCCTGTGGTCAATGTTCTCGTTGAAAAGCATAAATGGGTAATACATCGGGCCTCCAGCTTAGGACAATGCGAAATCCGTGGTTTTCCGCAAGCCGGCAACCGGCAGGACCGGTTTGCCGTCGACATCCGTCGACACATCCGCCGGCCAGGTAAAATCAGCCTGCATGGCGGTAAAATAGGACAAATCGTAAGGCAGCAGTTTGATGGAAAGTTCACCGTCCTGACCAAGGATCGTGGATGACAGGCCGAAATCCACCTCTCCCAGTTTGGTGCGGATGATGTATCGGGGAATCTCCCGCCCGCTGCCTTCCCGCCGCACCCGCGTGGCGATGTCGACGACATCGTACAGGGCCACCGGGTTTTCCCGGTTCCACCGGTTCTGGATGGTCAACCCGGCCACATAAAGGTGGTGAAATTCAATGCCGGCCTTCCGGCAGCCGTAGGCGAGTTGATTGATGGCTTCCGGCGTATCGTTGATGCGGCCCAGCAACGGGGTGTTGCAGTACACGGTGATGCCTTGGTTGTTCAACTGCCGGGTCAGTCTGGCGTGCGCCGGCCGGAATTCGTCGGCAACGATAAACTGGGTCTCGATTTCCAACCGCAGCGGAGAGACCATGGTCAGTTTGTTCAGGGCGGCCAGTTCGTCGATCACCACCGGGGTGAAGCGTTCCGGTTCATAGTTGAACTTCAGGCTGCGCAGCCGCACCGCATTGACGTGGGGGGTCTCCTCGAGTCGGCGAACGATGCGGCGGATCCGGTAGAGGGCGTCGACGGCATCGTTTGCCGAAACGACCACCACGTCGGTAATGCGGTCATCGCCTCGAATGATGTCGAAGTCCGCATCGACAGCCTCGGCATCCATCTCCACCCGGGTCTCATGGACACGTGAAATCGTTGAAGACCCGCAATGGACAATCGACGGCGCAATTTTCTCTCCACTGCGAACCATCGGCAGTATCGCCTGGGGGCTTTCCGACCCAGCCGGCACGTCGCCGCGGGGCCGGGGCGGCCGTGCGCCCAGAAAGAGCGATCCATCGCCGATTTGCGCCATGTACTGAATGTCGATGGTGCCTTCGTCGTTGACCCGGATATTAGCCAGATCGTTGGCAATGGGCGCAAAGCGTTTGAAATAGCCGGGCGTGTAGGGCGTCCGGATCCACATGAAGTTCTCGTTTTCAGCCACCGGTTCCACGGCCCAGCCGCTGGTGTGCCAGTCCATCTTGCCGATGGGGGTGGCCGTGCAGATCCTCGGAATCACGCGGTCGGACAGGTGCGCCCGCAGGTAGTTGCCCGCGGCCAGTCCTTTTGATATCGGCGTCCAGTAGACGCTGTTGCCGTGGATGGGGCTGCAGGGGATGTAAATGTAGTGCAGTTCCGCGCCCGCCCCGCGCAGCAGGCTGAACAGCCGAACCAATTCCGGGCCCTCATCGTTGCACCCCTTCAGAAACGGCGTCTGGACGTACACCGCGATCCCGTTTTTGACCAGATCCGAAATGATCATCAGGCTCTGGGGGGAGATTTCGTCGGGATGAATAAAATGGGTGGCCACTTCCATTCGCTTGCCGCGCTGCTGAAGCGCGAGGTGCTTGCGCTTCAAGTAGCCCAACAGGGCGGCATCATCAGACAAAAACAGATGGGGGTAATAGGCGATCGAACGGGTGGCCAGGCGCAGGGTCTGGACATGCGCGATCTCCATGAGGCCGTCGATTGCGCAGGCCATGTTCGCCCGGTTCATGAAGGGATCCCCGCCGGTGATAACGATCTCTTTAATTGCTGGGGAGGCGGCGACATGCGCGACTGCTTTTTCGACGTCCGCCGGCGTGGGGTTGGTTTCGTTGCGCGAATCCTTGTGTTTGCGGAAACAGAAGCGGCAGTAAACCGGGCAGCTCATGTTGAGCAGGAAAATGACCCGGTTCTGGTACATCTGCTCCAGCAGCCCCTGGTGGAACTGGCCGATCCATGTGTTGGTGTGCCCGGTGTCGTCCAACTCCTGGACGAAGGGCAGATACTGATAGGCCACGTTGCCGGACACACGCATCTGGCGGATCGTGTGCATGGACAACCTGACCGGGTAGGTATCGATGACCGCCTGGATGTCGGCCCGATCGGCCGCCGGGATACAAAGATTGGCCACCTTCTCCAGCTGGTCGGTACTTTTAATGGAGATGAATTTGTTGCCGGGCAGAATGACTTCCATAATGGCCATCAGCATCAGGTGAGGCAGTTCGATGCCGTTGACAAGAATGCCTGCGGTGCCGTCCGCCTTTCCCAGCTGCACGAGCAGTTCTTCAAAGAATCCTGCGGGGTCTTTGCCATAGCCGCACGCGTCGAGAAGCCTGGCCATTTTGGATTGGCCGTCGCCAGATTGTATAATTTCATAGAACGGTTTTCCGACGAGTGATTTAACGCCAACATGATCCAGGAAATCGACAAGCGCGGCCACAAGACAGGACAGCGGCACCGCTGTTGCTTCACCAGCGTTCTCGTAACGGATCCGCATCATTCTATCATCTTTCGGCATGCCCCTGCCCTCCTTCAAGACTGAATCAAAATTAGTGATTGACATTCGTTTAGAAGTTTGCCATTTTAACTATTATAGTAAGTTTGTTTCTATTATAGTGTGATTCTAAATCATCCCCAAACGGTATGTCAAAAGGAAAATATTATTTTTCAAAGTCCTTGGAAAAGGGATTGAAAATCCTGTCTCTTTTCAACCGGAACAACCCGGTCATGACCCAGAGTCAAATCGCCAAAACGCTGGATTTAAACATGACCTCCACCTACCGCTACATCAACACCCTGGTGGAGTTGGGATACCTGGAAAAAGATTCCAAATCCAAGGAAATCCGACCCGCCATCCTGTGCCTTCTGTTCTGCGCCAACCTGATGCGGGCCACGGATCATTTGAGGTTGATCAAGGAAGTCGTGGACCGGATCCACAGGGAGAAAAATATAAGCATCGATGTGGCCTTTGCGGTGGATGACACCCTGGTGCGCATCTATTATCGGGGAGCCGAAGAGACATTGACTTACAGCCTGCCTGATTTTTCGAAAAACAGTCTGCACAACACGGCATTGGGCAAGGCATACCTGTCGAGCCTGCCCGATGACCTGATCGCCGAAAAGATCGATTCAATGGTTCTGTTACCCAAAACCCCCCATACGATCGTCGATAAAAAGATTCTCTTTGAGGACATAATGAAGGCCAAAAGCCGCCAGTTTGCCATGTCCGAGGAAGAGTACCTGCCGGGATTGGTAACCATCAGCGCACCGATGTTCGACCCGCTCACCGGCAAGGGCGTCGGCGCGGTCTGCTTTGACTTTTCGGTCCTCCAGCACAGTGCAGACGATGTCAAGGCCAAGTATGCGGACATGATTCGGGAGACGGCGAGGAGACTGTCCGAACTGCTCCCGCCGGACAAAACACGCAGGCAGTAACCTAATGGAGTAACCCTTTCAAACATGGCTTACCAATCATGAAATCGGACAGCTGGAAACCGTGGGCGCTGCTGGCACCGTCATTGAGCGCCGTTTTCTTTCTTCTGGTGATACCGGTCTGCTTTATCATCGTCTACAGCTTCTGGCTGCGCGCGCCCAGCGGAGCGGACATTCCCGCCTTCCAGTTCGGCAATTACGCCAAATTCTTCGAGGATTTCTTCTATCCAAAAATTCTCATCCGAACGATTCGTATCTCCTTTGAAACCGTTATTCTCTGCGTGGTCATGGGCTATATTCCCGCCTACTATTTCTACCGCAGCGAAAGCCGCTATAAAAAAGTCTTTCTGTTGCTCATTATGCTGCCGTTCTGGGTCAGCTTCATCATCCGCACCATGAGCTGGATCAACATCATGGGCGATTCGGGGTTGATCAACCATGTCCTGTTGAAAATCGGGCTGATCGAGTCGCCCATTTCCATGCTGTACAACGAGTTCACCGTTCTGATGGGACTGCTCATGTACCTGCTTCCGTTCATGGTACTCAACATTTACGTCAGTCTGGAAGGCATCGACAAAAGCCTTCTCGAAGCCGCCCGCTGCATGGGCTGTACCGAATGGCAGGCGTTCCGGGAGGTGACCCTCCCCTTGAGCCTGCCCGGTGTGAGCGCCGGCTGCCTGCTGGTCTTCGTGCTCACCGCCGGCACCTATCTGCCCCCCATGATCCTGGGCGGCCCGGGCAACGACATGATCGCCAACCTGATCTTCAAGCGGGTCATCGGCACGCTGGACTGGCCTTTCGGCTCGGCCATCAGCGTGATCCTGCTCTCCCTGCTGTTCGTGATCGTGTGGACCTACAACCGATATCTGGGTATCAATCAGATCTTTAAAAATCTTCAGGGAAATTAGACGATGAAAAAATTCTCACCGGGATGGACATTGATCAGAATCTACACGGTTCTCGTCTACGTGTTCATGTTCGCCCCCATCGTCGTGGTCATCGTGCTGGCCTTCAATCCCAAGCAATTCGGCATCTTTCCCATGGAGGGCGTCAGCTTCCGATGGTTTATCAAACTGGCACAAAATGAATCGATCATCGATGCATTTAAAAATTCGCTTGTCCTGGGGTCGCTGACCGCGGTGATCGCCACCGGTATCGGCATCCTTGCCGCCCTGGCGTTCATCCGCTTCGAATTTCCCGGCAAGAACACCCTCAACACCCTGCTGCTCTCACCGATCATGATTCCGGAAGTGGTTTTGGGTGTGGCCTTGCTGCTCTTTTTACGGTTTCTTCAACAACCCAAGAGCTTCGCACTGCTGCTGATCGGGCACGTCGTCTTGACCCTGCCCTACGTGCTGCTGATCGTCCAGGCCCGGCTGGTGGGAATCAAAAAAGAGTACGAAGAGGCGGCGAAATCTCTGGGAGCCAACGCATTTCAGACCTTCAGGGAGGTCACCTTCCCGCTCTTGCTGCCGGCCATCCTGGCCGGGGCGCTTTTTGCCTTTACCATCTCTTTTGACGACATCACGGCAACGCTGTTCTGGGCCACCGCCCAGAACCAGACCGTGCCGGTGAAGATCTTCAGCATGCTCAGAAATTCGATCAGCCCAGAAATCAATGCCTTGGGCGCAGTCATGATCGTCCTGACCGTGGCCACCCCCCTGCTGGCTGGATATCTGTCACGCAGGTTCTCAAAGATAAAGGAGTAGGGTCTAAACCTGACAACCATCAGCTGAAAGGAGCAACCATGGCCATCGTAACGAAAAAAAAATTGGATCGGGTATATGACGCTTACAAAACCGGAAAGCTCAGCCGGCGTCGCTTTCTCAAGTACCTGGGCCTTGCCGGCGCATCTATCGGACTGGTCGGCTCGCCCTTCGGCGCCGCCGTCAAAGACGCCTGGGCGGCCAAGTCCATTCGCTTCGACGGATGGGGGGGCTCGGTTTCCGAGGCGTTCAGGGAGCACGCCTTCAAGCCCTTTACCAAAGCGACCGGGATCGAGGTCATCGACGGCGAGTTCGGTGACATGAACTCCTACCTGACGCGCGTCAAGGCATCCTATCCGCCGGGTGGAGAATTCAACATCGCCCATCTAAGCGCCGTCTTCGACTATGCCCGCTACACGGAATTGGGTTTTGCGTCGGTGCTGAATGAAGCCAAAATCCCCAATCTAAAGAATGTCATGGAATCCATGATCAAACCGCTGCGGGCGATCACCAAAGGCACCCTCTCGGCCGTCCCCTACGATCTGGGCCAGACCGGCATCGCCTATAACACCAAACACATCAGCAAGGAGAAGGCTGAAAAGCTCGGCGCTTCACTGCTGTGGGACAAAAGCTTGAAGGGTAAACTGGGCAGCTGGGGAGGGGATTTCAGGACCAACATGTGGTACGCGGCGCTGCACACCGGCCAGAGCCCCAACAACATGACCGACCTCGAGGCCATCTGGGCGGCCCTGCGCGAACAGCGCGATCTGATGAAAAAATACTGGGCCTCCGGCGCCGAACTGATGAGCCTGCTGGCCAACGAGGAGATCTATGCCACGGTGGCCTGGTCTGGAAGGGTGGCCGCGCTTCAGCAGGAAGGCAACCCCATCGGCTATCTCTCTCCCAAAGGCACCTACTCATGGATGGAATATCTCTTCGTCCTGAAAGGCACCGATCTGGACGTCGCCCAGCAACTGCTCAACTTCATGCTCGAACCGGCCGCGGCCATCGCCGTGTCCGAGGGACAGAACTATCCGCCCAGCCTGGATCCGACCAAGGTCGAGCTGACCGAAAAGATCAAGAAAATGCCGGCCTTCGACCCCACCGGCAAGTTGGACGGGTATCTGTTTGCCGAGCCTGCTTATTGGAACGCCAACCAGGTGGAATGGACGGAGAAGTGGGACAGAATCAAAGCCGGCAGCTAATTTCGATTCATCAACGGCATCTTGTGGCCCGGGCCGGCGTTCTCGCGATGTTGAGCACGTAGTGAAGCTTCAGCGCTATCCTCGACGCAGCGCTGCTGCGCCTTCGGTTTCAACATCGCTGCGGCCTTGGCCCGAACCACAACCCACCATTTCTGAATCGAAACGGGTCCGTTTTATTGCGCAGATGCAAACCGATGGTATAGGCGGCGGTCTGGCGCAGATCAAGATAAGCAAAAGGGAGACAGAATACCGTGGCAACCGGCAAAAAACCGCCCATCGTGCAATTCAAAGGCATTTTAAAACGATTCGGCGACGTCGTCGCTGTCGAAAAAATGGATTTTGACATAGAAGAGGGCAGCCTGGTGACCCTGCTGGGCCCTTCCGGGTGCGGGAAAACCACCTTGCTGCGCATGGTGGCCGGACTGGAAGAACCCACCGAGGGCGATATTTTCATCAAAGGGGTTCGCATCAACGACACGCCGATCCACAAGCGTAACCTGGGAATGATTTTTCAAAACTATGCCCTGTTTCCCCACAAAAATATTTTCGACAACGTGGCCTTCGGATTGAAATACCGTGACGTGGCAAAAGCGGACATCGAGAAGAAAGTGACCCGGGCCCTGGAAATGGTTCGCCTGCCCGGTGTGGAGAACCGAATGCCCAGCCAGCTGTCCGGTGGGCAGCAGCAGCGCATCGCCATGGCACGGGCCATTGTTATCGAGCCGGACGTGCTGCTGATGGACGAGCCCCTCTCCGCCCTGGATGAAAACCTGAGAGAGGAGATGCGACGGGAGGTGGACAGTCTCCAACGACTGCTCGGCGTCACGACCATTTTTGTCACCCATGACCAGCGAGAGGCGTTGAGCATGTCGGACAAGATTCTGGTCATGAAGGCTGGCCGCAAGCAGCAGGAGGGCAAACCCGAAGCGGTCTACAATGAACCGACCAACCATTTCGTGGCCGATTTTCTGGGCCACTCCAATTTCATCAAGGGCGACGTCGTCAGTATCGATGACGATCATATAAAGGTCAGGATTGAAACCGGCGACGTCCTCTATGCGAAGAACAAAGGCGGATTTTCGGCAGGCGACGCGGTGGAGATGATCGTCCGCGCCCAGCGTTTCGACGCCTTTCCCAGGGATCAATTCAAACCGGTGGCGGGGATGAACCACTTCAACGGTCGCATCAAAGACCGCAGCTACATGGGTGGAGAAGTCAGTTATTTCATCGAACTGGGGACCGGCCGTGAGATTCATATCATCAGCATGATGCGTACGCGGCTCTACAACGTCGGCGAGGCGGTCAGCGTGCAGGTATCGCCCCACCACTGCCACCTGATTCCACTAGAATGACCGACAGGTTGTTTTCACCGCAATCCGCTCCACCAGAAACCTGAAAGCCGTCCCTACCGTTTTCAGGTTTCTGGTGTTTAGGGGTAGCCGCCCACCGGATGATGATTATGGTTTTCGAATCGCCATGAAATCGACAGGGGAATCGGTATGCTCAAACTGGATCGAATCCAAAATGGATTTTTCCATCATTATCCGAATCGGATCGTCACCATCGACTCCCATACCCAGGGGGAGCCTACCCGTCTGCTGGTGGGTGGGGTGGGCCGCTTGCCCGGCAGCACGATGAAAGCCAAAAGAGACCATTTCGAATCTCATTACGACCCCGTGCGCAAGCTGTTGACCCGCGAACCCAGGGGGCATCGTGGCATCATGGCGGCCGTGGTGACTGAACCCGTCAGCCGCAGTGGCGCATTCGGACTGTTTTATATGGATGCCCGTCGCTACCCCTACCTGTGCGGCCATGCCACCATCGGTGCCGTGGCCACCCTGATCGAAGCCGGGGCCATCGTCGCCGAAAATGGCGACACGGTGATCACGGTCGACACCCCGTCGGGGCCGCTGGATGCCCACACCCGGATTCGCAGCGGTCGGGTTGAATCCGTGGCCATTGACATGGTGCCCTCGTTCGTATTTGACACCGCCCGTGAAATCGAGGTCCCCGGATTCGGCAGGATCCCCGTCGATCTGGTCTGCGTGGGCGGGTTTTTCGCCATGGTCTCGGCCCGGTCCGTGGGCATCGAGCTGGTTGCGGCCAACAGCCATCGCTTGATTCCCCTGGGGATGGCCGTTATCGAGGCGGCCAACCGGGCATTTCATGTTTATCACCCCGAGCGGTCCGAGGTGAAAACAATAGACGTGACCGAATTTTACGATGAAGACCCGCTTACGGAAACCGGCAGGAGCGTGGTCGTATACGGCGAGTCCCACATGGACCGCTCACCGTGCGGCACCGGCACCACGGCCAAGATGACGCTGCTCCACCACCAGGGCCGCCTCAATCCCGGCCAGGTTTACCAAAATACCAGCCCCCTGGGCACGGTATTCGAAGGGCGCATCGTCAAAACCGTGCCCATCGGAGAATTTTCAGGCATCGTGGGCCAGGTCCGGGGAAACGCTCAGATTACCGGCTATCATCAATTTGTCGTTGATGCCGGCGACCCCTTTCCGCAGGGATTCCTGTTGTGAAAAAACCAAAAGGGTTGCATAAAAAAGAATCCAGGGGGTCGAGGGCTCAAGGATTCACGTGAAAGGTTCACCACAATCATGACCGACCCTTCGGCAAAACCACTTTCCACCCCCTCGAGCCCCTGAATTTTAGAACCCTGGAACCTTTTTTCCCTTTTCCGGAGAAGCATCTACCGTGAATACAATATCGCCGTTTCCCGAGATCATCCTGTTCAACGCCAGCGTTGCCACCCAGAATCCATTAAAACCGATTGCCCAGGCCGTTGCCATCGGACACGGACGCATCCTGGCCGTCGGCGGGAACGATGACATCCTGCACCTGGCCGACGCAGGCACCGAAAAAATCGATCTCGTCGGTCGTCTCGTGGTGCCGGGATTTATCGATGCGCACATCCACTTTTATGAATGGGCCCTCAAGCGCCAGGGGGTCAAACTGGATGACCTGACATGCCTTGAGGAGCTGCTGGAACGCGTTCGCCAAACAGCCGTGGATCGACCGCCGGACCAATGGATCATGGGCCAGGGATGGAACGAAACCGACTGG
The DNA here is from genome assembly GCA_963705475.1 of uncultured delta proteobacterium. Taxonomy (GTDB): domain Bacteria; phylum Desulfobacterota; class Desulfobacteria; order Desulfobacterales; family Desulfosarcinaceae; genus Desulfosarcina. Next base: position 28,403 of record CAVPJS010000025.1, on the reverse strand, counting down.
CGCGAACCGCGCATGCCCACCCGCGAAGCGCTGGACCTGGCGGTGCCGAACCACCCGGTGCTGCTGTGGCGCTGCGACCTTCACCTGGCTGCAGCCAACTCCGCGGCCCTGAGGCTGGCCGGTATCGATGCCGACACACCGGATCCAGCGGAAGGCAGGATCGAACGTGACGCTGCAGGCAAACCCACCGGGATTCTGCGTGAACTGGCAATCAATCTCGTGCGTCAGGCCGTTGCAGCACCGGATGCAGACCAGGTGGCGCAGGCCTTTGAAGAGGCGACCGAGGCCCTTCACCGCCGGGGCGTCACCGGTATTCACGATGTACGATTGATGGCTGACAAAGACGGTGCCAATGCGTTTCAGACCTTCCAGAAGTTGGACCGGGACGGTCGCCTGGCGCTTCGAACGTGGATCACCCTGCCGGGAGACCGCCTGGACGACATCATCGGCCTGGGGCTGCGCACCGGGTTCGGCAACCATCGGCTGCGCGTGGGTCATGTCAAATTTTTTTCCGACGGCGGCATGGGCGCACGCACCGCCTGGATGATCGACCCGTATCTGGATGCACAGCGCGGCATGCCGCTGATGGACATGGCCGCCCTTGCCAGTGACATACGCAGAGCGGACGAAGCCGGCCTGTCGGTGATGGTGCATGCGGTTGGAGACCGGGCCAACCGCGAGCTGATCACTATATTCGAATCCCTCGAATCCCGCCGTGACCGGTCCGCCGGATCACGGCCCCCAATCCCTCACCGTATCGAACATGTACAGATGATCCGGCCGGAAGATGCCGAACGGTTGCGCGACCTTCACCTGGCACTGTGCGTGACACCGGCCAACATGGTCCTGGACATGAATCTCATCGATTCGGCGGTGGGGGAAAACGGTCGGTGGACCTATGCCTTTCGACGGCTGATGGACACGGGCATTCCGGTCATGTTCAGTTCTGACTGCCCGGTGTGCGACCCTGATCCACTGGTGGGCATTCACGCGGCGGTAACCCGCCAGCGCGCCGACGGGACACCTCGTAGCGGCTGGCATCCGCAGAACCGGGTAACGACCGCCGAAGCGATTCAAGCCTACACGGCCACCCCGGCGGCTGTCCATCAGGCCCACAATCTGGGCACGGTCGCTCCCGGCAAACTAGCCGATCTGGCAGTGCTCAGTGAGAATATGTTAACTTCGCAGCCATCTCGAATGCCAACTATAAAGGTCGACATGACGCTGTTTGGCGGGAATGTTGTACATAGACGGTTTTAAGTAGCACCTAAAACGTAACACGATTATTTACAGGAGGTTCCATGCCCACAACCGCAGACCGCCTGACCTTGTTCACCGAGTCGGTCATTCGCGAAATGACGCGGGTCGCCAACCAATATGGTGCCATCAACCTCTCCCAGGGCTTTCCCGATGCCGACCCGCCGCCCGACGTGTTGGCTGCCGGCAAGAAAGCCATGGCCAACGGCCCCCACCAATACGCCGTCACCTGGGGTGCCCCGCGTTTCCGGCAGGCACTGGTCGACAAGCAGCGCCACTGGATGGGTCTCGATCTGGATCCCGAGGCCCACGTGGTGGTGACCTGCGGCAGCACCGAAGCCATGATGAGTGCCTTGATGACCGCCTGCAACCCCGGCGAGAAGGTCATTATCTTCTCTCCCTACTATGAGAACTACGGCGCGGACACCATCCTCAGTGGCGCCCAGCCCATCTACGTTCCCCTGCATCCCCCGGATTTCAACTTCGATCTCGACGAGCTCCGGACGGCTTTCATGCAAAAGCCCAAGGCCATTGTCTTGTGCAACCCATCGAACCCTTCCGGCAAAGTGTTTTCTTTAGAGGAGCTTGAAACGATCGCCGACCTTGCCAAGGAGTTCGACGCCTTTGTGATCACCGACGAAGTCTATGAACATATCGTTTACCGCCCCCATCGTCACCACTATATGGCCTCCCTGCCGGAGATGTTCGAGCGGACCATCTCCTGCAGTTCGCTGTCCAAGACCTACAACATGACCGGGTGGCGGTTGGGCTATGTGATCGGGCCGGAATCGGTCATCGCCGGCGCGCGCAAGGTGCATGATTTTCTCACCGTGGGTGCCGCCGCGCCGCTGCAGGAAGCCGCCGTCACCGCGCTGAGACTGCCATTGAGCTACTATGAGCGACTCACGGCGGACTACACACGGAAAAGAGACCTGTTTCTGGGATATCTGGATGCCGCCGGGCTTGCTTATACCAAGCCCCAGGGCGCCTATTATGTGATGGTGGACTGCTCCGCTTTCGGCGTGACCGACGATAACGCATTCTGCCGCTGGATGGCCAGGGAGGTGGGGGTGGCTGCCGTGCCCGGCTCCAGTTTCTTCCGCGAGCCGGTAAACCATCTGATCCGGCTGCACTTTTCACGATCCGAGGCGATTCTGGCCGAAACCGGCCTGCGGTTGAAAAAGCTGAAATCCCTGGAAAAGAAGGCCATTGCGCACGGCAACCAAATTCACTGTCGAAACCCCCAGCCCACACGGGAAGGGTTTTAACCGTCGTCGCCCTCCACTTCAGCCTGTGCCTGTTTCTTCCTCAACACATACCCGGTGTCGGGCAGGATGTCCTGAAAGGCCTGTCCGTAGATCTCCCAGACGGTTACGAAAAGCGCGGCGATGATGGGGCCGATGATCACGCCCATCATGCCGAACATGAAAATGCCCCCCATGGTGCCGAAAAAGATCATCAACTCGTGCATCTGGGTGTCCTTGCCGACCAGGATCGGTCTGAGCAGGTTGTCCAGACTGCCGACCACGAGCCCGCAGAAAACAAACAGCCCGATCGCCTTGCCGACGGCCCCGCCGAACCCCAGGATGAGTGCTGTCGGCACCCAGACGAGAGCCGTTCCCACGCTGGGGATGATGGACAAGACCACCATGATCACGCCCCAGAAGGTTGCACTGGGAATGCCCACCGCCCAGAAGGCCAACCCGGCCAATCCCCCTTGGAGAATACCGATTACCGCGGTTCCCTTCAGCGTGGCACGCGTCACCGACGTGAACCGCTCCAGCATCTGCTGCTCGTCATGATCCTCAAGCGGGAGGTAATAAAGTATTTTTTCCAGCAGCTTGTCCCCGTCCATCAGGAAGAAATACATGGTGTACAGCCAGGTGAAGAGCGTGAACAGAAAAGTGGCGGCCCCCATCGCCGCCGAAGAAAGGTTGTTGATCAAAAACTGGCTGATGTGGCCGACCATTTCACCGGCCTTGCGCAGGATCAGTTCGCTGTGGGGGGCAATTTTATCGTAGTACGGAATCGTCTCCAGAAACCCCGATACCGCACCCGGCTGGCTGAGCTGCGTTTTTACCCAGGGCACGGCGGTCTGACTGACCTTGATGGCCTGGCCGGTCACCACCCCCGTGAGCACCCCCACGGGAAGGACCACAACGATAATGATCAGCAGCAGTGTCAACATCGATGCCAGGTTGCGCCGTCCCAATAGTATTTTTTCCAGCCAGTGGTAAATGGGGCGGGATAGGGCCGAAAAGATGCCGGCCAGAAAAATGGCCATCAAAAAGGATCGTATCATCGATAAAAATACGGCCGAAATAAATACGACCAGCAGTACGACCACAAACCGATTCACTCTATCATCGCGCATGATAGCCTTGCTCCGTGATGAATTAAGGCCTGATGAATGGCCTATATGATGGTTGATGAAATCGTCGGATATCGTCGGTTTACCCTAAAAGAAACGGGATTTCAAACCATTGCTTTGACGTTCGGCCATCTGGGGGGGCTTGGTGGGATGAAAAAAACAGGTCGGGGGGAGCAAACCTGGTGGCGTACGAAGATACAGCTGCCGATAAAATTGGCGTATTCTCGCAATCCACCTGCGAGGCATACCGCCGAAAAAAGCCGGCAGAGGCTACAGCATAGCCTTTGCCGGCTTAATGTCTGACTATCATTGATCCAATACGGCTACTGAACCGACAGCACCTACTGACCCGGCACGTAGGGCACTTCGATTCCCCACCATTGCTGCTCTTTGGATTTCTCCACGTCTTGGCTGGTAGCCTGATCCGGACCGAACCAGCTGAATTTCATGTGATCCCAATTTTTATACATCGTGTCGTGTTGCAGATACTCGGACTTGCTGAAGTGTTGGCCACAACTCGCCAAAAAAAGCGCCATGAAAATCAAAACAACCAATTTTTTCATCTCCTCATCCTCCTTTTTGGGTTCAATCAATTATCGAACAACGGGACCTCCTATGTGTCAATATAATAGGATGTTGCTGCGAATTGTCAAGATTGACATTTTTTTGTCATCGCAGGTGCCCATAAATGGCAAATCCAATATCAACCCACGCCAGTGATCATCTAACATACAGAAAATGTTAATTTTTTTTCTTTTTTTATGTTGGTCTGAAATTTGCTTTATTCAAAGTTACCATATCCTGGCAAAGGAGTGTAACCACGAGCCGCCGATGCATACGCTGCCCAAAATGACCCTTTTTAGCCGATTCATCCTGATGGTGAGTCTGATCGGTCTATTGCTTACCGGGTGCACCTGCGCCTCGGAACGGCTTCATCCCCAGTTCCCAAGCTATCGCAAGAGCATGGGCACGATGCTGGTGTTGGTGCCCGAAATCGGCCTTTTCGAACAAATGCCCGACGGCAGCCGGTTGTTTCAGGATATCGAGAGCCAGCAAGCGCAACACCAAGCGCAACAATTCATTGTCCGGCAGCTTGAGGCGCGGCACTTTAAGGTCGAAACAGCCGACACCCGGATGATGCGATCATCCGAACTTCTGGCCGTAACGTCCCTTTTCCGGTCCGTGAACCGTTCCATCCAGTTGCACACGTTCGGGCCTCAACTCTATCCGGCCAAATTAGACGCCTTTGAATTCCATTTGGGACCGGTGGCCGAAATCCTGAAGGCCAACCGGGCCGACGGATTAGTTCTGGCCCTTGGGCATCAAACCGCTTCCGTCCAGCCGATCAAAAACTGGCTGAGCATTGCCGTCGTCGAACCGGAAGGCCGTATTATCTGGTATGGCCTGCAGGGTGACCACCACAGATTCAATCTTCAAACGTCCGAAGGGCTGACAGCACTGGTCGCATCGGCGTTGGTCAACTTCTGGGAGCAAGGTTCATGACACGCAAAGGGTATGTGGTAACATGGATGATTTGGATGTTGGCATGGGCAGCGACGGTGGTTGCGGCACAAGCAGCGCCACCAGACCCGACGACCCGCTTTCGGCGGCTTGCCGAACAAGAGCAAGCGGTGCTTGAACAGCGCGGTGTCGTGCTGCACGAGCCGTCCTTGTCGAGTTATCTGCAAACCGTGGCCGAACGCCTGTGGAAACAGGTACCCACCGAATCGAGTACACCGACCGTCAAGGTTGTCATGGATCCCCGGATGCAGGCCTATGCTTACCCCAATGGGTATTTTTTTCTTTCCACCGGCATCCTGAACCGCATAGAAAACGAAGACCAACTGGCCATGATCCTCGCCCACGAGATGGTTCATTATGTTCGCCAGCACACCGCCGCACTGTATGATCATTTTCAAATGGGCGCCCGCAGCACCGGGCTGCCCTACGCCGATCAGCGTCATGCGGCGGGTGGACTGGCCATGAAACAAAAAATCGATGCCGCCGAAGACCAGGCCGACGCGGAGGGGCTGACCATACTCAGAGCCGCCGGCTATTGCGACAGAGAAGTGCTGTCCCTCATGTCCAACCTGTTGGGTCGTCTGCAGGATCAGCGGTCGCCTGAAGCCGCGGAGCGACTTAAACGCCGCATTCGAACAATGAAGACACGTATCGGCCGATCCCGGGACGGCGAGTCCTGCGCGTCGGCAACCCATGGCGGCCCTGATACGTTCCTTAACCGCATTGCGCCGGCACTGATGGCCAATGCAAAGGCCGCGCTCACTTGCGGTGACTGGAACCAGGCGGATCAAAGCATCGCCAAATGTCTGGCATTGAAGCCGGATGACGCCCGTGCACACTATCTCAAAGGGGAAATCCTGCGCCGACGAAATGATGGCGACGGAAACAATCAGTGTATGGGGTCCTACCTAAAGGCCCTGAAAATCGATCCGGATTTCCCCTTGGCCCATCGTGCACTTGGTGAGCTTCATTTTAAGGCCGGCCGATTTCAGATGGCAAAACCCTATTTCGAAGCATTTCTCAACCTGACGCCCCAGGACGATGCAAGCGAATTCATAAAAGGATATCTTCGTCAATGTCGGGATTAACCATCCGTAGACCCGTGGTCGTCGCCTGGATTCTGGCGACCCTGATGCTGACCGCCTGTGCCGGACCGTGGCATACGCCCCCGAATCAGCTCAGCGAGCCTCCATGGACCATCACCGCTCCTGCGGGATGGATGCAGTTGAGCACGCAGGAATCGGAAATGCTCTCCAAGGATGGCCCCTATTTAGAGTACATCCTGATTCAATCGAGGCCACTGGCACAGGGGTTTCGTTTTACGAACCAAAAGCTGGAACCGGATATGCTGCCCCATGAGGCCGCCCGGGTCATCGCCGACAATATGCGTTCCGATCCGCTGATCCGCCAGTTGCGGTTTCTGGCCAGCGAGCCGGCAACGGTCGGCGGTCATGCCGGTTTCAGGCTGATATACAGCTACCAGGATCCCTATGGGGTAACCACCAAAACCATTTATTACGGTGCCATTTTGCCGAACCGGTTCTTCAATCTACGATACACCGCCGCCGACCGCTATTATTTTGATAAAGAGTTGCCCGCCTTCAATCAGGTCGTTGACAGCCTCCGGCTTTCTGTGAATTTGAACACGTGATCGCCGGCAAGCATGCCTGCATTGATTTGTTACTAAGCCGATTGTTGAAAACGGCGCGTGTCCAGCGCCTTGTGCAGCGTTTTTACGGCAAGTTGGATGCAGTGGTGTTTTTTTACGGGGATTTCCTGCAGCACCTTGTATACATCACCGTCGTCGATGGATCGGGCATAATCCAGGTCCTTGCCCTTGATCAGGTCCACGACCGCCATAGCGGCGGATATGGCTCCCGCACATCCCATGACCTGGTATTTCGCATCACCCACCACGCCATTGTCCATCTTGATGTAAATAGCCATGGTGTCACCGCAGGTGCCGGTCATCTCCGAGATGATATCCGCATCGGGAATCTGGCCCATGTATGGCTTGTTAATGTAGTACTTGATGGCCGTTTTGGAATAGCCGGATGCGGTGAGCATCTCTTCGATGGCTTTGGTTTCAGCTGACGTTGCCGCCTGGATTGGTGTCATGTCCCGTTCCTTCAAAATCATGGTGGTGGCTTCTTTTAGAAGAGAAAACGAATAACCCTTTCTTTTATCGGTGTCAAGATGTGGCCAACAATTCACTCGAAAATCAATCCAGGCTTGTCAAAAGCGGTAAAAGTCGATAAAGAGACGACCCGTCGAGCCTGTGCAAACAGGCGATCACCCCCCCCCTGAAAGGTCGATGCCATGAACTGCCGGCGAACGGTTGGTTATCTGTTATTGATTGGGTTGGCCCTGTGGGGCTGCAGCGGGATGCAATCCCCGTCCAATGCGGTTTGGATGGCACAGCCTGAATATTTCGAAGTCGACAATCCGCTGTTCAGCGCCAGGATTACCCCTCAAAAAGGGCGATTCCCCTACTATACCTTTTTTCTTCTCACCCTGAAGAATAAAAGCAACGCAGACCTGGTGGTCGATTGGAACGCAAGCCAGTATCTGTTCAACGGAAGGCCGCAAGGCGTGCTGGTGTTCGAGGGCATAGACCCGGTAGCGGTAAAAAACGCAATGGTTCCCCCGCAAACCGTGGCGCCCGGCGCTGACGTTTCGCTTGAAATGATGCCCATGCGCCTGATTGCCTGGAGCCCGATCAAAGAGAGAACGGCCGGTGGCCGGAGCATTTCCCCGGGGATGCTGCCCATTGGGGAAAATGGCATCCGCCTGGTGATTCGGCACGAGAAGGGATCCATCACCATCCCCCTGTCCGTGCACATTTCAAGAGAAGGCTCGCCCTGAAGCGCTACCAGACCCATCCCCCTCGGACACCCATCCGGACGCTTCTACCGGGGTTCAAACCATCAGGCACGCAGGCGAAGACGCTCCCGGTCCAGGATGTGGTTGCCGATGCGGGTCACCAACTTCAATCCCAGATCGGTGTCACCCCGGCGAACCACTTTTCCGGTGACCTTCACCGGCGACCGGCTGGGAAAAGTGATGACCCCCCGAACAATGCGCAAACCGGCCATGGCAGCATCCGGTTCCAGGCGCATGCCTGCTTCGCTCAGATCGAGAACGGGAAGCTCACGACCATCGATGGAAAGCCAAGGACACCGGTCAGCCGGGTAGATCACACGATGGTGTTGCCGCCTTTCATCGTCTGGCGCGGCGTCACCCGGTGATGCGGTCCCGCCGGCCTGCGGCGGCATCGGATCCCGGTTTCTGGCATTGAGGGATGCCTCGATTTCCAACAAGTCGGACAGGATCTGCTGCCGCGCACGCGTTTTCCCGTCAACCGCCTGATTGGATTGGAACCGATCCTCCGCCGTCAAGAATGGATGCATATCCACATCGGCATCCTGCTTTTCCGTCGTTGCGGTGGTTTCTTGGAACATCCTCATTCGACTGCGCGTCTCCACCAAGGTATGGGTCAACGCCTTCAGCCGAACCTTTTCCTTTTCCAGGCGGTCTTCGGCACAAACCGCTTCCGCGGCAGCCGTCTCCTCAGATTTTTTGACACGGCTGGCCTGTTTTCGCGCCTTGTCCGCTTCAGCGGCAGCCTCCCTGGCCGCCTGTTTGGCCGCAGCAGCCCGATCCCGGGCCTTTTCCGCCACGGCAATGGCGTCCTGCACAGTCCGCTTGGCTTCGATCTCCAACAGCATCGCCCGATTTTTTGCTGATGCCGCGGAAACTAGGGCGGTCAAGCTCGCCTGCCTGGACCGTTCGTATCGATGGTTGGCTGCGTTCAGCGCTGCCGTGGCCGATTCCACAGCCTGTTGGACAACCGGGAGCGCCGATTCCGCCTGCCGCATCCGCCGGGAGGTGATTGAAATGGCTTCTTCCACGGTTCGGGCATTGGGCTCTGGAAAGGAGGGGACGTCGCCAGGCGATGAATCATTTTCCGCCCCAGTAGACATGTTGATGGTAACGTGCAGGTCTGTGGATGGGGGCCCATCGACGACCGATGACCGGAACGGGGTGATGGACGGCACCGGCGCATGATCGGGACCCCGGTCAGACAAACAGGCCACCGCTTTTTCATAGGCGCAGGCCAGCAGGTCCAAGTCCTCCTGCCGGTCCCCACGGTCGGCGGCACCGGCATCCTGATGAAACCGGTTGATCATCCGGTGAAGATTGCCATATGCCTGGTTGGCGTCATCGACAGTGGCGTCCGGTGGCAGATCCAGCAGCTTCAGGCTCGCTTCCAATCCCATATCTTCCTTTCCGTTAAAAAACTGCATCGCAGTCCCACCTGGCTCAGGTTTCGTTTGAACGACAAGAGGTATCGGATACCGGGGCTACAAGTTCCGTGCCACAGGGATGGATGGTTCCCACGGTGAGAAAGACCGGTTTTTTAAGATCGAGCGAAGGCAGCGGTCATGACTGGCGGCTGGTCGGTGTCAAATAGATGGCAAGAGAGTCAAAAAAGCGGGGTCGACCTGGTCACCGGCAGTCTGCAAATGGATCATCGGGGTCAGGGAATGCGTTCATAGGTTTCACTGGTGTTCTCGCCGGGAAACGTCAGCGTTAGCCGTTCACCCGATTGGACGATCCTGGCGTCGATGGTTTCGGTCTCCTCTCCGGCGTGCCGGATCTCGAATTGAATGCCTGCTGTCCCCATCAAGCGGTAATTTCCGGAGACGGGCATTCCCTGGCTGTCGACCGCATGGAACACCCCATCGGCGGTGAATCTCACGCTGGCGGCCCCCTCCACGGCTTTCCAGTTGCCAACGATAGTTGGACCGGACCTTGGCCCATTCGTTGGCCCATTCGTTGGCCCGGACGCACAACCATACGCGGCCAGGGCCACGGCGACCAGTGCGATCAAGCGCATACGGCGACAAGGGATGGTATTCATTGCGGCCTCCCTGTATTTTTCATCGGCTGTGGTGATGGTAGTTGGAAGCATGAGGAAAAGCAAATGAAAATCGTGACGCCGCCGGCCACCTTGACAAGCACCATCACGCCTGTTAAGCAAAAAAATGTTGTACGTTTTGTGACAACAAAAGGACCTGACATGCAGAAATCGTACAATCTGGTCAACATCGGTCTGTCTGACTATGCGATACACACCTATCTGTCACTCCTTCAACACCATCCGGTCAACGGATCTCAGTTGAGCAAGCAATCGGGAATCCCTCGTGCGCGAATTTACGACATCCTGCGCACGCTGAAAAAGCGGGGTTTCGTCTCGGAAGCCAGCAAAGGCATGTTCGTCGCACTGCCGCCCGATGAGTTGATCAAACACCTGCGGCGGAACTATGAAGCCGATCTCGATCGCTTTGAAGCCCTGGCCAAGGAAATCCAGAGACCGGCCGACCACGACTTCATTTGGACCGTCTCCGGTTATCAGCGGGTCATGGACAAGGCCAGGGAGATGATCGACGCCGCCCGAAAAGAGATCTACATCCGTCTGTTTCCAAAGGAGGTCGAAACCCTGCTGCGGGCCCTGAAAAAGGCTGAAAAGAAAGGGGTGCCGGTAAAATGCATTTTCATGGAACCCTTTCCAAGGACCTTTGCCATTCAAGTGATTCACCCGCAGCATGAGATGGTTGAACGCAACCTGGGCGGGCGCTCCTTTGATCTGGTGGTGGACAAGGAGGAGTTTATCGGCGGCATGTTCACCAACGAAAACACCGCGGCGTGTCGCATCAACTGGGGTCGCAACCGGTGGTTCGTGACTGCCGGCAGGGACAGCCTGCGGCACGATTTTTTTCATTATTTCCTATACAAGACCCACACGCTGCAAAAACCGCTGGATGACCGTGAAAAAAGGCTCTACGAAATTATTTTAAATGACATGTGAGTCGGTCTTCAGCCCTCAGGCAACAGCAGCGAGCCGTGATGCCGCCTGAAATGGGTGGTGGCATATTTTTCAAGCTTCCATTGGGGTACGCCGCAAGCCGGGCAAACCCCCTTGAACCATTTGTTGCGCAGCCATCGGGACGCCCGGCTGTTTCTGGAGTTGTTGACCATGAAGGTTTGGTTGCAGTGGGTGGTGATGCGGGCCTGGTCACCCATGGTGTCAATTGCCTTGATGCCGTGCAGCAGCCCTTTGCGCGAGGGCCAGAGCTTGATCTTATCGATCAGCCGGAACAGCTCCACCCGTTTGCGGTAAAAACGTCGCTGAGGCTGTTTGGCTGCGGATTGGCTGTCGTTCACGTGGACGCTCCATCATGCGCTGTCGGGCTGGCGCACACCGGTTGCTCACCGATAATACGCACGGCCTGGCAGGCCATGGATGCGACACCGATGGGCAAGGGATCGTGCAACATCCGGCCGACCAGTTTCTCCCGGGCATGCGGGGTGACGCCGCAGGGCATCCCCGGAGCGGCGACACGGGTATCGGCGGTGACATGGCGCGCGTGAATCACGTCCGCCGCGTTGGTGGCCTCCACGATAAGTCGATGGGTCGACAATGCCGTGTCCAAATCAGAAACCACCCGGATGGTCGAATGAAACGCACCCCGAACCGATCCTGCCAGGTCGGCAGCCTTTTCGGCCGCCCGATCGACCACGCTGACCCTGGCCTTGCAGGTCAGCAAGGCCTCCACCGCCCAGCGGCCGACGGGTCCGCACCCGATCACCAGCACGCGCTTGCCGTCCAGGCCACCGGCCATCAGATCGAGACCGGCCACAAACCCTTTTGCCGTGGCGCGGGAATTGTCCACGGTCTTTCCCTGGCGGGGGCAAAAAGCCATGAAACGGTCGTCGTCGGCTGCCAGAATCACCTGGGCTCCCGCGTCGACGGCGTCGGCAAAGCCGGACACGTCCGAACAGCCGGTGACAAATGCATCGAACCCCATGTGGACGAGGATGCCGCAGACCGTCTCAGCGAAACCGGAGATGAGGCCAAGACCGCTGCGGATGGGCACCACCGCCATAGGGATCGACGGGGCGGCATCGCCAAGCCAAGTAACATCGCCAATCCCGGCCGCCGCCGCACCGATTCCCAGCAGGGAGCGCCCCGTCGCCGATACCAGATAGCGCTCGTACGGGTTTAGATTAAAGCAGATATCCTGGATGTCGCCTGTGGTCAGTCGGGTCATGCCGTGTATTCCTGGCCGCGATCGACAACCGTCTCAAGGTTGAAGCGTCGCTGGATCGCGAGGATGACCCGGTTGCGTTTTTCCACGGCAAGCGCCCGCGATGCGGCGGTGACGATCAGGGTGGCCACCCAAACGGATGCCCCCTCCCGGTAGCTGGTGATCGCCTCGTCGGCCCCGAAGAACCCGGGCACCCGCTCAAGGGGGCCGGCACCGGCCATGATATGCTCGCCTTCGACGAATATCGCCCGGTTCGTGACACGGATATGCTCGAGAATGGCGCCCCGGGCGAACTCGGACGCCACCAACGGGGGCAGTGTGCCGGACAGAAAGAGATCGGCCAGCACGTCGAACAGGTTGCAGCCTGTGGACGCATAGACGCACAGGGGCGTCTGACTGGGAAACCGGGCATCGACCTCCAGCACCTTGAAGCGCCCCTGGTGAAGGATCACCTCCACATCCATCAACCCCGTGAGCCGGATGGCGTCGGCGATTTCGACGGACAGCGTCTCGATTTCACGGATCTGCCGGTCGGCCAATTGGCACGGTGCGGCAACCGCCTTGCAGTCGTGAGCAGCGTCCATGAAGAGTTGGGTGACCTGGATCGGCAGGTAGTTGCCCGGCCTGCCGATCAATTCCAGGGAAAAGGACGGCCCTTCGAGATACTGCTGGAAGACCCACCCATCGTCTGGAAATCCATGGGGGAACCGTTTCTCGGCATCGGTTTGGCCGTTGAGAACCACCACCCCGCGGCTGCCGCTGGCGCGGCTGGGTTTGGCCACCACCGGAAACCCGCACTGCGGCCATGGCTCGGGGGCGGGGATGCCCAGGGATGCAAACAACCGGTTCGAGTCGATTTTGGAACTGGAGACGGCATAAGCCGCCGGGTCGAATGCGACCGGCACATGACGGTCACGGCACCATCCCACCAGGCTATCCAAGGCCGCCCGATCTTCAAGCGCCGGAACGACGATGTCCACGGCATTCAAGGCATGGTCCAAAGCGGATGCCTGTGTGACATCCACCTGGAGGAACCGATCGCAAAGCCGCCGGGCGGGAACATGGTGCTTGCGGTCGACCAAGAGGGTCCGCCAACCGGCATGGCGGGCCAGGCAGGCCAGTTCAGCACCCTGCAGCCGGCCGCCCACGATGGCTGCTAACATGCCTTGGCCGTCCTGCGATCACCAAAACAGGCACTCCGCTTTCGGTCGGCGACCCAGCGCTGATATTGATCGCTTGTTGCCGGCGCTAGCCCGCAGATGCGAAGGGTCGGTGCGACGCCTTCCACGCTGCGCCGGCCGTCTTCGATATCCAGGGCGCTTTGGGCCACACCGGCCAGTCCCCGGCCCGGCGGAACCAGCGAGGTCACCACATTGGCGCCGGCTTCCAGCCGGCGTCCCAAGCCGGCCAGGCCATCCACATCCAGTGACGCCGGGATGAGCAGACCGGGAAAGGCGATGCGCATCAGGGCAATGGCGATGCATTCCCGTAGAGAGGAAACCGGCGGCTGGTCTGCCATGGGGGTCCCGGTTTGGGGGACGAAGGTCATCGCCCGTACCTGATCGGCACCCAGACGGGCCATGGCATCAAATGAATTGACCAGGTCGCGCGAGGTCTCGCCGACGCCGCAAAGCAGGCCCTCCTCGACAAGCATGCCTCTGGCTTTGGCTGCGACCTTGCTCCGGCAGCGGGCCTCGAAGCGTTGCCCCATCCGAAGCTGATCGAACAGCTGCCGGTTGTGGGTCTCCTGGTAGCAGGCGTACCAATCGGCGCCGGCTGCGGCCAATTCGTCGAGGATCGAGTCCGGGACCACGCCCACGGAGGCCATCACCGGCAGGTTGGTGTCCGCCCGGATGGAATGCACCGCGTCGATCACTGCGGCAAAGCCGTCCCCTTCAGCCGTGTAAAAACATGGATCTTCACCGGCGGTCAGGTCGATGAGATGGACGCCCGACCGGGCCAGCTGTCGGGCAGATTCGGTAATCTCGGCCGGTGACATGCGGTAACGGATCGCCCGGACGTTGGTCTTGCGGTAGAAACAGAAGCTGCATCGATTGCGGCAGTGGGTGCTGATGTACAAAAACCCGTACAGAAACACGCGATTGCCGAAATGCCGTTCGCGCTGCCGCCTGGCGGCGGCAAACAGCTTTTCCAACTGGCTGGGCGCCGGGGAATCCAGCAGGCGGATCATCATCGCCGGGGAAAAGCCAGCGTTGTCCGCCGCTGTTTCGAGAATGTCTGCGAGCCCGCGTCGCTCATGATGATACGCCCGGATGACGGTGGCCGAAGGATTGTTGCTCACGTTGGTCTGACCTTATCTCTTCAAATATTCAGACGGATACCGTCCAGATAGGAGATGCTCCGGCCGAAACGGGACAGATGGGAGCCCCCCTCGGCGGTCATGAGCATGCGCTCCAATCCAAAACCGATGCCCACCCAGGTATCGGTAATCCGCCAGGCCCGATCGAGGGGATGGGGACCCATGGCGCCGGACCCCAGTTCCAGACCGTCGGCCTCTGCGACCACGTCGAGGGTGGAACCATATACCGCCGAGGTCTCCGATGCCAATCGATAGCCGTGAATGCCGGCGATGTCCATGACCAGGGCGGCGAGGCTTTCGAGGCGCCGCCGACGCTGGTTTTCAGGCAAACCGAACTCGCACAGGTTCAGCATGGTAAACTCGGTGGCATGCCTGGCGCCGTCCGTCTCTTTGCGAAAGCAGGGGCCCACTTCGAAGACCCGAACCGGCTTGGCCCACAAACGCAGCAGGTCCTTGATCACATAGTACAGGTGGGGGGCAAGCATGGGGCGAAGGCATTTGTCCCCGTCAACCCAATAGATCTGTTCGCAAAGGGGGTGATCGACCGTGATCGACATCCTGGCCAGCAGGCCTCTGGACATCAGCACCGGCGTGGTTACCTGAACAAAACCATGGTCCACCAGCGTCTCCACCAGCACGGTTTCCAACCGGCACAACCGGGGACGCCGCGAACCGCTGCGCAGGTCGTCAAGGTGACGGCGATGGGCCGCGACGCGATCTTTTTCCACCCTCTGGAATGCCCGGTCACGCTGGCCGGCATCGTCGAACGCCCGCGCCAGGGTCTCATCGTCCGCATCCAGTTCCGCCAGACGCTTGCGTTGGATTTCCGTCCAATTGAGGTTCATAATGGGTTCTTGGTTTTGGGTTCCGGGTTTTGGGTTCCGGGTTCCAGCCATCGCAGTTCGGTGGGCTGCACCCGCCAATGGCGGAATACCTGAACCTTGAACGTTGAACCCGGAACCTTTGAATCCGTACACGGATTGAACCCTCCCCGCGGCAAGCCGCGGGGAGGGTTCTGCCTTTACCGGCAGTGCTGCGCAGCACCGCAAGGATGACCGTCTATTTTCAGTTGGCTCGCCAACCCCGCCGCAAGCGACGGGGAATGCGCTCGCTATCGCGGTTCAAATGGCGGGGAGTCCCGGAGTCGCACCGAGCTACGTGGATTTAGAGTCCACGCGATCACCTGTCGATCCACCCCCCGCAGACGGCGGTACCGTTTCACACCTTTAACCGTTTTTCAAGCCATATGAATCGGATGATCGCCGTCGTGAATTCCCTTGACACCCTTCCAGGGGGCTGATAACTGTTGTCCTGTTTATGGCAACAAATTTTTGACATACGATAACCCCTTCGATTTAATATTCAATTCTTCTTGTCCGGTCTGCCGACCGAGACAAACGGGACCGCAGAGGAGACCCACTCATGAAGCAGATATTGATCTTGGGTGCCGGCCTGGTGGCACGGCCTGCGGTTCGTTACCTGCTCGAAAAAAAGGAGTTGACGGTCGTCCTGGCCGATCAGAAGATAGACAAAGCCGAAGCCATCATCGCAGGGCATGCCAACGGCAGGGCCATTCGCATGGAGGTCAATGACGGGACCCTGTTGGAACGGCAGGTCTCGACGGCCGACATTGTGGTCAGCCTGCTGCCATGGACCCTGCATCCGGTGATCGCCCGCCACTGCCTGACCCACGGCAAACACCTGGTCACCGCCTCCTATGTCAAAGACGAGATGCAGGCCCTCGATACACCGGCCAAAGAAAAAAACCTGACCTTTCTCAACGAAGTGGGTGTGGACCCGGGCCTGGATCACATGTCGGCCATGCAGATCATCGATAAGGTCAAACAGGACGGCGGACGAATCGATAGTTTCTTCTCCTATTGCGGCGGCCTGCCGGCGCTGGAGAGCAACAACAATCCGTTGGGTTACAAGTTCTCCTGGAGTCCCGAAGGCGCCATGCTGGCGGCAACCAACGACGGGCGCTACATGGAACACGGCAAAATAATTGACGTGCCCGGCAACCAGCTGTTCAAACACTACTGGTTGAAAAGCGTTCCCGGCGCAGGGGTCTTTGAAGCCTACGTCAACCGCGACGCCCTGCCCTACCTGAAAATTTACGGCATCGAGGATGCTGCCGGCATTTACCGCGGGACCCTGCGCAACATCGGCTACTGCGAGACCTGGGATTTCATCAAGCAGCTGGGACTGCTCAATCGGAAAATGAAGTTCGATTTCGATGAAGTCAGCCCCCGCGAGGTGCTGGCCAACATCGTCAACTGCCGGTCTGAGGATCTCCGTAAGGGCGTCTCCGCCTACCTCAATATTCCGGAACACTCCCTGACCCTCAAAAAACTGGAGTGGCTGGGGCTGCTCTCGGACCGCAAGTTGAAAATCGGCACGGCATCCGTCTTCGACATGTTGGCCCATACGCTGAAAAGCCGCCTGGTGTATGATGAGGGTGAAATGGACCTGCTGGTGATGCACCATGAATTCGAAGCCATCTATCCCGACCTGCCCCCCCAGCGCATCCAGTCAACCCTTATCGACTGCGGCATTCCCGGTAAGGAGAGCTCCATGTCGCGCACGGTGGGATACCCGGTAGGCATCGCCGCCAGCCTGCTGGCCCGGGACAAGATCACCCTGACCGGCGTGCTTAGACCGGTCCACCCGCAGGTCTATGAACCCATTCTGGCGGAATGCCAACGCATGGGCATCCGTTTCAAGGAACGGCGGTCCGACCTGGATGCCGACGAACGCAGCTATTGGGGAGATTGACGATCATGAAAACACTGTTGATTCGTGCCGAAGACAAAAACCGCTGGGAGCGCCGCGCGCCGCTCGTACCGACGGATCTGGAACAGATCCTGAAAGACACCGGCGCCCGGGCCTTTGTGGAGAGATCGGACAAGCGATTTTTCAGTGAAGACCAATACGTCTCTGCCGGGGCCATGGGCTGCGAGGGCATGGCCGACGGGGATGTCATCCTAGGCGTGAAAGAGATTCCCATCGAAAAGATCCTGGCGGCCAAGACCTATCTCTTTTTCTCCCACACCATCAAGGGTCAGTCAGACAACATGCCCCTGCTGCAGCGGATCATCGACAGCGGGTCAACCCTCATCGACTATGAGAAGATCACCGATGAAAGCGGACGCCGCCTGATCTATTTCGGCCCCTATGCAGGCGATGCCGGTGCCATCGACATTCTCTCACTCATGGGTGAGCATTGGGCCCACAGGGGCATCGATACCCCCTTTACCGCGGTCAGGCGGGCCCATCAGTACGATTCGGTAAACGCGGCGCGGGAGCACTTGGCAACCATCGGCGCAAGCATCCGTCGGGATGGTTTTTCCCCGGAATTGAGCCCTTTCACCATCGGCATTCTGGGTTACGGCAATGTGTCCACCGGCGCCCAGCAGATCTTCGACTGCCTGCCGACCGAGCACATCCCGGCCGACGAGATCAATGCCTTCGTCTCTGAGGGTCGCGGCAACCGCTACACCGTCTACGTGACCGTATTTCAAGAGAAGGATCTGGTCAGGCCGGTCGTCGCCGGGGCGGCCTTCGACCTGCAGGACTATTTCGATCACCCGGAACGCTACGAGAGCCGCTTCGAGCAGTTCCTGCCCAGCATCACCCTGCTGGTCAACGCCGTGTACTGGGAAAACCGCTATCCCCGATTTGTCACCTGGGCGGGTTTGAAGCGTCTGAGCCAAACGGCCCGGACACGCAAACTCAGCGGCATTGCCGACATCACCTGTGACACCTTCGGTTCGATCGAGTGCAATGTCAAATCAACCGACAGCGACATGCCGGCCTATCGGGTAGACCCAGCCGCGGGAACCACCCAAGACGGCCATCTGGGAGAGGGAATCGTCCTGCTGGCCGTGGACAATCTGCCCTGCGAACTGCCCAACGACGCCTCATCGTTTTTCAGTAACCAGCTCAAGCCGTTCGTGCCCGGTCTGCTGGCAGCCGACTACACCAGCACGCTTGAAGCGTCGGGCCTTCCGCCCGAGATCAAAAAAGCGGTGATCGTTTACAACGGCAAATTGACCCGAGATTTCGAATATCTCAACACACATCTTTAAAATGAACCCGGATGAACCGGAAACAAATAATCACAACTACCACAAGGCAAATAACAACTTTAATAAGGAAATCTGCCGATGAAACGAAGCCTACACGCAGGCACGCGGCACAACGGGGGTCTGAGCCTCAACATCCTCACCGAGGCCGAACTCAAGGAGATCCATCTCGGAACACTTGACCTGCTCGGAACAACGGGCATCTGTGTCGAGGATGAAACCGCCCTGGACCGCTTCGAAGACGGCGGCGCCCGGGTGGATCGTCGCAGCCGGATCGTGCGAATCCCGCCCCATCTCGTGGAGGATGCCATCCGGTCGGCGCCGGCCAAGGTCGTCCTGGCCGGCCGGGACCCCAGGCACGACCTCGTGCTGGAAGGCAGCCGGGTGCATTTTACCAACTTCAGCGAGGGGGTGAAGATCAACGACCCCCATACCGGGAAGAACCGGACGCCGGTAAAGCAGGATCTGGTCGACACCGCCCGGGTGATCGACTACCTCGACGAGGTGGATTTTTGTGAAAAGGCCCTGGGCGCCCACGACGTCAACCAGACGGTGGTGCCCCTGCACAACGCCGAGGCCTACCTGACCCACACGACCAAGCACTGCGCGTTCGGCCCGGGAAACGGCCGGCTGCTGAACAAGATCCTGGAGATGGCCGCCGCCATCGTCGGCGGGGTCAAACGGCTGAAGGAACGGCCCATCGTTTCCTTCACCACCTGCCCGGTCAGCCCGTTGAAGCTGATCACGGACTGCTGCGAAATCATCATGGAATCGGCCCGCAACAACGTGGTGTGCAACATTCTTTCCATGGCCATGGCCGGCGGCACCGCACCGGTGACCCTTGCCGGCACCCTGGTGACCCACAATGCGGAAATCTTGGGCGGCATCACCCTGAGCCAACTGACCCGCAAGGGTGCGCCGGTGGTCTACGGCAGTTCGACCACCGCCATGGATCTGAAAATGGCCGCGGCAACCGTGGGGACGCCGGAGTGTGCATTGATCAGCGGGGCCGTGGCGCGCCTGGCACGCTACTACGCCCTGCCCAGCTATGTCGCCGGTGGATAGGGCGATTCCAAGATATCCGACGTCCAGGCAGGCCACGAAAAGACGCTCACCGGATTGTTGCCCGCATTGGCAGGTGCCAATATGATCTACGGTCTGGGAATGCTTGAAAGCGGCATCACCTTCGATTACGGCCAGCTGGTGTTAGACTGCGAATTTGCCCGCATGATCAAATTTACCATACAGGGAATCCCGGTGAATGAGGAAACCCTCGCCGTACAGGCGATCAAGGAGATCGGTCCAGGCCGTGATTTTCTCATGCACCCGACGACCTTCAAGGGGATGCGGAATCAATCCAGGCCGGAGATCATCGACCGCAGGATGAGGGGCGTGTGGGAGGCCGCAGGTGCCACCACCGCCTATGAACGGGCCATGGCGAAGGCGCGGTGGATCCTTGAGAACCATCACCCGGAACCGCTGCCAGACGATGTGATCACCCGGATTCGACAGATCGTGGAGCAGGCCGAGGCGGAACTGCGGATCGAATCAGGAGAAAATCAATGAAAAAGAATGTGACCCTGCCCCGGCAGGCCAATGTCGTCATCGTCGGCGGCGGCATCATCGGTTGTTCCATCGCCTATCACCTGGGCCATCTGGGTTGCCGGGACGTCGTCCTTCTGGAACGGGATGAACTCACCTCCGGAACCACATGGCATGCCGCAGGCCTGATGGTGACCTTTGGTTCATTGTCGGAGACTTCCACGGAACTGCGCAAATACGGCCGTGACCTCTATGGGCGCCTGGAGGCGGAAACCGGTCTGTCAACGGGCTTTACACCGATCGGATTCATCGAAGCCGCCAGCAACAAGGATCGTCTGGAAGAGTATCGCCGTGTGGCCGCGTTCAACCGGTACTGCGGGGTTGACGCGCTGGAAATTTCACCCAAAGAGATCCAGGAACTGTTTCCGCTGGCCAAGGTGGACGACCTGCTTGCCGGCTTTTACGTCAAAGACGACGGGCGCGTGAACCCTGTGGATGCGACCCTTTCACTGGCCAAAGGGGCACGTAACCAGGGCGTGCAGATCCTTCAGGGCGTGTCGGTTACCGGCGTCATCAAGAAAAATGGCGCGGTCGCCGGGGTCCACACGCCCCAGGGGGATATTCACGCCGAGGTCGTGGTCAATTGTGCCGGCATGTGGGCGCGCCAGTTGGGCGACCTGTCCGGCGTCAATATTCCCAACCAGGCGGCCGAGCACTATTACCTGATCACCGAAGAGATGGACGGCATTCCACCCAACATGCCGGTGCTGGAAGACCCGTCTCACTATGGGTATTATCGAGAAGAGGTGGGCGGGCTCATGGTCGGCTTGTTCGAGCCGGTCTGCGCGCCCTGGATGGTCAAAGGTATCCCGGAAGACTTTTCCTTCGGCGAGATCGAGCCGGATTGGGATCGCATGGGGCCATTCGTGGACAAAGCCTTATCGCGGGTACCGGTGATCAAAGACCTGGGCATCAAGACTTTTTTCTGCGGGCCGGAAAGTTTTACCGCCGACCTGCAACCCATTGTGGGTGAAGCACCGGAATTGAAAAACTATTTTGTCGCTGCCGGGTTGAACTCGGTTGGAATCATCGCCGGACCAGGCCTGGGTCGCATCATGGCGCATTGGATCATGAACGGCAGGCCCGATGTCGACATCACCGGTTTTAACATCGATCGTCTGCACACCTTTCAGAACAATCCGCAATACCGTAAACACCGCACGGTCGAATCGCTGGGCATGGTCTACCAGTGCCACTACCCCTACCAATCGAAGCAGACGGCCAGAGGCGCCAAGAAATCGGCATTGTATGATCGGTTAGCCGACCAGGGGGCCTATTTCAGGGACGTCAGCGGCTGGGAAGGCGCGGACTGGTATGCCCCTGAGGGTCACGAGGCCACCATCGAGCGACACTCCTGGGGCAGGGACCACTGGTTTGCCTATTGGGAAGCCGAGCATAAAGCGGCCCGCGAGAATGTCGTCCTCATGGACATGTCCTTCATGTCAAAATTCATGGTCCAGGGTCGCGATGCCGGCCGCGTACTGGACTATATTTCAGCCAACCAGGTCGATGGCAGCACCAACCGGATCACCTACACGCCCTGGTTGAACGAGGACGGTCGACTCGAAGCCGATTTGACGGTCGCCAAGCTGGAAAGCGATCGGTTTCTGGTGGTGGTCACCGATACCATGCATCGTCATGCAGAGAACTGGTTGAGACGGCACATCCCGGACGATGCCCATGCCTTTGTCACCGATATGACCGCTGCCTATGCCCAACTTAACATCCAGGGACCAACGTCCCGTGAAGTGTTGCAATCCATCACCTCGGCGGATCTGTCCAATGCGGCCTTTCCCTATCGACATGTCGCCGAGATCGCCATTGGTTACGCCCGCCTGATCTGTGTCCGCCTCACCTATGTGGGCGAATTGGGCTATGAACTTTACATCCCGGTGGAACAGGCCACGCATGTCTACGACGCCATTGTCGATGCGGGCCGACGATTCGATCTTCGTCATGCCGGGCTGAAAGCCTTGGCCAGTTTGAGACTGGAAAAAGGCTATCGGGATTACGGCCATGACATGGACAATACAGATGATCCCTATGAAGTCGGGTTGGGGTTTACGATCAAACTTGACAAGCCCGCCGGATTCATCGGGAAAGAGGCATGCATTCGAAAAAGGGCCCACGGTCATCCCGCCCGGCGGTTGGCCCAGGTATTGGTGAAAGACCCGACCCCATTGTTGTTCCATGCCGAAGTGGTCATCAGGAACAGCAAACCGGTGGGCTATGTCCGATCCGGTGCTTACGGCTACACGCTGGGTGGCGCCGTTGGGCTGTTCATGATAGAAACGGATGAAACCATCGATCAGGCGTATATCGACGCGGGAAATTGGGAAATTGATATCGCCGGCCGGATGTATCCGGCAATCGTTTCGCTTGCACCGCTCTACGATCCCGGGATGAAGCGGATCAGATCCTGACCGCCAAGCGGAAAGACGGTACCCGTGTCCGATGGCTGGCAAGCGCCCAATGGCACTGCAGCCGGGCCCTTGCCAACCCAATGGGTCCGTTGAGTCGGCGGCGGGCTATAGGATCTGGCTGAGGAACAGTTTGGTCCGGTCATGTGTCGGGTTGACGAAGAAATGCTCCGGCGTGCCCTCCTCGACGATGGCGCCGGCATCCATGAAAATCACGCGGTCGGCCACCTCCCGGGCAAAGCCCATTTCGTGGGTGACCACCACCATGGTCATGCCCTCTTTGGCCAGGGTCTTCATGACGTCGAGCACTTCACCGATCATCTCCGGATCCAGCGCCGACGTGGGCTCGTCGAACAGCATGATTTTGGGGTCCATGGCCAGGGCCCGGGCAATGGCCACCCGCTGCTGCTGTCCGCCGGAGAGCTGGTCCGGATAGACATTTTTCTTGTCGACGATGCCGACTTTTTCGAGCAGGGCCATGGCTTTCTTCAGGCTTTCGTCACCCGATCGTTTGCGCACCACCTTCTGGGCCAGGGTCACGTTTTCCAGCACCGTCTTGTGGGGGAACAGGTTGAAGGACTGGAATACCATGCCCACCTCGGCACGTATTTTGTTGATGTCGGTCTTCTGGGCCAGAATATCGGTGCCGTCGATAAAGATATGCCCGCTGGTGGCGTGCTCCAAGCGGTTGAGGCATCTCAAGAAAGTACTCTTGCCGGAACCCGAGGGGCCGATCACGACGACCACCTCGCCGGCCTTGATGTCGGCGGTCACATCCACCAGGGCTGGGATCTCATGGGGCGCATAAAAGGTTTTGTATACATTTTTTGCCTGTATCACGATGTCGCCATCCTCCTCTCAAGGTGTTGCACGTACATGGAAAGGGAAAAGGTAAGCACCAGGTAAAGCAACCCCAGAAGGATGTAAACTTCAAAGGGCTGAAGCGTTGCCGTAACCGCCTCCCGGGCCGCCTTGGTCAACTCGCGGATGGCAATGATCCCCAACAGAGAAGAATCCTTGATCAGGCTGATAAACTGCCCGGCCAGGGGGGGAAGGATCCGACGAAGCGCCTGGGGAAGAATGATGTAGCGCATGGACTGGGCATAGCTCATGCCTAACGAGCGGGCCGCTTCGGTCTGCCCGCGGTGGATGGACTGGATACCGGCCCGGACGATTTCCGACACGTAGGCGCCGGCGAAACAGGCCAAAGAAGCGACGCCGTACCAGAACGCCGGTATCTGCCCGAACCCGTATGCGTAGAGCAGGTCGTTGATCAACGTTCCCAGCACGAAGTACCAGATCAGAATCTGAACCATCAGGGGAGAGCCCCGGATCAGCTCCACATAGACGATGGAGGTCCACCGCAAGGCCGGGTTGTCGGAAATGCGCATCAGCCCGCTGATGATGCCGATGATCACGCCCAGTATCGTGGACACCACACTGACCTTGAGGGTGATCCACAACCCGATGACCAGCAGACCGGCTTTCCATTTCTTATAACTGGCCAGGGTGTCCCCATAGTAGACGGATTCACCTTCCGTCACCCGCAGGCTCTTGGCGGGTACTTTGTAGTCTGCCGTTTCATCGACGCCGGTTACCGTGACGATGGCCTGGCCACCGTCGGTCCGAATGGACGACACCTCGCCGTCAATGTTGGCAGTCACGTTGATATCGTCATGGTAGGCAAAATAAATGGGCGTCCGGTTCCATCGCCAGTTGTATTTGATCGCCTGGGTCGCGTAGTAGAACAATCCCAGAAATACCAGCACACCGAGGCAGAAAATCATGACCCACTTGTTGTAGCCAGCAGGTCGTCCGGTTATCCGTTGACTGTTTTCATCGCTCATGATCGCATCTTCTTCCTGCTAGGGTAAAAGCGTGAGGGCAATGGGTTCAACAACTCCGGCGCCATGATGACACAGGCCGGCCGATGAAAATCCGGCCGGCCTGTGTGTGGATCATGAACACCCGTCTGTTTCAGTCATCAAGGTTACTCGAGCTCTTTCTTCCAGTCCGAACTCAGGATCCATTTGTTGTAGGTTTTTTCGTAGAACCCGTCACCCTTGCACTGTCTGAGAAAATTGTTCAGAAAATTCAAGAAATCCGGGTCGCCCTGGTTGATGGCCCAGGCCAGGGGTTCATAGGTGAAGGGCTGGTCGAGGAACACGGTTTTGCCCTTGCCCTGGCTGGAGTAGAGAATCCCGATGAAGGGAAGATCGTAAACCAGCGCATCGGCCTTGCCGTTGATCACTTCCATGCCGGCTTCGGCTTCGGACTCAAACCCTTTGTAGGTCGCCTTGGGGATCATGCGTTTGATGGCCTGCTCACCGGTGGTGCCCATGCGGGAGGTGAGGATGAATTTGGGATCGTTGAGATCCTTGTAGGATTTGACCGCGCCCTCGTTTTTGTTGTTGAGAAGAATGGCCTGGCCCACAACGATGTAGGGATCTGAGAAATTGACTTTCAGGTTTCTCTCCTGGGTGATGGTCATGCCGCCCATGATGATGTCGAACTTGTCGGTTACCAGGGCGGGAATGATGCCGTCCCAGGCGGTGTTGACGGGAACGAACTTGACCCCCATGGCCTTGGCCATGTGCCGCCCGAAATCCATGTCGAAACCGATGAAATCGCCTTTTTTGTTGGTCATCTCAAAGGGCATGTAGCCGGATTCGAACCCCACGCGCAGTTCACCGCGCTCCAGGATTTTCTGGATGTGGGATTTTTTGGCCAGTTCGATGTCCGCGCCGAAGGCCGCGCCCATGCAAAAAGTCACTGCGGCAACAATCGCCAATGTAGTAAATAAACCTCTTTTCATACGTGCTCCTCCTCCTTAGATGATTAGAACAAAGCAACGCCGCAACCCTGCGGCTGGATCCACCGATTAGCTGAAGAAAAGGCGTCCTTGGGGTGCCCCGACGCGTCACGCCGCATCGGGATAAATGCCATTCATAAAAAAAGGTGAACCAAAAAGACAATTAACTTTTATAATAAGATACGAGTAAAGTAAAGCCCTGATTGCCAGGCAGGCCGCATTCGCCCAACGGTTCAGGAGCACAATCGCTGGAACCGGCGCAACAGCGTTTCACTTTGCGGTGTTTCCCGGATGTCGCCGAGCAGCCGATTCACGTCACGGCCCTGGGCCGCCAGATCATCGCTGAACCGCTGGATGTAGAGCCGGAGCATCTGGCCATTGAATTCGGGATGGAACTGAACACCCCAGGCCCGCTTTCCGATAATGAACGCGTGGTGAGGATCCAGCGCCGACGATGCCAGCAGGATTGCACCGGCAGGCAGCTGCAACACGCTCTGGCTATGACAGGCCTGGGCGGCAAACGTCTCCGGGGTTCCTTCAAACAGCCGATCCCGACGCCCATCCGGGGTAAGCCGGATCGACACGGTACCGAACTCTTTCCCCCGGGGATTGTCGCCCACCACGCCGCCCATGGCGTGCGCCAACAACTGATGGCCGTAGCAGACCCCCAACAGGGGTGTCTCCGCGTGAACCGCCGTTTTGACCCAGTCGGCAGTTTTTTCGCTCCACGGTTTTTTATCGGTCACCATGTCGTGGGACCCGGTGATAATAATGCCGCCGAACGACCCTGCCGGCGGCAGAGGCTCTCCTGAAAAAGGACTGACGGTCTCGATGGCGCCCGTCGACCGGTCCATGCGCGCGGTAAACCAGTCTTCAAAGTCACCGTATCGGGACGCCATATCCGGATAGGTACCCCCTGCCTTGACGATTAAGATGGGTTTCTTGGACAATTGGTATCCTTTGGGCAACGGGGTTGGGCGGAAGTAGTCTCAGTACCGACTCGCACGGGTGTTGTCAAGATTCACCTTGCAACCCGACCGATTTAAGGTCACGACACGGGTATGCGCGTCGCTCTCAATGGGTTAAATCAGACGGAATGCCCGCCGGGGGGGGGACAATTGCCTTGACTTGGACAGCGGCCCGTGGATAATAGAATCGACCCCGCAGACCAATTGATTCCCGCGGCGGGAAGCGCCATCAACCAACACGATCGATCACCTATTCAGGAGGGCTGAATGCCGGAACCATCCACCATCCGACTCGACAAACTGCTCGACCACCCGGCCGTTATTGACGCCGTTGCCGATGTAAATCTGGAACTCAAGGATAGAATCGCCTACCGGCCCCCTGTGTGCGATGTGTTCAAAAGCAATTTCACCACCCTGGTGACCGACCCGCAATACCATTTCGAGATCGATAAGGAAGCCCACCGGCAGCTGTCGCACATCATCGCCAACACCGTCCAGAGAGTTGAGGGCAGCGACGACGTTGCGGATGACATCACGGAGAACTATCGAAAAGCCCGCAACATCGGCATTGTCTTCTCCGGTGGACCGTCACCGGGCGGCCACAACGTCATTGCCGGCCTGTTTGACGCCGCCAAGAAAATCAATCCGCAGACACGGATCTTCGGATTTCTCATGGGTCCCGACGGCATCATCGACGGCGACTACATGGAATTGACCCGCGAGCAGGTGGACAAGTATAGAAATGTGGGTGGATTCACCATGATCAAAACCGGGCGCACAAAAATCGATGACCGAAAAAAGATGGACCTGTCCCGGGAAACCTGCAAACGGCTGGGGCTGGACGCCCTGGTGGTGGTCGGCGGTGACGACTCAAATACCAATGCCGCTTTTCTCGCCCAGGCCATGTTCGAAGACGGCGTCCAGGTGCTCGGCGTCCCAAAAACCATCGACGGTGACATCCAGGTCCGTGACGCCCGGGGCAAGGTGCTGTGTGCCATGTCCTTCGGGTTCCACACCGCTGCCCGCGCCTTCTCCCAGGCCATCGCCAACCTGTGCACCGACGCCAGTTCTGACGTGAAGTACTGGCACGTGTGCAAGGTTATGGGCCGCGTGGCCAGCCACCTGGCCCTGGAGGTGGCCCTTCAGACCCACGCCAACATGACCCTCATCGGTGAAGACCTAGCCGACTACGTGGACTACACCCGGCTGGAAAAAGCCGAGAAAGAGGGGGTGGTCGACTACACGGCCTTTGGTATGACCCTGCGGCACCTCTCCCGGGTGACCTGCGACGCCATCATGGAAAGAGCCGCTGTGGGCAAGAATTACGGTGTGCTGGTGCTCCCCGAGGGGGTACTGGAATTCATCAACGAAATCCAGGTGTTCATCATCAAACTCAACACGATCATCGGCAACTACAACAAAATGCACGATCGGGACTTTCACACCACCTTTCCCAGCCTTGACGACAAACTGGAGTATCTGCGCCGGCTGGTGCGCGGTATCCGCAAGGATGTTTCCTACAATGTGTGGAATGCCCGGGACGACGAACTGTTCAATGACATTCCCGCCTTTTTTCAGGAAGGACTGCTCACCGAACGGGACAGCCACGGCAATTTCCAATTCTCACAGGTCAAGACAGAAAAGGTCCTGCTCGACCTGGTGAAAGACTACCTGGGCATCCTAAAGGAGAAGGGCCACTACAAGATCGGCATCCGGGATTCCCAGTTCGTCAAGACGCTGCAAAAGGGGGGGCTGGATCCGGAGCTTTATGGGCCCATTCTTTTCGAGAACTGGAAGCAAGCCCGGTACCTGATGATCAAAAAAACCATCATCTCCAAGAAAACCCTCAAGTCCGTGCTGGTCAAAGCCGGTTTCTTGGGCAACGACGACTTGATTCCGCCGCCCATCGAAAAAATATTCGAACAATCCGTCCCC
>CAVPJS010000024.1:0-144825 GCA_963705475.1 uncultured delta proteobacterium | reverse complement strand
CGGTCAAGGGAATGGTAACCATGATCGATCTGGGGGCCAAAAAATGTATTCCATGCAAAATGATGGCACCCATCATGGAAAAGATGGAGAAAAAATATGATGGCAAGGCGGCCATCGTGTTTATCGACGTATGGGAGCACCGGGAACAGGCCGAACGTTTTGGCATCAGAGGGATTCCCACGCAAATTTTCTATGATGCCGACGGAAAAGAGGTAGCACGACATGTCGGGTTCATGCCCGAAGAGGCTATTGTAGAAACCCTTAGCCGATTGGGCGTAAAGCCATAATGCAAACTGCAGGCTTGGAGAGAACCGGATGCTTGATTCTTTATTTATCACCATAAACGCCTGGATGACCAGTGCCTCGGCGATCGCCTTTATCGGTTGTTTTCTATGGGGCATGGTGAGCGTGATGTTCAGTCCTTGCCATCTGGCCTCCATTCCCTTGATCGTCGCTTATGTCGCAGGCCAAGAGACTGCTGTGAATCCGAAGCGGGCAAGCATCTACGCCGGTGCATTTACAGCCGGGCTGTTCGTCACCATTGCACTGGTTGGCATCATCTGCGCCTGGCTGGGGCGCATGCTCGGAGACGTGGGACTGTGGTGGCAATTGCCGGTGGGCGTACTTTTGATATGGGTGGCCTTGGGTATGCTGGGGGTTCAGGCCTGCACCATGTCCGGGTCGATGCTTTACCGATTGAATCTGCGTGGCGTTCACGGTGCATTTGGTTTGGGTCTGGCATACGGCATCTTGTCAGGGTCGTGTACTTTCGGTTTTATCGCCCCCATTCTGGCAGTCGTTACCGTCCAGAAAGCGTTGGCAACCGGATCGTTGATGATGATTCTATTTGCGTTGGGTCACTGTCTACCCATCGTTATCGCCGGTAGTTCTACCGCCTTGGTGAGAAAATTGACCGAAAACCACGCCTGGCAAGGGGCAGGCAACTGGTTCCGCAAAGTCGCCGGTGTGGTCGTCGGTTTAATGGGTTTGTATTTCATGGTCCGCCCATTCATTGATGCCAGCAGTGCGTGATGGCAATTCGAACATGGAGGAAAAGATGCTTCTCGAATCCTACCGGCTTGAAATTTTCAACAACGAGTGCATGCCGGGTGCCATGACCGTACAATGCTTTGCCCACCTGGATCAGAATGTCTCTGAAGCGCTGCCTTTTTTGAATGCCGAACTGGGCGGCTTTACCTACATCAAAGATCCGCCATCGGTGACATTCCGGCTACATGGTAAACTGCTTACCGTGCATGGCAAAAAGATTGCCATCAATGCGCTCAAAGATGAAGTTGAGGCCCTAAAGATCGTCGAATGGTTGAAACGCGAGATCAACGACGTTTGGGAGAAACACGATACAATCACTCCTCGCTATGTAGGTATGCCTCAACCCCAAGTAATCCAGATACTGAAACACCTGCCCAAGACCAATTGCCGCGATTGCGGGGAGCCCACCTGCATGGTGTTCGCCACCCGCGTGGCTGAAGGTGCAAAGGACAGCAACGATTGCCCACCATTGTCGCAGTCGGCCAAAGCGGAATTGGATGCCTATATGAAACCGTATGCACTGGATGTGGATGGCATCCCATGGTGAACGACAAGGTTTTGCAAATCAGAAAAGCCATTTGGCAGATCCCGGCTCTGATTGTCCTCGCAGCCATCACCGCCATGCTGACAAATGCCTGGCGATCCGATGGCATCCCCCTTGTCGGCGACTGGTCGGTTAAAGCGCGGTTCTCCGACACTGCCGGCGATCCGATGGTCATTTCCCTGGAACTGGCAACGGAACAATTCGAATCGGGTTCCGCATTATTTTTGGACGCACGACCCGAAAGCCAGTATCTTGAAGGGCACATTCAAGGTGCGCTCAACCTTCCCTGGCAATCAGTGGATCACTATTTCATGGAAATGGCTGACCGCATCGATGGTTCAGAAACGATCATCACCTACTGCGATGGCGAGAGTTGCGATCTCAGCCACGAACTGGCTCTCTTCTTGAAAGAAATGGAATACGCTAACGTACGCGTACTGGTCAACGGGTGGACTGTCTGGCAGCAAGCCGGCTTGCCTGTGGAATAGGGAAAGATGATTCACCAAACTCAAAAAGCAACGATTTATTGGGCAACCGTTGTATTGCGTCTGTTTCTGGGCATTGTGTTCCTGTATGCCAGTCTCGATAAGATCCTAAATCCGGCGGCATTCGCTCGGATGGTGTACAATTATCAGATCCTGCCGGACTCAACGATTAACCTTGTCGCCCTGACACTGCCATGGCTGGAACTGTATTTGGCGGTCTTTCTTGTATCCGGGTGTTGGCTACCGGGGGCGACGGTCATCAGTACAGGCCTGTTGACTGTGTTTATCATAGCAATGGCTTATAACAAAATCAGAGGATTAGACATCCACTGCGGATGTTTTTCCACGGAACTCACCGAAGGCTCCTTTGGCCTTTCAACCCTTATTAGGGATGTCTTTTTTCTTCTTACATCTGCCTATCTGACCGTGCGTGTCTTTTTTTTCCGGCAAGCAACCTTGAAAATAAATAGTCGATGACGGGTCAAACAGAGATTATATGATAGTTAGAGCGTTCCTCATTGCAGTGATACTCTGCACATTGATTGGATCGAACACAGATGTTTGCGCAAAGCAGTTCAACAATGTGCTAATCATTTCCATTGATGCGCTTCATCCCGACGCACTCAAACAATCCAAGATACCGACCCTTGGCAAGTTAATGAAATCCGGGTCCTACGCCCTAAATGGCCATAGCACCGAACCGCCCAAAACACTGATTGCCCACACGGCGATGTTCACCGGTCTGTCACCGGGAGAAAACGGTAAGGTGGATAACCATTGGGCACCGGGTGAAACCACCGTTAAAAAAGAGACCCTTTTCGACACTGCACGGCGAATTGGTTTCAAGACCGGCTATTTCTACTCCAAGGAAAAATTGGGGTATCTTGTTAATCGTGCGGTCGATGTGCATGAGTGGTCGCGGGACGGTGCCATTGACTCAGCTCGAGCATTTCTGAAAACGCCTGGCCGGCATTTTGTTTTCCTGCACGTCAGCGGCTTGGATCAGGTGGGGCCTGAGTATGGATGGCTGTCGCCGGAATACCTGGAAGAGCTGATCTTTATCGATGACTATCTCTCCACGTTGATTGATACAGTGATCGGCAAACAAAACTATCTGCTGGTCATCACCAGCGATCATGCCGGCCATGGAAAGATTCATGGGAGTGATCATCCAGAGGATTACCGGTTGCCCCTAATCGTCTGCTCGGACACCATAGACGTCAAACGCTTTCAGGATATATCCTTTTCGATAATCGAGTTGAAGCAGCTACTTGAGAACTTGCTGAGAGAGGCTTCATGATCATTGCCAAATCAATTGTCTACTTTCTTCTGGCCGGGCTGTGCGAAATCGGCGGCGGGTATCTGGTCTGGCTGTGGCTCCGGGAAGGGCGACCGATCGCCTACGGTTTGGTCGGGGCGGTGGTCTTGGTGCTCTACGGTGTAATCCCGACCCTTCAGCCAGTCCATTTCGGACGGGTCTATGCCGCTTACGGCGGGGTATTCATCGTTCTGTCGATTGTGTGGGGTTGGAAAATAGATGGCATTGCGCCGGATCGCTTCGACATGATCGGCGGGGCCATCGCCCTTGTAGGCGTGGCGGTCATCATGTACTGGCCGCGGGGATGATGCTAAATTAGCTGTTTCGACACTATCATCGGCCATGGGTCGATCAGGTGACGTTCGAACCACCCATTTTAGGGAGATCCCCGATGGCCAGCGCGAGCAGTTCCGAAAAGTGCAGGGTTCGGGACGAAATCCGTGAATTTGTCGAATCCTTGCCTGAATCGCTGCAAAAGTAAACAAAAAATGGAGAAAATCGAACGATGAGCACAGGTACTGCCAATACCAACGAACGTAAAATGACCAGTATTTTCGAACGCTACCTTTCCGTCTGGGTGCTCCTGTGTATCGTGGGCGGAATTCTGTTAGGCAAATTTGCACCGGGGGTGGCCCGCAACCTGGACGGCATGGCCATATTCGTCAATGGTGCGCCGGTGGTCTCCATCCCGATCGCCGTCTGCCTGTTTTTCATGATGTACCCCATCATGGTCAAAATCGATTTCGGCGAGGTGATCAAGGCCGGAAAGAGCGGCAAGCCGGTGTTTCTGACCCTGTTCATCAACTGGGCGATCAAACCCTTTACCATGTATGCCATCGCCCTCTTTTTTCTGGGTACGCTCTTCTACGGCTTCATCGGTCCGGACGCGATGGATCTGGTCAAAATGCCCTTCGGGTTGGATCTTCCTGTGGGTGCTTCCCATGGCTCCGGAACCGTGGTTCTTGTCGACGGCCTCAAGATGCTGGAGGTTCCCTTGTGGCGCAGCTACCTGGCCGGGTGCATCCTCCTGGGCATCGCGCCGTGCACGGCCATGGTGCTGGTGTGGGGTTTCCTGTCCAGGGGCAATGACGGCCTTACCCTGGTGATGGTGGCGATCAACTCGCTGACCATGCTGCTTCTCTATGGCGTTCTGGGTGGTTTCCTGCTGGGTGTTGGGCGCCTGCCCGTGCCCTGGCAGGCCCTGTTGCTGTCCATCGGCATTTATGTCGCGTTGCCCCTGGTCGCAGGGTATTTTTCACGACGCTGGATCATTTCTGCCAAAGGAGAAGCGTGGTTCAAAGAGCGTTTCCTGCACGTGCTCACCCCCATAACGATCATTGCCCTTCTGATCACCCTGGTGCTGCTCTTCTCTTTCAAAGGAGAGGTCATTCTTGGCAATCCACTGACCATCCTCTGGATTGCCGTGCCGCTGTTCATCCAGACCGTGCTGATTTTCTGCCTGGGATATGCATTGGCCAAATTCCTGAAATTACGATACGAGGACGCCGCTCCAGCAGCCATGATCGGTGCGTCGAATCACTTTGAAGTTGCCATCGCTACCTCGACCATGCTCTTTGGTTTGAGTTCGGGAGCCGCCCTGGCGACGGTGGTTGGTGTGCTTATTGAAGTGCCGGTTATGCTCATGCTGGTCAAGATCTGCCTCAATACGCAATCCTGGTTCAACCATGAAAAAATTGGAAGCTGAGTTTGAAGCGATCATCCGCCGTGTGATCGATGCCTGTGCGGACTGCGATACCTGCAGATTTCTCATGAACGAGGACTGCCTTTTTTTCCCTGAGCTATACCGGCTTGTGGATCGGCGGAAAGAAAACGGACATCCGTGTCAGGGTGTAAAGTTTCTCAGGACAACAACGGAATTCCACAATTAGTGAGGCGAAATGGTCAAAATCGGGGACTTTTCTAAACTCGGTCAAGTATCGGTTCGGATGCTCAGGCATTATGATCAATTTGGACTTCTTAAACCCGATCATATCGATCAATTTACCGGCTACCGCTACTATACTGCTGGGCAGTTGGCTAATCTCAACCGAATTTTATTTTTCAAGGATTTGGGTTTTTCACTTCAACAGATAAAAGATTTACTGAGTGATAATCTGCCCAACGATCAACTCCGGGGGATGCTTCTGATGAAGCAAGTCGAACTGGAACGCGAAGTGCAGGATAGTCACGCCCGGTTAGCTCGAGTTGAAGCACGCCTCCAACAAATCGAGCAAGAAGGCAAACCACCCCCTTATGAAGTAACTACTAAATCGGTAGCGGAGATGGTAATCGCCTCGGTGCGGCAGTTGGTGCCAAAACCACAGGACATGGATTACTATTGCAAACAGATGTATACAACTCTTTACAGGAGCTTGGAGGATTTAGGAATATCACCTCGCTATCCAGAAGTGACCTTCTATCACAATGAAGAATACCCTGAGACAGACCTTGATGTTGAAACTGCCGTTGTGGTCAGTGAGCAATGTACGAGTGCCGCACCGGAACACCCACACCTTCAAATTCGCACCGCACCCGCAGAAAAAAATGTGGCGGTTCTTATCTACGAGGGGCCATTTCGGAATGTTGGTTCTGCTGTACTGGTGTTGCTCAACTGGATCGGTATCAACGGGTGGAACATCAGCGGCCCTGTACGCGAACTGCACTTATCCGGCCCTGCGCACGTTAAAGGTCAGGTGCAAGAAAAAGCGGTGCTGGAGCTGCAAATTCCAATAATCACCTGACTGGTTGTAACCATTGAATGTAGACCAGGGTTGGGTCTTCTGATCAGGTTTTTTATTTTTCCCTTGACTCTGACACGGTGTCAGACTGCATGCTGACAGTGGAACAGATAAAACTCGATTCAGAAACCCAAACCTATGCAGTCAACGAGGTAAATATGAATAGACGGAAATTCATTCAGATTCTTGGCGGTGGAGTTATTTTTTCGGCAACAGCCGGGCTTACAGCGTGTAAAAGTGAAATGCCACCGGAGGCAATAGCGGCCTGGCAGGGCCCGAAGCCAGGGATAGATGTGCGTAAATGGATCTTAAGCTATGCGATTCTCGCACCTCATTCTCATAACCTGCAGTCCTGGCTGGTTGATTTGAGAACACCTAACGAGATCATTCTTTATTGCGATCTCACGAGATTGTTGCCGGAAACAGATCCGTATTACCGTCAAATAATGATGAGTCACGGGACGTTTCTCGAACTCCTTGATATCACTGCAAGGGAGCGCGGAATTCGCACCAATATTGAGTTGTTCCCGCAGGGTGAGTTTGGTCCTGAAGAAATTGATCAACGTCCTATTGCCCGTATCCGGTTGGAAACAGATCCCAACATTGTTAAGGATCCTTTATTTGGTCAGATACTGAAGCGCCATACGAATCGTGAAGCATACGACATGAATAAAGCTGTCCCGGCGGATGCAGTGCAAGACATGGCGGATAGTATGAAAAGGTATCCGATTCGTTTAGGTTTTGTTGGATTGGATCAGCCCGATGCAATAGAAAAACAACGAGTTATTGCCGCTGAGGCCTGGCGTATCGAACTCACGACACCGTCGAAAATATTAGAAACGTATAAAGTGTTACGTGTGGGTGCAAAAGAGATTGATAGATACCGTGACGGAATATCGATCAACGATCCGTTTTTAAGCCTGCTTGTGCGCCTGGGTCTGTTTGATCGCTCGAAAGCACCGAAACCTGACGATTCCGCTACCGTTGACCAAATTGAGAATTTCAACAAGAACCTTGAATCAACACCTGGCTTTCTCTGGATGATCACTGAAGGCAACGGCCGAACCGCGCAGGTAAATGCCGGCCGTGCTTATGTGCGCGTTCAACTAGCGGGTACCGCTCATGGCGTTTCCATGCAACCGCTCCAGCAGGCTTTACAAGAGTATCCTGAGCAACAGGCTTCCTATAGCGCCATTCATTCTCTTCTCGAAGCGCCTTCTCCGCGCTATACGGTGCAGATGTGGGCTCGATTCGGTTATGGCCCATTAATTGAACCGGCTCCGCGTCGCGACCTTGAGTCCCACATTGTTGATTCGTGACCTAAACCCGATGACAACCACGATTAAGCCGGTGCAGATAAAACAGCCCGCCCGACAGGTGCAACGAGAGAAAAAAATCAGAGTTAAATGGAAGTCCCAAAGGGATTAAAAGCGTTACCCTGCAATATGTGCGCTATATTCAAAAAGAACATCCCGAGCATGAACTGAAAATAATTCATGTTTCGCAGCTTATTAGTAAATCGGCAACATAACTGCTATGTAGGAAACAAAAATTCATTTCATTATCATAGGCTACTTCATACAAGATCTTGTGGCCTGCTTTTTCCGAAAAACTCAACGCTTAGTTCTGCGTATCTTTAATGGCAAGTCTGAATGGGGTGAAGCTGACAATCGCCTTCACCCCTTCGCTTTAGCTTAATTGCTCATGCGCATTATCCATTGCCAAAGCGATGATGGGCATTGCTCTCAGATCCAATAGTGGACGCTAGAATGCATTTCCCTTTGACCGTTTCGAGGCCATACGTCCCGCCACCCGACCAAAATACAGACACTCGGTGATGGCGTTGCCTCCCAGGCGACAGGCTCCATGCACCCCTCCAGTTACCTCTCCCGCTGCAAACAACCTGGGTATTGGCTGCCCCTCCAAATCCAGCACACGCGTTATAGCATCAATGCGTGCGCCTCCCATGGTGTGATGCACCTTGGGCCAGATTCGCGCCGCATAAAAGGGAGGGGCTGCTATAGGCCTGGAATCAGCCAGTATGGGCTTTCCGAAGTCAGCGTCCTGTCGTTGCTTCTGAAATTCATTGTAGCGGCTGACGCTGTTTTCAAGAGCTGTTCGGTTTACGCCATAGTGATCCGCAAGTTGCGCCAAACTGTCAAAACGACGAACCACCCCTTTGGCCAGGGCCTTGCTCAGATCCCAGCCCACCTTGTCCGCTGCGATTTGATCTGCCAGGGCCAGCGCAGGTTTTTCCAGTGTCAGAATGGCGTTGGCGCGAACCGCCCGGTCGCTCAGCTCGTTTACAAATCGGTTACCCGTGTCCATGTTCAGCCATATCCCGTAGGGTTGGGAAACATAGCAAATAAAATCTGGAGCAGCTCCATAATAGCGTTCATCAGGCGAGCACCAGGGGCCGAGCTGGATATGGGAAAGGTGTACGGGGGCCGCCCCGATCCTGAGCAACGCCTTCAATCCTTCTGCGGTAGCGGTGGGTTTGTTGGTCGTATCAACAGTATCACCAAGGCGAGGATCCTGAGCCGAACGAAACGCCACATCGGCTCCGAAACCGCCAGATGCCATTACCACTCCACAATTTACCAGTACCTTGTAGGTTTCGCCCCGGCCGTCCTTCTTTAGACTGAACCCGCTTTGCAACTTTGCACCGACCACGCCTTCGTTGGATTGGGTGATTAACTCCCGCATCAAGGTCTTTACCCTGAGTTGCCCACCCAATTTATGAAACTTGGCAACCATAGGTTTGATAATATCCACCCCGCTGGCCCTTTGGGTGATATGGGTCCGGGCTATGCTGTGTCCCCCGAATTGGTCAACCCGGTCCCTGAATTTCACTTCCAGAAAGTCTCGTGTCCATTCCAGGGTTTCCAGAGCGTTTTCCGCTAAGGCTCTGGCTAATGCTGGGCTGTTAAGCCCCTGACCGGCTTTCAGCATGTCTCGGTACATCAGTTCAGGCGAATCATCGATACCCTGGGCCTTTTGCATGCTGCTGCCCGCCGCGTTCATTCCACCGTCGGAGATGATTGAATTGCCTCCCGGCCGGGCCATCTTTTCAACCAGAAGCACCGAGGCTCCGGCCAGTCGGGCCTCGATTCCGGCGGTCAGGCCGGCAAACCCGCCACCGATCACCAAGACATCCACACTGCAACCAGATTGATCTTTGTTCATATTCGCCCTATCCCTTTGCGAAAATCCTTTCCTGCAAGGTTGGTTGGCATAATTTACTGCATCCTCGATCGCCAGTCTCTTGGGCGCCACCCGGGGAAAGACTACGATATCCTACTGCTAAATGCAAAATATAATTGTTATCTGATAGTTACGGGGTAATAGAGATTTTTCTATCTCAAGGAAGAACCGTGATTAGATTTAGTTAATTACAGCAACATGGTTCAGCGTTTTTACATGCCGGCACTAAAGAAGGCCAAGATAAAGCGGATCAAATTTCACTGCCTGCGGCATACCTTCGCGTCTCTGCTGATTCATCAGGGTGAAAACATCAAATACATTCAATCGCAGCTTGGCCATTCATCGCCAATGATGACATTGAATGTCTATTCTCACCTGATGAATCCGGTCAATCAGGAGTCAGCTTGTCGACTGGAAAAGACCATTTTTTCGGCAACCGGTAGCAAAATGGTAGCGGGCGTTTAAAAAATGAAAACGTTAATTCCTTCAAATTCACACCATACAAGCATTCACACACCCGCATATCGCCAAAAGCCCATAAAAAAAGGGCTGACAAGCCTTAGTGCTTGCAAACCCTTGATATTCGTGGTGGGCGATACTGGATTTGAACCAGTGACTTCCACCGTGTGAAGGTGGCACTCTCCCGCTGAGTTAATCGCCCGGAAAGTGATCCTACATATAGAAGGGCCGCGCTCGTGAAGTCAAGCGTTTTTTCGCTGGACGATGAACCAGGGATTGAGCAGGTTCTCTTTGTTGTAGGCCAGGGCGCTGCCGTCATCATGGCGAACCACCTGTGCGCCGCTGGCAACGGCGATGGCCTGACCGGCGGCCGTGTCCCACTCCATGGTGGGACCCAGTCGGGGATAGATGTCCGCCCGGCCTTCGGCCACCAGGCATATCTTCAGGGAACTGCCCGAAGAAATGAACGCCACCCGGCCATGTTTTTGACGCATGGTTTCCACATATGCTTCCAGTTCCGGCGTGGCGTGGGAGCGGCTTCCCATGATCGTAAAGGGTTGGCCTTTCTTCCGTTGCAGAGGCATCCGAAGCGCATGTTTCATTATCCATTCCATGCCGTCAGTCCCGCCGGGAGGCCTCTCGCCGATCCCACCCTGTTGACAGGCATCGATCTTGAAAGCGCCCAGTTGGCGATCGGCAAAGTAGAGGGTGTCGGTAACGGGAACATAAATCACCCCCAAGGTGGGCGCCCCCCCTTCTGCAAGGGCAATATTCACCGTGAATTCTCCATTGCGCTTGATGAATTCCTTGGTACCGTCCAGTGGATCGACGATCCACATGCGTGGCCACTGTTTGCGTTCTGCAAAGGGGATGTCACTCCCCTCCTCGCTGAGCACGGGGATGCCGAAGCCGCCGATTTCGGCTTTGATGATGGTGTGGGCGCGGCGATCTGCCAGCGTGAGGGGGGAACTGTCCGCCTTCTTTTCCACACCCATATCAGCTGAATGATAGACCTCGAGGATGGCCTTGCCGGCCTTGACGGCGCTTTTAATCGCCGTTTGCAGCCATAGCGTTCGGTTTTCTGCCACTGGATCACCTTTCTGATTTTTCGCCTGGATTGACGGTGTATAACTTCACCGGCGCCGATACGCCTTTGAGAGCGGCCGAGAATGAGCGGACCGTCGACACCCGGGACCTGACCTTGTGGATCACCGGCCCGGAAACGACTGTTTCCCCTTCTCCCGACTCTCCCTGAATGCGCTGGGTGATATTTACCGACGCGCCGACGATACCATATTTTTTCCGCGCCTTCGATCCAATATTGCCCACCACGACCGGCCCGCTGTGAACACCGATGCCCATCCTCAGCACAGGCAGATCCAGTTCGGTCAGTTCGCGGTTAAGCGGTTCCATCGCCGCCTGCATGTCGAAGGCGCACCGAACACACCGATGGGCCGCGGCCTCGATGGATTCGTCGACCGGTTCAAAAAAAGCCAGGATGGCATCACCGATAAAATCGACGATGATGCCCCTGTGTTGCTGGATCAGCGGGATGATGGCTGAAAAATACCGGTTGAGGACGTCAATGGTCTCTTCAGGCGAAAGATGCTCGGCCATGGGGGTGAACCCCCGGATATCGGCCATGAGAATGGCCACCTCCTGCCGCCTGCCCCCCAACCGACCGGCTTCCGGTTTTTCAAGCAGGGCGCGGGCGAAATCCGGGTCCACGTAGCGGCCAAAGGTGTTGCGAATCATGTCCCTTTCCCTCAGCCCATCGATCATGGTGTTGAAGCTGGTGGCCAGTTGTCCGACTTCATCATGGGATTCCACAGCGATTTCCTCTTCATACTCACCAGCCGCAACCATTACGGCGCGCTCGGAGAGATCCCTGATGGTAGCGGACATGCGGTCCACGTTGAGGCGAATGATACCGTAGATGACCAGGGTCAAAGCCAATGCACCAAGGATGAAGCCATTTCTGAAGCTGATGATGGGGGCTAAAATGCTTCTCCCGTCGGCGAACACCACCAACGCCCAGGGAAAGGTGTCGAGGCTGTGAAAGCCCGCTATCCGTTCCGGCGGCATGCCGGGTCCCCAGACGGTTCCGACGGCATCCCTGTCGATCTCCGTCAGCAGCCTGCCCTCCAGCGGATCGCCGGTGTCGCCCAGCCTCGCCCTGCCTTGCAGCCGGCTGCTGGCAAAGACAATCCTTCCCGACGTCTTTTCGGTGATGCAGGCATTGGCGTTCTGCCACCAGGGGGCCGAAGAGATATCCGCCATCAAATAGTCAAACTTGATGATGATTTCCAGGTTCCCCATGGGCGTGTCATAGGCGTCCATGAGGACCATGGTGACACTGACGGTTGGTGCACCAATCTGTTCATCGATTGTCGGTGGAGAAATTTTGGTAAATGCACCGCGATGGAATCGCATGAACCGGCCGCCACCCATCATGTTCGGCATGCCCCTGCGGCCTTGCCCGCCTGAAGATGGAACATGCCATCCGATATTCACCCGAACCACTCCCGGCAGGGTTTCCAGTTTGTGCACGATTGTTTCCAGAAGCCCGCCATCTGAAGCATCTGCTCCGCTTTGTGAGAACATCTCCATCAGTTCAACCGGGCGCGA
The DNA here is from genome assembly GCA_963705475.1 of uncultured delta proteobacterium. Classification (GTDB taxonomy): domain Bacteria; phylum Desulfobacterota; class Desulfobacteria; order Desulfobacterales; family Desulfosarcinaceae; genus Desulfosarcina. The sequence continues at coordinate 132,399 of CAVPJS010000024.1, read as the reverse complement.
CAGCCGCATCTCGATTTCGTGGGCCGCCCGTGTCAGTTGAAGAAGGACTGTTTCGTTCCATTGCCTGATCATCAGATTGCGGGCATAGATGAACCCTGAAACACCGGCAACCAGCAGGATAAGTACGACCGGCAATATCAGCAGGGCCGTCAGCCGGGCACGCAGGGTTTTAAAATGGTAGGGGCGCATGGGCATAACACGATTTAGGTGTAATACGTCTCCAGCATCGACTCCCTGATTTTCAGCATGGAAATAGCCTCCTGAGGGCAGCCGGTGGCGCACACGCCGCATCCCCGGCACAGCTCAGTCTCGATGACGGGGAGCGACAGCGGCACGCCTTTTTTCTTCTTCACCTGGGTGATGGCGTCAAAGGGGCAGCGACGTACACAACGTCCGCAGTCGTTGCATGCTTCCGGCGCCAATTCAGCCAAATAGCGGCTCAGGGGCCAGATTTTCTGCGCGTCGAGAACCCTGGCCAATTGGTGGGGAAAGCAGCAGTCGCTGCAGCAGTTGCACAGCGCACCATCAAGCCGGCCCTGACCGTCCACGGCCAGTTCGGCGCTCTGCATGAGGCCCTGCCGGTTGGCCTCCTTCACGATGGACAGGGCCCGTTCCCGTGAGATCTCCCAACCGATGCCGCGCGCGTTGGAGAAGCGGATGCAGGTCAGTGGTGGCTGGTTGCATCCGCGGACCATGGCCCTGCAGTTGCAAGGCCATAGCCAGAAGTGCCCGATACGCGCAAACAGGCGGGCCACCTCTTCCAGCAGCAGGTACTCAGGGCAGGCTTCAGCCGTGGGTCTCGGCTGGCCCTCCTTGAGCGACGCCACTGTACGGCGGTGTCTCGCCGTATAATGAGCCAATTCCCATCGGTTCAACCGGTCTTTGATATCTTCCGGCAGATCCTGCCATCCCTCGAACAGGGCCCAGCTTTCAAAACGCACATGGAAATCCGCCGGGGCGATCCGGCCGTCGTCCAAGCGCCGAACCACCCCGCGCCGCCAAGCACGCTCGAGAAAGCAGTCACTTAATTCTGCTCCAAACTGATGCTGGATTTCATCGACCGTCATCGACTGATCCTTCAGGGCAGTCAGCAGGTCAATTTCCAACGGCGTGTAGAACCGCCTGATCCACGGTTCGAGAAACATCGGCATTCCACAGATGCCAAACAGGTCGGTCATGGTTATCACCGTCCATTGTTGGCGGTTATAAAAAAATCGCCGGCTGGCTGGAACCAGGCGTCACTAACTGGGCTTCACTTTTAGCACAATCCATAATAAGGTGTCACGTCAACGGCCACCGGCAGATATCCACCATGATCAACATTGCACAGGCAACAACCCCATCCCAAATCCAGACCATTCGAGATCTGTTTCGCGAATACGAGGCGTTTCTCCAGGTGGACCTTTGCTTTCAGCGCTTCGAGGAGGAACTGGCAAGCCTGCCCGGTCGGTATGCACCCCCGCAAGGTGCCCTGCTTCTGGCTTCAGCGGCCGGACAGGCGGCTGGATGCGTGGCCATGCGGCCATTGGTGCAAGGGGTGTGCGAAATGAAACGGCTCTATGTCCGCCCACCCCATTTGGGCCGGGGCGTGGGAAAAAAACTGGCCTTGCGGGTGATCGAACGTGCCAGGACCGCCGGATATGTCAAAATGCGTCTGGATACCTTGGAAAAATTAAAACCGGCCCTGTCCCTTTACACGGGCCTTGGTTTTCAACCGTGCAGGCCCTATTATGAAAATCCGCTTGACGGTGTGATCTATCTGGAAAAGGCAATTTGAGGCGTCTTCTCCTGGAATTATGGGTTGACCTTTTCGTATCGTCGACGCCCGGCCTCGCGGGCCGCCTGGACGTCCTGGCGGCAGATGTCGGCTTTTCGGCCGGACCAGAACATCGCCTCCTCCAGGTCCTTGCCGTAAACCCCGCACCACATCAGGCCGGACATGGCTCCGGTGCCCGCCGGGTTGATTCTCAGCGCGGTGAGAAATGAACGCTTTGCCGCTGGATAATCCTTGTTGCGGTAACGTGCCCAGCCGTAAAGGTCGTGCGCCATGAACGATTCCGGTGCCTTGGCGACTGCCGTTTTAAACGGTAACGGATCCAGGGGCCCCTCGCCCCCATAAGCCGAATACAAATAAAACCCTTCCAGCGCCCGACCCACGGCATCCAAGCCTTCACGGCCGGTGGTTTCAGGCCACAGCGCTGCCTGGACCTGCGCTGTCGGCATGGGCCGGCCCATGAATTCAAGCCATTCCAACAATGGGGTGCGAAAACCGATCAGGCCGTCGTCAATGGAAATTGGCAGATCGACAGGCACCTGGCGGGCATCCGGTGTCAGCCCGTCGAAAAAGTGGAGGCTCACCGATGGGCCCGAAAAATTGCCGTAAAGCCACAAGCGCACCTGCTGAGAGCGGCTGGCTTGAAGCAGGTCCAGTTTATCAGCCGCATCGCGGCAGTAGCGCTGAAAGGCCGCCGCTTCCGGAAAAATCTTTTTTACCCGCCAGCCGAACCACATTTCCTTGAGGCCGGTATGCAGGGCCAGGACGTTTCCCACAAGAAAATGAAGGGCCAGGCCGGTACCGTCAAACGGATGTCTCGTCTCGGCTCGAAAAGGAAGTACGATGCATTGGTCGGTGGGGGATTGGACCATGGAGAACCTCCAACTTCATTTATTTAACCCATCCGGCGGGCCATTGAAATAGCCGTTCAAGGACCGGATCCAGTGCCGGACGGCGGTCGGTATAGCGCTCGAGGGGGCATTGTTGTATAATGAGCACATTAAATGTATGTATAAGCTAACTGGCTTTTAAAAACAAGGAGTTGCCATGTCGACCCAAATTGATGTCTCCGCGTCCATGAAACTATATCTGGACGGCCCTTTGCCGTCGATGCCTGATTTCCGTCCAGGCATACGCCGTGCGCCGGACCGGGGTTTCCGGCTCAGCCGCAGCCAGACCACGGTGGCCTTGAAAAACGCCCTTCGCTATGTGCCGGGCAAGCATCACGCCGCCTTGATTCCCGAGTTTCTGGCGGAGCTGAAAACCCGCGGACGCATTTATGGCTATCGCTTCCGTCCCCAAGGCGAAATCCAGGCCCTGCCCATCGAGCACTACCGGGGAAACTGCCTGGCCGGTCGCGCCTTCCAGCTGATGATGGACAACAACCTGGATGGCGACGTCGCCCTTTATCCATACGAGTTGGTCACCTACGGGGAGACCGGCAGCGTCTGTCAGAACTGGATGCAATTCCGGCTGATCAAGAAATACCTAGAGGCACTAACCGACGATCAGACCTTGGTGGTCCAGTCCGGCCATCCTTTGGGGCTGTTCCGCTCCGGTCCGGAAACCCCCCGGGTGATCATCACCAACGGCCTGATGGTGGGGCTTTATGACAATCCGGACGATTGGGAGGTCGCCGCCCAGATGGGTGTTTCCGCCTATGGACAGATGACCGCCGGCGGCTGGATGTATATCGGCCCCCAGGGCATCGTCCACGGTACTTACAACACCCTGCTGGGGGCCGGCCGCAGAATGTGCGGTGTCCCGGCTGACGGCGATCTATCCGGTCTGCTTTTTGTCTCTTCGGGGTTGGGGGGCATGAGCGGCGCCCAGCCCAAGGCCGCCGAGATTTCCCGGGCCGTGTCCGTCATCGCCGAAGTGGACGGATCGCGCATAGAGACCCGCCAGCGCCAGGGGTGGGTGAGCATGGTTTCTGCCGACCTGGACGACATTTTCAAAGCGGCCCTTGCGGCCAAAGAAGAAAAGCGGGTTCTCTCTATTGCCTACCACGGCAACGTGGTGGACCTGCTGCAATACCTGGTTGATCATCACATTCCCGTTGATCTGCTCTCGGATCAGACCTCCTGCCATGTGGTCTACGACGGCGGCTATTGTCCCCAGGGTGTCAGTTTCGAGGAGCGCACCCGTCTGCTGGCCGAGGACCGTCAATCCTTTCGCCGGCTGGTGGATACCAGCCTCAAGACCCACATGGCGCTCATCCGGACGCTGGCCCAACGGGGCGCCTATTTCTTCGACTATGGCAACGCCTTTTTGAAAGCCGTCTTCGACGCCGGGGTCACGGATGTGGCCCGCAACGGCAAGGATGTGAAGGATGGGTTCGTATTCCCCTCCTATTTCGAGGACATCATGGGGCCTATCTTCGACTACGGCTACGGTCCTTTCCGCTGGGTTTGCCTCAGCGGCGACCCGCAGGACCTTGAAAAAACCGACCGGGCGGCCATGGCCTGCATCGATCCCGACCGCCGTCCCGAAGATCGCGACAACTATGTGTGGATCCGTGATGCCGGCAAGAACCGGCTGGTGGTTGGCAGCCAGGCCAGGATTCTCTATCAGGATGCGCAAGGACGCATGCACATCGCCCTGGCCTTCAATGCCATGGTGAGAAACAAGGAGGTGGGGCCCATCATGCTGGGTCGTGACCACCACGACCCCGGCGGCACCGATTCGCCGTTCCGAGAGACCGCCAATATCACCGACGGCAGCAACGTGACCGCCGACATGGCCACCCATTGCTTTGCAGGAAACGCTGCCCGGGGCATGTCCCTGGTGGCGCTGCACAACGGCGGCGGTACCGGCATCGGCAAGGCCATCAACGGCGGCTTCGGCCTGGTTTTAGATGGCAGCCGACGGGTGGACGGCATTATCCGTTCGGCCATGAACTGGGACGTCATGGGCGGGGTCGCCCGACGAAGCTGGGCCAGAAATCCCAATGCCATCCGTGTCGCCGCTGCCTACAACCGGGAAAACGACAACGGCGATCAGATAACCCTTCCCTTTCTGGCCGACGACGATGCCGTGGCGGCGGCGGTGGATGGGTTGTTTACCGAGCACCATCGGTAGCCATGGAGGCTCGTTTCTGCGGCGCTTTCCACGGTTGAGCACATCCAATCATGCGGAGAAAAGCTATGACCATGGGACCCTTGCTCCTGGATAAGGAGCGACTAACAATTGACGACCTGGTGACGGTTGCCCGATCGACCCGCGAGGTCGGTGTATCGGCTGCCGGAGAGGGCCGGGTCGCCAGAACCAGCGCCCTGATCGAGCGCTGGGTGAAGGAAAAACGGGTTATTTACGGCATCACCACCGGGTTCGGGGCCCTGTGCAACGTCATCATATCCGAAAACGACACGCGCCGGCTTCAGGAGAATATACTGATGAGTCATGCCGCCGGCGTGGGCAACCCACTGCCTGAGGCGGTGGTCCGGGCCATCATGGCTCTTCGGATCCACGACCTGTGCCTGGGGTATTCCGGCTGCCGGATGGAGACCATCCGCTATCTGCTGGCGTTTCTCAACCACGGGGTGACGCCGGTGGTGCCGGAGAAGGGTTCGGTGGGGGCCAGCGGCGATCTTGCCCCCACGGCCCACCTGGGACTGGTGCTTATCGGTAAAGGCGAGGCGTTTTTCCGGGGAAACCGCATGTCCGGCGCTGCGGCGCTGGATCAGATCGGGCTGGGCCCGCTGGCCCTTGCTGCAGGAGAAGGACTAGCCTTGATCAACGGCACCCAGGTAATGACCGCCATCGGGGCCCTGGTGGTAAACGACGCGGTGCGCCTGTCCAAGATGGCGGACATCGCCTGCGCCATGACCCTCGAGGTGCTCATGGGCTCCAACAGCGAGTTTGACCCGCGCATCCACAAGGTTCGTCCCCATCCAGGTCAGCTGGTCACCGCGGACAACATGCTGCGTCTAACCGAGGCCAGCGAAATCATTACGTCTCACGAAGGCTGTGCCCGTGTTCAGGACGCCTACACGCTGCGCTGCGCACCCCAGATCCACGGGGCCAGCAAGGATGCGGTGGCCCACGCCCGCCGGGTCATCGACATCGAAATCAATTCCACCACCACCAACCCGTTGATCTTCCCGGAGACGGAAGAGGTTCGGCTGGGCGGCAATTTCCACGGCCAGCCCGTAGCCATGGCCGCCGACTATCTTTCCATGGGGCTGGCGGAATTGGGTAGCGTTTCCGAACGACGCATCGAGCGGCTGGTCAACCCGCAACTCAGTGAGCTGCCCGCCTTTCTGATCAACCATGGAGGGATCAATTCCGGTTTCATGATCGGGCAATATGCCGCCGCCGCTCTGGTGTCGGAAAACAAAGTGCTGGCCCACCCCGCCTGTGTGGACTCCATACCCACCTCCGCCAATAAGGAGGATCATGTAAGCATGGGCACCATCGCCATTCGCCAGAGCCGGGAAATTCTCAGCAACGTGGAAAGCGTCATCGCCATCGAACTGCTTTGTGCGGCCCAGGCCTATGACCTGCTCACCGAAACGCGCCAATTGACCGCCGGCAAAGGAACCCGTGAGGCCTACCGGGTGATCCGTCGTCATGTGCCCTACATGGCTCGAGACCGAGAGCTGTACAAGGATATGGAAACCATGCTGCATGTGCTGCGGTCCGGCGAGATCCTGGATGCAGTGGAAGCAGCGGTGGGACGGATCAAGGTCGTGGGGTGAACGTCATGTTTTATATCAAGCTCTACCTGCTCACCATTCCGGTCTTTTTTCTCATCGACATCCTCTGGCTGGGATACCTGGGTCGCCCTTTTTATAAGAAACAAATCGGTTTCATTCTCAGCGACCAGGTCAACTGGACAGCGGCCATCGCATTTTACCTGATCTATATCGTCGGCATTCTGGTGGTTGCGGTGTTACCGGCCCTGGCTACAGGGTCCATCAGGCGGGCAGTCGTGTGGGGTGCCCTGTTCGGCTTTTTCACCTACGCCACCTACGACCTGACCAACATGGCCACCATCAGGGGGTGGCCCCTGACCATGGTGGTCGTGGACATCCTCTGGGGAACCCTCTTGTGCACCCTTGTGGCCGCCGGCAGTTATTGTGCGGGACGCTGGCTGATGGGCTGAACGCGCGTCAGATCTATCTGGTCCGTGCGGCGGCAGCCGATGGGCGTGATGGATATCCTCTCTGAGGCGCACCTTCAGCGGATGAAAGACAGCCCCTTGGCCCCTTTGGGCTGCGCGGATCCTTGAACCCACCAGATATCAACTAACCCAACGTAATCCTTAATATAATAAAATATTCCAACAATATAGACATCTTTTGGATGGAGCGTTCCCTGTGCAGGCAAACCATTAACCTGTTGACCCCCCCCGCGCTGATTGTTATGAATGGGTAGCTATCTGTTGACCCGCACCGGTGGCCATATCTTAACGTAGGATGATGTCCATACATGGAAGATACCGATCAATCGCCCTTTGTGCTGGAAAACGCGCCACTCAAGCAGGATGACATCGGGCACGTTTTTCCTGATCGTTATGCGATCAAAGAAGTGGGAGCAGACCGGGCATTGACCTGCTTTGAAGCACCCAACCTGCAGGTCATCATCAAGGCAGGCCTGACCGTCACCGCATCGACTGCACGAAAAGCCCCTCCGGGAACCATCTATCTGGACGGCGCCGCCCAGGCGGAACCCTTTCTGGATCACGATAAAAAAGTCTACAACCTGGACCATCATGAAGGCTGCGTCCGCACCTTCACCCTGGCCACCTGCGAACAGGCCCTGATCATGTGTGTAAAGGGTCTGGACCTGCGGGACCGGGAATGGAAGATTTTTGCCAACGAACCGGATCTTGACACCATCCTGGCCATCTGGATCATCCTCAATCATCAGCGGATCAATAACCGGGACGCCATCCACCGGCGTTCCCTTTTCGCGCTGGTCAGGCTGGAGGGAATTATCGATGCCCTTGGCCTTGAACTGCGGGAACTCAGCGGCTTGCCGGCCGATCTACTCCAGAAACTGATGCGGGTCATCGACCGTTTGCGCATGGAAGAACTGGAATTGAAGAAAGCCGGTGAGTGGTCCAAAACCGATTTCCTTGCTTATACCGTCGGTGTGCTGCGTAAATTGGATCAGTTTCTGATCAAATTGGGTGAACTGGATGATTTCAAGGGGGTCGAGGAACTGGCCCGCATTGAGCTGACCAACAATCGAATTGCCGTGGTAGTGGCTTCGGATCTCGGCATCTACGAGTTGGAACCCCACCTGACCAAACTCTACGGCAACCGACTGGGATGGGTGGCCCTGCGCAGGGGCAAAAACGACTACACCCTCAGGCAAATGGACCTGTTCATGCCGGTCAACCTGGAGGATTTGTATCAGCGCTTAAACTTCATGGACCCGGCGGTCAAGGGTCGCATAAACGTCAGCCGCTGGGGGGGGTCTGGAGATATTGGCGGCTCGCCCCGAGACCTCGGCACCCGGCTGTTGCCCGGAGAAATTGTTTCGGCATGCCGCGATGTCATCGAAAAGCGCAGCGACATTCGCCATGTGAAGCGGTTTTTGTCCAGCGCCGTATTTTCAATATTGATTGTCATCGCCGCCATAGCCACCGCTCAGAACTGGGAACCGGCACGGTGGCTTGGCCAGCAGGCGCTTGGTGAGGTTTTCCGGAGCCCGATCGTCGGATACCACACCGCACTCTTGTTTTTTACCTTCATTATGCTCGGCATCGTGGCCATGCGCCGGCCATGGCAGTTTGGAATAATATTGCCGGCCGGAAGAGACTGGTGGCGCCTTCTGCCAATGGCCATCATCTGCGGATTTACCGGTGACATCCTAGTGCCCGCCAATATGGTGTTCGCCGCCGACCCCGCGATGGCTTGGGCGATTGCGCTGGTTTTGATTCCCCTTTCACTGGAACTGTTGTTCAGGAGTCTGGTGCACGGCATGATGGCCCAGCTGGCAACCATCCAAAACTGTGAAAGCCGGTGGTTTTTCTCCGGCCCCACCATTGGATCGGCACTGCTTTATGCGGCCACCATCGGTTTCCAGATGGCCATGATGGCCGACAATCCGATGGCAATCCTGACCAATGGCATCCTGATCAAGTATATCGCTGTAGCCGCCATATTCGGATTGGCGGCCGGAATGATCCGGGAACGGTCGCACAGCATCCTGCCGGCCTGGCTGTTTCACGCAGCAGCTGTGGCGACGTCGCTTTTGGCCTATGGACCGGCATGACGGGTACTGAGGCATTGGCCCGCTCACGGCAATCCGTTAAGGTTGCGTTATTCTAAGTTCGCGCACCTCAACCATCTCCTCTCCAACAGAACCCCATCACCAATGGCTCGAGGCGATTTGACGTCCGGCGTGCGGATGCATGGCAAATCCGAGCGATTCCGCAGGCTGGCTATTTTTATTTTTTTTCTGGAGTCTAGTTGATGAAGTTGAAGAATGCGCCCGTGGACCTGGACGGTAACGACGGCAACATCCATATCCTGAGAAATAGTCACGGCATACCGGAAATCACCGCGAGCACGGTGCCGGATCTGATGAGGGGATTGGGATGGGTTCACGCCAACGACCGCCAGATGCAGACCCTGCTCACCCGCATCCTTCTCCAGGGCCGTGCCGCCGAACTGCTCAAGGCCGAGGAGGGGCTGATCGAGATCGACACCTACATGCGGCGGATGAATTTTTTACCGGATCCGCAGGAGCAGGTTGCCCAGATTGGACCCGGCGCACGCAAGGCCCTGGATGCCTACGTTAGCGGATTCAACGACTGGATGGGTGACAACGGACCGGTGTTTGAATTCAAACTGATGGGGTATCGCCACCCGGAGCCCTACACGGCAACCGATTGTCTGCGGTTGGCCAAGGTTTTCGGTTTTTTAGGCTTGGCTGACATCCAGGCCAATATGGAAAAATTTTTGGTGGAGATGATCCAGAAAGGGCTGCCTGAAGAAAAATTGATGGAACTGTTCCCCTATCTCACCGATCCCATCGACACGGCTTTGATCAACCAGGTGGCGCTCTCGCCGCCCCTTGTGCCGTCGGCGGTCGCTTGGCTCAACCGCCTCCCCCGCTTCAATGCCTCCAACAACTGGGCCGTAGCCGGCCGTCACACCCGTTCCGGCTTTCCGATATTGTGCGGTGATCCCCATCTGGAGATCAACCGCCTGCCCAATGTCTGGCACGAGGTCATCCTCCGGCTACCCGGCAACACCATGATGGGCGTCAGTATTCCCGGTGTACCCGGACTGATAATCGGTCGAAGCAACTGCCTGGCATGGAGCGCCACCTATGCCTATATGGATATGTTGGATTACCGCATCGAACGATGCCGGAATGGAAAATATTATCGAAAAGACGGCTGGAAACCCTTTACGATTCGTGAGGAAGAGATCAAGGTAAAGAACAAGCCTTCCATCCGGATCAGGATCCATGAGAATGAAAACGGACTGCTGGAAGGCGACCCCCATGCGGAGGGTCACTATTTGGTGATCGGATGGTCGGGAGCCAATGGATGCGGAGCAGAGATTTTTGACACGCTGTTTGGGATGATGGCCGCACAGCATGTGGAAACGGCCATGACGCTGTATCGACAGGTGAAAGCCGTCGCCATGAACTGGGTCTTTGCCGATGCCGGGGGAAACATCGGCTATCAGATGAGCGGCCGCCATTTCAAACGGCCCGAAGGAATCAGTGGATTGCTGCCCCACCCCGGATGGGAAAAACGATTTGATTGCCTGGGATTTAACGATCCCGGAGATTTGCCCAATGTGTTCAATCCCCCCGAAGGCATCATCGCCACTGCCAACCAGGACCTCAATTATCTGGGTCGTTCCAATCCGATCAACTTGTGTATGGGGCCGTATCGGGCGGACCGCATCGTTGAACTTCTGGAGGCCGGCCGTGAGCTCGATGTGGCATACATGAAAGACATGCACTACGACCTTTACTCCCTGCAGGCGGAACGACTGATGAAAATCATCGGTCCGCAGTTGCCGGATACCGAAAACGGCCGTGTCCTGAAAGCATGGGATCTGCGTTATGACGCAGACTCAACCGGTGCAATGCTCTTCGAGTCCGTATACCGAGCCATCGTCGACGTCGTCTTCGGTGACCATGGATTCGGACGCGAGGTGGTAAACCATATTTTCTCGGAAACCAGCCTGTTCAACGACTATTACGCCAACCTGGACCGCATTCTGGAAAGGCAGTCATCGGCCTGGTTCGACGGGCAAACCAGAGACGCGCTGTTCAAGCAGGGCATCGACGCGGGACTCCGGGTAACACCGGATTCATACGGGAACTCCCGATCGATCACCCTGGCCCACCTGCTGTTCGGCGGCCGGTTGCCCAAATTGATGGGATTCGATTACGGCCCCCTTATCCTCCCCGGGTGCCGGGCCACCATCCCCCAGGGCCAGATATTCAAAAATGCCGGACGACTGACGACGTTCAGCCCCGGCTATCGCTTCATTGCCGATATGGCCACCGATGAGATCCACACCAACCTGGCCGGTGGCCCATCGGATAGACCCTTTTCCCGCTGGTATGTCAGTGACCTAAAAAACTGGTATGAGGGAAATTACAAAGTATTGCGATGATTTCGCCGCGTCTGCGCTGCGGCCGGCGGCTGGGAATTCTCGGCAGGTCGGACTGGACATTTCCCGAAGGATGGGCGATCACTGGTGAAAAAGCAGAACCTGATACTCATCGGCATGCCCGGGGCGGGCAAAAGCACCATCGGGGTCCTTCTGGCCAAACGCATGGGTGTATCGTTTTTGGACACGGACATCCTGATGCAAACGGGAGAGGGTTGCTATCTGCAGGAAATCATCGCCCACCATGGCGTGGACGGTTTCCGCAGCATCGAGGAGCGATATCTGCTCACCGTACCGCCGGGCTGCGGGGTCGTGGCTACCGGCGGCAGTGCGGTATACAGCCGCAAAGCCATGGCCCACCTCAGATCCTTGGGGCCGGCGGTCTATCTGCAGATCGATCTGGTGCCGCTGAAAGACCGCCTGGGCAATCTGGATGAGCGGGGGGTGCTGAGAATGCCCGGTCAAACCATTGACATGCTCTATGGGGAGCGGTGCCCGCTTTACGAACGCTTCGCAGACATCACCGTCTCCACGGCAGGTGCGTCTCCGGACCAGATGGTGTCGCAGGTGCTGCGGCAGCTATGACCGTCGGGGACCCTGCAACATGAGAGGATGGGCAGACTGGCAAGTGGGTCTCTCCGCTGTTGATTTTTTCCGAGGAATAGGCCAAAAATTGGTCGTATTCGTTACTCTTTTTAACTTCTGCCAACCCAAAGGAGACATCGATGAACATCGGCAGCCTTTTACCCCACCATGCGCGTTATCGTCCTGGCCACCTCGCTTTTGTCTGCGGCGAGGAGCGGTTTTCCTACGACGCATTTAATGCCTATGTGAACAAACTGGCCAACGCACTGCTGGCCTGCGGGCTTGCCAAAGGAGACAAATTCGCCACCGTCCTGCCCAACTGTACCCAACTCATGGCGGCCTATTGGGCAGCGGCGAAGACGGGTCTGGTGATTGTACCCAGCAGCACCATGCTCAACGAGGGCGGACTCGCCACCCTGCTGAAAAACTCCGACACGTCACTGGTTATCGCCGACGCCGCTTTTGCCGACGCGTTGGATCGTATTCGCAAGGATTTACCGGCCATCGGTAATGATCGCTACGTGCTGGTAAATTTAGAAAACCCGCGCAAAGGATTCCTCAGCTATGGGGACTTCGTTGGCCATGCAAGTGAGGAAAACCCACCGGAGATACCCATCGACGACCACGACATCTACAACATCATGTACTCCAGCGGAACCACCGGCGCACCCAAGGGAATTGTTCACACCCATTACGTACGGGCCATGTACTGCACCATCTTCGCCGCCTCCTGGCGCATGACCCCGGAGAGCGTGGCCCTTCACGCCGGCGCTATCGTCTTCAACGGCGCCATGCTGGACCTGATGCCCTGGATGTTCCTGGGCGCCACGTACATTCTCCATGAGCGTTTCGACGCCGAGGCGGTCATCGCCGACATCGAAAAGGAGAAGGTAACCCACGTGGTCATGGTGCCGGCCCAGATCATCGCCATCCTCAACAGTCCGGCCTTTGAACCGGCGAAACTGGCTAGCCTGGAAATGATCCATAATGTGGGCGCACCGCTGCTCCTGGAGTACAAGCACCGCCTCAACCAGGTGCTGCCCGGTCGTTTCTACGAGTTGTATGGACTGACCGAGGGCTTCATGACCGTGCTGGACAAGCATGACGCCGTACGCAAGGTGGGCTCCGTGGGAATCCCCGCGCCATTCATGGAAATGCGCATCCTGGATGCGGAGGGTCGGGAATGCACGCCTGGGGAGATCGGCGAAATCTGCGGCAAGAGTCCGATGATGATGCCCGGTTATTACAAACGGCCGGACCTGACCGAAAAAGCGATTGTCGACGGATGGCTGCACACGGGGGATTTGGGGTACGTGGACGATGAAGGGTTCCTCTTTCTCGTCGACCGTATCAAGGACATGATCATTTCCGGCGGGGTGAACGTCTATCCCAAGGATATCGAGGAGGTGGTAATCCGCCACCCGGACGTCAGCGAAGTGGCGGTGATCGGGGTGCCCGATGAAAAGTGGGGCGAGGTGCCCATCGCCGCCGTGGTGCTCCACCGCGGGGCGGCGCTGCGGCCGGAAGCATTGATCGACTGGACCAACCGGCGGGTGGATGCCAAATTCCAGCGCATCCGAGACGTGGTCATCATGGAATCATTCCCGCGAAATATCGCCGGCAAGATGCTAAAACGCGAAATGCGGGAGGCGTATAAGATCATCAAGTGACGGGAGACTGGAAACATGGCACAGCAGATCGCAGACCGCCGGGACATCGATTTTATCCTCTTCGAACAACTGGACGTCGAGCAGCTGTTTAAATCGGAAAAATACAGGGCGTTGAACAAGAAAATGGTGGACATGGTGATCACCGAAGCGCGGGCTTTCGGCATCAAGGAGGTGCTGCCCACCCTCGCCGAAGGGGACAAGGCCGGCGTGGCATTCGAAGACGGCAAGGTCACCGTCCCGAAGTGCTATCGCCGCCCTTACCAATTGATGGTTGAAAATGGGTGGACATCCCTCGCCGAGGATCCGACCCTGGGGGGTCAGGGACTGCCCCACATGGTCATGCGCGCGGCCTACGAATATTTCTACGGCGCCAATTGGGCCATGGTAACCTATGCGCTGGAGGGCCACGGCACCGGCAAGATGATTGAATTGTTCGGTACCGACAGGCAGAAAACGCTGTTTTTGGAAAAGCTCTACACCGGCCGGTGGGGCGGAACCATGGATCTCACCGAACCCGAGGCCGGGTCCGACGTGGGCGCCCTGACCACCTCGGCCAAACGGCTCGGCGACGGCACCTATGCCATCACCGGTAACAAGATCTACATCACCAACGGCGAACACGACCTCACCGAGAACATCATCCACCCGGTGCTGGCACGCATCGATGGTTCGCCAATGGGAACCAAGGGTATTTCTATCTTCATCGTCCCCAAAATCTGGGTCAATGCCGACGGCAGCATGGGTGAAGCGAACGATATCGTCTGTACCGGTACCGAAGAGAAGATGGGCATTCACGGCAGCGCCACCTGTGCCATGTCCATGGGCAGCAAGGGCGTTTGTCGGGGTCTCTTGTTGGGAGAAGAAAACGCGGGCATGAAAATCATGTTCCACATGATGAATGAAGCCCGGCTGGATGTGGGCTTCATGGGGTTTTGCAGTGCCACGGCAGCCTTCCTCCATGCAGTGAATTTCGCCAGGGAGCGCATCCAGGGAAAAGACCTGGCCGACGGGAAGTCTTCCGAAGCCCCCCCGGTGCCTATCATCCGGCACCCCGACGTGCGCCGCATGCTGTTGTGGATGAAGGCCCATGTTGAGGGCATGCGAAGTTTCATCTATTACGTGGCCCGATGCTTTGATCTGGCCGAGTGCGCCGCCGATGAAAATGAACGCGGACGTAACGACGATCGCATCGCCCTGCTCACCCCGTTGATCAAGGCCTACTGCGCCGAACGCGGATTCGAGGTCTGTATCGAGGCCATGCAGGTACACGGCGGCTGCGGCTATACGGCGGACTACCCGGTCGAGCAGCTGGCCCGGGATTGCAAGATCGCCTCCATTTTCGAGGGCACCGACGGCATCCAGGCCATGGATCTGCTGGGACGCAAGCTGGGCCTAAAAAAGGGAGCGGTGTTCATGGATGTTATCGCTGAAATGAAACACACCATCGGCCAGGCCAAAACCACCGACGCCATCAACCCCCTGGCGGCGGCGTTGGAAGCCGCCGCAACGCAGCTTGAAGGGACCGCCGAGGTCATCGGCAGGCAGGTGAACAGCCCGAGGTACAAGGTCGCTTTTGCATCTGCACATCCCTTCATGATGGCCATGGGGGACGTGATCATGGGGTGGATGCTGCTGTGGCGAGCGGTTGTGTCGGCACCCAAGCTCGAGAAGATCGTTGACGGAATGGACAATGAAAAAAAGGCCGAAACGCTCCTGAGGGACAAAAATGCCGCCTTTTACGACGGTCAACTCCAGAGCGCCCGCTATTTCATCAATGCCGTGCTGCCGGTCACGCTGGGTCGCCTGGCTGCCGTTCGCGCCGGTGATGAAGCGGTAATGGAAATCACCGAGCGGGGTTTTGGAGGCCTATAGACCGCTTTTCGACGCCTTCCCGCGGCAAGCGGCGGGGGAATGCGCTCGCTATCGCGGTTCACAAGCGCACCCCAACCCCATAAAGTAGCCTACCGGACGAATCGACAAAACAGGAGAAGAATATGAAGGACGTCGTCATCGTTTCAGCCTGTCGGACCGCGATCGGGGCCTTCGGTGGAACCCTCAGGGATTCTAATGCGGCGACCATCGCCAGCGTCGCCATGAAAGCGGCGGTCAAGCGAGCCGGCGTCGATCCGGCCATTATCGACGATGTGCGTTTCGGCTGCTGCATGGAGCCCGCCGACGCCCTGAACGTCAGCCGGGTGGCCGCACTTCTGGCCGGCATTCCCGACACCGTGACGGCCGTCACGGTCAACCGCGTGTGCATTTCCGGGATGGAAGCGGTCCTGTCAGGGATGGCCATGATCCAAGCGGGGATGGCCGACGTCATCCTTGCCGGTGGCGTGGAACACATGAGCGGGGTCGCCTATCAGGTGCCCAATGCCCGCTGGGGATGCCGGCTGCAGGACGCCGTCTTCGTAGACGCCATGATTCACGCCCTTCACTGCGGTTCCCACATCATCCCCCACCCTGAAGATGGCCCGGTGGATGCCACGCAGCCGCCGCTGAGCATGTGCGTGGGCAAGCCCTACATCATGGGCCAAACGGCTGAATTCATCGCTCAGCACTTGGACATTTCCCGCAGGGAGATGGATGAGGTGGCGCTGAAAAGCCAGAACAATGCCGAGCGGGCCAACAACGACGGTTCATTCGAGGACGAGATCGTACCCATAGAAATTCCCCGGCGCAAAAAGGAGCCCTTAATTTTTAAGCGGGACGAGCATTTCCGCCCAGGTTTGACCATGGAGCAACTCGAAAAACTGCCACCGGCCTTCGTACCCAAGATCGGCAAGGTCACCGCCGGCAATGCGTCGGGCATCAACGACGGCTCGGCGGCCATGGTGATCATGTCCGCCGACAAGGCCAAGGCGTTGGGCATTCAACCGCTGGCTAAAATTGTCGCCACGGGCCGGGGCGCCTGCCACCCGTCGGTCATGGGGCTCTCCCCGGTGCCGGCCGTCAGAAACCTCATGGGGCGCCATGGCATGAACGTCAGCGATTTCGGATTGGTTGAGGTCAACGAGGCCTTTGCCGCCCAATACATCGGCTGTGAGCGTGCGCTGAACCTGAACCGCGACATCACCAACGTCAACGGTTCCGGCATCGGGCTGGGCCATCCGGTGGGCGCCACCGGCTGCCGGATCATGGTGACCCTGCTCTACGCCATGAAAAATCGGGGCCGGTCGCTGGGATTGGCGACCCTGTGCGGCGGTGGTGGGGTGTCCATGGCCTGTGCCATCGAAAGCATGTAATCGGTGACCCATATCCAGCGAGGCCACAAGAGACCGCTGCCTGGCCGTCGTTGTCGTCCCGACCTTCAGCATCTTGACAACCCGCTGCAGCCATGCGAGTGTTTCGCAGCAAGCGCTCACTCAACCTTTATCCGCAAGGTGGATTGCCCGATATGGACACACCCCCCACCAACCGGTTAACCATTCTCTTTGCCGATATCGCAGGCAGCACCCGCCTTTACGACACGTATGGCGATTTCAAGGCCCGGAACTTGATTTCCGACTGCCTGACCCAACTGAAAGAACTGGCCAGGGAAAATGATGGGACCGTCATCAAAACCATTGGCGACGAGGTGATGTGCACCTTTTTGACACCCAACCAAGCAGCCGAAACCGCCAGGTTGATGCATGAAGAGATCTCTTTTGACCCAAAAATGGTCCAGGCCAACATCCGTCTGAGAATCGGATTTCACCACGGAGAGGTGATCTGTGAGTCCGAGGATGTGTTTGGGGATGCGGTGAATGTAGCGGCGCGCATGGTCGACCTGGCGAAAAGCGATCAGATCATCACCAACAAGGAAACCCTTGCATTGATGAAATCGACACTGAAACGACGGGCACGAATCGTAGATCGCACACGGGTGCAGGGAAAAGACGATGTGATGGAGATCCATGAGTTGATCTGGGGAAAGCCCGAGCTGTTAACCGTGTCCAATACCATCACCGAAGAGATGATTGCGTCGTTGACCTCGGTGAAGGATCTCCTTCAAATCCGTTACATGCAGCAGCGCATTATCGTGGATCACGAACGACCCATTCTGACCATGGGCCGGGGTGTTGCCAATCATCTGATCGTCAACGAACCGCTGGTTTCCCGCATGCACGCCCGCATCGAATTGCAGCGCAATCGCTTCATGCTCATTGATCAAAGCACCAACGGTACCTTTTTGATACTGCCGGACCAGGATCCCAGATTGCTGCGCAGGCATGCCATACAATTGGAGGGGGAAGGACTGATCGGCCTGGGGCGGAAAGTCGGTAAAAACGAACCGATGGCGCTTCGCTTCCGAATTATGTGAAACCAGCGCGGCCGTTTGAAGCCGGATACCCGGGTCGCGATTGAATTCTCACCTGTTTTGGGCTATGGTTCGATCAGCTTGTACGCTCGGCGCAGCACGCGAAGGATCCATCCATCGATCAATTAACCGCCTTGACAGGCACGCGCATTTAATTCGACAAGGAGAAAACCGAATGAAAGTAAAAATCGACAGCCAGTGCATGGGAGACAGAAACTGCAACAACCTTTGCCCCGAAGTCTTTGAATATGACGAAGACCAACTGCAATCCACCGTCAAATTTGACGTCATTCCCGAAAAGTACGAGGATGTGGTCCGCCAGGCGGCCAGGGAGTGCGGTGCAGACGCCATCCAAATCATTGAAGATTGACAGGCAGTCCATCGACGCTATTTAATTCGTCAATACATCCGTGGGAGCGGCGCCCGCCACCTGGAGATCGGAAGGCGAAGCCGCTCCATTTTTTTTAGAATGGTGATATCCGTGCATTCGTCGAACATGTCTAAAAAGCGGCCGCAAATTGTCGGAGGGATGTAAATGGGCACATTCAGAGATAGCCGGACCGCGAAAAACCTGTTGACTTCCTACGCCTTCGAATCCCAGGCGACCACCCGCTATTCGTTTTTCGCCGATCAGGCCGAACGTGACGGATACATCCAGATCGCTTCCATCTTCAAGGAAACCGCCGGTCAGGAGTGCGAGCATGCCCTGCGGTTTTTCAAGTTTTTCAACGGCGGCGAGCTGGACATTACCGCCCGTTTTCTTACCGGCGTGGTCAAGAACACCCTGGATAATTTGCTGTCCGCGGCGGATTTAGAAAAATTCGTCCACAGCGACTTGTACCCGGGGTTTGCGAAAATTGGCCGCGAGGAGGGATTCAACCGGGCGGCTGACGTCTGGGACGCCATCTCCGTTGCTGAGGTGCAGCATGAAAAAACCTTTCGCGGGCTTGCCGCAAACGTGGATGCTGGCAAAACCTTCTGCCGGGATTCCAGTCGGGTCTGGCGCTGCATAAACTGTGGATACATGCACGAGGGGCGGCGGGCACCGGAAAAATGCCCGGCCTGTGTGCGCCCGTCAAACTATTTCGAACTTTTTGCCCCCAACTGGTAACAAGCCCTAACGGTTTTTCCATCGCCGAATCGCTGGAAGACATCCCTGGAATATAAGCACGTTGGTTTGATGGGTTGTTGGCACCTGCAGTCCTGAACATTTGCGGTGGGCATGGAAGACGAATTATGATAAAAACGGCGCGACCTTCAACGTTGAGGAGTTTTCCCATGCTGTCGCGATTTTCAAATGAAGTGCTCTCCCACGGTGCCGGCGCCGTATTGCCTCAGAATTTGAGCGATTATTGGATCAAGACGCTCCAGAAGCTTTGCGACGATTTTCTCGACAGCAATTTTGCCGTCGATCAATGCACCGACGTCATTGATATGGGAGACCCGGTCCTGGTGTCCTGCGTCCACGAGGTACTCCATTCAAATCAAAAAACCGGTCCCGACATATCGGCTGAAGAAATGGCCGAGAAGGTCACCATTTACGCCCTGTCCATTACCATGGAAACCATTCGTCGAGAGTCGGGCATCAAGATGCCCACCCCGACACTGGAAAATCTGCTCTCCATTGAACGGATTGTCCAGTTCGGAAAAATCAACCCCGATTTCGGGCAATTCCTCAAACGGGCCTGTATTGTTCCCGAAAACGATCCACCCGCCGAAGAAAGCTGGTTACAGCGACTCAAGAAAAAAATTCTTTCGCGCATCGCCGAAAGCTGACCGAATCGAACTTCTTTTGGCAAAGCCCGTCATCGCGCGGCAGCCACCCGATCTCCCCCCCCCGTATATATCCATTCGATCGCTGAGTCTGGAAATGGCAACGCCGCTGAAGTCGTTGATCGAGGTGGAGTCGATCATCTGATTGAACAAGCGTCCGGTGTTGTCGCCGACGCACGGGAATCAGTCCTCATGCCCCACACGGTGAAGTTTGATGATATTGGTTGAACCGGCCTTGAGCCCCATGCCGATCACCAGCACCACCAGGTCCCCATTCTGAACGCAGTTTTTTCCGATAAGCAGACGCTCACTGGACTTCACCAAACGGACGGCACTTTCGATGTCGGCGATGAACATGGGGGTAATTCCCCACAGCAGCGACAGGCGGTGGTACGTGTCCATCCGCGAGGTGAATGCGTACACCGGTTTGGACGGGCGCTGCTTGGAGATCTGCTTGGAGGTGCTCCCGGAAACGGAAAAGGCGATGATGCACCGGGCGTTGACCTCCTGGAGAATGTTGACGGCGCTCTGGGCCACGGCATGGGTCACCGGATCCGCGGCGTCCGAATCGTAGTGCAAATTAACCTTTAAAAAGGGTGAGTTTTCGGACTGTTCAGCAATTTTGACCATCATCTGCACCGCCTTGACCGGGTATTTCCCGGAGGCGGTTTCACCAGACAGCATCACGGCATCAGTGCCGTCAAAAATGGCATTGGCCACGTCCGACGCTTCGGCACGGGTAGGTATGGGATTCACGCTCATGGTTTCCAGCATCTGCGTCGCCGTGATCACCGGCTTGTTTCTGCGGACAGCCGCGGAGATTATTTTTTTCTGGATAATCGGCACCAATTCAGGCCGCATCTCCACGCCAAGGTCTCCACGGGCCACCATGATGCCGTCGGCGGCTTCCATAATCGTCTCCAGGTTATCCACTGCCTCGGGTTTTTCGATTTTGGCAATCACCGGGATGCTCACCCCCTGCCTTTTCATGATGGATTTGATCATGTCCAGATCCTCGGCTTTACGCACGAAGGAGAGGGCAAAATAGTCAACGCCGTTTTGGATGCCGAAATTCACGTCCCGAATATCCTTTTCCGTCAGCGACGGGGCGGAAACGTTCACCCCGGGCAGGTTGATGCCCTTGTTCTCCTTGAGCATGCCGCCATTGATCACCTTGCAGTTGACGGTGTCCCGGGTCTTGGATTCAACCTGGAGCCGGATCAGGCCGTCGTCCAGTAAGATGGTGTCTCCGGGCTGCACATCGGAGTGCAAATTCTGGTAGGTGGTCGAGACCATCCGAGCAGTGCCGGCCATGGGTCTTGAAGTGATGGAAAAGGCGGCGTTGCGCTTCAGGTGCACCGGTTTACCATTTTCCAGTCTACCCACACGAATTTTAGGACCCTGAAGGTCCAGCAGGATACCCACCGGCCGGTTGAGCATGCGGGCAGCGGAACGGATGTCGCGGATCGCCTCTGAGTGGGTTTCGTAGTTGCCGTGGGAAAAATTCAACCGGGCCACATTAATGCCGGCAGCAACCAGCTTGTTGAGCATTTCGGGAGAATTCGAAGCCGGTCCGATGGTGGCGACGATTTTGGTTCGGATGGTCATGTGAACCCCTTTCTTGCTCGCCGCAGGTTTCGGCAAGCAGCATGTTATGGATAGAGGCAGGGCCAACGGCGATGAGAGGTAAAGCAACGTGTCCCCTTAAACATCGATCGTGCGCGGGCATGGGCGGTTCAACCGTGGGCTGCAGCCTGCAGCCGGTTCGATAACAGGTGGCCTAATATGGCCTGGCTCTCGGCATCCAAATACGTCGATGCACGTTTTTCGAAAAGCAGGGAGGCCGATGCGGGAAAATCGTCGTCGGCATCGTTGAAGACCAGCAGCAGGGGAATCTTGGGCAGGGGGATGAAAAGTCGGCACAGGTCGCAGGCGAGGTCCATCTCCGACATACTGCCGCCCAGGAGGTCACAGGCGCTTTCGAGCGCGCTGACACGCCCTGAAAATGCCTTGGCCAGCGGCCCCTCCACGGTGTCGGTCCAGAATACGGTCAGCGGCCCGGCATCGGGGAAATCCCGATAGGCCGCCCACTCTTTTTGCCTGGGCTCAAACGGCGGACACATGATCAGGTATCGGCACACCACCACACAATCGGAAAAATCGGGTCGGCGCCCCGCCTCATCGATCATCCCGTCAGCACTCAACCGGATGGTCTTGCCGAAATAGGGTACCACCACCGCGTCGCCATCCAAGCTGATGCCAAGCACCGCTTCTTTTCCATCGAACCGCATGGTTCTCAGTTGTTCCAGGTAGTGGTAATAGGTTTCATGGTAAACCGAGCCGGTGGTGATTGGACGCATCGTTGGGCTCCTGTGGTGTCTGTCGTTTCCCATCGCATTCGTTGGCGTGGACAAGGGCGGCTTCGATACTTATTTTGGCCGAATACTATGACAGCCGACAACTTCTTGGCAACCGGTTTATCACACCGATAGACGACGTGGTTAGAAATCAGGCGGCATCCGGATGGCCCTCACGCCCACCGAAGACGCCGATGCGGAAAAGAGATATGAAGAACCGACCCAACGGAAACAGTCCGGTGGCCGTCCACCGGGCCCGAAAGCAAAGAAAACCCATGGAACTGGACACCATCGAGGTCAAGGGCGCCAGGGAACACAACCTGAAGCACATCGATGTCAGCCTGCCCAAAAAAAAGCTCATCGTCTTCACCGGCGTGTCCGGTTCGGGCAAATCCAGCCTGGCCTTCGACACCATTTTCGCCGAGGGCCAGCGCCGCTATGTGGAGTCCCTGTCCGCCTATGCCCGCCAATTTATCGGTCAGATGGAAAAACCCCGCTACGACACCATCCGAGGGTTGTCGCCGACCATCTCCATCGAGCAGAAGTCGGCCAGCAAGAACCCACGCTCCACGGTGGGCACCATCACCGAAATCTACGATTACCTCCGCGTGCTCTACGCCCGCATCGGCCAGCAAACCTGCGTAAAATGTCACCTTCCCGTGGGCAGGGGTGACGCCCAGAGCATGGTTGACCGCATTCTGGAAATACCTGAAGACACAAAAATTCTCATCTTGGCACCGGTCATCGACAACCGCAAGGGAGAACACAAGGAGGTGATGGCACGGCTTCAGCGGCAGGGATACGCGCGGGTGCGGGTCAACGGCGTGGTGCACGAGAT
The DNA here is from genome assembly GCA_963705475.1 of uncultured delta proteobacterium. Classification (GTDB taxonomy): domain Bacteria; phylum Desulfobacterota; class Desulfobacteria; order Desulfobacterales; family Desulfosarcinaceae; genus Desulfosarcina. The sequence goes on along the minus strand of CAVPJS010000024.1, from coordinate 109,506 downwards.
CGAAGCCGTTCAGGCCCTGGCCCGGTACAAGAAGCACACCATTGAAGCGGTGGTGGACCGTCTGAAAATAGCCACCGCAGGCCGCTTCAGGAAACGATTGACCGATTCGGTGGAAACCGCCCTGCGGCTGGGCGAGGGCCGCATCATCGTACACCGCATGACCGGCGGCGACATCCCCATGAGCGAAGCCCGCTCCTGCTGCGGCATCGCTTACCCGGAACTGGACCCGCCCCTGTTTTCTTTCAACTCGCCCCTGGGCATGTGCCCGGACTGTAACGGCATCGGTGCCAAGCTGGCCATGGACGCAGACCGGGTCATCGCCGACGGTACGCTTTCCATCCGTCAGGGAACCGTGATTCCGTGGCAAGGCCATTTTTCCGGCAAGGGGAAACTGAACGGTTCCTGGACGGCCGAACAATTGAAGGCCATGGAAGATCAATGGGGCGTGGACTTCGACACGCCTTGGGATCGGCTGCCCGAGCGGCAGAAACATCTGATTCTCCATGGCTCCGGCGGGCGTGAACTGACGGTGAACTGGAATGCAGAGAAAATTCAAGGGTCATATACCACGACCTATGAAGGGCTGCTCAACACCCTCATGCGCCGCTATACGCAGACCGAATCGGAAAACGCCAAGAAATATTATGGCCGATTCCTCTCCACGCGGCCCTGCGACACCTGTGGTGGGCGGCGATTGAAACCCGAAGTGCTGGCCGTAAAGATTGGCGCCCGTTCCATCATCGAAATTACCGAAATGACCATTCGGGAGGCGCAGGATTTTCTCACCGGATTGAAGCTGACCGGCAACCGCAAAATTATCGCCGATGAACTGCTCAAGGAGATTACCGGCCGGCTTGGCTTTCTGGTCAATGTGGGACTGGACTACCTGTCACTCAGCCGCAAAGGTCCCACCCTGTCCGGCGGCGAATCCCAGCGGATCCGCCTGGCGTCCCAGGTGGGATCGGAACTCACCGGCGTGCTATACATCCTGGACGAGCCGTCCATCGGTCTGCACCAGCGCGACAACATCAAGCTGCTCGGCACCCTGCGTCATCTTCGGGACATCGGCAACACGCTCATCGTTGTTGAGCATGACCGGGAAACCATGGCGTCGTCGGACTGGATCGTTGACTTCGGTCCCGGCGCCGGGCACCTGGGGGGCGAAATCGTGGCCCAGGGCACACCCAAGCAGATCATGCGCCGCAGCGCCTCACTCACCGGCCGGTATCTGAGCGGCCGGGATGAGATTGAAACGCCGGCCTCCCGGCGACGCCTCGATACCGCCGGCCACCGGCGGATCGCCGTCGTCGACGCCACCGAAAACAACCTGGACCACCTCAGCGTAGAGATTCCGCTGGGGCTGCTGGTGGCGGTGACCGGTGTTTCCGGTGCGGGAAAGTCCACCCTGATCAACCAGATTCTCTACCCGGCCATGGCGGGCAGACTGCACAACGCCATGTTGGAAACCGGCCGGCACAAGGCCATCCACGGGTTGGAGCATCTGGACAAGGTGATCAACATCGACCAAAAGGCCATCGGCCGCACCCCCCGCAGCAACCCGGCCACCTATACCAAAGTATTTGATTTTATAAGGGATTTTTATTCACAGCTGCCTGAATCCAACATGCGCGGGTACAAGAAGGGCCGCTATTCGTTCAATGTCAAGGGGGGGCGCTGCGAAGCCTGCAGCGGAGATGGTTACATCAAAGTGGAGATGCACTTCCTGGCCGACGTCTATGTGCCTTGTGAAACCTGTCGGGGAAAACGGTTCAATGACGCCACCCTGGAAATCAAATACAAGGACCACTCCATCGCCGATGTGCTGGACCTGTCGGTCATGCAGGCCCGGGAGCTATTCACACACCATCCGCGCATCCGGCGCATTCTGGACACATTGATGGATGTCGGGCTCTCCTACATCAAGCTGGGACAAGCGGCCACCACCCTCTCCGGCGGGGAGGCCCAGCGCATCAAGCTGGCCCGCGAGCTGGCCAAGCGGGCCACAGGGCGCACCCTTTACCTCCTTGACGAGCCCACCACCGGTCTGCACTTCCAGGATATCAAGATGCTGCTGGCCGTCCTCCAGCGCCTGGTGGAGGGCGGCAATACCGTGGTGGTGATCGAGCACAACCTGGATGTGATCAAAACCGCCGACTGGATCATCGACCTGGGACCCGAGGGCGGCAAAGGGGGAGGGCGCATCGTGGCCCAGGGCCCGCCGGAGGCAGTGGCCACGGCAAAGGAGAGCTACACCGGTCGATTTCTCAGGGAGATCTTGGGCCATGCCGGCAGGAATTGAGAAAGGCCGTATCGGTCCGCACGGTGAATGTCATCGGGAAATGGGGTAGGCCGCACGTCATGGGAAACACCGACCATACCGGTGCAATGGCCCACCTGCCGGTGGCAGCAATCCTGGAGGTGCTCAGATCCGCATTGCGTGACAACCCCGCGGCAGTGCTGGTTGCCCCGCCTGGCGCCGGCAAAACAACTGCCGTGCCGCTGGCCCTGTTGCAAGAGACCTGGCTTTCCGGCCGGCGTCTGCTGCTCTTGGCGCCCCGCCGACTGGCTGCACGGGCTGCGGCCCACCGCATGGCATCTCTGCTGGACCAACCGGTGGGCAACACCGTGGGATACCGGGTACGCATGGAAAGCCGGGTGGGTCCGGATACTAGAATCGAGGTGGTCACCGAGGGTGTGCTCACCCGCATGCTCCAAAGCGACCCGTCATTGGCCGGGGTGGGGCTGGTCATCTTCGACGAGTTTCATGAACGCAGCCTGGATGCCGACCTGGGACTGGCTCTGTGCCGGGACATCCAGGGGGTGCTCAACGACGATCTTCGCCTGCTGGTGATGTCCGCCACGTTGGATCCTGCAGCGGTGGCCGCATTGCTCGATGACGCACCCCTGATCCGATGTGACGGCCGCACCTTTGCTGTAGAGACCCGATATGTCGGCCGGCCCGCTGCCCCACCCATCGAACGGGCGGTTGCGGCGACCATCCGGCAGTCGGTGGCGGCGGACGAGGGCAATCTTCTCGTCTTTCTACCCGGCGCACCGGAGATCCGACGGGTGGCCCGGGTACTCGAAGACGGAAATCTTCCGCTCGGGTGGCACGTTGCGCCCCTCTTCGGCAACCTGCCCCGTGAACGGCAGGATGCGGCCATATCACCGCCGCCGGCCGGGCAGCACAAGATCGTGCTGGCAACATCCATCGCCGAAACCAGCCTGACCATCGAACAGATCGGTGTCGTCGTGGACAGCGGCTTGCAGCGGGCACCACGCTTCGACCCCGGCAGCGGTATGACCCGATTGGTGACGCTGCCGGTGTCCCGGGCATCGGCCGACCAGCGCCGGGGTCGGGCCGGCCGCATGGGGCCGGGCATCTGCTATCGGCTGTGGGACGAAGCAACCCACCCTGCCCTCGTTCCCCATAATCGACCTGAGATCCTCGATACCGATTTGGCCGGACTGGCTCTGGAACTGGCCGCCTGGGGGCTTGAGACCCCCGAGGCCCTCGACTGGCTGGATCCGCCCCCGGTCCCGGCATTCTCCATGGCCCGTTTGTTGCTTATGGATTTGGGGGCCCTTGACGAGGAAGGAAAAATTACCGCGCACGGTCGCCGTATGGCGGATCTGCCCCTGCACCCCCGCCTGGCCCACATGATTCTGGCTGCCGACAATGAGAAGATGGGTCGTTCCGCATGCGACATTGCCGCCATTCTGAGTGAACGTGATCCGCTTCATTTTACGGGACGGGAGCGCGATGCCGATCTTAGGTTGAGATTGGACGCACTGCACGCCTACCGGACGAAGAGGCCTTTTCACATTCATGGCTGCAGCGTCGATTCCTCCGCTGTAAGGCATGTAGTTAAGGTGTCGGCCTTGCTTCAACAGCGGCTGGGCATGGGCAAAAAAACCAGTGCCGCATCCGCTCCGGGACGGCTGCTGGCCTGGGCCTACCCCGACCGCATCGCCCGGCAACGACCTGACAGCCATGGCCGCTTTTTGCTTACCAGCGGCCGCGGCGCCTATTTTGACCCACCTGAACCGCTGAGCGCCAGTGAATACCTGGTGGCGGCGCACACGGACGGCGACCGGCGGGAGGCGCGCATCTTCATGGCGGCCGAAACCGACAAGCAAGGCCTGCTGGACCAGTTTGCCCATCGGGCCCGATGGCAGGAAACGGTGGATTGGGATTCCCAGCGACAGGCCGTATCGGGTATACGCAAACTGGTGTTGGGGGCACTCACGATGGAATCCGAACCATTGACCAATCCTGCTCCCGAAGCCGTGATGGCCGCCATGATCGCCGGCATTCGTGAAAACAGCATCGCCATCCTTCCGTGGACGCGAACCCTGCGAGCCTGGCAATCCCGGGTCATGCTGCTGGCCCGAATCGATGCAGACGGCGGTCCGTGGCCTGATGTCAGCGACGCCGCGCTTTCCAGCACCCTGGAAGAGTGGCTGTCCCCCTACCTGTCCGGCATGACGCGATTGAAAGATCTGGGAACCAAGGATTTATCCAATGCGCTGCGAAATCGTCTCGATTGGCGGCAACAGCGGCAGATGAATGAACTGGCCCCCACCCACATCACGGTGCCCAGCGGATCCCGTTTACCCATCGACTACTCCGAGCCGATCCCGGTGCTGGCCGTGCGAATACAGGAAATGTTCGGCGCCACGGCCACCCCGGCCATCGCCGGCGGCCGAATGGCCATGACGCTGCATCTGCTTTCACCGGCAGGCCGCCCCGCCCAGATTACCCGGGACCTTGCCGGCTTCTGGAAAAACAGCTATCCTGAGGTAAAAAAAGAACTCAACGGACGTTATCCCAAACACCTATGGCCGGACGATCCGCTGAGCGCCCCACCGACGGCGCGGGCCAAACCCAGAAAATCAAACTGACAAAGTCAAACTGAACGGTAGCCCGTAAATTGAATGTGTGGTAGGGTTGATTTTCATGTTTCCGCCTTTCCAGCCGGTGTGACCTGGAAAGCCGAATCGAGGATCAAAAAAAACCCGGTTTCTTTCAGTTTTGCATCGTTGAGGAGACAACCCACATGAATTGGCTCGCTATCGGATTGATCGGCGCCGTCGTGTTCACCCTGCACGCATTTCAGCAGATCAAGATGACGCTCAAGGACAAGGGGTATCACGTGGATATGATGACCGGATGGCTCGACGATTACCGCCGGTTCAAGCAATTGACCCTCAGCGAACCGGACGAGACGACCCGCTATAAGTATCAGCGGGTGCTCAACGGCCTGTACCTCGCCCTGGCTGGCCTGGTTTTCATCCCGCTGCTGATGATCATGGGGAAATAGATGGTCGCGGATGAATGCACATCATAGGAGAATACACATGCCCCGATGCCGCTGGATCCTGGTTTTTGTATCAACGGTTCTGATGATCGTGGGCTGCGCCACCTTCAGTCCCGATTACGACCCCCCCAGCGTCAACGTCAGCGCCATCCGGGCACTGCCGTCGGACAACATCGCGCCGCGATTCGAAATCGGTCTTCACATCACCAATCCCAATCGATCGGCCCTTAAGCTTCAAGGCATCGCCTACAGCCTGAAACTTGACGGGCACAAAATATTGACGGGCGTCGCCAACGATTTGCCGACGATCGACGGCTATGGAGAAGGTGAGGTGACCCTGATTGCCACCACCAGCCTGCTGAGCAGCATACGCTTTTTCGCCGATCTGATGAATGCCCAGCGGGATACCATCGCGTATGAGCTCAATGCCAAACTGGACCTCGGCGGCCTGCGGCCCAATGTCCATGTCGGGGAAAAGGGGGAGATCAGCCTTTCCGGGCAGGCCCGCTAGTTGTTATCATAGGACCATTCATTGCCGCTAACCAGAGACAAGGCCTCTTTGACGATCTCTTCGGCACATTCCGGATTTCCTTCAAAATTGATCCGGTCGGCGTCAAGGGTGAAGCGCACACCGCAGTCATATTTGGCAGCCACGCTGTTGAGTATTTTGCGCCAGATTTCTCTATTCCAATTGATTCTGTTTATCGCTATCATCGGGTTGGACCTCGAAGGTAACAGTGGATGATATCCATCGAGATTCGAAACAATCAAACCCCGTGCCATAATCCACGATTAATTTCAAGATCCCGGCATATGGTGTTTAATACCGAACCACCCCCAAAACGAAAATCGATGAAAAAATTACATTTATGGATTTTTATTGTCTATTATCTACATATTTGAATACAAATGGCTTGTCTGACGCCCATCAGCGATTCTCGCGGACCGATGGGATCGATGGTCGCCGGTCACCCGGGTTCACCATAAACCGCCGGCAAAAAGGTTCCGTGCTTGACCTCAACCCGTTGAAACGATAAACTGCGCATTAAAATCTGTTCGACGAACAACAACCGGCACCCCGGTTCAACCGACACCCCGACAAGGTGCCCGCACCGCTCATCACCTGCGACGATATCAATGAAAATCAAGTTTAACGAATCGTTTGTCGTCACCATTGAGGTGGTACCTCCAGACGGATCGGACCCGGTAAAGGTCCTTTCTGCGCTGGAATCGTTGACCGCATTGCCGTTCTTCGGTTTCAGCGTTGCCACCAACCCCGTGGCCAAACCCCGCATGAGTGCCATGGCCCTATGCGCCATGATCCAGCAGCGAACCAAGAAACCGGCCATCCTGCACCTCACCACCCGGGACCACAACCGCCTGAGCCTGCAAGGCGAGTTGTGGGGAGCCAAGGCACTGGGCATAGAGACGGTATTGGCGGCCACTGGCGATTTTGTGGCTCTCAAAGACCGAAAACATACGACCGACGTCCGCGACACCGATGTTTACGGCCTGGTGCGATTGGCCCGGGAAGCAGGCCTGCAGACCGGTGTGGTGTTTGACACCCACCCAGAAAACAACGGCCTATCCAGGGCAGTGGATCACTTGCAGAGGAAACTGGACGCCGGCGCCCAGTTTGCCGTCACCCAGCCGGTGTACGACGAACCCGGTGCCGATGAGATCGCCGAGGCCACCAACAAGATCGGCATCCCCATGATCATGGGCATCCTGCCCCTGCGCACACCTCGGCACGCCGAATTCCTGCACACCAAGGTGGCCGGCATCACCGTGCCCGATGCGCTGCGGCAGCGCATGCAGCGTGCTGCAGACCCGGTTGCCGAAGGAGCCGCCAATGCCCGCGACATGGTCGACACCGCTCGAACCCGGTTTGCTGGCGCCTGCATCATGCCCCCCTTCGATCATTACGAAGTCATGGTTGACATTTTATAAGGACGGAAAACATTCCTAAAACCATTAACCCACGGGAGATTGAAAATGGCTCAGACGTCAAGGGAAAAGAGAAAGGCAAAGGTTATCGAGGTGCTCAACAAAGCCCGATCCATGGAACTGACGGCCATCACCCAGTACATGAACCAGCACTATAACCTGGATGACAAGGACTATGGAGAACTGGCCGCAAAGGTCAAGTTGATCGCCATCGACGAGATGCGCCACGCGGAGGGCTTTGCCGAACGGATCAAAGAACTGGGCGGCGAGCCCACCACGGAACCCGACCAGAAAGTCACCAAGGGACAGAAGGTCGAACAGATTTTCACCTTTGACGCCGGCCTCGAGGACAATACGATCGACATCTACAACCAGTTTCTTCTGATCTGCCGCGAAAACGGGGACAGCACGAGCATGAAACTGTTCGAACAGACAATCGACGAAGAGCAGCTTCATTTCAACTACTTCGACAACATCAGCGATCATATCAGCAGCCTGGGCAATACGTACCTGGCTAAAATAGCCGGCACCTCCTCGGCCACCGGTATCGGGCCCAGCGGCTTTGCGGTCAGTGGCGCCGCTTGATTCTGAGGTAGCATCCTGGCCTTCAACGGCTGCGCCCCCTGGTAGCGGTGTCTCAACTATCCCGGCGCCTTCAGCCAAGCGAGGATGCTCACCATCGTGCAGGATCCGTAAAAAGAAACGGTGTTTTTCCGGCGATCACCGATTCATTTGCCCCACGGGGTAATGATGCCGCCTTCTCCGGTGTTGAAAAACTGTTTGTTTTTCCGGCGGGAAAATGCTCTTTTTACCCGGAGTTGGAGGATCTGGGTATCCACAGGATGGATCGGTTCCCTTACCCGGGCGCCATTTCATTCACCCTGATACGGATACCATGGAAGCTCGGCGGAATACGGTACACCGCGCATCAGGAAACGCCGCTAACGACTGATAGAACCAACAGAGGCCGGTACTCGATGAAGAACATCCTGGTCGTCGACAACGATCCCATCATGCTCCACACGTTTGTGGGGCTGCTGAAAAGCCACAGCAGTTTTCTGCGGGTCCTATCCGCTGCCAACGTCCCAACGACGTTGAAAATCCTTGCCGGGGAGGACATTCATGTCCTGATCACCGGCATGCACATGTCCGAAATGGAAGCCTTCGAGTTGTTGTCGCTGCTGGGGGCGGATTATCCGCAAACCCGCGTCATTTTTATGACCAACAACGCGTCTTCCATGCTCCGCGCCAAGATCAAGCAGATGGCGTCTGTGATTCACTTCGACCAGGCGTTGGACATCAGCATGCTCACCAAACGGATCTTCACCGAATTGCAGATCGACTACGGCGGACAGATACGGGGGCTCACACTCTCCTCGTTTCTCCAGATGCTGGAACTGGAGGGGCGTTCCTGCACCCTGCAGATCACGGCCAAAGGCAAAACCGGATCGATCTATATTTTAGACGGCAAGCCCGCCGCCGCCAAGATGGGCCTGCTGACCGGCAAGCCCGCCGCGCTGCATATTCTCACCTGGGAAAATGTATTGATCGACATCGACTATGCTTCCCGGGAAAAACCGCGGGAGATCAACACATCGCTGATGAACATGCTGCTGGAAAGCGGTCGGATGGTGGATGAAAAGCAGAGCCAGCGCCCCAACCAGCGCAAGCACAGCCGGTACGATTGTCTGGTGGGCGTGGACTACGACATCAGCGACTGGACCTACCAGTGCTATATGCGGGATATCAGCGAGGGGGGCGCCTACATCGAAACCGAACAGCCCATCAAAGTGGGCCAGCGGCTCACCATGTCCCTTACGTCTCCAGTACTGGAGCGCACCTGCGCCATCAGCGGGACGGTGGTCCGAAGGGACCCCAAAGGCATCGGTGTCCGCTTTGAGAACTTGACCCTTCAGCAAAAGCAGATGATCCGTTGCCTGACGGAAACACGCTGCTCGCCGATCTCCGGCCCCTCCCCGCAACCCCACGATCTTGATGAGAAGTTATCCCTGGACTGACCGTGGAATATGGCATCAACGGGACGGGATCCACACCGTTCTTTAAGAACCGCGCCCGGCTGCGGCAGCGGGGTTAAGGATAGCGAGGTGCGCATGTCCAAGCAGTACGACGCATTGGTAATCGGCTCGGGCACCGCCGGCCAGACCGCCGCCTACGAATTGAATCGCAGCGGCCTGCGCGTGGGTATGGTGGAACACAGCCAGCGGCCCGGGGGGACCTGTGCGCTCAGCGGCTGCCAGGCCAAAAAATGGTTCTACGAAGGTGTCGAGACCGTGGCCCGTTCCCGCCATCTTTCCGGCATCGGGATCACCTCCGCAGCCGTCGCCAGTTGGCGTGATCTGCGTGACGCCAAGAACCGATTTACGACGCGGGTGCCTGACAATACGGTCAACGGGCTGAAACAGGCCGGCATCGATCTGATCGAGGGCCGTGCGCGATTCACGGACCGGCAGTCCATCTGCGTGGACCATCAGCACCTGTCGGCCCGCTTTATCGTTGTGGCCACCGGTGCGGTTCCCATGCAATTGCCCATAGACGGCGCGCAGCATATGGTCACCAGCAGTGAATTTTTGGAGTTGGACCGGCTGCCCCGCCGAATCCTTTTCATCGGGGGGGGCTTTATCTCCTTCGAGTTTGCCCATTTTGCCGTCCGGCTGGGGCCAGCAGATACCCGCTGCACGATTCTGGAGGCGGGCCCCCGCCCACTGGGGCCTTTTGACGGGGAGATGGTTGACCTGCTGACGGAAGCATCCGCTTCAGAGGGCATCGAATTGCTTTGCGATGTCAACATCACCACGATCGAAAAGCGCGGTGGCGCCTTCAGCGTCAAGACAAAAGATGACGGCCGCTTTGACGCCGATCTCGTGGTGCACGGCGCCGGCCGCACCCCGGACATATCGGGTCTTGATTTGGAAAAAGCGGGGATCGATTCGACACGGCGGGGTATCACGGTCAACCAGAAAATGCGGACGACGAATGCGCAGGTTTATGCCGTGGGCGACTGCGCGGATACGATCCAACTGGCCCGCGTGGCAGACGCCGAGGCGCAGGTCGCGGCCGCCGGCATTGTCAGTCGCCACAAGGGCGATCCAAGCGAAGCCGCCATGAACTACACGGCGGTGCCGTCGGTGTTGTTCACCTACCCTCAGTACGGGATGGTGGGTGCCGCGGAAGAGGCGCTTCAAGAGGCCGGGGTGGCCTATAAAAAAAGTGTCGGCAAAAACCTCGGCTGGCCCACCTACCGGCGCGTAGGGATGAAATCGGCGGCGTATAAGTTGCTGGCGGATGAAAAGGGGCAGCTGTTGGGGGCCCATGTTCTGTCGGACAACGCCGCCGGGTTGATCAACACCTGCACCCTGGCCATGGTCAACCACATCCCCGTCGACACGCTCTACCGCCAGAGCGTCATGACGCCATACCCGTCCAGGGAAAGTGACATCATTTACATGCTCAAGCCCTTGATCGCAAAACCCGATCCGTGATGGCGGTGTCGGTCTTTTTTCGGTTCGAAAAGGGCGTTTCGTTTACCAAGGCGCGAGGCGTTCAGCCCCGCCGGATCATTTCACGGATCACATCGGCCAGACGCAGCCCGACGGCCTGTTCCTTGGGAAGAAAAGCGTCCGCTCTGTCCCCCAGCCCGACCGCTTGAACGGCTGCCGAATCATGGCCGGCCAGCACCACGAGGCGAATATCCCCTGCCGCACCGTCGATGGCGTCGATCAACTGGACGACCTGCTCCTGCGGAAACCCGATATCGAGAAAAACAACATCTATCTGTTGATCGCCTACGATGACCTCCGCCTGGCCGCTGGTATCTGCTTCGATGACGTCCACCAGGGTTTCGTTGGTCTGGATGGTCCCTTTCAGTTTTCGCCGGAAGATCGGTGACGGATCGACGATTAACACCGTTTTTCGGTTCAGCAGCATAGGCCCTCCTGATTGATAGTCCGACTTAAAAATCAGCCTATCTCAACCGGCGAGCCAATGGCAATGATTTAAACGGTTGTCAGGAAGTTCCTTCATGGCAACCGTCCAGATTCGAAAGCCCTCTGCCGAATACTATTTCATCCATGAAAAACAAATGGAGACATGCGATTTCAGCGGCCAGCCCTGCAACGAAACCGACACCGCCATCATTGTTCTTGTCGTTCACCCCAACACCCGTTCCGGCCATTGATTTCCTCATCGCCGGGCAGAGCTTCGGTGAGTCAGGTACCCACTGCGTTAACCGGACCCGTCGGGTCATGATAAATAGGCCTCGAATAGCCAGAAAATGATGAAAATGATGCCACCCATTGCAGCCAGCTTTCCCCCATAAGTCACTTGCTGACGAACGGTGTAGCGCTTTGGCATGTAATCGATTCCTTGCGGCGAAGCAGGTTGGTTTTCCATCGCGTCTGGCGACGCAAGCTGTTTGTTTTGCATAAGACCTCCTCAGATCCATCTATGTCATCGAATCGTGGACAACAGGCGCCGCTCAGGCGGCTATCGCATCCATGACCGAGGCGCTCTGCCGGCGGTGCTCACAGAGCCGCATGCCCAGGATACCCAGCTCGAACAGAAGGTAGAGCGGTACGGCCAGCAGCAGCAGATTGACCAGGTCCGGCGTCGGCGTCACCACCGCAGCCACGATGGTGATCAGGACAATTGCCGGGCGCCGAAACCGCCGTGCCAGGCACGACGTGGCCACCTTGAGCCAGGCCAGCAGCGTCATAATCAGCGGAAGCTCGAAGAGGACCCCGAAACCCAGGCTGAAGACCAGGCAGAAGGAAACAAACTGGCGCACGCAGATAACCGGCCGGAGACTTTCCGATCCAAAGCTGAGCAGGAACCGGCTGCCGTATGGCAGGGTGATCCGGATGCAGAACCACACGCCCGCGAAAAACAGCAGCATCGCTGCCGCCCAGAACAGCCAGCGGGTCCTGCGGGTCAGTTCGGGAAACACCTTGGCCACGGCGGCAAGGACTTGCCACGTGCCATAGGGCAGCGAAGCCGCAGCCCCTGCTCCCAGGGCAATGGTAAGCAGGGCCAGGAACGCGTCGGCGATGCCGAAGGCGGCCAAGGGTGCGGCGGTCCGTACCTGAAACCAGTGCAAGAGGTTCTCTGCCAGCGGAAACAGGGCTCCGGAAAGAACGATGAGAAGGATGCCGGTCCGTATTAGCCGTCGGCGCAGATCCTCCGCAACATCCAGCAGACGGGTTTGAGAACCGCTGCCGGATCGATGTGACGCGATTGTCATTTTGGGTTCAACAAGCTCCGATCAACAGGTGAAACGGATCCCGACCGAGAATCTGCCGGGTCAGGCCGCCCGGCGGTGAGACACCGCATCAACGCTCACCCGCTGGCTGTTGCTGTCGAACATCCCGCGGACGATTACCAGTTCCGGGTTTGCCGCCAGCGCATCAACATCGCTGATCGCCACTCCCCGCTCCCTGGCCTGATCCGGGCTGAAGGCAACAAAGCGGAAGCAACCGGGCTGGTCGTTCATCTCACTGATGACGCAGCGCAGTGTGCGGATCCAATCCAGGTCATAGCCCAACTTGTCAGCCAGGTGCAGACGGACCTGCCAGGGCAGTTTCCGGTGCAGGTAAATCATCCGGGCGGACCCGTCAGCCGAGCTCTCCTCGGGCGTGCCGTCGGCCGCCATCTCGTCGAATTGTCTCAAACGCCGGCCTACGTTCATTTGCTTGACGATCAGGACGGTGGCCGCAACCACTCCCACGGCGGCAAGAATCTCAAAAACGCCCGGGGCGGCGCCGGACGCTTGCCCGCCCACGAAGCGGGTCATGAACCAAAATCCGATGATCGCCAGCAGCATCAGCAGGGGCACCTGGACATCGCCAAGCATCCAGTCGTTGGCCCACCAGGGCGGCCGCGGGTTGCGACCACCGATCAATAGAACCGTTAGCCACAGGCCGGCCAGACAGATCATTGTGGTTCCGATAAACAGTGACATAAACACCTCCTCGCCGTGTATGGTTACGGCGTGATACGATCCGCTTCAAGTGACGGTTTCCTTATTGGCAAAGCACACCTGCAAAACCTGCAACCCGATGCATATTTACCTGGCGCGATCCTATCATGGCAACATTACGGCATGCTTTCACCAGCATTACAGTTTTGAAAGGATTTGACGGGAGGGGTAAATGCAGGGTCGGGACCCGGTGTGGAGCGCGGGTCAGTCGGCTGGCGGCAGGTAATCGGTAGGCAAGTGCATCTCGAAGGTCGATCCGGACCCCGGGGTACTGGACACCCGCATTTCACCATGATGGGCATTAACCACGGCCTTGACCAGGCTCAGCCCCAGGCCGAGCCCCTTGTGGGAGGAACGGGGGCCACGGTATAGGCGGTCCCAGATTCGCTGAATCTCTCCGGGGTCGATGCCCATGCCCGAATCGGTGACGCGAACGATCACTCTCTGCGCACGCTCCTCGATGGAGACGCGCACGGTTCCGCCTTCGGGGGTAAATTTGACGGCGTTGTCGAGCAGGTTGGCCAGCACCTGGCTGATCCGGTCCGCATCGGCGTTCAGGCGTGCTTCGGCCGGAAAGTCCGTCTCCAATCCAATGTCTTTTTCGTCGGCCACATAGCGATACATGTCGGCCACGCCTTCAGCCAGGGGAACCAGGTCCAAGGGGCGCAGCAACAGCCGCATGGCGCCGGTTTCGGCTTCGGAAATATCCATCAGCATGGCCAGCATCCTCAATATCCGGTCCGACTCCTCCACACAGTCCTGAAGGGCCTCGCGGCAAGCGGCGTCCGATGTTTCCGCCTGGAGCGCCTTTTCGGCATTGTTGCGAAAGCGGGTCATGGGAGTGCGCAGGTCATGGGCCACACTGTCAAGTGACCCGCGCATGGCCCGGATCAGCTGGTTGATCTTTTCGATCATCCGGTTGAACAGGCTCCCGAGTTCGTCGAGTTCATCGCCGGTCTGGGTGCTGGGAACCCGGGCGTCCATTTTTCCCGATTCGATGGATGCCACCGTGCCGATGAGGTTTCTCAGAGGCAGCAGCACCCGCCGGGATAAAACCGCCCCACCGGCAACAGCCAGCAGGATCAGGGGGACGGCAATGGTCACCAGCGCCTCACGTAAGCGGGCCAGCACCGACAGTCGGTCCTCAGTGCTGATACCCACCTGAAAGAGGCTGCCGTCTGGTTGGCTGGCGGTGAGGATTTCCAGCACGCAGGAGCCCGAGCGATTCGGCAGCTGCAGCCAGGCCCCCGGGAGCTGACCGGGCATCTCCTGCAGGGCCGCCAGGTCGAAGTCATTCCAGTGATGGGGAAAGAAGACCAGGTCGCTGCCGGTGGAGGTGACCGGCACGCGCGTGAAGAAGGGATTGTTTTTGCGGAAACGGTTGTTGTCGACAACCGTGTCATGAAAGGCCTTCCAGCCGCCGCTTTCATACTGGCTGCGCAGGCTTTCGATTTCCCCGGTGATCATTTCCCTGTCCTGGCGGGCCAACGTGTTTCCCACCAGCAGATAGGCGGTGATCGCCAGGGCCATCAGGCTGAAGAAAAAGAGCACGGTATAGCCGGCAGCAATCTTGAAACCGATGGTCTTACCGAGTTTCCGCATGCGGCGCCTTGATCGCATACCCGATTCCGCGAATGGTATGAATGAGTTTGACGGGAAAGTCCTTGTCAATCTTGTTTCTCAGCCTGCAGACCAGCACATCCACGACGTTGGTCTGGGGATCGAAGTGAAAATCCCAGATGTGTTCCAGAATCATGGTTTTGGATACCGTGCGGCCCCGGTTTCGCAGCAGATAGTCGAGCAGGGCGTATTCTTTGGGTTGCAGGTCGATGGGCTGCCCACCGCGGTGAACCTCGCGGTGGATCACATCCACGGCCAGATCCCCGCAAACCAGTCGGCTGGCCTCGACGGTTTTTGATCCGCGGCGAACCAGTGCCTGAACCCTTGCCAGCAGCTCGGCAAAAATAAACGGCTTGACCAGGTAGTCGTCGGCCCCGCGCTGTAAACCGGCGACCCGGTCGTCCACGGTCTGCCTGGCACTGAGGATCAGAATGGGTGTGTCGATGCCCCGATGGCGCAGGGTGCTGACGAGGCTCAATCCGTCAAGCATGGGCAGCATGATGTCCACCACGGCGGCATCATAAGCTACCGCGAGGGCCATATGAAGGGCTTGTTCGCCGTCACCCGTGCAGTCGACGGCAAAACCGGCTTCCCGCAGCCCGTTTTCCACGAAGGCGGCGATTTTTTCATCATCTTCAACGACGAGTACCCGCATTCTCATGCACCCCTTCGGCCGATTGTCCCCGGCGTTACGGTGGTAGACGCGACGGTGTTGACATGCACGTCACGATGTCCATCCGGAAGGCTAAAGCTTACCCGAGCGCACAATCGAAAAAACCAGCCACACGCCCAGGAGCGTGGCAATGACGTAACCGGAGAAGCCCAGCACGTCGGTGACGGAAAGGGTCTGCACGCCGAAAAAGTCGACCTCGAAGAGCAGCACTTTGCGGGTGGAGTTGAGAATCAATGAGGCGGCGATCAGCGAGGCGGCGGTCACCAGACCCAGGGTGAGTCGGTTGATGCCGTTTTCGAACTTCCTGGAGGTGTCCTCAAGGCCGGTGTGGGCGATCTCGATTGTGGGCGTTTCCGTGGCCAGCCGTTTGAACAGGCCGTGGGCCAGGTGGGGCATCTGGCGCAGGTAGCCGCCGAACAGCTTGGTGTCACGGCCCACGTTCTTGAACACCTTGCGTGCTTCGTAGCCCTGCTGCAACAACTTCTTGGCGTAGGGCCGGGTCACCTCCAGCAAGCTGGCCTCGGAACCGAGGATCTTGCCCAGGGCTTCGGTCTGGATGAAGGTCTTGAAAAGCAGGAGCAGGTTACGGGGCAGCCGGATACGGTACTTGTATACCAGCCGCATGGTCTGGTAGTAGACATCCTTGACCGAAATGGTCTTCAAGGAGCGCCCGTAAAAGGGTTCGGCCATGTCCTTGAGGTCCATTCTAAAGCTGTTCAGATCCATGGTCCGGGGATCCAGCAGGCCGGCGGCCTCGAAGGCCTCCATGACCATGTCGTAGTCGTGCTCGGCAAACCCCAAGAACAGGTGGGCGATCTGCATCATGGTCTCTTCGTCCAGGTAGCCGACGATGCCGAAATCCACCAGGCTCACCCGGCCGTCGTGCATGACGAGGGTGTTGCCCGGGTGAGGGTCGGCGTGAAAGATGCCGGCGGCCATCAGCTGGCGGGAAAAGGACCGCAGACCGATCATGGCCACTTCCTGGGGGTCGATGCCGTGGCGCCGGATCTCGTCCACGCGATCCATCTTGATCCCCTCGATGTGCTCCATCACCAGCACCGATTTGGCCGTGAGATCCCAATACACCTTGGGTATGTATATTTCATCGATCTCTTTGAAGCTGCGGGTGAAGCGCTCGATGTTGCCGGCCTCGATGAGCATGTCCAGTTCACGGAAGATGGTGCGTTCGAACTCTTTGACCAGGTTGACCGCACCGACGATGCGACCCAGATCGAAGCTCCGTTCGAACCGGGCGGCAAAGTAGTACATGAGCTGAATGTCTTTGCGGATGCGCTTTTCGATCCCCGGTCGGATCACCTTGACGGCCACCTTCTCACCGGTTTTCAAGCGGGCGGTGTGCACCTGGGCCACGGATGCGGCGGCCATGGCCGTCTGGTCAATGCTTTTGAAAAGCTGGTCCAGCGTTTGTCCCAACTCGGTCTCGATCAGCCGGCGGATGCCCTCGAAGGACACCGGCGGGACCTGGTCTTGCAGTTTGGAGAATTCATCGATATATTCCGGGGGGAAGAGGTCGGCACGCGTGCTCATGAGTTGGCCCAGCTTGATGAAGCTTGGACCCAGCTCCTCCAAGGTGCGACGAATGCGCACCGGATCGGGAAGGCCGGTTTTGATCTTGCTGCCGGTTCGCCCCCTCAGTCGATCGGCGACTTCACCCATGCCGTGTTTGATGAGCACGCGCGAGATCAGCCCGAAATGGCGAATGCCGCGGATGCGGCTGCTGGAAAAGGGAAACGGCATCAGATTACCTTTTTGCTTTCATTCCTGGAAGGGTGTTAATTGGTCATATCGAGAAATCAATCCTTTTCATCTGCCTTCTCATTCACCGACTTCCATTTTTGAGAAATTTTCTTCAGCATGTAATCCTCGGCCACGTAACTCTCCACCAGGCCGCAATCCACGCACACATAGTTGTCCAGGGCGGCCATGGCCGTCAGGCTGATGGGGATGGAGTTGCTGCCGAACGGACCGCTTTTTAGGGGAAGGTCTTCGGCCGAATAGATGTTGACTGACCCGCATTTGGGGCATTTGCCCTGCTTCATGGTGGTTCCTCCCTTGTTTATCGTGGCTGGTTTTTTCGTGGATGGCCGCTCCCGGTGTTATGACGCAAACCGCAGTCGGTGTCAACGCACTTCACCGGACAGGCTGCGCGACGCCAGTTGGCTGCCGGCGGTCAGGGAATGCCAGCGCAAATGTCCGGCAGGAGAAGTCAAAAACACACCGACCAGCTGGTATCCGTTATCCGATGAGGGCTCGGCGATCCACTGATGGACATCGCGCCTCAGGTCGACTGCGGGCAGCTTGCAAAAGCCCGTGGGTTCCGGTACAACAGCCTGACCCTTACCGGGTGTCGCCAGGCGACATCGCTCATCCCGTATTGACGGAGACCGGCAGCCCGCATGAACCCAAGCCCAAAATCCAGCCTTCCCGCGTTTCTCATGGTGGCTGTGGCACCCATGTGCTGGGCAGGCAATATCGTGCTGGCCAAGGGCGTGGTCGATTTGATTCCTCCGGTTTCACTGGCCTTCTGGCGATGGGCGGTTGCCTTTGCGGTGCTCCTTCCCCTGACCTGGCCCTACGTCAAACGCGACTGGAAAACGGCCCTGGCCGGGTGGAAGATATTGGGGCTGCTCGCCCTGTTCGGGGTCACCATCTTCAACACCCTCCTCTACACGGCCATGCACACCACGACGGCCATCAATGGTGCCCTGATCCAGACCACCATGCCGGCGGTCATCATCGTTATTTCCCTGATATTATATGGGGAGCGGGTCTCCGGGATTCAGGCCGCCGGGGTGATGCTATGCGTCGTAGGTGCCGGGGTCGTGGTGCTCAAGGGCCGCTGGCAGGCGCTGATCGACCTGGCCCTGGCGCAGGGAGACCTGTTGATGATCGTGGCGGTGGTCCTTTATGCGCTCTACTCGGCCCTCTTGCCCAAACGGCCGAACATGCACCCCATGAGCTTTCTGACCTACACCTTCGGTCTCGGGTGCCTGGGACTGCTGCCGTTCTACCTGTGGGAAATATCGGCCGTCGGAACGTTCAAACTGACACCCGGCGTGGTTGGCAGCATCGGCTACGTGGCCCTCTTTCCATCCATCGTGGCTTATTTCTGCTGGAACCGCGGGGTGGCCGTCATCGGCGCCAACCGCACCGGCCTGTTCATCAACCTGATCCCCGTCTTTGCAGCCATCCTGGCCATCCTTTTTCTGGGAGAATCCCTGAAGTCCTTCCACCTGGCCGGCATGGCCCTGATTCTGGCAGGCTTCGTGATGTTCAATCGCTGAACCGCCCGCCGGATTCGCGCCAGGGCGTCTTGCAGAATCGACCGCGGGCAGGCGATGTTGATTCGCTCGAATCCGTCACCTTCGGGCCCGAAGATAAACCCTTCGTCCGGAAAAATTCGCGCTTTTCCCAGCATCAGGCGCTTGAGCGCCCACTTGTCCAGCCCCAGTCCCCGGCAGTCCAGCCATACCAGGTAGGTGCCCTCGGGCCGGATGATCCGGATGCCTGGAACATGCCTGTCGATGAACCCCTGCATGTAGTCCAGGTTGTCTTCGATATAGGCCATCACCTGCGCCAGCCATGGCTCACCCTCCCGGTAGGCGGTCTCGCAGGCCAGCACGCCAAAGGGAGAAGCCCACTTGCCCATGCCGCAGCTGTTGAGCGTCTGCTGGAAGCGGCGCCTCAATCGGTCGTTGGGGATGATGATGTTGGATGTGTGCAGGCCGGCCAGATTGAAGGTTTTGCTGGGGGCCGTGCAGACCACCGTGTTGTCGGCCATCGCTTCGCTGATGGCGGCAAAAGGCGTGAAGGTGATTCCGCTGTAAGTCAGGTCGGCATGGATCTCGTCGGCAACCACCAGCACCCCGTGCTTCAGGCAGATCTCCCCGACGCGGATCAGCGCTTCACGGGTCCATACCCGGCCCACCGGGTTGTGGGGGCTGCACAGGATGTATAGCGTGGTCGCCGGATCGGCTGCTTTTTTTTCGAAGTCGTCGAAATCCATTTCATAGCGGTCCCGGTCGAGCACCAGGCTGCTGGAAACAATCTGGGCGCCGTTGTTTTCAATGGCATTGAAAAAAGGGTAGTAGACCGGCCGCTGAACCAGCACCTTCTCTCCCGGTTGGGTGAACGACCGCACGAGGAAATTGACCGCCGGCACCACCCCGGGCGTGGACACGATCCAGCCCGGTTCGATCGCCCAGCCATGGCGTCGTTTCATCCAATCCACAACAGCCCGGTCGTGGTCTGCCGTCCGGATCGTATAGCCGTAAATGCCGTGTTGCGCGCGCCGGACCAGGGCCTCCACCACCGGCTGGGGAGCCGGAAAATCCATGTCCGCCACCCACAGGGGCAGGATCCGTCCTTCACCATAATAGTCGTCGGTGGCATGCCAGCGCGACGGGTTGTCGGGATCCTGGATGACGCCCCACTTGGCAGATTGGGTGTTTTTGCGGTTGATCTCCCGGTCAAAATCGTATTTCATGACGATGGTTTCCTCTTATGATCGATCATGTGACGGTAAACGGCTGTCTGGAGAACTCATAACACCCGATCCTTCCGACGTCGATTGTTTTCTCAACGTTGATGGCTAGATTTGGAAGCAACCGACGCGTTACCCCCAAACTGTGGAGAACCGATGACCGAACCCAAGGAAACCGACTGGCTCAGGAAACGGGCCACGCCTGATCAGGCCCTGGACCGCATCGAACCGGGAATGAACATTTTCCTGGGTACCGGTGCCGCCGAACCCCACACCCTGGTCAAGCGCCTCATGGCATCGGATGCCTTGAACCTTCAGGATCTTACCCTGATCCAGATCCTCAGCTTCGGGGATGTCATCTCTCTGGAGGGGCTTCGAACCAGCAAGTACCGGCTGAAAACCTTCTTCTCCGGCTGGGTGGCCAGCGAGGCCATCACCGCCGGACGGGTGGATCTGATCCCCAGCCGCTTTTCCGCCATTCCGCAGCTGATCAAAGGCCGGCAGCTGCCCGTGGATGTGGCCCTGATCCAGATCACCCCGCCGGACCCCGAAGGCTTCTGCTCGCTGGGCATCGCCGTGGATGTGGGGCGCCAGGTCATGGCCCAGGCATCGGTGGTAATCGGGGAAATCAACGCTGATATACCCCGCACCTATGGCGACACCTTCGTATCGGTGAATGAATTTGACCTGCTGGTGGAAAGCAGTGAACCGACCCCGCTTTTTTCCGCCTGGCCGGTGGATGACGTCTACCACCGGGTGGCGGCCAACGTGGCCTCGGTGATCGAAGACGGCAGTTGCCTGGGGTTCACCTTCGGCCCCCTGTTCGACGCCCTTCCCCGGCACCTGGCCGGCAAAAGGGATCTGGGCATCCACACGCCCTTTATCACTGATGCAGCCATGACCCTGATCAAAAGCGGTGCGGTCTCCAACCGGCGCAAAAAGACCTTCCGCGGCAAATCGCTCACCTGCTACGCCATGGGCTCTTCCGAACTGATGCGTTGGCTGGACCGCAACCCCCTGGTGGAATTTCAGAGCATCGACCAAGTCTTCCCGCCCATGGAGATCGGCCGAAACCCTCAATTCGTGGCGATCTTCCCGGCCCGCAAGGTTGACCTGTCCGGGCGCATCGCCATGCACACGGGCAAAGGCCAGGTCACCTCCGGACCGGGCCAGGCCATGGATTTTCTCAACGGCGCGGAGATATCGCCGGGCGGGTTCACCATCTTCGCCCTGCCCAGCCGCAACCTCAAGGGCGAAAACAACGTTCGCATCTCCATCGAAGAGATGCCCAACCAGCTGAACCTGCCCGACTCGGTCAACATGATCGCCACCGAATACGGCATCGCCTCCCTTTCCGGCAGGACCCTGCGGGAACGGGCTCAGGCCCTCATCGAAATCGCCCACCCCGACGACCGGCCGGCGCTGGTCGAAAAAGCCAAGGCGGAACATATCATTTACCCTGACCAGATTTTTTTGGCCGAAAGCGCCCATCTCTACCCCTCGGAGATAAGCGAACGGCACACCTTCAAGAACGACACCGACGTCCGCTTCCGCGCCATCAAACCCTCCGACGAAGAGGAGATGCGCCGCCTCTTCTACCGCTTTTCGGACAAGGCCATCTACTACCGCTATTTCACGCCGGTCAAGACCATGCCCCATGCCAAGATGCAAGCCTACGTCAACGTGGACTACCGGGATGTGCTCTCCGTGGTGGGTCTGGTGGGGCCGCCGGGCCAGGGCCAGATCATTGCCGAAGCCCGCTTTGCACGCCACAAGGACAAACCTTACGTCGATGTGGCCTTCGTCGTGGACGAGGCGTATCAGGGTCTGGGCATCGCCACCTACCTGTACCGGATGCTGGCCCGTCTGGCCTGCCAGCGCGGTGCCCGGGGGATGACCGCCGACGTGCTGGCCACCAACCAGGCCATGATCAAGGTGTTCGAAAAGGGCGATTATCCGATCCGCAGCCGCTTCGAAGACGGGGCCTATGCATTGACCATTTCCTTTCATAAAGCGGGTGAAGGCTGAAAGAGAAGCATGCCCGATGGCTTTCCCGCTGTTTTGGCGCTTAACGGTTGACAAACCAAACCGGAACCTTTCTATTGGTGGAGAAAGCCTATGTTTGCATGAACTCATCCCCCATTGCGGTGAAAGCAATGAAGACAGCTGCGCCCAAAAAACCGGGGAAAATGGAAACCCGCCTGTCCATGGCTATCCTGGCCCTCCTCGCCATCGTGGGCGCCGGCGTGACCGTTCGTCAGTTTCAGATCAACCCGGGGGTGGTCGCCCTCCGTCCGGAATCGCAGCCCCACGCACAATCGTCGGAATTCGGTCTGCGGGCGCTGATTGACACCGCGGGGTCTGGAATCGCCCCTTTTTCTATCCCGGAACGCTTCGGCCCGGACACGCTGTACGAAAAAATCAACGGTCGCGCGGATCTCTATCTCTCCTCCGGATTCGCTTCCCTGCATACCCAGCGGTTTAGCCTGGATCAAACCGCCGGGGCCTGGGTGGAGGTGTTCGTTTACGACATGGCCACGCCGGAAAACGCCTTTTCCGTTTTCAGCATGCAGCGCCGGCAAGACGCCCAGGCCGCCGGCATCGGCATCAATGCCTACCGCACGGAAAACGCCCTGTTCCTGGCCCACGAACAATTCTACCTGGAAATCATCGGCACCGACGCCTCTGAAGCGCTGCAACAGGCCATCGGTCTGCTGGCCCGCACCTTTTTAAAGGCGCACGGCGGAACCACGGTGGCAAGCGCGCCGGGCCAGGATCTGTTTCCCGAGAGCGGTCTTCAGGCTGAAAGTCTTCAATTGGTAACCGCCAACGCCTTCGGCTACGAACAGCTGGACCGGATCCATACGGCTGAATACCTGGTCGGGGATGCCCGATTGACCGCATTCGTCTCCGACCGGCGAACCGCCGAAGCCGCCTCCGCATTGGCCGTTGAATACCGGCAGACATTGGTCTCCTATGGCGCCGCCAGCATTGATGCACCCCTGTCTGTTGAGGGCGCATCCGTCGTTCAATTTTTCGACGCCTATGAAATCGTCTTCACCCGCGGGCGTTACCTGGCCGGTGTTCACGAGGCCGTCAGCCTGGAGGCGGCCGGCACCATTGCCGGTCGGCTGGCCGCACATTTGGAACGGTTGGGGGAATAAACCGGGATCGGAATCGAAAAAAAAGACACCCCCTGAAGAAGCACAGCATCCGATTGCGACACCGCTAAAAACCAAAGAGAGAAATGGAATCACCGAGGGGCTCTGGCATGACCGAAGCAACCATCAACCGTCGCCAATTTATCGGGCGCTGCACCCGCGCCGGGCTTTCCGTTGCCGCCGCCGGTGCCCTGGGCATCGGATTCTATGACAGCAAGCCGCCCCTGGCCCGCTCAGATGCCCGTGAAACGGTGCAGATCCCCGATTTTTCCATCGCCGAAATGAGCGGGAAAATATGCATCGCCCGCGGAACGGCCCAAGGCATGGACAGAGCGAGCAGCGTCCGGCAGGCATTCGAGGCATTAGGCGGCATGAAGGCCTTCGTCAAACCCGGTGAGCGTGTGCTGCTCAAGGTCAACGCCGCATTTGCCTCGCCACCCGCCTTGGGTGCCACCTCGCACCCGGACCTGGTGGCAGCCGTGATACGCCTGTGTCTGGACGCCGGCGCCTCCCGGGTGATCGTAACGGACAACCCCATCAATGACCCGGCCTCCTGCTTCGCCCTCACCGGCATCGATGCGGCGGCCCGCCTGGCCGGTGCCGAGGTGGTGATTCCACGCGAATCCCTGTTCCAGCGCTTCAGCGTTTCCGGCGGGCGTCTGATCCGGGACTGGCCGGTTCTCTATGCCCCCCTGTCCAGGGTGGACCGCATCATCGGCATGGCCCCGGTGAAAGATCACCACCGCAGCGGCGCATCCATGACCCTGAAAAACTGGTACGGCCTGCTGGGCGGACGGCGCAACATCTTTCACCAGGATATCCACACCATCATCCAGGAGTTGGCCATGATGATCAGACCAACGGTGGTGGTGCTGGACGGTACGCAGTCCATGATGAGCAACGGACCCACCGGGGGCTCCCTGTCCGACCTCAAACCCACCGGTACCCTGATCGTGAGCACAGACCCGGTGGCCGCCGATGCCGCCGGCGCCACCCTGTTGGGCCGCACCGCCGCTGATCTGCCTTTTATCGCCAAAGCCGAAAGCGTGGGCGCCGGCAGGGCCGACTACCGGTCGCTGGATCTGAAAGAGATACAGGCTTCATGAAAATCACCACCGCCAGACGCATCAGCCAGATCTTCTTCTTCCTGCTCTTCCTGTGGTTCTGCATCGTTTCCACCCTGGGTGAGAGGTGGTGGCAGCTGCGAGGGTGGCCGGTCAATTGGCTGATCCAACTTGACCCGCTGGTGGGCCTGGGCACCCTTCTGGCCAGCGGCACGCTCTACGCCGGACTGTTGTGGGGACTGTTAAGCGTCGTATTGACCATCGTGCTGGGCCGTTTTTTCTGCGGCTGGCTATGCCCCTTCGGGGCCCTGCACCAGGTCGTGGGATGGATGGCCAATTTGGGCCGCCGCGCATCGTGGAGGATCGCAGCCAATCGCTACCGCCGGGGCCAGGCGGTCAAATACACCCTGCTCGTCTTCCTGCTGGGTGCAGCAGCGGGTGAACTGATCAGCCGATTACTGGGCATTCCCATCCGATCCTTTTACCTGGCCGCAGCAATTGGGGTTGCATTGCTTCTGCTTGGCGCGGGTGCGCTTCGTTTGCGAACCCTGTCCGGGGGCCGATGGGTGACCGGCATTGCGGCCGTGGCCATCGGATGGGTCATCCTGGGTCTCTTCACCGACGGTTCCCGGCTGCTGGCCGCATCCCTGCAGACCGGATTGCTGGATCCCATCCCCCTTTTTTACCGATCGGTGAACCTGGCCCTGCTGCCGCTGGTGGACGGACGGCTGATCTCCGTCTCTGCGGCCAGCCGACTCTACCCGGGTACCTTTGCCATGGCTGCCATATTCTGGGCAGCGGTTCTATTAAACTTGGTCATCCCGCGCTTTTACTGCCGTTTTGTCTGTCCGCTGGGGGCCTTGTTCGGTGTACTTGGGACAAACGCCCTGTGGCGGGTGGGTCAGAGGGCTGAGGGCTGCACCGCTTGCGGAGACTGCGACCGGTATTGCGAGGGCGGGTGCGAACCGTCGTCCGTCATCCGCACCCCCGAGTGCGTGTTGTGCATGAACTGCCTGACGGACTGCCGGCACGACGTGATGGGTTATCATCTTTACGCATCGGCTGCGGGAGAAGTTGCTGTGCCGGATATCTCCAAAAGAGAATTGGTGGCCGCCTTGGCCGCGGGGTTGACCGCCGTTCCCCTGGCGCGGCTGTCCGGCATGGGCGGCGACGCCTGGAACCCTGCCGTCATCCGCCCCCCGGGGTCCCTCCCGGAGGAAGCGTTTCTCCAGCGCTGCATCAAATGCGGCCAGTGCATGCGGGTCTGCCCGACCAACGTAATTCACCCGGCTGCCTTTCAGGCCGGGATTGAAGGCATCTGGACCCCGATGCTTAATTTTCGCATGGGCACCAGCGGATGCCAGCACGGATGTATTGCCTGCGGCAACCTATGCCCCACCGCCGCCATCCGGCCGATTTCCATTGACGAACGCCTGGGAAAAGGCGATTTCGAACACAATGGCCCCATCCGCATCGGCATGGCCTTCGTCGATCGGGGACGCTGCCTGCCCTGGGCCATGGACCGCCCGTGCATCGTCTGCCAGGAAAACTGCCCGGTGAGTCCCAAGGCGATCTTCACCCGCATCGAATTCAGAACGGTTCGCATGGATGGCGATTTGCGCCTCCGAGGCATGACAGCCAACCGGTTGACATTCGACGGCCCGGCGTTGCCTTCCGACCGGTTTGCCACCGGGGACTTTTTTATATCCCTTGACAGCGGCCCCGGAATACCGCCCGTGAGAATTGTCGATATCGGACCCGGCGGCATTACGCTGGAGAATAATCCATTCACGGCCCATGCAGCAGAGGGAGACCGGATCACCCTGCTGGTTCGTCTGCAACTTCCCTATGTGGACCCGGCCCGATGCATCGGCTGCGGGGTCTGTGAACACGAATGCCCGGTCAAGGGCCGCCGGGCGATCCGGGTGACTGCGGAAAACGAAACGCGCGAAAGGCGCCATCGGCTGTTGCTGTAGAGATCGGATGTCTGAAGACCGACGTCCGAGGAGGGGAAATCGAAGCAAAAGGGATAGTTGGATATTACCCCGGGCAATAACGGATTGCCTTCCGGTATTGGCAGTCAGTTTTCGTTCGACCACGGACGTTCGATGAACCGATGTTGGCCATTTATTGTTTAACCCACTCAAAACGAGGTAATCCCATGAAAGACATTCAAAAGGGCATATCCCGACGATCCTTTATCAAAACCGCCGGCGCCGCCGGCCTGGGCTCCGCCCTGGCCCCCTTGGCGGGACGCGGCACGGCTCACGCAGCCACGCCGGCCCATGCGGCAGAGATCACGGGAGTCCCCACCCGGCCTTTCGGCAGATCCGGCATCCACGTCCCCATCCTGTCCATGGGGGGCATGTTCGACATCCCCGCCAACCAGACCATGCTCAAGCAGGCCATGCGCTGGGGGGTCACCTACTGGGACACGGCCCATGTTTACAGCGGCGGACGCAGCGAGGAAGGCATCGGCCAGTACTTCAAGAGCTACCCCGACCACCGGGAGAAGATCTTCCTGGTCACCAAATCCACTTCCCGGAGCAGCCGGGGCATGAGCAACGACCTAGCCACCTCCCTGGAACGGATGAATACCGATCACGTCGACCTCTTCTTCGTCCATGCCATCCGGGACGCAGACACGATGGACAGCGCTATGCGGGAATGGGCCAGGGAGCAGAAGGCGGAAGGCAAGATCCGTCTATTCGGCTTTTCGACCCATTCCAACATGGAGCAATGTCTGCTGGATGCCGCCCGGTTGGACTGGATCGACGGGATCATGATGACGTACAATTTCAGGCTGATGCATGAAGAGAAAATGAAGGCGGCGGTGAAAGCCTGCGTGGACGCCGGCATCGGGCTCACCGCCATGAAGACCCAGGGCGGCGGCGCCGTGGAAACCAACACGTCCCGGGAGCTGGAACTGGCCGGCCGCTTCGTGAAAAAAGGCTTTACCGACAAACAGGCCAAACTCAAGGCGGTGTGGGAGAATCCGATGATTTCGGCCCTGTGTTCACAGATGCCCACCATGGCGATCCTCATGGCCAATATCGCCGCAGCCGTAGACCAAACGACGCTGACCGACAACGACCGGCAGCACTTGGACCGCTATGCCCAGGAGACATTCTCGCACTATTGTGCCGGCTGCACGCAGATCTGCCAGAGCGCCATCGCGGATACTGTCCCCGTGGGTGACGTCATGCGCTACCTCATGTATTCCCGCAGTTACGGGGATTCGAGCGATGCCAGGCGACGCTTCGCCGCCATTCCCGATGCGGTCCGCAAAAAAATGACCCTGACGGACTACTCGGCGGCAGAGGCCCGATGCCCCAGACAACTGCCCATTGCCCGGCTGATGCGTGAAGCCCTTGAAGATTTGGCCTGATCGGGTATAATTCACTTGACCCGCCCGATATTTTAGGCCTAGTGGGGCCGCATCTTTCCACCCATTTTGTCACCAACCGCCATAGGAGGCGCCATGGAATTGGAATGCGTCATTTACGACAAGCAAGACGGGGTGGCCGTCATCCGGCTCAACCGCCCCAACGTACTCAACGCCATGAACAAACGCCTCTGGCTGGACATGCAGGCCGCCCTGGAGGATGCCCGGGCCGATGGAGCGGTCAAGGTCGTGGTTGTCACCGGCGAAGGTCGCGCCTTTTCCACCGGCGCCGACCTCAAGGAATCCAAGACCCGCTCCATCGAAGACTACCGGGATTATCTGGTGTCGCTGCAGGAGGTGTCCCGGGCCATTATCCGCTTCGAAAAGCCCACCATCGCCGCCGTCAACGGTTTCGCCATCGGTTCCGGATACGAACTGGCCCTGGCCTGCGACATCCGCATCGCCGCCGAGGAGGCCAAGATCGGCAGTCCCGAGGCCAAGGTCACCTCGTCGGTCACCGGCGGGGCCTTCCGGCTGGTCCAGAACCTCATCGGCCCGGGAAAGGCCCGCGAGCTGCTATTTACCGGCGAGTATATCGACGGGGTGGAGGCCCAGCGCATCGGGCTGGTCAACCGTGCCGTACCGGCAGAAAAACTGATGGAGACAGTCATGGAGATGGCCGCCAAGATCGCCGCCAACTCGGCCTTCTCCCTGAAGATGATCAAGAAGGGGCTCAACATGGCCCAGGGTGAAGCCAGCCTGGAAGCCCTGATGGACTTCGAAGTGGAAGCCTGCCTGGCCTGCGTCTCCACCAAGGAGCGCCAGGAATCCCTTGCGGCATTCGAAGACCGCAAGAAGTAAGAAAGGAGCATATCATGGGACTGGAACACGTCCTCAACGCCCGCAGCGTCGCCGTCGTGGGCGCATCCAAGGCGCCCACCAAGCGCGGCTATCAGACCATTCGAACGCTGCTGGACGAACGCTATGAGGGGGCCATCTACCCGGTCAACCCGAAAGAGCCGAGCATCATGGGCCTGAAGTGCTACACCGCCGTTTCGGAAATTCCGGGAGAGGTGGACGTGGCCCTCATCGCCACCCCGGCCCGAACCGTTCCCGCGGTCCTGGAAGACTGCGGCAAAAAGGGCGTCAAGGGCGCGATCATCCTGGCCACGGGATTCGGCGAAACCGGCGCCAAGGGCAAAGCGCTGGAGAGTGAGGTGTTGAAGGTCGCCGGCCGACACCACATCCGCCTGATCGGCCCCAACACCTCGGGCATGATCAACCTCAAGGACAACCTCAACCTGGTGGGCCTGAAGCATTCGCCCAAAGGCGACATCGCCCTGCTGACCCAGAGCGGCAACATGGCCCTGACGCTGATCACCGAAGCCAAGCTGCAGAGCCGCAAGGGATTCACCTACTACGTCGGCGTGGGCAACGAGGCGGATATCCGCTTCCACGAATACCTGGAATTCTTCCAGCAGGATCCGGACACCCGCGCCATCCTCATGTATGTGGAAGGTATGCGCGAAGGCCGCAAATTTCTCCAGCAGGCCTATAAGACCACCGAGACCAAACCGATCATCCTGCTCAAGAGCGGTCGCTCCTCCACCGGCAAGCAGAGCGCCGGCTCCCACACCGGCGCCCTGGCCGGCATGTCCGAAGTGGCCAAGGGCGCCTTCGAACGGGCCGGCATCATCGTCATCGAAAATTCCGACGAACTCTTTCCGGCCGCCGAGAGCCTATCCAGCCTGCCGCCGATCAAGAACAACCAGATCGCCATCCTGGCCGACGGCGGCGGTCACGCCACCATCGCCGCCGACACCCTCACCGATCTGGGCGTACAGATTCCGCAACTGGAAGCGAAGACCCAGGCGAAACTGCGCGCCATTCTCCCCGGCGGGGCTTCGGTGAGAAACCCCATCGATGTGGCCGGCGGCACCGACGACAACCCGGCCGTCTTCGCCGACTGCGCCAACATCATATTGGGTGACCCCAATGTGGGCGGCCTGCTGATCGTGGGCCTCTTCGGCGGCTACGGCATCCGCTTTGCCGAAAGCCTGGCCCTGATGGAAGAAGATGCGGCCCACCAGATGGGCAAGATGGTCAATAATCGCAAGAAGGCCATCGTGGTGCACAGCCTCTACAACTCGGAAAAACCCCACAGCCTGGACCTGCTGCGCTACTACGGCGTCCCGGTCTACGGCAGCCTGGATGTGGCCTGCAAGTGCATCGGGGTGCTGGCCCAATACGGCAAGTATCTGAAGAGCTACCACGCCAAATCGAATTTCGTGCTGGACTGGGGGGCCAAAGCAAAACCCGAGGGCCAGCAGCTCATCGACGGCGCCTACCAATCGGGCCGCAGCGCACTGCTCGAGGCCGAAGCCAAGCAACTGCTGCGGCTTCACGGCGCGGCGGTGACCGGCGACGCCCTGGCCACCACGGCCGATGCGGCCGTGGATGCGGCGGCTGCCATGGGCGGCAAGGTGGTCCTGAAAATCGCCTCCCCGGACATCCTGCACAAGAGCGACGCCAAGGGCGTCAAGCTCGACCTGTCCGGAAAACATCAGGTGAAAGCGGCATTCACGGAAATCATCGACAACGCCAAGGCCTACAAGGCCGACGCGCGCATCGAAGGGGTGCTGATCTCCCCCATGGCGGGCAAGGGCATCGAAGTCATCATCGGCACCAAGATCGACGACCAGTTCGGTCCCGTGATCATGTACGGGCTGGGCGGGGTGATGGTGGAGATTTTAAAGGACGTCGCTTTCCGCGTGCTGCCCATCTCCCGCCGCTCGGCCCAGCGCATGATCGCCGAAACCAAGTCCCACCCCATCCTGGACGGCGCTCGCGGCGACAAGCCCTACGACAAGAAAGCCCTGGTCAGCCTGCTGCTGGTCTGCTCGGAGATCATCGAGGCCTATCCCCAGATCCAGGAGATGGACCTCAACCCGGTAATCATTCACCATGACGGCCTGAGCATCGTGGATGCTCGGATCCTTCTCAAGCCGGCGTCTGAAAAGGAAAAAACGGGACCGACCGCGTGAACCGGATCTTCCTGATCATCGTTCTTGGCGCCTTCTGCTTTGCCGGCTGGAAGCAATTCGGGTTCCAGCCGGCGACGGATTTTCCGTCACCCATGCAGGCCCTCTCCGCAGCCATGGTGGAATCGGCCGCCGGTGCGGTGGAACTGGCCATCGGACTGGTGGGTGTGATGACCCTGTTTCTGGGCCTGATGAAGGTGGCCGAAGCGGGAGGGATGCTGGTCATCCTGGCCCGTTTGATCCGTCCCCTGATGGTGCGGCTCTTCCCCGACGTGCCGGCGGACCATGCGGCCATGGGGGCCATGATCCTCAACCTGTCGGCCAACGCCCTGGGATTGGGCAACGCCGCCACGCCCTTCGGCATCCGGGCCATGCAGGAGCTGGAAAGTCTGAATGCGCGACCGGGAACGGCCACCAACGCCATGGCCCTGTTCCTGGCGATCAACACCTCCAGCGTGACCCTGCTGCCCACCGGTGTCATCGCCCTGCGGGCAGCCGCGGGCAGCGCCGACCCGGCGATCATCCTGCCCACCACCCTCTTTGCAACCATCGGCTCCACCACCGTGGCCATCCTGGCGGCCAAACTCTACCAGCGCCTGTCGCCCATGGGAGATAAGCATCAGGCGGGTGCAAAACAAACAGACACCGGTGAAAACAACGATACCGCGGGGCTGGATGGGACAGCTACCCTGGAAGCGGCACACGGGGCATACCCGATCTGGGTGAGCATGGTGGCCTTGGCCGCCCTGGCGGCCATGATTCCCGGCGCCATTCTTTTCGGCAAGACCCTCTCCCCGTGGATCCTGCCGGGCCTGATGGCAGGTTTTCTGGTCTTCGGGGCGGTCCGGCGGGTAAAGGTCTACGAGGTGTTTGTGGATGGGGCCAAGGAAGGATTCCAGGTGGCCCTGCGCATCATTCCCTATTTGGTGGCCATTCTCGTTGCGGTCGGCATGCTGCGCGCCAGCGGGGCACTCGACCTTCTGGTTGGGGCCCTGTCGCCGGTCACCGGGCGGTTCGGCCTGCCGGCCGAGGCGCTGCCCATGGCGCTGATGCGCCCCTTGAGCGGCTCCGGTGCCTATGGCATTCTGGCATCGATCATCAATGACCCGGCCATCGGACCGGACAGCTACACCGGCGTGCTGGTCTCCACCCTGCAGGGCTCCACGGAAACCACGTTCTACGTCATGGCCGTCTACTTCGGTGCGGTGCAGGTCCGGCGCATCCGGCACGCCATGGCCGCGGCCCTGACGGCCGATGCCGCCGGGGTGATCTTCGCCATTATTGCTTGCTGGTTGTTCCTGAGTTAATGATGACGGGTTCGTCAATCAACGGGAAACGGATATAGGTGTCACCATGAAGATGAAGGATAGGATCTCATCATACAGGGAACAGCTCATCGCAGTCCGCCGCCAGCTTCACTGCATTCCGGAATTGGGCTTCAAGGAAGAGAAGACCAGCGCCTATGTGGCCGAGTATTTGAAGCGGCAAGGCCTGTCGGTGGTCACGGGCATTGCCCGCACCGGTGTGGTGGGCCTGCTCGAGACCGGCCGCCCCGGCCCGACCCTGCTGGTCAGGGCCGACATGGATGCGCTGCCCATCACCGAAGCCACCGGCCTGCCCTTTGCGTCCCAACATCCCGGGGTCATGCACGCCTGCGGCCATGACGGCCACACGGCCATGGCTCTGGTCACCGCCACCGTCATGAACGCGCTCAAAGACCGCATCAACGGCGCGATCAAATTTGTCTTCCAGCCGGCCGAAGAGGGGCCGGGTGGCGCCAAGCCCATGATCGACGCCGGGGTGATGGACAATCCCCACGTGGACTGCGCCCTGGGCTGCCACATCTGGCCGACCATTCCCGAGGGAACCATCGGTATCCGGGCCGGCGCCCTCCTCGCCGCCATGTTCCGGTTCGATATCACCATCACCGGCAAGGGCGGCCACGGGGCCATGCCGCATCTGTGCGTGGATGCCCTGGAAACCGGCTGCCAGGTAGTGGCGGCGCTACAGCGCATCGTCAGCCGCCAGATGGATCCACTGCACCCCTCGGTGGTCACTGTCGGACAATTCCAGTCCGGTACCGCCTTCAACGTCATCCCGGAAAGCGCTAATTTGAGCGGCACCGCAAGGACCTTCGACAAGACGATCTGGAAACGCTGGCCCGAAATCATCGATACCATCGTCAAAGGGGTTTGCCAATCCATGGGGGCCGGTTACGAAATGAGCTGTGAACAGGGCTATCCCCCCACGATCAACGATCCGGACATGGCCGGCCGGATGAGGCGCATCGCCGAAGACGTCGTCGGCGTCGACCGGGTGGTCGTGCCGGAAAGGACACTGGGGGGTGAAGACATGGCCTTTTTCCTGGAACGCGTCCCGGGGTGTTTTTTCTGCCTGGGTGCGGGCAACGACAGCTTTGCCGGCATCCACAATCCGCGCTTTGGCTTCAATGAAGAGATCCTGCTCACCGGTGTGGAAACCTATTGCCGGGCGGCCATCGATCTTCTCGGCAATCCGTCCCCAGCGGGCGGTTACCCTGGCGTGGACTGAAGACCAGGTTGATGGGAGCGCCACCACCCTTCCCCCAGGAAGGGTTGGGATGGCGTGCACAATTGCTCAGTTCGGTTGCTGAACCGCCGTTGCGTCAACGTCCCCTCGCCTCTTTGGGATAGGGGTGACCCAGCACAACGACATCACCATCGCCGATTTTCACGCACGCGTCGGGACCGGCACGCACCAGCGCCGATCCGATGCATTTTCGCTGATGTTTAGGCAATCCCGCCGATGGACGACGTCGACCCGGCCGGACAGGCCAGTTCGCATTCACGACAATATTTTACCTGTTTTCCCGGGTCTTGCTGATTTTCAATTTCTACTTCCTCGAAATCGGACTGGTTTATAACCATCTGCCGATTACAGCTTAACCGGTTATAACCCCCACTTCTTCCGGGAAGTTTTTTCTGTCCGTATTCTTCGGGGAAGTATATCCGTTTTTCAAACGCGTCCTGCGGACAGGCGATGCGGCAGGGCATGGGGCAGTCTTCACAGGGGTCAACGTCGGCAGCACCCGCAGACGGCAAATCCGCATCTGTCAACATGACCCGCAATCTGATCCGGGGCCCGTATTGAGGCGTTATCAGCAAATTATTTTTTCCGATGCAGCCCAGCCCGGCGAATACGGCGGCATCTTTCATGTAAATCCCGCCGTGTTCGATATGGTACGGCAATTTGAAGCATTGAATCCCCTGCTCCTTTTCAAGCCATGATGCAAGTTCGGACGCTGTCCCCATCAGCAGGCGGTTGCCGGCTGTATTTCCAGCTGAAGCGCCTGTGACCCACCAGTCCATTTCAGGCTTTTCAGAGGGGTGCGCCGCAGCGATTACAATAGCGGATCTGGCGCTTTCAGGCCATTTTACAACACCGCGTTGTCGGCCCTGCGCATCTTTGGTTCCCACACCGTCGAATTCAGGCATTCTCTCGCTGATTGCATGGGAGGGCGAACGCTTCAAATCTCTCACGCTTGCCACGCCTGCCAGATCAGCTCCGCATGCTTTGGCTTTGCCGATAATACGTCCAACGAGTTCCTTGACGTTTTTTCCTGTCACCACCTGGGCCTTTCCATATTTTTCCAGCCTATCAACGGTTGAGCTGAAACGTGCGCTTTTTTTGTGCATCGATTCTCAACCGGCAGGTTCGCAAAAGGCATTTTGCCTGCGAAATTTCGGCTGAGCGCATACCCTCTCAAAAAGGGAGATCCTCTCCATCTGAATCACCATCAAAAGGCGTCATTTCGCTGGCCAAATCAAAAAAAAACCCAAAGACTCGCATAAATTCTTCACAATTCGACGATGAACTTGTTTTTTCCGTGGGAAATCAAGTCAATTCGCCATTGAGGGCAATGGCTGGCGGCTGCGGTGGCAAGGAATGAAGCGCAAGCCAGATTTCTGGATATTGGCGAATCCGCTCATTCCAAAGGTCCTGTCGATCGCTTCGTGGTCAGCCGAATCCATTCGGGATTGACGGCGAATCGATTTTTTTGGCAAAGTAAACGACCGGAGAGAAGGCGTTCCAGCCATTAACAACGAATGAACAATAAGGATGAATATGTCACCCAAACCCATTGCCGCCGGTAAAAGCAGCTTCGATCTCATCGATTTCACCACCTTTCTGTCCGCCGTTGACCTGCGCGGCGAGATCGTTTTTCTCGATGTGGCCTGCGGCATCGGCAACTATGCCATCGAGATTGCGCGCCAGATCCGGAAGACGGGAAGAGTGCATGCCCTGGACCTGTGGGAGGAAGGCATCACCAAGCTCCGGCTCAAGGCCGGATCGCTGGGCCTGGAAAATATCGACGCCACCGTTTGCGACGTCAGCCAAAAAATACCCCTTGGCGATCATCGCGTCGACATCTGCCTCATGGCCACAGTGCTCCACGATCTGATCGAAGACGGCACCCACCACGGGACATTGAAGGAGGTGTGCCGGGTACTCAAACCGACCGGGCAGCTGGCTGTGGTTGAATTCAAGAAAATGCCCGGTCCGCCGGGACCACCGGAGAGAGTGCGATTAGCCCCCGACGAACTGGCCCGGGTGCTGGCCCCGCTGGGTTTTCAATGCCGTGACACCGTCGATTTAGGAACCGTGACCTATCTATCGCTGTTCCACCTGAAATGAGCGCTTTTTATGATCGAACGCAAGGTTGATGAACCTTCGCAACTTTATCCGTCGACCTCATCCAGCAACTCGCGCACCTTTCGGGAGAGCTCCTCCATGGCAAATGGCTTCTGAATGAATCCGCTGCATCCTCGGTCGAGGATCTCTTTCGCCTGCCCGTCGACACTGTATCCGCTCGAAAGGAGGACCTTCACATCCCCATCCATCTCTCTCAGCCGATCATAGGTCTCCCCGCCACCCATTCCCGGCATGATCATATCAAGAATGACGAGGTCGATCTCCGCTCTCTGCTTCTCGTAAAGATTAAGCGCCTCTTGACCGCTGCGGGCGATGACGGCTCGATAACCCAGATTCTTCAGCATCGCCTGCCCCACCTCGACAATCATCTCCTCATCGTCCACAAAGAGGACAGTCCCCCGGCCGTATTGGATCTCATGTCTTTTCGGCCCCGGCTCTTCTTTCTCGGCCTTCCTCTCCGACGCAGGCAGGCAAATGGTGAAGGTGGTTCCCGCTCCCCTTTCACTGTAAACATCGATGAACCCGCCGTGATTTTTGATGATGCCGTAGACAGACGCAAGGCCAAGCCCCGAGCCTTGCCCCGCACCTTTGGTGGAAAAAAAGGGATCGAAGATTCTCTCTCGGGTCGCGGCATCCATACCAACCCCGGTATCGGCCACAGAGACCTTGACGAATCTCCCCGGAGCGATATCAAAAGGGTTGATGTATTCCGCATCAAAAGTGGCGTTTTCGGTCTGAATATAAAGGTCTCCTTCGCCAGGCATGGCCTGCCAGGCGTTCACATACAGGTTGAGAAGCGCCTGTTTTATCTGGCTTTGGTCCACGTCTACAGTCCAGAGGTCTTCTTCATACTTCTCGTGGACCCGGATCTCCCGCTTGGTGCGGGCGAACATCCTGCTCTCGTGCTTGATAAGTGCGTTAAGGTCCGTCGGCTTGACCTCGTACTTGCCTCCCCGCGCAAAACCAAGCAAATCCCTGGTCAGTTCCACCGCATTCTTGACATACGCTTCAATGCCTCTCAGGTGCTCGCAGTCGGGATCGGAAGGCTTTTTGCCCATTAGCATCAGTGAGGTTCGCCCTTGAATACCCATCAGAATATTATTGAAATTATGGGCAATGCCTCCGGCCAGGGTGCCGATGGCCTCCATTTTTTGGGCCTGTATGAGTTGCGCCTGAAGATTCTTCCGCTCTTCCTCGGCCCGCGTCTGCTCGGTGAGGTCCTGCACCATTGACAGTACGCCGATAATACTGCCTTGGTGGTTCTTGATGGGGGTGTTGGTCCAACTGCAGATGATTGACCTGCCGTCCTTTGTATTGTTCTCGTTTAGGCTGTGCGCCGTGGTGTCCCCTTCTATCAGACGCCGCCACAAATCGTCCACGATCGGCTGGGTCTCTCGTGAAACGATCATGCCATACGGATGCCTTCCCAAGGCTTCCTCCGAAGTATAGCCGAAAATGCTTTCCGCAGCAGGATTCCAGGTGATGACTTTGAATTCATGATCCCACAGAATGAGGGCGATCGGCATCCTTTCGATCTGAAGACGCAGCCGCTCCTCACTCTCCATCAGCGCATCCTCGGCATGTTTGCGCGTAACCGCAGCCCCGATTATCTCGGCGAGGGTGCGCAAGGGGACCAGTTCCTTCTCGCCCCAGGCGCTGGTGGAGGCCACATTGTCGAAACCCAGGAATCCTGCCAGTCTGTTTTCTACCAGAAAGGGGACGACGAGGACCGACTTGATCTGCTGGGCCTCCAACATCTCTTTTTCCGCACGGGCTTCCGGCGGCAGTTCGGCAACATTTTTCACATGAATGTTCCCCCCCGCCTCCAGGGCCTTCATCCACCAGGGAAACATCTCAAGAGGAAGTCCCTGAAGATTTTCGATTTCAGGTTTGACCCCGGGCGCGCACCATTCGTGGGTGTTGTTCATCGTGGCGCCATCTGAAGCAAACTGAAAGAGGTAAGCCCGTCCAGCCCTGCAGAAGCGCCCAATATCTGCCAGGCACGCATTGATGGACGTATCCAGTTCGGCGAGCGTCAGAAACCGCCGGGAGGCTTTCGAAATGATCCTTTCCAGGGACACTTTGGCGGCAAGCGCCGCTTCCGCTTTCTTGCGTTCAGATTCAGCTTGCTCAAGTTCCTGAACCCGCTGCTCCAGCTCTTCGTAAGTGGATTTGTTAACCATGGGGATCTCCCGTGGATGCGTTCAAAAAAAACCGGATTTCCTCTCGGTACAAGCCTATGATTGAACCGGTTCTCAATCCTTCCATTGACGCCATATCCGACAACAATCAAGCAGCGGGACACCTCGCGTGGTTTTATGCGCCATCTGTTGAAGTGCCTCGGACTTGCAGACAATCCTCGGAAAACACCTTCGCCAACGCGCCGGCCAGGGCGTCGGCATTCTCTATCGAGAAGATGATCGGCGGTTTGAGCTTGAGCACGTTGTGCAGAGGGCCGTCGGTGCTGATGAGAAATCCGTAGTCCTTCATGCGCTCGCAGATGTAGGCGGCATGGTCCGCAGCCGGTGCCAGGGTGACGGGATCCGTCACCAGCTCCACCCCCAGGTAGAGCCCCAGCCCGCGGACATCGCCGATCAGTGGAGACGTCTCTTTCAAAGCCGACAGCCGCTCCAGCAGATAGGCCCCCACCTGCCTGGCATTTTCCTGCAGCCCTTCGCTGTGGATCACATCCAGCACGGCCATTCCCACGGCACAGGAGACGGGGTTTCCGCCGTAGGTGTTGAAGTACTCCATACCGTTGTTGAAGGCACCGGCAATCTCCGGGGTGGTCACCACCGCCGCCAGCGGGTGGCCGTTGCCCATGGGTTTGCCCAGGGTGACGATGTCCGGCACCACCCCCTGGGTCTCGAAAGCCCAAAAATGGGTGCCGGCCCGGCCGAAGCCCACCTGGACCTCGTCGGCGATACAGACCCCACCGGCGGCACGCACGTAGCCAAAGGCGGCCCGGAGGTAACCGTCGGGCAACAGCACTTGGCCGCCGCAGCCCAGCATGCTTTCACAGATGAAGGCCGCCGGCCGCCGGCCCGCGGCTTCAATCCGGTCGACAGCCGTCTTGACATAACCGGCATAGGCGCTGCCGGATTCGGGCCCGGTGCCCTTGTGAGGCCCACGGTAGCCGCAAGGCATGACGACCGTCTGCACCCAGTCCGGCGCCCCCTTTCCGCCGGGTCCGTCATGCTTGTAGGGGCTGATGTCCACCAGCCCCTGGGTGTTGCCGTGGTAGGCCCCGTCCACGGTGATGATGTCTTGCTGTCCCCTATAGGTACGCGCCAGACGCAGGGCCAGTTCATTGGCCTCGCTGCCGCTGCAGACGAAAAAGCAGACGCTCAACGTCTCCGGAAAGGTGGCCAGCAGGCGACGGGCATAGTCCACAATGTTGTCGTGAAGGTAGCGGGTGTTGGTGTTGAGCACGGCCATTTGGCGCTGGCCGGCAGCCACCACGCTGGGGTGGCAGTGGCCCACGTGGCAGACGTTGTTCACCCCGTCCATGTATGGCTGCCCGGTTTCGGTGTAGAGAAAACCGCCCATTCCCCGCACGATCTTCAGTGGGGTGTGGTACGAGACACTGAGGTTCTTTCCCAGGTGTCTTTGCCGGATGGCCATGATCTCATCCGCTCGGCGGACTTCGTCCGTCGGCGCCGCGGTGGTGCGTCCCAATACCACGCCCGGATCCGGGCACAGTGCGGTCCATACCCGTCGCTGGCTGGGCCGGGCCACACCGGGGAAATTGCCTTCCAGCCCCAGAAGATCGGTGATCAGTTGAAAATGCAGGTGGGGCGCCCAGCCGCCGTTTTCCGTTGAGGTGCCGATGGTGCCGATCGTCTGTCCGGCGCTGACGGACATGCCGGGTTCCAGGCCGTCCAGCGATGTGGCCGCCAGGTGTCCATAGAGTGAGTAAAACGGAATGCCGCTGTCGGTTTCATGGGACAAGATGATGGTGGGACCATAATCCTGGTGGCCGGCGTTATTGCGAACGCTGTGGACCCGCCCGCCCATAAAGGCGTATACCGGTTCGCCCGGCCGGGCGAACAGATCCAGTCCCAGGTGAACGGTTCGGTATTCGGGGGCGGTGTCCGTCTCCACCTTGAATGCATCGGCCGTGTAAATCACGCGGGCTTCGTTGTACCGGCCGATGCCAATGGCATGACCGGCATCTTCCATCTCCCGGAAGATCAGTCGTGTCATGGCTTGCGCATCCGCCTTTTTCGCATCGGCGCCAATCAGCGATGTGCCCACGCTCAAATCGATGATCGGCGGATGACCGCCCAGCAGGGCTTCATCCACCACCGGGACCAACGACGCCTGGTTGTCCTTCAGCCAGGCGACAATGTGCCGGGATCGGGGTGCGGGGTCGAAACCGCAGGCATCCCTGAAAATCGCTTCGGCAAAAGCCGGGCTGATCGACTGCAGCCGGTTGAGCAATTCCCACCCGGGCTGCTGGGAAATCAGCAAATAGGTGTTTTGGGGTGCCAGGCGGATCTGATGGGCGCTGTGGCAGACGCTGGTGCAAAGCCGCATGCAGATCAGGTCGAAGAGCACCGCCAGTTCGGATTCCGTAAGCGCAAAGGCGCGGTGGTATCCGGCGACCACCTGGACGGCGGCGGCCAGGGGGTCGCTCTTGCCCATGGTGGCATATGCACAGGCAATGGCGAGTTCGTTGATCGTGTGAGAATGAACCATGTCTCCGAAATCGATGAGTCCGGTAACCCGGTTGCCCCATCGTCCGTGGGGCGACGCCAGCACATTGTAGTCGTTGCCGTCGCTGTGGATCACGCTGGCCCGCAGGCCCACCAGCTTCGGAACCGTGTCGGCGCGATAGCGGTCTAATCGGTGTTGAACCAGATCCCGCTTTTCAGGGTCGTCGATATCATCCAGCCGTGACGCCACCGCCTTCCCGCAGCGGGCCAGATCCCAGTGAAACGCCCGACGGGAGGCCGGGTGTGCGAAGTCCATGAGCAACCGGTCGATGCGTCCGAGAAAAGAACCGAGGCTGAAAAGAAGGTCGTTGTCGTGGGGATTGACCGTGGCCAGAGGCTTGCCCGGCAGATAGGTGAGCAGGCGCACGTAATGGCTGGCGCCATCCTGCCCCGGAATCGAGATGATTTCCTCACCGTTGGGATCGCTGCAAACCCGGGGACATGGGGCGAATTCCTCAAACAGGGCAGCCGCTTTTTCCGCCACATGTCTCATCGCCTGGTTCTGGAATTCGAGTACCTCGCGGGTCTCCGCGGCATTGGCGATTTTGAGTACGAACTGTTCGCCCTTTTCGTCCCGCAACCGGAAATTCTGATCTCGTTCACTGGGCAGGCATTCGGCTCGCACCTGAAGCGTGAACAGTTCCCCGGCCAGTTCCGCCGCCTGATCTTCACTGAACCGGGGGGCATGTCTCACCATATTGGACATGGGTTTTTCTCTTTCTGCCGGCTACCTGAAAATGAATCCATTTTTCAGCGGGTCCGCCGGATCCATGAGAAATTCGTTGCGGCCGGTAATCCATGCGTTGCCCGCCACTTCCGGGATAACGGCGTCGTATGGACCGAACGTGGTGGTTTCAACCACCTGACCGGTAAAGCGGGATCCCAGGATGCTCTCGATGACGACGGGTTCGTTAGCGCCGATCTCCTTGCGGGCGTAATGCAGCGCCAGCCGCGCGCTCACACCGGTTCCAGTGGGAGAACGATCCACCTCACCGTCGGCAAAGATGCACACGTTGCTGGAATGGGCTCCCGGGCTGTGGGGAGGGCCGATGATAATCGTGCCATACAGAAAACTCAGATCGGCTTCGAACGGGTGGGTGATCGGGACGGCGGCCATGACGGCCCGCTTGACCGCCATGCCCTTGTCGATCAGGGCGTTGAAGTCCTTGGGCGTGGTGGTCACACCCAGGTCAACGGCCTTGACGAAGGCATAGAAAGCCCCACCGTAGGCGATGTCGACGTGAACGGGCCCCTGGCCGGTGACCTCGACCGTCTGATCCCGGATCAGTACGAAAGAAGGCACATTCCGAAAGATAACGCGCTTGACCCGTCCGTTTTCAACCTCGGCGCGGGCGGTCACCAGACCTGCCGGGGAATCGATACGCAGGGTGGTTACCGGCTCAGCAGCCGCGATCATACCCGTTTCAATGGCCACGGTGGCCACCGCGATGATGCCGTGGCCGCACATGGAGCTGTAGCCTGCGTTGTGCAGAAAGAGGACGCCAAAGTCCGCCTCCGGCGAAACCGGCGGCGTGATGATGCAGCCGTACATGTCGGCATGCCCGCGGGGCTCCCACATCAGGGCCGTGCGCAGGTGATCCAGGTGGTCGGTCATATAACGCCGACGCGCCAGGATGGAGTCGCCTGCCAAACCGGGCAGACCGCCGGTAATAATCCGAAAGGGCTCACCACCCGTGTGGGCGTCGATGGTGGTGATCCGTTGCCAGCTGTCTGGCGGCGTCCAGTTTCTCATTTTTTCAAGCATGGTTTGTTCCGGGGAATAGATATGGGGTTTTTTTTCAGCTGTCTTCCGACCGCTGACATCTGCACTTACGACATATCGATGACCGTCCCCAGCCCTTTCTCTTCAGCCGCCTTCAGTACCGCCCCAGCTGCCACCGCGTCCTGCACGGCCAGACCCACGGACTTGAAAAAAGTGATCTCTTCATCGTTTTGCCGGCCGGGTTGGTCGCCGTTGATAATCGCGCCGATCTCCGCGTCGATGACCGCCTTGCCGATAATGATATCCCCGGCCTCGGCCATGGCCGCGTCCCGCTGGTCCACCACCACCCGCGCCCGACGAATGGTGTTCACGTCGATTTCCTGCATCTGGGGGGTGAAGGAACCCACGCCGGTCACGTGGGCGCCAGGTTTCAGGTCGTTGCCGTCAAACAGGGGCGTCGTTGTCGTGGTGGCGGCCAGCACGATATCCGCCTGGGCCACGGCTGACCGCGGAGAATCGGCCAGGGTAACTGCCGGCGCGTCTGGCCAACCGGAAATGTCGTCCGCCAGGCGTTGGGCGGCGGATTCGACGGGATCGACAATCCAGACCCGCTCGATCCTGCGCACCGCCATGACCGCCTCGAGCTGGGCGCGGGCCTGGACACCGGCGCCAAAAAGAGCCACGCTCCCGGCTTCCGTCCGGGCAAGATAGCGCGCCGCCACGCCACCTGCTGCACCGGTGCGCAGCGCAGTCAGGCTGTCCCCCTCCATCAGGGCCAGGGGCATGCCGGTCTGTGGATCCAGAACCAGCACCGTTGCCGCCACCGTGGGCAGGCCCAGATTGGGGTTATCCGCATAAACGGAAACGATCTTGACGGCAAACTCACCGCTGTCGTGGAGATGGGCAGGCATGAGCAGGGTGACCCCTTTTTCTGTGTGGAACCGGGAGCGCAAGGGCATGCTGGCCTTGCCCGCGGAAAGCTGGGCATAGGCCCGTTCCACGCCATTGATGGCCTCGGTCATGGAAAGGGCCGAACGGACGTCGGCTGCAGTCAACATACGAATCTTCATGAATCCCTCCTCGGTCACCCGATGATGTTTTTCAATTCATCCCGAATGGCGTTTACGTGTTGGGCCATCCATCGGGAAGCGGCATCGCCGTCACCGGCTTCGATGGCTTCCACGACCCGGGCCGCCGTTCGGATGGAAACCTCGCGATAGGCTGGCGGCAACAAAACGGTTTTCAAGGTATTGTGGTGGGCCACGACTTTTTCCAGCACCAGCTTGGTCAGCTCACACAGCACCACGTTGCCGGCGGCCTCGGCGACCGCCGCATGAAAACAGATGTCCGCATCGAGGAAGATGGCGTATTCCGTTTCCGTTCCGCTCACCTGTTGCATGGCTGCCTTCAGGTTCC
Source organism: uncultured delta proteobacterium (assembly GCA_963705475.1). Classification (GTDB taxonomy): domain Bacteria; phylum Desulfobacterota; class Desulfobacteria; order Desulfobacterales; family Desulfosarcinaceae; genus Desulfosarcina. The sequence goes on along the minus strand of CAVPJS010000024.1, from coordinate 66,249 downwards.
GGATCTGCGCTTCATCGGACCGTTCCGCCGCCAGGGCGGCAGATCGGCACTCCAACAGTTCCCGCGCCTCCATCAGGTCAAAGATGGAGCCGGCGGAAAGGGCCGCCGACAGCTTCTCGACGCACGGATCGGAAGTGGGAAGCATCTCCTTGATAAAGGTCCCTTTGCCTTGCAGCGGCTCCAGGTAACCCATCACCACCAAGGCATTGATGGCTTCGCGCACCGATGAACGCCCCACCCCCAGCATCTGGGCCAGATCACGCTGGGCAGGAAGTCGGGTGCCGGGAGCCAGTTCACCGCCGGTAATCTTTTCAATGATCTGTTCGGCGACCATGTCGGGTGCGGAACTTTTGCGGATGGCTTCGAAGGTCATTTTTACAACGCCTCGTGCGCGGTGCGACGGATGATTTCATCCTGCAGGTCTTCCGTTAAATCCACAAAATAATCGCTGTATCCGGCCACCCGGACAATCAGGTCGCGGTAGTCATCCGGGTATAATTTGGCCCGTTTGAGGGTCTCGCCGTCGACCACGTTGAACTGAATGTGGTGGCCGTCCATACGAAAATAGGTACGCACCAGCTGTGCCAGCTTGGTGATGCCCGTATCGTCAGCCAGCACCTGGGGCAGAAATTTCTGGTTGAGCAGGGTGCCGCCGGTGCGGATGTGATCGATTTTGGCGGCCGATCGTGTCACCGCTGTGGGGCCGTTGCGGTCCGCCCCCTGTACCGGCGAAATACCCTCGGACAGGGGAATGCCGGAAAGGCGGCCGTCTGGCAGGGCGCCGATGACGCTGCCGAAATAGACATGGCAGGTGGTGGGCAGCAGATTGACCCGGTGCACGCCGCCGCGGGTGTTGGGCCGACCGTTGACCGCGTCGTGGTAGGCCTCGAAGACCATCCGCATCATGTCGTCGGCCGCATCGTCGTCGTTGCCGTACTTGGGGGTGTCGTCCAGCAACTGCCGCCGGAGGGCATCATACCCATCGAAATTCTCACGGAGCATCGCCAACAAACCGTCCATGCTGATCGTTTTGCGGTCGTACACATGGATCTTGAGGGCCGTCAGGGCATCGGTGATGGATCCGAGGCCGACCCCCTGGATGTAGGAGGTGTTGTAACGGGCACCGCCGGCATTGTAGTCCCGCCCCGCTTCGATGCAGTCGTCGATGAGCAGGGATAGAAAGGGCGCCGGCATGTTGCGGGCATTGATCTGCTCGATGATGTTGTTGCCGAGGATCTTGATGTCGATGAAATGCCTGAGTTGGCGGGTCCAGGCGTCGAACAATGCGTCGAAAGAGGTGAAGTCGGACGGTGTTCCGGTAGCCGGCCCCAGCTGTTTGCCGGTGCGCGGGTCGACGCCGTTGTTCAATGTGAGTTCAAGCAGCTTGGGCAGGTTGAAGTAGCCGGTCAGGAAATACGCCTCGCGGCCGAAGGCGCCCGCCTCGACGCAGCCGCTGGCTCCACCCTCCCGGGCGTCCTGCACCGTTTTGCCCTGGCGCACCAGTTCCTGGACGATGGCATCGGTGTTGAAGATGGACGGCTGACCGAACCCAGTTTTCACAATTTTCAGTGCGCGGCGAATAAATCGATCCGGATTTTTCTTGCTCAGCTGCACCATGGACGAGGGCTGGAGCAGGCGCATCTCCTCGATCACGTCCAGGATCAGGTAGCTCAGGTCGTTGACGGCGTCGCTGCCGTCGGCCTTGACCCCGCCGACGTTGATCAGGGCAAAATCCACATAGGTGTTGCTCTCTTTAGCGGTGACGCCGGTCTTGGGCGGCGCCGGGTGGTTGTTGAACTTGATCCAGAAGGCGCACAACAGCTCTTTGGCCCTATTCCTGGTCATCCGGCCTTCTGCGATATCCTTTTCGTAAAACGGGTAGAGATGCTGGTCCAACCGCCCCGGATTGAAGGCGTCCCAGGGGTTGAGTTCGGTGATGACCCCCACGTGGACAAACCAGTAGGTCTGGAGGGCCTCCCAAAAGGTTCGCGGGGCATGGGCCGGCACCCGCCGGCAGATGGCGGCCATCTGCATCAATTCGGCTTTACGATCCGGGTCCGACGTCGATTCGGCGATCCCCAATAACGCATCGGCATGGCGGCGGGCAAAGGCGATCAGCCCGTCGGCGGCCATGGCCATGGCCTCGAGCTGATTTTTCTTGTCCATCGCATCACGGTCGTTGAAATAATCCAGGTGAGCCACCGTTTCCCGTATCTCCGCCTTTAAATCCAGCAACCCTTTATGGTAAATGTTGCTCCCGCAGGCGGTGTGCCCTGGAGCGCGCTGCTCCTGAAACTCGGTAAAAATACCGGCCGCATAGGCTTCTTTCCAGGCGTCAGGCAGATGAGCAAACAGTTTTTCCCGGATGGCGTGTCCCTGCCAGAAGGGGATGATCTCATCACGATAAACCTGCTTTACCGATTCATCCACAAAAAAGGCGACTTTCTCACGGCCTCCGATAATCTCCAGATCCGCTTGCGAGTGGATACACACCTCCGGGTAGGTGGGCGTGGCTTTGGGTGCCGGTCCGCGTTCGCCCACGATCAGCTCGTCAGGTCCGATATAGATCTTTTTATTCTCCATGATAGTGGCAAAGGCCATGGCCCGCTGCACCGGTATGGGTGAGGTCCGGGCGACGCCGCTTTTGAAAAAGCCGGTCAGCAACCGGGCCCGCTCGTCCGAGAGGCTGGGTATGGCCGCGAGGCTTCGGGTTCTCAAACGGTTGATGCGTTCATTCATGATCATCCTCCAATCGATACAGTCAGTCCGGCGGTTTCGAATCTGTGCCTGATTGCCTTCACACGCACCGGGGACAGGGGCGCGGTTCCGGCCAGGTTGTCGGTCATCGCCAATCGCCGGTACTTCTCATTCGCGATCCGGTGGAACGGCAGAAGGTCCACACCCTGCACCATCTTGAGGGTTCCCGCGAACCGTAAGATCTCTGCGATGTTGTCATCGCCGTCAGTGATACCGGGTATCAGGGGGACCCGGATACGCACCGGCGTCCGGCTGTCATCGATCCGCTTCAGGTTCTCGAGAACGGTCCGGTTGGACACCCCGGTATATCGCTGATGCTGCTTCTCATCCATGATCTTGAGGTCGAAGAGCACCAGCTGCAGCCGGGGAAGGATCTGGTCGAGGACGGCCCGCGGCGCAAAACCGCTGGTGTCGAGCGCGGCGTGGATTTCCAGATGGTTGCAGGCCGCCAGCACCGCTTCCAAAAACTCAGGCTGAGCCATCGGTTCACCACCGGAGAAGGTGACCCCGCCTCCGGATTCATCGTAAAACAGCACATCCTTTTCGATCTCTTTGATCAAATCATCCACGCCGACGACGGTCCCCACCGTCTCATGGATTTCCCCGGAAGACGTCCGGCGCAACATCGTCTGAGGTCGCGGGTCAATCCCCTCGGGGTTGTGGCACCACCGACACGACAGCGGGCATCCTTTGAAAAAAACCGTGGTTCGAATTCCAGGACCGTCGTGCAGCGCGTATTTCTTGATCTTGAACAGGGTGCCTCTGATCATTCCGCCTCATCATCGTTGGGGATCCCCGATTTTCTTTCTCGATCTATGGTTTTTCCATACAACAGGCGCCTCCCAAAGGCAACAGAATTTCAGGTCTTCAGACCACCTGACTGCTTAACGTCAGGGCAACCCGTATCAAGGACGGGGTCATGGGTTTGAAACCGACGTTGAGAACCACTTGTATCTGCTTCAAGAAAAGCATACGCGCCTTGTTTCAAAATTGAAAAAACCCAGGTCATGTCGCTGCGAACCCCCTTTCGGTGTCATTCTAATGGCCTGCCCATTGACTTTGGATAAGTTGTCCCTTAGCTTGCTGTCATGTCTACTTTGACCATGCAGTCATTTACGCGGCCCGCTGACGGTTTATGCTGAACGGCAGGCTTGACTTCGCCATTGATTTAAACAAACCCGGTGGTCGCTTTCGCACGCCGGTTAACTTGGGAATAGTGCCCATGGAGGTGTAAATGGCCAAACGAAAAGGAAAACCGGTAAGCTTTGATGCGATGGTCAAATTTTTCATGCACAATTACAACATCCCCACGAAACGAGACATCGACAATCTCAACGACCGCCTGGACCGCCTGGAAAAACTGATTAAAGCAATGGCCCCACGGTCCCGGCGGTCGGCGGCAAAGACCGATGACGCGACCCCCGCAAACGCCACGGAAACCGTTTTGGAGCTGATCAAACGAAGCAAAAACGGCATCGGCATCGCGGAAGTCCGGGAGCAGACCGGCTATGACGACAAGAAACTTCGCAACATCATTTTCCGATTGAACAAAATCGAAAAAATCATGCGGGTCAGCCGCGGCTGCTACAAAGCGGCGGAGTAGCCACGCCCGCATGGGCAACCCGAAATCAAGCAATCGGCACGGGAGATTTTCATGACCATGCAAAAAGACGCAAACAATCCCGGTATCGCCCCCGGGGACCGGTTGGGCGGGTATGCGGTCAACAATATATCCTATCTATCGGACATCCAGTCCTGGCTATATCAGATGGAACATGCAGGCACCGGCGCCCGGCATATCCACCTCAGCAATACGGACCGGGAAAACACCTTTGGCGTGGCCTTCAAGACTGTCCCGACGGATTCCACCGGCGTCGCCCATATACTGGAACATACGGTCCTTTGCGGTTCCGAACGGTTTCCGGTGCGCGATCCCTTCTTTTCCATGCTCAAGCGCAGCCTGTCCACATTCATGAATGCCTTCACCGCTTCGGATTGGACCATGTATCCCTTCGCCACCCAGAACCGCAAGGACTACTACAACCTCATGAGTGTCTACCTGGACGCCGCCTTTTTCCCCGTTATCGACGAACTGAGTTTCAAGCAGGAAGGGCACCGGCTGGATGTCACCGGAACAGGCAAAGATATTCGACTGGTATACAAAGGCGTGGTGTACAACGAGATGAAGGGCGCCATGTCGTCGCCGGATCAGGTCATGGTCCGCTCCCTGCTCAACGCCCTCTATCCGGACACGACCTACAGCAACAACTCCGGCGGCGAACCCGCTGTCATACCATCGCTGACCCATGACCAGCTCAAAGCGTTTCATGCCCGCCACTACCATCCGAGCAACGCCTTCTTTTACACCTACGGCAATCTGTCCCTGAAGGACCACCTGGCATTTATCGAAGAGCGGGTGCTGAGCCGCTTTTCGCGCATCGATCCGAAAACGGATGTTCCCGCCCAGCCCCGGTGGGCGGCACCCAAGACCGTGGCCTATCACTACCCGCTGGATCGCAGCGAGAATCCTGCAAAAAAAAACCAGGCCTGCGTGGCATGGCTGCTGGCCGATATCAAGGACACCTTCGAAGTGTTGGTTGCCGCGGTGATCGAACAGGTGCTCATCGGTAATGCAGCCTCGCCGCTGCGCAAGGCGTTGATGGACAGCCGGTTGGGCACGGCCCTTTCCGATGGCACCGGGTACGATGCGGAAAACCGGGACACCATGTTCGCGGTGGGATTGAAAGATGTCGCAGAATCCGACGCGGAAAAAATCGAAGCGATCGTCTTCGACGTGCTGAACCGCCTGGCCGACGGCGGCATCGATCCGGATCTGGTGGAATCGGCCATCCACCAGATCGAATTCCACCGCAAAGAGGTCACCAACACCCCCTACCCATATGGTATCAAGTTGTTAATCGGTGTTTCGGCCAGCTGGCTGCACGGCGGCGATCCGAAACGAATACTCCAGTTGGATGCGGATTTCGACCGTCTCCGAGAATCCTTGGCCAGAGGCCGGTTCCTGGAGGATAAAATCCGGCACGATTTTCTGGACAACCCCCATCGGGTCCGTTTCACCCTGATCCCGGACCAGCAGATGGCCGAACGGGAAAACCGGCGCGTGGAGAAGGAACTGGCCGACATTCTGGCCGGACTGGACGAGGCCGATCTGGCAGATATCCGAGCCGATGCGGCAGCCCTGGAGAAGCTGCAGGAAACCCAGGAAAACCTTGAAAGCCTGCCCACCCTGCAACGCGAGGACATCCCCCCTTCCGTGGTGCGCATCGACCCGACGCCGGGGGCCCTTCAACCGCCGGTGTGGACCTATGACCAGCCCACATCAGGCATTTTCTATTTTGCGGGCGGCCTGGGGGCTGGCGGTATCGACCACCAGCTGCTGCCGCTGGTGCCCTTTTTCTGTTATGCCGCATCCAAAATGGGCACAACCGACTGCGACTACACAAAAATGGCCCGTCGCATGGACCTGTATACCGGCGGCATCGGTTTCTCCGCCAATGCCCGCACCCGGTTTGACGACAACGGCGACTGTCTGCCTTTCGTCTCGTTTTCCGGTAAATGCCTGAACCGCAACCAGGGCCAGATGTTCGAAATCCTTCACGAATTGACATCCCGGGTTGATTTTACCGACCACACGCGGCTGCGCCAACTGGTTCTTGAGTACCGGGCGGGCCTCGAGGCGGCGGTGGTCCACAACGGTCATCGTCTGGCCATCTCTCTGGCCTCACGTAACTTTACCCCCGCCAATCAGCTCCAGGAAATATGGGGGGGCATCCACCAGCTGCACACCGCCAAGCGGCTGGAAACAGAAACGGCTGATGGCGGCATGCAGGGTCTGACCGCCAACCTGCAGACTATCGGCAAAACGATTTTTTACCGGAATAATGTGAAGCTGGCCCTGATCGGGGAGAAGACGATGCTGGCCAAGGCGGCAGGCCCGGTGAAGACCCTGACCGGTGCCCTGGCAGCCGGCGGAGCAGACGGCTTTGCACCCCCCCGGCTGGACGTGTCGCCAGCACTTCCCAGGGAGGGATGGAGCACCTCCACGGCCGTTTCTTTCGTGGCCCAGACATTTCAGACCGTCCGCATGGACCATGCGGACAGCCCCGCCCTGTCGGTGATCGCCAAAATGTTGCGGTCCATGTACCTGCATCGGGAAATCCGGGAAAAAGGAGGCGCCTATGGCGGATTCGCCCTGTACAACGCCGAAGACGGGCTGTTCAGCTTCGGCTCCTACCGGGATCCCCATATCGTGGGAACCCTGAAGGTCTACGATGGGGCAGGCGATTTCATCCGATCCGGGAAATTTACTGAAGAGGACGTCAAAGAGGCCATTCTGCAGGTCTGCTCGGAAATTGACAAGCCCGACCCGCCGGGACCGGCGGCCCGAAAGGCCTTCTACCGCCGGATCATCGGACTGTCCGATGAGACGCGCATGCGCAACAAGGAAAACCTGCTTCAACTGACCCGTAAGGCGGTAGTGAAGGCAGCCGACCGATATTTTGGCAACGACCCGGCCGACAAGGCGGTCGTCGTCATTTCCAGTCGTGACCTGCTCGACACCGCCAACACAAAGATGGGGGGACAGATGCTTTCCCTTCATGCCGTATAGCCATGATGGGCCGCCAGCAGCTGCCGATGACCACTTTTTTATTTTTCGTATCGGGCAACCGCCTCGATTTCCCTTATTAACATCGGCAATTTGCCGATAGTGAAAATCGAATCGCACGGTCCGGGTGCCGGGCCGTTGCGCGATCTTGATTGCCGGGAGCACCTATTGTTGACCAGAGCCGCCAGTTCAACCGACCCGTCCGCCTTCAGCGATCGGACACCGCTTTACAACAGCGGTATCATCGGCAACTACATCAACTATCTGGAATCCCACCGTGCGGATCTCGATACCGATGCGTTGCTGCGCTGCAGTGGACTCACCCGGTTCGACATCAACGATGCGGGACACTATTTCAGCCAATCGCAAATTAACCAGTTTCACCGCTGTCTGGACGAAGCGCTGACCGACCCGAAGATTGCCTACAAGGTCGGCCGCCATGCGCTGCGTATGAAATCGACGGGAACGATCAAGCAATATGGCCTCCAGTTCATCACGCCCGCAGCCATGTACAAGGCCGTCGACCGGATCTACCCCAAATGGTCCAAAGGGCACTTGAGCAAAACCACCATCACCGGCAAAAATCGAGCGGAAGTGACGGTTTCGGTCCGGCCGGATGTCCGGGAAGAGCCTTTTCAGTGTGAAAACCGGGTGGGTATTTTCGAAGCCGTCGGTGCGATCTTGACCGATCAAGCATCCCAGGTGACCCATCCGCGATGCATGCATCGCGGGGATGACGCCTGCCAGTACCTGATTGCCTGGCGGGAAAAGCCTTCCACCGTCTGGAAACGAATGGGCACCTATGCCGCCGCGCTGGCCATCGCCGCTGCCTCCGCCACGTTTTTTTACCTGTCCGCGACCTCCTGGATCATGGTGACGCTGGCCATGGGGATGGTGGTCCTCTCTATTTTGCTGGCCGGCAGCCGAGTGGAAAAAAAAGAGCTGGCCGGCATGCTCAAAGAGCAAGGCGATAGTGCCGGCCATCTCATGGAAGAAATTGACAACCGCTACCAGAACGCCAAGCTGGTTCAGGAAATCGGTCTGGCCGGGGCGGACATCCTGGAGGAGAAAACCTATCTCGATGCCGTTTTGGAATCCATGTCGCGGAACCTGGATTTTACCTAGGGCAATGATCGCCTTGTGCGACGATGGGTGCAACCGGCTCCGTCACGCCGCCAACTATGGTTTCTCTCAAACCGAACGGCAGTTCCTCGAACGGATGGATCTTGACATCGATCTGGACAACACCTCCGACAGGTTCATTCAGTCGCTGAAAAATGGCCACCCGGTATACTTGAGCGATCTTCAGGGAAAAACAGACGGCATGGCCCCGAACAGCATCGACTTGATTGCACGCCTCAACGTCGACGCCCTGATCAGCGTCCCCTTGATTCATAAAAAAGAACCCCTGGGCCTGCTGCTGGTAGACAGCAAGGACGCCAAAAGAGACCACACCACCAGCGACGTCCACCTGCTCATGGGCATTGCCTCACAAGTGGCCGCCGGCATCGTCAATGCCCGGTCCTATTCACGACTACAGGAGAGCGAACAGCGCTATCGTCTGCTGGCGGAAAACGTGACGGACGTCATTTGGGTTCTCGATGTTGAGACATTAAAGATGAAGTACGTCAGTCCGTCCGTGGAAAGGACCCAAGGCTATACACCCGAAGAAATAGCCGACCTGTCCATTGACCAATATCTGACACCGGCGTCTTTTCAGCGGGCTGTCGTCGCCTTGGGCGAAGCCATGCAGCGGGCGGCGGCGGGCGAAATTGACCCGACAAGCTGCGCCATGACCCTGGAACTGGATGAGTGCCACAAAAACGGAACCATCATTCCGGTCGAGATCACCGCCGGTTTCATTTTGGATAAGGACGGCAAGCCCAATGCCGTTCTGGGCATTTCAAGGGACCTCTCCGAGCGCAAAAAAGCCGACAGCGAGCGATCCGCCATTGAAAACAAGCTTCAACGGTCAAAAAAAATGGAAAGCCTCGGGACCATGGCCGGTTCCATCGCCCATAATTTCAACAACCTGCTGATGGTCGTGCTGGGCAACCTCGAGATTGCCAAAGCGGATCTGCCCGCGGGATCGACCGCCGCCCGCAATATCCAGCGGGCGGCCAATGCATCCCAGCGGGCGGCGGACCTGAGCAGTATGATGCTGACCTATGTGGGCCAGTTGAAAAAGGAGAGCATCCCGGTAGACCTGTCCCAAATGGTAAAGGCGGTGTTGAAGAACCTAGACGAATCAAAAATGGCCAACGTGAAGCTGGACATGGAATTGGCCGACCCCATGCCGCTGGTGGCTGCTGACGCCGACCAGATGCGCCAGATGATATCCGGATTTATCACCAACGCCATCGAAGCGCTGGGAAAGGGAGACGGTCGCGTGCGAATCTCTACGGGGTCCATGCAGTGCGACAAGGCGTATCTGTCCACCACCTATCTGAAAGAAGATATGCCCGAAGGCATGTACGCCTATGTGGAGGTGGCCGACACGGGACGTGGCATGGACGCGGAAACACTGGGCAAGGTCTTCGATCCTTTTTTCTCTACCAAGTTCACCGGCCGCGGGCTTGGCATGGCGGCGGTCATGGGCATCATCCGATCCCATAACGGGGCCATAAAGGTCAGCAGTGTAAAAAATGAGGGCTCAGTGTTCACGGCACTGTTTCCCATACAGGGGATTTCCCTGCGGCCGGTTACGGTCGATCGCGCGGACACCAAAAGCTTGCGCGAGCGGGGCACCGTGTTGCTGGTGGATGACGACGAGATGGTCATGGACATCGGCAATCAGTTCCTCAAACGCATGGGCTACACCGTGCGGACGGCATCGAACGGTCAACAGGCACTGGATATATTTAAACAGGCACCGGATCGCCTGGACTGTCTGCTGCTGGATTTTACCATGCCCGGCATGGATGGACTGGAAACCATGCAGCAGATCAGAAAGATCCGGCCCGATGCCAGAATCATCATTACCAGCGGGTATACCCGGCAGCAGATCGAGGATCGGTTTGTCAACATCGGTCCGCCGGATGGTTTTATTCAGAAACCTTTCGAAATGAAGACCCTCCAGAATAAGCTTCACGAAGTTATGTCAAGACCCAGGTAACCTGCCGCAGTTGATTGTCCATCCACATGAACGGCATCGATGTTCAATTGTTTCAGTGCGACCTTGACGCACAGGCCAAAAAGTCCTATTCAAACTACATTCCTTCGGAATGACGGCTGATTGCTTTGCAGCCGATGCATTGAGAACCACCTGGCCGCCAATAGGCAGTGCGCTGAAAGCCGTCGTATCGCTGTTCTGACTTTGGCTTCACCAACCCCTGAAGGAGAACGCCATCGATGCAAAATGAGCTATCCCGTCTCGAGAGGCTCGGCGAAACCATGACCCAGCACGGCACGCAGATGGCGCTGGCGCTGGCCATCCTGATCATCGGTCTTTTTGCCGCCAGGTGGATTCACAAAAGCTTAAGCCAGTGGATGCGAAAACTTTACCCGAAAAGCAAGTTTCCACTGCTGATGTGCCATCTGCTTTACATCATTATCGTCATTATGGTGATCCTGAGCACCGCAGTGGAGTTCGGCGCCAAACCGGTCAACTTACTCCGTCTGATGACCATCGTTGCCTTGATCGTTACCGGTGTCGTGATCTTCCTAAAGCCGTTCATCCCGACCCTGCCCTTTAAAGTTGGCAACACGGTCAAGGCCGGCAATCTGCTGGGCAAAGTTGAAGCGGTTACCTTTATCAACACCCGGCTGCGAACCTTTGACGGCAAAACCTTTTTCGTTCCCAACCGGCAAATCATCAACGACGTCGTCATCAACTACCAGTTCAGCGGAACCCGAAGGATAAAAATTGATGTAAGCATCCGCTACGATCAGGATCTGCTCAAGGCCAAGCGGGTGCTGGAAGCCGTGATGACCGAGGACGCCCGGGTGAACACCAAGCCGGGCCCCATGGTGTATGTCCTCAACCTGGCCAGCAGCGCAGTGGAGCTTGGGGGTCGCTGCTGGGTGGACAACAAGGATTTTTGGGTTACCAAATGCGACCTGCTGGAAAAAACCAAGCTGCATTTCGACAGAGAGGGCATCCAGTTCGCCTTTCCCCAGCTGGATCTGCATATCAATCAGGATGGTGCTAAAGGTGGCGGATTAAGTGGTCGGGCACCGGTGGGACTTGCGGGGCTTAGCACCCATGCAACGGCAGACGAAGAAGATATCTGACAGGGGAGACCAATGAAAATTGCCGACGGATTGAAACTGATCGAGAACGGGTGGATCCGCAAACCCAAGGGGTTCCGGGTCAGGTTCCACAGGCAGACTGACGCCGGGGTCGAAGCGGGTCTCTCACCGCCCGCCGAAGCCGCCCCGCTGACCTCGGATGTCACCGCCTGGCGCTACGCCTGGAAGCTGTGGCAGGCCACCCAGGCAGCGGCGGAAACAGGCGACCCGGGCGCCCTGTACAACATCACCGTCGTAGACGACCAGGATCATCCCTTCCGATTCTATGGCAGCGGTGACTTTGAGATCTACAATCCGAAGCCCATCCATGGCGACGGTGGTAAAACCGCCGCTGAAGCCAATGAAACCTGACACAAGGTCGTTGAATGCATTCATCCTGCTGACCGGTGCCATCCTGTCCGGATGCGCCGGACAGCCGCCTGCGGACATCGGCCTCGTGGACGGACATCTGGCCCCCTGTCCCGACCGGCCCAATTGCGTCATCAGCCAGGGCGGTGACAACCAGCACCACATCGATCCGATTGCCTATGAAGGAGAGAAGGCCGCCGCCGTGGCGATGATCAAACAAGTCGTTCAAGAGATGGCCGGTACCCGCATCGTGACCGAATCCGACCACTACCTTCACGTGGAATTCAGATCCCGACTGATGGGTTTTGTGGACGATGTGGTGTTCTTTTTCCCGGACAAGGCCGTCATCCATGTGCGATCCGCCTCACGGGTGGGGTATTTCGATTTCGGCGTCAATCGAAAACGATTGGAAGAAATAAGGACCATGTTTCAAACGCGGCAGTCGAAGGAAGGCCAGACATGAAATGGGCAAGGGCAATGATTGACGATCCCCCGCGGCTTGCCGCGGGGGATCGTTATCGAAAGGATGAAAATCGCTTTCCAGTCCGCTCGTTAGCCCGGCCGCAAGCGGTGGGGCTGATGCTCGCCGTCGCGGTTCAAGTGCTGTGGGTTGTGCTTGCGCTCATGAGCATGGCGGTCGCCGGTGAAGTCTACACATGGACGGACGCGGACGGCAACATCCACATCACCGACCGACCGCCCAAAGACAGCACGCAGGTCGATAGCGTCATCCGTTATTCAAAGCCGGCTGAAACGGAGGCGTCGCCCGGCCCGGCACCGCAGCCCGATAGCGCTGGTGATGCGGCAGGCTGACCAGCTGAATAAACAGCTCAAGCGGCTCAGAGAACGCAAAACGCAGCTTGAAAAAATCATCGTGGAAAATCAGGACCAGCATTGCTGCAGCGGAAAAGGATGCCGCGTATTACCGGAAACGAAGCGGATCCTATGCGCGCAGAAACGAAAAGTCCATCGAACGGCAGCTGGTGGTGCTGAATAACAATCTGACCACCTACCAAAGCGATCTACGCTACGTGGAAGAGGACATCGCGGAGATCGAAAAGCGTCTCGAAACGCATTGCGTCAAACACGAAAAGGCCGGGTGGCGAATCGGGTAGCATCCACACCGTCAAACTGACCGTTTTGCAGAAACGAACCACCATCGCCACGGGTGAAGCGCCAAATTCGGTTGGCCAAAAAAAAGGGAGACGGCGGCAAAACCATCTCCCTATATTTTGATCATCAACATCGCCGGCGCATCACCCCAGGGCAGCCTGATTGACCATGGATTCTCTGAGGATGCCTTCTGCCGCCTTCTGATTGTCAACGACGTAAGTCCCATTCAGCAGGTCGTTCCGGATCTGGGAAACCAGCGTTTCACGCACGTCAGGTAGGGCGGCCATGGCCCGCTGGGCGTCGGCAATGGATCGACCCCGGTCGCTAAATGCCACCCGATCCTGCTGGGGGGTAGACGTTTCAGTCTTGTGAGTATTGGCCGTATCCTTGTTTATCCTCAGCACTTGCGCTGTCTGGTAAACATTGAGTTTGGATTGAATATGACTGCCTTTAATTTCCATGTTCGCGACTCCTTGTTGCACGGTTGTAAACACATTATCGGCCACTTGACCAAAAAACAATAGCTTTTTTACAAAACATGGCCCAACCATTTGTTTTCCCAACTATTAAGCGCCTGCTCGACCATTTTTTTTCGAATCCGGCTGCAGCGTCGGCCCTGCTCAAAAAGGATTTGCGGAATCATCGCCGATGACCTAAAACAATGCCCAGTCCAATGCTCAAGAAAACGGAAACCGATTCAAACCCGAAGGTGATTGACATGACCGATATTCCTCAACCCACGCTTGTCCCGAGATCCCCATGAAAACGAATTCATCCAGGCCGTCGGCGACGTGATGACAAGCGTCAGACCGGTTTTGGAAAAAACCCCCGAGTACCGCCACCACAGCATTGTAGAACGGATCGTGGAACCCGAACGCGTCATCACGTTTCGCGTACCCTGGATTGACGACATGGGACAGGTCAAGGTCAATCGGGGATTTCGGGTGGAAATGAACAGTGCCATCGGCCCGTACAAAGGCGGATTGCGGTTTCACCCGTCGGTAAACCAGAGCATTTTAAAATTTTTGGCCTTCGAGCATGTCTTTAAGAATGCCCTGACCACCCTTCCCTTGGGCGGCGGCGCGGGCGGAACGGACTTTGAACCCAAGGGTAAGTCGGACGGCGAAGTGATGCGCTTCTGCCAGAGCTTTATGGCCGAGCTGTTCCGTCACATCGGGGCGAATACCGATGTCCCCGAAGGAGATATCGGTGTGGGATCACGCGAAATCGGTTATCTGTTCGGCATGTACCGCAAATTGAAAAATAAATTCACCGGCGTGTTGACCGGCAAGGGGCTGGGCTGGGGCGGCAGTCTGATCCGTCCTGAAGCGGCCGGGTTTGGTTGCGTCTATTTCGCCGCCCAAATGCTGGCCACCCGCAATGACGCCCTCCCAGGAAAAACCTGCCTGGTTTCCGGATCCGGCAATGTGGCTCAAGCCACCACCCGCAAATTGATCGAAATGGGGGCGCGCGTGGTCACCCTGTCCGATTCATCGGGTCATATCTACGATGAGGCCGGAATCGATGCGGAGAAACTGGCATTCGTCAGCCACCTTAAAAATATCAGGCGGGGCAGACTCAGCGAATATGTCGATGAATATGCCCACGCCGTCTACACACCTGCGGCCCCTGACCAGGAGTCGAATCCCCTGTGGCGACACCGCGCCCAGTGCGTCTTTCCCTGCGCCACCCAGAATGAAATCAGCAAACAGGACGCCTACCACCTGATCAACAACAACGTCAAACTGGTCTGCGAAGGCGCCAGCATGCCGTGCACCGCCGACGCCCAGGATATTTTCATGGACAAGGGGATCCTCTACGCGCCCAGCAAAGCAGCCAATGCCGGGGGTGTGGCCGTCTCCGGCCTGGAATTGACCCAGAACAGCATCCGCTTGACCTGGCTGGGTGAAGAAGTGGACAGCCGGCTCAAAATCATCATGAAGGGCATACACGACACCTGTCTGGCCGCCGCCGATGCATACGGCAATCCCGGCAACTATCTCATGGGCGCCAACATTGCCGGTTTCATCAAGGTGGCCGACAGCATGCTGGACCAGGGGATCATTTAGCCGACGACACCCCCTTCTTTTCATTTACCAACAGCGGTAGCCGCTTTATTGTCCACCCTTGAAGGCAGGGTTGCCGATGATTACTGTTGACCGTAAATCCGGCTGTGATGATTTGGCTTGCCCGGCTGTCTTTAACCCAGATTCACGCGTCCCGGGGCCCAAAAATGGCCGCAAGCGCCGGTCAACAGGTCTGTTACCCGTCATTTACGACTAACCGCTTCATATCTGGAAGGAGAGATTCATGATCAGTGATAAAATGACCCAGGCATTCAACGAGCAGGTCAACCGGGAGATGTACTCGGCCATCCTTTACATGTCCATGTCGGCCCACTGCAACCAGGTGGGCCTCAAAGGCTTCGCCAACTGGTTCATGGTGCAGTACCATGAAGAGATGTTCCATGCCATGAGAATCTACGAGTATATCCAGCGGCAAGGGGCACGGGTGAAACCTGGCCGCCATCCAGGCGCCGCCCACGACCTTTGAATCCCCATTGGAAATGCTCACCCAGACCCTGACCCACGAGCAGTTCATCACCCGGTCCATCAACGACCTCATGGAACTGGCCATTGCCGAAAAGGATCATGCGTCCCAGATCTTTCTGGAGTGGTATGTGACCGAACAGGTGGAGGAAGAGGAAAACGACAACGACATCATCGCCCAGCTCAAGTTCATCAAAGACAACCCCCAGGGATTGATGATGCTGGACCGCGAACTGGCCGGACGGGCAACCACCGTGCCGACCGACTTCAGCAAGGGCATCGAAGCGGCCATGGCCGCCTCCGGCGCGTAATCCGATCGCTGAAAAACCGCTTGGTGCGCCTGTTTACAAACACGATGACGCATCGAAAATGGTGCTTCAATTAAAAACAGGTGAAATACCGCCTTTTGAGATTGTCCTTTTCCTCCGAAGGCGGTATTTTTTGTACCCATGAAAATGATGCTCAAACCCATGCTGCTGATTGCCGCCACCCTGGCGGCCGCGGTGTGCATCGTTTTCTGGAGCGCCCTCTTCTGGATCAAATCCAACCATGGTCTTCAATGGGTGCAATCCCGCATCAACACGGCGATCCCGGGGAAGATCACCATTGAATCCCACCGGCTGTCCCTGCTGAAACCTGGGCTTAGACCTCTATGGGGTCACGCTTCGAGACCCCCAGGGGCTCGCCCTGGCGGGGTTCACCCACCTTTCCGTGCAACTTGACTGGCAGGCCCTGTGGCGACGGGAAATTCGAATAGAACGCATCCTGCTGCAGGGTCCATGGACAGACCTCGCCCTCGATGAGGCCGCGGGCGTCAACCTGATGACCGCCCTGGTCGCGCCCGCCCAGGAAAAAGAGACGGACGCGCCGACACCCGGACATACTGAATTTCCATTCAATATCGTTTTAGAATCGATTCAGCTGACCGACGGCCGGTTCACGTTTACCCCATCAGACGACGCCATGCGCCTCGAAGCCACCGGGCTGGCCCTTTCCGCCCAAGGCAATCTGATGGCCCGATCCGGCAGCCTGGAGCTGGCGGTAGGCAGTTTACGGTTCAGCAGCCCCGGCATTCGCCCTGAACCGGCCCGCATCGTCTTGAAGGCCCATTTAAATGGCGACACACTGAGCGTAACCGCGCTCGATGTCAACTCCGGCCAGACCACGCTGAGGCTGATCCGGTTCGGCCGGTAGGCTGTACACGACCCCTTTGATGGACGGCGTTCTCGCTGTCGACAGTCAACTGCATGAATTAAAATCAATCTTCAATCTTACCGGTGATTACAGCGGTCACGCAAAGGCCACGCTGAACCTGAAGGGAACCGTGATCAATCCTGAGGCAAGACTCGTCCTGACCGTTGACAATGGCCGGGTTGCCGGTCAAGCCGTGGACCGTGGTGATCTAATCATTGACGCTTAAGGATCGGCAGATCTCCATCGAGCCTGCATCATGGCGAAGCGCCGCTGGCACAGTCACGCTGAAGGGGAACGGTTAACCTTCGTGAGGCGTTTCCAACCGGCTTTTTGGCGCCGCCGACAGATGTCAACGCCATTGCATACGCCCTCACCCTGGTGCCCGACATCCCGGATCTCGGCCCCTGGCTGAAACCGTTGATCGATATCAACGGGGCAACGACCGGCCGGGTCTCGTTATCCGGCAGCGGGGTCATGCCGTCGGACATCTCGGCCCGGTTGACAGCAGAGGCGTCCGGAAAGCGCCTGCTGGCTCCCGGCATGGACCGACCGGTGGATGTCGACGTGAATCTGTCGGCTCAGATGACCAGGGCACGCTCGCCATATCACGACTCAACGCCTCCGCCGACGGCGTTCAGCTGTCAGGGGACGGTCGTTTTCAGATGGATGACGGGGCACTTGCCGGAAAACTCGCCTTGACGGCGGACGATCTCTCCCGTGCCCTGGGCGTAGTGGGCATACCGTCCGTTTACGGCGCCTGCAAGGCGTCACTGACCGTGGACGGGAATTTGAACCGACCGCAATTCTCGGTGAACCTGGCATCCAAAAACCTGAAAGTCGACACCTATACCCTCGGCGATCTGATCGTCGACGCCAACCTGGACCATGACGGCCGATTGAACCTGACCACCCTGAACCTGCATAACCGAGGCTCCCGGGTCCACGGTAACGGCCGCCTGCGTCTGCTGCCGGGCAGCGGCGGCATCGACCCCGACTTCGTTAACGCCCTTGATCTCACGCTGGCAACCCTGTCCGCTGACGACTTCATGGAAACCCCGCCATTTAACGGCACCCTCGACGGGCAACTGCAAGTGGCAGGCCCACTTGGATCCCTGGCGGGTGCGCTTTCCCTCAACGGCAAGGCACTGGGCACGAATGGTGTCCGTGTCGGCGAGATCGATGCCGGCCTGCGGTTGAATGCCGGCACCGTCTTTGTGGATCGACTTCAGCTGCGCAATCGGGATTCCACGGTTAACGCGGCGGGCAGCATCCGATTGCTGACCCCCGGCACCCTGCGCCCGGTCGATGACCCGACCGTTGATTTTACCGCCGATTCAGACCACTTTGATCCGGGGGATTTCATCGATGCGGCAAGCGGCGATTTCACCTTCACCGGCGTGCTGAAGGGCAACATGGAAAAGCCCGTCGGCCGGCTCACCCTCAGCGGCAGGCAGGCCAATCTGGCCGGTCAGCCAATAGAAACCCTTTCACTCGACCTCCGCTTGGCGGACAGGCGCCTGTGGCTGGACCGGCTCATCGCCGCCGTCGCCCCCGGCGAACAGATCGAGGGTGGCGGATCGGTGGGACTGGATAAAACCATTGACCTGCATGTCCAATCGAACGGCATCGCTGTCACCCGTATCCACCGGCTGCATGACTTTTTCCCCGGTGAGGGTATGCTGCGCCTCGATGCCACCGGAAAGGGAAGCATGGCAAACCCGGACATCGACGGTCACTTGACCGTCTCCGACATGACCATCAATGATGGCGCTATCGAGGATGTCAATCTCACCTTCAGCCTCCACGACATGCTGGCCAAGGTCACGGGCAACCTGAATTTTGACATTGACGCCGCCTGTGACCTGAAAAAAGGGGATTTCGATGCCCGCCTGACCTTTGACCGCACCGAGATCGGAAGCTACTTCAAGGCTGCGGGAAAACCGGATTTTCATGGTACGCTGACCGGCCGGATACAGGCTGCCGGAAATATCCGGGACGCCGCCAATGCCTCCGCACACGTGGACCTGAACGCACTTCATCTGCTGTTCAAGGATATCTCGTTGATCCAGGCCGACCGGGTGGCTGCCGAACTGGCCGACCAGGAACTGAACATCCCCGAGTTCGAGGTGGGCGTTGCTCGATTCGGGCCGCCTGCGCCTGAAAGGTGAAGCCCGCATCGGCGGTCGACGAATATGGACATTGACGGCCGAATTCCCCTGGCCGCAGCGGGAATTTTCAGCGATGAACTGGCCGATGCCAACGGCACCATTGTCCTTAAAGGGAAAATAGCCGGCGATACGGCCGACCCTCAAATCGATGCCCGCATCGATCTGGAAAATATCGGCATGACGGTGCCCGGCCTGGTTCAAAAACTTCACGATTTGAATGGCAGCATTCACCTGACTCCCGACACTCTCCGCATCGACGCATTGCGTGGATTGCTGGATACGGGATCGTTCAGCGTAAACGGCAGCATCGCGCATGAAACGTTTACGCCGACGCAAGTCAATCTTTCCATCGATGCGAAATCACTTCCGCTGGAAGTTCCCGACACCCTGGCCGTGCTGCTCAATGGCGATATCAACATCACGGGCAGCGGCCAAACCGCCGCTGCTCGGGGAACGATCGTTTTATTGGAAGGGGTCTATTACAAAGATGTCAACATCAACCTGCTGCAGATGGCCACCACCCGCCAGCGGGCCGTCGCACCGGCGGCCAAACCCCTGACAATCCCCTATTTCAACGCGGTCAATCTGGATATTGGCGTCAGTCATCGGCAGCCCTTTGTGGTCCAGAACAACCTGGCCCAGCTTGAGATCAGTCCTGATCTGAAAATCGGGGGGGACCTGACGCGTCCCATTGTCAGCGGTCGGGCCCAGGTGAACACCGGAACGGTCACCTTTCAGAAAAAGACCTTTCGAAGTTAAAAAAGGCATCATCGACTTTGTCAATCCCTACCAGACGGAAACCAGAATCGACATCGAAAGCGAGACGACCATCAGAACCTGGACGATCACGCTGGCCATCAAAGGCACCCCGGACAATCTGGATCTGAAGCTTTCATCGGTGCCGACGGAAACCGATGCGGACATCCTGTCGCTGATCCTGTTCGGCCGGACCGCCCAGGAACTGACCGCCGGTGAAGGGGGAGCCAAGCGAACCACCGGCCAGATCATGGCCGGAATGATTGCCGACACCTATGGTGCCGACATAAAAAAAACCACGGGGGTCGATATTCTGCAGGTGGAAGCCAATGGCAGCAGCGATGGCCAGGAGACCGCCGGCGTCAAGGTGACCGTGGGCAAGCATCTTTCCGATCGCATGACCGTCAAGTACGCGGTTTCGTCCAAGGATGGTGAAATCATTCAACGCGCCATCACGGAGTACAAACTGCTGGAGAACATATTGGTCAGCGGGTTTCAGGACAACCAGGGCATATTCGGAACCGAGCTGGTATTCCGGATCGAATTCCGATGAAGTGCAGTGAAGCGACCATACGGTGATATACGGTTGCACCTGTGGCCGTTGCTTCTCGGGATGCTCTTGGTTCCGTGCGCCTGGGGTTTGGCCGCAGACACGATCACCATGGGCAACGATGTCATTTTTAAAAATGGGCCAGAAACGGTAATCAAAGACATTCAGGTGGCCATCGAAGGTCCACCGGACCAACGGGAGCGTCACGCCGCCGCGGCCAAACGCCTTATCCGGGTGCGCCCCATGGACCGCTTTGATGAAACCGCGGTGCAGGCATCCATCGATGCACTCAAATTCAGTCGTCGCTTTTCCGCCATCCATGTAGACGCCAGTTCCGATGCCGGCGGTGAAACGTTGACCTTCACCCTGACTCCCTATCCAACCATTGGTGACATCCGCATCCGGGGTGCCTATCCCCTTTTCGAACGGGATATTTTAAACCAGATGACCCTCTACCCGGGTGACCCATACACGCCGGAGAAGCTGCCTGCCCAGACCGGCGCCATCACCAACCGTTATCAGCGAGAAGGCTACGTGGAACCGAAGGTGTCGATTACCGACCAGCGGAACAGCGACAACGACAGCGCCATCATCCTCGTGGACATCGACAAGGGGCCCCACTACGTGCTCGGCACGCTGATCTTCGAGGGCAACCGGGGCGTTTCATCCAATTCGCTCGCCTGGCGCATGACCGTCTGGAGAGGTGCGCTGTTGCCCGGCATTGGCCGGTTCAGTGAATACCGGCTCAAAAAGGACATGAATTCGCTTTTAAAATACTACCGTCGGAAGGGATTTGCCGATGCCCAACTCACCTACCGCATTGATGATCCCGGCAATTCCCATATCGTCGACGTGACGGTTTCGATTCAGGAAGGACCGCGCTACACAGTCGCCTTCGAGGGCAACCGACGGTTCTGGAACCTGACCCTGAAAAAAGATGTGGTTATCTTCAAAGACGGAAACCGGAGCAATATCGGCGTAAGAAAAAGCGTTCAAAATATGAAGCGGCGGTACCATGAGGACGGATATCTGGATGCCCGAATAAAGACAGAAACGAACCTTTTACCCGGCAAACCGGTGGAGACTCGCCAGCTGCGTTTCGTCATCCAGGAAGGCCCGCAAACCATTGTAGACAAAGTCACCATTGACGGGAACCGCCATCTTTCTGAAACGGAAATCAGAAAACAGCTGCTTACGCGTCCACCCACGCTTTTCCACGATGGCGCCTTTGTCCCCGAGACCCTGGAAACGGACACCTATGCCGTCACCACCCTTTACATGAAACAGGGATTCCAGGAACGCACGGTGGATTCAAAAGTGGCGTTCAATCAGGGCAAAACCGGCGCCGACATAACGCTGAATGTCGAGGAAGGCCCCCGGACAACGATCCGTTCCGTTGCCTTTCACGGATCGACGGTGGTGCCGGAGGCAACGGCCAGGAAAGCGCTGATCCACAAAATTGGCGACCCGTTTCGCACGGCTGCAATGGAGGCGGAGAAGGAGGCCATCGCCAGCCTGGTCTCCGAGAGAGGCTACCCCCATGCCACGGTGCACGCCGATGTCACCTACAGCGAAGACCGCACCCGGGCGGACATCGTTTACGCAGTCGACGCGGGGCCGCTGGTGACCCTGGGGGACATCGTCGTGTCCGGCAACCTGCGAACCGCTGAAAAGGTGATCCAGCGAGAGCTGGAAGTCCAACCCCAGACACCCCTGTCATTGCAGTCGCTTGATGACGGCCAGCGCCGGTTGCGGGATCTGGAGATTTTCCACGGGGTAACCTATCGACTCTTCGGTTTGAAAGAAAAAAAGGAGACGGTAGACCTGTTCGTAGAGGTCGAGGAGAACAAACCCTATTATGCCCAAGCCGGCGTCGGCTACGAATCGGACAGCGGGTTTTTCGGCCGCGCCAGAATCGGCGACCACAACCTGTTCGGTCTGAACAAGGACCTGTGGGCCTCCGGCGAAATCAGCCAGACCGGCTACCGGGTGGAGACCCGACTGACCGAACCCCGCTTTCTGGGCACCCGCACCACCGCCAGCATCGGTGCCTACAACGAGGAATTGGCCGAATTCAACCAGCCCTTCGGCACCCGAACCACCGGCGGATCGCTGGGGTTCAGCCGCGACTGGGGAAGGTACGTGACCACGGCCCTGAGTTTCAGACTGGAAGCGCGCGACCAGTTCAGCGTGGAAGATACCGCCTTAGGAGACGCGGAGGAAGAGACCCGTACGATTTTCGTGACCACGCCCTATGTCCGCTACGACAGCCGCGACTCTTTCGTGCGTCCGACACGCGGGCTTCTCTCATCCATCGGTGTGGACATCTCCAAGGGGGTCCAGAACCAGTTGGACGACTTCTTCCGCTACCAATTCGACACCCGCTACTTCTGGTCCCCCATGGAGAGAGTAACCTTGGCCGGCCTGGCCAGGATCGGCCAGGTGATTCCCTATGCAGACAGCGACCTGGTCCCCGACGACCAGCTTTTCTTTCTGGGCGGCATTCAGAGCGTCCGTGGATTTGATGAGAACCTGCTGCGCTTCGACAGCGAAGGAAACCCCGTGGGCGGGAAGACGGCCGTGGTGGGCAGCCTGGAGGCGCGCATCGACCTGGGAATGAATGTTGAGCTGACCACCTTCTTCGACATCGGCAGCGTCCAGCAAACCCTGGTGGAAGACGGCTCGGACCGTTTCCGCGCGTCGGTGGGACTCGGTCTGCACTACATCACCCCCATCGGCCCCATGGGGCTGCTCTACGGCCACAAGCTGGATCGGGAGGAAGGCGAATCGGCCGGTCGGTTTCATTTGTCCATCGGGTATAGTTTTTAGCGCCTGTTTTTTAATTATATTTATCAATTGTCAGACTACTGACTTTTAACTTCGTGGCACTATATTGGCACGCTGCGGGCTAAATCGGTCATATTGATGATGATTACACTCGATCTGCCTGCCATATCGAGGGTAAGGGTTTCGGGGCCCTTCAGCGACCCGCTGTCTCTTAGCCCGGCAAATTGAACACCGTTTTCGGATATCTGGATAAACATCCCTGGCGGTTCGTCCTTTTCATATGTGGCAAGGTCCAACAAAATGGAGCAACTCGGACCCGCGCTGGAGAAGATATCCTCAATCCTTGATAACATCACACCAATGGCATCAAGTGCGCTGATCAAGAACAGCTCGAAGACATTTTGCCGCGAATACTCCCGACCCCGCCCCCGTCCAGGATGTTGATCCTTCAGGCTCAACAGTTGGGCGTCGGCATAAAATTTAATTCTTCTGGCTGTGATGCCGGTTATCGCCTGAACTTCTTTCGGGGAAAACACCCTTGTCATTTTTTAGCCCTCCATTATTTGTCAGTTGTCAGTTTTATGTTTATATAAATTAAATTGGATTGCCTGGTCAACCTTTTCGCATCCACTCGGCCAGGCCGGTGAATATGAACGGAAGGATGATTACCTTGCCGTATGGATTCGAAAAAACCACTGCACAACCTATCGAAAGGAGAACACATGACCACGATCGTGGGGATTTCAGGAAGTTTACGGAAGCATTCCTTCAACGCTGGCCTGCTGCGGGCCGCCGCCGACGCGGTGCCCGACGGATGTTCGATCTCCGTCAATTCAATTCAAGGCATCCCTTTGTACAATGGAGACGTGGAGGCCTCGCAAGGCATCCCGCCTGCCGTAACCGATTTAAAAAAAAAGATCATGGCCGCCGACGGTCTCTTGCTGGTCACCCCGGAATACAACAACGGCATCCCCGGGGTTTTTAAAAATGCCATCGACTGGCTCACACGCCCCCCCGAGGAACGTATGGGCGTATTTGCCGGCAAACCGGTGGGTCTGATCGGCGCCACACCGGGCAATTTCGGCACCGCCTTTTCCCAATACGCCTGGCTGCCCGTGCTGCGCGTGCTGGGCACCCAGATATGGTCCGGGCGCCTGCTGTGGGTCAGCGGTGCCATGGGCAAATTCGACGATCAGGGCAACCTCGCCGACGACGGCGTCAACCGGCAGCTGGTCAAATACATGGCCGGCTTTGGCGAATTTGTTCGTCGAATGAAGACCTGATACCCGACCACAGAGAGCCATGCGTTGAAGAAACACCCCCATGTGGATGCCAATGCTTTTATTCTCTGCGGCTTTATTCCCGCGTGGTCGGCAGCATGCCCGGACATACCAGTGCCAGCGCCCAGAAAAAACTGCCGGCGGCCAGGCAAACCAATTTGCCCGATGGGTCATCTCATAACCAGCGAATGCTTTCCGGTCGGTAGGCGAGGGTCACCGGCCACCCCCGGTGAAGGGTCATGGCGGCCAGGTGGGATTCGTCAACCCGCACGACCAGCGTAAGCGAGCCGACGCGAACATCGGCGAAGAGGTTACCGCTTTGTTTCTCGGCAGCGATACGGGTAACCGTCCCGTCGGCCAAGGCGATATTTTCAGCGCTCGCTGCCTTGCCGCAATCGATGATATGGATCGCCGCGGGGTCGATAAAAGCGGTGGCATCGGCGTGTGGTGGTGCTGAAACCGTAAAGCGGATCCCGTCGCCGAGCGGTTTCGTATAAAGGCCGTTTTCTTCGGGGACCCATGGACCGAAAATCATGTTGCTCCTGCCGGTGCCGGTGGGTGTCCCCTTGAAGAGGTGGATCACCTCGTCACAAACATCGTAAAGCCATTCGCGATCGTGGCTGGCAATCACCAAGGTGGTGCCCCATTCACGGCGGGCACGCAAGGAGGCGGCGCGGATCAGTTCGCTGGAGGCGGCGTCCACACTGGCGGTGGGTTCGTCCAGGAGCAACACCCGGGGTTTCAGCACCAGCCGGGCCGCCAGGGCCACCCGCTGGGCCTCACCGCCAGACAACTGGTCCCACTGACGCTGGGCGAAGGTATCGGGGTCCAGACCGACCATGGCCAAGGCATCGTTTACCTGACGGGTCCAATTCTCACGATTGCCGCGCACCTTCATGCCGTAGGCGATGTTCTTGAACACCGTTCGCTTCATCAGGTAGGGGTCCTGGGTCAGCAGGGTAACCAGGAACCGGACTGATTCGTCGAATGGAAGGGCCGGTTGCCCGTCGAAGAGGATTCGTCCGTGGGTGGGCCGGAAGATGAAAGCCATGAGCTTGAGCAGGGTGCTCTTTCCGCTGCCGTTGGGCCCCACGAGTCCCGTGATGGATGCGGGTTCGATGTCCAGACGGTCGATAGCCAATACCGGACCGCTGTCGTAACGGTGGACAAGGTGTTCAATCCGGTAGATGGGTTGCCGCACCGTCATTTGTTCCTTAGGAAAGAGAGACACACATTCACACCAAAGGCAATGGCGATGAGCACCAGTCCCAGGGCGATGCCGGTGGAAAACATCCCTTTGCCCGTCTCCAGGGCAATCGCGGTGGTGATCGTGCGGGTGTGCCACTTGATGTTGCCGCCCACCATCATGGAGATGCCCACCTCGGTCATCACCCGCCCGTAGGCGGTAAGACCGGCGGCCAACACCCCATAACGAACCTCCCACAGGCTGCTGAGCAGCAGCTGCCGCCGACTGGCGCCTAGCGAGATCAGAAGCGTTCGCAGGTGTCGGTCCATGCTTTCCACGGCCGTGGCGCTCAGGGCGACGACCACGGGCAGGGCAAGGATGGTCTGGCCGATGGCGATGCCGGTCAGGGTGAACAAAAGGCCCATCTCTCCCAGTGGGCCCCGGTTGGAGATAAAGGCGTAGACCACTAAACCGATGAACACCGTGGGCAGGGCCAGCGCCGTATCCACCAGCAAGCGAACCTGACGCTTGGCCGGAAAATTCAGATATCCAAGTGCGAATCCCAAGGGGATGCCCAATGTCAAACTGGCGGCCATGGAGCCGGAGGAAGCCTTGAGCGTGGCGGCCACCGCTGACCAGGTCTGGCCGTCACCGCCGAAAAGCAGGCGGATCGCCTCTATGAATCCGGCAAGAATAAAATCCATTTGGTATCATTTTGCATTGGGTACGAAAAGCGGTTTTCCCAGTAGTTTGAAATCCCGGATCAGTCCCTGGGCCTCGGTGCCGGCCAGCCAGTCCGAAAAAACCGTGGCCAGATCGAACTTGGCCGTCGTGCAGCGCTGCGGATTGATGGCCAGAACGCTGTACTGGTTGATCAGGATTTCGTCTTGCTCAACCAGTACCTTCAGCGGCGGATTGCCGTTCATGGTGTCGGCGTACTTGATATAAGTGCCGCGATCGGTCATGGTGTAGCCGTTGCGCTCAGCGGCAATGTTAATGGAGGCCAACATTCCCTGACCGGTCTGCACATACCAGGTTTCCTTCTCCGGAACGGCCGCACCAGTGGCTTTCCATAGGGAAAGCTCCTTTTTGTGGGTGCCCGAATTATCTCCACGGCTGACGAACACAGCCCCCTTGGCACGCATGGCCGCCAGCGCATCGACAACCGTTTTGCCTTTGATTCCGGCCGGATCGCTCTCCGGGCCGATGATCACGAAGTCGTTGTACATGATCTCCCGGCGGTTGACGCCGAAACCCTTTTCCACATAAGTCTTTTCCGCCGCCGGTGCATGGACCAACAGCACGTCCACATCGCAGTTTTCACCCATTTTAAGGGCCTTGCCGGTACCCACCGACGTCCATTTGAGCTCGATGCCCGTGGCTCGGGTAAAATGGGGCGCCAGGTAGTCCAGCAGACCGGTGTTATCGGTACTGGTGGTGGTGGCCATCATCAGCACCTTGCCGGCCGTCATGGCCGGAACAGCCATCATCAGCGTTATTGCCACGATTAAACAAGCCTTTACCGCCATCTCTCTTTTCTTCTGCATGGAAATGCCTCTCTGGTTGATTGGTTGACACCCCGCGCCACTCTGCGGGGAAGGGTCTGCCTATAACGGCAGTGCCGCGCGACACGGGTAGTTGGCAGGTCGTTTCACTCCCTAACCCCACCACCCCGGTACGCGCAATCTCTGCTTCGCTCCGGCAGGCGACGGGGAATGGTTGCGCTATCCCGGTTCAAGGCTTCGGTTCGACTTCTGCTGCATCCAACTCATGGGGGAAAATCATTTTGCCGCTTTTGGACACGTCGTATCCTTTCAGTTGCTCCGCTGCCTGGACAAATGCTTTTTCGTGAAGCAGGCTGAGAAAATACTGGATCCCCTGGTCAAAAAAACGCTCCCGGGTCACCAGCAGGTCATAGCGCTCTTGGCGCAAGGGCATAAACGCCAGGCCCAGCAGAGAGGCCACCGGCCGGATACCCGGTCCGGCGTCGGCGCGGCCGCCCAGAATCTCGAGCCCCACATCCATGTGCCGATTCACCTCGCGCTCGTATCCGGCAATTCGCTCGCCGGCGACGCCCGCTCGCTTGAGTTCCCTATCGAATAGCAGACGGGTGCCCGTTGCCAGAGATCGATTGACGATACGGACGCCGGGTTTTCCGAGATCCTTCACGGCGGTGATGTTCCGCGGATTGCCTTTTTGGAGAAGGATTCCCTGGTCCCGCTTGCAAAAATTCACCACGACGGGCATGCGTTCGAACTGGCGCTGCAGAAAATCGAAATTATACTCGTTGCCGTTTTCCTGTAACAGATGGCTGGTGGCCATGTGGCAAAGGCCTCGTCGCAGTGCGTTGATGCCGCCCACAGAACCCAGGTTTCCGAACACGGCAAGATGATCCGGGTGGCGGCGATTGAAAATGGAAAGGGTCTTTTCCAGAAGGATATCATTGCTCCCGGTGATGACCAAAAGCCCTTCATAGGGGGGCAAAACAGTGTGGTTCTGGGGATAGTTGACCGTGCTGGATTCGACCCACTGCTCCACCAAATGACGGGGAAAAATCCATTTTCCGGTGACCTTTGAAGCGGGCAACCCCTTTTCCGAAATCAGCGTATATACCATTTTCTCATTGATCCCAAGGAATTTGGCCACCTCTTTGGTGGATAACATCTGCGTCATGGTATGCTCTTTCTCAACGGCGATTTGGCTGGCAGGGTCTCTGCCCATAGGATGGCAATTTGTAGGGGCCATGGAATGAAATGTCAATATTTTCCATCAACCCTCAAAAGAGGATGACATAAACATACCTATACCAACCAGAAATAACCATTCTAGGTGATTTTTTGTCGCCCGTTTACTGATGCGTGCGATGCGCCTTTTTAAGTTGACGGAGGCGGTGCGGGCCATATAGATTAGCGGTGAACCCATTTTCCGGGAGCGCTGACACAATGCTCAACGAAAAGCAGAAACTGGACACGCTGATGACGCTGGGGATCGAGCTGAACCGGATCCACGACCTCGACATCCTGCTGGAGCGGGTGCTCACGCGGGCGCGCCAGTTTGTAAACGCCGACGCCGGATCCATCTATATCCGCGACGGCAACCGCCTGGATTTCACCTATTCCCAGAACGACACCCTGCAAAAACGACTCCCCGCGGGAGAAAAGCTGATCTACTCTACGTTTTCCGTGCCCATCGACGAGACGAGCATCGCCGGTTTTTCCGCCGCTACGGGAAAAATGCTCAGTATTCCAGATGTCTACAAACTGTCCCCGACCAAAAGTTATCACTTCAGCAAGAAATTCGACCAGGCATCGGGGTACGTCACCCGTTCCATGCTCACCATTCCGTTGATGAGCTCCAAAAAGGATGTTTTGGGCATCCTCCAGATCATCAACACGCAGGACCAGGACAAACGGATCCGGGCCTTCAGCACGACCGATGAAAAGGTGATGTTGCATTTCGCCGGCATCGCTGCCGTGGCGCTGGAGCGGGCCCAGATGACCCGTTCCATGATCCTGCGGATGATCCGTATGGCGGAAATGCGGGACCCAAAAGAAACCGGCGCCCATGTCAATCGGGTGGCCGGCTTCTCATTGGAAATCTACGAGCACTGGGCCAAACGGCGCGATATCGACCAGAAGGAGATCGACAAGACCCGGGACGTGCTTCGCATGGGGGCCATGCTCCACGACGTGGGCAAAGTGGCCACATCCGATCTGATTTTAAAAAAACCGGCGCAGCTTAGCTTCGAAGAATTTGAGATCATGAAGCAGCACACCATCCATGGGGCCCGGCTTTTTTCCGACCCGCAGTCGGATTACGATGAAGCGGCTGCCATCATTGCCATGAACCACCACGAAAAATGGGACGGTACGGGCTACCCCGGCCACGTAGATCCGATCTCAGGCAAGCCGATGCCGGGCCATGAGCGCCGCGCGGGTCGACCGCTGCCCGGAAAAAAGCATGAGGAGATCCCCATTCTCGGCAGAATCGTCGCCATTGCCGATGTCTACGATGCGCTCTCCTCCAAACGAAGCTACAAGGAGCCGTGGGATGAATCGCGAAGCATCGAAATCATCAGCCAGGGCGCCGGCACCCATTTTGATCCCGAACTGGTTGAAATTTTTCTGGAACGGATAGCGTTTATCCGCATCATCCAGGCACGATATTCAGAATCACACACCCAACCGCAACCAACCCCAAAACCTGTGGCGCAACAATGATTAACCAACTGATCGCCAGCACCCTGCCCCTGTTTCCCAAACGTGTTGTCTGGCTCTTTTCCCGTTCATATATTGCCGGGGAGACGGTGGATGAGGCCATGAGGGCATGTCGGGCCCTGAACGAAGACGGCATGAAAACCACCATCGATATCTTGGGTGAGTTTATCCAGAACCTGGATGAAGCCGAAAAGAACCGCGACGAATACCTGGCCCTGATCGACGTCGCCCAGCGCAGCCGCATTGACGGCAACTATTCGGTGAAGCCCACCATGTTCGGTCTGCTCATCGATGCCGACGCCTGCTACCGTCATATCCGTGAAATCGCCGCCAAGGCTGCAGGATACGGTAATTTCATTCGCATCGACATGGAAGATTCGAAGTGTGTGGATCTGGAGCTGCACCTGTTTCGCCGGCTAAAGGCCGAATTCCCGGAAAGCGTGGGTCTGGTTGTGCAGGCTTACCTGCGCCGCACCCTGGACGACCTGAAGGGCCTTATGGATCTTCACTCGCCGACGCTTCCGTTGAATTTCCGGCTTTGTAAAGGCATCTACGCAGAGCCGCGACGGATCGCCTTTCAACGGCACGATGAAATCAACGCCCATTTTCTGGAAGATCTCGAATTCATGTTTCAAAACGGCATCTATCCCGGCATCGCCACCCACGATCGGACCCTGGTGGAGGGCGCCCTGGCGCTTATCGACCGGCACGACGTACGCCGAGACCGATACGAATTTCAGATGCTCTATGGCGTCACCCCGGAGCTGCGACGCATGCTGATCGAAGCCGGGCACACCATGCGCGTGTATGTCCCCTATGGCCGCCACTGGTTCGGATACTCCACCCGGCGCCTCAAGGAAAACCCGAAGATTGTCAACAGCATTGTCAAGTCCCTCTTTCTGCGCGGCTGAACCGAGTCGAAGCGCTTGAGCGTTCATCGATGGAGACGATCGCTTTCCGATGGCAACCCAAAAAAGACACCGGTCCCGCCAGCCCTCAACGTGGAAAGGCAGCATGAAGGCAACCAAACGAATCGCCCTGGTGGCTAACGATGAACGCAACGCGGAGGATACATATGGAAGACGACCCTGGAACAGCGACCCTGGAAATCTTTTCCGACTACATCTGACCGTGGTGCTACTTCAGTACCGGGCGTATTGAACGGCTTAGGGCGGCATTTCACATCCACGTCAAATGGACGGCATTTCCCCTGCATCCGGAAACACCGCCGGCCGGGCAGACCCTGGAAGCGCTGTTTGCCGGCCAGCCGGTGGATATTCCCGGCATGCTGGCCCGCCTGCGCCAGGTGGCGCGGGAACTGGACCTGCCCTTCGGTGAGCGGAAAATGACATTCAACAGCCGACTGGCCCAGGAGCTGGGGAAATGGGCCGAGGATCAGGACCGAGGCGACGCCTTTCACCACGCCGTGTTCCTGGCCTATTTCCAGCGCGGCGAAAACATTGCCCGCCAACCGGTGTTGCTCCAGATTTGCTCGGCGGTCGGACTGGACCCTGCAGCGGCACAGGCGGTGCTGGATCAGCGAACCTATCGTGAAGCCGTGGACCAGGACTGGCAACGGTCCCGCCAGATGGGAATAACCGCTGTGCCGACCTTTGTCCTCAACGGCCAGCGGCTGGTGGGGGCACAATCCTACGCGGCGTTGGAGGGGATGGTTTTATCCGCGAAGGAAGGAAATCGATAGTGTCGGCCGCCCCGTCAAATGGAATGGTCGTGACATCGAGGCCTTTTGGTCGCGGCCCCGATTCGATGTGTCCCATTCACGATCGCTGGATT
The DNA here is from genome assembly GCA_963705475.1 of uncultured delta proteobacterium. GTDB lineage: Bacteria > Desulfobacterota > Desulfobacteria > Desulfobacterales > Desulfosarcinaceae > Desulfosarcina. The sequence continues at coordinate 34,672 of CAVPJS010000024.1, read as the reverse complement.
GGATATTCGTCGTGAAACGTATTTTTTCTGCAGGTGTGCTTCTTTTTACCGTGCTGATCGCAGCTGCCTGGGGCGATCTGAACGGCCGATGGTCCGGCAACGACGGGGGCACCTATTATTTGCGCCAGACCGATGGCCATGTGTACTGGTACGGTGAAGCCGCCGATGCACAGCCGGCATGGTCAAATGTATTTTCCGGGCGTATTCATGGAACCCGCATCAAGGGCAACTGGATCGATGTTCCCAAGGGGCGGACAAGGGGTGCCGGAAACTTGGAACTGGTGCTTGAAAAGGATGGGAACGAGCTGCGGGTGGTGAACAAGACCGGCGGATTTACCGCTTCCCGATGGACGCGGTTGCAGACAGACGATTCCGTATCCCGGCCGCTGAAGCAGTCGATACCCTCTGGAAATGCGGATTGCGTTCGCTTCGACCCGGCAGCCATTGGCGTTCGCCGGGTGAAAGGAAAATGGAAGATCGTCGATGGTGACTATTGGCTGTTCGATTTCGGACCCAACCAGGCCGCCGCCGATCAATCGCTGAAGGTGATCCGTCACTACCGCATGGACCGCGCCTGCTCTGTCGGCCGGCCGAATCCTTTATTTTCATACATGCTGGCAAAAGGCGGAAGCCCATCGGGCGCAATGGCCGGTGAAGATTGCGTGGATTTCGACCCGAAGACCGCCACGGTAAGCCATATTGAGGGACGCTGGAAAATCGTATCCGGCCGCCGATGGCTGTTCGATTTCGGCCAGGGCCGGACCGAAGCCCAACAGGCGCTATCCGTTATCCGCCGTTACGGATTCAACCAATCGTGTTTCGTGGGACGGCCCGACGCCGATTTCAGCTACCTGCGCCGCTGAAGGCAGGGTCGCCGATGTCGGAAATGGCCCGGTTGATGACGGTTGTCGCAAACCCCCGGCCGGCCAAAAAGCGGTAGGCCTTCTGGCGGCGTTTCCATGGGTCGTCCTCACGGTTCAGGTGGGACGCTTTTTTTTCCAGCAGGCCACGGGCGCGAATCACCTGGGCCTCCTCATCACCACAGCTGACCAACGCCTTTTCAATGGCTGCATCGTCGAGCCCTTTTTGCCCGAGGGTCTGACGAACCCGCAAGGGGCCGTATCCGCTTTCGGCCAGATGCCCGGCAATGATTGCGGCGGTTTTGGCATCGTCCAGATACCCCAATTCACTGCATCGGTCCAGGGCGCCCGCGATGGCGGAATGGTCAAACCCCTTTTGCCGAAGTTTAACCGCCAACTCCTTGCGGGTGTGGTCCCGTCGGGACAGGATCCGAAAGGCGCTGTCCAGGGCGCTGGCACCTAATCGGTGATGATCTTTTTTCATGGCGTCAACAAACGGTCGCGACCGACTCAGGCAACCACGTGAACGGATGAGCCGGTTGGCGTGGCCCCCTTCTATACTATCATATCAACAGAGAGGAGTTTTCATGGGACAACGATTCATCATGACCGCTTTCGGCAAGGACCGACCCGGCATCGCTGCCGATGTAACGGAAATCCTGTATGAAAACGGCTGCAACCTGGAGGACACCTCCATGACCCTGATGGCTGGTGAATTTACCCTGATCCTGCTGTTCACCGCCGGATCGGCAGACGTGGCCGGCCCGCTGTCCAGGGCCTGCCGCAGACTGGAACAGGAAAAAGGAATTTCCGCGTTCCTCCGCCCGCTGGAGCCACGGAAAACAGCCGAACCCAGTAACCGCGTAAAAACCCGCACCCTTCATGTGGAAGGGTTGGACCAAGCAGGAATCGTTTACAAGGTCAGCCGTTTCCTGGCAGACCACCGCATCAACATCGTCGACCTCAAGTCCACGGTCAAGGCCTCCCCGGAAAGCGGTACGGCCATGTACGTCATGGATATCCGGGTCCAAATACCCAATCATACCGCCATGGATCCAGTGGAAAAAGGGTTGCGTGACGTTGCCGACGAACTAAACGTGGACATCACGCTATCGGGCCGCTGACGCCGGGTCGTCAAAATAAAGAAGCGCCCTCGTATGGCGCTGCCGTGAAGCCGTTTGGGTGACGATCGTTAGGTCTGCAGCAGACTCTCTCCGGTCATCTGCTCCGGTTTCTCCAGTCCCATCAGTTCCAGAATTGTCGGCGCCACATCACCCAGACGGCCTTCCCGCAGATAAACCCCCTTTCGGCTGTTGTCCAGCAGCAACAGGCGAACCGGATTGGTGGTGTGGGCCGTAAATGGTTTACCATCCGGACCGGCCATCTTTTCCGAGTTGCCGTGATCGGCGGTTACCAGGGCTGCGCCGTCTTTTTCCCAGAGCCTGCTGACCACTTTTTCCAGGCAGCGGTCCACGGCTTCGCAGGCCTTCACCGCGGCAGCCATCACACCGCTGTGTCCAACCATGTCCATGTTGGCGAAATTGAGCACGATGAAATCATATTTTTCCGAATCCAGCCGTGCCACCACTTCGTCGGCCACCTGGGGGGCGCTCATTTCAGGCTTCTGGTCGTAGGTGGCCACATCCCGGGGAGAGGGGATCAGGCACCGCTCTTCGTTATCAAACGGCGTTTCTTCCCCGCCATTGAAAAAGTAGGTCACATGGGCGTACTTCTCGGTTTCGGCGATGCGCAGCTGGCAGAGCCCCCGGCGGCTCAGGACCTCTCCGAGAATCATTTCCAGGTGAATGGGGCCAAAGGCCACGGGCAGGTCGAATCCGTCGTCGTAGAGGGTCATGGTGGTATAGCCGGAAAGCGCCGGAACCACCATACGTTCGAACCCATCGAATTTTTTTTCGGTGAATGCCCGGGTGATCTCACGGGCACGGTCCGCACGGAAGTTAAAAAAGATGATGCCGTCACCGTCGGTCACGGTGCCCACCGGTTGGCCGCTTTCGTCGATCATCACCACCGGCTGGATGAATTCGTCGGTCTCATCTCGGCTGTAGGCTGATTTAACGGCGGCCACCGGATCGGCTTCCGCTCGGCCATGGCCTTCGGAATAAAGCCGGTAGGCTTTTTCCACCCGATCCCATCGTTTGTCCCGGTCCATGGCATAGTAACGGCCGCAGATGGAGGCGACGGCACCATTGCCGATGGCCTGGATATGGTCCTGCAGCTGCTTCAGATAGTTCACGCCGCCGTCTGGCGGTGTATCCCGACCGTCGAGGATGGCATGAACAAAGACCTTGGACAGCCCTTTTTGCTGGGCCATGTCCAGCAGGGCCAACAGATGGGCAAGCTGGCTGTGGACGCCACCATCGGACACCAGGCCCATCAGGTGCAGCGCCGTGCCTCGGGCAGCCACCTTTTCCATGATGGCGCTGAGCGCTGGATTTTCGAAGAAGGGCCCCTCTTCGATCGCTTTGTCGATGCGCACGAGGTCCTGGTAGACGACGCGTCCGGCACCGATGTTCATGTGACCCACTTCGCTGTTGCCCATGATTCCTTCGGGCAGGCCCACATCCCTGCCCGAACAGCGCAGCTGTGTCGATGGATAGCTGGATTGAAGCCGGTCCAGAAACGGTGTGTGGGCCATCATGACCGCATTGGTCGGCTCGTCGACACCGATTCCCCATCCGTCTAGGATGATCAACATGTAGGTTTTTTTAGGCATTTTTTCTCCCCAAGGGTTCAATATTGGCGCTATTCGATGAATACCGACTCGTCTACCTCGCAATCGTCATCCGAACAATCGACCACCTGTCTCAGGCTCTCCGTCTGGATGCGCCGGGCATCAGACCAAAGCCCCTCCAGATTGTAAAAACTGCGCGTACTTTCATAAAAGACGTGAATGACCACGTGTCCGTAATCCATGAGCACCCAGTGGCCCTCCTTGAGGCCGTCGACACTCAGGGCTTTAATGCCCAGTTTTTTCAGGTCCTGTTGGATATGCTCGGCGATGGCGCTGACCTGACGGTTGGACGTCCCGTGGCAGATGAGAAAGGCGTCGGCCAGACTGGTGAGGTGGCCGACGTCTAAGAGAACCGGGTTTCTGGCTTTTTTGCCAAGCGCTGACTTGACGTAAACGTCCAGTTCAGCATCACGCGACTTGGTCATCGATAAAGTTCCTTTTGTTGAATATAAGCGTTGACCGTCGGCGGAACAAGATCAACGATCTGTTTTCCCGACCTGATCCGCTGCCTGATCTGACTGGAAGAGATGTCGATGGGTTGGGTCGGCAGCAGGTGGATCTTGTTTTCGGCGGCCCGCTGCCAACAAGACTGTGCGTCGACAAAGTGATAATCCTCTGACAACGTCGATCGGATATAGCCGTCCATAAGGCGGACATCGTCATTGGCATTAACCCTGCCGTCCACCCAGCGCGACACCACCACCGGTTGGACGGTTTCCAGCAGCCGTCGATGACTTTTCCAGGTATGAATCTCCAGAAAGGCATCCATTCCCATAATCAAAAACAGCACGGCACCGGGCGTGATCCGTGTGTTGAAGTGGTCCACCGTGTCGATGGTGTATGAACGGCCCTTGCGCTGGATTTCGACGTCGGACAGGCAGTAGCGGGCGTCGGCGGGCAGGGCCAGTTGGATCATTCGGACCCGCTCGGCCGCCGGTGCCAGGAGTGCAGGGAATTTGTGGGGAGGCACCCGACAGGGGACAATATAAAGCCGGTCCAGAGAGAATCGGTGAAGAACCCGTTCGGCCACCATCAGGTGCCCCTTGTGAATCGGATTGAATGTTCCCCCGAATACGCCTGCTCGCATGGATTCTTCCAGTGCCTGGGGTTTACCGATGGGATGCGAGGGTCGCGGCTCGAAGGCTACTCCCGAACCTGGCCGTCACCCAGAACCACGAACTTTTGGGTGGTCAATTCGTGGAGCCCCATGGGACCGAAGGCGTGAAGTTTAGACGTGCTGATGCCCATTTCAGCGCCCAGGCCCAGCTGTCCGCCGTCATTGAACCGGGTGGAGGCGTTTACCAGAACCACCGAAGCATCCACGTCCCGCAGAAACCGGTGGGCCCGGTGGTAATCGCTCGTGACAATCGCCTCCGTGTGTTTCGATCCGTATCGGGTGATGTGGGCCATGGCATCGTCCATGTCTGTGACCACCTTGACCGCCAGGATCAAGTCCAGGTATTCCGCGGGCCAATCCGCGTCGGTGGCGGGGGGTATGCCGGGAAGGATGGCGCAGGTCTTTGGGCATCCCCGAAGCTTTACGCCGGCCGTATCGAAGCGCCGGGCCATGGCCGGCAGGAAATCCTGCGCCACCTGCTGGTGGACCAGCAGCGTTTCCATGGCGTTGCAGACGCCGGGACGCTGAACCTTGGCATTGTAACAGATATCTTCGGCCATTTGAAGGTCGGCCGATTGATCCACAAAAACATGGCAGACCCCTTTGTAGTGCTTGAGCACGGGGATTCTGGAATTCTCCGCCACAAACCGGATCAGCCCTTCACCACCCCGTGGAATGATCAGATCCACGAATGCGTCCTGGACCAGAAGCGCATTGATCGCCGCCCGGTCCTCCGTGGGAACCACCTGTGCGGCCTGAGCCGGCAATCCGACCGATTTCAGGGCCTGGCCGATAATGCCGGCAAGCGCACGATTGGAATGCAGTGCCTCGGAACCGCCCCTGAGTATGACGGCATTGCCGGACTTCAGGCACAGCCCGGCGGCATCGATGGTGACATTGGGCCGCGACTCATAGATGATGCCGATGACGCCCAACGGGATGCGCATTTGGGACACCCGCAATCCGTTGGGACGCACCCGTGTTTCGCCCATGGTGCCCACTGGGTCGGGATAGGCGGCCACTTCCCGGAGACCGCCGGCCATGGCAGCAATGGTTTCCCCAGTGACAGTGAGCCGGTCCACCATGGCACTGGAAAGGCCCGCTTCCCCAGCCCGTTTCAGGTCTCTGCGGTTTTCCTGAACAATCCTTTCCGCCTGCTGCGCCAACAAGTCGGCCATGTTCATCAGAGCCTGGTTCTTTTGGTTCGTTGGGCAGCAGCCCATCACCGCGGCAGCCTTTTTGGCGTCCTGGGCCATTTGTCGGATGGTTCGATCGATATCCATGGTATTTCCTATTGAGCGGATCCGGGTTCTCCGGTGATCACCAGATTGTCCCGGTGGATCACTTCATCGTAGGTTTTCTGGCCCAGACGGGCTTTGATCTGACTGGTCTTCAGACCCATGATGGTCCGGATCTCTTCGGCATTGTAGTTTACCAGCCCGTTGCCGATCAATTGGTGGTCCTCAGTGGTCACGGCTACGGCCGCGCCCGCGGGGAACTTGCCCTGCACATCGACAATGCCGCTGGGCAGCAGGCTTTTCCCGTTTTTCATCAGCGCCTTGACTGCCCCGGCATCGACCTTGAGGGTTCCCTGGGGATTAACCGTGTAGCCGATCCAGCATTTCTTGCGGTTCAGTTTTTGCTTCCGGGGCACAAAAAAGGTGCCATGAGGCTCTCCGGCGACCAGGCGAATCAGGATGTCCGGCCGGCACCCGTTGGCAATCACCATGGGTATCCCCGATGCAGTGACCTTGCGGGCGGCTTTGATCTTACTCAACATCCCCCCGGTGCCCAGGGCGCCGGGAATGTCGCCGGCGAACTTTTCGATGCTCCTGCTGAATGTGGCCACCCGGGGAATCAGTCGGGCATCCGAACAGACCCGGGGATCCTTGTCATACAGTCCGTCGATATCGGTGAGGTTGAAAAAAATATCGGCATCCAACAGCAGGGAAATCATGGCTGCCAGATTGTCGTTGTCCCCCAGCTTGATCTCTTCCACCATGATGGTGTCGTTTTCATTGATGATCGGCACCACCTCCCATTCGAGCAGGGTGTTCATGGTATTTCTGGCATTCAGGTAACGTTTGCGGCTGACAAGATCGTCGCTGGTGAGCAGGATTTGGGCCACCCTGCGGTCAAACCGGGCAAAGGCTTTTTCCCACTCACGGATCAGGCCCGCCTGACCGATGGCCGAAATGGCCTGTCGCTTGGGAATGGCTTCGGGTCGCTTGGGAAAGCCCATTTTTTTCATGCCGGAGGCCATGGCACCCGAAGAGACAAGAATGACCTGCATGCCTCGATCCAGAAGCCGGCAAATCTGGCCGCTGATGGAGGAGATGGCATCGATGTTCAGGCCGGCCTGGGCGGTCAGCACATTGCTGCCCACTTTAACGACGGCACGCCTGATGGCGTCACGCTTTTTCTTGGGACTGCGCTTCATCCATTTGGTCCAGCAGGTTGCACAGGGTTGCGGTCAACTGATCGAGTCCCTGGCCGGTGGCGGCGGAAATCTTCAGCGGATCACCTTTGCCCAAGGCTTCCCCGAAAAGCGTGGCCGCATCCTCGGCCCAGGCCACGTCCATCTTGTTCAACACCACCAGCTGGGGTTTTTCAGATAGCGCCGGACTATACCGGTGAAGTTCCCGATTGACCGTATCGAAATCTCTGAGCGGATGGTCGGCGTCGATGGCGGCGGCATCCACCAGGTGCAACAGCACCCGCGTCCGCTCCACATGCCGCAAGAACTGGATGCCAAGGCCGGTGCCGGTGTGGGCACCCGCGATCAACCCGGGGATGTCGGCGATGATAAAAGGCTCCCGACGGTTGGCTTGAACCACACCCAGATTCGGTGTCAGGGTGGTAAAGGGATAGTCGGCGATCTTGGGCCTGGCCGAGGACATGGCGGAAACCAATGTCGATTTGCCGGCATTGGGCAGCCCCACGACGCCCACATCGGCCAGCAGTTTCAACTCCAGCCGCAGGTTCAGGGTCTGGCCGGGTTCACCCGGCTGCGCAAAGCGGGGCGTGCGGTGGGTCGATGATTTGAACCGCGCGTTTCCCAGCCCACCCCGGCCTCCTTTTGCAACGACAAAGACCCCGTCGGTATCGACGAGGTCTGTGATGAGGTCTCCGGTATCAACGTCGACCACTAGGGTGCCGGGAGGCAGTTCGATGATCAGGTCTTCCCCGCCTTTTCCGGTCCGATTGTTTCCCTGGCCGCCGGACCCGTTTTTGGCCTTGTATAGTTTTTGAAACTGAAGGTGGTAGAGCGTGCGCTTCTTGGTGGTCGCTTTGAAAATGACATCTCCGCCGCGTCCTCCGTCACCCCCGTCAGGCCCACCTTTGGGGATGTACTTTTCCCGTCGCAAGCTAACGCATCCGGCGCCTCCCTTGCCTGACTGGACGGTAATACGCGCTTCGTCTATGAATTTCACGCTGCATAGACGCTGACCTGTTTACGGTCTCGGCCTTTTCTTTCATAGGTGACGACACCGTCGATCAGGGCAAAAAGGGTGTAGTCCTTGCCAATGCCGACATTGACGCCGGGATGGATGCGGGTGCCAACCTGTCGAACCAGAATGTTGCCGGCAAGCACCTCCTGGCCGCCATAGCGCTTGATTCCCCGACGCTGCGAATTACTGTCTCGACCGTTTTTTGAACTGCCGGCTGCTTTCTTGTGTGCCATGGATTCCTCCTCAATAACAAAAGGGCACCGAACGGACGCTCAATTGGTTCGGCAACCCCTGCAGGTGTTTCGGAAAGAAGGTTACGCCTCGATGCGATCGATGCGAACGGCCGTGAACGGTTGGCGATGACCTTGTTTTCGGCGATACCGCTTTCTGCGTTTGTATTTGAAAACAAGGATTTTCTTGCTCTTGCCCTGGGCCACAATCTGGCCGTGGACCGTAACCCCGTCGACATCGGGTTGGCCGATCTTGACATTTTCGCCATCGGAGAATACAAGGACATTGTCGAAAGCGATCGGTGATCCGAGCTCACCGTCGATCTTCTCAAACCTGAGGACATCACCTTCCGCAACCTTATATTGTTTACCGCCTGTGGCAACCACTGCGTACATGTTTCTTCCCTCCCGTGAAAACAAACCGCTTGATCCTGAATTCAAAAAATAAGAAATATTAAACTTTCCAACACCGTTGTCAAGAAAAAACTGATCGGCCTTGGGAATGGGAAAAGTCGTGGACAAGAACCGGCGCTTCCTTGTAGGTAAAGATTAACCGTGCCGGCGGTTCCAGTGAATCGGAAGGTGATCAGATTGTCGCTGTTGCGCCGGTTGGCCTGGTTTTCAGCCGAAAGGAAGCGCTTCGTGAGCAGTCTTTACCGGGACATCACCATTGTGGAAAACGGACAGGCGAGATCCGAATCCATGGTTTTCATCGGAGAAGAGCCCCTCTCCATCCGGATTCAGGGGTCAGCTTATGCCGTTGTCATGCGCACACCGGGTGAGGAAAAAGCCCACGTGGCCGGTTTTTGCCTCGGGGAGGGCATCGTGGACAACCCCGAGGACATTACCAACATCGCCTTTTGTGACGGCGAAGACACCAATGTGGTCACCGTCACCCTTACCGCCGCGCGGCGCAAACAAATAGCCGGTCATCTGGATCGACGGACGTATATCAGCCAGACCTCCTGCGGCATCTGCGGGAAAGCCATTGTCGCCGATCTGGTCCAGGCACTTTCGCCGCTGGTTGACGGTAATCCGTTGAACGGGAAGGGCGCCCTGGATCGACTGATCCGCCTGGGCGACTACCAGCCGCTGCGGGACAAAACCCGCGCCGCCCATGCTGCCGCCATCTATGACCATGCGTTCAACCAGTTGTCCGTGGCCGAAGACGTGGGCCGCCACAACGCGCTGGACAAGGCTATCGGGTGTCTGTTTGTCGACGGACGACTGCCCCAGGCACGTTTGCTGACCCTCTCGTCACGCATCAGCTACGAGCTGGTCCAGAAAGCAGCGCGGGCACGGATTCCTGTCATCCTGGCCGTTTCCCGGCCCACTGCCCTGGCCGTTGAACTGGCCGCGGCCTTGAACATCACCCTGGCCTCATTGGGCAGGGGCGACAGCCTCATGGTCTACTGCAACCCCCACCACCTCGTCTGGCCGCGCTGAACCACATTGTCCATCGGTTCTAAGATTAGGTTTTGGGCAAGGATAGCGTAAGGAAGCCGTATTGCAATACTGCGACGACCGACAACACCAATTAGGACCATCTCTTAGAACGGAGATGGAATCAGACCTTTCCTCACGGCTTAATCGCCCGTTGACCATCGGGCGGACCAGGATCGATCGCCGGCTGGTGCTGGCTCCCATGACCCGGCTGGGACACATCGCCTTTCGAGAACTGCTGGCCGGTTTCGGGGGGTATGGCCTGCTCTTCGGAGAGATGTGCAGCGCCAAACGAATTCCCAGAGAGGTCCGTACCGGCTCCGCCTATTTCAGCTGGCGGGAGGCCGAACGCCGACACCTGGTCATGCAGATTGTCGGCGACGACCCGGCGACCATGGCGGCGGCGGCCCGGATCATCGAGGAGAACGGCCTGTACGGCGTGGACCTGAACTTCGGCTGCTCGGTAGCCACCATCTGCAAACAATGCGGCGGGGCGGCCCTGCTGAAGACACCGGACCGGGCCGCCCGCATCGTTGAGGCGGTGCGCCGGGCCACAACCATTCCGCTGTTTGTCAAGTTTCGCACGGGGTGGACCGACGACCCGGCCATTCCGGTTGATCTGGCCCGGCGATTCGCCTCGGCCGGCGCCGACGCCCTGACCTTTCACCCCCGGGTGGCCCCGGATCGGCGTTCCCGACCACCCCGCTGGGACTATATCAAAAGGGTCAAGGACGCGGTAGCCATTCCGGTGTTTGGCAATGGCGACGTATTCGATGAAACGGATTGCATGCGGATGCTGGAGACCACGGGTTGCGACGGGGTGGCCATCGGCAGGATGGCCATCGCCCGTCCCTGGCTGATGGCCCAAATGGCTGGCTTGCTTTCACCCGACACCGGCATCTACCGGCGCACGGCCTTTGCCATGCTGGACCTGATGGAGCGCTATTTCGACGACCGGCGGGCGCTGCGGCGATACAAGAAATTTGCCCTTTATTACAGCGCCAACTTCAAATTCGCCCACAGCTTGTTCAAACGGATCGGCAATGCCCGGGATCTGGAAACGGTAAAGGGTGAACTGGAGGCCTTTTTCAATGGCAATCCGCAGACGATCAAGCGGCCGAACATGAATTTTTTCCTGTAGTCACGTTTTATTGAGCGGCATCGGTTTCAGTCATTGGTGTCGATGAGCCCATAAAGATTCTTTGACGGTGGGGTGCCCCGACACTCGGTGGAGACCACACACTGGCTGAAATGGGGTTGGGCTCGCCGATTCAAGGCCACGAGGACCCGGGCCACCGTTTCGCTGATGGTGCCGGCGTCGGCCTGACGGGTGAGTTCCTCCAGTGCGGTGCGATTGTCGTAGGAGACCGGGCGGTACGGCCGCGGCGAGATCAGTGCGTCATACACATCGCTGACCATAACAATGTCGATCATCAGGCTGTCGATCGAAATGCCCAGCGGGTATCCGCTGCCGTCCCTGCGTTCATGGTGGTCCCTGGCCACCTCGGCGGCAAGAATCCCGGGGTTCCGGAAGTAGCGGCTCAGCAGCACGTACCCGGCCAGCGCGTGGTGTCGGAGATGCCTAAGCTGGCCCTTGGTGAGCGGCGTCTCCTTGGTCAGAATCTCCAGTGGGACACACAGCTTGCCGATATCGTGGGTGGGGCCGGCCATGACCTCCTGGAGCAGGACGTCCCGGTCGTCGATCAGTTCCCGCGCGATGAGAATAGAGAGCGCAAAGACGAGGAGGGTGTGACGATAGGTATAAAAATCCCAATCGCGAAAGTGATAAAACGATTCCAGCACCGGTTCAGGCAAAATGACATCCCCGGCGATGTCGAGCAGATCGCCCTGTCGATGGGTCTCCTGGAAAATCAGGTTATAGGGGGAGGCGGCGAGAAAGCCCAGCAGGTCAGACCTGACCTGCCGGTAGTCCAGCAAACGGCGGGTTGCCAGGGCATCTGGCTGCCCGCCGAGGGATGCTTCCATGACCTGGCGGGTAAGGCGGGTTCCTGCGTCCAGCAAAAGGGTGCCGTCACGATCGGTTACCGCGTGGGTGAGGCGGCGGTCCGGCATGGATGGCTCCTTGTCAGTCAACTTTTTACCCGTGTCATGTATTGGCCGGTCTCCGTGTTTACCCTTACCACCTCTCCGGCGGTCATGTATTCGGGTACCAGCACGGTGACCCCGTTGGACAGCGTGGCGGGCTTGTTCCGGTTGGTGGCCGTGGCACCCTTCATCACCGGCGCGGCGTCCACGATTTCCAGGTCAATGGTCTGGGGCAGTTCGATGCACAGGGGGTGACCGTCCCTGAGCAGGGCCGTGATGCCTTCCAGGCCGTCGATCAGCCATTGGGTCTGCCCTTCGAGGGCGTCCTCGGACAGGGTGTGCTGCTCGTAGGTTTCACTGTCCATGAAGGTGTACAGGTTTTGGTCCCGGTAGAGAAAGCTCACCCGGCGTTTGTCCACCGCCATCTCTTCCAGAATATCATTGCCCTTGTAGGTCTGGTCCAGTTTCTGCCCGGTAATCAGCGAGGCGTATCGGACCTTGTAAAGGGTGTTGGCCCCCCGTGCCGATGGCGTGTGGACGTCGATCTGTTTAACCTGATACGGGTGGTCGTCGATATTGATAATACGACCTTTCTGAAGGTTGCTGGCTTTTGGCACCGATGGTCTCCTTTGGGTTAACGCCTATATACCGCTTCTTCGGCTTCAGGGCAATACAAGTTGACGGTTTCATGATCAGACACCATGTTAGCGATGGCGCGCAAGTGATTCCCCAAATTCGCAGGCGTTTTCGGACGCCAGCCGCCCAGACCGGTTGAGGACGACATTGAACGATCACCCCACATTAGAGGCACTGCGGCAGGTTGGGTTGAACCCCGAACAACGCGCCCGCCTTTTTGGAATGATCGCCGCCACGTTTAAAACCGCCATCGATGCGCGATCACCGAAAAAACGGCCGCCGGGAAAAGCGGGTCTCAGGGCCGAAAAAGGCTACTACCGCCTGCTGTACCTGGAGGCAAACCTTCACGAAAACGTCAACACCCGTCAACCGGCGGATCCGGATGCCCTTGCCTACGACTGGAACGCTTTAGTCGACATCTTGCGGCAACTGGCGGATATCCCCGAACTTCGCTCGGAGATCCTGGCGGGGATCCAAACCGCGCTGGATGAAATTGCGAACCCGACCCAGACCGTTGGCTGACAGACGGTTGCGTATCGCATTGAACCCTCCCCGCGGCAAGCGGCGGGGAATGCGCTCCCTATCGCGGTTCAACCATCAACGCTGCCGGATCATACATCTCGTTCAAACCGCCGGTTCATCGATTTTACAGAACATCTTCACATCCGGGCTCTGCGCCTGCCGGAGCCGGTACTCCGGGCGGCTCTCCTGGACGAACCCCAATTGACTGTACAACGCTTCCAGGCGGGGGTTGTTGGTCAGGGAGATAAAGCGCGTATACCCCTGTGATTTCATCAGGGCCATGAACGATTTTACCGTATGCACGCCCACCCGCTGATTGCGAAAGCGGGTGGATATAGCCAACGCGCCCATCTCCACGGTCTGTGCATCGATGACCTTCTGCTCAACACAACCCACGACGATGCCGTCGATGGCGGTGACGTAAAACCGGTGCCGGTTTTTGTTCAGGTAGGCTTTGCTGCGCGGTTTTAAAAAACCCGAACGTTTGTACATCTCAAGAATACGGTGAACGATAGCCACCTCTTCGTCGGTTTGTACCTGGCGGAACGCTTCCTGAAAATTGTTGGCGATCAGCGTGCCCGCCCCTTCCACGGTGAAGAGCTCGTGCTTGATGCTGTTTTTGCCCGCCGCCAGAATGTGCACACGGTCACACCGCCCCGCTTCGATCTTGCGGCAGATGCACGCCATGGCGCCTTTGAAGTTGACGTTGGCGATCAGGTCCCCGAGATCCGCCAGTGATTCTCGGACCCGGCCGGTGGTGATGGCGTTGATTTTGTTCGCCTGGCGGTCAATCAGATACCGGCGCTCCAGAAAGATGACCTTGAACATGAATTCTTGATGGTTGAGCACCGCATCGTAAAAATCGATCTCCGGACGAACCCGAACGATGGCGGTGGTCGGCAGCCGCCGCGCCAACCGGGTGAGCAGCTGCTGGTTGGCAAAGCGGTTGGGCATGTTGTGGAACAAGATGGTCAGGGCGCCGTGGCGAGCCAGGAATTTGATGTCGGTGACGATCTCCTGGAAATAATCGCGCAGAATGCCCTCCCGACAGGCAATGAAGACCTCCCTGCCGGCAAGGGCGCGCGCATATTCTTTGAGATAAAGTTTAGGCATACTCAGAAGTCGTGAATACCCGTATAACTGTGCGGCGTAATCGCCAGCAGTTCCTTCTTGACTCGCTCGACCACAGCCAGGGTGTCGATAAATGCGACGATGGCGGCCTGGTCGATCACCGCGTGGGTGCGGGTAAGTGCCAGCAGGGCCTCGTAGGGCTTGGGGTAACCTTCCCGCCTCAACACGGTTTGAATGCCTTCGGCCACCACGGCCCAGTTGTTGTCGAGGTCTTTTTTCAGGGCGTCCGCGTTGAGGATCAGCTTGTCCAGCCCCCGCTGGATCGATTTGAGGGCGATGAGGGTGTGGCCCAGCGGCACCCCGATGTTGCGGGTCACCGTGGAGTCGGTCAGATCTCGCTGAAGCCGCGAGATGGGAAGCTTCGCCGATAGGTGCTCCAGCAAGGCGTTGGCGATTCCCAGGTTACCTTCGGCATTTTCGAAGTCGATGGGATTGACCTTGTGGGGCATGGCCGATGAGCCGATCTCACCGGTTTTGATGGTCTGTTTGAAATAGTCCATGGAGATGTAGGTCCACAAGTCCCGGCACAGGTCCAGCAAGACGGTGTTGATCCGCTTCACCCCGTCGAAAAACGCGGCCATGTGATCGTAATGTTCGATCTGGGTGGTTACCCGGGAGCGCTGCAGCCCCAATCCGTCGTTGACCAGCCGGTTGCCGAAAGCGATCCAGTCGATGTGCGGATAGGCCACATGGTGGGCATTGAAATTCCCCGTGGCACCGCCGAACTTGGCGGCGAAAGGCACGGCCGCCAGCAGCTTCATCTGCTGGGTCAGCCGATCCACAAACACGTATATCTCCTTGCCCAGCCGGGTGGGTGAAGCGGGCTGACCGTGGGTCCGGGCCAGCATGGGCACCGACTTCCATTGTCGGGCCTTGGTCGTCAGGTCAGCCACGGTCGCTTCCAGGACCGGCAGCATCACGGCTTGCCAAGCCTCTTTCAGGGAAAGGGGTACGGCCGTATTGTTGATGTCCTGAGATGTGAGGCCGAAGTGGATAAACTCTTTGTAGGCGGACAAGCCCAGCCGGTCGAAGGCGGCTTTGACGAAATACTCAACCGCCTTGACATCGTGGTTGGTGGTCTTTTCGATCTTTTTTATCTCGGCGGCATCGTCCTTGGTGAAGCGTTGACAGATCTCCCGCAGACGGTCGAACGCCGCCGGTTCGATTTCTGCCAGCTGGGGCAGCGGCAGCCGGCACAGGGCGATGAAGTATTCGATTTCCACCCGGACCCGGTAGCGAATCAAGGCACCTTCGCTGAAATAGTCGGAAAGGGCGGCGGTAGCGCTCCGGTAGCGGCCGTCAACCGGGGAAACGGCGGTCAAGGGAGAGAGTGTCATCGGGCCTCCTCAATTGCACGTGAAATGATAGGCGGAAAAAACGCTGTGGATCCATCGATGGTCGAACGTCTTCCGATCCAGGCCGCTTATAGAAAAATGACCCGGCAATGTCAAACGGGGCGACGTGTCTTGCGATAAACCGAAGGCATTTATCGGAAAGGGGAACTTCTGTCTTTCATCAAAAAAACGAGCCAGTCTGCTCACCGGGAAAAAACATCGCATGATATGAAGCGAAATGGGTAACCGGTTGTATCCGAGCGTATCCCAGAATCCGCACCTTGACCGCCTGCCGCAATGCGCACGTCCGATCGCCGTACGCTGTCCTCAGCCTTCTATTCTCTGTCCCTCCGCCAGCAATGCTTGCAACATCGTCTGCCGCTGGCTGGTGTCCTGATTTCTCACCGCCATGGCCATGGCTTTGCGGGTGCCCACAAGCACCGCCAGCCGTCGGGCACGCGTCAGGCCGGTGTATAGGAGATTTCGGAAGAGCATCTTGAAATGCTGGGTGAGCACCGGGATAATGACCACTTCAAATTCGCTGCCCTGGGATTTGTGGATCGTAATGGCGTAGGCCAGGTCCAGTTCGACGATGTCGTCACGCTGATAATCCACCCTCCGGTTATCCGGGGAAAAAGAGACCGTGCAGGTCAGTGCCTGGTTGTCGATCCGAACGATTTCGCCGATGTCACCGTTATAAACCCCCAGGTCATAGTTGTTCCGGCGATGGATGACCCGGTCTCCGGTTCTGAAGAACCGCTCCCCCACCTTCAGCTGGTGTTTGCCGGCTGACGGGGGGTTGGCCGCTTCCTGAATCATCGCATTCAACCTCACGGTGCCGAGGCTGCCCCGTGTCATGGGCGAAAGGATCTGGATTTCGCGGCCCGGGTAATATTTGGGGACCCACTCTACATACAATCTCCTGACGACGTCAGACGCCGACAACCCATGGTGAAGCGAGGACCAGGGGTGTATTTTTTTCAGGACGGAAACCAGTTCGTCGACGCGATTGCCGGCCCGCGCCACTTGTTCCGGATCGATGTGTTCGAACTTCTTGGGGATGGTCAGTTCTCTCTCGTAAGGGACAGCCGGCTCGTTGATTCGAAACTCATAAAGATTCTCTTCTGCTCCCGGGGCCGTTTCGGGCAGCCGCGCATCATAAAACCGTTTCACCCTTGAGACCAAACGCAGCTGCTCCACGGTGGCTTCATCCGAATCCATGAAAAAGCAATCGGCACCGTTCGTCCATATTTCCGGTCGGTTAAACGGCGAATCGATGTGTGGCATGTCACCGCGATTGATCTCGTGGGCGTAGTTGATAATCAAGGACTGTTCCGCCTGCCTGAAAATCCGGGTCAATCGAAAGGAAGGGACCCTGCCGGAAGCGATGATATCCCGCAGAACATTGCCGGCGCCCACCGAAGGCAGCTGGTCGGCATCACCAATGAATAGAACCCGTCCCCTTTCCGGAACCGCTTTGAGCAGGGATGCCGTCAGGCTGATGTCCAGCATGGAGCATTCATCCACGATCAGAACATCCGCATCCAGCGGATTCTCTTCGTTTTTCTTGAACCGGCCCAGCTGCCATTCCAGCAGCCGGTGGATGGTCTTCGATTCCTGGCCGATGACATCGGTCATTCGCTGTGCCGCCCGGCCGGTGGGCGCAGCCAACAGCACCCGCGCGTGGAGGGCTTCGAGCAGCTTGACCAGAACAAGGGTCGTGGTGGTCTTACCCACCCCGGGGCCGCCGGTCAGCACGGCGAATTGCCTGCCCACGATACCCCTGACCGCCGCCGCCTGCTCGTCACTCAAACGGATGCGGCTGGCGCGGCAGAAGTTGTCGATCCAGCGTTGCACCCGATCCCTATTGATGGAAACCGAGCTGCCCATGCGGACGATTTTTCGGGCCACATATAATTCGTCGAAATACAGTGTCTTTGAATAATAACAATGCTCGGTGCCCCCGTCGGGGGTCTGGCGGCCGCGCATCATCAGCATGCCGCCAGCCTTCATGTCATCCAGCAATTCAGGCAGGCGGTCGCCCACGTCCAGAGCCAGCAGGTCATGGGTCTGCTCCCGGATTTGTGCTTCGGTCAGGTAGCAGTGACCGAAGTCCCTGCTGGCGGCCAACACGTGGCTGATCCCCGCCATGATTCGCTGCCGACTGTCGGCTTCCAAACCGATGCTCAGGGCAACCCGGTCCGCTGAAAAAAAACCGATCCCGTATAGGTCCCTGGCCAGCCGATACGGGTCTTCGGTGACGGCGGCGATGGCCTGATCCCCGTATGCCTTGTATATCCGAACCGCATAGAGCGTGCTGATCCCATGGGACTGCAGAAACATCATGACGTCGCGAACGGCACGGTGTTCGATCCAGGCTGCACTGATGGTTTCCAGTTTTTTTTCTGCAATCCCCGGGACCTCGGTGAGCCTGCCGATGTCCCCTTCGAAAATGTCGAGCGTTTCATTGTCAAAGTGCCTGACAATTTTTTTGGCCGTCTTGGGTCCGACGCCCCTGATGAGCCCCGATCCGAGGTACTTCTCCAGTGCGGCGCTGGTGGCCGGCTTGAGCTCAATGGCACAGGAGGCGTTGAATTGCCGCCCATACTTGGGTTGGACTGTCCAGGCACCGATAAATTCCATGGTCGCACCGGCAAATACCCGGGTCTGATGAACAATCACGGTTTGCGGCTGGTGTGGGTTGTCGAACGGCAGGACGCGAAGGACCGACCAACCGCTATCGGCATTGTGGTAGGTAACACGATCCACTGTCCCGCGAAGCCGTTCGGCGACGGTGCCGGGTTGCTGTTTGATTGGCGGTTGCATGATAATAGCGGCCGACGCGTTTATCCAAAGGTTGATCAGCGGTTCATCTTCTACCGATGCGCTTATCACCCCGGTCTGGAAATCCACGCCGGCAACCGGATCTCCGACGGGTCCAACTTGTCGGGAAGGTAGCCTTTGATGTCGATCACCGGCGTGTCGTTGCGGGCGTCGATCGCATCGATGTGGATCGTGGTCCCGGTGGCGGATATCAACTGGCAAGTCGATATGCCGAGCAGATTGGGGCGCACCGGTGCGTGGGTGGCAAAGACACCGGTGAGGGGGTTCGAGGGGTCTTTCCTCGGGTGCACCTGGAGCCGGCGGCGGTCTGCGGGGTTGTCGTTTTCGTGAAACCAGTAGCAGACGATGATGTGCGAAAAACCCTCCAGACCCAGAAGACCGTCCTGGAAAGCGGGGTCGATCTCGATGTGGACGGCGTGGTCAGTTTTACGGATCCATCCGATGGGATGCACCTGAAATGCCTCGCTCATGGCGGTCTCCTCGTGAATGGGTGAAGAACGGTTTCATACAATCAACTTGCAACCCGATGATCAAGAAATATATTATTGCCAATACGCTTGATTCACCCGCTGTAATTAAATACACTTGGTCCCATGGGCTATATTTTCGACTTTCACGATGCCAAACGCTACCACCAGTGGATGCAAAAGCGCAAGAACCGCTTGGCCGCCGACCTGGAGAGCCACCTCATGCTGGGAATGCTGGATCCGGTTGCCGGAGAGTCGGTGTTAGACATCGGCTGCGGAACCGGCGCCTCGATCTTACCGTTATTGGAAAAGGGCCTTGACGTGACAGGCATCGATCCCTCCCCCTACATGCTGGATATCCTGTCCACAACATTGGGTAATCGCGTCTCTCTGTATCGTGGGTTCGCCGAAGATCTTCCCTTTGACGACAACTCTTTCAATCATGCCTGCCTGTTTACCTGCCTGGAATTTGTGGACCATCCGAAAAAAGCCCTGGCAGAGGCCTTTCGGGTGGCCAAGGACCGGGTGTTTATCGGATTCTTGAACCGCTATGCCCTCACCGGTATCGGCCGGCGGGTGCAAGGGATATTCACCCCGACGATCTACAACCGGGCCAACTTTTTCAGCGTCTGGGAAATTAAAAGCATGGTCCGGGAGCTGATGGGGCCGGTTCCGGTATGCTGGCGCACCGTCTGCCAGTTTCCCGGCCCCTGGGGAGCCTGGATGAAGCAAATCGAAGGCTCAGGCCTGGTCCAGCGTTTCCCTTTCGGGACCTTTGCCGGCATGGTCGTCACCCTGGTGCCCCGGTTCCGAACGCGTCCCCTGGCCATCCGATACCAGCCCAAAAAAGTCGGCCGCATCGCAGCCGGTGCGGCCGGCTGTTCCGGTATGGCCCCATCCAATGGTTTTGACGATTCCCCGCGGTAATCCGGCGTGAAATGCGCTCAGCTTGTCGGTATACGAATTGACCGAATTTGGTGAGAATCATTTGACAAAATATTCAAATAACTGTTTAAATTAAAAAATTCGGTTTTTGGGCAAATGGTGTCCATGGCCGGAGAAGCCGCAGCGCAAGGAAAGGAGCCCATCCGCGATGGAAGCATGGCTCTACGAAGCCCTGCAAGACCAGCGGGTTCGATGCCGCCTGTGCAGCCATATGTGCGTAATCGGCAACGGCAAACGGGGACTCTGCGGGGTGCGGGAGAACCGGGATGGCGTTCTGCAGACACGGGTATACGGGCGCCTGATCGCTGCCGGCGACGACCCTATCGAGAAAAAACCGCTTTTCCACCTCATGCCCGGCAGCCGGTCCTTTTCCATCGCCACGGTGGGCTGCAATTTCAAATGCCGGTTCTGTCAGAATGCCGACATCGCCCAGATGCCCGCCGACCGCGGCGGCATGGTGACGGGAGATGTGGCGACACCGCAGCAGGTGGTGGCGGCGGCCCAGCGTAAAAATTGCGCCAGCATCGCCTACACCTATACCGAACCGACGGTATTTTTCGAGTTTGCCAGCGACACGGCGCAATTGGCCCACCGCCGGGGGATCAAAAACGTATTCGTGACCAATGGATACATGAGCGCGGAGGCGCTGCAAAGGATCAGTCCCTGGCTGGATGCCGCCAACGTGGATCTGAAAGCCTACAGCGACGAATTTTACCGACAGCAGTGCGGCGCCCGTCTGAACCCGGTCAAGGAAACCCTGCGGCGAATGAAAAGCCTGGGTATCTGGGTGGAGGTCACCACCCTGGTCATTCCAGGGCTTAACGACGATCCCGGGGAGCTGTCGCGGCTGGCTGCCTTCCTCGCCACCGATCTGGGCGTCGAAACCCCCTGGCACGTGAGCCGTTTTCACCCCACATACCAACTGACGGATCGCGGCTCGACGCCGGTGGAGACCCTCATGCAAGCCAGAGACATTGGAATGACGGCCGGGCTGAAGTATGTCTATACGGGCAACATTCCCGGACAGGGCGGCGAAGACACCATCTGTCCCGGCTGCAGGGAAACCGTTGTTGCCCGCCGGGGGTTTCACATCATGGACAACCGGGTGCATAAGGGCCGGTGCAGCGGCTGCGAAACGGTCATCGACGGTATCGGCATGTAGGCGGGGCTTAAGATATGTCATCGATCGGGAAACTTAATCTGGATCATCTGGTCGGCCAGCAAGTGGGCACCTCCGTGCTGCTCAAGAAGATCGGCCACGGCGCCATGTCCGCCGTTTTCGTGGCTTTCCAGAAAACCCTAAAACGGCAGATTGCCGTCAAGGTCCTTCCCAAATCCCTGATGACGGAAAAAACCGCCGCTTTTTTTCAGCAGGAAGCCGAATCGGCAGCCATCCTGATGCACCCCCACATCATTCCCGTTTACGAAGTGGGTGAAACGGAGGAATTCCTCTTTTTTACCATGCAGCTGGTCAAGGGCAACGAGTTGTCCTACTTCATCCGTCGAACCCAGAAGAATATCGTCCCTTCCAAACGGTTTATGCCGCTGCCGACCATTCTTTCCCTGATGCTGAAGATTCTCGATGGCCTGGCGTATGCCCATGACAACGACATCATTCACCGAGATATCAAGCCGGACAACGTCATGATCGAAACGCATTCCAAGCGGCCGCTGATCACGGATTTCGGTGTGGCCCGGGTTTCCCGAACCACAAGCAAAAGCGACCGGCTGCTGTTGGGCACACCGATATATATCGCACCGGAACAGATTCTGTCGGGCACCGTCGACGGTCGTGCGGACATGTACAGCGCCGGCGTGATGATGCTCGAAATGCTCATGTCCAAACTTCCCTATCCGCCCTACCAAACGGCCATGGACCTGCTCAAGATGAAGCTGGCGTTGAAAGACCGCATCTTCCGGCAGCGACCTTCCGACGTCCACCCCATGGCCAACCGAGCCTTGGATGAAATTCTGTTCAAAGCCTTGGCCTTTGACAGGGATCAGCGCTACCCCTCCTGTCGTGAGTTTGCCTCGGAAATAGAACGCTTTTCGAAAAAATTGATGACATCATCTTCAGCCAGATGAGGACGCCATGCCACTAGATGCCGCCACGAAAAACCAGCTTTCCCAATTCGGACGAACCATTTCCCTGCTGTTCAATCGATCCATGATGTATCAGCCGAACCACCCGTTTGTGGAACAGTCCATTGACATGTTCTACGATGGCGCCGTCAACCTGCTGAAGATCATCTCGCCCCTGGTCTTCATTCTCAACCGCGATGAGTTTTACGTGGATGAAGAGCCTCTCGATCCCCGGCTGAATGTGGGACGCCTGGTGATGCTGTTTAAAAACAACGGCATTCAGTCCATTTCCATTGAACCCGGTCTCGAGAAACGGGAGATCAAGGTGTTCCTGGAGGTGTTCGGCGACATCACCAAATATAGCGGCGCCGAGGGATTCAAAAAGGCCATCTTTGCCCGGGGGGTGTCCAGCATCAAGGTCAACCACGTGCGGTATAAAAAAGTCACCGACGATGATGAGGTGATTTCCCGTGATGCATTGAAAGATCTGACCCCCCAGATGATGGCCGCCGAAGACGAGGCCAAGACCCGCAAGATGTTCATGGACACGCTGCTGGAGAGCGTGCTCACCGAGGAGTTCGCCAAAACGCTGAACATCGAATCCCTCATGGCCAATCCGGGGGCCGTGTCCAAGAACATGATCCAGGCGGACCTGGAGAGTGTTTCGGCAGCGGGCGGCGGCCGAGGCACCGGGGATGCTGCCGGCGGCGCAGGTGACGGACCCGGCATGGGAGATGGTGGCGGCGGGTCGGTCGATGGTGACGAAGGAACGGGAACCGGCGGAACGGGAACCGGCGGAACGGGAACCGGCGGAACGGGAACCGGCGGAACGGGAACCGGCGGAACGGGAACCGGCGGAACGGGAACCGGCGGAACCGGCGAGACCGGCAGCCACGGCAACCTGCTGTTTCAGCAGTTGGAAGTGATGCGCATGGAAGTGGACAAGCACCTGGCGGGCAAAGGCGACGTGGCCATTGCCGATTTGGCCGGTGCCGTCTTCGATATGAAAAAACAGCTGCTGGAAGGCATCGAAGCCCAAAAGGCGCTGGGTGTCGCCTATGAAAACGAGGCGGCCATTCTGGAGAATGCCAACGAACTCACCGATCGGGTGCTCATCCAGCTGGTCAAAGACGAGTATCAACAGGGCAAGATCACGCCGGCCCGCATGGCCCATATCCTCAGGCGGCTGGTGCCCGAAGCTGCCGAACTCAAGCGTTTGCTGCCCAAAATAAAAACGGCGCTGTTGGCGGAGGGCATGTCCCACACCCAGTACCTGGAGCTGATACAGGCCTTGGGCAAGGAACTGCAGAGCGAGGGCCTGGCCAACATTCTCCAGGAGAGCGGCGAAGAGATCGGTGTTGACGGCGATCAACTGATCGCGGAATTCAAGAATAATCCGGAACAGGCGGCCCAGTTGATTTACCTGGCCGCCGAGATCCGCAAAGGCAGCGGTGACGAGGATGCCCTGGCCGATATTCTGGCCGGGTACGTGGAGCAGATGGGCGGCCAGATGGCCATGGACCAGACCCAGGAGAAGGACGATCCAGAACATCTGAAAAAGGTGGTGGGGAGCATCGAGTCCACCATTGTCAGCCAACTGGGAAAGATGGACGTGGGGGGCGATGTCATCGCCAAGCTGGAAGACCGCCTCAACGCCCGGATGGAAACGGTCCTGGACCAGATGCGCGCCGAATGGATCAAAGCCAAAGGCCAACCGGGTGAAGGCGGCGGGGCCGCAGCGCCTCACAAGGTTCTCAGCGTCCTCCAGACGCTGGAACAGAGCGTCAGCGAGCACGATGAACTGGGGGAAATCCTGAAAATCGTGCGCACCAAGGTCGAAGCCGGTGAAATCGATGAGAACGACTACAAAAAAATTCAGGATGAGATCGCCGGTCAGAAACAGCTGATCAAAGACAAAGAGGCCAACCGGGTCATGCCTACCGGCGTGATCAAAGCCAGCGCCATGGCCTTTATCCTGGAGAAGGAGATCGCCCGGGCCAATCGCTATGACTACTCCTTTTCCGCCCTGGCTTTCTCCATGGTGAAGATCAAACCCCGGGGGAAGGTGCCGGCCGGCGCGATCAACAACGAAATTCTCATAGAAGCCGTGCTGGCCATTCTGTACGGGACGTTTCGCGAGGTTGACATCGTCGGCCAGCTTGGCAAAAACACCATTGTGGCCGTGCTGCCGCTGATCAACCGCGAAGATTCCAAAAAAGCGCTCAACCGGGTAATGAAAGTGCTCCAGGACGCACCCATCGATGTGAAGGGCATCCCCGTAGACTTCAAATTTGCGGGCATCGCCATGAGTTTCGACGGTGAGCACACACCGGACGGCAAAAGTTTTATCCGGGTGATGTCGGGCCGGCTGCAGGATATGGCCAACCGCTTGAAAAATATTCAGTCTTTCATGTAGGTGAATTAGATGTACACCCGCGTCGTTTTCTTTTTTGTATTGGCCCTCGGCATCTCCGCGATTGTGTTGGCAGCCGGTGGGGCGCCGATCGATGCGCCGAATTTTCCACCCAACCTGGAGAGTTATGGCGACAAGGATCTGGGCAGTATCATCGACATCCTGGGCAACCGCATCCGGCGGGAGCCGTTTAATCTGGTGGCAACCCTCATCTTTCTGTTTGCCATCATCCACACCTTTCTCACCGGCCGGTTCATGGTCATCGCCCACCGGTGGACCCATGAACACAAAGAGAAGATTAAACACGGGCTGGCCCCGCGAGATTCGGTGCACCACGGCGCCGAACTCTTTCATTTTTTGGGTGAGGTGGAAGCGGTGTTCGGCATCTGGGCCGCCGCCCTGGTAGGCGTCATCGTTCTGTTTTTCGATTGGCCCACGGCCAAAAGCTACATTTTGTTCAGGGTGAATTTCACCGAACCGATGTTCGTCGTCGTGATCATGACCCTTGCCGCCACCAGACCGATTCTCCAGCTTTCCGAGCGATTCATGTGGAAGATTGCCGACCTGCTGGGTGGTACGCTCACCGCCTGGTGGTGGGCCATTTTGACCGTCGGGCCCATTCTGGGCTCGCTCATCACCGAACCGGCCGCCATGACCATTGCCGCCATGCTGCTGGCCGACAAATTTTATGCGCTTTCGCCCTCCATTCGATTCAAGTATGCCACCTTGGGTCTGCTGTTCGTCAACATATCCGTGGGCGGCACCCTAACCAGCTATGCGGCGCCGCCGGTACTGATGGTGGCCGCGCCCTGGAAGTGGGATACGATGTTCATGCTGACCCATTTTGGTTGGAAAGCCGTATTGGGCATGCTTGTGGCCAACCTGAGCTATTTTCTCATCTTTCGTGGTGAATTGAAGTCCCTTCAGGTGTCTTTTGCCATCAACAGTCTCAAGGATGAAATTCAACAGCGCTATCTCAAACGAACCGATGTTGAAGACATGCTGGACCAGTGCATCGAGCGGCTCGAAGATCGTTTTCATTTTGTGGACACGTTTTCGGAACAGATCAAGGATGTCGGTCGGGAACTCACCCGACGTCTGGAGGTCCAGGCCCTCGCAGACCTGGAAGGCAAAGGCATCGATCCGGATCTGGCCCGCCGGGCGTTTAAAGAACGCAACCAGGAAATCCAGCTCAGACGCATGCGGCGGGCCCTGCCCGGACTCCTGCCGCCGGAGGATCGCCCGCCGTTCATGGATCCGGACTGGGACCACCGGGACGACCCGGTGCCGCTGTGGGTCACCCTGGTGCACATCGCTTTCATGGGATGGACCATCGTCAATGCCCACTACCCACCGTTTTTTATCCCGGGGCTGCTATTTTTCCTGGGGTTTGCCCAGGTTACCTCACCCTATCAAAACAAACTCAACCTGAAACCGGCTCTGCTGGTGGGCTTTTTTCTCGGGGGCCTGGTGATCCATGGTGGCCTCCAAGGCTGGTGGATCGAGCCGGTGCTGGGCAATTTGACCGAAATTCCCCTGATGCTGGGCGCCGCTATTCTTACGGCATTCAACGACAACGCGGCCATTACTTTTTTAAGCACCCTGGTACCCCACTTTTCGGATGGAATGAAATACTCGGTCGTAGCCGGCGCCGTGGCCGGCGGCGGGTTGACCATTATCGCCAATGCACCCAACCCGGCGGGGCTGAGCATCCTCAAATCCTTTTTCGATGAGGAAGTGTCACCCATGAGCATTTTGTTGGCCGCCGCCCTGCCGACGGCCATTCTGTGGATAACGTTTCTCATTTTTTAAGCGGAGAAAGCAATATGGCACCTTCCAATACAGGCCGGTGGAGCCTGCTTTTTTGTGGCCTGCTATTTTTCTCGGCTTGCAGCGCCAAACGACCGGTTTTTTACCCCAACGATCACCTCCAGACGGTGGGCAAAGACCAGGCCCGGGCAGATGCGGATCGATGCATGGCCGCGGCCAAGCAATACGGGGTGAAAAACGATCCCGGCAATACGATTGGTGGCAGGGCAGTAGCAGGGGCAACCCTCGGTGCGGCCACCAGTGCCGTGGTTTCGGCTGTTTTGGGCGGCAATGTGGGACGAGCTGCCGGTGCCGGTGCCGCCGGGGGTGCCACAGCCGGTGCGGTAAGCGGTGCATTAGATTCTGACGAGCCGGCCACGGTCTATAAAAATTACGTCGAGCGTTGCCTCAGGGAAATGGGATATGACGTGATCGGTTGGCAGTAATCCAAAAATCGGGTGACAACCTGATTTGAACCGTGTACTTTTAGTTGTTTTTTGCCAGAACCCCTAACCGCCGGCCGCCGGTTGCAGCTCATTCGCCTGCATCTGGTCTTCGGCGACACCCGCTGATGGAGAAAAAACATGGCCTATCGGTACGATCCACCGGACAATCTGGTGTCTCTGATAGAAGGCAGCGTCGCTAAATTTGCCGACAACCCCCTTTTTGGGACCAAGAATACTGCCGGAGATTACGAGTGGGTGACCTACTCGCAGGTGGGCCGGCGAATTGACAATCTTCGGGGGGGCCTGGCCCGCATGGGCATCAAAAGTGGCGATGCCGTCGGCATCATCGCCAACAACCGCACCGAATGGGCGGTCTGCGCGTTTGCCACATACGGTTTGGGCGCACGCTTTATTCCCATGTATGAAATGGAGCTGCCCAAAATCTGGCAATACATCATCAATGACGGCAATGTTCGGCTGCTTTTCGTCGCCACGCCTGACATCCTAAACCAGGTTAACGATTTGGCCGTCGCAACGCCGGGACTGGAAAACGTGCTGCTCATCGATGGTCAGGGCGAGAACACCATGCGAGCGCTGGAACAGGTGGGCCAGGCCCACCCGGTTCCCGCCATCCACCCCGACCCCGGGGATATCGCTGTGCTGATTTACACCTCCGGCACCACGGGTGACCCCAAGGGCGTGCTGCTTTCCCACGGCAACTTCACCACCAATTTCCAGGCCGGAGGCGCCCTTTTCCCGGACCTGGGACCAGACAGCCGCAGCCTGTGCATCCTGCCCTGGGCCCACTCCTTCGGCCAGACCGCTGAGCTGTACAATCTGATTCAATTCGGCGGGTCCATGGGTTTCATGGGAGACGTGACCACCCTTGCCGAGGACATGGGCAAGGTGCGGCCAACCCTCCTGGTGGCGGTCCCCCGGGTCTTCAACAAAATCTACGACGGCCTGTGGGCCAAAATGAACGAGGCCGGCGGATTGGCCAAGGCCCTGTTCAGCATGGGTGTCGAAAGCGCCCGGAAACGACGGGAGCTGGCGGGAAAAGGGCAATCCAGCCTCCTGGTCAACCTGAAGTACACCTTGGCCGACAGGATCGTCTTTAAAAAGATCAGGGAGCGCTTCGGCGGCCGACTGACCACCGCCATTACCGGCAGCGCCACCATGAATGTGAAGATCGGCCATTTCTTCAGCGACATGGGCATTCCGGTCTACGACTGCTACGGCTTGACTGAAACCACGCCCGCCGTGACCATGAACTGTCCGTCGGCCCACCGCCCGGGCAGCGTGGGCCGCCCCATTGATCAGGTGACGGTGGAAATTGACCGACTGTTCTTGGACGAAGGCGCCGACGATGGTGAGATTATCGTCCACGGTCCCAACGTGATGCAGGGCTATAACAACAAACCGGACGCCACCCGGGAGGTGATGACCGCTGACGGGGGATTTCGCACCGGCGACCGCGGCCGGTTGGACGAGGACGGATTCTTGTTCATCACCGGCCGCATCAAGGAGCAGTACAAACTGGAAAACGGCAAATACGTGTTTCCGGCCGCCATCGAAGAGGAGATCAAGCTGCTCCCCTGGGTGGAAAATGCCATGGTCTACGGGGATGGACGGCCTTACAACGTATGCATGATTGTTCCCGATTTCACAGTGCTGGGCAAGTATGCCAGAGAAAACCGGCTACCTGAAATCCCTGCCCAATTGGTGGCCCACACGGCTGTCCGGGAAATGATTGCCGGCGAGATCACGGCATTTCTGAAAGGCAAGTTCGGGGGGTACGAAATCCCCAAAAAATTTGTCCTGCTCCAAGAGGACTTCTCACTGGAGGCCGGCACCCTCACCCAGACCATGAAGCTGAAACGGCGCAGTGTGCTGGAACGATACCAGGATCGGCTGCAGGCCCTGTACAGCTGAGGGGTTCCCCCCCGGCCGGGGCCGCTGCAATGATGCGCGAATGCGTGCCACGACCCAACCGCTGCAGGTCGTGCCGTCGCGCGTCGCCGACCATGGCCGGTCTCTGCGCTTGTGTCTTGACATGCTGAAATCGAATACTTAATTGTTTCTAAATTACGGGATAAGGAAGCGATGATGACGAGATGGCTGAGACCCTTCGAGCATACGATTATCCGCGCATTGATTCTCATGATGGCCCTGATCATCCTCATTTCCACCATCGAGCTGGGTTATCTCCTGGTCAAAGACATTATCAGCCCACCGGTGTTCTTTCTTGAAATCGAGGAATTGCTGGATCTTTTCGGATTCTTCCTGTTGATTCTCATCGGCATCGAACTGCTGGAGACCATCAAGGCCTACCTGCAGGACAAGGTCGTTCACTCGGAGATCGTTCTGGAGGTCGCCCTTATTGCCATCGCCCGCAAAGTGATCATTTTGGACCTTAAAGAATACGACAGCACCGTGATTTTAGGTATTGCCGCGTTGATCATCACGATTTCCGGGGCTTATTACATTGTTCGGCAGAAGCTTCGTGTCAATCTGACCTGCGACCCTTCGGAGAAGCCTTGAAGCCGTGTAGGGTAGGTTTCGGCAAATAACAAGGACGTGTATGGAAAAGGCCATGGCATCGATGAAATCCTGGAGAAAAAGAGGCCTTGTTGTCGCGGCCGCCCTGATTGGACTGCTGATAGCAATTGTATTGCTGAAGCTGGTTTTCGTCGATTTTGTCGTCGATTTCTGGTGGTTTCAATCCCAGGGCATGGCCTTGTATTTCTTGATGCGGCTAGCCTATCGGTACGTCGTTTTCATCTTTTTTGTCCTCGTGTTCTTTGGAATTTTTTACCTCAATTTCTGGGCCGCATCGCGTGTTGTCGGGGTAGCCGAAAAATCCACGGACAAAAATGAAAAGAACCTGATCAAGACCCTGCACAACGGGTTGCGGCGCATGTACATCCCCCTTTCCCTTCTGATGGCATTACCAATTGCCGCGCCCATGTATACCCACTGGGAAAAAGCCCTGCTGTTTCTTTTCGGCAGCGCCAGCGGGGCGACCGACCCACTGCTGGGCAAGGATATCAGTTTTTATCTGCTCTCCCTGCCCGTTCATGTGCTGATCCAGAAAGAAGTACTGGTTGCCTTCATCATCCTGCTGGTGGGGTTGCTGTTCCTCTACTGGTACGAAAGTCGCCTGCTGGCCATTCAAGATCGGACGCTGCCGCGCCGGGCCCGCGTGCACGTCAGCCTGGTGGCCTTGGCGACAGTGGCCATCATCTGCTGGGGATTCCTGCTCGATCGATACGACCTGCTTTACGAAACGGTCAATCTGCCGGTCTTTTTCGGTCCGGGCTACGTCGAGATGCGCATCGTTCTGCCGATGATTTGGTTGTCCGTGATATTCTTGACAGCCATCGGCATATCGCTGGTGCTGGGTTTCAACCGCAGGGCGGGGTGGAAGATACCGGCGGTTTTCGGCGTGCTCTTCATATTGAGTGTGATGGGAAAAAACGCTGATTTCATCAACGACCTGGTGCGCAAGTATATCGTCGCGCCCAACCAGATCGCCCGCGAACGGCCTTTCATCGATGCCAATATTCGTTCGACACTGGCCGCCTATGGACTCGACGCCGTCCAGACCCAGGACTTCAAGACCCAACCGCGACCCGCTTTCGATGCCGACGACCCGGCACTGGTGCGCCGCCTGCAGAACATTCCCGTCTGGGACCGCGAGATGCTGGGCGGCGTCTACGAGGAGCTCCAGGGCATTCGGACCTATTATTCGTTTCCGACCATCGACGTGGACCGCTACACCGTCGAAGGCAGCTACCGCCAGGTCTATCTGGGCGCAAGGGAAATCCAGTTTTCCAAGCTACCCGAATCTGCGCAGAATTGGATCAACCTGCACCTGCAGTACACGCATGGCCAGGGGGTGGTGATGATACCGGCCGCCCAGGCCGGCGACGAATTCATGACCTGGCTGATCAAGGACATCCCACCCCGGTCGGACTTCGGCTTGCCCGTCAACCGGACCTCCATCTATTATGGGCTCGAAGACAAGCCCTATGTGATCGTCCCCAACGATGCCGGAGAAATCGGCTCCCCGGTCGGCGATGATGAAGCCCTCGTCCATTACGACGGCAATGGCGGGGTGCCCGTCAATTCGCTATGGCGCAAGTTGCTCTTTTCCATGCACTTCAAGGACCGCAACATTTTTTTCACCGCCAAGACCAACGATCGCAGCCGCTTGCTCTTTCGCAGAAACATCCTGGATCGGATCACGCACATCACCCCTTATCTGACACTCGACGGGGATCCGTACATCGTCTCGACGGCAGACGGTCTGTTCTGGATTCAGGACGCCTATACGACCGCGGACAACTATCCGCTGGCCCCGGCAGTCGAGCAGGGGTTCAACTATATCCGCAACGCGGTGAAAATTGTCGTGGATGCCTACCACGGGAAGGTATCATACTACATTTCCGACAGCACCGATCCCATCATCAACGCCTATCGCCGCATGTATCCCGGCGTTTTCCGGCCGCTGGCGGAGATGCCCACGGAACTTCACAAACACATTCGCTATCCCCGGGATATTTTTTTGACCCAGGTCGCTGTTTATGCCAAGTATCACCAACGTGACCCGGAACGATTTTATCGGCAGGAGGATATCTGGGAATTTTCGAAAGTGCCCCAGGGCCGGGAACTGGTTCCGGCCAACCCTTACTACCTGACCCTGGACCTGATCGAGCCGGGCCAGGATGATTTTCTGCTGTTTATGCCCATGGCGCCCTTTGGGCGCGACAACCTTCGCGCGCTGATCATCGCCGGCAGCGACGGCGACAACTACGGCAAAATATTCGCTTACCGGTTTCCAAGGGACCAGCAGGTGTATGGTCCCGCACAAGTTCACTCCCTGGTCAATCAGGACATCGTCATTTCCGAACAGTTTACCCTGTGGGATCAGGAAGGCTCCGAGGTCTTGCTGGGCAAGATGATCATCGAACCCACGGCCGGGTCGCTGCTGTATATTCAGCCGGTCTACCTCCAAGAGGAAGGCGCCCTGAAGATCCCGCAGCTGAAGCGCTTGATCATGGCATTGGACGATGCCGTCGTCATGGCGCCCAGTCTGGAGGAGGCCGCGGTGATGCTGGAGGCGGAGCTGGCCCGCAAGTCGAATCGACGGACTCAGCCATTGCCGCAACTCAACGCGCCCGACAGCGCTGTAACGCAGCCGGTCGATGAATCATCGCCTCCAGCCGCCCCACCAGACATAACCGCCCCCGGAGACCCGCCTGCGGACAGTCAGACGCCGGATGACATCCCGCGCTCCTGAGGGATTAGCGAGCCGTTAAGCCCGACGTCGGGCACGGGCATGGCAGCTGTCAAATCTTCCCAGGATCCTGAAATTCTTGACATCCATCGAAAAAAGCCCCACAATTCGTCACAATCGATCGCAGGGGTGGTCCTCCTTGCCAGCCTGCTTTCAGGCATTGAACTGTCACTCACGATCGTTTCAGTGCCGCTGCGGAGAGGGCTTCATCCTTCGCTGAGCGGACACCGGACAGTTCGAGACAGGCACCTCTGGGGTGCCCGCACCCACCAGCATATCGGCGTCGCTATGGCAGCCGCGCCGCCCAAGGAGGTGTAACCCATGATTAAGCGAATCCTGGTTGGATTAGGCGGTACCCCTTTCACCGCGGTGAGCACGCAATGCGCCACCGAATTGGCCCGCCTGCACGACGCGCAGACCACTGGCGTAACGGTTGTGGATCTCAGCAAGTTGGGTAAGGTTGGACCCGTACCCGCGGGAGCGGGCGTCTATGCCCAACGGATGCGAGAACGGCAAGCTCGCGTGACAAGGGAGGGGATCGAAAACGCGATAGCCGCGTTCAAAAGCCATTGCAGCATGCAGCAAGTGGTCTGCCGGCGCATCGAATACGAGCAAAAGGACCCCTTCACGGCCATGATCGCCGAGGCCCGTTACAACGATCTGACGATCTTCGGACTGCGCAGTATCTTCGATTACGGGTTTACCAGCGACCCGGACAAGGCCATCGTCAAGCTGGTCACCCAGGGGGTCAGACCGATTCTGGCGGTAGCCGAAAATTACCGCCCGGTCAAAAAGGCGTTGGTCGCCTACAGCGGCTCCATGGAATCGGCCAAGGCCATGCGTCATTTTCTGCACTTGAAGCCCTGGCCCGACGTCAGGCTGCACATCGTGCATTTCAAGGAAAGTGACAATACGGAGCCCTTCTTGATGAATGACGCGGCAGACTTTTGCACAGCGCACGGATTCGAGGTACAAACCGATATACTTGACGGCCAGGCGCGCTCGGACCTCTTGCCATTTGCCCGCGACGTCGACGCCGATCTAATCGTGATGGGCAACAGCGTCAATAAAACATTGATTAAACACCTGCTCGGCGACACGGTACTGGAAACCATCAAGTCGGCCGACCGGCCGCTTTTCCTATCCCAATAACATGGCCATGCAACAACCGGATCACAAACCCCACGCTGCCGGCTACAGCCGTGCAGGCCTTTTCGCCACAGCCCTTCCGCTCCTTTTGTTTGCCGGGCTGTGCACCGTTTGGCCGCATGTGGCACGGGGCGAGGTCTTTTCCATTGAGTGGCCCTGGGTGACCGGCCTAGACATCGCCCTGCGGTTCCGGCTGGACGGACTCAGTCTGCTGTTCTGCCTGATCGTCACCGGGACCGGCTTTCTGGTGACCCTTTTCGCATCCAGCTACCTGGCCGGACATCCGCATACCGGCCGCTTCTTTGTCTACCTGCACGCCTTCATGATTGCCATGCTGGGCATCGTCACGGCAGACAACCTGTTGCTGCTATTTGTCTTCTGGGAGATCACCACCATCTTTTCCTATCTGCTGATCGGCTTCGACCACGAATCCGCCGCGACCCGCGACAACGCCAAACAGGCCCTGTTGGTTACGGGCGCCGGCGGCCTGTCCCTGCTGGTCGGCATTTTACTGTTAAAAACGGCCGGCGGATCGCTTACCCTCAGCCAGTGGCTGGCGTCTGACCATCAAATCCGGCAGCACCCGCTCTACCTGGCCATTTTCACGACCATCCTGCTGGGAGCCATGACCAAGTCCGCCCAGGTACCATTTCATTTCTGGCTGCCCAATGCCATGAGCGCCCCCACGCCCATCAGCGCATTTTTGCACGCGGCAACCATGGTCAAAGCCGGCATATACCTCCTGATGCGCATGCACCCCTTGCTGGGCGGCACACCGGTGTGGATGGGCAGCTTGGTCGTCATCGGCGGCATCACAGCCATATGGGGCGCCATTCAAGCCTTGAGTCCCTCTGATCTCAAGCGCATGCTGGCCTACACGACCATCATGGCGCTGGGCATCTTAGTCATGTTTCTCGGCGGCAACAACACCGCGTCGCTGACCGCCGCCGCCACATTCTTGCTGGTCCACGCCCTTTACAAGGCCGCCTTGTTTTTGGCAGTGGGCAGTATCGACCATCAAACCGGCACCCGCCTGTTAGAGAAGTTGGGCGGACTCTGGCGCGCCATGCCGTTGACCGCCCTGGCCGTCGCCACCGCCACCATGTCCATGGCCGGTTTTCCGCTGTTTTTCGGCTTCATCGGCAAGGAGATCATGTACCAAGGGGCGTTAACCGAAGAGATGTTTCCCCAGTTCGCCACAACCATCGCGCTGCTCGCCAATTCACTGATGACCGCCGTGGCCGGCATCATCCTGCTGGGCCCCTTTTCCGGAAAACGCCCTGGGCCGCTGGCCGCAGTGGTCGAAGCCCCACTGCCCATGTTTGTCGGGCCCGGGATTATGGGCGGGTTATGTCTGCTATTTGGCATTATCCCGTGGTGGGTCTCTGACACCATGATCCAGCCGGCGGTCCGCGCCTTTGCAGCCGTGGAGCCAAGGAAGTTCACCTGGCCATCTTCCATGGCTTCAACGCACCCCTGCTGCTCAGCATTGTCACCTTGACAGTTGGTGGCATGATCGGATTCTTTTTCGCAAGCACTTGCAATCGGCTGTCAAGGACGCCATCGATCGTCTTCCCTTGACCGGTCAGCGCAGCTATGAAATCTCCCTGAAAGGGATCCTCGTCACCGCCCATGCGGTGGTCGATGGGTTGCAGAACGGATCATTGCATCGCTACCTGCTGATCACCATCGGTG
>CAVPJS010000023.1:0-13741 GCA_963705475.1 uncultured delta proteobacterium | reverse complement strand
CGCCCCCGGGCGCCAACCGGTAATACTTTCCTACCAATAATTGTTGATACCGTTGAATCAGCCGGCCGAGGAGATGCCGACTGCCTGAAGCCTGCCAAGCAAACACCAGGCGCACTGCAAGGGTTTGTGAATTCCGGCGCTGTGACGAAGCAACTCAAACAGCGCATCGAGGAAAACGCATTTCTTTTTGACCTAAGTCATTTCTATCGCTATACTGTTTCGGTATGCTTTGAATCAGCATCCTCGCCAAGGTTTTGGCTGTCAAGGAACCAGCCGGCATCGCCACCTCGCGATGATGACGATCTCCCCCCGCTTTTTTTGAACGAAAGGCGGCCTTGCATCGGATTCCCGTCCCGGGTCGCTGCTGTCATGCCTCGTCCTAACTCTTAGGAGGTATCCATGTCCAAGAGCTCTTTTCTCTCCGCATTGCGCTTTTTCCGCCCCAACGGGGACCATCTTGCTTGCCGTGAAGAGAAAACCAACGACGATTGGGCCCAGATCCGCTGCGGTCAGCGGGAGTGGGAGGAGTTGTATCGCCGCCGCTGGCAGTATGACAAGAAGGTGCGCTCCACCCACGGGGTCAACTGCACCGGGTCCTGCTCCTGGGATGTCTATGTCAAGGACGGCATCCTGGTCTGGGAAACCCAGGCGACGGACTACCCGGCCTGCGGTGAAGGATACCCCAACCACGAACCGCGCGGGTGCCCGCGCGGGGCCACCTACTCGTGGTACACCTACAGCCCGGTACGATTGAAATACCCGCTGATCCGGTCCAGCCTGCTGGCGATGTGGCGCGAGGCCATGGGGCGGACCGACGATCCGGTGGCTGCCTGGGAGAGCATCGTCAAGGACGAAAAAAAACGCCGCCGGTTTCACCGGGATCGCGGCAAAGGCGGTTTTGTCCGGGCCACCTGGGACCAGGCCGCCACGATCGTCGCCGCCGGATTGATCCACACGATCAAACGCCATGGTCCGGACCGCATCTTCGGGTTTTCCCCGATCCCGGCCATGTCCATGGTGTGCTACGCCTCGGGCTCACGGTTCCTGTCGCTCATCGGCGCGTCCATGATCAGCTTCTACGACTGGTATTGCGACCTGCCGCCGGCCTCACCGCAAATCTGGGGTGAGCAGACCGATGTTCCCGAAAGTGCCGACTGGTATGAATCCAGCTATTTTATCGTCTGGGGCACCAACCTGCCCATGACGCGCACCCCCGATGCCCATTTTTACACCGAGGCGCGCTATCGGGGTGCCCGGGTGGCGGCGGTGGCACCCGATTACGCCGAGTATGTCAAATTCGCCGACACCTGGCTGCCGGCCAAGGCGGGGACGGACGCAGCCCTGGCCATGGCCATGACCCACGTCATCGTCAAGGAGTTCTACGTTGACCGCCAGGTGCCCTATTTTATCGACTACGCCAAGCAGTACACCGATCTGCCTTTCGTGGTGGTGCTCAACGAGCGTGACGGCATCCATTCCCCCGGACGGTTCCTGCGTGCCGCGGACCTGGGTGTGGAAACGAACAACGCCCAGTGGAAAACCGTGGTGGTCGATGCGACCACCGGCGTTTTTCAGGTCCCCAACGGCAGCATCGGATTTCGCTGGAACGAAGCGGGGCGCTGGAACTTGAAACTTGAGGAAGACGGCCGGCGCATCGACCCGCGGCTCAGCTTCGCGGACCAATCGGATGGGTGGTGCAGCGTCACCTTCCCGGTATTCGAAGCCGCCGGCGTCGGCACCCAAAAAGGCCTGGTGCCCTTCAAAACCATTACCACCGCCTCGGGGGAACGGCGCGTGGTCACGGTCCTCGATCTGATGACCGCCCAATTGGGGGTGTTGCCCAAGCAGGCACCGTCTTTGCCTTCGGACTACCCGACAGACTACGCCGATCCCAAACCCTACACGCCCGCCTGGCAGGAAGCCATCACCGGGGTGCCGGCGGCCGATGCGATCCGGGTGGCGCGCGAGTTCGCCGACAACGCCGAACGGACCCGCGGCAAATCCATGATCTTTTTAGGGGCCGGCACCAACCACTGGTACCACAGCGACATGATCTACCGCACCATCATCAACCTGACCACCCTGTGCGGCTGCCAGGGGGTCAACGGCGGCGGTTGGGCGCACTATGTCGGCCAGGAAAAAGTGCGACCCCAGGCGGCCTGGTCCCAGGTGGCCTTCGGTTTAGACTGGAAAAGACCGCCGCGGCTGCAAAACGGCACCTCGTTCTACTATTTCGCCAGCGACCAATGGCGCTACGACAACCTGCGGCCCGAAAGCGTGCTTTCGCCGCTGGCCGAAAACAAGCCGATGCAGCACATGGCCGACTACAACGCGATCGCCGCGCGCCTGGGATGGCTGCCGTCCTACCCGCAGTTCGACCAGAATCCCATCGACCTGGTGCGCGAAGCCGTGGCCCACGGTGCCGCGTCGGACGAACAGATCGTGGCCTACGCGGTCGACAAACTCAAAAAGGGCGAACTGCACTTTGCGGTTGAAGATCCGGACAACCCGGCTAATTTTCCGCGGGTGCTGTTCCTGTGGCGGGCCAACCTGCTCGGCGCCAGCGGCAAAGGGCATGAATATTTCCTCAAGCATCTGCTGGGCGTGGACAACGCCGTGCTGGGCACGGACAGTGACGTGCGCCCGGAAGCGATCAAATGGCGTGACCCTGCTCCGGAGGGCAAGCTGGACCTGCTGGTCACCCTGGAACTGCGCATGTCCACCAGCGCCATGTACGCCGACATCGCCCTGCCGGCGGCCGGCTGGTACGAGATGCATGACCTGAACACCACCGACATGCACCCCTTTATCCACCCGTTCAACCCGGCCATCGACCCGCCCTGGGAGACCCGCACCAACTGGGAACAGTTTAAAACCATCGCCGAGAAATTCTCGCAGATGGCGGTCGCGCATGTAGGCCCGGTCAAAGACCTGGTGGCCACGCCCCTGATGCACGACAGCCCCGGCGAAATCGCCCAGCCGGACGTCAGGGACTGGCGCAAGGGCGAATGTGAACCGCAGCCGGGAAAAACGATGCCCAGCCTGGCGGTGGTGACCCGCGATTACCCGAATGTCTATCGCATGATGACCGCCCTGGGGCCATTGGCCGCTTCGGTGGGCGTGGGTTCAAAGGGCGTCATGTGGAAGGCGGGAGAGGAAGTCGAGGCGTTGAAGGCCTCGTTGGGCACGGTCGTCGAAGCGGGCGTCAGTCAGGGAATGCCGGCCATGCTGACCGCCAAGCAGGTTGCCGAAACCATCCTGATGCTGGCGCCGGAGACCAATGGCGAGACGGCGGTCAAATCCTGGGTCGGGTTGGAAAAACGCACCGGTCTGTCACTGCAGCACCTGAGCCTGCGCCGTCAGGGCGAACGCTTCCGCTTTGACGATCTGACCGCCCAGCCGCGCAAGATCATCACCTCGCCGGTCTGGAGCGGCATCGAATCCGAGGAGCGGCGCTACTCGCCCTTTGTGATCAACATCGAAGAGAAGATCCCCTTCCGGACGCTCACGGGCCGGGCCCAGTTTTACCAGGACCACCCATGGATGCTGGATTTCGGCGAACACCTGCCCCTTTATCGGCCGCCGCTGGACATGCTGAATGCGGAATCCATCCAGGTGCGCCGCGAGCCGGACCGGGAGATCGAGCTCAATTACTTGACGCCCCACTCCAAATGGTCGATTCACAGCACCTATTCGGACACCCTGACCATGCTGACCCTGTTTCGCGGCGGGGAGGCGATCTGGATCAACGATGAGGACGCCGTGAAAATAGCGGTCCGGGACAACGACTGGCTGGAGTGTTTCAATGCCAACGGGGTGGTCATGGCCAAGGCCGTGGTCAGTCCACGCATCCCGCCGGGCAAGGCGTTCATGTACCATGCCCAGGAACGCCTGATCAACACGCCGGGATCGAAGCTGTCCGGCCGACGCGGCGGCACCCACAACAGCGTGACCCGCATCATCGTCAAACCCACCCATATGATCGGCGGTTATGCGCAATTCAG
Source organism: uncultured delta proteobacterium (assembly GCA_963705475.1). Taxonomy (GTDB): domain Bacteria; phylum Desulfobacterota; class Desulfobacteria; order Desulfobacterales; family Desulfosarcinaceae; genus Desulfosarcina. The sequence continues at coordinate 9,737 of CAVPJS010000023.1, read as the reverse complement.
CTATGGGTTTAACTATTACGGCCCCATCGGGTCCCAGCGCGACGAGACGATTATCGTGCGCAAAGCCGGGGAGGTGGACTGGTATGAAGATTAAAGCCCAATACGCCATGGTCTTGAACCTGGACAAGTGCATCGGCTGCCATACCTGCAGCATCCCGTGCAAGAACGTGTGGACCAATCGCGACGGCGCCGAATACATGTGGTTCAACAACGTCGAATGCAAACCCGGCATCGGCTATCCCAAACGCTGGGAGAACCAGGACGTTTACCGGGGCGGCTGGACGCTGCGACGGGGCCGCTTGCAGCTCAAAGCCGGCGGCCGCCTGCACAAAGGCCTCAACATCTTTCACAATCCCGACCTGCCGGTCATCGACGACTACTACGAACCGTGGAATTATGACTATGCGCGGCTGATCGAGAGTTCCAAACGCAAGCACCAGCCGTCCGTCCGTCCCCATTCCCGCTTGACCGGCAAACCGATCAGACTCAAGTGGGGGCCCAATTGGGAGGATGATCTGGCCGGCCTGGGCGAAACCGGATCAGGGGACGCCAATTTTAAAAATCTGGAGATCGCGACCTACCTGCAGTTTCGCAACGTGTTCATGTTCTGGCTGCCGCGCTTGTGTGAACACTGCCTCAACCCGGCCTGCGTGGCCTCCTGCCCATCCGGCGCCCTTTATAAACGCGACGAGGACGGCATCGTCCTGGTGGACCAGGAGCGCTGTCGGGGGTGGCGCTACTGCGTATCGGGCTGTCCTTACAAAAAAGTCTATTTCAACTGGAAGACCGGGCGGGCGGAAAAGTGCATCTTCTGCTATCCGCGCATCGAAGCCGGCCTGACCACCCTGTGCGCCCACAGCTGCGTCGGTCGTATCCGCTACGTGGGCGTCCTGCTTTATGACGCAGATCGCATCGGCGAGGCGGCGGCCGCACCGTCCGACCAGGCCGTCTACCCGGCCCACCTGGACGTCCTTCTCGATCCCAACGATCCTGAGATCGAACGCATCGCCGCCGCCCAGGGGATCGCGCCGAACATGCTGGCGGCCGCCAAGCGATCGCCGACCCATGCGCTGATCAAAGAATGGCGCCTGGCCCTGCCGCTGCACCCCGAATTTCGGACCCTGCCCATGGTGTGGTACGTGCCGCCGTTGAGCCCGGTCAGCAGCCAGGTGGATCCGTCCCAGGAATCGGAGACCATCGACCGCATGCGCATTCCCATCGTCTATTTGGCCAACCTGCTCACCGCCGGTGACGAGGTGCCCGTCAAACAGGCGCTCAAACGCCTCTCGGCCGTGCGTCAATACATGCGGACCCAACGGGTGGAAGAGCGTTCCGACACCGGCCTGCTCGATGCGGTGGGACTTGACGAAGAGATGGTCGCAAAAATGTACCGCCTGCTGGCCCTGGCGCGCCTGGAGGATCGCTTTGTCCTGCCGACCAAGCCCGTTCAGGATGACGATAACTTCGCCCGGCAGGGCTGCTGCGGCTTTGGCCAAGCATGATAAATGCGTACGATAATAAGGAAAGGCCGACGATGACCCGGAACCCGACTAATTCGCTGCACGTGCTGTCCGTGCTGCTGCACTATCCCGACGAGGAGTTGTTCAACCGCCTGGACGAGATTGCGACTGCGGTTGACCATGCCCGCCCAACGGAAATCGAGTCGGCCATCCAGGCATTTGTCAGCGAGCTTGACACCCATCGTCTCACCCAGATTCAGGAGCGATATACGGCCGTCTTCGACATCGATCCGGCAACGACCCTGAACATGACCTACCACGCGTTTGGTGACAATGAAAAACGGGCCGCTGCGCTGGCCCACCTTCAGCACAATTACGAGCAGGCGGGGTGGGAGCGCATTACGGGCGAGCTGCCCGACTATCTGCCCATGATGCTCGAATTTCTCTCGATCTGTCCGCACCCGGAGCATACCAAACCGGTCTGGCAGTACCTGCAGGGCATGCAGCCGCTGATTGACCGTCTGGAAAAAAAGGCCCCGGTGTATGCGGCCCTGTTGCAGCCGATCGTCCGCATGGCCGCCGAACGCGGCGCATCGGTCGACGAGGACGACCATCCGCCACAAGACAATGCGTAGCCCGCAGGAGGAATGCCCATGGACCTTTCATATACGCTCATTTTCACCGTCTTTCCCTATCTGTGCCTCACCACCTTCGTGGTCGGACACGGCTATCGCTACGTCACCGACCGCTATGGGTGGAACGCCCGTTCCAGCGAGTTCCTGGAAAAAAAAGCCCTCTTTCCCGGATCGATGCTGTTTCACTGGGGCATCGTGTTCACCTTCCTGGGTCATGCCAGCGGCCTGCTGATTCCCCAACGGCTCTTGGATCAATTCGGCATCGACAGCGAGACACATCTGGTCATCGCCTACTGGAGCGGCCTGGCGGTGGGGTTGGCAGCCTTTGTGGGTGTGTGGCTCCTTATGCGACGGCGCCTGACCCATCCCCGCGTCCAGGCAGTGAACCGCCTCAATGACACCATCACCCTCGGCGCAGTGGCTGCCGTCGTCAGCGCCGGGCTTTACAACGTGATATTCGGCCATTTTAACGTGCTGGATACCGTCGCGCCATGGATCCGCGGAATCGTGACCTTTACGCCAGACGCCATGCTGATGAAAGCGGTCCCTTTAAGCTATAAAATCCATGTTATCGCGGCCTGGACCTTGCTCGGTTTTTCACCCTTCAGCCGCCTGGTTCACATCTGGAGCCTGCCGCTGACCTATTTTTTCAGAAGCCATGTCCTGTTTCGTCGTCGAGTACCAACACCCTGGGCGCCAAGGTCCATCCGTTAATGCGCTTGCCGGTCGATGATAACATTAGGGTGCAGCGAGCGAGGTGATTCCGATGAATGATAACGACAATGTCTGCTATGCCAAATCCAGCCCTCAGGAAGCCTTGACCTGGTCGACCATCGCTTTTTTCGGCGGATTCGCGGGCGTATCCGCCTTCGGCCCCATCGTCCCGATCCTGAAGCAGACCTTGTCGCTGAGCCCGTTGCTGATGGGACTGCTGGCAGCCAGTCCGGCGTTGACCGGATCTTTGCTGAGAATTCCGTTCGGTGCCATGGTGGATCGAACAGGCGGGAAAAAACCGATTCTGATTCTTCTCGCCATGGCCGCCCTCGGTGTTGCCGGTATTACCCTCATGTTCGGTCTGTTTCCCCAGCCGCGTCCATCCCACTATCCATTGTTTCTGCTGTTCGGCATCCTGAGCGGCTGCGGCATCGCCACGTTTTCCGTAGGCATCCCCTCGGTCTCCTATTGGTATCCGCAGCGGGCGCAAGGGTCGGCACTGGCGATCTATGCCGGTTTAGGAAACCTGGCCCCGGGCCTTTTCGCCCTGCTCCTGCCGTCCCTGGTCGTCTGGCTGGGGTTCACCCTTTCATATGTGCTCTGGCTGGGGATCCTCGTGTTGCTCGTCCTATTGGTTTACCGGTACATGCAGGATGCCCCCTATTTTCAATACCGGGAAATGGGGATCGACATCGACCCGGAAGCCCTTCTGCTGGCCTGCGGGGAAGAGCTGCTGCCTTCGGGCAGGGCCATGGATTCGATACGCAAGGCCGGATCCGACTGGCGGACGTGGGTGCTGACCTATTTTTATTTTATCACCTTTGGCGGGTTTATCGCGCTGACGGTCTGGTTTCCAACCTACTGGTCCGAGCGGTTTGCCGTCGGACTGGTCAAGGCCGGGATGCTCACCGCCCTGTATTCGCTTTCAGCGAGCCTTTTGCGCGTGCTTGGCGGCTACGCCGCCGATCGTATCGGTGGGGAAAGAGTCACCCTGCTCTCTTTTGCAATCGTGGCGGCCGGTGCATTGCTGATGACCCTGTCAAGCCGGTCCATCGGGGGGGCCGTGGTCGGCGTCGTCCTTCTGGCGCTGGGTATGGGGTTTGCCAATGCCGCCGTTTTCAAACTGGTGCCCACATACAGCCCGGCCGCGGTGGGCGGTGCCGCCGGAATTGTCGGTGGTCTGGGTGCCTTCGGCGGTTTTGTCCTACCGCCCGTGATGGGAATGTTCGTGAAGTTCAATGGCCCCGCAGGATACGCCCAGGGTTTCAGCGTGTTTCTGGCAATGTCCCTTCTGGCTGTCGGGTTTATTTTTCTATTGACTCGCCAGGTGCCGACAAGTGAAAAAACGACATCATCGATCAGTAACCAATAATTTGGTTCATTGTGAATCAGCGAAAGGAGGCGCGTATGGATTTAAGCACGACATATCTGGGTCTACAGCTTGACAATCCCATCATTGCCGGCAGCTCCGGATTGACCGATTCGGTTGAAAAGATACAAAAACTTGCCCAGCATGGCGCTGGAGCGATTGTTCTCAAATCCATTTTCGAGGAAGAAATTGTTTTCGAGCATGAAGATATTTTGAAGGAAGCGGAAGCCGACGGCGTCAACCTGGATCAGTTCGACTATTATGATTTTCATTTAAAAGGTGAAAAAGTAAAAAAATACATCGACCTGATCAAAGAATCCAAAAACAGGGTGTCCATCCCGATCATCGCCAGTATCAATTGCGTCTATTCTCACGAATGGATATCCTTTGCCCAGCAGATCGAACAAGCCGGTGCCGATGCCATCGAGCTGAACATGTTTTTCCTGCCGTCGGATTTCAGCCGATCCAGCCAGGAACAGGAAAGTATGTACTTTAAGGTGATTGAACGGCTGTTGCAAACCGTCTCTGTCCCGATCGCGCTGAAGATCAGCTATTATTTTTCAAGTCTTGGCCAGATGATTCAGCGGCTATCGAATTCCGGCGTTGCGGGACTGGTTCTTTTCAACCGTTTTTTCAGTCCCGATATCGATATCGACAAGCTAAAAATAAAGCCTTCTTTTGTATACAGCACGCCGGCGGAACTGGCTGTCTCGCTGCGCTGGATCGCCATCATGGCCAACAAGGTGGGTTGCGACCTGGCGGCTTCAACCGGTGTTCATGACGGCAAGGCGGTAGTCAAACAAATTCTGGCAGGCGCCAAGGCGGTCCAGGTGGCATCCAGCCTGTATAAAAACGGCCCTGAACACATTCGCGTCATGCAGGACACCTTGACTAAATGGATGACCGATCATGGCTACACGTGCCTCTCGGACTTTCGGGGCAAAATGAGCCAGGAGGCGGCGAGCAATCCTGCCGCCTACGAACGGGTTCAGTTTATGAAGTATTTCAGCTAAAGGAGGCACGCAATGCGCACGACGCCCAAAGGTGCCAAAGCGAAGGACCACAATTTCCGATCATCCATATCCGTATCCAATAAAGAGGTTTGCGAGGATGAGGCGTGCATCGGAAAGGATGTGCAACCCACAACCGTGACGACGGCAGAAGTGCCGCAGCCGGATAAAAGCGGCAAAAAAACCTCGGGGACAAGTATATCTGTTGGTGGCAAGGAAGCCTGCTCAGAGGATGCGTGTATCGGCAAAAAATGATTGTTCCTACCCCATTGCCGGCACCCACAAAATTCCAGAACCCGACGGCCATTAAAAAATAGAAGGGCCATTTATGGGGAATGTTTTTATTGGGTGCCCCGCTGGTGTCTCCGGTGCCGGTCAACTTGATAAAATCCCAGGCGTCCAGGGTCAGCAGGGTCAATGGCACCACCTCGAGCGCCGAGAACATGGCCGCCAGCGCCATGGTAAAGTTGGCCTGTCCGGTCCAATACCAGTGATGGGCCGTACCGATGATGCCGCCGGCCAGAAAGAGGATGGCATCCATGTAAATGACCCGCACCACATTGATGCGCCGGACCACTCCCAGCTGGTAGAAGGTGACCGCAACCAGAATGGTCACGAAAAGCTCAAAGAAGCCTTCCACCCACAGGTGGATGATCCAGAAGCGCCAGGTGTCCACCACCGTAAAATTGGAGGTGCTGCCGAAAAAGAAGGCCGGCAGGTAGAAAAATGGAATCGCGGCAGCGCCCCCCAGAAACAGCAGCGAAATTTCTCGACGCTCCGGATCTTTCAAGGCCGGCGCGGTCGCCCGGTAGAGCAGGCCCAGCCAGAAGCTGAGTCCGATCACCAGGATGATTTGCCAAAACCGCCCCAGCTCGAGGAATTCCCAGCCCTGGTGACCGAACCAGGACCAGAAACGCCCCAACAGCTGATGGATGCCCGCCAGTTCACCCAGCAGGCTGCCGACCACCAGAACCACAAGGGCCCAGAAGAGCATGTGGACCCCCACGGCATGCCCGCGCGGTTCCTTTTGATTGAGGGAGGAGGCCAGCAGCAGACCACCGGCCACATAGGCCGTGGCAATCCAGAAGATAGCCAACTGGAGATGCCAGGTGCGCAGGATATTGCTCGGCAGATATTGAGCCAGGTCGATACCATAGAAAATTCCGGGTTCCGCACGATAGTGGGCCAGGGCGCCGCCGATCATGACTTGGGTTAAAAAAAGCAGGGCGACAATCACAAAATACTTGATCGCCGCCTTTTGTCCCGCGGTGGCCTCGCCGGCCAGCATTTGCGGATAGATGCCTTCGGGGCCGCCCTTCCAGCCCAGGTAATCGAATTTGCCGAAGACGACCAGCACGCAGGCCAGTCCGGCCAGCAGCATGGCCACACTCAACGCGCTCCAAAGAACCGCATCACTGGTCAGCAGATTGCCCACCACCGGGTCATAGGGGAAGTTGTTGGTGTACGAATAGGATTTGTCCGGTCGATTGGCGACGCTGGCCCAGGCCGTCCAGGCAAAGAAAGCCGTCAGCTGGCGGATCTCATCAGGGTCATCGATGTAGTTATCGGGAAGGCCCGAATTGGATATCGGGTGCTTGAAGTAATCGGTCCAGGCCGTGAGCTGCTTTTGGAAGGAATCCTTTTCCGCATCGATGAAGGTCAGCTGCTGCGATGCAGGATCGTACCGATTTTCTTTCAATAGGATAGCCACCCGAGCGTCTACCTGAGCCCGTTGGGGTTCATCCAATGCAGACAGATCCATGCCGAATTCCTGCCTGGCGATAACCTCGCTGGTCTCCAGCGAGAGCTCTTGCAGGTACTGCGCCGAAAAATCCGGGCCCAGGTAAGAGCCATGGCCCCAGATCGAACCGTTCTGCATCAGGCCGTATTTTAAAAACACCTCCTGGCCGCTTTCGATATCCTGCCGGTTGAAGACGACCGTTTCCGCCGAATCGACCACCTTATCCGGAATGGGCGGCGCATAGCGGTAAGCCTGCACCGACATGAGGATCAAACCGATCATGCCAACCACGAAAACCAGTAAACCACTGCGGCGCCACCATGGAGATAGAGCCGTTGCTTCGGATAATTGCACTTGCATTTGCGAACCCCCTCTTTTTCATGTAGATGATCGGTAAAAAGGGATTTTGAAAAGCATGGCGGATATTTTCTTCTTATGTTCCTCCTTCTAATTCGGTACCCTTGAAACCCATTCGTCACCCGTCGTTTACGACAGGTAAATACCCTCAAGCGACGCAATCATCTGATGGAAGGCTTCATGCTTGCCCGGCCCGATTTTCTTTGTCTCGATGCTCTCGAAGCCCTCCCAAAGTTCCATCTGTTTTTTTGGGGACAGATTCTTTTCCGCAAGTGCAAACAACACATTGTTTTCTTTATCTATATGCTGGTTCAGCAAGGTGATGTATGCACGCGCCTGATGAACGATATCGCGTAACGCCCCTCGGTCACCGGCCCGATTTCTCACAAGGGCGGCCTTCATTTTCGAGACAGCATCACGACCCTGCTGGTGTTCTTTCAGCATGACACCAATGGGCCCGCCTGCCCTGCTGACGCCGACTGCTTCCATGGCCGGAAACAGAAGCTCTTCCTCTTTTCCATGATGGCATCGATCAACGAAGGTTGAAAAAAATTCGATCAATTGCTCCAAATGGTCAGGGTTGGCAATTTCGCCCGTTTTTTCAGCCTCATCGCAAATGCGATCCAAAACCCGCAATGTGATTTTGACTGCTTCATGCTCCATTTTTAAGTCATCGATTGGTTTCATTTCATACCTCCTTTATTATTTGCTCTTGCTTGATAAGCTTGGCAAGAGATATGCCGGTTTTTTTTATAAAATTTTCAGTATCTTAAATGGTACGTTATCATTTTATTAACAAAATACATGTTTTCAAATGAACAACGATGTTGTAACAATAAAAACCATGGACTTATTGGATACGATCGTTTCAATGGCTGTCGATTTGACCGGGGCCCTGAATGCCACGGATCGGTATCAACGCCTGCTGCATGCCATCGGGCGCGTGATTCCCTACAATGCCTCAACGCTGCTTCGCCTTGAGGGTGACGTGCTGGTGCCGATTGCAGCTGCCGGGCTGAAGCCTGATGCCATGGGCCGCCGATTTGCCCGCAGCGAGCATCCTCGACTGGACATCATCTGCAATGCGGCTGAACCCGTGCTCTTCCCGGCGGACACCACGCTTCCCGATCCGTTCGACGGGTTGTTGAGCTTAGACAAAGATGCTTTTCAGCATATCCACGCCTGCTTGGGATGCCCCTTGCGATTGGACAATCAGTTGGTGGGCATATTGACCGCCGATGCAAAGGACCCCCACAGCTTCGATCATCTTGAGCCGCGGTTTTTAAAGGCAGTGGGGGCCCTTGCCGGCGCCCAGATGCAAACCGTCAACCTGATCGAGGCCTTGGAGCAAAGTGCCCGGCGGCACGGGCAGATTGCCGCTGATCTGATGAGAGACGTTCAAATCGGCAATGATAAACAGATCATCGGCAGCAGCCCGGCAATGGTCCGGCTGCGTCGCGAAATCGAGCTTGTCGCACGTTCCGACTTTACCGTTCTGGTACTGGGTGAAACCGGCGTCGGCAAAGAACTGGTTGTTCGGGCGATCCACGCGGAATCCAATCGCAAAGACGGTCCGATGCTCTATTTAAACTGTGCCGCGATGCCCGAACCTTTGGCGGATTCAGAACTTTTCGGCCACACCAAAGGGGCATTTACGGGTGCAACCAAGGATCGGGCCGGCAAGTTTGAGGTGGCCGATAACGGCACGCTGTTTCTGGATGAAATCGGCGAACTGCCCCTTTCCATCCAGGCCAAGCTGCTGCGAGCCATCCAGGAGGGAGAAATCCAGCGCGTCGGGTCGGAAAAGTTAATCACTGTGAATGTGCGCCTGCTGACAGCCACCAATAGAAATCTCGAACGAGAGGTCGAGAAAGGCAACTTCCGGGAGGATCTTTTTCACCGCCTGAACGTTTATCCACTCAGCGTTCCTGCGTTGAGGGAGCGAAGCACCGATATTCCGCTGTTGGCTGGATTCTTCAGCGAGCGGATGCAGCGGCGCCTGGGGCTCGGGCCGGTCCGGATCAATACTGAAGCGATGGAGATATTAAAGGGGTATCCCTGGCCAGGCAACGTGAGAGAATTGGAGAATATTTTATCACGGTCGATTCTCAAGGCCTCGGTGGATTCCCATCCGGGGGGCCAGGTAATTGTGAATCCAATGCATCTGGGAGACGATCTGTCAGCGACCCAGAGGCCGGGGCGACTTGATTTCCAGCCAACGCCCCCCCCGTTGCCATCTGGACAAACGCTGCGGGAAGCCACAAAAAACTTTCAGATACAGGTAATTCAACGTGTTCTGGATTCAAAAAAAGGGAACTGGGCCGCGGCAGCAAGGGAGTTGGGAATGCATCGCAGCAACCTTCACAATTTAGCGACCCGTTTGCAGATACGTAAAAAAAAATAGAACGTATCGGCCCAAAGTGATGGTTTGAGAATAGTGGCATATTTTCT
>CAVPJS010000022.1:0-252350 GCA_963705475.1 uncultured delta proteobacterium | reverse complement strand
CGGGACGAATTGTGGAAACGCACCAATGGCCAGATCTACCTGGACTACAAGCCCTTCTCCATGTTGGGCGGTGAGGTTGAGGTCCTCAATCAGCTACAGATGGGCGCTATCCAGGGCATGGGCGTCAGTTCTGTCGCCGCGACCAATTTAGGACCGCGCTTCGGTGTGGTCAATCTGCCTTTTCTGATCGATTCGTTTGATAAGCTGGATAAATTTGTCGGCAGCGGGCAGCTGTTCGACCATTTCATGATGGCCATGGATCACCAGGGCATCATTGGACTGGACATCACCGGCTACGGCAACTACGGCTGGGCCACCACCACGCCGGTAAAATCGATTGCCGACGCCAAAAAGGTCAAGTTTCGCATCGCCGAGGCGGCGGTCAACCAGCTCAATTACAGTAACTGGGGGTTCAATCCCGTGGTGATGCCGTGGCCCGATGTACCGGTGGCGTTGAAGCAGGGGGTTATCGACGGACTGGATCACACGCCGATGGTCTGCAACATTACCAAGAAATTTGAAGTGGCCAAGTATTTTACCCAGTTGAATTATGCCCAGGGCCTGTTTATCTGGATATTCAACAAGGCCTGGTTCAACAGCCTGCCCGCGGATCTCCAGAAAACATTCAAGGAAACGGTGCATGACGTCTGCGCCAAGATCCGGGTCGAAACCGTCCAACAGGAAGCCGATGAGATCGCCAAGGCCAAGGCCGCCGGTATCGAGTTTTTCAAGCTTTCGGATGCCGACATGGCAACGCTTAAAGCGGAGGGTGACAAGACGCACCAGGCGTTCGCTGCAGAAATCAACAAACTCTATCCCGGAGACACCTATCGGCCGGTCAATTTCCTGGAAGAGGTTCAGGGCTTCATCGGCTACACCAAATAAGTTCTCCATGTAAATCACATCTTGACAAAAGGGGGTTTCCAATGCTGAAACCCCCTTTTGTCTATCACACCATTGCAAAGGACCGTTGATGATTGGAAAGACGCTAAACGTGCTGGATAAGGCGCTGTCCTTTTTCGAGGACTGGACGCTGTTCGTCAGCGTCATGGTGGCGTTGATTGCCCTTTTTTTCAATGTGGTGCTGCGCTACGGGTTCAACTATACCCTGGCCTGGTCTGAAGAACTGGTTCGTGAGGTGATCATCTACACCACCTTTATCGGATGCTGCGCAGCGGTAAAAAACCGCTCGATGATCAAGATTGATGCGTCGGTGCAGCTGTTCCCCAAACTTAAAACACCCTTGACCTATTTCAGCAACGGGGTGATCCTGATCTTTTCCGTGATGATGATGGTATATGGATGGCAAATGGCCGCCATGCAGGCCAGAACGTTCCAAAAGACCTTGATTCTGCAGATTCCGCTGGTCTATCTGTATGCCATTTTGCCATTGACCGGTGTGTTGATGTTCATTCGAACCGTGCAGGTCATTTACCAGGATTTCAGGCAAGCTGAAGCGGAAACTGAAAGCGCCTGAGCCAACCGGCTCAGAAAGACAAGGAGATTTCCTTATATGCAGTTCAACGATGTGATCCTCCTGCTGATTCTGTTGGGGTGTATGGCCACCTACATCCCCGTCTTCATGTGCCTATTTTTTACGGCTGTCCTTGGGTTCCTCTTCTTTACCGACATTCCCCTGCTGTTGCTGTTTCAAACCATCTTTCGGAGCATGGACAATTTTGCCCTGGTCGTGGTGCTTTTTTTCATCCTGTGCGGAAACATCATGACCGCCGGGTCCATTGTCGAAAAATTGATCAAAGTGGCCAACGCAATGGTCAGTTGGCTGCCCGGCGGATTGGGCATGGCGGGCGTTCTGGCCTGCGGACTCTTCGGGGCCATATCGGGGTCTACCGTCGCCACCGTGGTGGCGCTGGGCGGGTTCATGATCCCGGCGCTCCTGGACAATGGGTATCCGGAAAAGTATACGCTCGGGTTGATGACCACCTCACCGAACCTTGGGGTCATCATCCCGCCGAGTATCGGCATGATTCTTTTTTCCATGATCAGCAACGTGTCCCTCGAGGGGCTGTTTCTCACCGGTTTTCTGCCCGGTGTGCTGATCATGCTGCTGGTTTGCCTCTATTCGTACTTTTTTTTCCGCAATAAAAAAGAGATTGTGCGCTTGCCGATTCCCTCCTTCAAGGAGACCCTTGCCGTGTTCAAGGAGGGCTTTTGGTCGTTGATGCTGCCGGTGATCATTTTTGGAGGCATTTTCTCCGGTGTGTTTACCGCCAACGAGGCGGCGGTGGTAGCTTGCGTGTATGCCTTCGTCGTCGAGTTGTTCGTCCATAAATCCATGAAGCTCAGCCAGGTGAGGCAGATAACCATTAACTCCGCGGTCACCTCGGCAACGCTTCTGATCATCGTCGCCGGGGCCACCTGTTTCGGGAGACTGCTGACCCTTGAAAGCATTCCCGGCAGAATTACCGAGGCGGTTCTTTCGGCCATCACATCCCCGGCGGTTTTTCTGATCGCCATGAACATCTTGCTGCTGCTCGTGGGCATGTTCATGGACATCATCTCGGCCACCATGATCCTCGGCCCGGTGTTCCTGCCCATGCTGGACGCATTCCACATCAACTGGATGCACTTCGGACTGATCATGACCGTGAACCTGGCCATCGGGTACTGTACCCCCCCCATGGGCGTCAGTTTATACATCACCGGGGCAATCGCCAACCGGGACCTGATTTATGTTTCCAAGGCGGTGCTGCCCTTTATCGCCATTCAGATCTTTGTTCTCCTGTTGATGACGTTCCTTCCCGATGTGGTCTTGTGGTTCCCCAAATTAATGGGGTTCAATTAAAGTCATGACCGGCATCTGACGCATGATTGCCTTCGCGAGTCAACCTTCCGAAGGCTTTCTTGTTTCCAGAAGGTGAATTCTTGTGAGGCGGGGCACTGTTTGCTATAAGAATACGCTGTTTTACATAATAAAACGAAGGTGTTGTTCAAGTCCGTGTCAATCAACACACCCCATTAATCATCATCCCTATCATAGGATCCATCGATGGGCGCCGGCCGGTGCCGGAATAAAGGAGACCGCATGGATTTTCAGTTGACCAAGGAGTTGGAGATGCTGCGCAAAGCGGTGCGCGAGTTTGCCAGCAAGCGGATCGCCCCCAACGCGGACCAGTGGGACAAGGAGCACTATTTTCCCTATGAGGAGGCCATCAAGCCCATGGGTCAGCTGGGTTTTTTCGGCACGGTGATTCCCGAGGAATACGAGGGCGAGGAGATGGGCTGGCTGGCGGCCATGATCGTCACCGAGGAGATCGCCCGGGTGGCCAGTTCGCTGCGGGTGCAGGTGAACATGCAGGTGCTGGGCTGTGCCTTCACCATTTTCACCTACGGCACGGAGGCCCTGAAAAAGAAGTACATACCGGGGCTGTGCACGGCCGACCTGATCGGCGGTTTCGGCATCACCGAGCCGGACGCCGGCTCGGACGTGATGGCCATGGCGTCTGTGGCCGTGGACAAGGGGGATCACTGGCGGATCAACGGCTCCAAGACCTGGATTTCCAACGCGGACGTGGCCGACGTACTGATCTACTACGCCTACACCGACCCGGATGCGGGATCCAAGGGGCTGTCGGCCTTCGTGATCGAGCCCAAAAACTTCAACGGGATCAAGACGACGCGGCTGGACAAGATGGGGTCTTTTTCGTCGCCCACCGGGGAGGTGTTTTTGGACAACACGCGGGTGCCGAAGGAGAACCTGTTGGGCAAGCCCGGCGACGGGGCCAAGATCGTTTTTGGGTCGTTGAACCAGACGCGGCTGTCGGCGGCGGCCGGTGCGGTTGGGGTGGCCCAGGCCTGCCTGGACGTGGCGGTCAAGTACTGCAACGAGCGCAAGCAGTTCGGCAAGCCCATCGGTCAGTACCAGATGAACCAGGACATGATCGCGCAGATGGCCACGGAGATCGAGGCGTCGCGGCTGTTGGTGTACAAGGCGGCCTGGGCCAAGGACCAGGGCCGGTTGAACAACGGGCTGGACGTGGCCATGGCCAAATACTTTGCCGGGGAGACGGTGAGCAAGGCGTCCAACTACGCCATGCGCATCCTGGGGGCTTACGGGTACTCGACGGAGTATCCGGTGGCGCGGTTTTACCGGGACACGCCGACGTATTACATGGTGGAGGGGTCGGCCAACATCTGCAAGTGGATCATCGCCCTGGACCAGTTGGGGTATCGCAAAGCCAATCGATAAATCGGATGGTGGGATTGGGGAATTGAGGAATTGAGGAATTGGGGGATTGGAGGTTCTGAATATATCGTTGAAAGGACCGATCTTGTGAGTGACGAACTTATTGAAAAGACCAAAACGACCGGCTCCCTGTACTTCAGCGGGATCGAAGGTGAAAAACCGTTTGAATTGTGGCGGGCCTTCGACAAGGATCTGGGAAAGGAGCTATCCCTTTTTATCACCGGCAAGCTGTATGCCCGGGAGAAGATTCCCCATCCGACGCGGCAACTGGTGACGGTGGCTGTCTTGACCGTGCTGTCACGGCCGGAAGAGCTCAAGCTGCACATCCAGGCCGCATTGAATGTGGGTTGTACATCGAAAGATATCGCCGAGGTGATTTTTCAGACCTTCACCTACGGCGGCATCCCCACGGTAAACACCGCTTTAAAGGTGCTCAGAGACGTATTGAAAGAAAAGGGCCAATGGCCTATCGCAGATGGATGAACCGCCATAGCGAGCGCATTCCCCGCGGCTTGACGGGGGTAGGGGTCAATTAACACTTAAACCGATTCGGGAGTGAAACCATGAGACCGTATTTTGAGAAAATGCCGGTTTTCGGGCGAGAGATGAATGCCGGACAGATCAAGAGCGCCGAAGAAAATGTCAAGCAGATCAGAGACGTTGAGGCCCAGTTGAAAAAGGAGGCGGAGAAGGTCAAACAAGCCGGTTTTTCCGAAGAAAAAATCAACGCCCGCGGCCAGATGACGGTATGGCAGCGGCTGAACTATCTGGTTGACCCTGGCACCTGGTGTCCCTTGCACACCCTTTTCAACCCGGAAGACAACGAAGAGGGTACCACCAACGTGGTGGACGGTCTCGGTAAAATCTCCGGGCGTTGGGCCGTGGTCATCGGCTTCGACAACAAGGTGATGGCCGGAGCCTGGCTGCCCGGACAATACGAAAATATCCTGCGGGTCACCGACCTTTCCAAACGCTTAAATATTCCCCTGGTCTGGCTGGTCCACTGCAGCGGGGTGAAGCTGACGGAGCAGGAAAAATTTTACGCCAACCGGCGCGGTGGCGGTACCACTTTTTTCCGCCACGCGGAATTGAATCAGGACGGCATTCCGATTCTGGCCGCTATTTACGGCACCAATCCGGCCGGCGGTGGATACCAGGCGATCAGCCCGACGGTTCTCTTCGCCCACAAGGACTGCAACATGGCCGTGGGCGGCGGCGGCATCCTCAGCGGTATGTCGCCCAAGGGTTTTTTCGACGAAGCGGGGGCCGAGGCTCTGATCAATGCGGCCAAACAATTTAAAGCCGAACCACCGGGCTCAGTGGATGTGCACTACGACGGCACGGGTTTTTTCAGATATGTCTATGAGGAGGAATCCCAGGTGCTGGATGGCATCAAGGATTACATGAAGGACATCCCGGCCTACAACCCCAAGTTTTTCAGGGTGGCCGAGCCCAAAGCACCCCTTTTCCCGGCCGAAGATATATACAGTTTGATTCCCTTCAACCAGAAACAGATCTACGACTTCGACCAGGTGCTGGCCCGCGTCGTCGACGGCAGCGAACATATGGAGTTCAAACCGGGTTACGGCCCCGAAATTTACACGGGTCTGGTTAAAATCGACGGCTATCTGATGGGTGTCATCGGCAATCGCCAGGGGTGGCTGGGTGAAGGCTACCCGGAATATGCCGATTATCCCGGCATCGGCGGTAAACTCTACCGTCAGGGCCTGATCAAGATGAACGAGTTCGTTACCCTGTGCGGACGCGACCGGGTGCCCATCATCTGGTTCCAGGACACCTCCGGGATCGACGTGGGCGATATCGCCGAAAAGGCCGAATTGCTGGGGCTGGGCCAGTCTCTGATCTACTCGATCCAATCCACCGACGTTCCCCAACTGCTGATGGTGCTGCGCAAGGGTACCGCCGCCGCCCACTATGTGATGGGCGGCCCAACGGCCAACCGCCACAACGCCCTCACCCTGGGGGTATCCACGACGGAAATATACGTGATGCACGGGGAGACGGCCGCCGCCGCCAGCTTTTCACGACGCCTGGTCAAGGAGAAGGGGGCCGGCAAACCCTTGCAGCCGGTCATCGACAAAATGAACCAGATGGCCCAGGAGTACCACGACTATTCCCGGCCGAGCTACTGTGCCCGCAAGGGTTTTGTGGATGAGGTGGTCAAAATGTCGGAAATCAGGCGCTACCTCGCCGCCTTTGCCGGTTGTGTTTACCAGAACCCAAAATCGATCTGCCCCCAGCACCAGATGCTGACACCCCGGGTGATCAAGGGGTAGGGCGCTGAGACCATTACCAACGGACGCGCGCCGCTGTGCCGCGTCCGTTTTCTATTGATGCATGGCTGGTAAGGGTTATCGGGGGGTCAATCTGAATTATCCGTCTACGCGAGCGAGCATCGAAACGCTGAGCCAGGCTATCGTGGCTGAAACGGTTCAGCGCTGAAAAACGGAGTGCCCGTCGGCCTATTCATTTTGTGACCCATTCGCTGGGCGCGATTAATGCACAATCGTCAAAAAACAAATTACAAATAAATCACAATTGTAAAATTGAACCTTCCCCGCGGCAAGCCGCGGGGAAGGTTCACCGCAAGGATGAAGCGCCGATTTTCAGTTCGCTCGCATTCCCCGCCGCAAGCAGCGGGGAATGCGCTCGCTGTAGCGGTTCAAAATTCCAAACCTCATGATCGTGGAGCAAGGGCATTCAAATTATCAACAGCTGGAGACATCCAAATGATATTTAATTGTTGGTTTTTCCCTTGTTTGAGATTTGGCTATTGTAATTTGGAAGTTATTTGAAATTTGGGGCTTGCGATTTGTTGTTTCCGGTTTAGGTCCAGTCCATGATCACCTTGCCCGATCGGCCGGAGCGCATCACATCGAACGCCTGCTGGAAGCTGTCCACCCCGAACCGGTGGGTGATCACCTGCGATATGTCCAGATGGCTCTGAAGCATACTGGTCATTTTGTACCAGGTCTCGAACATTTCCCGGCCGTAAATACCTTTTATTTTCAGTCCCTTGAGGATGATCTGCGTCAAGTCTAACGAGACCTCCCCGGTCGGTATGCCCAGGAGGGCGATCTGTCCGCCATAGTTCATGGTTTGGAGCATGTCCCTGAAGGCCTGAATGTTGCCAGACATTTCCAGGCCGACATCAAATCCCTCCTTCATTCCCAATCGCCTTGCCGTGTCGGCAATGGTCGTCCGGGTCACATTGATGGCTGAGGTGGCTCCCATGCGGGCGGCAATCTGCAGCCGATAGTCATTGACATCGGTGACCACGACATGACGGGCCCCCACATGGCGGGCGATCGCCACGGCCATGATGCCGATGGGGCCGGCACCCGTGATCAGGACATCCTCACCCACCAGATCGAAGGACAGGGCGGTGTGGGCGGCATTGCCAAACGGGTCCATGATGGCGGCAATATCGTTGTCGATGGTGTCCGGCACCCGAAACACGTTGGATGCCGGCACGCTGATGTACTCGGCGAAGCAGCCGGGTCGGTTGACCCCCACACCAATGGTGTTGCGGCACAGGTGACGCTTGCCGGCCCGGCAGTTGCGGCAATGGCCGCAGGTGATGTGGCCTTCAGCCGACACCCGGTCCCCCTCCTTCAGCCCCCTGACTTCGCTGCCGATTTCGGCGATGACGCCTACGAATTCGTGACCGATGGTCATGGGTACGGGGATGGTTTTCTCGGACCATGCATCCCAATTGTAGATATGAATGTCCGTTCCGCAGATGGCGGTCTTGACCACCTTGATCAGCACGTCGTTATGGCTGATGCCCGGGAAAGGCACGCGGTCCATCCAGATCCCGGTTTCGGGTTTCAGCTTGACAATGGCTTTCATGGTTTCCATGCGATCACCTGCCTTCGTGTCTTAGTGGATGACCTCGAGTGCTTTGCCCACCTTGGTAAAAGCAGCAATTGCCCGGTCCAGGTGTTCACGGGTGTGGGCGGCGGACATCTGGGTGCGAATGCGCGCCTGGCCCTTGGGCACGACCGGGAAGCTGAACCCCACCACGTAAATGCCTTCTTCAAGCATCCGTGCCGCCAGTTTCTGAGCCAACACCGCGTCTCCCAGCATCACCGGAATAATTGGGTGGTGGCCGGGTACCAGGGTGAATCCTGCTGCCTGCATGCCCTGCCTGAAATAGCGGCTGTTCTCCTTGAGTCGAACAAGCAGGTCCGGGTGCTCCTCGAGCAAGTCCAATACGGCGATGGAGGTGGCGGTGATGACCGGTGCCAGTGAGTTGGAAAACAGGTATGGTCGCGAGCGCTGCCGCAGCCAGGCGACGATTTCTTTGCGGGCGGAGGTGTACCCACCTGAAGCGCCGCCGAGTGCCTTTCCCAGGGTGCCGGTAATGATATCCACCCGATCGGACACACCGCAGGACTCGGGCGTTCCCCGGCCGTGATCACCGATGAAGCCGACGGCATGGGAGTCGTCTACCATCACCAGGGCATCGTACCGGTCCGCCAGGTCGCAGATGCCTTTCAAATCGGCAATGATGCCGTCCATGGAAAAGACCCCGTCGGTGGCGATGAGGCGGAAGCGGCAATCGGCAGCTGCCTTGAGTTGTTGCTCCAAGTCAGCCATGTCGTTGTTCCGGTAGCGCAGGCGTCGGGCCTTGCACAAGCGGATGCCGTCGATGATGCTGGCATGGTTCAGGGCGTCACTGATCACGACGTCGTTTTCGTCCAGCAGGGTCTCGAAAAGACCGCCGTTGGCGTCAAAGCAGGAACTGTACAAAATGGTGTCTTCGGTTCCCAGAAAAGCGCTGATTCGATCCTCCAGCGTTTTGTGGATGGTCTGTGTGCCGCAGATAAAGCGAACGGAGGACATGCCGAAGCCATAGTCGGAAAGGGCCGCCTGCGCTTTTTCTATCAGTCGCGGATGGTTGGAGAGTCCCAGATAGTTGTTGGCGCAAAAATTGAGGACGGTTTTCCCACTGTCGATCGTAATGGCGGCTTGCTGGGCGGATGCGATCACCCGCTCATCTTTGTAAAGTCCGTTTTCTTTTAACGTGCTAATTTCACCGGCCAGGTGATCGAGCAGCCGTGGGCGCATTGGGTTGACCTCCGTAATTAAGAGCTAAAGTCCGGTCACCTTGTTTCTGCCTTCATGTTTAGAAGGGCGGAGAAAAACTGTCAATTAAAAACCGGCGCAGGCATCGGTTTCGGCACGGCGATAATTTGCTTGACCGTCACCGGCTGCCTGTGCATAATCGGTTGACCTGAAAGAATATTATCCATCAAGCGGTTCCGGTCCGTTGTCGTGAATTGAGTTGCCGATTCCACTTCCTGCGCTGCACATAGAGGATAACCCTTCATGCAAAAGAAAATATTAGTGGTCGACGACAACCGAATGATTTTAAAATTCCTGTCGAATCTGTTGGATGGCGAAGGGCATGAAGTCAAAACCTGTGAAGACGGTCTGAGTGCATTGAGCCTGCTGACCACCTTCGAACCGGATATCGTTTTCGTGGACTTGATTATCCCAAAAATCGGCGGAGACAAGTTGTGCCAGATTATAAGAACCATGGAACATATGAAGGACTGCTACCTGGTGATCATCTCCGCCGCCGTGGCTGAAATGGACTTGGACTTCAGGAAAATAGGTGTGAATGCCTGCATCGCCAAGGGACCTTTCGGCCAGATGGGCAAGCATGTGCTGGCGGCCATCAAGGATTCTGATGATCCGTCAAAGCTGATTTCAGAACACGAAATTCTGGGCATTGCCTCGGTCAACGGCATCCCGGTATACGCACGACGCATGACCAAGGAACTGCTGGGGCGTAACCGCCACCTGGAAACGATATTGGAGAGCATGAACGAGGGCATCGTCGAAGTGTATACCGGACGCGTGGTTTACGCCAACTCCGCCGCCGTGAAGCTTTTTGGCGTCCCTTTAGAAAACCTGCTGTCCGCCAGGCCCCAGGATCTTTTTGACGACGCATCAAAAAGCCGCATCGACGGCCTGACGAATCAAAGCACCGAAAACATGCCGGTGGTCGGGCTGGCCCACCCCTTGGAACTCAACGGTCGGCAGATTGTTATTCGCAGCTTTCCGGTAAAGGGTGAGGCGGACACGACCATCTTGCTGATTACCGATGTCACGGACCAACGAGACCTGGAGTACCAGCTGCAACATGTTCGGCGCATGGATGCAATCGGTAATCTGGCAGGCGGGATTGCCCACAACTTCAACAATCTGCTGATGGGGATTCAGGGCAATGTCTCCATATTAATTCAGGATAAAAAGATGGGCGACCCCGGATACGATGAACTGGCGGGCATTGAACGCTGCATCGACAGCGGCGCCAAACTGACCCGTCAACTGTTAAGCTTTGCCAAGGGCGGCCGCTATTCCCTGGATTTGGAGGATATCAACGATATCGTTGAAAAGACGTCCAGCATGTTTGCCCGGACCCGAAAAGAAATTCATGTCGAGCAGCACCTGCAGGAGGATCTGGTTATGGCGGAAGCGGATGCCGCCCAGATCGAGCTGGCATTGATGGACCTTTATGTCAACGCCTGGCATGCCATGTCCAACGGGGGCACGCTGACGGTTTCAACAGCCAATGTCGTCCTGGATGACGCCTTTGTCAAACCCTATAACCTGACCCCTGGAAGCTACCTGAAAATCAGCGTGGCCGATACCGGCGCGGGGATGGATGAAAAAAATATTCAGCGGATATTCGAGCCCTTCTACACCACCCGACCCATGGGCGAGGGCACCGGTTTAGGTCTGGCCTCCGTATTTGGCATCATCAAAAAGCACAAGGGTATTATCACGGTGGACAGCCGGGTCGGCCGGGGAACCACGTTCTCGGTCTATCTCCCTGCGGCAAGAATTCTTCAAAGGCCCAAGGAAACGGATAAGCCGCGAGTGATCGCTTTGGACAGACGTCCTGAAAAAGGGTCGGGGACCATTCTCGTTGTGGACGATGAAGAATACATTCTCAACGCAGACAAGGCCATGCTCAAAGAACTCGGCTACGAAGTGCTGCTTGCCAAGGGGGGAAAGGAAGCCCTTCGCATTTTCGACGAGAACAAGGATCGTATAAACCTGCTGATCCTGGATCTGATTATGCCGGATCTTAGCGGGGAGATTGTCTATGACCGCATCAAAGCCATACGGCCGGACGTCCGTGTGATCCTCTCCTCTGGTTACAGTATCGAGGGTCAGGCCGAATCCATTCTCAAGCGAGGCTGTGACGGGTTTATCCAAAAACCATACAACCTGAATCAACTGGCCCAGAAGATCAGGCAAATCCTTGCCTGACAGATAAATCAGCAATTACAAGAAGGTGGGGAATCCCTCGGACAGGCAGCGAGGGGCGCCAACGGCGTGCGAATGGCTGACATCCACACGATCAACAAGTCCCGCGAACGGAAACGGGCGTTTCTCAATCCGAAGAAGAGAACCCTTGCGTTGCAGCTGTCGGACAGTGTGCTCCTGTTGGGGCTGGGGGTGGCTTTTGTCTACTGGGTTTTCGCTTCCCTTATTTTCGCCTTCACTGCCGAAAGCGGCACCTTCATCGACCAATTTCTCAACCCTGGATTAAACGAGGTGTTAAGCCGGCTGCTGGTGCTGTGTTTTTTCATGATTTTCGGTTCCCACGTGGGGTACACCATCCGCCAGCGTCAAAAGGCCTACGAGGCGTTGGCTGGCAGTGAGGAGAAGCACCGTACGATCATCGAAAATATTGAGGATGGGTATTTCGAAATGGATCGCAACGGCCGGTTTGTGATCTTCAATGATTCTTTCCGCAAGATTACCGGGTACGCGGCAGAGCAGCTGCAGCAGTTGGATTATCGACGGCTCCTGACCCCGGCGGAAACGGAAAAGGTGCTGGGCGCCTTTGACAAGGTGAACCGGACCCAACAGGCGATTAAAGACCTGGGGTTTGTCATCGTTCGCAAGGACGGCGCCAGGCGCTGGGTGGAAACCTCCGTGTCGCCCATTTCCACTGCCAACGGGGTGACGGTTGGATATCGGGGCATTTTGCGGGACGTCACCCGCCGGCGGCAGGCTGACGCGCTGAAACAGGAAAAGATGGCCGCCGAGACAGCCAGCCGATCGAAGAGCGAATTTCTCGCCAATATGAGCCATGAGATCCGAACGCCGCTCAATGCCATCATCGGGTTGGTGGAACTCCTGCTGGATTCGCCCCTGAGCCGGGAACAGCGAGAGGATCTCAAGGTGGTTCAATCCGCCGCTTATGCCCTGTTGTCGGTCATCAACGATATCCTCGATTTCTCAAAAATCGAAGCAGGCAAGCTTGAACTGGAACGGTCCCCGTTCAACCTGAGGGACTTTTTGGGAGAAGCACTCAAGATCCTGGCCGTCAAGGCCCATGAGAAAAATCTGGAGTTGGCCTACCGGGTGGCGCCCGACGTGCCGGATCGGCTGGTGGGTGACCACCACCGGTTTCGTCAGGTGCTTCTCAACCTCATCGGAAATGCCCTCAAGTTCACCGATTCGGGTGAAATTATCGTCTTTGCCCGATCCAGGTCCCGGGACGGTAACCGACTGATGCTTCACGTGGCCGTTCAGGACACGGGGGTGGGAATTGCCGCCGGCAAGCAGGTCCTTATTTTCGAGGCATTCCGACAGGCCGACGGCAGCACCACTCGAAAATACGGCGGCACGGGTCTCGGGCTGGCTGTATCCGCCCAATTGGTCAACTTGATGGGGGGGCAGATCGGCGTCAAGAGCGTGCTGGGAAAAGGCAGCATTTTCCATTTCACGGTCGCCTTCGACGTGGATGCCAATGAAACGGCCGCTTCCGAGGCGCCGGATGGGATCGATCTGAGCGGCCTGCGGATTCTGGTTGTCGACGACAATGCCACCAACTTGAAAATCTTGTGCGAGATGCTCATCAGCTGGAAAATGCTTCCGAAAGCCGCGGGGTCGGCGGCGGTGGCAAACGCAATGCTGGAAAAAGGCGGTGTCGGTTTCGATGTGGCCCTGCTCGATGCCGATATGCCACCGTCGGGTGCCCGGCCATTGGTCCGACAAATCAAAGGAGCAGCCGGGGGGGGCGCACGGATCATCATGATGCTCACCACCACCAGCGCCAAAGCGATGGCCGGATTCAACGACGCGGACATCGATGCGCAGGTGACCAAGCCCATCCGTCCGTCTGATTTGCTGGATGCCATCATCAAGGCCCTTTCCATGGAGAAGAAGTCGGTCGAAAAGCAGTTGGACAGAAGCGGCTCCGGCCGGGATGCCTCACTGCCGCCGCTCAATATCCTCGTGGCCGAAGACACACCCTTCAACCAGAAGTATATTCGGCGACTGCTGGACAGCTGGCAATGCCGACCAACCATCGTCGACAATGGCCGGTTGGCTATCGACGCCCTGGCCGAGCAGCGCTTCGATCTCGTGCTGATGGACGTTCAGATGCCCGAAATGGATGGCCTGACGGCGACGACAAGGATCCGCGAGCAGGAAAAGCAAACCCACCGCCACGTGCCGATTATCGCCATGACGGCTCACGCCATGCGCGGCGACCGGGAGCGATGCATCGACGCCGGTATGGACGATTATGTGTCCAAGCCTATTTCCGCTTCCACGCTTATGCAAGCCATCTACCGGGTGGTTCCCCTTCCAGTGCGTGAAGCGGGACTCGCTTCAGCGGTCGACCCATCGGAATCGAAGGATGTTGACGGCGAGTTGGCTGCGCTACTAGAGGCGTTCAACAACGATGGCACCTTTTTCATCGATGTCGCCGAGATGTTCATCACCGACTATCCGCCCATGGTGGAAACGCTGAAAAAAGCCATTGCCGAGGAAGATGGCGCGTTGTTGAGCCGGACCGCCCATGCCCTGAAAGGGATGGCCGGCAATTTTCAAATCGACGGTGCGGTGGATGCGGCCCGGCAACTGGAACGGCAGGCGGAACAGGGGCAGTTTGAGACGGCCCGGGTATTGATCCAGAGGATGGCCGATGAACTGGCCGGGTTTGAACGGCGACTCAAACGAATGGTTGCTCGGGTATCGGGCGACTGAAGTCGGATGTCCGCGATCTGAGGTCTGATGATGCAAGACGGGATTTTGACTGCGGTCTTCAGACGTCAGTCTTTCGGCCTCGGCCCCCGGTCTTTCGTTGGGCGCGTGTCAACGATGAGGTGACGCAGCATTTCCCAGGCCCGCTCCTCCTTCAGGCGCTCCTCGGCGTCGCGGGCGGCCTGATCGCCGGTTCCGGTGGAAAAGACAATGGCCGGTTGGCCATTCGGCCTGGTAATGGTTTGAATGCCCATGGTCTGGCCCGCGGCCCTGTTTTGCCGGGAGCGGGTCTGGA
Organism: uncultured delta proteobacterium; assembly: GCA_963705475.1. Taxonomy (GTDB): domain Bacteria; phylum Desulfobacterota; class Desulfobacteria; order Desulfobacterales; family Desulfosarcinaceae; genus Desulfosarcina. The sequence continues at coordinate 237,804 of CAVPJS010000022.1, read as the reverse complement.
TTTCGTTTTGCAGCATCATCTGAATGGTCTCCTCGGATACCCCGTTTTGTTTGAGCAGCAGGATCTCTTCCACGGTCAGTGCGCCCAGCGGTGCGGGCGCGAGCCATCCCAGACAGCAGATGATGAACATGAGCGTGATTTTCATCGCGTCACCTTTTTTGTTAAACCTTGACAGATTAGATGCTTAATTATTATTAATACCTTGATAAAAATAGCAATATTTTTGCTTCGGTGTCAATCGGATGCCCCATTTTCCCCGGCAGCTGTTGACGCTGACAACGGTATCCCAAGGAGGCGGTCATGCTAAAACTCAAACAGATTGTGGTGTCCATCGAAAATTCACCGGGTCGTCTTTTCGAAGTCACCCATGCGCTGGGTAAGGCGGGGATTAATCTTCGAGCCTTGAACCTGGTCGACACCGGTGCCTTCGGCCAACTGAGACTGCTGGTTTCCGATGTGGCCAAAGCCCGTCAACTGCTCATGGAGATGCATATCCCCGCCATGGTCAACGAGGTGGTCGCCGCTGAAATTGAGGACCAGCCCGGTCAGTTGGCCGCCGTGTTAAAACCGATTCTGGATGCCGGCATACAGGTCGTTTTCATGTATGCCTTTTTGCGGCAGAACCAGGAACGGGCGGTCATGATTTTCCGGTTTTCAGATAATGACAAAGCCATTGCCGTCATGCAGGAACATGGTGTGCACATGCTGGACGCCAAACAGTTCGGCATTCTGGAAAACACGGATTGAGGGATTGGTCTGAACCCATGGCCGACGTTCCTCCGACTCCCGACGACCTGGACATTGCCGATGACATTTTCAGGGACCGATTCAGGGTCTTTCTGGAAGATGTGGCGGACGGGTTTTATGAAACGGACCTGAAGGGCAATTTCCGCTTTTTCAACAATGCCCTGTGCCGCATTTTCGGCTATACGGCAACAGAGATCCAGGGGCGCAACTTCAGCGAATTCATGGATGCGGAAAATGCCCTCTACGCGTTCACCATCTTTAACCGGCTCTACGAGTCCGGTGAGATCCCGTCTGAAATCATCTGGAAAATCGTTCGGAAAGACGGCCAGGAGCGGATCGTAGAAATATCGGTCAGCCTGATTGTGGATCGGTCAGGGAAAAAGACGGGTTTCCAGGGCGTGGCCAGGGATGTGACCCAGAAAATTGCCGACCAGCAAGAGTTGGAAGCTTCCCAGCGACGGGCCCAGGCGCTTTTCCAGGCCAGCTACCAGGCTGAACGGCGATACCGGGCTTTTTTGGAGTTTTTACCCGATCCGGTTTTTGTTTTCAACATGGACAGCACGGTGTCCTACCTCAATCCCGCCTTCGAAAAGGTCTTCGGCTGGACCTTGACGGAGCTCGAGGGCAAGCGCATCCCCTTTGTTCCCGACAGTGAAAAGGACCGCACGCGGGCAGGTGTTAAAAAGCTGTTCAGGGAAAAAGCGCTCCACAACTTCGAAACCCGCCGGTTGACCAAGGACGGCCGGATTCTGGACATCGTTGTGGACGGGGCCATTTTTTACGATGCCCAAGAAAACCCGGCAGGCCAAGTCATCACCCTGCGCGATGTGACCGCCCGGAAGCGGGCCGAGCAGATCAATCGGGCATTGTTTCGCATCGCCCGCGCCCTGTATCGTTTCCCCCGGCTGGATCGCATGCTGGAGTATATCACCCGACAGGTCCAGGAACTGATCCGGGTTGCCGGCGCCATGGTCATGCTGATCGATGAGGAGAAACAGGAGTTTTACATCCCCGTAGCGGCATACGAAGACGGAAGGACCGGCAGCCGAATGAAGGAGATCCGGTTTCCCATGGACAAGGGGGTGGCCGGGCAGGTCTACCGGACGGGTGAGCCCCTGGTCGTTCCCGATACCGCCAAAAGCCCGTATTTTTATGACCAGGTGGACAAACAGGTGGAGTTCCACACCAAAAATATGCTGGACGTGCCCCTTCGCATTCAGGCGCGAATGATCGGCGTGCTGTGTGCGGTGAACAAGACGGAGGGTGCCTTTGACAGCGGGGACGTTGACCTTCTGGGAGCTGTGGCCAACCTGGTGGCCCTGCCCATTGAAAATGCCCGTATCAGCGAAGCCCTTCAGCGGGCCTACGAGAATGTGCGCGGACTGAACCGAGCCAAGGAGCAGGTGATCCACCATCTCTCCCACGAACTGAAGACACCGCTGTCGGTGCTTTCCGCTTCACTGGGACTGTTGGAAAAGCGGCTTGACGATCGGCAGGATAAAGCGCTGAACAGGATCATGGCGAGGGCGCGAAGAAATCTCCAACGGCTGCTGGACATGCAGTACGAGATCGGCGACATGCTCCGGGAGCATGACTATCGGGCCCATGGCATGCTTTCCTTTCTGCTGGAGGCCAGTCGCGACATGCTGGTCACTCTGGCCGAGGTGCAGCCGGGCAGTACGCGGGTGCCGGAAGTGATCCAGCAGGCCATCGACCGCGAGTTCGGCAGCGAAGCGATTCCCTGCACGGATATTGCGCTGGATCAGCTGGTGAAGCACCATCTGGACGTCTTGAAACCTCGTTTTGCCCACCGTCAAATTCGTTTGGAAACTCGCCTGGAACCGGTGGCACCGGTGCTGGTCCCCGCAGAGGTGATGGAGAAGATTGTGGAAGGGCTGGTGAAAAATGCAGTCGAGAACACCCCGGACCAGGGGCGGGTGACGGTGGTGGTGCGCAATGGCGAAAAAGGACCCGTTTTCGAAGTTCAGGACAGCGGTGTGGGTGTGACGGCGGAAAAGCAGCAGTTGATCTTCAACCACTATTTTGCCACCGGGGATACCACGAACTATGCATCCAAGGCACCCTATGATTTCAATGCCGGCGGAAAGGGATTTGACCTGCTGCGAATCACCATTTTCTCCGAGCGATACCACTTCGATACGAAAATGATATCCCATCGGTGCGGCTACATTCCGACTGACAGTGACATTTGCCCGGGCGCCATCGATCGCTGCGGCCATTGCACCAGCCCCTCTGACTGTGACGCATCCGGTGGCACCACCATGCAGATACGGTTTTTGCCTTCAACCCAGGTGGATCTGGCGTGCCGGTTGGAAGAGATCAGCCAATAAGCAATCGAAATAACCCTGCACTGAATACCAGGCGTGAAACATGACCGAGAATACAATCGAAACAGACAATCTAAGCGGCTCCGCCACCAGCGGAGGGTTCTTTCACGACATCAATGTGGAGTTTTTGATCCACGAACTCAAGGACCCGATATCGGTCATCGAGACCGCCGTTCGCATGCTGCTGGAAAAGCCCGATAAATTCGGTCCGTTGACGGAACGGCAGGAAAAGACGCTGAGCCGGGCGCTGCGGAATTCCAAAAAAGCGCGGAGCCTGCTTGCCGACTTGTTGGAGGTGGGCCGTTCTGATGCCGGATGCTTTCAACGCTGCCGGTTCAATCCGGCTTCAATTGTCGACGAGGTGCTGATGGAGGCGCTGGAGGCAGTTGACGCGAGTCCGTGGGAGACGGTTCATGAGATCGGGCAGGGGCCGGACCGGGACGCCGTTTTGAGGCAACGTGGCATCCATCTAACCTGCTCCGATGTTGTCCGTGGTGCCCAATTGTGCCAGGATGAGACCAAATTCCGGCAGATCGTGGGCAATCTGATCAAAAATGCACTGCAGCACCGGCACCGGCGATTGGACATCGGCATGGATGTGACAGAGGGCCGGTTGATTGTCGAGGTGGTTGACGACGGGCCGGGCGTGGAAAAGGAGAACCAGGAGTTGATCTTCGAACGATACACCCGGCTCAAGGCGTGTGTGCTGTTATCCCGAACCGGTCATGGTTTGGGGCTGGCTGGCGCACGGATTCTGGCCCGTCACCTGGGCGGGGACATCACCGTGAAGAGCGGTCGCGGCGCGGGCGCGGCCTTTCGCCTGACGCTGCCATTGACGCTTCCGGAAAATCGTTGATTGCTATTATTTGCATCCACACGTATGACGTTGAACCGGTGTAACCGATTGGAAAGGAAAAGAACCCATGGCAAACCAAAAAGCCTATCTGGATGGCAAGCGTATTCTGGCGGTGGATGATGAAGCGGACATTTTAGAGACCATCGAGGACATCCTGGACATGGCTGACGTGGAGGTTGCCCGAGATTATGCCAGCGCATCGGAAAAGATTCGAACCGGTCGCTACGACCTTGCCATTTTAGACATTATGGGCGTCAACGGCCTGGCATTGCTGGACGAGACGGTGGCCAAGGGGATCCCCACGGTGATGCTGACCGCCCATGCCGTCAACCCGGAAACGCTTATGTCCTCTATCCGCAAGGGGGCGATTTCCTACCTGCCCAAGGAAACCCTCGCCGAACTGGATGTGCTGCTCGAGGAACTGTTGGCCGCTCAAGCCGCTGGCAAACCACCCTGGAAGCTGCTTTTCGACCGGTTGGGGGACTACTTCGACGAGCGCTTCGGACCCGACTGGAAGGCGAAAGACAAAAACTTCTGGTCCGATTTCTCCCGCACCTGGGAGGTGGGCAGGGGGATTCAGGAGCGTCTGAAACACGACAAGCGGCTGCTGGACAAGGGGATATGAGAACGGGCGTCTGAGGACAGCGGACCGAAGACGGACGCGATGGGGGTTTTCGATAACGATTAACCCACCATCAATCGCCGATATCACCATGGGCATGACTCGACCTGCCGAAGCATCATTCCGGCAATCTCCTTCAGCAATTTGGCGGCCACGGCCGCCGTCATGCCGTTGACATCCCGATCCGGATTGACCTCCACGATATCGGCCCCCACGATGGGGCACTGGATGGATTGAATCAGTCGCAGGACCTTGCGTGTGGACATACCGCCGGGTTCGTGGTGGGATACGCCCGGTGCATAGGCGGGGTCCAGGACATCCATGTCCACAGAAAGGTAGAGCGGCCCTTCCAACGGGATGGGGGGTTTGGATCGGTAATCTTTCATCTCGATGCAGGTGACACCGAATTTGTCCACCTGCCGGCGCTGCTCGTCGTTCATGCCCCGGATGCCCACTTGGACGAGGCGTTTGACGCGTCCGGTCTCCATGATGCGCGCGAAGGGACAGGCGTGGGAAAAACGGTTGCCCGCGTAGCTGTCGTACAGATCCGGGTGGGCGTTGAGGTGCAGGATGGTCAGGTTGTCATGGGTTTTGCTCAACGCATTTACCACCGGATAGGTGATGGCGTGGTCCCCGCCCAACGCCAGGACCCGGGCTTTTTGTTCTGCCAGCCGCCCGACAGCGTTTTCGATGGCGGGCATCGCATCCTCACCCTCGCGCAGCGTCAGGTCTCCCAGGTCGCGAAACAGGGGATGCGTGTCCAGATTGACCCCGTTTTCGGCAAACAGGTTGGATGCACCGTTATGCAGCGTCTGCCGGATGGCCGACGGGGCTTTGGCCGCTCCGTGCATAAAGCTTGAGTACGCGTCAAAGGGAATGCCGACCAGTGCCACGGTATTCGGCGCCAGCGCCGTGCTGAGGTTGTTGTCCAGGTTGTCGATCATCATAAGGATTTCCTGTGTGAGTGATATCGTTTTAATGAACGCGTAGACGAATTATTCCCGACGGATTCGCAAGCATGTCGAGATCAGGGTTTGCAAGCCGCGAAAGCGAGCGGGTTTTGCGAGCGCACCTGAAATCGATCATCATCCATACGGCGAAGATTCCTGCGGGAAAGCTTCAATCCAGAGGAGGGAGGCTTTCTGACGGTAAGCCGCAGTGACGAGGGATGAAGCGTAACGCAGGTATCGGCTTTCATGCAGATCCGTCACTTTCAATCCCGCGCAGGCACATCCATCACCCTGGCCTCATGCCCGGTGGCCTCGAGAAATTTGCGGACATGGTCCAGGGAAATGACCAGGGTGGCGGTGTTGACCAGCGGGTGGCACTGCAGGGCGTCGGCCTCCCAGATGGCTTTGTCCACGATGACCTGGACCTGCTGGGCGGCGTCGTTCATCACGCCGAGGAGGGTCACCGCGCCGGGCTCGAGTTCCAGATGTTTTTGCAGGCGGGCCGCCGAAGCGAACCTGAGCTTTTTGACCGCCAGGGCATCGCCGAATGACTTCAGGTCCACCGACTTCTCATCAGGAACGGTTACGAGGAAGTGCTGGTTACCCTTGTTGTCGCAGATGAACAGGTTCTTGGTCTTTTGGCCGGGCAGTGGCGGAACCAGACGACTCACGTCCTCGCAGGTGAAGACCGGGGGATGGTCGTGGCGTTCATAGGCGATGCCGTGGGTCTCGAGATAGTCGTAAATTTGCATCGATCCGTTTCCTCAGGGTGTAGTTGTCGCATCCGTCCAACTCAATATCGTGACGCGGCTGCCGAGTGCCGCTTTTGCCCGCCTGATCGTCTTTTTGTCGGGATTGACCAGAAACCGGTGGCGGCAGTGGGCCAGGAGGGGGATGTCCCAGGCGCTGTCCGAATAGCCGTAGTCCCAGACCTTGTCCAGCACACCCAGTTTCCTGGCCAGCTTGATTTTGTCGGGCCCCATACAATAACTGCGGTAAATGAGTCCGCCCAGAAAGGGGACAATCTGCGACCCGATGATGTGGATGTCCCGCTCCAATACGGAGCGGGCGACCTGCCTGACCAGTTCCTGGGGAGAGCCGGAAATGATCAGCAACCGATGGCCCAAACGGCGGTGTGCCGCCAATGCCTTCATCCCCTCATCGTAGAATCTCGCGTTCATGGGTGGCGACAGCACGCCGGCGGCAAAGGCGCCGAAAATTGTTCGCGCCGTCCTGCCGCGCAGGGGGAAGGTGGCAATCCACAACATTGCGCTCACGGCGACGATCCGGCCCGGTCGAAGCAGCAGAAACGGCAGCAGCATCGGCATGATCATGCCGGCCGCCATTCGCCGGACCTTGCTGGCTTTGATGGTGGTGTTCAGGAAAAGATAGGCCACATCGCCGTCGATGAGCGTTTTGTCGAAATCGAAAACGGCCACGCCGCGATTGGGTGAGGTGGCGCGGTTCATCGGTCCAGAGACTCCACAAAACGCCAAATCGCCTCGTTGAATGCTTCGGGCCGTTCGAGGGGGGACATGTGGCCGGCATCGTCGATGCTCACATGCCGTGCACCATGGATGTTGGCTGCCATCCAACTTGCGTATTTGACCGGTGTCAACGTGTCGTGCACGGCGCTGAGCAAGAGCACCGGCAGGTTGATCGCTGATACCTGATCCATTGCGTCGAAGGCGTCGCACGCGCGGAAATCATTGGCCGTGACCATCGGGCCGGCGGTCGAGGTGGCCAGCACCTGGCGGCAGACTTCTTGCTTGGCCTGATTGACCGGGGCCACGGCAAACTTGATCAGCCCGGTCAGGTGTCTGTCGTAATTGTCTTGGACGGTTTCGATGATGGCCGGCAGCACCTTGAGCCGGGCACCGGTATTGGCCAGAATACCTGCCTTGAGACGTGGGCCGTGATGAATCAGCAGGTGAAGGGCGATGGCCCCGCCCAGGCTCAACCCGCAGGGGATGGGGGCGGGCGCCCCGACGGCATCGATAAAGTCCATGACCGACCGAGCAAAATCGGAAACCTGTCGGAACCCATCGCCGTCGCTGCGGCCGTGTCCGGGTAGATCCACGGCAATGGTGTTGGCCGCACCCGTCAGGCCGTCGACCTGGGCCTGCCAGAAACGGCCTTCCTGCCCGGAGCCGTGGATGAACACCAGGGTCGGTAGCGCCGGATCCAGGGGCCAGTGGCCGGCCAGAAAAGCCATGCCGCCTTGTTTGCGTTCGATCATGTTGGCCGCTTTCCGCATCATGGCATTGTGGGGAAAAATTGCCGAACCTCTCTTTTACCCCCAAACCGCCAAACGGTTCAATGTTTTTTCTTGGCTGAAATCAGATCATGACAACGCTGCTTCGCCTGGAGCCGCAGCCTGTCGCTCGACCGCTTTAACCATCAGGAAACAAAAGCAGGTCATTTTGCCTGATTGATAAATTGCTGGAAAAGACTTACCTTTTTTATATCCAACCCACAAGCCGCCTGTGCTTGAATGGCTCCTTGCTCGTGAAAACCAATATGGCCGGCTGTTGCGAAGCTACTGTGCCAGACCATGCGTCGTTGAAATTTGGCTAAAAATGCTCATTCATCAACCTCAATTGGGCCGTCGATCGGCCACACGTGGAGGAAACCATGACACTTTCCATTACATCCAGCGCGTTTGCCAATGGTGGAGAAATTCCCGCCACGTACACCTGCCAAGGTAACGATATCGCCCCGCCGCTGCAGTGGACAGGGGTGCCCGGGGGCGCCAGGAGCCTAGTCCTGATCGTGGATGATCCGGATGCCCCAGACCCTGACGCACCGCGCATGACCTGGGTTCACTGGGTGCTCTACAACATTCCGCCCGAGGCCGAAGGGCTGCCGGAGGGTGCCGCGTCATCGGATCTGCCGGCGGGAACCGGAGAGGGCCTGAACGATTGGAAGCGCACCGGTTACGGCGGTCCTTGCCCACCCATCGGGCGACATCGCTATTTCCACAAGCTCTACGCGCTGGATACCTTGCTGCCGGATTTGAAAAAACCAACCAAGGCAGCCGTCGAATCGGCGATGAAGGGCCACATTATTGAGCAGTCGGAGTTGGTGGGAACATACCGGAAAAGCTGATCGATGGCGGGGCACTGCCTTTAACCAGCCAACCCTTTTGGGTGACGGCCCTAGATTCCAGGTGGTCGGCACCACCATTTGGTAATTGTCGATGGCCGAACCCTCGATGCTAATCCAGTGCCCCAGCGCCCCTCTCGGTGCCTCCAGGAAGCCGATACCCGAACTGGTCCCCATCGTATAGTGCTGGCAGATCTGATTTTGCACAAGTCCAGTGGAGCACCTTCGACATCGAAAACGTTGTTGAGTACCTTTCACAGCAAATTACCTGCCAAATAGTTGTTGACCACAACTCGCAAATAGATTAGTGGTCAATTATCGAATGACATTCGACAAAATGACTTTATTCCAATCCGACCATCTTTGCATCATACCAACGACCAGGAGGGAACATGGCGACCATGCTCACCGGGAAAACCGCCGTTGTGACCGGTTCCGGCAAGCGTTCCGGTATCGGTTATGCCGTGGCATGCAAACTGGCCGCGGAAGGGGCCAACGTGGTCATCGCCGATCTGGGCGTGAATGCGGACCCGGATTTGGCGGTTAGGACCGGAGATGAAGGTGAAATGGCGGATATCGCCAAGGAGATCGCTCGTACCCATGCGGTCGAAACCTTGGCCGTCAATCTGGACGTCACCCGTACCGACAGCGTCGCCCGAATGGTGAAAACCATCGCCAAGCGGTTCGACGCCGTTGACATTCTGGTGAACAACGCCGGCGCCTCCTTTGGCGTGCCCAATGCCGTGCATACTTACGATGAGCGCGCGTGGATGAAAACCATCGACGTGAACCTGCACGGCGTTTTCCGCGTCAGCCGGGCGCTGCTTCCCCTGATGATCATGGGCGGCGGGGCGATCGTCAACACCGCCTCGCGGGCCGGCAAGGTGCCGGCCCTGTTCAATGGCGCCTACGCCGTGGCCAAGGCCGGGGTGATCATGCTTACCAAGGTCATGGCCGCGGAACTGGCCGGCAACGGTGTCCGGGTAAACGCCGTCTGTCCGGGGCAGATTGCAACCGACCTGGAAAAATGGCGCTTCGGCCTGGAGGCACAATTCTTCGGTTCGACTATAGAAGAAAGAGAGAAAGAGATGTGCAAGACCATTCCCTTAGGCCGAATCGGCCATCCGGATGAAGTCGCCGACCTGGTGGTTTTTCTGGCGTCGGACCGCGCTGCCTATATGACCGGCCAGGCCATCAACATTACCGGCGGCCAGCTCATGGAAGTGTAGCATCCGGGCGGCACCACGGGCAGGCATCCCCATGCGGCGCGGGTGCCGGGAACTACCTCAAACGACGTATACTGGAGGGGGCATGACTGAAATTACGGGAGGGGAACTGTTGTTGAGGTGTCTTCACGCCGAAGGTGTGCGGCACATCAACGCCATCACCGACGGTACCTACATGATGGTGATCGAAGCGCTGGAGCGGCTCGGCGGCGAATTGAATATGCGGTTGGTGGTTCCGCGTCATGAAGCGGCCGCTGCCCATGCCTGCGACGCCTACACCCGGGTGACCGGGAAACCGGCGGTGGTCATGGCCTGTGCGGGCCCAGGGGCGGCCAACCTGGTTGCCGGCATGATGTGCGCCCAGGCCGAAGGCAGCCCGGTTGTGGCCATCACCACAACGCGTCGCAGCGATATTTCCGATTCATATGTCCACCAGGGAGGGATGCAGGTCAGCCACCATCTTGACGTGTTCAGACCCGCGGTCAAATGGAGCGGAAAGGTCGATCACTGGAAACGGATTCCCGATATGGTGCGTCACGCCTTCCGCACCGCCATGTCTGGCAGACCGGGCCCCACCCACATCCTCATCCCGGAGGATATCATCTCCCAAAAGGGCGACGATGCCGGTGTGACCCTCATTGCCCCTCAACGATACCGGGTGGTTGACGGGATGCCGGCAGATCCTATCACCGTTAAACGAGCGGCGGAAATGCTGGTGGATGCCGATCTGATCAACATTCACTGTGGAAATGGCTCGGAACGCGCCGATGCCGGCGATCAGGTCCAGCGGCTGGCCGAATATCTGGGATGCCCGGTGACCCACACCATCCGGGCCCGCGGCATCATCCCTGACCCTCATCCCCTGTGCTTTCACCCCACCTGCATGTCACGCATTGTGGCCAACAGCCAGGCCGATTTGGTGCTGGCGGTGGGGACGCGGCTGGGCGAACTCAATATGTGGGGCCAGCCGCCCATGTTTGGAGAACCGGACAAGCAGCGCTTGATCCAGATCGATACCGAGCCCACCCACATCGGGCTCAACCGGCCCACCGACATTGCGTTGATCGGGGACGCGCGCCGCGTGCTGGCACAGCTTTTGGATGAAGTGCAACAGCTGACGGAAAAGCGCCCCCATCATGCTAAAATCGCTGAACTCAGGGCCCTTCAGGATCAGTTTCAAAAGGAGTTGGATGACGCCTTGGCCGACACGTCGCGCACGCCCATGCTGACCGGTCAGATCTTGAGGGTCTGCAACAATTTTTTCGGCGACGATGCCATCTTCGTGATGGACGGGGGCAACACAACCCTGTGGGACCTGCATTATCATGTCGCCAGAAAATCGCGTTCGGTAATCTACTCGATGAACTATGGTCATCTGGGTACGGGGCTGCCCTACGCCATCGGCGCCAAGCTGGCCTGTCCTGATAGACCGGTATATTGTGTGACCGGGGACAGCGCCTTCGGTTTCAACATCCAGGAACTGGAAACCGCCGTGCGCAACCGTCTGCCCGTTATCATCCTCGTCGCCGTGGATGGTGCCTACGGCATGGAGAAGAGCGCCCAAAAGCGCCAGTTCGGGCGTGAAGCCGCCTGGTTCGGTCATGACCATGCACCGGTCCGCTACGACCGGGTGGGCACGGCCATGGGGTGTCACGGCGAATTTGTGGCCTCTGTCCAGGAGATTCTGCCGGCCCTGGAGCGCTCGGCAGCTTCCGGAAAACCCGCCGTGATTCACGTGGTCGTCGATCCCGAGGCCAATGTGGATCCACCGGGCAACTGGTTGTGGGCGGCGGCGCGATCGGGCAAGATGTAAACGGCATCGCCGGTTGACGGCATCGGGGATTCTGCAAGATACCGATGCGATCTTCCAAAACATAGGAGATCTCTATGGAACCGCTCGCCATCGATCAGGTCCGGCTCAACTTCAATCCTCAAGGGCTCATGGCGATCAATGCGGCCATCGGCCTGATGATGCTGGGGGTTTCCCTGGATTTGAAGATCGAAGACTTCAAGCGTATCCTGGTCTCTCCAAAAGCGCCCTGCATTGGTTTGATGGCCCAGTTTATCCTGCTGCCGGCATTGACCTTCCTGTTGACCCTGGTTTTAAAACCTCATCCTTCCATGGCCTTGGGGATGATTCTGGTGGCGGCTTGCCCGGGTGGAAACCTGTCCAACATCATGACCTATCTGGCCAAGGGCAACGTTGCGGTATCCATCAGCATGACGGCCATTTCCACCGTCGCGGCGATTTTCATGACCCCGCTGAACCTCTCTGTCTGGGGCAGCCTCAACCCCTCCACGGCAGCCATTCTTCGCCGGGTCAGCCTCAGTCCCGTGGATGTTTTTGTCACCGTCTTCGTCATTCTTGGCATTCCGTTGATCCTCGGGCAGATGCTGGCCCGGTTTTTTCCCAACCTGGCCGGCCGGGTGCGCCGCCCTTTCAAGATATTCTCCCTGATCTTTTTCATCCTGATTGTCGGTGGTGCATTGGCGGCCAACTGGAACAATTTCCTCAGCTATGTGGGCATCGTCATGTTTGCGGTGTTTCTGCACAATGCCCTGGCGCTGAATATCGGTTACTGGTCCGGGCGATTGGCCAGGCTGGATGAGTGGGATGCACGCGCCACCTGCATCGAGGTGGGCATTCAAAACTCGGCCCTGGGACTGGTGCTGGTATTCAATTTCTTCGACGGTCTGGGCGGCATGGCTATTCTCGTGGCCTGGTGGGGGGTGTGGCATATTATCGCCGGTCTGACCACGGCGTTCATCTTCACGCGTCGACCGCTGCCTGGCCGTGAGCCGGCGGATCATGTTGCGTTCCGGGTGTGATCGCATTCGCATGAGCGTCCCCGCTTGCACGAAAGGAGACATGCGTGGCCGGACGAAAATTTTTCAATAAAGTCGTCGTGGTAACCGGCGCGGCCAGCGGCATCGGGCTGGCCGTAGCTGGACGATTTGCCCGCGCCGGTGCGATTTGTGCCCTGCTGGATATGGACGAGGCGCGCCTGAATCGATGCGAACAGCAATTCAGCCGGGCCGGCCACCGGGTCATGGGCCTGCGCTGTGATGTGACCCAACGCGCCGACTGCGAACTGGCCATGCAGGCCGTCATCGACCGTTTCGGTGGAATCGACCTGCTCTTCAACAACGCCGGCATCACCCAGCGCAGCGCCTTCGTCGACACCCGCATCGAGGTTTACGAACGGGTCATGGCGGTCAATTTTTTCGGTGCGCTTTACTGCACCAAGGCGGCCATTCACAGCCTGATCCAACGTCGCGGCCTGATCATTTCCAATGAAAGCATCGCCGGCCTCGCGCCGCTGCTGGGCCGCACCGGGTATGCCGCCAGCAAACACGCCATGCATGGCCTGTTTACCTCCCTGCGCAGCGAAGTCAAGGATAAGGGCGTCCACGTCATGGTGGTCTGTCCCGGCTTCATCAAGACCCACCTGCAGGATCGGGCCCTGGGAGGGGATGGGACCGTGACCCGTCACCCGCAGTCCAGGATCGGCGGGCAGGATACCCCGGAGCGTGCCGCCGAAGCCATCTTTCGCGGGGCGGAGAAAGAAAAAGACCTGCTGGTGCTCACCGCCGTAGGAAAATTGGCCTATTGGATCAGTCGAGTGGCGCCGGCATTTTACGAGCGGCGCATGGCCAGCCAATTCAAGGCGGAACTGGAGCGCTGAACCGCGATGACCAGCGAACGATAAATCGATTTTCATCCTCACGGTGATGCTTCCCCGAGGCTTGTCGCGGGGAGGGTTCTCCTTTACACCATGCGTCTGGGATGATCGCAAACCTTGAGATGGCGGCCCATCTCAATCCGGAAAGACATGGGACTCAAAGAGAGACGGGAACGGGAAAAAGAAGCGCGCAAGCGGCAGATCCTGACGGCCGCCAGACGGCTGTTGTTCAAGAAGGGGATTCAGTTCACCAGTATCGCCCAGATTGCCCGCACGGCCGAACTGGGCATCGGCACGATATATTTCTACTACCAGAGCAAGGAGGAAATATTCTACTCGCTTCAGGAGGAGGGGCTGGATATCCTCTTTCGCGCGATCGACGCCATCGGCCGGGCAAAAACGGCACCCGGCGAGCAGCTCCGCCAAACCGGTCTGGCTTACCTGCGTTTCAGCAGCGAGCAGAAGGACTATTTCGACATTATCAACTATTTTCTGGCCACGCCGTCGGTGATTCTCGGCAGCGAACTGAAGGCGCAAATCGATCGTAAAGGCAGCCAAATTTTGAAGCTGATCGCCGAGTTCATCCGCACGGGCATTTCCGACGGCATCTTCAGGCCGGTGGATCCAAAAAAATACGCCGTCATGTTCTGGGGGGCTCTGCACGGGCTGACCCAATTCAAGAAGCTGGAGGAAACCGTTTTGGAGGGAGAAGATCACGGCCATATTTTCAATTACGCCATCGAACAATTGATCCACGGATTGAAAAGGGCCGATGACCGACTCCCGCTGTCTGAAGAGAGATGACGGATGGCCGAAGGCTGAGGCCTGATGGGGTTCGAATACGGATGCAGCGCGTCTGGGGCTTCACCAACGAAAACACCGGCAAGGGGTCGTTGTGTCTTGCACCGGCACCTTTTATGGGTATATTGTACAGATAATCATTCCGGTTCAATTGACACCGGTGTTTCCGTCTCTTACTTCCAATCAGAGGATTCATATGTCGAGAATTATGAAACTGGCTGTCTTGCTGATGGGGTTGCTTCTTCCTGCTTCGCTGCATGCTGCGTTCGAGGTCGAAAATGTCCTCAAGGCGGACATGAATGCACCGATCCTGGATGTGACCACCAATCCGGCCGAAGACATGGTTTTTGTTCTGACGTCCGGGGCGGTAATGATCTATTCGACGACCGACCAAGCCGTCCTGGACCGAATTCCGGTTGATCAAGCATTCGACCGAATTGCCTATCAGGAGCCGGACCGGTTGATCCTGACCTCTGCTGAACCATCCCGGATCAACGTCATCCGGTTCAGCCGCATCTACGATATCGATCTGTCCGGCAGAGCGTCCAAAGGGCCACGGGATGCGAAAGTCACCCTCGTGGTTTTCGATGACTACCAGTGACCGTATTGTGCTCGCTTAGAGCAATATATCCAGCAGGTGCTGGAAAAATTTCCCAATGACGTCAGGTATGTGATCAAGCACTTCCCGCTTTCCAACCATCAATTCGCCCACCAAGGCGCCATGGCTGCGCTGGCTGCGGGGGCTCAGGGAAAATTCTGGGAGTTCCACAGCCAGCTGCTCGAGAATCACAAGCAGGTCAACGAAGAAAAAATTTTGGAAGTTGCCGGGGCGATGGGGTTGAATATGGACCAGTTCAACCAGGACCGCCAGTCTGCATCCAACCGCCGACTGATCCAGGAAGATATTGAAAATGGAAAGAAAATCGGTGTTCGTGGAACGCCGTCGGTATTTATGAATGGAAAGCGGATCAGCAACCGGGAGTTGGGAAGCCTCCCTGAGCTGATCATGCGAGAACGTGGTAAATGAAAAAAAGACGATGGTTTTTATTTCTGGTGTTGTCGATGTCGCTGTTTTTGGGGTCATGTACGCACAAACCCTATCATCCGACCAAAAGCGAGCGGGAGTGGACCGTCGACAACGAAGATTGCCAACAATCGGTCAGAGAGGGCATTCGCGATGAGCCCGACACCTACGACAACTTCGACGAGATGCGGCTGATCAACCAATGCATGAGGGATAAGGGATGGCGGTGGGAACGCACCGACCTGTTTAATTTGAATAAGCCGGCGGCGGAATAGGGAACAGGCCCGATGAAGATGGCATGAGGCGCGCCATTTGACCCGCTTCGGCTACCCTGGACCGACCGATGTGCCGGCGCTGGGTTTAAACAGCCGCTCCATGGCTTTGAGATAGCCGGGTGCGCACTGCAGGAAAAAGGAAAGCCCTTTCGAAAAGTTTATTCCCACCACGCCATCGATGAACATCTGACTGATTTCCCGTTCGCGTTTAAGGATCGTCTGGCATCCTGCCAGAATGCGCTTCTCTTCGTCGGAAAGGGTTTTAAAGAGATACTTGAGGGCGGTGCGTGCCCGGGGCTGATACATCCAGAAGTAGAGCAGGTCCAGGGCCCCGATGACAATGAGTTTTTCCAGGTCTTTGGTATCGGCATTGGTATCGATGCGTTCTTTGCCGATGGAATCGAGCGTTTCCCACACATTCAGCTCCGGCAGCAGGGCTTCCAGACGGCCATAGGTGTCAAAGAGCTGGGACAGGGTGTCCGCATAGTCTTGGAAGCGGGTCTGAATATTGCTGAACCGGTCGGCCGCTCCCTCGATGACTCCGGCCACGGTATCCGAGGCCCCCTTGGAGATGACCGCAGCCCATTTCTGCAGATGTCCGTCAATACCCGCTATGCCCAGCATCCCCAGCAGGCTGCCGATGAGCATGTTGAGAAAGATGGCGATGGGTATGGAGAGGATGCTGCGGAAAAAGTTCCCATACACGGCGCCTTTGGGCAGCCCGCGGAACAGGTTGTGGCTGGACAGGTAAATGCCGTTGGCCACGGCCATGACGGAGTAGAGGGCGATCGGATTCGTCGCCGTCGTGATACCCATGAGTCGATCCAGAAAAAGGGTTTTGACCAGATAGTCCAACAGCGGCACGGAAAACCCGGTAAACAGCAGAGAATCGGATATCCTGACCCAACTGACGTAATCGTTCCAGCGTAGCAGCGGAGAACGACTGATGCCGCCGCCCCCCAACACCGACTGCACGATGTTTCTGACCCCCGTGATGCCAAACCAGATGAACGCTCCCAAGTAGGCCAGCACCCACCACGAGTTGGTCAGATAGAAGGAAAGAAAGGCCGGAATGAATCCCATGAGTATTTTTAGCCCGTTTCTCACCGTACTGTTCAGGTAGAAGGGCGTTATCCGAGGTTTGGGTGCGGCTGCCGGGCTGCATTCCAGCCGCAGTCCATTATCCGAGCGGTCGGCAATGCCTCCCAAAGTGACGATGTTCCCCTCCGGCTGCATGCGGGTGAGATGGGTCTGGACAAGCCAGTCGACCTGACGGCTTTTACCGAGCACCTTGAGGAGGGGCAGATGTTGAATCAGGCGCTGGTGAAGCCCCTGGGATCCTTTGGGGCTTCGAAAGGGGATATAGGTGACCCGCTTATAGACCGGTATCCTGAAGGGAATCACGCTGCGGATGGCCCGGCTGGGCGGTTCCGAGGGGTCTCCGACCGCACAGGGGATCTCTCCCGGCGCCACGTGCTGGCGGTGTTTGCACAACCGGCGGGCGCCGGAGGGAAGGGTCTCCAGAATGGCCAGCCCCATGCCGTACATGCGTGAGGAGTGACCGGTCGAGTCACTGCCGATTCTCGGTTTGAGATGCATGGAGCGGTACATGGCGGTGAACGCAGAGATATCGTGGAGGATGATCCCCAGCTTTTCGATGCGCTCCGTCTTGCCGGAAAAGGGTTTGGCGGTGGCCAGTCGCCCGATGATTCGCCGGATGACCCGCTTCAGATTGATGGCATTGCCCTCGTTGAGCGCCAGTTGGAGCTCACTGATCTCCTCGATGTGGCAGGTTTTGCCGGTGGTGTAGTCCTTGAGGTTGAAGATTTCCAACCGACTGACCAGGCCTTCGCAGTCGTATAGAATCTCGACCACATCTTCGGGAAGCAGGTCCGTCAGGTTCAGCGTGACCCGATAGCCGGTGTGCAGGCCGGTGACCCGCTCCAGCAACTGTCGGGGGGGCAGGTGGAGCATTTCAGGGGTGTCCGGGTCGTCATGGACCTGGTTGGGGTCCGGGATGTCGGGATTGGCCGCCGGCCGCAGAAATTGACGGACGATGGTTTCCGAATCCAGGTCGTTCATCTGTTTCACCAGAGCGGCCATATTTGCCCCTTGGCCCTCATCGGCGCTTTCATAGGCGTCACGCAGGTCCTCCACCTTGCGTTTCATCAGCGGGAGCAGTTGGTGGTGGATGTATTTGGCCAGGTGAAGAATGGACGGCTGGCCGGGCCGAACAAATGCCAGAAACCGTTCGGCGTCCAACGGGGGGACCTCCAGATGGGTGGCGGTGTTGATCGCAGGCCGGTGAACCCGGTTGAAGGCGTCTAATATTTTCAATACGTAGCGCTGCCGGTAACGGGTGACCGTGCGGCCCTGGTCCATGAGCCGCCTGACGGGTTCTTCGGCCAGGAAACAGAGGAACGACTGGGCATCGGAAAAGCCGTGGGGGACCCAGATCAGCTGGATATACTTACCCCGGAAGCGGGCCGAAAACTCGATGCCGATGCGGATTTGTACCCCCATGATCTGGGCGGCCTCGATCAGTTCGGCGGCGGATGGGGGATCGATGAAGTTGTAGTAGATTACCCGCAGGCGCCGGATCCCCTTGATCCAGGCATCCATGATCAGGTGGGAAGCGGACTTGCGGCCCTTGGTGTTGATGTCATGCACGTGATCGTCGAAGGCCAGTTGATTCCAGGCTTCGGGCATCTCCAACAAGTGGTAGCGCCGCAGCATCTTTCTGACGATGCTGGGTTTTCCACTGGCCACCCGCCTGAAATCATGGGCCAGCTTGAGCTGTTCGATCTCGTTTCCGTGGGCCCGTATCAGATCCTTCATGATGGACAAGAGCACCCGTGCGGCATTTTTGGGCAGGGATCCGGCCGAGGCGTGCAGCACCTCGTCACGCAGCGACCGCAGGGCGTTGAGACGATCTTCCAGGTCGCCGGCCTCCAGAGACTCGAGGAGATGGATGATGGCGTAGGCGATGCGAAGCCCCCGGGTTTCGGCCAGTTCTTTGATGCCGTGGGGATGAAACCAGGGGAACAGGCCTTTTTTGCCGATGATGGCTGGGGTGGATCTGCTCAGCACACCATTGACGATCTTGAGAAGATCACGGTCGCGCTTGTCAAAAAATAGGCTCAACGGGCCTCCATGGAGTGATCAACAAGGGTTGGGTTCGTTTTTTACCTATGCCAGATATCCTGGAAACGATAAGTCGTAAACCCCTTTTCGGAAATAACAGGTTGTAAATCACCAATCGCAAACCAATTCCAAATTACAAGGTCAATACTCAATAAAGGGCCAATCTCAGCGGTTGGTTATCTTTTGGACTATTAGAGAGCGGTTGTGGTGCCGATGATCGCAGCGAAAGCGGTCTACGTTTGGGGCGGAAATTGCGCCAGGATTTTTTCCACCAGCGTGTTGATGTCCCGGCTGGCTTTTTGCGGATCATCGTATTCTCGAAAGCGCTGGTAGCCGGTGCCCCGCCAGAGCAGGTGTTGCGATGCCGCGTCGACAAAATCGATGGTCAGGACGCCCTCATCATATTCGCGAATGTTGCTGCCGGTGCCGATGGCAACGCCGCCATGGCGGCCATAGCTGCCGATGCCGAAACCGATGCCACCCCCGGCGCCGTCCGATTCGATTTTTTGGCGCAGCGTGTATTGATAACGGACCAGAAAGGTCGCGTTGCCGTCTGTCGACTGGACGAAGCCCTTGTCGGCAAGCTGACGCGCCACCGCCGCTCTTATGCGGGTGTCACGAAGGGGATTGTCGATGCGAAGATCGCCGGTTTTTGCCTGGGTTTCGGACTCCCACCGGTAGGCTCCCATCGATGAAAAATCGGTGGCCGGATCATAGTCTTGATTGACCTGGACACCCGAGCAACCCCCGAGAACAAGGGTCGCCGCAAAAACAGCAAACCAGATTTTCCTCATCTTGAAGACCTCCACGCTTGTTATACCTGATATGAATGGTGCACCGATCCACTGTCGGTCATCCACCGGGTTGGTGCTGGGAATCCAGTCGACGCAACGCGATCTATCTGTCCATCATAATTAGCATATTCGTCAAATAAGTCAAAACAAGTCCGCTTTTGGCGATGAAAAAGTCGTGGCCAGCCATGGTGCACACCGTCTGCACTGCCTGCAACGCGGGCGGCGTGGTTATTTATTTGGGGCATGGTACGCGCTAAACAAATGGGTCCGCAAAAAAAGATAACAATTAAGGTTAACTTCGCGATTTAAGTGCCGATAAGTGGTTCATCATGATTAGACGCCAGCCATCGTTGATTACCATTGCCACTGAAGCGACGATCTGTTTCCTGACGCTCTCAGCGGACGGCCGTTTCCAGACATTGGCCAGCTTGTCGCTGGAGGGTTTTTTGGAAGGGAGCGCGACGGCAGCTGATCTGCCGAAGTCGGTATTGCAGACGGTCAACCGGCTGCTTGTCGTTCCGGATTATTGGGTGGGAAACCGTTTTGACGAGTTCCAGGCCCGCAAAAAATCGGTGATCACCGCGTTTATCGAACGCAAATTGAGACTGGAACAGCCCGCGCTGACCCAGGCCGGCGATTTCTATCATTATGCTGTTGTCCAGGATCAGGACCATCGCCAGCAGTTGTACACCTTCTACCTGCAAGAGGAAATTGCCTATCGGCTCTATCGGCGACTGGAAACCCTTGGCATCGGCCCGCTTCGCATCACCACGCCGGCCCAGGTGTGGCAGGCTAAATTAGGAGACAG
Source organism: uncultured delta proteobacterium (assembly GCA_963705475.1). Taxonomy (GTDB): domain Bacteria; phylum Desulfobacterota; class Desulfobacteria; order Desulfobacterales; family Desulfosarcinaceae; genus Desulfosarcina. Next base: position 217,421 of record CAVPJS010000022.1, on the reverse strand, counting down.
GGTTGACGGCTTCTCCGGTAAAGGGGTCGGGTTCATTCATCTGGGAGAGGCAGACTGTTTTCTCTATTTTTTCTTCAGGGGACAGTTCCTTTTCTCGCGCAATATTCAACTCCCGGACACCGCTGGCGATGCGTCCCAAATATACAACCTGTTGAATTATGAAATAAATCAGTCATTTTATCTCTATTCGCAGAAAACCAAAACGGCGGTGGACAGCCTGCTCATGCTGGCGCCTGACGCCTCGGCTGTAGATCAACTGACCGAATTGTTGGGCCGGGAAGTCCAGGGAATGCCTCCGCTGCTGCCGGGAACGGGTATCCCCGACGAAGCGATGGCCTACCCTTCATGCCGGGAATTCACAGCCTTGGATCTAACCCGGCGCGGGGAGCACTACCTCTCCTATCGGCCATTGAAAAATGAGTTGGCCTGGCGGCCGGTGCAATGGGCCGGCATTGTTGTCGGACTACTTCTGACGGTCCTCCTGAGCGTCGAATCCGGTGTGCTCCAGTTCTGGTCGAGATCGGTCGACCGGCAGATGATCGAACTCACATCGGCTGCCGCGGATCCACCGGAGCTGGCCCTTCAGAACATATCCCAGGTGCTTGACGAAATCACCCGGGAACTGGAGCGACCGTCCGGCAGCGGCACCGTGATGCGAACCCTTCTGGCCATGCCTGAAGGGGTGTCGGTGAGAAAAATTTCTCTCGACATATCGGGTACACCCGTCGTCAAGATGGAGGCGATGGTCGATGCAGACAATCCGGATGCATTCAAGGCCACGCTTGCCGTCTTTTTGAATCAGCTCAACCAGCGCTTCCAGCTGAAGCCCGATGCCCTTCGGGAAAAGGATGTCAGCATTCAGTTGGACCGCGGCGAAGGCGATGGAAGAAGACCCCTTTATCAGATCAATTTCGGGTTTGAGATATCATGAAGACCAGACTGGGCAAGAAATGGCTGACCGTTGGGGTGATTTGGGGCGTGGTGATGCTCATGACCGGCTGGAACACCCTGCTTGTCAACCAGGTCCAATCGCGGCGTCAGGAACTAGGAACCCTTCAGATGGATCTGAACTTTTTACAATCCAGGCAAACCGGCATCCAGGAGGTGCACCGGCAACAGTCCCGGTTGACCCATTCGGTGAAATCGTTTGGCCTGGGGTTTTTGGTGGTTGAGAATGATCTGAAGCGGCTCTCCTGGGATTTCGGTCTCAAGCAGATGCAGGTCGAAGCAGATGACAACGCCCAGGACACGCGGTCGGCCACCATTTCGATTGTCGCTGCCGGCCCGGTGCCCGCCATCGTGGGATGGACTGCCGCTGTGGAGAATGCGTATCCCTACCTGGCAATCGAGCGCATGGACATCTCCTACGACCATCGAAACCGGACGGGACAGCTCCAGGCGGTCTTCAACTACCGCTACACACTTGCCGAAGCGGAAAGGGCGGGTTGACATGAATCGATTGGGCAGCCGTACCCATGTTCTGGTCGGCCTGTGGATTCTGGCGGGCCTGGTGGTGGCGGGCGTCAACGGAACCATGCTCATGTCGCTGCTGGATGAGCCGCTCGCCGGTTATTCCAGCGGCGTTCGCATGGCTGACCAGGGGTTCCGGAAATATCATCTGCTGGTGGCCGCCCACGCTGAAAAAATCACTTCGAGGATGGATCTGCTGATCGACCGCTTCACCCCTGGGATCGTGGAAGAAGAGAAACCGGTCGTACAACAACCGCCTGCCGCGTCCTCGTTGGCAAAAAAGAGGGCACCTGCGCCGGCGGCGCTGCCGACGCTGACAGGCATCATGACCAGTCGATCCAGTGATGGTCATGCCAGGCGGCTGGCCGTATTGGGCGGACGCATCTGTGCCGAAGGGGACCGTTTCGGCAACCTCACGGTGAAGCGGATCCTCCGCGGAGGCGTCTCACTGGTCAAGGGCGATCAAACCTGGTTTTTAAATGCACCGGATGTTGCCTATTCGTTGAGTACACAATGAACCATCGCACCGGCCACCTGCTTTCAGGGGGAGACATGGGACTAACGCTGAAACACACGAAACGGTTTGGCTCGATTCTGCTGGCCCTGGTCCTTCTGGCTGGATGCGCCGTGACGCCACCCCGTCAACCCGCGATCGAACCCGTCGATCGGGATGCGATCAAGGCGGCCCTGAAGCGGGACACCCATCCGGCACCGCCGGGACCACCGCCTTTCTCCCCAAAGATTCTGCCCAAGACCGCAGAACTGGACCTTCCCGAAACGCTCTATTCGATGACGCTGAACGATGTGCCCCTGTCGGCTGCCATTGAAGCCGTCATGCAGGGGTCCCCATTGAACCTGTCGGTGGAGTCAGGCGTGGACCTGTCGCGGCGGGTTACGGTCCATCTGAAACAGGCCACCTTTGCCGAAGCCATGGACATGCTGGTGAAAAACGGTGCCGGGTACGCCTGGACCGTTGAGGACGAGATGCTGTTCATCAAGACCTTTATGGAGCGGATCTATGCCTTCGACTATCTGGACATGCCTAGCGATACGGATATTCAAGTGGGTGGGGACATGCTGGCGTCGAGTGTCGAGGATGCCGGCGTCAGCGGCAAGTATGTCCTGAAAACAAGCAAAACCGGGGAAACCTCGGACGCCTGGTCGGCCATCGAAACGACCCTGTCCACGTTGAAATCCGAAGCCGGCATCGTGCGCATCAATCGCAACGGCGGATTGATCTACATGGCCGACACACCCAAGCGGGTGACCGCCATGGTCCGCTTTCTGGACGCCATGTATGAGGCGCTTAACCGGCAGGTGTTCATCGAGGCCAAGATCATGGAGGTGCGGCTTACCGACCGCAACCAGTTGGGCATCGACTGGTCGGCCGTGGATGTCTCTTTTCGCGCGTCCAATTTTTTTGTGGACAATTTCAACCTGAATTTCAACGGCGGCAGCACGCTCACCCTGGCGAATCAGTCTGCACTGGGTGCGGTGATGGATTTTCTGCGCACCCAGGGAGAGGTGTCCGTCGTTTCCAATCCTCACCTTGCGCTGATGAACGGGCGGTCCGCCCTGCTGACCGTCGGATTCCAATTCCCATACGGGGATATCGATGGTGTAGACCGTGATGACGACACCAAGGTCGTCACCTTTGGCACCAGCATCAAGCGGGCGATTCTGGGCCTGCAGTTCGGTATTTCGGTCCAGATTGCCGCCGACGGCACCGTGACCATGAACATCGTCCCGACCATCACCCGCATCCAGGAAGAGGCCGATGTGGAGCTGCCCACCTCCGCCACCACGGTCCAGACCATCAAGAACCCGATCATCGATCTGCAGGAACTGTCCACCACCGTGCGGGTGCGGGAGGGCAATACCGTGGTGCTGGCCGGGCTGATCAGCCAAGTGAAGGACAAGGAGCACGAAGGGCTCACCGGGTTGGGGGATCTGCCCCTGGTCGGCGGATGGTTCAAGCACGTGGACGACACGGTGCAGACGCGTGAGCTGGTTATTTTTATCACCCCCCATATCCGGGAGCGCGGATGACGGGCAGGCCGTGCACCAATCAATGGGGCTCGTCGTTAAAGTCCTGGGACGGAACGACCGATACTGCAAACAACGAGTTGAAATCAGACCGGATTAATGCCGGTGCCAACTGAAAACGGAGGATGGGTTATGACAAGGAATCAAAGAGGTTTTACACTGGTGGAGATCGCCATCGTGCTGGTGATCATTGGGCTGTTGATCGGCGGGGTTCTCAAGGGTCAGTCCATGATCCAGAACGCCAAGGTCAAGCGGGTGGTCAAATCCGCGGACGAGGTGCGGGCCGCCTTTTACACCTATTACGATAAATATGGTGCCTACCCCGGTGACGAGAACCTGGCCGGCAGCCCGCCCAGTGATGCTCACAACGGCAATGGAAATGGTCTGATCCAAGGGGCCGAGTCTTACCAAATGTTTGAGGACCTGGTGCTGGCGGGTATCATCGATGGGACATTCAACGGTACCAGCGATCTTCCCAAACACGCCTTCGGTGGCGTCTATATGGTGTTATGGGCAAATTCCGGTGCCGGCGCCAATCACTATATCCGCTACGCTAACCTGCCCTGGGACGTGGCCCTGGAGATCGACACCAAGTATGACGACGGCGTATACAATACGGGAACCATCCGCGCCAACGAGGATTATACGGCGGCGGGCAGTCCGGTGGCATATTTTTATCTGCCGCTATAGGTTGCCCGCACCTGCCTGTGCGCCAGAGATCATGCCGCCGCCGCTCCCAGGAACCATCTCTGCGAAGGCGGTGGGGCGTCATGCCTAGCGTCGGTAACCAGATCGACGATCGATCCTTGGGTGGGATGTCATGAAAAACCACCAAGCCGGCTTCACCATCATCGAGATGGCCATGGTCATGGTCATCATCGGGCTCATCGTGGGCTTCGGCGCCTCGCTCATCGGGCCTCTGTCCATTCGGGCCAAACGGATCGAATCCACCGAAACGGTGGATGCCGGTGCCGCAGCGGTTGTCGGCTACGCCGCCGCCAACCGGGGATTCCTGCCCACGGCGACCCAATTTCCCGGCATCATCAAAAAACGGAACGACGCCTGGAGCCGGCCCGTTCAATACATCTATGATTCCGTTCTGGCCGATGGAAACCCGACTACCGGCGACCTGTGCACCCGCCGGACCACCCGGATTACCCTGCGCCAGTGCCCGGATGCCGCTTGCAGTGCTCCGGTTTCTGTGGCCAACGTGGCCTTTTTGGTGCTGAGCGGCGGTGAGAACTTCAACAACCAGACCGCCGGCAGCCTGGCTGTCAACGCGGCCACGGTCATCGACGTCTTCCCGAACGGGGTGGGCGACGTGGACGGCTATGCCGCCGACCTCAACCGGGCCGAACCCTTTGACGACATCCTTCAGTGGGCCACCCTGGACGAGCTGCGCGGCGAGATCGGCTGTCGAGGTCCGCAGTTGGCGATAATGAACAACGAACTGCCTCCCGGTCGGACCACCAGCCCATACTCGGCGGCGGTATATGTCGACGGCGGGGTTCCTTTTGCCGCCGGTGGCGACTACCTCTGGTGCGTCGAGACGCCCACCGGTTTGGCACCTGCCGGTTTGAACTTTCGCAATCACACGGATACGGGCAACATCGGATTCGACACGGACGGCTCCACACTGGCAGAAAGCAGCGCCGTCTGGACACGTGCCGACCACATTCTGATCAACGGCACGCCTACGGCTGCCGGAAGCTTTCTGCTGACCGTTTGGGTCCGTGACAACAGCAATCCAGGCAACGACGCGGCCTGTGCCGGCGGCGCGAGCCTGGACAACTGCACCCGTCGGTCGTTCGTGTTGACCGTCAATCCCTAACCCGGACAAGCCGGAAAACGCACACCCATGGCAATTCCCGGATTCTTCCGACACGCAACCGGCCAGGCCGGCATGGCCCTGATGCCCATTGTGCTGACTGTTGTGATCGCCGGGGCATTGATCGGCGCCGGGATGCATCTGGTGGGTCCAACGACCCGGCGGATGCGAATCGAAACGACCCGCCACCTGCTCGACCGGGCATCGCGTTCCGTCATCGCCTGGAGCGCGGCCCACGGCCGCCTGCCCACGGCTGCAGAATTCGTCGCGGCCGCCGGTGTGCGCGACGATCCCTGGCGGCGTGCGCTGGTGTACGTGTATGACGGCAATCTGGCCGTTTCCGCCGGTGGCGGGCTGTGCGGCCGGGAGTCTTCGGGGATCGTTGCCAATGGCCTGGCCGATACGGCGTTTTTCATCATCAGCGGCGGGGAGAATTTTAACGTCGATACTGCGCCCGGCGTCTCGGGGGCGTACAGCGGCAACGCCGCCATCTCTGTGCTGGACCTGGCCGAGGTCGTATCGTTGGCCGATCTGAGCAACCGGGCCGGCTGTTTCGACCGCACGGCCGGCCGGCTGGCCATACTCAACAACGAACTTCCCGGGGGCTGCAGCGGTGAACCCTACCGCGGTGACCTGTTTGCCGAGGGCGGCGTCCCGCCATACGCCTGGTCGGCGACCAGCCTGCCGGCCTGGATGGCACTCGGCCCGGTGGGGGCGGCCTGCGACCTCAGCGGCATCCCGTCCTCTCCAGGTGCCTTCATGCTGGCGGCGACACTGACCGATTCAGCAGGAACGGCGGTGGTGCGGCGTTTTGACTTCAATGTGGCCGCATGCACCGCCGGACCCTCACCGGTCTCCAAATGGGATTTCAACGAAGGTGCCGGTCCGACGGCCGGCGACGGGGCGGGTTCCAACAATGGTGACTTGGTCGGAAATACCGGATGGTCCACCGATACACCCGACGGCAGCGGGGCATCGCTCGCCTTTGACGGATCCGGCGATTATGTGCGCGTGAGCGACCATTCCAGCCTTCACCTGACCGGGCAGCTCACCCTGATGGCCTGGGTGAAAGAGACTGCCATCGGGCAGTATGCCAAGGTCATTTCCCGTCGCAGCGGGTATTATTTCTACTTTCTGGGGGTGGACAACGGTCAGCCCTATGGCGGTATCGGTGACGATGTCACTCACGCGGTTACGGGGAAATCCCTGCTCATGTCCCTCGACCACTGGAATCACCTGGCTTTTGTCTACGATGATGCCATCGACCGCATGTTCCTGCATTTCGACGGCACCGAGCGCGCTAATCTGGTGATGGAGAGTCTGCCTGCTACCGTCGGGGTGGACCTGTCCATCGGAGCCGATTCAGAAGGGACCGCAAGCTATTTCACCGGGGATGTCGATGACGTGGCGGTGTATGACCGGGCTCTGAGCGATGCGGAAATCCGCGGCCTGCTGGCCGGGCCCGCTCACCCCAACCGGGTGGTGTCATACGGATTCAATGGAACTGCCGCCGACGGCGGGCCCGGCGGCCATGACGGCACGCTGGTCGGCGGGGCCTACACGACAGACCGCTTCGGCCTGCCCAACGCCGCTTTGCGCCTGGACGGCAGCGACTACGTCCGCGTGGCCGATCACCCCGACCTGCGCCTGACCGGGGGGCTGACCTTGACGGCCTGGATCCATGAGCGCACACCGAAAGCCTTTGCTAAAATCATATCCCGGCGCGCCGGCAACTATTTTTATTTCCTGGGGGTGGACAACGGCCGGCCTTACGGCGGCATCGGTGACGGCAGCGGGTTCACGGTGACGCGCAAATCCATCGCCATGACTCCGGACCAGTGGCATTTCGTTGCCTTCGTATACGACGATGCCGCCGACAGCATGCAGATCTACTTCGATGGCAGCCTGGACGAAACCGCCGTGACCGTGAGCCTGCCCCTGAAGCCCGGCGTCGATCTGACCATCGGTGCCGACAACGAGGGAAGCCAGCATTTTTTCACGGGATCGATCGACGGGGTGGCCATCTATGACCAGGCGCTGACAGTGGACCAGATCAGGGAGAGTTATTAATCAGAATTTTCCAATCACATCATACAGGGGCAAAAGAATGGAGAGGACGATGAAGCCGAAAATGCCCCCCAGCATGATGATGGACATGGGTTCGATGGCGGCGATCATGGTCTGGACGGTCCGGTTGGCCTCCCGGTCGTAATAACTGCCCAGCCGTTCGAAGCAAACATCCAGGGTGCCGGTGGTTTCGCCATTGCGCACGGCACCGAGCAGCAGTGGGGGAAAACCGCCGGCCTTGTCGAACCCGTCCGAGATGGCGTCACCCCGTTGAACCGCGTCAAAGGCTTTTTTCAGCAGCATCTCCAGATAGCGGTTGCCCAGAACGTTGGCTGAAAGGATCTCGAATATTCCGTTGATGGACATGCCGGCCTGGTACATGGTGGCAAAGTTGTGACTGAGCCTTGCCATGGCGATGTTTGAGATCACCCCCCCGACGACCGGCAGATTGAGAAGGTGGCGGTGAAACAGCACCCCGCCTTTTTCGGTGAGCTGAAACACGTAAACGGCAATGGCGGAAAGCACCATCGCAGTGGTGAGGACGGCCCACCAGTTTCTGAAGAAATGGCTCAGGTTCAGGATAAAGCGGGTCATGGCAGGCAGCTCGACACCCATCTGCACCAGCAGGCCGGCCAACTGTGGCAGCACATACCCCACCCAGACGCCGATCACGGCAACGATGACCATGATCACGAACGAGGGGTAGATGGCCGCCCGCTTGACCGTGGATCGGATCTCTTCCTTCCACTCCATAAACGCGGAGAGATCTTTGAGACATTTGGGCAGCACGCCGGTTTCCTCACCCATGCGGATGATGGCCAGATCGAGCTTGCCGAAGACCTTGGGAAACTTAGACATGGCGGCGGTGAAGGTGTTGCCGTTTTCGATGGCGATGCGCATTTCGTCGACGATGCGCCGCATGGATCGTGAGGGAAGCCCGACGGCATTTTCTTCGAGTGCCGACAGCATGGGCAGGCCCAGCTCAAGGGTCTGGTAGAGCCGATGGTAGAACTCGATGACGTCGCGTGGGCGGATGCGCTCCCCAAAGATGCTTTTGCCCAGGAACCCGTCGGTGTGCAACTGGCTGGATACCAGGGTGAGCTCCTTGTCCAGCAGTTTGGTTTCCAGTTCCCTTTCGCTGGCGGCAATGGCATTTCCTTTTAACAGGCGGCCGCTATTGTCGATGGCCTGGTAACCAAATTTAGGCATCGGCCACCACCCGGTAAACTTCCTCGAAGGAGGTGATGCCGGCGGCCGCCTTTTTCAGGGCCTGCGTGAGCATCAGGCTGGTGCCGGCATTCACGGCCGCCTCTTCGATGGTGCTGTGCAAAGCGCCGGAGAAGATCAGGCCCTGGATCTCCCGGTCAACGCGGATTACTTCATAAATGCCCGTTCTTCCGCGGTAGCCGGCCTGGTAGCAGGAGTCGCACCCAACAGGGACAACCAGGCGCTCCGGCGGCGCAATCTTGTGCTGGTTGAACAATGCGATCTGTCGTTCGGTGGGCTCGGCGTGGTCGCAGCAGTTGGCGCAGATTTTCCGAATCAGGCGCTGGGCGATGACCAGGCTCAGGGATGATGCCAGGATGCCTTTGCTTACCCCCAGATCCAGCAGGCGGTTGATCGCCGACGCGGCGTCATTGGTGTGCAGGGTGGAAAAAACCAGGTGACCGGTCATGGACGCACGCAGGGCCAGATCGGCTGTTTCCGTGTCCCGGATCTCACCCACGAGGATGATGTCCGGGTCCTGGCGCATGGCCGACCGCAGGGCGTTGCCGAAGGAGAGCCCCGCTTTGGGGTTGACGGCGGTCTGGCGAATGGTCGGAATGACGTACTCGATGGGATCCTCAACGGTCATCACGTTGATGTTGGGGCTGTTGACCGCCATCAGGGCCGAGTAGAGCGTCGTGGTTTTGCCTGAACCGGTGGGACCGGTGGCCACGATCAGGCCGTAAGGCCGCTTGATGTGTGACAGGAAAAGATCAAAATCGGCCGCTTCCAGACCCAGACGCCGCAGGTCGCCGACCACCTTGCTGTAGACCAGCAGCCGCATGACCGCGGTTTCCCCCAGGTGGGTGGGAAAGGTGGAGACGCGGATATCGATTTCACCGATTTCACCGGAATATTTAATGCGGCCATCATGCGGGATGTTGGGATTGGAGATGTCCATATCCGCCATGATCTTGAACCGGGTGAGCAGGCTTTTATGAAAGCGGATGGGAAAGAGGAATTTCTGCTGAAGCACACCGTCAATCCGGTAATAGATGCGCGACAACTTTACGTCGGGCACCACATGGATGTCGCTGGCACCCAGCACCAGGCCTTTTTCGATCAGCCGGTCACCCAGCAGGACGATCTGGTTTTCTTCGAATTCGACGTCCGTCACCGTGGCCCGCGTGATGCGATCGATATCAACGTCGATGGCCAGGGCCGTCTTGTAGTAGAGTTCGATGGCACCTGCCAGCCAGTCCTTTGAGGCGATGTAGGTCTCCACCCGGCAGCCGGTGATGCGCGCCAGTTTGTCCTTGGCGACCACATCAAAAGGGTTGTTGGTGGCGGCCAAGATGGTGTTGTCACGTTTCTGCAGCGGCATGATGCCGTGGGAGGTGACGAACTCCTGGGGAACCTGGGAGATGAGGCCGGGGTCCACCTTGATGGCCTCCGTATCGAGAAGCTTGGCGCCACTTTGCACCGCCAGGCACATCTGGAGCTGTTCCTGGGTGACCCAGTCCAGGCGCAGGAGCACGTCGCCCAGCATGATTCCCGTTTTTTTGGATTCCGTGAGGGCCATCTCCAGCTGATCGCGGTCGATGAACCCCAAGTCGATCAAAATATCGCCAATGCGTTTTGCCATCTTACTGCCCTGTTGCCGGCGATTGGGCGGCGTCGAGATACCGTCTGAGGGTCCGGATGCGCTGGGGTATTGTCTCTTTGTCGGTATTGGATGATCCTGACGGGTTTTGCAGAACGGCCTCATAATGGGACACGGCTTCCGCATAAAGGCCCAATGAATCGCAGGTTATCGCCAGGTTGAACTGAAGCCGGGGATCGTCGGGCCGTTCCGCTTCTGCTTCGCGATACAATGCCAGCGCCTCGGGGAGCCGGTTCATCCTGGCGAAGGCCACCGCCCGGTGAAAACGGATTTCCCAGGGGGTCGCATCCGACAGGGCCGTTGCCCGGTCCAGGTACTCCAGGGCCCTTTCAGGGGCGCCCATGCCGATTGCCGCCATGGCCAGGTTCAACAGCACGCCTTGGGGTCGTGGGTTAGCGTGCTCCAATCGGTTGAGAAGGGGGGCGGCCTCGATATAATTTCCCTGTTGCATGTATGCGGCGGCCAGGTTCAGCATGGCACCCGGGTGACTTGAATCGGCGTTGATGACCTGCCGGTAGAGGCGAATGCTGTCGGCCAGGCGGCCGTTGCGATGATAGGCGCGGGCCTTTTTATAGAACAGATCCTCTTCTCCCCCGGATGGTGTGTTTTTTCGGACCGCCGCCTCAGTGTTGAACCTGCCGATGGCCTCGGGTGCCCGGTCCGTCGTGGGCAAAGGCTCAGGCTGCGGGGGGGAGTGCCGCTGCCGAGGTGCCACTGACCTACTTTTCTCATGCGGGTCGGTTTGAACCGGGCCGGGTTCGAAGGTGCGGGAGAGGGTGTTTGGCTCACCTATCGGGGGTTCGACAGGCGGTTCCATCGACAAAGCGGTTGTGGCGGCAGACGGGACCGGTGCTTTCTCACCGGTTGGTTGCAAGGCTGGCGCCGATTCACCGGCGTCCGGCCTATTGACGTTGACTGCCAAGGATGGAGGCGCCGGATTTTCATCGGCTGCAGCAAGGCGATTTTCCGTCGGCGGATTACCGGGGGTCAGGGCTTCTGATTGACGATCTGCCGATGCCGTCAAGGGTTCACCACCGGGCTGGCTGCGGACATCGGATGGTGTACCGGTGGAATGATTCGCTGGTGGTCGTGAGCGTCCTGACGGGGGCGATAGGGTCAGCAGAGAATCGCCGGTGCTGGATTGAATTATGTGATTTCCGTAGAAGACGGCGATGGTCAGCAGAACCAGCCCTGCCAGCGCGACAACCCAGCGGCTGGTTATCCGAGGCCGGTCGGATACGTCGATAAAGCCTTTTACAACGGCGTCTCCCGTGGCTTCACGGTTTTTTTTTCTCAGGGCGTCGTTCATCAGGCTCATACCATCGTCTCCGATTTCACTTCCCCGGATGTTGACGCTGATCAGCGGGTAACCACCTGGGCCAGAATCTGACCGCTGCTGTTTATCCGTTCCGCAGTGATGGCCGCGTCTTCAACCGATTCAAAAAGGCCGGTATAGATTTCATTATCGCCCGCTATGCCCGTTTCCATTAGGCTGTCAAAGCCGATTTCTGAAATAAATCTAAGAATTTCGGTGTCCGACAGGTCAGGTCGCTTTGGCAGCACCCTGACGGTCCATGGTGCCTGGATGACCCGGGCCTCTTTTAATTGGTGCGCGTCCCTGTATCGGACGGCCTGGTTCCGGTTTGAGAATTTTCCGGCGACGACCCGGTACCACTGCCCCGCCTCCACCGCCTGCCAATGCGCGGGTATCGCTTTTTTCCGGTATTCGGCCACGCTTCGCCTGGCACGCGCCACTGTGCGAAATGATCCCAATTGGAGGGCATAGGTGGCGGGCGGGGGGGGGTGGGGCAAGACCTGTTTCTTTTCAACTGGAACTGGCGGAATGCCGCCCGTCGTGCAGGTGACAACCGCGGTTATGTCACCCGCTGCCGCCTCACCGGCGGTTGGTTCGACTGGCGAGGGGATCAGACAAACCCCGCTTGAATCAGACGGCGGTGGTCCCGGCGCCGGCCCCGCGGTCTCTTTGATTGCCGCGTGGCGGGGCTGGGCCGGTGTGGCCGGGGGTTGGTTTTCGGGGTGCAAGGCCCAAACGACGGCGGCAAAGAGCGCCAGCAGCAGCATCGCGGCTGCCGGCAACCCGAAGTGCCGCAAGGGGACGCTTTTCCTGGCCCCGCGAATATCCAGGTCCGGCAACTCGGCCAAGGCGCGGTTCACATGAGTTGGACCGAGGACCGGCGCGTCATTGACATAGCCGGCGGTGAGGGTAAAATCGCAGATTTTGTTGATCAACCGCGGGATCCCGCCGGACCGTTTATGGATCAGTTTCGTGGCGGCATGGGAAAAAGACACCTGGCCCGTGTTGCCGGCCACGGAGAGCCGCCGGGAGATATAGGCTGCGGTTTCCTGGAGGGTCAGCGGGTTGAGGCGGCAATGCACGGCGATGCGCTGCTTCAACTGCCGCAGCCGATCGTTGGCCAGCATGGCCAGCAGTTCCGGTTGGCCGGACAGGACCACCTGGATGAGTTTGCGCTTGTCCGACTCCAGGTTGGACAGCAGGCGCAGGTCTTCCAGGGCCTCCGGTGTCATGGTCTGGGCATCGTCGATGATCACCACAAAGGGACGGTTGGTGTTGTCGGCCAGCAGGCGCTGATTGAGCTGGTCGATCAGCGCTTTTTTGTTGGCCTGGGGTGACGGGGGCGTACCGAGATCCTCGAGAATGCTGGCCAGCAGTTCATGCCCGGATAGGGACGGATTGATTACGTAGACGGTTTCCGCACTGAGGCTCAGCCGATCGAGCAGCGTCCGGCACAAGGTGGTTTTACCGGTGCCCACCTCCCCGGTGAGCAGGACGAAGCCCATGCGGCCGTCGATGGCGTAGCCGATCTTGTCGAGTACCTGCTGGTGGCAGCTGGCGGAGAAGAGAAACTCCGGGTCCGGGGTGATGGCGAAGGGGGCTTCGCTGAGCTGGTAATAATCCAGGTACACCCGATCCGTCGGCGTGTCCACCGGGTCGGCGACGACAAGTTTGAACATGGCTTCCGCCATCCGAATCCTCTGGGTTGCGGGTCCGGCGCAAGGGGGCGTCAGGGAAAATACCGCCTGATCATTTCCGGGCTTCTCCACCAATTATCGGTCTGGATGGTGAGTTCTTTAATTTGTTTTTCAACATCTTGGCGAAGGGCTTCGAAGGCCTCGGGATCAAGCCGGCGGGGTACACGGATCGGCGGGGTGAAACGGATGAATACCCGGGAGAAGGGTTTGGGAACCATGAAGCGGTCCCAGCTGTCGAAAACCCAGCGCCGCTCGGCCGACATGATCACGGGCAGGATGGGCGCTCCCGAGAACTGGGCGATGGTAAGCAGGCCGGGCTTGATCACCCCGAAAGGCCCCTGAGGGCCGTCGACGATGTGCCCGACGCGAAATCCCCGGTCGGTCAGGGCCCGGAGTTCTTTGAGCGCACGAACGCCGCCTTTTGAAGACGACCCCCGCACCGAGCGCCAGCCCAGGATGTCCACCACCCGGGCGATCATCTCCCCGTCGCGGCTCTGGCTGATCATGATGGCGATTGGCTTTCGGGAGGCAAAGAAGGTGATGCCAGGGAAAAAACGCTGGTGCCAGGAGGCATAGACCACGGTGCCGTGGGTATCGAGCACGCCTTGTTCGTGTTGGGTATCAACCAGCCGATAGCGGTAGGTCCGGGATATGAGTTTGACCATCAGCAGCCCCCCCCCCGGGGAAAGAGTTGCCGGTAACAAAAATTCTTGATGGTATCCTTGATTCGCATGGAGTTGTCGTTCAAAAAATAGGATAAAAAAATGGCAGGCCAGGAGGGATTCGAACCCCCAACACCCGGATTTGGAGTCCGGTGCTCTACCAATTCGAGCTACTGGCCTGCAACGTGGTCGGAGGCGTCCTCTATACAACAGATAATGGAAAAAGTCTGCTAAAAAAATGGGTAAGATCGTATGAACGGCCGCCCACGCCTTGGGCCTATATTTCGGTCGAACACTTTGCCTGAAGAGCTCACATCGGTTCACGCGATACAGGAACCGGGAGGTCCGATAAACAGCGCGTTGATGTCATTTCAGCAATCGATCTGATGTATTGCCCTCCGTTCATATAAAATTTATCATTATCAAATAATTAGCTATGTTAGCGGCCAATGCGACGTTGGTGTGGCCAAACGCCGGCGGTGGATGCGGAACTTCCGGTTCCCAGCACATTCGGCTGAATGTTCAAATCATGCCGTATTCGCCCAATAAATTTAACTGGCACGGTTTTCGCTCTCTCTTCCTCGGTCAGAAAACCGATCGACACTCAAACCCGATATTAAGGAAACCGAACCATGCTGAGAAAGAAACCATACATCGAGCAACACAAGACAACTGCCGAAAAGCACCTGGCGCTGCAAGCGGAGATGTTGAAATCAAAAGGAATGACCGAGAAGCAGATTCAACGGGATTCAAGGGTACGGCACCTCAAGGGAAAAATCCGTCAGGCAGCCCACCAATTGAGTGGCATCGCTGAGTTGGAGGAAATGATCGCCCGTAAGGCTGAAATCAAAATCGAAAAACAAGCGCACCAGAAAGAGCGTCAACCCAAAAAACGGCACACGGCTGACCCTGCAACCAAAAAAGCCAAAAAAGATAAAAAGATGGCCGCTGCCCGAGCAGAAGCATAGACGGCGAGGCCGGCGCAAATGGTTCAGATCATGTTATTGCAATCCCGATCTGGTCTTTTGCGATGCCGCGTCGATTTGTTTTGAAGGCCTCGGTGTTGAAAAAAACGGCGTGATAGGGATTGTTCCGATTTGCTGTGAGGCAGCCGGTTCGGTTAAATTGAAAGCGAGCCGGCGGGTAGGCATTCATCCAATCTGAACCCAGTTTTTAATGGATCGTTGATATAAAGCAACCCCAGTTTCGGCCGCCACCGGCGGCGGAGGCGGGCGGTGCCGGTGAAAGCCCCGACGGGTCGATGATGATTCCGTTTGCAACGCCGTCGGCATCGCCATAACCGCCGTCCTTGACTTCAACGGTCACCGACCGGCGGTCTGCGGATATTGCCGCGTGATGGGAATAATCCCTCCATCCATTGACCGCATCGTACTTGATCCATGTGGCGCCGGCGGGTGCCGGATCGGAGAGGCGGATCGTCACCAGCGCCCGCTGGCCGGGTTGGTGAAGCACCAGCTTGTAGGCCAGCATGGCCGAAGGCAGGCGGTCCGGCGTCGTCTCATCGATTTCCAATTCGAGCGGGTCGATCGAGGCCATCTGTTCGATTTCTGCGACGACCGCTTCGGAGGCCACGACGAGGTCCGTGGGTTCGCAGGCGACGGTCGGTGATGCTACGGATCGGGTCACCTGGGCGTGCCGTACGCCGCCTTCCTGATCGTCGTTAATGCCGTTGCCATCGAGGTCGTTATCCGCGGCCTGGGTGGTGAAATAAGCCCGTGCCGACCACGCGGACGCCCGTCCGCCGGAGTCGAAAAAACGGGCCCGCCAGCCGTAGGTTCCGTCGCCGTTGAGCAGCAGCATCGGTACGCGCAACAGGTTGAGCCAGCGATCGGTCACCACGTCCAGCAGAACATCTCCGGTGGCGCTGTCTTCTACCTGCCACTGCGTGGCGATATGGGCATCGCCGTCGAGGTCTGAAAAAACGCCTGCATCGAGCAGGGGGTTGCATTCCACCTGGGCGTGGGATTCCGGGAAAAGTAACTCCGGAGGCAGCGGGGCCTCTCCCCGGCCCGGGTCATCAGGCGCCATGCCGGCGCGGAATTCATCGCGGTTGCTGATGCCGTCGAGATCGATGTCGCCGTCGGCGTCATCGGCGCGGGGATCCATGCCGAAGCGGACTTCCCAGTCGTCGGGTATGCCGTCGCCGTCATTGTCCATCAGCGGCGGCATATAGTGGGCTTCGGCGGAGTCGGCACTCTCCATGCCGCCGTCATAAGCCCGGACCACGAAGTAGTATTCGGTCTGGCCGTCGAGATTGTCGAGGGTGCAGGCAGTGGCGGCGCCCTCCCAGTCGGGTTGACTGTAATCGTAAGCCTGATCGACTTTTCGGGCGAAGACCCGGTACCCTTGGGGGGAGGGAACGTTGGGATCCCAGCGTATGGTCACACCGGCCGCTGTCACTGCAGGGGCCGTCATGGCGATGGTGAGCAGAACCAGTATAAAGTATTGGCGGATCCTTTGATAAGGGGTTGGCTTTGCACTCATGATAAAGTCGCTCTCCTGGATTCATTGCATTCGGAACCAAGTTATCCCCATCTTCGGCAGTTGAAGCGCCGCACTAAAGCAATTGATTTGCCGGGCACTCAACAATTTTAGCGATCGGCTTTCAGATCCCTTATTTCTTTAGAAAAAACCGAATAAAAAAATGCGGTCCTATTCGGCAGGCAGTGGTGGCGGATTGGGTTGGCGAAACCGAAGCAATCGGCGTTAGCTGACCATAAGCGGGGGTCAGAACCGCGAAACGGGCAAGCGGGTCGGGCCATACATGCCGTAAAACCCTGGGTGAAGGTAGGCGGCGCGGTGCGTATTGAAGCGCTTGTTTGGGAAAATGTCACTGCTGAGGGACTTTGTCAGATGGTGGGCCCCTTGCCCTTACCCCGCAGAATTCTCATCCAGGCATCTGACAAAAGAAAATGCGGTTCTCCGGAAAGCTCAAGTTTATATCTTTTGCCGGGCAACTTTGTCAGTGCCCATCCAGAAATGGTAGATTTTGGTTCAGGCCAAGGCCGCAGCGAAATTGAAACCGCAGGCGTATTGTCAAAAGTCATTCTTGTTTTTTGGTGCGCTTGTCCAGGCTGATACCTGAAACCGAAAGTTTCACATTTTTTTACCAGTTCCTTGGCTTCACCCACTTGATCTTGCCGTACCATCAACCTCACTGGATCAGCTAATGGACGCATATACATGAAATGCTCACCTTTAAAAAAATACTGAATTGCTTCACTTTCAAGCAATGACTTCAGGAATGCCACATCAGCCGGATTGCGGTCCTTTCGTTCCGCCTTTTTCCTTCACACGGAATTTGCCGAATCCGGAAACCAGGACATCATCATCGGAGGCTGATCTGGAGTTGACGATTTCAAGAAGGGAATCTATGATCTCGACGGATTGGTTCTTTGCAAAGCCAGTCTGGACCTGCAACTGTTCAACAATGACGTTTTTCGTTAATGCCTTTACAAAACTCCGTTTGGGTGATGGACATGGTAGGCGAGACAGGTTCACGTTCGCAAATATCTCATTTAGCGTCAAGGGCTTGGTGGATGGTTGACAATATTGCCTTAACGGGATTATGCTCATAGCACCATCCCAATCACACTCTGTTATCCATCGACCTAAAAATGAATTGACCCAACTGGAAGGTGACATGAAGCCGTGCCCCAAATGTAATCAACTGAATTAGACAACATTTATCATCGGCTTTATATTTTTGCTCATTTCGTCATTCTTTCTGAGTTGCCCTTTGTCGCAGACATCGAAGGCATGTGGAGATAGGGGGGCCTTATCCTCGTCCAGGTTGGCTATAGGGGGTTCTTCCTTCAGGGGCATGTCGGCCAGGATACACGGACGATCTGGTCTATGTCTTTGGCGTCGGGCATGCCCTTCCCACCGGATAATTAATTATTCCTGCGTCAGTGAAATTCCTTGGCATCGCTTAAATCCCACATCGATCCTTGCCAGTCGCTGATGTATCCGCAGTCATCGCAAACCGGACACCACCACATGATCCGATAATCTTCGGGATCGAAGTCGGCTTCGATTATACCCGGGCATGGTTTTCTTCCGGGACGCCTGCGACAGCGGACCTGGTATTCCGGTAGAGGAATTAATTCAGGCCTCGATGCCATTGCCACTATCGCCACGATATGCTCGGCTAACTTTCGAGCCGGACCTTTGGTAGGAGCGATAGTCCCATCTTCGTCAAGAAAGACATTTAGGTTCGTATACCACGTGCCCCCCATTGCGGCGATCTCCGATTTGGCCAAAATTCTCTGATTGTCTGCGTGGGATGTTTTCCCCGTCGGCTATGGTCTGTTGATTGTTGTAACCAGCATTCTGAAACGGTCATAAAATGCATTCCTGACCTTTTCGATGTGAAGTGCCTCCTTGTAGTCAACCGTGCACTTGTCTTCTCCCATGAATCTTTCCGGCTCAACTTGCAAAACGTATGAATTCGGGATTCTTTCCAGGAACCATCCAGCACAGCCGAACTGAATATGTTGAGGATCAATCGCTGGAAGTTGTTTAAGCCGGCGTAGGAACTTTCGACCAGAACGGCTATCCTCGCAACATAAGGCGATATAGGCAATTCTGTACTCAACGGATTGGATTTTTCCTGTCGACGGCAGCGGTTCAAGATTGTTCGGATCTTCCTGACAAGAATAAAGAAAGTGGCCAAAGCAGCTTTGGATGGTGAAACAGAACTGAAATTTGCACAGATCATCGATCAGGTCGACGATCGGTGCATCCAGTTCGTCGATGTTCAGTTCATTTAGGCATCGTTTCCTTCGATCGTGGTAGAGGGCATCGACGACCATAGGCTTTATTTGGATGAATGTTTCCATGGTGTAACCTTTTCCTTATCAGCGGGTGTGGGGGATGGGAACCTTTTTTTCCGGCCTGGAAAATTCTAATTCGGTTGCAACGGCACAAACAATCAATCAATTAATGAGGTGATACCATGGTCGGCCGGAAATCAGGAAAAAACGGCAACAGTTAAGGGCATGACTGACGGCAACGCTTCGAACTAACAGGCAACAACCATAATCCGCTGATATGACGGTGCACGGCAGAGCCTCTGACGGGGCGCTGCCTTTTTTGGTGGTTATTGTCCAAAAGATACCGGGCCACCAATTTGGTAGCCCGGCAAGGAGGAAGGTTAGGAGGAAAGATCATTTAAACGAATGGGCTCTCTGGTCCCATGGCGAGGCCAGCAGTGT
The DNA here is from genome assembly GCA_963705475.1 of uncultured delta proteobacterium. Taxonomy (GTDB): domain Bacteria; phylum Desulfobacterota; class Desulfobacteria; order Desulfobacterales; family Desulfosarcinaceae; genus Desulfosarcina. The sequence continues at coordinate 198,230 of CAVPJS010000022.1, read as the reverse complement.
GCCCGTCTCATGAGCGCACGGTAGCACCCGAACCTTACTGGAAGATGACGCCAAGATTACAGGATGGTAATCAAACCGACACGTTTCATTTCCAGGTCTGGATATTATCGAAAATCAAGTGATACCCGCATTAACCTAAAGATAAAGAATGGCGGGCTGTTTGAAGACTTCTTCCGCAATATTCAAAATGCTTTTTCCCACAGAATGTTAAGTTAAGCGTTAACATCGGCTCCTTTTTCGATCAACAACGAAACGATTTCAAGATTGTTGCGATAGATTGCTTTCATTAACGCTGTCCATCCGTAAAAATCTGAAATCTCTATATCGGCACCATTATCTATCAATGCCTTAACAGCATCGGCATGTCCTAAATCGGCTGACCAGATCACTATTCATAGGAGATGAAAATACGAAGAAGAGATAATTTTGAAAAAAGACAATGGTGCTTGAATTAAAAACAAGGGAGTGGCATTCTTTAAACGGCATGCCGTGTGTTGCTCTATCATCCTTTGCAAATGACCATAGCACGAAACAGGTATTCGATATGACTGGCATCATTATAAGATATCTAATCTTTGTTCCGATCCTGTTGTTTTATGGCGAGCAGGTCTGACCCATCCATAAGGGCCTCGGGAATATAAAGGTCCTCTGCGTGATGAGTGTCGCAATGGCGATCGCCCTGCCATTGCGAATTTATCTGTTTCGTCGGCATCATCGGTCATTAAAAACGACGTTTGCCAATACCGAAAGCAGCATCCTTTCACTTCCGCTTAACGAATTTTATTCAGATGTCTCTTTATGGACCGTCAATGTTGCCATTGTCTTGAGCTATCTTGGATTTATCGCCATTTGCCAACAACTCAACTTTTTAGACGCTCTGAAATATGGTTTCGCTGTTTTTTTTGGTTTCATGGCCACGGGTCTGATTTTAGGTATGATCAGCTTTCTTGAAATGGAAAAAGAGCTGGTCGAATTACTCATCCGAGAACCGATATCGATTACAAGAGAGCCGAAACTCAGTTCATCGATATTTAAAAAATTCAATCTGTTGCTTATTTCGATATTTGTTATTTTTTCTGTGACCGTCGCCTATGTACTGTTTAATAATTTGGTTGCTTTAACAGAAAAAAATAGTCCATCTACCTTGACCGATATCTACTATCTATTTTTCAAAATGCTGGCCATCAACCTTGTTCTTCTGGGATCTGGAGTCGCAATCATCAATCGTATCGCTCGAAACACCAAACTGCTTTTTGATCTTCAACTCAATGTTCTCCAGAAAGTACAGCGTGGCGACTACACATCACGAATTCCTATTGTAAGTAACGATGAATTCAGCATTATCGCCAACCAGACCAATCAAATGATCGAAGGTTTAAAGGAACGGGAATTTATCCGCGATACCTTCGGACGATATGTAACCCAGGAAGTCAGAGATCTGATTTTATCCCAAAAGATTCCTTTAGACGGTGAAGTGAGAATCGTCACTATTTTGTTTTGCGATATTCGTAACTTTTCGACCTACTCGGAATCGAGGCACCCTCAGGAGGTGATAAAGAAAGTCAACGAATACTTTGCAGAAATGACCGAAGCCATCCATAAAAACGGTGGAATTGTCCTCGAATACCTCGGTGATGGTATTGAAGCCGTGTTTGGAGCCCCGTCACCTGTTCACAATCATAGTGAACTTGCCATAAAATCCGCTTTGGAAATGAGAGATAAGTTATCGTTGCTAAATCAACATTGGGAACGAAAAAAGGACACGCCCTTAAGGCACGGAATAGGAATTCATACGGGAGAGGTAGTCGCAGGCAATGTTGGCCCGCCCTCGAGGATTTCTTATAAAATGATTGGTGATACGGTCAATCTTGCTGCAAGAATACAGGAATTGACCAAAACATTTGATTCAGATGTTCTTATCAGCGGAGAGACATATCTGTCTGTAAACAAACAGTTTAATACTTACCATTTCGGAACGGTGAACGTCAGAGGAAAGAAGATAGAAACAAACATCTATGGGGTCGTGTAGAAACACTTTTTTGTCATTCCGATTAGAGGTACACAAATGAGTTGTCGGATTCTGTATATAAGCGGATCCCTCGGTCTTGGACACGTCACACGCGATTTGGCCATCGCAGCTGAGATACGACGGATGTCCCCCGGGGTTGACATTGTGTGGATCGCGGGCTCACCGGCGTCCGAAGTATTGACGGCTGCCGGAGAAATACTCGTACCAGAACAGGCTAAGTATCGAGGTGAAACCGATCTCGCAGAGGGGGTCGCGCGCAACGGGAGCCTCAACCTGACCCTTTACGTGTTTAGGGCGCTGGCAGCGTGGTTTGACAATGCCCGCCTGATTGGAAGTGTTGCGTCCCAAAGCCAATTTGATGTCATCGTCGGAAACGAGACATACGAAATACCCGTCACCAATTTCTTCGGCATTCGCGTGCTGCCGCCCATCCCTTTCGTGATGATGTATGACTTTTGGGGCTTAGAGGCCAGAACCGGGAATTTACTGGAACAGATTGGCGCATGGATACTCAACCTTGTCTGGTCACAGGAATGGCGGGTGACTTCCCGCGGACAAAATACGGCCATCTTCTTCGGCGAAATCGAGGACGTGCCGGATAAACCCTTCGGTATCCTGTTGCCCAACCGCCGCTGTTATGCCGAAAAACACGTTGAATTTGTCGGCTACCCCTTGGGGTTCGATACCAAGGATGTTCCTCATAAGAACGTCTTACGACGAGAGCTCGGGTACGGCAGTGGGCCGCTCGTGATATGCACGGTGGGCGGCACATCAATCGGTCGAGATCTCCTTGAACTCTGCGGACGTTCATTCCCTTTCGTTGCGGCACGTGTGCCCGACTTGCAAATGCTTCTTGTCGCTGGGCCTCGTATCGATCCGACGTCTCTCGTCGTGCCGGAGGGAATCGAATACCGGGGAATGGTGCCCCAGCTGTGGCGCCACCTGGCTGCGAGTGATCTGGCCGTCGTGCAGGGCGGTGGAACGACCACGCTTGAACTCGAAGCGTTACGCGTGCCCTTTCTGTTCTTTCCGGTGGAACACCATTCAGAGCAGGAGGTCACCGTCGCCGGTCGCCTCAACCGTCATGGAGCAGGAGTACGGATGCGGCTTTCTTCTACGAGCCCCCAGGAAATGGCCGATGCTATTGTGGCCAACCTCGGCGTTGAGGTCTCTTATCAAGAAATACCCGCCAGGGGAGTTCATCTGGCTGCGAGGTGTATACTTGAGCGCGCTGGAATCCGAGATTTAGGGGAACGGATAGAAAAGGTTGAGCGCGGTTCATAATGAAATTTTCCATAAAACTCCAAGCTCTTTTGAAACAATTGCATTGCCTGTTGTTCTCGACCTACAGTGGGGCGATTCCACCCTAAGAAAATTACTGCGTTTGCCATATTTGCCTCCTTTGAACCGCTACAGCGAGCGCATTCCCCGCTGCTTGCGGCGGGGTTGGCGAGCGAACTGAAAATCGGCTCTGTATCCTTACGGTGAAGATTCCCCGCGGCTTGCCGCGGGGAGGGTTCAATTTTCAACATGAGATATAGGTTGTCGATTTGTATTCTTATTTAAAACGTCGATCCTGTTATTGTCCTGGTGGGCGGTAGCCGACATTTATCTTTGTCGCCTCATCAATTTGTTCAGGAGTCAGGAGAACAACGGTTTTAACCTTGGCAGCGCCACTGGCATTGATTTTAAGAGCGATGGTCGCGGCGCTCACATTGTCGGGGACATCGACAATGCTATAGACATCATTTTCGCCAAAGGCAAAGTAGAGCGTCTCCAACGTACCCTTCATTTCTTTTACCGCAGCGCTCAGGTCCTTCTTTCTTTTTGACCCACCATCCTTGAGAAGACCTTTCAAACCTTCAGTGGTGTATGAAGCAAGATATAGATATTTGGGCATGGTTGACCTCCTTGATTGTCCTAAATGATGGTTCCTCCGGATAAGAGAATGCTCCTAATGAGGCATGAACGCTCCATTAGGAGCAAAATGCGCACAATTTGAGAGGGGTCTCCATGACTCTTCACCTGATCTACAGGTTAAGCTTAAGGAAAATCTGTATCTGATTCAGCAGGAAAGAAAAATTAGCGTCTTAGCAACGAATAGGTCACTTCAGATAGGCGCAAATTTCACATAAAGATTAGGCTGGGCTTGCGCTTCAGGCGCCACGTGCGTTGGGGATTAAAGTAAAATGCTACCTAAGGCCGGAAGGGATGTCAAACAATATCCTATGCAATAATAATTGGTTAATACCACATTGTGGCAATCTTTTTAAAGATGATGGCGATTCTTATGGGTGGGGGAGGTGGTGATACATTGAGATCTTGGCTGTGGTGACCATATCAAATCCGGTGATCATTTGAAATATCTCCAGTTTTTGCCGGAAAAGGTTTTGGGCAGGCAGCAATATATCGACGATGTTGTTGATATAATGGGCGTTATTGATGGCTAATGGTCAATACCTTTGGACAAAAGCGTCCAGTTTTTTTCGCATAATCTTCATATGTTTTTCCGAATGTAGACATCATTGTCGTTTCTTCTTTTTTCACAAGTTTGTGCCAGATTGGGTGTAGTAGTATAACCCAGCAAACAAAGAACCATGAATTTAAATAAAGCGCTACACCCGGGCTTATGAGTGAAATCCACGCGGCGTACATGGGGTGGCGAACATATTTAAATGGCCCACTGGTGCATAGTTCATCATCTGACCACCAGCGACGTAGCGTAGAAAACGTCCAGAAATGAAATCCTAAACCAAAGATGATTAGAATAATACCGACCACCTTCGTTAATTCAGAATTAGTCGTTAATTTCGCGAGAAAAATTCTCGAGTCCAACCACGCAAACAATGACAGCAATACGAGACTGATCACCACTCCCTTTGGCCCTACACCAAAAATCTTTTGAAGCTTATTGGTTGCCATGAATTACGATGTCTCTGTCAAAAGAAAGCCTGCTGGGAAAACGTTTTTGAAATTTCATTTTTTTTACCAGGCCTGGCGACGGTCTTTAACCTTATTATTGAGAAAGAAAGAACAAGGAAGTTGGAAGCTACATCGAGCCAGTCTTCGAATCCGTCAGCCGCCCGTTCGAATTGGGCCGGGCGTAAAATAATATCAATGGGTTAGCTGTTTTGGCGGCCCCTTTTTAACGATAAAATCGGTGATGATGAAAAAGTAATCCCCTTTTTCCCGCCCGCAAAAAACATCGAGGGCGACACTCATCGTTGCCGTGCTAGCATTTGAAGAAGATTCTCCGCAATCGTTGAGGTCGAACAAGCGATTCCATGTGCCATACTAGCATCGATGATCTGGCTCCTGGTCATTGCGCCTACGGCGTAAATGGCCGGCCTCGGGCCGAGGGCGGGCAACACCACCCGGTGGGTCTTGGGGTCGACCCGAATGGTGGCATATCGGTCTGGGCCCGGCATGGGATCTCGGTCTCCTGATGATGCATGTTGTCGCCTATAAGCCGCCCTGTCGGCTGATGCCTGAACGGTCTGAGCCTTTATTGAAGCGATTAAACGTTGGGCGAGTTCGGATGGGTCTTCTGCCAGGGATGTTGGCTGCCCTCGAGCATTTACCACGTAGCGATAGGCATCCAACCGTGCTTCACCGTTTCGGTCCGTGTAACAGAAGCAATATCGGTCTTGGTCTTCATCTCTGTAAAAGCGGTAGCGTTTGCCAAGCCGGACAACCTTGACGAAACCGGCGTTCAAGAGGGCCAGGAGCTTTGCGGCATTGATGCGGGGCTGAGTGGCGGCATGGGTGAAGAAAGCCGACGTGTAGTCGCGATCAAATTGCTTGCGGTCTTGATCCGTTAACTTCAGGTACCACTCCCTTACGTAGGGAAACGTTTGGTACAGCACCGTCTGCCAGATCAACGATCCCTCCGGGCCGTCGCCGATTTCAGCCTCTTTCAAGTAATGGTTCAATGTGTCTGCCGGGCAGCCGGTCGGTTCCAACCACGCCACCCAATCGATGGCGTGGCCGTAGATCGCCTCAAGTTCCGAGTTCAGCAGCGCGAAAGTGGCTGTCAGGGTCAGGCGGTCATTGTTTTGGCAGCGGATTTTTTTAAATGCCGAAGGGGTAAGGAACTTGTTTACATGCGCGCCCATCTTTCCCCGGACCTTTGGCAGCAGCCCGCTGCGCGAATATAAGGTAATTCTTCTTGGCTTACTGGACGGGATGTAGCTCAACCGGCCACCTGAATCACCCACAAAACGGCCGTCGGATGTCAGGGTCAAGACGGTCTCGATAGCGCTGAGGCTGGTACCGATGACGGCAAGGTCGACCCCCGGCGGGATGTTTGCCAGCAGCTTGTTGGCCGGCCAGGGAGAGTCGAAATAATTTTTCTGACGGCTGTCGGCAAACCAGTGACCGGTCGCCAGAAGGACCGCGTCAGCTAACATTTCAGGCCGACCTCGGGGAGGGGGGCGTTTGACGACCAACCGAGCCATGCCGCCTACCTGCCTGACGTCGGTGATTTCGTGGCGGGGGTATAGCTTCACCGCGATTCCATGCCTGCGGGCGGCCTTTACGGCCTGATGAAATCGTGCCTGCAAATACGCGCCCATGAAAGCCCTCGGGTAGTGTTCGCAGGGACTGCGACCGTACGCCGGCCCAAATACGTCCGCCGGAAAATCGTCATAACGAACTTTGAGCCGGTCGATATTTCGGTCAACCCATGCTTGAAAATCTCCCGGACGATCTGCATACACCCCCATGTCGGCAGCGCACATGTTGGTAATGTGAAAAGGCAGCAGATATCGATTGTTGTGAGGAAAACCCGGCCCGAATTCGTCAGTTTTCTCGAAAAGGGACAGAGAGATGACGCGTGGATCCAACTTGCCCGCTCTAACCCAGACAGAGGCTCTTTCGACAAACTGGCAGAGCATCGACGTTGCCGTAAGCCCCCCGCCGACGATGGCAAATTTAAACGGTCTTTCCAAAAGCCCCTCTTTCGTTAACGTGCATGGAGGCAACTCGACTTTTTTTAGCATGTTGGATCATGCATCGGTTGCCCAGGCATCATCCGAGCCAGACATGTTGTTAGCTGCAGAGGAGCCGGTTTGACCGATTACAGCGTCGTTTAAAAGCCGTCAGGTACATGAGTTTCTATCCCTCAAACCGAAAAGCAATGGCATGCACAGCATTTAGCCAGGGTCGGTAGCTACCACGTTACCTGATAGACACCACCGCCAGCAAGGCGATTCCGCCTGGCACACCGGCGCATGTAAAGCGTGCGGTGCGATCGTGCGGCAGTGCCAAGGGAGCCGATGTCTTCACACTTAGTTGATCTGTTCCAGTTTGTTTAACAATGCCTGATTGTCGGGAATCCCCTTTTGGACATGACGGATGATACCCTCTTTGTCGATGAGGTAGGTCACCCGACCCCGGCCGTAACTTTTCCTAATCGATTTCCCTGTGTCGGAAACCAAGGGAAAGTCGATCCCATGTTCAGCAGCGAACTTTGCGTTTTCCTCCAAACTATCTGCACTCACTCCGATAACTTCGGCATCCAATCGCTTGAATTTTTCCAGATCCCGCTGGAAAGCGTTGACTTCATCCGCTCAGACGGGCGTAAAGATGGCAAAGTACAGCGCAAGAACGATGTTTTGGTTGCCAGCGAAATCAGCCAGACGAATGGCTCCCTGGGTGGATTCTCCGCTGAACGCCGGCGCTTTGTCGCCGACCTCTATTCCGGATGATGTGACCGGCATGAAAAACATAAAAGCCAGGATGGTCATGACCACATTGATGCGTGCAACGGTTTTCATTTTCTCCTCCTTTTATTTTCTGACAGCTCGACACATACGGTCGTTTACCTCAATTTTAACCGGCGGTAAACCGCCAACCGTCGACTCAGCGCCGAAGATCGATAATCATAGATCGTTTGCAGACGCTGAAGCGGATGCCGTCGCGCTGGTAGAACGATTATGCGGATTTGGCCGGGTCGTTGTCGGTATTGACGCTCTAGAAATGCCACTGACTTTCCCGCGCAAGTGGTATGGAAAAAAAACAGTCGGCGATGGCAAGAACGCGTCGCTCAACAAGGTTATGGTCGTCATTGTGAAGTTGTCATCAGCGCACAGCGTATCGCCAATCCCCATGGACGCCTTTGAAGACTGGATCGCCGCAATGGATGCAACTGGTTTTCAGGCTTTGTGAACTCCTCGATGGTCTGTTAACAGCCCATGAAGTTTTTCCCACCGCTTCCTATACACTGCTCCAGGGAAACACGGCGGTTCGCATCGTCGCCGTTTTTTCTGCTTTTTCGCCCGGACCCAAGGACATGCTGCATGCATGGGTGGCTGCTGTGACAGTTAGGGAATTTGAAGCGGGTTGGGGAACTGCAGTCGGAGGTGGTGATGGGATGGGTACGATCATTTTACCCCGCCCTTTACTGGAACCGGTTTGTTGATGAGGTTCTGCTGTGGCCGCAAGCGGCGAGGAATGCGCTCGCTATCGCGGTTCAGATCGGTCACCCTCATGAACAATTTCCGGGAGCCGTCCATCTTTGCAAATCAGGCCATGAATCGGTTCATCGAAAGTCACTGCAAATCCATCATGGTCATTGCGAACCACTTTCCCGAAGACCTGAATGATATTGTCAAATTGAAACAATGGAAATTTGAGCGAAATTGATTCCTCGGCGACAAACTTTCTCCATGTCCGCACGAACAAACCGTCTGCACTGATGTTCTTGATCACATCCCGGTAAGTTCCCTCTTTAAGCGTGTATTCCGCGATGATGAAAGCCGCACGGCGGGGGTAGTGGCGTTGATTATTTCCCATTCACCTTCTCCCGTAGTTTGCCAGAACACTTGAACGTCACCACCCTGCGTGCAGGTAGAATCAGATCTTCATCTGTGGCCGGATTGCGGCCTTTCCGTTCCCGTTTTTCCTTCACACAAAACTTACCGAATCCACTGACCAATACATCATCACCAGACGCAAGTGTCGCTTTGATGGTCTCGAGGATGGATTCTGTGATCTTGACGGATTGATGCTTGGGAAATCCGAGCTGAGTTTGAACCTGTTCAGCGATATCGTGTTTCGTCAGTGCCATGGATGAATCTCCGATTAGGTGGTCATGCGGTCGGTGGGAATATGTTATTGATGGCACGAATACCTTGTCGTGTCAAGGGGTTGGTATAGATTAACAACTGTCTCGGCAACTGAAAATCGATTTTCCCATACTTACGGTGCCGCGCGGCAATGCCGGTACAGGCAAAACATCGACCGCGGTTTGCCGCGGGGCGGCGTCAATTGGCAACGAGAGACCATTGGTGTCAAGCCGGTTCACCCACCAACACACCACACCAATTGCCGGGCTCTGCCTATCACCAGGCAGCCAAAGGGCCCACTTCCGCACCGCATGTGCTTCGATTTGGCCTGACATGATCCGGGCAGCGGTTCAACGCTGACGGCCAATCAGTTTTTGGTTGAACGCAATTCAGGAAAATCCCAGTAGAAAAATTCGTTTGATTGGGCCATCTCGCCTTTTTCTTTTCTGGCGATTTCGTTTTCCCGCAATTCGATGCGCCTGATTTTTCCGCTGATGGTTTTGGGAACTTCGGACACAAACTCAATGATTCTGGGGATCTTGAATTTGGCCAGGATGGCGATCGTGTGTTCAAAGAGTTCAAGCGCCAGTTCGCGTGATGGTTCATAGCCTTTGTTTAGGATCACATAGGCTTTGACCAGTTGATGGCGTTTGGGGTCTGGCGCCCCGATAACCGCTGCTTCACCCACCGCCGGGTGCTCAACCAAGGCACTTTCCACTTCAAAGGGGCCTACACGATAATCGGATGATTTAATCACGTCATCGGCACGTCCCACGAACCACCAGTAACCGTCTGCATCAAAAGATGCCCGGTCGCCCGTGTAATAGTAGTTGTCCACGAAGACACTTTTCATCTTTTCCGGGCTGCCAATATATTCGGTAAACAGTCCCAGGGCGCGCCACCGATCGAGCCGGACCACAATATGCCCCGGTTCATCGGGGGTGGTGACCTCTTTTCCCTCATCATCCACCAGAACCACATCGTACATGTATGATGGATAACCGAAAGAGCCGCTGCGCATTTTACCTGCCATCCAGGGCGGGTTGCCGATCATGGCCGTGGATTCAGTTTGTCCGTAGAAATCGCGGATTTCAGTTCGGGTATGTTTTTTCCATTGGCTGATGACCTCAGGGTTCAGGGGTTCGCCGGCACTGATGGACTGGCGAAGCGCGGACAGGTCGAATTGGCTCATGTCCAGGTTGATGAACATCCGCCATGCGGTCGGCGGCGCACAGAGGGTGGTGACCTTGCAGGATGACACGGCGTTGAGATACCGGTTCCCGTCAAGGGTCGTAAAATTGAATCCGGTCGCCGTGGCCCCCACGTTGAGCGGTGCAAAAAAGCTGCTCCATGCCCACTTGGCCCATCCCGGCGCACTCAGGTTGTGGTGTATGTCATCCGGCCGAATGCCGATCATGACGGCGGTGGAAAGATGGCCGATGGGATAGGATGCGGCGGTGTGGCCGACCTTTTTGGGAAGTCCGGTGGTGCCTGATGTAAAAAAACAAAAAAGAAGATCATTGGGCTTGGTCCGCGCGGCTTCTGCCCGCACAGCTTCTTTTTCCAGTTCGCGGTAGCTGACCCAGCCGGCTTTGTGGCCGAGCACGATTTTGATCTTTGGCCTGACACCGGTGATTGTTATCGCCTCATCCATCATATCCGTAAACGCGGCAGCGCAGACGATGGCATCCGGCGCGTAGTTTTCAAACCGGTACTGCAATTCTCGCATGGTCATTGTGGTGGCCGTGGGGACGATAACCAGCCCCCCCTTGACACACGCGAAGCCGGCAAACCAGGTTTCCGGTACAATGGGTACCATCATGTACATGTTGTCGCCTTTTTTGATGCCGGCATGGTGAAGGCGATTGAGGCATTGATTGCCGCAGGCGGCAAATTCGCTGTAGGTGTAGCTCTTTTTTTCTTCCGAGGCGATGTCCGCCCAGATCAAGGCGGCCTGTTCCCCGTGTTCCCTTACATGTAAGGTTTCGAAAACCTCGTCTGCCCAGTTGAAATACTCAGGAAGCGCCATGCTATTCAGCTTTTTAAAGAAGGCCTTGGCCGCGGCCTCTTTCTCCGCATTGTCCGTCAGCAGGTTAAGTTTCATGACTTCCCTGTAAAGTGCATCCATGCCCATAACATTACCTCTTTAGAATTCGATTGGTGGTTCGTTAATCTGCCTCAGGCAGTTTTGATCGCCACCTCATCCTGCCTGTCGAGAAGGGCGTTGGCCAATTCTCGACGGTTGCATGCTTTGATAGTTATCATCCCCTCTGATCACAGGGGCAACCGCTAGCGACCCGCTCCCCTGCGTACCGTGGGATGGGGGGCAGGGGGCGTCGGATCCACGATTGTGACCTCACCGTTGGGTAGCGCACGACCACTTCGCTTTCATCCGAGCCGCCGCCTGCGACACCCCTGCGATGGGCCCAGGCGAGCCGGTCGCGGTGCCGGTGCGCAACGAGGGGGTTATATATGTTTTTTTATTCATTTCCTAAAGTTCCGCGATAAAAAAAGTTGCCGCTTCACACCGGACATTGTAAGTTAACATCTATCGGATAACCGCCGCGGCGCTTGAAGTCGGTGATCCGGCGCCGGTTTGCGCATCGCTATCGCGATTCGATCACGCGGCCAAATCATCTTGAGCCCCCCTCGTCACCTTTTGGCTTGTCTTTTGGTTGCTCGGTTGAGTTACTTTGTGGGCGGACACACCCTTTGCCCCATTTGCATGAACCTTCGCTTGGAATCGTGTTGGGAAGGCCCAATGAAAAAGAGAGACATCCTTGAAAAATATCCGCCCAGGATGGAAAACATACTCCTTATACTCCACGATTTGCAGAAAAGCAGTCGGATGAATTACCTGTCGGAAAAAGATCTGTCCCTTGTCGCCAATCACCTCAATACGACCTTAGGTTGGGTTTGCGGGGTCGCCAGCTATTACGCCATGTTCAGTTTGAGGCCACGGGGAAGGCACATCATCAGGATCTGTCGCTCCCCGGTTTGTCATTGTGCCGGTGTTAACGATGTGTTCAACGAACTGAGCCGAGTTCTGCAAATCGATGTCGGGGCAACGACGCCTGATCGGCTGTTCACCCTGGAAACGACTGCGTGTCTGGGCCAATGCGATCTGGCACCGGCGATGACGATTGATGATGTCACATATGGGAATTTGACCGCCGCCAGCATCGCGACGCTCATCGGGAAATACCGGAACAAAGGCGCCTCGCAGGGAGACTGAACGGGTGATCAAGCAACGCCATATCGCTTTGAGGAATGTGGGGAAAATCGATCCTGCCAGCATCCAGGACTACATGGACAGAGGCGGTTACGACGCCTTGAAAAAGGCCCTGCAGACCCCTTCCGAGAAGGTCGTCCACGATATTACCCAATCCGGTTTGAGGGGGCGGGGGGGTGCCGGTTTTTCGACGGGATTGAAGAACCAGTACACCAGCCAGGCGTCATGTGTCCTTCGGGAATGCATGCGCTACATCGTATGCAACGCCGATGAAGGTGAGCCTGGTACCTTCAAGGATCGTATCATCATGGAAGGGGACCCCCATCTGGTCATCGAAGGAATGGTGATCGCGGCTTATGCCATCGGCGCCGAGCGAGGTTATATCTACATTCGCGGTGAATACCACCAATCCATCACCATGATCCGCAACGCGCTGGCGCTGGCCCATGCGCACGGGTTTTTGGGCAACAACATTCTGGGTTCCGGGTTTTCGCTGGATATTGAAATCAAACTGGGGGCTGGGTCGTACCTGTGCGGCGAGGAGTTGACCCTGCTTGAATCCCTGGAAGGCAAAAGAGGCTACCCACGCATCAAACCGCCTTATCCGGCCGAGAGCGGTTTGTTCGGCAAACCTACGTTGATCAACAATGTCGAGACGCTTTCCCATATTCCAGCCATTTTGATCAATGGCGCCCGTTGGTATCGTCACCTCGGTACGGAAACGTCTCCCGGCACCAAGATTTTTACGGTTAGTGGCGACGTAAACAACCCCGGATATGCAGAAGTCGAAATGGGGGTTTCGCTCAGAGACCTGATTTACCGGGTTGCCGGAGGGATGAAGGACGGAAAACCGTTCAAAGCGGCGCTGCTGGGCGGGGCCGCCGGGACATTCGTGCCGGCGGCCTTATTGGATGTCCGTATGGACTTTGACGCCCTGAAAGACAAACAAGCGGTCTTGGGGTCCGGCGCCGTTATCGTCATGTCTGAAGATCAGTCCATTCTGACGATGCTCGATTCAATACTGCGTTTCTTCGAACACGAATCCTGCGGAAAATGCGTTCCCTGTCGTGTGGGGACCAGGCAGCTGGTCGACCTGCTGGACAAGCTCGAGGGGGCTGAGGACAAGCGGCCGGATCATATCGACGCGTTGGTCTATCAGTCCGAACTGATGGCCAGCACCGCATTGTGTCCGCTGGGTCAATCTCCGGTTCTGGCGATCCGCAGCGCCGTGCGCCATTTTCGCGATGAGTTGGAGAAACCGCCGATCTCACCATCCAGGTGCCGATGATGGACGACAGGGTCAGCATCAGCATAGACGGAAAAAACATTGGTGCCAGGCGAGGGGACAACCTGCTGGCATTGGCGCAGCAAAACGATATCCCGATCCCCAGCCTCTGCTACCACCGCAAACTGACGCCGACCGGTGCGTGTCGGTTGTGCATCGTCAAAATCAAAGGCACGGTAGGCCTGGTCGCCGCCTGTACGGTGGCCGTTGTCGACGGGCTGGAAGTGACCGCGTTCGATGCGGAATTGGAATCGGCCCGGCGGGATATATTGGATTATCTGTTGTCCGAACACAATGAATCTGGCGATCGCAGCTACCAGGATGCGTTCAAGGCACTGGTCGTTCGGTACGGCCTGGATGAACCGGCGCGCAGACGATTTCCCGCCATCTGGAAAACGCTCGACCAACCGATCGATGACAGTTCGCCGGTGCTGGTCTACGATGCCTCCAAATGTATCAAGTGCTTCCGATGCATCAAGGCCTGCGGCGAAGTTCAGGGCAAGCATGTGTTGTCCATGGCCAACCGGGGCGTGCAATCGTATATCATCGCCGGGCTGGGTGTGTGGGGCGCCTCGGAATGTGACGGCTGCGGCGAATGCATCCAGTTGTGCCCGACGGGCGCCATCGTTGAAAAACCCAACAGGGATCTTCTCCTTAAGGAAAAGGTGGAGAAGCGGGTCATCTCAGTTTGCCCATACTGCGGCGTCGGATGCCAGATCGAATTGGTGGTCGCGGGCAAGCGGATCGTCCGGGTTAACGGTGTGGAAGGCGTCAAACCCAATGATGGCATGCTTTGCGTCAAGGGGCGCTTCGGCTATGCGTATGTCGGTCACAAGGATCGGTTGACACAACCGCTGATCAAACGCAATGGACGATTCCAGCCGGTTGGATGGGGTGACGCCCTTGACCTGATTGCCAGTCGATTCAAAGCGATCAAAGCCAAATACGGCGACGACGCCCTGGCAGGCTATGCATCTGCCAAAGCCACCAATGAAGACAATTACCTGTTTCAAAAATTGATCCGTACGGCATTCGGCAACAACAACGTGGATTACTGCACCCGGCTGTGCCACGCGTCAACGGTCACGGCCATGCTTCGTGCACTGGGATCGGGGGCTGGATCCAACTCGATCGAGGATTATGCAACGGCCGACTGCATTCTGGTTACCGGGAACAATATGGTCGAAACCCACCCGGTCACGGCAACATACGTCAAGCGGGGCGTTGCCGCCGGCGGCAAACTGATTGTCATCGATCCCCGATGGACACCCCTGGTGAAGCACGCCGATGTCTGGCTGCAGCCCAAACTGGGAACCGACATCGCGCTGCTCAACGGCCTGATGAACGTCATTATCCGCGAAGATTGGATCGATAAGGCGTTCATCGCCCGCCGGGTGGAAAAGGGATTGGACGCCTTGGAGGAACTCAAGGTCGTTGTCGCCGACTACCCACCTGATATCGTCGAAGCCATCACGGGCGTTGCCCAGGGCAAACTCCTTACGGCGGCCCGGCTGTTCGCCAGGGCAGATCGAGCGCTGATTGCCACCGGCATGGGGTGCAGCCAGCAGATCACCGGAACCCACCTGGTGCATTCGCTGATCAATATGTGCCTGATCAGCGGACAGATCGGAAAAACAGGCGCGGGATTGAATCCGCCGCGTGGGCAAAACAACGTCCAGGGCACATCCGATGTGGGCTGCCTGCCCATGTCATACCCGGGATACATACCGGTTACCGATGCTGCCAATCGAAAAAAAGCCGCCGCCGTATGGAACGTTCCCCATGAGGCGCTCTCCGGGAAAGTCGGGCTCACCACGGTCGAGATCATGCAGGCGGCCCATGCCGGGCGAATCAAAGGGATGTACATCATGGGTGAAAATCCGATGCTGACCGATCCCAACTTGAACCATGCCCGTGAATCCATCCAAAAGCTGGAATTTCTGGTCGTGCAGGATATTTTCCCAACCGAGACCACCGCCTATGCCGATGTCATTCTTCCGGGGGCGGCTTTTGCAGAAAAAAACGGCACCTTCGTGAACAGCGACAGGCGGGTCAGCCGCGTGAGAAAAGCGGTCGATCCTCCCGGGGAAGCCCGCCAGGACTGGAAAATCATTTGGGACCTCGCCCGACGGATGGATCGTCCAATGAAGCCCTATGCGAATGAAGCCGAAATCTTCGATGAGATTGCAGCCGTGGCCCCGTTCGTGGGCGGCATCGCTTATCATCGCATCGAACGGGAGGGCATCCAGTGGCCATGTCCGACCCAGGCGCATCCAGGGACCCCCACCTTGTTTCTGAAACAGTTCAACACCGCCAGCGGACGGGCGATCCTGTTCCCGACGGCCTATGTTCCGCAAACGGAAAAGCCAGATGCCGATTACCCGTTCCTGCTGAACACCGGCCGTATCCTTTACCACTATCACACGTGCACCATGTCAAGGCGCAACCGGGCGTTGACGGATTTTTCCAACCGGTCCTACGTCCTCATTCATCCCGATGATATTGTTAGGATCGGCCTGAAAAATGGTGCGCGGGTAAAGATTGCTTCCAGGCAGGGCGAAATTTCGACACGGTTGAAAGCCAGCGGTGACGTTCTGCCGGGAGAGCTCTTCATGCCGTTTCACTTTGGTGAGTCTCCGGTGAACGAACTGACCCGCGATGAACTGGATCCGGACTCGAAGATCGCACCCTTTAAGCTGACTGCCTGCAGGGTAAGCGCATATCGATAGATGAAACGTGAGGAGACTTGGCGATCAGGTATGCCGTGGCGGGTGTTCGCCCAAAGCTGAGCGGATCTGGGCGTGCCAAATGAAAAAACGGTATTATACTAAAATAGTGCAACTAAAAGCAGCCACCTTTAGACACCCAGTAACAGTAATCATGCAAGGAGGCCGTCTCATGAGCGAAACCAACACGATTCCGGAAACCGCTGTGGATCCAGTCTGCGGCAAGACCTTCGACCCGCGCAAGGTGCAATTCAGCGCCACTGACGACAAAGGCACCCATTATTTCTGCTCGGACGCGTGCCGGCGCCAATTCGATGCCGCTGATGCAAAAACCAAGAAAGGGTTCTGGGCGAGGTACACCGATCGTCTGAAAAAAACCCATTGCACGCAGACACCCCCCGAGTGTCGGTGATTGGCGGGGGTGAGCAAGGCAACAACGGCCATGAAGCGATCGCCGCCGCCCGGCTTCGGGGCTAAACCCGCCGGCGACGCCACACGCTCAGCCATACCACGGATCGCAGGTGAACCGTTTTATGCCTCGGCGCCCGCTTCCAAAGGCCGTATGTTGCCCGGCCGGTTAACCTTTATCGAGTTGACCTGTCTGGACACGGGAACGCTTTTGAGCTTGGTATAGACCTCGTTCTGGATGAGATTCTGGAGCCTGCGGACGTCCTGGTTGTCGCGACTGAGCCACACGTCATAGGCCCCCGGTTTTAAAATCACCGGCATCCGGTAGTGGATCGGCATGACCGATACACTGGCTTCTCGGGTAAGGATGCTGCATGAGCGATAGGCGGTTGGTTCTTTTCCCCGGTCATCCCAGGCTTCCCACAGGCCTGCAAATGCGAACGGGCGACCGTCGGGCAGCGTCAGGAACATGGGTTGCTTATTCCCTTTTTCCCCCTTCCACTCATAGAATCCATCGGCGAGGATCAGGCACCTGCGCCACTTGAATGCCGTTCGAAAGCTGGGTTTGGCGGCCACGGTTTCAGACCGGGCGTTGATCATGCGGCTGCCGTTGCTGGTGTCCTTCGCCCAGAAGGGAACCAGTCCCCAGTGAAGTTTTTCCAGGTGGTTCCGGTGGTCATGCCTGGAAATGGCGAGTATCTCCTGGGTGGGAGCGACGTTGTAGCTGGGCGTAACGTCGACATCGGCGACATCGATGGGGAAGTGTTCCATCAATTCTTCAAGTCTTCTGAATCCAACGAATCGTCCGCACATGTCAGTCCCCAATCACCAGCATTAAAAATCTTCTCGTCGATCGGTTTGTCGAACTTCATCGCAAAGCCCTCGGCATCGCA
This sequence comes from uncultured delta proteobacterium, assembly GCA_963705475.1. Taxonomy (GTDB): domain Bacteria; phylum Desulfobacterota; class Desulfobacteria; order Desulfobacterales; family Desulfosarcinaceae; genus Desulfosarcina. The sequence goes on along the minus strand of CAVPJS010000022.1, from coordinate 180,590 downwards.
ACGCACCACGTTCCCCATCAAACTGAGCCTTTTGCCGAACACCAAGATCGGTATCTGGAGGTTGATGGTCCGTCCCTGAACCATCTTCTGGCGGGTGCATACAAAGACACCGCCGGGGCCAATATCTTTGACCAGATCCCGATACATGCCCTCTTTGGCCGTGTATTTCGCGCTGAATAGCGCCGTGTGGCGGGGGTATCGGCGGCGATCGTGTGCAGTCTTCATTTCCCGTCCACCTTTTGTCTTAATTTGCCGGACCATTTGAACGTCACCACCCGTCTTGGTTTCAACATCAGATCTTCACCGGTAGCCGGATTGCGGCCTTTTCGTGCCTTTTTTTCCTTTACGCAGAATTTGCCGAAGCCGGAAACCAAGACATCATCACCGGATTCGAGGGTCGCCTTGATGAGTTCAAGAAGGGATTCGGTGATCTCAACGGATTTGTTTCTGAGAAAGCCGAGTTCCGCCTGCATCTGGTCGATGATGTCTTTTTTTGTCAACGCCATGCATAACTCTCCAATCGGTTATATCCACGTCAGCATCACGGTTCCAAAGATGATGCCGATGATTCCGAACAAACGATTCGTCTGATCGGATATATTCCCAACGTACCAGTTCACCATTCGGCTGTAAATTTTTCTAGGATCGGTGAATGCCACGGCCGCTTCACCAAAGGCCAAGAGGGCGATAATCCGGAATACCCACGGGTGGGTGGTGGACATTGCGGAGACGAGGAACAGGAGCCCATATACAGCTGGGATGGCCGACAGGTAGCTAAGCGGGTAATTTTGAAACATGCCTTTCAGTGCAGCGACGGTCCCTTTGGTATACAGGATCAAATAAGAACCGACGACGATGTGGCCGAAGCCAAGCAGGTAGACGATCACTTTCATGGGCGCTGACTCCTTTGGTCGGTGGGCGGTGTCGCCGAAGGTAAAGTGTCTCCACGTTTGCAGAGATTCCTATTCTTGTCAAGGGGTTGCTATGTTATTAACAATCACTACACTACAAGATTATTTAAAAAAAATCACCCTGTTTTAGACGCCGCCGGCCATCCGGTGAAAAAATAATCCCAGGCCCTGTTCCGATTCGCTCGAGGCAGGCAAGTCTCTGCAGGGATTGAGCCCTCCCCGCGGTTTGCCGCAGGGAGGGCTCAATCGTTTTAAAACCTCGAAACCACTTGACAACGTGAGCTTTATTTTTATATTTGAACAAACGTACATATACACGTCCCGCTGGAGGCCGATGTGGTTAAAGACAACGCGCTTGATGGTTGTACCGCGGAAACCTGCGATATCCGGGTGGTTCATCTGGATCGGGTGGCCCGGGCCAAGACGGAGGCCATTGCTGACAATGATATGGCGCGTCTGGCACTGACTTACAAGATCATGGGCGATCCCACCCGGCTCAAAATCATCATGGCCCTGCGGGGCGGTGAGATGTGCGTCTGTGACATCGCCGCATTTTTAGGACTGAGCGAATCGGCCGTATCTCACCAACTCAGGCGCCTGCGCGAGTTTTCGCTGGTTCGCTCTCGTCGAGACGGTCAGATTCTCTACTACTCGCTCGACGACAACCATGTGCTGGATCTGGTCACCGTCGGCCTAAACCACATCGAGGAAAAATAATTTCCCACGACCCGCCGCACGATACCATGACAATCATCATCGGCGAACAATAAGGATCGGTACGCCATGAATCTGGTGCTCAACATCTTGCTTCAGTCCTGGAACATTCTGCTCGAATCATCGGTCTTCATCCTGCTGGGATTGATCGTCAGTGGGCTGCTGCGGGTCTTTCTCAACCCCGGATCGGTTTCCCGGCACCTGGGCCGAGGACGCTTCAAATCAGTGTTCAAGGCGTCGCTCATGGGAATTCCCATCCCCCTTTGCTCCTGCGGCGTATTGCCGGCGGCAGCCGCTTTGAAAAAACAAGGGGCCAACAACGGCGCCGTGACTTCATTTCTCATTTCGACGCCGGAATCCGGCGTGGATTCCATCGCCATCACTTACGCGCTGATGGATCCGATCATGACCGTGGTGCGGCCGGTGGCTGCCTTTGTCACCGCATTTGCCGCGGGCATTACCGAGAACCTGCTCGGAAAACCGGATACGGGCAGCCCCATCGTCCCGGACCTCTCCTGCCCGGTGGACGGCTGCTGTGACGGAATCAACTGCTCACCCGAAGAGCATCGCAACCACCACCGTTTCGGTGAAAAAATGTCGGCCGGTTTCCGCTTTGCCTTCACCGATGTATGGGGGGATCTGGCGGTGTGGTTCCTGTTTGGTCTCTTGCTCTCCGGCATTATCACCGTACTGATTCCCGAATCGGTCTTCAGCCGATACATGGGCGGCGGTATCGGCGCCATGCTGATCATGCTGGGTGTGGGCATTCCCATTTACATCTGCGCCACAGCCTCCACGCCCATTGCCGCCACCTTGATCCTGCAAGGTGTCAGTCCCGGGGCGGCCCTGGTGTTCCTGATGACCGGGCCGGCAACCAATGTCACCTCGCTGACTGTGCTGATCAGGGTGCTGGGAAAGCGGGCCACGGGCATCTACCTGGCAGCCATCGCGATCTGTGCGGTGGGCTTCGGCCTGCTGGTGGACCAGATCTATGCCATCGTGGGCGTCTCGGCGCAAGCCATGGTGGGACAGGCCGGTGAAGCGATCCCGCATGCTGTCGAACTGGCCGGAGCCATCCTCATTCTGGCCCTGTCGGTAAAACCGGTTTGGCGGTTCATGCGCCGCCGCATCTTTAAACGGCGGCCGACCGATGGATCCGTGCGGACGGATACCACCACTGTCAATGCGCCGGAACCTTGCGCTGGCAGCACATGAGGGTGCAGCCACTGACCCGTGGGGCCGGATGACGGATGGCAGATGACGCAAAGCTGATGTCGGCGGGCGGAGGTCGCAGTGCGGTGGCAGCCTTCAGACAGCCGAAATCCATTTCCGTAATTTTCTATTGACACCTTGGAAAGTTTGGAATACCTAAATTTTTACGCAACTTTTAATTTTTCCTGATATATGGAGTTCCAATGGCGAGGATCAACATACGCAAGATGCAGGTCAACCAGGAAGGAACCATTGCCAGTGTCAAGGTCGGCGGTGAACTGGGGCGCCGGCTCCGGGATATGGGGCTGGTGCCGGGAACCGCAATCAAGATACAGGGCCGGGCGCCGCTTTTCGATCCGGTGGCCCTGCGGGTCAAAGGCTTTACCCTGACCCTTCGCAACAACGAAGCCGATCTTATCGACGTCGAGGTTAATGGATAACAATGAATTTTTGTGTCGCACTGGGTGGTAATCCCAACGCCGGGAAGACCACCCTTTTTAATGCCCTAACCGGTTCGCGGCAGCACGTGGGCAACTATCCCGGGGTTACGGTTGACCGCAAGGAGGGCCGCTATGTGCAAAACGGGCACGATATGCATATCGTGGACCTTCCCGGCACCTATTCGCTCACGGCTTACAGCGTCGAAGAGGTGGTGGCCCGAGATTTCCTGGTCAACGAGCGCCCTCGGGTGACGATCAATATCGTCGATGCGTCCAATCTGGAGCGCAACCTTTACCTGACCATCCAGTTTCTGGAACTGGGCATTCCCACTTGCGTGGCCCTGAACATGATCGACGTGGCCAGGGGGCGGGGCATCGAGGTCGACGATAAAAAGCTCTCCCGCCTGCTCGGCGTGCCGGTGGTTCCCATCGTGGCCCGAAGCGGGTTTGGGAAAAAGGCCCTGATGGACGCCGTGGAAGCGGTAGCTGATACAGCCTTTCCTGCGCCCCTGCGGATATCCTATGGCCCGGACCTGGAAACCGCGATCCAGGAGATGGAAAGAATTATCACCGGGAGAAATTTTCTCACCAACCTCTACCCGTCGCGCTGGATGGCCATCAAGTATCTGGAAAACGACGAACAGATTCTTGAAAGGGAAGGGAAGCCGACCCGCAGATCGCCGATCGTCTGGAGGCCATCACCCGCAGCGTGGGCGCCCACATCGAAGAGACCCTGGAAACATATCCGGAAGCCATGATCGCCGACCACCGCTACGGGTTTATCAGTTCCATGCTCAAGCAGGGGGTGATCAAGGAGCGCCACGACCGGAACCGGCTCTTTCTCTCCGACCGCATCGACAAGGTCCTGGTGAACCGCTTTGCCGGTCCCATCATCATGCTGCTGGTGCTCATGGGGTTGTATCAAGTTGTCTTTACCTACAGTGAAGCGCCCGTTGGCTGGTGCGAAAGGGCATTTGAATGGCTTTCGGACGTGGCGTCCGCCACCTTGTCCGACGGACTGCTCAAGTCCCTGATCGTCTCCGGCGTTATCGATGGGGTGGGCGGTGTGCTCGGTTTCGTGCCGCTGATCATGTTCATGTTTTTCGGTATCGCCTTGCTGGAAGATTCGGGATACCTGGCGCGGGTGGCCTTCATGCTCGATCGGGTGTTCCAGATTTTCGGGCTGCACGGCAGTTCGGTGATGGCCTACATCGTCTCCGGTGGGATTGCCGGGGGGTGTGCCGTCCCCGGCGTGATGGCCACCCGGACCCTGCGGTCGCCCAAAGAGCGCATCGCCACCTTGTTGACTGCGCCGTTTATGAACTGCGGCGCAAAACTGCCCGTATTCGCCCTGCTCATTGCCGCCTTTTTCCCTCACAGCCGAGCCCGGATGATGTTCATTCTCACCCTGATCTCCTGGGCCGGGGCACTGCTGGCGGCCAAGTTTTTGCGGATGACCGTGGTCACGGGTGCCTCCACACCCTTTGTCATGGAACTGCCTCCCTACCGTTTGCCGACCTTACGGGGGTTGGTGATCCATACCTGGGAGCGGACCTGGCAGTATGCGAAAAAGGCCGGGACCGTGATTCTGGGCATATCCGTGCTGCTGTGGGCAGCCATGACCTTTCCCCGCCTTCCCGCTGCGCAGGTTGAAACCTATGCCAACCAGCGCAGTGGCTTTGTTTCGTCGGCGGCACCCCAGGCGGTTGAAGAGCTCTCGGCCGCCTCGACGTCCCAACCGCTCTCCACCGCGGCGGCTGAATTGAAGAAAGATTTGCTGGCCGTGGATGCCCGGCAGGCCGGTGCCGCCCTGCGCCACTCGCTGGCAGGCCGAGTCGGCATCGCTTTAGAAGCCGTCACCCGCTGGGCCGGCTTTGACTGGCGAACGAACATTGCCCTGCTGGGCGGGTTTGCCGCCAAGGAGGTGATTGTCTCCACCCTGGCAACGGCTTACTCACTGGGCACGGTGGACACCCAGGCCGCTGACAGCTTGGCCGTCAAGCTGGTCGCCGAACCGGGATGGCGCACCCTGACCGCCTGGAGCCTGATTGTCTTTGTCATGTTTTACGCCCCCTGTTTTGTCACGGTGGTCTGTATCGCCAGGGAATCCTCATGGAAATGGGGCGTTTTTTCCATGGTTTTCAACACCGCACTGGCCTTTTTCCTGGCCGTTGTGGTCTACCAGGCCGGTGCCGCCTTCGGATACTGATGCCCGGGCATTTACGTTTGCCCGGCGGCGGCAGCGCAAACCGATACCAAGGCATTGAACGATGGAAACACTGATTGTCATCTTGATTGTCGCAGCAGCAGCTGTCTATGTAGGCAGGATCTTCTACAACGGATTCACGCAAAAGGATGGTTGTGCCTGTGGCTGCACCTGCTGCAGCGCTTCAGATTCATGCAGCCAGCCGGCTGCCGGCAACACCCCTGACCCCGCCCCGGACGAGGAAGATCGTTAACCATCCGCTCACCGGTCAATGCCGATTACCCGGTTTTAATATTGACTCCGGATTTTACCTCTTCTATCATCAACCCCTCAATATCCAGCACATCGACAACCCGGCGGTGGCCGCATCTCCGGAGGTAAATCTGAACTGAGGTGAAATCGTTCCGCCGGGAAAGCGCTTCCGGCAAAGAGGCCCGGTCCATGGACAAACGCATAGGCGTGATGATGGTGGTGACGATAATGGCGCTGGCCGGCTCCCTGTCCGCGGTGGCCGCCGAGGACGAGCAGGACTTTCTGGGCATCATTACCGGCGACGTGAAAAGCACCGCTCACCGGATCGGCATGGATTTAAAAGCCCTGGTTGTGCGCAGCAACATTCATTTGGCGGTATTCAGTTCTCGCGGGTCTGTGGAAAACATCTACGCCGTTTACCAGCGTCCCGGCAATCACATGGGCCTGGTGCAATCCGACGTGCTGGCCTTTGTGGCCAAGGTTGACAGCGACCCCCGGCTTAAGCTGATCGCCGATAAAATCAAATGGATTTACCCGCTGTACAAGCAGGAGATCCACATCCTCGGCAACGGTGAGATCCGCAACCTCAGCGACCTCGACGACAAGCGGGTGGCTGTCGGCCACGTGGAGAGCGGCACCTATCTGACCAGCCGGCTGATTTTTGAGATCTCGGGTGTTCGGCCCCGGCGGATGCTGGCCATCGATGATTCCCAGGCGCTGGCAGCGCTTAAAGCCGGCAGCATCGATGCCATGGTGACGGTTGACGGGTTTCCGGTGGAACGCCTGGCCTTGGAGGTATCCCCGGCAGACGGGTTCCACTTGATTCCAATCACCCATGACGGTATCAGCGCCTTCTACCCGGCATCCCGGATTCCTGCGGGCACCTACGCCTGGCAGGCGGCCGACGTGGATACCGTGTCGGTCATGGCCCTGCTGGTGGCCTACGATTTTCGCAACCACCATTGCAGCACCATCGGCAATGTGGCCTGGCTGATTAAAGAAAACCTTGACTGGCTCCGGTTCAACGGCCATCCCAAATGGAAATCGGTGGATTTGGGCGAACCGGTGAGCGGGTGGGAGCCGTATTCGTGTGTGACCAACGTCCCTTCAGCCACCCTTGCAGCAGAAACCGAATCATCACCGGTCCGCAAACCCAACCCGGTGGCCGATGCCATTGCGGCGGTGTTTCGCCCCTGACACGTCGAAACGGAAACAACCATGTATGAGTCCTTTTTTGGCCTGACCAAGAAACCCTTTCAGATCACGACGGATCCCAGTTTCTTGTGGATGGGGAAAAAGCACCGTGAGGCCCTTTCCACGCTCAAGTACGGCGTGATGGACAACAAAGGTTTTTTGCTGTTGACCGGGGAGGTGGGCACCGGCAAGACCACATTGATCAACCGGCTGGTGGAAGACATCCATGGCAAGGCCTATACGGCCAAAATTCCCGATCCGGGGCTCAGCAAGTACGATTTTTACCGTATGGTTTCGCGATACTTCGGGCTGCCCATTGAAGTGCGAACCAAAAGCGACTTTATTGAGCCCTTCAGCCGATTTCTCAACGATGCCCATGAAGAGAAAAAATCGGTCCTGCTGCTTATCGACGAAGCCCAGCGGCTCAAGCATGACCTCATGGAGGAGATCCGCCTGCTGTCCAATCTTGAACGGCAGGATGCCAAACTGCTCAATATCTTTTTCGTGGGTCAGAACGAATTCAACAGCATCCTGCTCCAGCCGGAAAATAGAGCCCTGATGCGCCGGATCACCATCACCTACAACATCGATCCGTTAGACCAGGCAGAAACCTGCGAGTACATCCGTCACCGCCTGAAAACCGCCGGTGCCGGTTACGAAATATTCTCCAGTGCAGCCATGGAAGCGGTTTTTGAATTCTCCAGAGGGTATCCCCGGCAGATCAATATCATCTGCGACCTGGCCATGTTCTTTTCTTCCCAGGTGTCTCGGCGAACCATCAGCCGCAAGATTGTCAACCAATGCCGCGAGCGCATATCGTTTTCCGTGGATGAACGGCCGGCGGAAACGAATCAATCACACCGGGCGCCGGCGCCCAAGACCTATTATCAGCCCATAAAAAGAGAGCGCTGGCCGTGGTTTACCGCAACGCGCGCACTGGGTGCGCTGGTGGTATCGCTGGTGCTGGTCAGCGGCGTTTATTTCACACCGGACCCATTGAAAGACCGTGCCAAGCGGTGGATCCGTGAAACCTATCAGACCTATTTTTATGTCTCCGGCAAGCCCTCCGCAACGGAACAGCCGGTGGTCAACGCTTCCCCCCCCGTCAATGCCGAAGTCGAAAGGGTTGTTCCCGACGCGCCTCATCGAGCGGTGAACACGCCCCTTGCCGTCGAACGGTCGTTGCGCATGCCCAATCGGCCCCCGGATCTCGACTTGGCGAAGACCATCGACGATCTTCCCCGGGCCTCGGTGTCAGCCGCAACAAGCGCGGCCAATGCCGAGGCGCCGGCGGCCGCCGTGACGACGTCTGCAGGGGAGCAGCCCGACCCGGCCGATGCCATCGACTGGCTTCTAAATAAACGTAAGCAGGAACCCAGCCAATAAGGAATGCGCCGATGGTTTGAATCAACATTATCAATGAAGCTGGATGGTCGCATATGTTTAAAATTGCTGTTCTGCCTGGAGATGGCATTGGTCCCGAGGTGATGGATGAGGCGTTGAAGGTTCTCGCGGCGGCTCAGGATATCTTCGGCTTTCAATTGACTTGCACGCCCGCCGATGTCGGCGGTATCGCCATCGACCGTCACGGTCGGGCGTTGCCCGATGATACCCTGCGCTTGTGTGAATCCAGCGATGCCATTCTTTTCGGTTCCGTGGGTGGGCCCAAGTGGGAAACCCTGCCGCCGGCGCAGCAGCCCGAGCGGGGGGCGTTGCTGCCGCTGCGCAAACACTTCAACCTGTTTTGCAACCTTCGCCCGGCAAAGGTTTTTCCCGCCTTGGCCGGGGCCAGTCCCCTTCATCCCGCCATCGTCAGGAACGGATTCGACATCCTGTGTGTCCGTGAACTGACCGGTGACATCTATTTCGGCCAGCCCAAAGGTCGGGAGGGCAGCGGGCCCGACGAGCGCGCCTTCGATACCATGGTCTACAGCCGCCGGGAAATCGAGCGCATCGCCAGAGCCGCTTTTGATGCCGCCCGGTTGAGAAGCCGGCGGGTGGCGTCGGTGGACAAGGCCAATGTGCTGACCACCATGGTGCTGTGGCGCGAGGTGGTCAACGAGACGGCTCAGGGCTATCCGGATGTGACCCTGAGTCACATTTACGTGGACAACGCCACCATGCAGCTGGTGAAAGATCCCCACCAATTCGACGTGCTGCTGTGCGGCAATATGTTCGGGGACATCATCTCCGACGAGTGCGCCATGATCACCGGTTCCATGGGTCTGTTGCCGTCGGCCAGCATCAGTGAAAGTGGCTTCGGCCTCTACGAGCCGGCAGGCGGGAGCGCGCCGGATATTGCCGGCCAGGGCATCGCCAACCCCATTGCTCAGATCCTGTCTGCCGCCATGATGCTGCGTTACAGCCTGAACCTGGCCGATGCTGCGGATGCCGTGGAAAACGCCGTGTCGCGCGTACTCGAAGCGGGCTTTCGGACCCCCGACATCGCTGCCGGCGGCAGTGCGGTGAGCACCCGGGAAATGGGTGAGGCCGTCGCGCGATACCTGCGCGATGACAAATAAATCACAATAGCCAAAACACAAATCACAAATAAATCACAATGACCCATTTTCAAAATGCCTATCCTTTTGGTTCGTTTTTGATTTGGTGTTTGTAATTTGGAATTGGTTTGTCATTGGATACATGCAATTGTTAATTTATTAAACAGTAGGTGCTCTCCATTCGTTATTTCCGGTTTTGCCAGATCATATGATGTCTCTGCCGTTGATCACTATCGACGATATCGCCGTCAGGCAGCGGGACCGGTGGCTGCTCACCGGCTCGTCGTGGCAGATCAGATCCGGCGAGCAGTGGACGGTGATCGGTCCCAACGGGGCGGGCAAGACCACCCTGGTCAAGGCCATCGCCGGTCTTTTACCCGTCGTTCGGGGAAAAATCCATTACCATGCCTTTGGCGGCATGGCGCCCGTCCAGGCGATCGCCTACGTGGCCAGTGATGCCCGTCGGGACATCTGGCATCAGGAACGAGAACTGGACCACGCCCGGGGCTTTGCCGGCCGATTCCATCAAACGACCACCGTCCGGGGGCTGATCTGTGGTCATCGTCCCGACCTTCAGGCGCCGTCCGACATGCAATCCCGCTTGGCCGATGTTGCCGCACGCTTCAATCTGGAAGGCCTGCTGGACAAACCGGCGTTGGCCGTCTCCACCGGAGAGATGAGCCGGGTGCTGGTTGCCCGTGAACTGATCCGCCGCCCCAAGATGCTGATCCTTGATGAACCCTTCGACGGCCTCGACCGTGTTGGTCGGCGGGACGCGATGATGATGCTCGACCGGCTGGCGGCCTCAGGCATGCCCATCATATTGGTCACCCACCGCCCCGAGGAGATGCTTTCTGTCACCACCCATGTTCTCTCCGTCGATGGCGGGCGGATCGTCGGTGCCGGCGCCGTGGTCGATGCGTCCAGGCTGTTCGATGCCGCCCCGGCAGCCGCGACAAAGGACCGTCGCCCGCACCGTTCCAGTCATCATCCGGCATATCGTGAAGCCAGCCGGTGCGTTTCCGCAGAACCGTTGATCGACATGAAAATGGTAACGGTTCGCTATGGCGACACGACCGTACTGGACCGGTTCACCTGGGTGGTGGCGGCGGGGCAGCATTGGGCCATCACCGGCCCCAACGGTGCGGGGAAATCCACCGTCCTGAAACTGATCACCGGTGAGTGCCTGCAGGTTTACGCCAACCGGGTTCGCCTGTTCGGCAAGGATCGTGGCGCCGGACAGACCTTGTGGGAAACCCGGGAAAGGCTGGGGGTGGTGAGCCACGATCTGTCCAGCGGTTACCAGAAGCACATCTCCGCCATGGATGTCGTCTGCTCAGGGTTCTTCGACTCGGTGGGACTGTATCGTCATTGTAATGCCGCGCAGGTAGCCACCGCCAACCATTGGCTGGTGCAGATGGGCATTTCAGCCCTTTGCCAAACCCCGTTCAACCAGCTTTCCCAAGGTCAGCGACAGATGATCCTCATCGCCCGGGCGATGGTAAAAAATCCGGATCTGTTGATTCTGGATGAGCCGTGCGCTGGTTTGGACCCTGAAAACCGCCGCGCCGTCCTCAGTCTGCTGGAGTTGATCGGCCGCAGTGGCAACACCGGACTGATCTTCGTCTCCCACCATGAGAAAGAGATCCCCGCCTGCATCACCCACCGCTTATTGTTGGACCAGGGCGTCGTGCAGGGCAGCGGGGCGCTCAGGGATCGTCAGGCGCCGCCCGTGCCGCCGTCTTTCAAGCCGTCGTTATAGCGCCTGTCCCCATAGCGGCGAATCTGCCGACAGATACCGCGGATAATGCTGGTTTCACCGGCACGCAGTGAGAGCCGGGAGAAGAACCGGCGGATGCGGATCATCCAATAGTCCGGGTTTTCCGGGTTCAGGTACCCGATTTCAACCAGGGACGCCGTCAATTCCTCGTACATCTGGTCCAGCTCGACACGTTTGGCCAGACGGGGCGTGAAGTCGGCGGGAGCGGTCTGGACGGCAGCAGAAAGGCAGTAGCACACCACCATCACGGCCTGGGCCAGGTTCAGGGAGGTGAAGCCCGCCGTGGGGATGTTGACCAACTGGTGGCAGTGTTTCAGATCGTCGTTGGTCAGCCCGCGATCTTCCGGGCCGAAGAGGATGGCCACCGGATTGTTTCTGGAAACGGTGATCAGGTGTTGGGCCAGAATTTCAGGAGACCGAATGACTGGACGCTGGCCTCCCAACCGAGCGGTGGCACCGACGACATGACCGAATGGCGCCAGGGCCTCATCGAGCGAATCGAAGCGCCGGACGCGGTCAACAACGGATCCGGCCTCATGGGTGGCCAGCCGCCGGATGCGCGCGTCGTCCCAAACCTCGGCATCTACCACGATCAGGCGGGTCACGCCCATGTTGCACATGGCCCGTGCGGCGGAACCGATATTTTCAGGATGGCGGGGCCGCTGCAGGACGATGCTGATGTTGTCACGAGAGACACCGACGGTCATCGGGCATGGATTTCAAAGGCATTGAAAAAGTAGCCGATTTCAAACGCCGCCGTTTCCGGGGCGTCCGAACCGTGGACCACGTTTTTCTCGATATCGGTGGCAAAATCCCGACGGATGGTGCCTTCGGCCGCTTCCTGGTAATTCGTGGCGCCCATGAGTTCGCGATAGCGGGCAATCGCGTTCTCCCCCTCAAGGACCATGACCACTGCCGGGCCGGAAGACATGAACGCGGTAAGGCTGTCGAAAAAAGGCCGCTCGCGATGCACGGCGTAAAAGCCCTCGGCCTGGGCCTTGGTCATATGGATCATTTTCATGGCCACGATATTGAGACGATTGGCCTCCAGCCGTTTGACCACTTCGCCGATCACGCCCCGGGCCACGCCGTCGGGCTTGACGATTGACAATGTTCTTTCCATATTGGGAATCCTTTCATCGGTGTTGGCTCGACGCTGCCTTAACAGAAGGCCGATGCCAAGTCAACCGGTTCCACAGCACGGCCAAATCTGAACGTCAGGTTTCAACAAACTGAAATCTTGATATTAATGTTAAGCCGCAACCCGTTGACAAGATCCTTGTACCCGTTGACATCATGGGGTTGGCGGTCTATTATTTTGATCGCTCAGATTTGATTCTTTCATCGCATAAACAAGCCGTTAGGATCCAATAACAAGCGAAACGTGGAGTCAATATGCCGATCTATGAGTTTTTCTGTCCGGATTGCAACACCCTTTTTAATTTTTTTTCCAAAACCATCAACACCTCCAAAAAACCCAAATGTCCGCGATGCAGGACCCGCACCCTGGATCGGCAGATGTCCGCCTTTGCCTTTACCGGGAAGGCCAAGGAGGCCGGTGACGGTGAAGATCTGCCCTTTGACGAAGCCAAGATGGAAAAGGCCATGCAACTGCTGGCCGGCGAGGCCGGACGGATCAACGAGGATGACCCGCGCCAGGCCGCCGATCTCATGCGAAAACTCACCGACATGACCGGCATGGAAATGGGTGCGGGCATGGAAGAAGCCCTGCGGCGCATGGAGCGCGGCGAGGACCCGGAGCAGGTCGAGGCGGAAATGGGCGACCTGCTGGAAGGCGAAGATCCGTTTGTGATGCCTGAAAAAAAAGGGAAAGGGGGTGCAGCGGTCAGACAAGCCCCCATGCGGGATGAAACCCTTTATGATCTGTAGGACATCCCCATGATCCTGAAAGAACGGCTGGACGCCAGGCGGGGTGACATCACGCAATTGGCTGTGGACGCCATCGTCAATGCCGCCAACACGTCGCTGCTCGGCGGCGGCGGGGTGGACGGGGCAATCCACCGGGCCGCTGGCCCCGAACTTCTCGAAGCATGCCGCGCCATCGGCGGGTGCCCCACCGGCGAAGCCCGTTTGACCAAGGGCTACCGATTGCCGGCCCGATACGTGATTCACACCGTAGGGCCGGTTTACCGGGGCCGGGCCGAAGACAGCCGCTTGCTGGCCGGCTGTTACCGCAACAGCCTGGCGCTGGCCATGGCCCACGGGATCCGAACCCTGGCATTTCCCGCCATCAGTTGCGGTGTATATGGTTACCCGATAGCTGATGCCAGTCAAATCGCCGTGGACGTCTGCGCAGGGTTCATGGATACCCATGATGTTCCGGAGAAGGTGATCTTTATGCTCTTCTCGGCACGCGATCTCGATATATACACCCGTTATCTGTCTCGGCGGTTGGGATAGGGAACCTGCGGCCGACGGCCAATGGCCTGCAGATTTCATGGAAATTGCTCTGCGCCGGAAAACGATGGAACCGGTATGGCCGTAACCCTTGTCGATATCGCTTGGAATTTGGATTGACAAACCCGAGGGACATGGTTAAGTTCATCACTCGAAACCAAGTGAGGGTTTCCGGTCCATCGGCGTCTCGGGCCGATTTTTTTATTTACAAGGAGGGTATCATGCTTGAGGTGACACAACCGGCAGTCGAGCAAATTGCCGAGTATTTCAAAGGAAAAGAAGTCAAACCGATTCGGATTTTTCTCAACGAAGGCGGCTGAGGGGGGCCAGGCCTGGCCATGGCTCTGGATGAGCTTGCCGATACAGACAAGGCGTTCGACATCGACGGTTTTAAATTCATCGTCAATGCGGAATTTCTTGAAAAAGCCCAGCCGATCAAGGTCGATTTTCATCAGTATGGTTTCAAGCTTGACTGCGGGATTGACTTCGGCGCCGGCTGTACCAGCTGCGGTACCAAGGGCTCCTGCTGCTCCTGATCGACCCGGATACACGATTACTGAAAAGGCGACCTGTTGTAGGCCGCCTTTTTTTATTGTGCGCCCGACGGCATGCTTTGACTTGCAGCACCGGCGCTGTGTTGCTATAACGTGGTAAAACCCAATCGCAGGATACGATCATGATCGCCGCCAGGCGGGTCGTGCGGTTGCCGGAATCTTGCCCCCCACCCATGACCGACGATCGACGCAATTTTAGGAGCTGACCATGACTCTCGTGAAGTACGCGGTACATGCCCATGTTGCCACAATTACCCTGAATGATGGGGAGAACCGGTTTAATCCGGATTTTATCAATGCCTATCTGGGCGTTCTCGATGAGATCGAACGGGCCACGGATGCAACCACCCTGGTGGTGACTTCCGCCCACGAAAAGATATTCTCCAACGGGATCGATCTGGAGTGGCTGGCGCCGGTCATTCAAAGCAAGGACATCGCTCTGGCCAAAGACTACTTCTACCTGCTTAACCGCATGTTCAAGCGCATCGTCACCTACCCCCTGGTGACCGTTGCCGCAATCTCTGGCCACGCCTTCGCTGGTGGTGCCATCATGTGTTGCGCTTTCGATTTCCGTTTTATGCGGTCGGACCGCGGCTTTTTCTGTTTTCCCGAAGTGGACCTGGGCATCCCTTTTCTGCCGGGCATGAACGCGCTGCTGAAAAAGGCCATGCCCATGTACATGGTGGAGTACATGGAGTACACCGGTATCCGGCTGACCGCCGATCAATGTGTGGCGCATCACATGGTTCACAAGGCCTGTCCCATGGACACGCTCATTGAGGACACCATGACCTTCGCCATGGCCATCAACAAGCGACGGCCAGTGGTGGCGGAGATGAAAAAACGGCTGAACCAAGCCATCGTCCAGGCCATCGATGTTGAGGATGTCCCCTATATCGAGTCGGGACAATTCAATATCGGTTGATTAAGGTTCCAGACGGTTATGGATCCGCCGCACTCAGCCACGACGTCCATATTCTAAAACCAACCTGCGAAAATGGGGGAAAATGAAAAAATCTCCCCGGCATGGCCCGCCGAAACCTTTTCCGGACAACCCGTTTCTGCACGGGAGGCACTCATCCGTGCCCTCTTTAACCAGGCCAGGCCAGGCATGGCCATCACGCTTCTCGACGGCCGTATCATCAAGGTCAATTCGGCCTTGTGCACCATGCTTGGCTATCCGGAAGCGATCCTACTGGACCGCCGCCTGGCGCACATCATGGACGCTGACCCGTGGCGCCGACTGTCGCAATTGTTCCGAGACATGGTGGACGGCAAACCAGGCCACACCCAGCTCACTTGTCGAATGTCGACACCAGACTGGAAAAGCGATGCGGGGGCTGCTGAATTTCTCCCCGGTAGCAGATCAGTCGGGCGCCGCCCGCTACTTCATTGTTCAGATTCAGGACATCAGCAGTCTGGGGCGCACGCAAAGCGAATTGGAAGAGGACCGGCAGCGATACCGTGCGCTGTCCGATGCCACCTTTGAAGCGGTGTTCATTTCCAGTAAAGGGATCTGTATTGACGCCAATCGCACCGCATCCATCATGTTCGATACCCCCCGTGAAGAGTTGGTCGGCATTTTCGGTACCGACGTCATCGCGCCGGAATACCAGTCGCGGGTCAGGGAAAACATGCTCTCCGGTTACGAAAAGCCATACCATGCCGTGGCCGTAAAAAAAGGCGGCAGCCGGTTTCATGTGATGATCCAGGGCAAGATGATCCAAATCGGCGGACGCGAGGTTCGGGTGACGGTGCTGCGGGATATTGACGCACAGGTAAAGGCGGAAGCGGCGCTGAGGGAAAGCGAGCGCCACCTGCGTTCCTTCATGGAAAGCGCCTCCAACTTCGTCCTTTTCCGCCTGCGCCACCAGCCGGGAACCCCCTACCATCCCCGGCGTATTTTTATCAGTCCGTCCATTGCGGAAATCGTCGACCTGAACCAGGTCACCGACTTTCAATCCTGGCTCAAGATGCTCCGCCCGAGCGACCGGGAACGCCTGCTGGCCGCCGGACTGAAGATGCTCGACACGCACAGGCTGGATGAAACGGTTCGGATTCGCGACCGCTCGGGCACCGGGTGGCGCTGGCTGCACATCATTTCCGTCGCGGTGGCCGACGAGACCGACCATCATTTGTTTTTCAACGGCATCATTCTGGACATCACCAAGGAGATGGAGGCAACGGCAGCACTCAAAGCCAGGGAAAAGGAGCTGAAGGAGAGAACCGAAAGCCTGTCCGAGGTCAATACGGCGTTGGAGGTGCTCCTGCGAAAGCGTGAAGCGGATCGCACGGAAGTGGAAGAGAAGATGCTGATCAACGCCAAAAGCCTGATTCTGCCATACCTGGAAAAGCTCAAGGCCAGTCGGATGGATGAGCGCCAGCGGATTTATCTGGACCTGGTGGAGTCCAATCTCAACGAAATCATCTCACCCTTGTCCCGGCGGATGTCCAGGCACTACCTGAATTTCACACCCTCGGAAATCCAGGTGGCCAACCTGGTCAAACAGGGAAAGACCACCAAAGATGTCGCACAGATCCTGGGGTTGTCCACCCGAACCATCGAGGCGGTCCGCTATACCATTCGCAGGAAACTGGGCATCAAGAAAAAGCGTGCCAACCTCAGGTCATACCTGCTCGCCATTGACGGATCCGACGCCATTCCCGGCGGCAGCGGCCGGACTCGATAGCCTGCCCTCGCGCTCGATTCCAATCTCAGTCTGCCGATAGAGGATGTCCGACGTCCGGCCAGTGTCATCCGACTGCGGTATTCAGGCGGCCAATTCGCGGGTTTTATGGAAACGGATCGTCGGCCACTCTTCCATGGCATTTTCGAGTCGCCACAAGGTGGCGGCCAGGTAAGTCAGCTTTCCCTGGGAGTCATGGGCCAGGTTCGCAACCTTTTCCTTTTCAAAGGCCGCCAATCTTTTTTTGTCCTCGCTGGTTACCCACCGTGCGGCGGCAAAGGTCACCGATTCATAGTCGGCGTCGACCGTGTATTCGGTTTTTAGCCGTGCCATGGTTACGTCGAACTGAAGCATGCCGACGGCCCCAAGGATGTAGTCGTTTCCCATCAACGGGCGGAAGAATTGCACGGCCCCCTCCTCGGCCAGCTGCGTCAGCCCCTTGAGCAGTTGCTTGGCCTTCAGGGGGTTTTTCAGCCGGACCCGGCGGAAGTGGTCGGGCGCGAAATTGGGAATGCCGGTGAAACTGAGCGGTTCTTTTTCGTAAAAGGTGTCGCCGATGCTGATGGTGCCGTGGTTGTGGATGCCAATGATATCGCCGGGGTAGGCCTCGTCAACGTGGGCGCGATCCTGGGCCATGAAGATGGTGGCGTTGGACAAGGTGACCTGCTTGCCGATGCGCGTCTGGAACACCTTCATGCCGCGGGTGAACTTGCCCGAACAGATACGCAGAAAGGCGATGCGATCCCGATGGGCGGGATCCATGTTGGCCTGAATCTTAAATGTGAAGCCCGAAAAAGCATCCTCCTCGGGCTGGACCAGGCGGGTCGTGGTCGCCCGAGCCCGGGGGGACGGCGCCATTTCCACAAAGGCGTCCAATAGCTCTTTCACACCAAAATTGTTGATGGCGCTGCCGAAGAACACCGGGGTTTGGCTGCCCTTGAGGTACTGGTCCAACTCGAAGGGGTTGGCGGCACCCTCCAGCAGTTCCACATCTTCGCGCAACTCTTTAGACTGGCTGCCCAGCATGTCGTCCAGGCGGGGATCGGCCAGGTCGGTGATCAGTATCCCTCGCTGGTGGCGGGTCTGTCCCCCCGGGCTGAACAGGTGAAGCTGGCGATGATACCGATTGTAGACCCCCCGAAATCGCTTTCCCATGCCGATGGGCCAGGAGAGGGGCGCGCATTCAATTTGCAGTTTTTCTTCGATATCCGAGAGGATCTCCAGGGGAGACAACCCGTCACGGTCCAGTTTGTTGACGAAGGTCATGATGGGGGTGTTGCGCATACGGCACACCTCCATGAGTTTTTCGGTCTGCGTTTCGACACCTTTGGCGCTGTCGATCACCATGAGCGCGCTGTCCACGGCGGTGAGCACCCGGTAGGTATCCTCGGAAAAATCCTGGTGGCCGGGTGTGTCCAGCAGATTCACTTCAAAGCCGCTGTAGTTGAATTTCATGACTGATGTCGTCACAGAAATACCGCGCTCTTTTTCGATGGCCATCCAGTCGCTGGTGGCATAGCGTCCGGCCCGTTTGGCCTTAACGGCACCGGCCAACTGGATCGCACCGCCGAACAGGAGCAGCTTTTCCGTCAGTGTGGTCTTACCGGCATCCGGATGGCTGATGATGCCGAACGTCCGTCGCTTTCTGAGTTCTTCTAAGAAATGTCGATCCATCTGCGATTCGTTTTTTATTCGGTTGACCAAAAAAAAACAGGCCGAATCCGGCCCGTTGACGATTGGCGCAACCCTCGTGGTGATCCTGAGTCCTGCGTTACATGACGGCGCACCCGGCTGCCGACCGAACCAGTTCATCAGCAAGCCGTGGATCGAGGCCGGTGTCTTGAATGATTCCGTTCTCTTCGATCTCTTCGATGAAGGTCTCTACGTACTCTTCACAGAAAAAACGGCGGCATCCTTGGCGAAGGATTTCATATGCCGTGGCTGCCGACTGCCCCTTCTGATAGGGACGGTCCGTGGTAACCGCATCAAAGCAATCCGCAATGCTGACAATTTTGGCGCCTGGTGGGATTTCCCCGGCCCTGAGGCCGAAGGGATAGCCGTTCCCGTCCTCCTGTTCGTGATGAAACAGAACGAAATCCACTGCCGGTTTCAGAAAGTCGATATCCTTGAGCAGGGCGGCACCGATCAGGGGGTGGCAGCGCACCTCCTGTTCAAGGTCACTGGGCAGGTGGGTTTCACGGTTGGTGAAAATGCGATCGCTCAGGGCCAGTTTGCCCACGTCGTGAAACAACCCACCGATGCCCACGTTACGGATTTCTTCAGGAGAATATCCCAATCGCCGGGCCAGGCGCATGGCATACAGGGAGACCCGGTAGCCGTGGGCCTGGGTATAGCGGTCTTTTTCACCAACGGCGCGGTAAATTTCACTCAATGTGCGCAACTGCTGCTCACAAAGCCGTTTCCGGCGCTTCAATTCTTGTCGCATAGATGCCTGACAGCCTCCGGGTTAACCCGCGTGCGTGCCGATATGACGAAAATATGGCCCATGCCTTGGGCATGGCTTCCAATTTGCCGAAATAACGATTCATCAATTGGGCAAGGTGGAGCGACCATCGGGCGGTTTCAAACGCGTCGTTTCGCCTCAGGCGGGGTCGTGTTCAGGTGTCAACCTGAATCGGTTCTTCGAACGGCGTTTAATATAAGGCAGCACCGAAAACGTGTCAAACGAAAACGGACGGTTGCGCCCGATCCTGCCGGATACGGCGCGAATCCAGCGAACCGATCGGTGCGAGATAGGGGTGCAACGGCTATGCATTTTCATCCCGCAGCGGTTTTAGACCGTTGTTTCAAACGGTTGAAAACCGCCAGTGCCTGTCTGCGGCTATCGGACACGGTGCCGCTGTTATCGATGACCAGCGTGGCTCGCTTGCGTTTCTCCTCGATGGGCATCTGGGACTGGATTCGGGCCATAGCGGCTTGTTCATCGATCCCGTCCCGATTGATCAGCCGCTCCAACTGAGTGGTTTCGGGCGCATAAACGACGATTACCTCTTCAAGGTCTCTCCCCATGTCCGCCTCCATAAGCAGCGGAACGTCCATGATCACCACTGCGTCGGGGGTCTCGGCGGCGATGTGGGCGATCATTTCCGCTGAGCGTGCAAAGACCAGCGGGTGAACGATGGCATCCAGGCGGGCCTTTTTATCCGGGTCATTGAAGATAATTTCACCCAACCGTTTGCGATCGATGGTTCCGTCGGGAAGAAGAATCGTCCGGCCAAAAAAGGCCACAATCGCATCGTAGCCAGGTGTGCCCGGTTTGACGACTTCCCTGGCGATTCGGTCGGCGTCGACGACCTGGGCGCCGGCATCGGAAAAGAATCTGGAAATCGTCGATTTGCCGCTGGCAATACCTCCGGTGAGGCCGACGATAATCACGAGGTGTCCTTATGAATTAGAATTGCGAATCAACCCTTGGATCAAGGCGGAAGGGACGCCACCCCGATCCCGGTTATTTTACGGTGACGACGGGGCAGGGTGCCTTTAAGATGATATACTGGGCGTTGGATCCGAAGAGCAGTTTGCCTACCTTGGAGCGGCGTTTGATGCCGATGATGATTTCATCAATCCCCTTTTCTTTGGCATAGTCGACAATATCCTCTCCCGGGGTCATGCCGCGTACGAGAAGTTTGGTTTCACACTGGATGCCGTCCGCGTCAAACATTTTTTTGGCCAATTCCAGGTCTTCGGTGGCATGTTCGACTTCTACGGCGTGCGTGACGCTTCCGCCGGTCAGCGATGATACGATGACCACCGTGGCATCGAATGCGGCGGCGTGTTTTTTGGCCAGCGCCAAGGCATCCTTGGCGGAATTGGACCCGTCATAACCGACCAGGATTTTCATTCATCTCTCCTTTTCTATTGCGGTGGCGGCATGCCCGACAGGGCATCATGCCGGAATCTGGGTTTTTTGGGCAATTGATGATAGCATGCAGTTGCCGGTGCGTGCGAAACAGCCAGTTCATGCGAAACTGTCAAAACCACGTTTAAGACCATCTGTCAAGAAAACAGTCGTTGGGTGTCCATGGCGTCATCGCATACTTTTCATCCGCTCCTTGCGACTGACAATTTCGCTGATGCGGATGCCGTACTTCTCTTTTTCGACCACGACAAAACCTTTGGCGATCAGTGTCTGGTTGATCAGAATGTCAACCGGTTCTCCTTCCATCTGCTCCAATTCGACCACCGAGCCCGGGCCCATTTTAAGGACATCATTGATCCGCCTTCGCGAGCGCCCCAGTTCCACGGTGACCTGCAGGGGGATGTCCATGACAAGACCGAGGTTTTTGAACTGATCGACGGCGCTGTCGGTGCCTGCCGGTACTACCGGTTGGCCGTCTTCCGCGTTTTGGCTTTTTTCTGGGGCCTCATCGGCATTTTCAACGGCAGCCGACGTTTCCCGCCTGACGCCGAATTCAACGATGACGACGTGCGCCTTGTGGGAAAAGAGAAATCGGGCGGGCTTGATCACGCGGGTGGGACTTACCTTGAAGTCCCGACCGTTGGTGATGGAGGGGGTGGATAAAGCGCAGGAGAGGCCTGCATCCACAAAAATGGACTTCAGGTTGCCGCCGATGATGTTGCTCACTTCGCGGAGGACATCATAGACTTCCTCCTTGTTTTCGACGTCATGGACTTCCCTGCCCAGCATGGCCGCTGTCATCTCCTTGCCGAAATCGTCATTGACCTGGATATTGAACATCCCGTCCACCTCACCGGTGAAGGTGACGGATCCTACGGTTCGCATCTCTTCGGCAAAGGATTCGGGGGTCTGCTGAATGGCTTCCACCTCCATATCCAGCATGGTGTGGAAGACGTCGATGACCGAGTTGACGATGGCCGTCTCGATGTCAAGGCCGGCGATCCGTTCCAGGACGACATCGCTGGACAGATCGCCCAAAATATCCGCTTTGGCGCCGATCTCTTCCTTGGCGCACAATTCTACCCGCACAGATTCGTCCGCTTGCCGGAAGGTGAGTGTTAACGGTGGGGCGATATCTGCCGGATCGATCTTGAAATCACTTCCTGACGTGATGGATGGCGTCGATGCGACGCAGGCAAGACCGGCATCGAGAAACTCGGTCCTCAGATTTCCGGCGACGATGGTGGCCAGTTCCCCGATCACATCGTTGATCTCCTCGGTAGACCTGATTTTATCGGCCTCGATGCCCCGCATGGCAGCCGTCACCGTTCGGGCGAACGCCTCGGAAAGATAGAAACGCATCACGCCCACCACGTCACCGCCAAAATGGATCGTTCCCACCATCCGGCTGTCGTCGAGACCGGTGTCCGCGCTCCCCTCGACCGCTTCCAAAGCCATGGACATCATGGTGTCGAAGGTTTCGATAAGCGTGGACGCGATCGTCTGGCGCATGGTGTCGTCGGTGATTTTTTCCATCGGTTCCCCGTGGGTGCAGCGGTTATTAATCGTCCCCATTGTAGGGGTGTTTTCCGATTTCTGTCAATGATTGTCGATAAAAAAGGCCCGGGCGAAACGCCCGGGCCGATGTGGGTTGCACGTGTTGGATCGGTCTAGAACAGACCGGTCACCTTGCCCGTTGCCGGATCGACGTCGATGCGGCGGAACGCAGGGTTGGAACTGGTTCCAGGCATCAGGCTGATGGTGCCTGCGCAGGGGCACAGGAACTTGGCACCGGAGTAGATGAGCACGTCGCGGATGGGCAGCCGCCATCCCTTGGGCACGCCCTTTTTGACCGGGTCGTGGCTCAGGGAGAGGTGGGACTTGACCATCATGGTGGCGAAGTCGGCGTACTTGGGATCGTTTTCCAGCATCTCGGCCTTGGCGTTGGCTTCGGGCTGCCAATCCACGCCGTCGGCGCCGTAAACTTCCTTGGCGATCAGGGCTACCCGATCCCGCAGTTTCATTTCCAGCGGGTAGAGGAATTTAAAGTCGTTCTTTTCGTTGCAGGCGTCGATGACCGCATCGGCGAATTCCAGGGCGCCGTCGCCACCCTTTTCCCAGTGTTTGGACTCGGCGCAGCGCGCACCGGCCGCTTCGGCGGCCTTGCGAACGATGGCGCATTCGGCGTCGGTGTCCGTATAGAATCGGTTGATACAGACCACCGGGTTGATGCCGGCCTTGCGGATCACGCCGATCATGTGAACCATGTTCTCGCAGCCCTTTTCCACCAGTTCGAGATTCTCCTTGGTGTAGGCCTCGTCCATGGCTTTGCCGGCCACGACTTTGGGGCCGCCGCCGTGCATCTTCAGGGCGCGAATGGTAGAGGTCAGCACGGAGACGTGGGGCTTGAGGCCGGAGAACCGGCATTTCACGTTCCAGAATTTCTCAAAGCCGATGTCGGCGGCGAAACCGGACTCGGTGACGTGGTAGTCGAAGCACTTCAGGCCGACACGGTCAGCGATGATCGAGCTCTGGCCCACGGCGATGTTGGCGAAGGGGCCGGCGTGCACGAAGCAGGGGTTGTACTCGGCGGTGCACATCAGGGTCGGGTTGATGGTGTTGCGCATGAAGGCGGCCATGGCGTTACCCACTTCCAGGTCGCGGCAGGTGACCGGCTTGCCGTCCTTGGAAAAGGCAACCGTGATGTTGTTGATGCGTTCTTTCAGGTCGGCCAGGTCGGTGGCCACGGCCAGGATGGCCATCAGCTCGGAGCCGACGGCGATGCCGAACTTGCTCTGCATGGTGAAGCCGTCGTAGCGTCCGCCTAAGCCGATGACGATGTTGCGCAGGGCCTGGGCGCAGAAGTCGATGATCCAGCCCATTTCTACACGGGTGGGGTCGATGTCCAGACGGCGCATCCCGGTGAGGCGGGCCAGCTGCTCGTCGTTGTAGTTGCGCTCATGCTGCATGCGGGCGGTCATGGCCACCATTGCCAGGTTGTGGGCGTTCATGATGTCGTTGATGTCGCCGGTTAGGCCCAGAGAGAACTCGGTCATGGGGATCAGCAGGGAGTTGCCGCCGCCGGCTGCGGTTCCTTTGACGTTCATGGTGGGGCCGCCGGAGGGCTGACGCAGGGCGCCGCCCACATTGACACCCCGTTTGCCAAGGCCTTCCATCAGACCACAGGAGGTGGTGCTTTTGCCCTCACCCAGCGGCGTCGGGGTGATGGCGGTGACTTCGATGTACTTGCCGTCGGGTTTGTCTTTCAGTCGGTCGATTACCTTCAGGAAATCAATTTTGGCCAGACGCCCCATGGGAAGCATTTCATCTTTCTGGAGCCCCAGCTTCTCCTGCCATTGTTCCGGCGTCGGCATGTTTTCTTCTGCTGCTTCTGAAATCTGCCAGTCCGCCATATTAACCGCATCGTAAGCCATCTATCCAATCCTCCTTTAGTTAATGATTAACAATGGGGGGCCCTGATGGCCCATCACCAGGTGCCGCTGCACCGTTAGGTCACATGAATGACGCAATCGAATTGATGTTTGGTTAGAATGATCGAAATTTTCCTGGGGAACCAGAAAAACGGGTTTAATCTAACACGCCTATCCGATTTTGGCAAGACTTATATAGCTGACGAAAACCCTATCGAATTGAATTATAACATACTGAAAAATATAACTGAAACGAAATATCCGAACCCGCTGCAAGAACCGTCTGCCGCCCCTTAATCGCCGTTTCCCTGCAGATGATAGAGCCGGTAATAAAATCCTTTTCCGGCCATCAGCGAGTCATGATTGCCGGTTTCCACCATCACGCCGTTGTTGAGCACCACAATCCGGTCAGCCGTTCGGGCGGTGGTGAGACGGTGGGCCACAACCACGCAGGTGCGACCACGCATCAGATTGGCGATGGCGTCCTGCAAGTGGACTTCCGTCTGGGAGTCCACATAGGAGGTCGCCTCATCCAGAATGATCATCTCCGGATCCGCTGAAAACGCGCGGGCCACCGAGATCAACTGGCGCTCGCCGCTGGACAGGGAGGCGCCTCCTTCCGAGATTTGGGTATCCAGACCGTCCGGAAAGCGGTCGACCAGGTCCCGGCATCGGGAGGCGTCAAGGATGTTTTCCTGCTGTTGACGCGAGAGGCCGTTGGCGGCAAAGAAAATATTCGCTCTCAATGTGCCGGTGAAAAGAAAGGGGTCCTGCATGACCATCGCGATCCGTTTTCTCAGCACCGCCGGCCGTATTGCGCTGCTGTCGATGCCGTTAAAACTTACCGAACCGGCGGAGGGCTCATAGAAGCGCACCAGCAGATTCACCAGCGACGTTTTGCCCGAACCGGTGGCACCGACAATGGCGATGGTTTCCCCGGCGTCGATCGTCAAATCGATGTCTTTAAGGACCGGTTCCCCCGCGTTGTAAGCCAGGGATACGGACGTGAAACGAATCTGCTCCAGCACCCCCGGTGTACGAAAGCTGCGCTGCTCAGCCATGCCGTCGGCCCGGGTGTCCATGAGCAGAAAAATCCGTTCGGCGGAAGCCATGGCATTTTGCAGGAGATTGTACTTTTCCGCCAGATCCCGGATGGGGCGGAAAAACATTTTCATATAGGCGATAAATGCAGCCAGTACGCCGATGCTCACGCGCTGGTCGAGCACATGGGCCCCGCCGAAATAGACGACAATGGCGATGGCGGTGACGCCCAGGATTTCGATGATGGGCATGAACACGGCAAAAATATTGATCTGGCGCATACCCGCCACGTAGTTGTCGTGATTCAGCTGGGCAAAGGTGTCGAAGTTCTCCCGCTCCCGGCGAAACGTCTGGATCACCTTGATGCCGGCGATGGTTTCGGAAAAACGGGTGTTGATTTGGGCCACCTTGATGCGCAGGTCCCTGAACACGTCTCGCACTTTCCGGGAGAATCCGAAGGCCGTCGCCGCTACCAGGGGCAGGACGGCGAAGGTCATCAACGCCAGGCGCCAGTCCATGGCGAGCAGCACGACGGCGATGCCCGCCAGCAAAAACATGTCCTTGAACACCATCGAAATAAAGGAGGTGAACATATCGTGCATGTTCTGGACGTCGTTGGTCACCCGGGTCACCAGCCGGGCGATGGGGTTGCGGGTAAAAAAGCGCAGCGGCATATCCTGGATGTGACGGTACAGGCCAACGCGCAGGTCGTGCATGATCCGGTGGCCGGCTATCTCCATGATCATGTTCTGGGCAAAGGTAAAAATAAATATGGCCACCGCCACGCCCAGGAACAGCGCGACAATATGCAGCAGACCGGAGAGGTCCGCATGCCGCAACCGGCTCAAGCTGGGACGGTCGAGGCGGTCCATGTCCGTCAGCCGGATGACTGCACGATCTCCTCGGATCTGAAACAGCCTTTTTTCCCGGTCAACCACCCTAGCAACGACAGGGTCTTTCAGATCAACGGACAGCCAGCGGCTATCGGCGTCTTGCGCGATGCCTGTATCGCCTGCAATTCGGTCCCGGGGAACAATATGACGGTCGATGATCTCCTTGGTGATGTAAGGGACCGACAACTCCAGCAGGGTAATGGCCACCACCAAGGCGACGGACAGCGCCAGTTTGAACCGGTGGGGGGCCGCATAGGGAAGGACGCGGCGAAGCAGTTTTAGATCATAGGGTTTTCCCAACCGCTGCTCTTCGTCGTAGCCGTAATCAAATCGCATCTTCGAGCTCCTGCAGACCGTGGGCCCGGGCATAATACCCGTCGGCAGCCATCAATTGGGCGTGGCTGCCGGTGGTGACGATTCTCCCGTTTTCCATCACCACGATTTGATCCGCATGGCGCACGGCCGACAGCCGGTGGGAGATGATGATCACGGTTTTATCCCCCGCCATGGTCCGCAGCGTGTCCACGATGCGGGCGGCAGTGCGTGTGTCCACCTGGCTTACCGGGTCGTCGAGAAACAGGATGGGGGCGTTATTGAGCAGGGCCCGGGCCAATGCCACGCGCTGCTTCTGTCCACCGGACAGAATCACCCCCTTTTCTCCAACCACCGTGTCGAACCCCTGGGGCAGTGCATCGATGGTGCCGTCCAGCGCCGCCAGGCGCGTTGCCCGTTTCAGGTCCGCATCCGTGATGCCTTTGCCGCCGAAGGTGATATTCTCTCGGACCGTGCCGGCGAACAGAAAGGGTTCCTGGGGAGCAATGGACACCAATGACCGAAGCGACCTGATCGTCAACCGGCGGATGTCGGTTCCATCGATGCGAATGCTGCCCGAAACCACATCGTAAAGGCGCATCAATAAAAGCATCATCGTTGTTTTTCCGGCGCCCGGCGGTCCCACCACACCCAGTGTCTGGCCCTTTTTTACGGCGATATCGATCCGGTCGATCACGTTGCCACGACTCGGGTCGTAGGCAAAGCTGACATTCTCGAAGGTCAGCGCCCGTTCGAACGCCGAGAGGGAAATGGCCCCCTGCGCCTCGACCAGCTCGGGACGGGTGCTGAAGATACCGTTCAGCCGGTCCAGGGATGCCCGGCCGCGCTGGATGAGATTGGTCACCCAGC
The DNA here is from genome assembly GCA_963705475.1 of uncultured delta proteobacterium. Taxonomy (GTDB): domain Bacteria; phylum Desulfobacterota; class Desulfobacteria; order Desulfobacterales; family Desulfosarcinaceae; genus Desulfosarcina. The sequence continues at coordinate 153,294 of CAVPJS010000022.1, read as the reverse complement.
CCAGGGCCATCATGGGCCAGGTGAGCAAACCGAGATAGCTGATGAAAGCCACAAAATCACCCGGGGTGATTCTGGCAAAAATGGTCTGGCGTCCGCCCTGGAACAGGACGATGGCCAGACTCAGGTTGGTGAGCAGCAACATCAGCGGGAAAAACGCACCGGTAATTTTTACCAGGTCGATGTTCTCGCGCACATAGGCGTTGGAGATCCGGGTAATCTCACTGGCCGCGGCATCTTGGGCGTTGTGGGCCATGATCACACGGATACCGGCAAACCGTTCCCGGACCGCTTCGGTGAGTTCACTGAAGGCACCCTGCACCCGTTTGTAGCGGCGGTGCATGCGCCGGCTGAAAAAACGGGTGCCCAAAACGATCAGGGGCATGGGAATCAGCACGTACAGGGTCAACTCCAGGTTGATATAAACCATGAAGCCGATGGCGGCCGATCCCAAGAACAGCGCGTCGTTCAGGGCCACCAACCCCATTCCGGACGCCATACGCACCTGCTGGATGTCATTGGTGGCGTGGGCCATCAGGTCGCCGGTGCGCATCCGGTCGAAATAGGCCGGTGAAAGGGTTTGGATATGGTCGAAAAGCCGGTTGCGCAGGGCCTCTTCGGTCTTGCGGGCAGTTCCCAGGAGGCAACGGCGCCAGAAGAACCGGAAAAAGCCGATGCACAGCCCCAGGGCCAGAAGGGTCACCGCATGGTTCAACAGGCCGCCGTGATCCACCTGCAGGAGGGTCAGGTCGTCGACGACCCGCTTGATTACGCGGGGGATGAAGAGCTGGAGCAGGTCCACCACGATCAGGCAAAACAGGCCGAAAAGGATGCTGCTCCGGTTGGCGATCAGGTAGGGCTGTATCAGCTTGAAGGATTTCATCGGTCCTCATTTACCGGGATGACTGATTCGTTCGCAGGCACACCTGCCGGACCACTGGCGGATGTCACTGTGCGAAGGGGCGTGAGGTTCAAGGTAAGGCAGGAACGGCAAGTGGTCAAACGGCTGGCGGACCGTTGACATCGGTTCATCAGGCCGGCTGCAGGTTTATGGCCTGAACCCGATACCCGTGGGCATGCCGGCCGATCAGATTCATGGCCCCGTCGTCCTGGGCAATGCGAAAGAGGTGTTGCGCCGGCATCCCCAACAGGTGGCAGAGAATCATCCGGTTGACGCCGGCATGGGCCACCACCAACAGGTTTCCGCCGGCTTGATCGACAGCCTGTTCAAAGACCGGCACCACGCGTTGCTGAAGGTCCAGGAAGCTTTCGCCCCCCGGTGGCCGGAACCGGGCCATCTCTGTTCCGCGTTGTCGAAAGGCATCCGGCCAGCGCTCCCGGACCCGTCGGAATGTTATTCCGTCCCAACCGCCCAGGTCGATTTCTCTCAGGTCGGCCAGCGATTCGACGATGAGGGGACGGTCGGTGGCAAGGATGTGGGCGGTTTCCACACAGCGCGACAAATCGCTGGAAATGATGTGCGCGATCGGAACGTCGGCAAGCCATTCCCGCCAGCATTGCGCCTGGCGGCGCCCCATGCGACTCAGCGGCAGATCCGTCTGACCCACGAAGCGTTTTTCGTCGGTTTTCCTCAGGGATTCGCCGTGGCGAAGCAGTAGAATCTTTTTTTCACGACCGGACAGCAACCAGGTTCTCAGACTGGTTTTCACGGTTGCCGCCCGTCGATCACCCCGACCGTGGTGAGCAGCTGATCCATCGTTTGTCCTGATAATTGTTCCACTTTGCATTGGATCGAAAGCGCGGCGCGCTGGCGTTGGTCTATCTTCTCCGAGACTTGCGGGTCGTGGCCGAATTTTTTCCGCTTTGCGTCGAACCGCTGTTTCAGGCTCACCAGCGTGGTTCCGTCCACCAGCTTGTCTGCCAGGAAGACGATGTGCGCCTCGTTCACGGGTGAATCCTGGGCCAGGTGGATATCCATGTGGCTCGCGACGAGAGTGGCCATGGCGGGAAACCCCATGGCATCCAGCAGACGGGCCCCGGCGGCGGCATGGTTTTTCTCACTCCGTGCCACATCGTGAACCCAAGCGGCCGATTGAATCAGGTGGACGTCAAGGGCCCCGCCACGGTGATTGACCGCCCTGGCCAGCCTCACGGCCACGCTGGCCACACGATGGCAGTGGTCGATCATCGGTCCGGGCAACGCGTGAACCTTTTTCATGAGCACCCGGCACTCATCGTCGGTGAGTCTGTCGGGCGTCGCCAACCGGGTTTCCAGACGCTGAAAATCATCCGGCGTGTCCGCATCCAACAGCACACCTTCATCGGCTACTTGGACGTCAAGGGCCGCCGTGTCGAAGCGACGAAGCAGGGCGCTGAGCCCCCCGCCGCCGCCATGGGACAAGATGGCCGCTTTCAGTGCGCCGTCGATGAGGGGCGGGTGCCCCCGTTTTTCATCAAACACCGGATAGGCGACGGGGGACGGCCGCCGATCGAAGGCATCCATCAGCAACGCCAGGGTGTGCGGGCGCACCAGGGGAATATCTACCGGATGAATGAAAAAAGAGGGGACATCGGAAGCCAGTGTGTTGATGCCGGCCAGCACCGAAGCGAACATGCCGTCGTCGTGTGCCGGGTTGTGGACGACGGCCACCGGCATGCCGGTCAGCGCAGACCCGAGGGTTTGCGACCGAAAGCCGGTCACCACCCGGATGTCTGTCACGCCGGCGCTGCGGTAGAGGGATATGACGCGTGCCATCACCGTTTGCCCGCCCAAGGCGAGCAACGGCTTGAATCGCCGCATTCGCCGGGAGCGGCCGGCGGCAAGGATGATGGCGGATGGTTGACGCCGGCGGGTCATGGCAGCCGGATCCTCCTGGTGCGGTTCACTTGCCGGTGACCATGGCCATGTACTGGCTTTCGGTGAGAATCGTGACACCCATCCGGTTGGCCTTGGCGATCTTCGCGGCCCCGACGTTCTCACCGCAAACCAGATAGTCGGTTTTACCGCTGACGGCTGTTTGGACCGTGGCGCCCATCGCTCTGGCCTCCGCCTGCATGGCATCCCGGGTGCCGTGAACCATTTTTCCGGTAAAGACGATGCCTTTGCCCGCTATGGGCGTGTCGATGGCCTCCTGCTCCGTTGCCAGGGGCGTGCGCCGCAGATTGAAGCCCAGGTCGAGCATGTGGTGGATGGTTCCCGCCATGGCGTCGATACTGGTTACGATGCGCTGGCTGGTCTTTTCGCCAAACCCTTTGATTTGGGTGATCGCTTGGGGATCCAGTGCCACCACATCTTCCAGCGGCACATGGGCCAACAGTTTGCGGCTGTCTCCGGTGCCCAGATCAGCGATACCGAAAGCGGCCAGGAACCGCCAGTCCTCGACCGGCTTGGTGCGGCTGATGGTGATGGCTTCGGCCAGATTTTTGGATTGCCCCGGTCCGAACCCCATGGATGTGAAATCGGCTTCGGTGAGCCGGTAGATCGACTCCAGGCGGTTGTGGCCGTTTTCGACAAGCTTACCGATCGTCTTGATGCCCAACCAATCGGCATTGCCCAGCACCCGGAACCAATGTCTGATGCGCTGTTCGATCTGGGCCCGACAGGCGTTGTTGGTGCACATGAGAAAATCGTTCTGCCACACCAGCGGTTCGCCGCAGGCGGGGCAAACCTCGGGCCGCCCAACTGCTCCCTTGACCTCCAGAACGGCCTCCAGCTTGGGGATGACTTCGCCGCTGCGAATGACCTCGATGCGGGTGCCGATACCGATGCCTGAATTGCGGATATTGCCGGCGTGGTGGGCGGTCACGCGGCGGATGGTTGCCCCTGACAGCGAAACCGGCGCCACCTCCAACACCGGGGTAACCTTGCCGGTACGGCCCACCTGCCACTGGATGCCGGTTACCGTCGTCTGGGCCGTCTCGCCCTTGGTTTTGATAGCGATCTGCCAGCGGTAATGGTGGGCGGTGGCGCCCATCCGTTCCTTAAGCCGGTCATCCGTCACTTCGGCCACCACGCCGTCTGTCGGATAGTCGACCCTTTTCAGCAGATCCCGGACCAATTGTCGGGTGCCTTCCACCAACCGGCGTCCATCAACGATGGTCGACGTGGCATGACGGTAAGGGACAAAGTGGACCACGCCGTCGTTCAATGCGGTTGTGGCGTTTTCGTTGAGTGTGTCCGAGGAGATGATGCCCACCACCATGTTGCGCGGGTGTTCGAAAAAATCGGCCATATGTTCATCGAAATAGCTTTTCACCACGACGATTTCTCCCACCCCCTGGCCACGGCCGCCAATGGGGATGACGCCTTTGGCAAGGGCGCTGGAGATTTCGTATCCCACTTCTCCGTTGCCCCGGGTGGCGAACACGCTGCCGTCATCCCGGCCGGCCAGGCCGTCCAGTTTGGGTGTCAGCCTGAATGTTACCGAATCCATGCCAAGCGCATCGGCTTCTTTTTGTACCCGGGCCACGAAGCGTTCCAATTGCTCCCTGGTGTAAGCTTTTTCGATGGAGAGCATGGGAGAGGGATGGCGGACCTGCCGCCGACCGGCAAACTGCTCCGGTTCCACGGCCTGCAAAAAAGGATGTTCGGGCGCGAGCTCGCGCAGTTGCTCCACCAGCGTGTCGTATTCGTCGTCACTGACAATCGGGGCGCCTTGGCGATAGGCCTCGTTGTATGCGGTCAGCAGATCGACCAGTTCGTCTATGCGGTCTTGGCTCATGTTTCCCCGTTCCCGGTTCTGCGTTCAGGGGGCCTGTGTTCACTGGCCATGCGCAACGCCGACCGGCAGGCCATCTCACGGGCAATTTTAAATGCCGGGGTGCTGAACCCCGGACGCCACTGATAGTCGGAGAGTTCATCGGAAACCACCAGGATGCCCGCGGCCGCCATCCGGCGGAATCCGGCCACCGTGAAAATGGCGGACTGCTCCATGTCGACGGCCAGGGCGCCTTTGGACTGGAAGTGCTTCACCGTCTCAACGGTTTCGCGGAAGATGGCATCGGTGGTCCAGACGGCACCTTCATGAAACCCAACCCCACCGTGCTTCAGGGCTGACCGTACCCGCTGCACCAACCGGCGGGCGGGCAAGGCCACCCGGCATGAGGGGTCGCCGTAGTGGCCGGACGTGCCTTCGTCAACCATGGCACGGTCCGGTACGATGATGTCGCCGGCTTTTACCTGACGGGATATCGCACCACACCAGCCGACAAAAAGGATCGATTCAACCCCCCAGACACCCAACGCTTCGACGATCATGGCCGCGTAGGGGGCTCCGACCATCGGTCCGGTCACGGTGAATCGCCGCCGGTGGTCCGCATGCACCTGAAGACGGCTCATGTAGAGCTTGCGCTGTTCCACCACCGGTGCGTCCGCCAGGCGCGACAACAGGCGTAGATCGCTCTCCGTGGCCGCCAGAATAGCCAAAGGGCCGGTGTCGGGCGGCGTCTTCCCTTTCACGGGGTTAACGATGGCGCGGCGGTCAGACATAGTCTGTCGTTCGAGATCCTGTTCTTGGACTGCGTTATCGGTCGTGGCGGTATATCTATACAGCGTCCTCCCTCCGGCCTTGCCAAAAGCAAGATTTCGAACCACGGATGATCACCTTGGGTATACAACGGAATGGTCCGCAGATATACGTTCGTTCAGGAGGTCGTGAACCGCGAAAGCGAGCGCACCCCTCGCCGCGGGCGGCGGGGGTAGCGAGCGAACTGAAAATAGACGTTCATCCATAGGGTGAATATTTCCCGCGGCTTGCCGCGGGGAAGGGTTCACATGTATCGCACGGCGGTGATACGAGGCACGCCAACCGTCCGGCGCCGTTGGCCGGTCAGCGGATCAGGTCGGTCGCTGCAGGTCGGTCAGTTCATCCTTGATTTCATCCATGATGTCATACAGCCAGAGGATGTCTTCGGTGGTCAGACGGCCGGCCTTAACCGGGGCTCGGTCACTGCCGTCCTGTTTTTTAAGGATGCGGGGGCCGATCTGCACCTTGGCCTCCCCCTGGTCGTAGCGGTTGATGGTGACCAACAGCCCGGTTTCCCGGCATTTCCATTTTTTTAGCACCTTGTCTTTGTTTGGATCAAAGGGCATCGGTTCCTCCACTAGAAAATAGTTAAGGATTGAGGGATTGGGGAATGTTGGGATTAAAAAAAAACGATCGGATCCTATTTATAATTCCTCAATCCTTTAATTCGGAATTCCTCAATCGACCCGGCGTGTTCGGGTCAGGTCGATATTTGTGAGAAATCGGCGATCTGTCCGAAGACGGCCGATATGGATGCCAGCAGCGCCAGTCGGTTGCGACGAATGGCTTCCTCGTCGGCCATGACCATGACCTTGTCGAAAAAGCTGTCCACCGGATTACGCAGGGTGGCGATGGCCTCCAGGGCGCTGTCCAGGTCACCCTGGCCCATGAGCCGGGACACCTGTGCCGTTACCGTCTGACAGGCGGCGTGCAGGTCACCTTCCGTGGCGTGTGCGAACAGGGCCGGGTCGACCGTTGCCGCGCTGCTTTCCGTGGCTTTTTTAAGGATGTTCTCCACCCGTTTGAACGCCGCAGCCAGGGGCTCGAAGCCCGGTTTACCCTTAAGCTTTTCCAGGGCACCCACCCGCCGTTCCACATCGGGGATGCGGTCCGACGAGACGCTGGTTACCGCGGCGATGATCTCTTTGGATCGTCCTTCGTCGGCCAGCAGGCGGGCGAGACGGTTTTTCAGGAACGTCAATACGGCGTCCGCGATTTGGGTCGGCGGTTCGGTGTGCTTGTCGGTGAACAGGGAGACGCCCTTGCTGATCAGGTCGGCAAGAGACACGTTGATATTCCGGCTGCGCATGATCTGCAGGATGCCGATGCCCTGGCGCCGAAGGGCGTATGGATCTGCCGCACCGGTGGGAATCAGGCCGACGGCGAAGCACCCGCAGATGGAATCGATCTTTTCGGCGATGGAGAGCAGGGCGCCGGTTTCAGTCTCCGGCAATAGGCCGCCACTGTGGGTGGGTCGATAATGCTCCTCGATGGCAGCGGCCACATCCGGCGCCTCACCGGCCGCCTGGGCATATATCCGCCCCATGATTCCCTGGAGTTTGGCAAATTCCCCGACCACCTGGCTCACCAGGTCCGCCTTGCACAGGTAGGCCGCGCGGGTCACCTTCTCTTTCTCTGCCGGGTTTACGGCATCGGCCAGCCAGCCGGCGATGCTTTTGACCCGCATCACCTTGTCGTACATGCTGCCCAGTTTGGCCTGAAAGAGCACGCCTTTGAGTTTCTCCACCCAGACGTTCATGGGCACCTTGATGTCGGCGGTGTAGAAATAGCGGGCATCGGAAAGCCGGGCTCGCAGGACGCGTTCGTGACCGGTGGCCACCAGGGCCATATTCCGGGTGCGGGTATTGTTGACGGCGATGAAGCCGGGCATCAGCTTGTTCGTCGCGTCGATCACAGCGAAGTATTTCTGGTGCTCGCGCATGGCCGTGATGAGAATCTCCTTGGGGACCTCGAGAAAGATGTTGTCAAACCGACCCGCCGTGGTGATGGGTGTTTCAACCAGATTGGTGACGATGTCCAGCAGTTCTTCATCCGGCAGCACCCGTCCGCCCATGTCCGCCGCCGCAGCCATAACGGCCGCTGAGGTCATCTGCCGGCGCTCGGCAATATTGACCACCACATTCGCCGAAGCCATGGTCTGCACGTAGGCCTCAGGGGAGGGGATCCTCACTTTGCCCGGGCTCATGAACATGTGGCCCAGCGCCTGACGGCCGCTTTTGATTCGGCCGCCCAGGGTAAAAGAAACCAACTTCGTGCCATAAAGTGCCACGATGCTCTGGATGGGCCGCGCGAACTGAATCGAGAGGTCCGCCCAGCGCATGCTCTTGGGAAAGGGGGTGGCAAGAATCACCTCGGGCAGAATGGTTTTGAGCAGCTTGACGGTGGCTTGGCCGCGGCTGGTTTTTCGGGCGCTCAGGTACCGGCCCTTGTCTGTCTGCAGCACCTTCAGGCGCTTGACCGCAACGCCGGCTTTTTCGGCGAATTTAACTGCCGCCACGCTGGGTTTGCCATGGTCGTCGAAAGCGATTTTTTCCGGCGGGCCCATGAGGTCCTCGGTGACGGTTTCCTGCTTGGGTGCCACCTGATCCACGGTCACCGTCAGTCGCCTGGGCGTGCCGAAGGTATGGGCCTGCCCGTGGCCGATGCGGGCCCCGTCCAGCCGTTTCAGCAGGTTTTGGGCCAGGGCGTCCAATGCCGGCCGGATGTATCCTGCCGGGATCTCCTCGGCGCCGATTTCAAGTAGTAGGGTGTCCATATTCACCTCGATCACGATGTCACGTTCGATGTTCGTTCCAATCCTTTTAACCGTCCGCCAATCATGCTGTTTTTTTCAAGAGCGGAAATCCCATGGCTTCACGTTGCTTCAGGTAGCCCATGCCGCAGGCCCGTGCCAGATTTCTGATCCGGGCGATATAACCGGTCCGTTCGGTGACGCTGATGGCGCCGCGTGCGTCCAACAGATTGAACGTGTGGCTGCACTTGAGGGTGAATTCATAGGCCGGAAGCACCAGACCCGCTTCGATAATCCGTCCGGCTTCGGCTTCATATCGGTTGAAGAGGTCCAGCAGCATGTTTACGTCGGCCATTTCGAAGTTGTAGGTGGATTGCTCCACCTCCTGCTGGTGGTGAACCTGACCATAGGAGACCGTGTCGTTCCACATCAGGTCGTAGACGTTGTCGATGCCCTGAAGGTACATGGCGATGCGTTCAAGGCCGTAGGTCAGCTCCACCGAAATGGGTGAGAGCTCCATGCTGCAGGCCTGCTGAAAATAGGTGAACTGGGTACATTCCATGCCGTCCAGCCACACCTCCCAACCCAATCCGGAAGCGCCCAGCGTGGGCGATTCCCAGTCGTCTTCAACGAAGCGGATATCGTGCTCCAGCGGGTCCACGCCCAGCGCCTTCATGCTCTGCAGGTAGAGTTGCTGAATGTTGGTGGGGGAGGGTTTGAGCAGCACCTGATACTGGTAGTAATGCTGAAGACGGTTGGGGTTGTCTCCGTAGCGCCCGTCGGTGGGTCGCCGGGACGGCTGGACGTAAGCCACATCCCACGGCTCGGGCCCCAATGCTTTCAAGGTGGTGTGGTGGTGGAAGGTTCCGGCGCCCACTTCCAGATCATAGGGCTGAACCACCACGCAACCCTTGCGGCCCCAAAACCGATCCAACGTGAGAATGACATCCTGAAAATTCATGCGCGTTTCCTCGATTGTCCGTTTGGATAGTCAAGCGGTTGATAAAATTAATAATCGATTGGCATTTCCAGATATGACACGGTGTCCGACAGTCGATCTACGTAGCATTATCCATGGGGTTTAACAAGACCCAGCTTGCCTCGGTGCTCATTCGCCTTCCCATGGGGGTGTTCACATGACCCCATTGGCGTCCACACCGCAGGAAAGCAATCCTGCCGTGGGCCGCTCGGACAGCAGGTTTTCCCATACCGGCTTCAGGGCTGCCATGTCGTCCGCCGCACCGATGGCCCATAGACAGCCGCCGCCGCCGGCTCCGGTAAACCGGGCGCCGCATCCGGCGTTTAAAGCGGCTGCCGTCAGCCGGTCGCCCATGAGGTCAAGCACCTGCGGGGTCATGGCCTTCCGAATGGCCGTTTCCCGGTTCATGGCCTCGGCGGCTGCCTGCATGTCCCATCGGGCGATCGCTCCGGCAAAATCCCGGGTCAAGCGGACGATCTCATGCCAGTTTTCACGGCGGTCGCCGCTGATGAACTGCCTGACCCAGGTGCTGTTGACATCCTTGGATATGTGCGTGACGCCCAGGTAGGCCACCAGCAGGTGGCGGTCCAGGCGGTGGAGCGCTTCGCCCGCCAACAAGGGGTGCCCAGCGAAAGGCGGCATGCCTGGATCCGCCGGCCAGGTCCAGGCGTTAATCCCGCCGAAAGCGGCGGCCAACTGGTCCTGGAGGCCGCAGGGCACACCGGCCACACCCTGCTCGATGGCGTGGGCCAGGAGCACCATCCGGTCCCGGGAGATGCCTTTTTTTCCCATGGCCATCAATACCTTGGAAAAAGCGGCAATTAACGCCACGGCAGCCACCGACGACCCCCCCAACCCGCTGCGCGGGGGCGAGGCGGACTGGATATCAATGTGGGCCCCGCTGACATGAAAATAGTCGGCCAAGGCGAACATGAGCCCCAGAGGATGATCATAGGGGGCCGTTGATGGGGTGTATTCCGCCTCGGCGAGGCCGGCTGATGAAATCCGAACCCGATTGCCAGGGTGCGGATGCAGGTGGACGGTGGTGCGTCGATCCAAAGCGATGTTTACCGTGGATGGAGCCAAGCGCCTCAGTGGATAATGAAAGCTGCTGATGTCCAAGGTTCCCCCGAAATCGATGCGGCAGGGCGCCGACGCGTCGATGGGATGGCCTTCCAGCAGTGGCCCGATATTGCCGAGTTTCATTGCTTGGGTCTGTGTTGTCATGGCTTTCCGTTTACCTTGATTGATTCCCTGACAGCCCGGAGCACCTTCAGGCTTTTCGGGGACTTGCCGATGTGAAAGGGAACGAAGGCTTCCAGAAATCGCAGCCCCTCGGAGATGGCCGCAGGCGCAAACCGGACGCGGGCGGCCCGCTCCAGGTTCCCGGTGTCGGTCCACATCAGTTGTTTCAACGTGCCTTTTGATATCTTCAGACTACCGTTGGTGGGGATACCGCAGGTCGGGCAGGCAATACCCCCTGTGGAGAGATCCGAGACCACCGACGCATGCCGGATCTGGTCCAGGCAGGTTTTGCAGGTGTGGCAGTGGTCGAAGTTGGGACGAAATCCAGCCAGTGACAGGAAGCGCATCTGAAAGAGGATGCTGAGCACTTCCACGGGCGTCTCTCCCCGGTTGAGTTCGGCCAGCACATGCGATATCAGCCGGTATAGGGTCTCCTGGGGTTCTCCCTCGGCCATCCACAAATAGATCAATTCCGACCAGTAGCTGGCATAGACGGTTTTAACGATGTCTTCGCGGATCTTGAAAAAAGGATCTTCCAGCGACGCCTCCTGAAGCACCGGCATGCCTTTGCCCCTGCCCTGGGCCAGCACGACGTCGAGCCTGGAAAAGGGTTCCAGCACCCCGGAAAATCGCTTGACGCTCCTTTTTGCGGATTTGGCAATGGCGCTGGTCTTGCCGTGTGCCGGGGTGAACAGGGTGACGATGAGATCGAAGTCGCCAAACTCGATCCGACGGAGCAGGATGGCAGGTGTGTTGAGGCTGGCCATGATGTCAGACGCCGAGAAATCCGGTGGCGATGGTAAAGTAAAAGTAGACGCTGATGATATCGACGGAGGTGGTCACGAACGGCCCCGTGGCAACGGCTGGATCGATATTGAGCCGGGCCAGCAGCATGGGCACGCACGATCCAACCAGGGCGGCAACGGACATCGAGCAGACGACCGCCAGGCAAACCGCCATGGCCAGCCTGAGGGTGCTGTACTGCAATTGGGCCACCGACCCGATGAGCAGGCCGTAGACGAGGCCTAATATCAGGCCAACGCTCAGTTCTTTGCCCACCACCGGCCCGATGTCCCGGATATTGAGGCGCCCGGTGGCCAGTCCGCGCACCACGATGGTGGAGGACTGGGTGCCGATATTGCCGCCCATGCCCATAATGACCGGAATGAAGGCGGCCAGATAGGTGAGCCTGTTCAGACTCTCCTCGAATTGGCCGATGACGTAAAACGCGAATATTCCGCCCAGGCAGCTGGCAAAGAGCCAGGGCAGGCGGGTGCGGGTGCTTTTGAGAACGCTTTGGGTTTCAACGAACTCTTCGCCCACACCGGCCATCTTCAACATATCTTCGGTCGCCTCTTCGCGGAAGATATCGATGACATCGTCCACGGTGACGATTCCCACCAGCCGGTTGCTCTCATCCACCACCGGAACGGCCAGAATGTCGTAGCGGGCGACCAGCTTGGCCACTTCCTCCTGGTCCATGTGGGTCTGCACGGAAAGGACATCGGTGGTCATGAAGGATTTCAAGGGGGTATGGGGTTTGACCACCACCAGCTGGCGCAGGGAACAGACGCCCACCAGGTTGCCGTATTCGTCCACCGCGTAGAGGTAGAAGGGCATCTCGACATCGGCGAACTCTTTCTGGATACGCTCGATGGCCTCTTTGGCGGTGATCTCCTGGTTCAATGCGATAAAGTCAGGGTTCATGATACCACCAGCGGTATCGTCTTCGAAGCGCATGAGGTCCTCGACCTCATCGGACCCCTCTTTCTTCATGTGCTTGAGCAGGGTGCTGGCGGTTTCATCGGGGAGTTGATTCAACAGGTCGGCGACGTCATCGTTGGGCATGTGTTCCAAAATGGCCGCGACTTGATCCGGGTCCATGCCGTCGATGAGTTCAACGAAGAGGTCTTCATCCAACTCACTGAAGACGACCCCCTTTTGCTCCACATCGTCGATCATGTCGAACAGCAGCCGTTGATCCTGGAGCGACAGGCTCCTGAACAGGATGGAAATATCCGCACCGTGGGTTTTGTTGACGATTTTGTGAAGCCGGCTGCTGGCGCCCCGTCGCAACAGCCGTTTGACGCTGATCGTCAGAATTTTTTGTCGATCCTGTTGCATGTGATGAACGTGTTAAGTCTTAAGTGTTAGGCAATCGTGAACGCTTCTATTTACGGTATCTTCAGGCTGACCACCTGACCGGTGCTCCCGAATATCTTCACGGGCCGCTCATTCAGTAGGATCTGCAGTCCGGTGGCGTTGCCGATCATCAGGTTGAAGTTGTGGGTTCCTTCCAGCTCCAGGCGGTCCCCGGGCTTCAAGTCGTAGGAGCGTGCATTCTGGCCGTCCACAATCACCTTCAGCCAGGTCAGCTCCACGGCGACGACCTGGAGTTTGAGCGTCTCCTTGGGCTTTGCAGCGGACGGGCGGTTGCCCGCTGTCTCGGCGCCGGAAGCGGAAGGCTCGGAAAGGGCTGTGCGCGCCGCCGGCGTTGTGCTTTGCGGCGGCGCCGGCGCCAGGATGAAATCGGTGTACCGCAGCAGGAGCAAAACACCGACGACAATGCCCACAGCAACCATCGCCCGACGGACGGCCCACAGTTTTTCGCGACGTCTCAGGTTGTGCTGCTTGGCGTTTTCCTGCTGTTGCAGATCCGACAGATAGAGCTCGACGGCGACATCCGCGTTGGCCCCCACGGTATCGGCGTAGGTCCGAAGGAAGCTCTTGACGTAGGCCTGGGGAGGAAGTCGATCATGGGCATTTTCCTCAATGGCCTTGAGACAATGGACGGCAATTTTGGTCTTTTCGGCGACCGTTTGAATCGCCAGTTCATGTTTTACGCGGAAGCCTTTCAGATAGCCGCCGAATGTATCCTGATTCGTTTCCGATTCCATATATCGGCCTTAAGATAATCAATACGGACGGCGTTATCTGTCGTCGCAGCATCGTCGCACGGCTTCCTCCCGCTACGCTTGCCAAATGGATTATCTTAACGCCTACGGGATAACCGCTAGTTCCAAGGATCCTGACCGTATCCGTTCGATTCCAATCCTAATTGATGATTTTGATGTGTGATTGGCTGCGCAGATCCTCCAGCCATGAGAGGAATTTTTTATCAACCACGTCGGCAAACAGCTTCTGATGGATCTCTTCCCTTACGCTATCCAGGGGTTTCCCTTCGGTCCGGGTGACCGCCTCCACGTAAAAGAGCTGAAATCCCTGATCCGTATCCAGAACGCTTGTTGCCTGGCCCGGGACCAATCCGTCGAGTGCCGCCTGAATCTTGGGCGAAAGGGTTTTTTGGGCAAACTCACCGATGTCGCCGCCATCTGCGGCGGCCGGGCTCTGGCTGTAGGATCGGGCCAGATCGGCAAAGGATTCCCCGGCTTCGACCCGTGATCGGATCTGTTGCATCTCTTCGTTCAGCGCCTGCTTCTCGGCAGCGCTGGCAAAATCCGGAACCCGCATCAGGATATTTCTCAAATGGTAACGAAGCGTTCCGCCGTAACTTTCGGGGTGGCTGTCGTAGTAGGCCCGGATCTCTTCTTCGGTGATGACAATCTTGGACTTGACCTCGTAATTGACCAGCCGGGCGCGCAGGGCCTGATCTCTGATTTGTTCCCGATACTGCTCCATGGTCATTTGATCCTGCTCAAGATAACGGCGCAGGTCTTCATCGGTAAACGTGTTGGCCGTCTTGATGCGTTCGATGGTGCTGTCGATTTCCGCCTCACCCACCTGGATATCGTTGCGTTTGATCTCCTGATCCGTAAGCTTTTCGTCGATCAGGCGGTTGAGCATCTCATTGCGAACGTCGAACAGCATCTGCCGCTCCTTCTCCAGGTCGAATCCCTGTTGACGGATGCGCTGGGCATAGGGTGCCATCCGCGCCTCGAGTTCAGACATCAAAATGATGTCTTCGTTGACCACCGCAACGATCCGGTCCAACACCTCGGATGCGGCCGATGCCGTGGCCGTCGCCGTGAAAACCAATAGCCCCATCCCGATCAGCATACCCAGAGACAACTGTCGCTTCAAGGCCACTATTCCTTTGCCTGGCCGGCGGATCCAACGCCAGGGTGTTGGGACTGTTCCCACAGTTCCCAGTTGATCTCGACGCCGTAGCGCGCGCGCAGCCCCTCCATCCATTGCGGGTAGGCCGCTTCCACCTTTTCGAGCCGCAGCCGTTCAACGATGTGATGCTTTACATCCGTCTCCGGCGGACTTCCATCCTTGACGGCAAAGTCTTCTTCGTGGGCCCTATAGTAGGCCTCTATATCCTGTGCGGTGATGTTCACCGGTTGAACCAATTCCCGGTCCACCACTTTCTGCATCAGCAGGCGCACCCGCAGCCGATCCTTCCACAATGAATAGGGGATGGCGCTCTCCAGCAGCATCTGCTCGAATTCGTCATCCGGGTAATCCTTTTTGATGGCCTGGATCGCCGCTTCCAGTTCGGTCTCATCCAATACGATGCCCAACTCGTGAGCCCGGCGGTCGATAATTACCTCTTCGGTCATCTGATTCAGCAGGCGCAACCGCGCATCTTCAATCACCTGTGGATCCACCGACCGGTCGTCGCTGTAGGCAATCCGGGCGGCCTCAAAGGCGCGTTCGAACTGGGCCTGGGTCACGGTCTGCTGATCGGTGCGGATCAGGACGGCGTCCTGCTGGGATGGGTGATCCGTCCCTGAGCACCCCGTCCATGCAGCCATCGCCGCCCAGCAGACGAGGAGGCACACATGGCTTGCGCCCGGGGAACCGCCTTGCCTCGTCGATTGTTGACCTTGAGTATAACTTATTGCAAACTTTCTAAATATGGTTCTCATAAGCCTTCAGGAATTAACATGTTGCGCTATTTCGATCAAGATGTTTTTCGTTTGCGCCAGCATGGCCCGTGCAGTCCCTCTGGCCAGGGTGGTTTTGAGCTGGTGGTCCGGGGTGAATTGGTAGGGCGGTTTGCCGCCGGTAATCATCTCGACAATTCCCAATGGCCGCCGTTGATGGGTTTCGCTGAATGCCAGGCACAGCTGCTGGCCGTAAAGGTCCAGGCGCTTGATCCCGGCGCGGACTGACAACACCCGCAGCATGATCTTCAGCAGCAGATTTTCCGTCTCGTCGGGAAGCGGGCCGAATCGATCCGCCAGCTCAGCCTTCATGGCGGCGATATCCTTGAGGTCGGTCATTTTGGCCAAGCGACGGTAGATGGACAGGCGCTGGTCGATGTCGGCCACATAGTCTTCGGCCACATAGGCGGACATGGGCAGGTTGATTTCCGGTTCCAGACCTTCGATCATGGGCTCCCCTTTGATCTGGGCCACGGCCTCTTCCATGAGCTTGAGGAACATGTCATAGCCCACGGCGGCAATGTGGCCGGATTGGGATGCGCCCAGGATCGCCCCGCCGCCCCGGATCTTCAGATCATTCATGGCGATCTGGAAGCCGGATCCGAGATCGCTGTGTTCCATGAGTACTTTGAGACGCTTTTGGGCATCCTTCCCCAGCCGGGTTTCCTCGGGAATGAACAGGTAGGCATAGGCCTGTTCGTCGGAACGACCCACCCGGCCTCGCAGCTGGTATACCTGGGCCAGGCCGAACCGGTCTGCCCGGTTGACCAGGATGGTATTGGCCGTGGCCACATCGATGCCGGACTCGATGATGGTGGTGCACACGAGCATGTCGATCTCCCGGCTCATGAAGCGCATCATGACCGCTTCCAGATCCTCTTCGGTCATCTGCCCGTGGGCAACGGCCAGACGGACTTCGGGCACCCTCTCCTGCAGGTAGGCGGCCATGCGGTCGATGGACTTGACGTGGTTGTGCACGAAAAAGATCTGTCCGCCCCGAGCCAGTTCGCTGCGGATGGCTTCGCTGACCACGGTGTCGTCGAACTCGCACACGTAGGTGATGATGGCATGGCGCTGCTCCGGCGGAGTGGAGATGACGCTGATGTCCCGGATGCCCATCATGGAAAGATGCAGGGTCCGGGGGATGGGGGTGGCGGTGAGGGCCAGCACGTCTACCGTGGTTCGCAGCCGTTTGAGTTTTTCCTTGTGCCGAACGCCGAACCGTTGCTCCTCGTCGAGGATGAAAAGCCCGAGATCGGCAAAGGTGACATCCTTTTGGAGCAGCCGGTGGGTGCCGATGACGATATCAACGGTGCCCTTTTTTATCGCTTCCACGATTCGGCGCTGTTCGGCACGTGAACGGAAACGACTCAGGCAGGCCACCTTCACCGGGTAGGCGTCAAAGCGCTGGGCAAAGGTGGCGTAGTGCTGTTCGGCCAGCACCGTGGTTGGAACCAGCATGGCCACCTGTTTGGCCTCGCTGACGGCCAGGAACGAGGCGCGCAGGGCCACCTCGGTTTTTCCGTAACCCACGTCACCGCAGACCAGCCGGTCCATGGGGGTGGTGCGGCGCATGTCCTCGAGTACATCTTCGATGGCCTTGCGCTGGTCCGGGGTTTCCTCGTATGGGAAGTCAGCCTCGAAGTCGGTAAAATGGCTGTCGACCACACCGTATCCGTGACCTTCGTTGACCTTGCGCTGGGCGTAGATTTTTAGTAATTCCCCAGCGATTTTTTCTGCTGACCGGCGGACTTTCTCCTTGGCCCGCTCCCAGGAACGGCCGCCCATTTTGTCCAGGGCCGGCATCAGACCCTCCACGCCCATGTATTTCTGGATCAGTCCCATGCGATCCACGGGCAGGTAGAGGCGATCCTCATCTCGGTAAACGACCAGCAGGAAATCATTGACAGTGCCTTCCAGGCTCAGTTTAACCAGTCCTTCGTATTGACCGATGCCGTGCTCGTCGTGGACCACCAGATCCCCCTGCTTCAAGTCGGAAAAGGCGAGCAGTTCGGTTCGCACGGTCGTTGCGCCGCGTCTGGGGTGCTTGGCCCGGGGGCCGAAAATCTCAGCCTCAGTGGTCACCGCAAGGCCGTCTGCCGGCCAGACAAATCCTTCAGACAGGCGGCCCCGGCAGATGAAGAGACCCCCCGGCCGGGGCTTTTGCGGGAAGGGTTGGCCGGAGACCGCGTCAATATCATGGGGGGCCAGAATTGCGCAAAGCCGGCCGATTTGGCGGTCGGTCTCACAGACCATCACCATGGTGCGACCCGCATCCTGCTGCTCGGCAATCCACCGCAGCAGCGGGGCGGCCGGCTGGTCGGTCTTTCTGGCCTGCTGCAAGGCCTGCCGCAGGTCGCTGTTGTCAGCGGTGTCGACGTTTACGGTCAGACGATCGACATCGCCGGTCACCGCCAGCGGCGCCAGACAGACGGCCTCGCGGCGGGTCAGTTCGGCATCAATCTCTTCCCAGCTTAAAAACAGGTCCGCCGGCTCAACGCACAAGTGCTTTTCGCTGCAGGCTTTCTCATAGTTGACCTGGGCAAGCTGTGCGCTTTTGGCAGCGGCCTGGGATAGTTCTGCGGGATTGTCGGCGATGATGACCGTGCCCTCCGGCAGGTAGTCGAAAAGCGTGTCCATGCGGTCGTAAATCATCGGGGTGAGATTCTCGATGCCGGGGAAGACGCCCTGCTCCTTGATGCGCTGAACAATGTTCCGAACCGTGGTGCGCGGCAGTTCCTGTTTCAGCGCGCGTGCCCGGAACCGGCCGACGATCTCATCCAATCGGGCCTTCTCCAGAGTCACTTCTCTGGCCGGTAGAATGATCGCTTCGTTGACGTGCTCCAGGCTGCGCTGGCTGGCCGGTGAAAAAAAACGGATGGTCTCGACAAGGTCACCGAACAACTCGATGCGAATGGGGTTTTCATACAGGGGTGAAAAGATGTCGATGATACCGCCGCGGACGCAAAAATCGCCCGGTTCTTCAACCACCGCGCTGCGGGTGTAGCCGCCGGCCACGAGTTTGGCCACCAGGCGATCCGGTTCGATCTCCTCTTCGGCGATGATCAACTCCGCGAAGTCGGCCAATACCGACTTGGGAATCAGTCGTTGACGCAGGGCCGTGGCGGTGGTCACCATGATCGGCGCCCCGTGACCCGCGATCATGGCATACAGCGCCCGGATGCGCCGGGCAGCGGTTTCGTTGTGGTAGGACATGAACTTGAACGGCGAAATATTGTAAGGGGGAAAGAAAAGGGTGGTGCAATCCGTCCCTCCGGAAAAGAAGTCGATTTCAGCCAGCCGCTGCTCGGCGGCCTTGGAGGATGCGGCCACCATCAGCACAGGCGACTTGAGCGCCCGTCTGACGACAGCCGACAGCCGAGCACCGGCGCAGCTGCTCATACCGGTAATCACGAGGGGCCCGGTGTGTTCGGCAATGGTGCGGATCAACTTTTCCGATGTACTTTTTTCTTGCTTTTGATCCATAAACGCTATACGTGATCCTTCTATTTTTCAGCCGGCGCAGCTCAGTTGGCAGCGCAGCTGATTCCCGGTAAGCGCACTAAAATACGAAGCAAAAAGCTTATTGAGGAATCAGCGGGACAGTTCCACGCCACCGTAGCTCAGTTGGTAGAGCAACGCACTCGTAATGCGTAGGTCCGCGGTTCGACTCCGCGCGGTGGCTCCACAGCCAGTTCCGGGTTCCCTCATCTGCCTTGCGGGAACCCGTTTTTTTTGACATCCGGTGCGGCGGAACCTTCCCGGTGGGCGCCTTATTAGCGCAACCCGCAGTGCTTTTGCAACCGCCGTCTGCGATCCTCATCCTTTTTCACCATCGACATGGTGCCCGTTGATGGACTAGGCCAGTCAACACAGGGGAGATCTTTCATGCAGCTTTCGCCCGAACAGCAAGTCGCTGTCGAACATACCGGCTCTCCGGCCCTGGTTGTGGCCGGCGCCGGATCGGGAAAGACCCGAACCTTGACCGCCAAATTCGCCTACCTGGTGGAATCGGGGTTGCCGCCCGAACAGATTCTGGCCATCACGTTCACCAACAAGGCCGCCGAGGAAATGAAGGGTCGCCTGATTCGTATGACCGGCATGGGTGTCCAGCGCTTTCCCTGGGTGCGCACCTACCATTCGGCCTGTTTCCAGATCCTGAAGGAACACAGCCACCTGCTGGGTTTTCATTCGCCTCTCCAGGTATTTACGTCGTATCACCAGCAAAAGACGGTCAAGGAGGTGCTGTTAACCCTCAATTACGATAAAAAGCATGCCTTGTCCGTGCTCGGGCAGATCTCCAATGCCAAAAACAGTGGACATCCAGGTGCCTATTTTGACAGTCATCCCAGGCAGGGCAACATTCGCCTGGCCGATGTGTACGAGCGGTACGAGGGGATCCTCAAAGCGGCCAATGCCGTCGACTTTGACAATATCCTGATGCTGACCCGTAACCTGTTGCGGGATCACGCCGACGTCCGGCAGCGCTACCGGAGCCAATTTCAATACATTCTTTGCGACGAATACCAGGACACCAACGACCTAAACGAAGAGATTACCGCCTTGCTGCTCAAAGATGGGAATCTTTTTGCCGTCGGCGACGACTGGCAGTCCATTTATTCGTTCAGGATGAGCAACGTCGACCATTTTCTATCTTTTAAACGGAAGTACAAGGGCGCGCGGATTTTCCGGCTTGAGCAGAACTACCGCTCGGCCGACGAAATCGTGCAGCTGGGCAACCGGATCATCGGCCATAATGAAAATCGTATGGAAAAGGCCTGTTTTTCGGACAAGGAAGGCGGCGTGGTGGAGACCCATGCGTTTTATACCGACCAGGAGGAGGCCCGCTGGGTAGCGGACAAGATTCGCAGCATGGCCCGAATGGGCATCTCCTATGAAAAGATGGCGGTGCTCTATCGCACCAAGTTCTGCTCTCTGCCCTTCGAGCAGGCGTTTCGCCGGGCGCACATTCCCTATCGCATGATGGGCGGCAAGGGATTTTTTGACCGGGTGGAGATCCTTGACCTGAACTGTTACATCACCGCCGCCGTGTTCGACAAGGATGACACGGCCTTCGAACGGGTCCTCAACACGCCCAAACGGGGCATCGGACCGGGCACCGTGAAAAAAATATCCCAGATGCGCAGAGGACCCATGAGCCTCAAGGATGCCGCCCGGCTGGCCGTTTCCGAACGCGTGCTTACCCCAAAACTCTACCAATCCCTGAAGGATCTGCTGGCGCTGCTGGACGAAATCCGGGACCTGCGGCCCGATGAAGCCATCCGCCTGACGATTGCCCGCACCGGTTACATGGATCATCTGGAAAACTACACCCGCTCCAACGCCATGGATTTCACCGCCCGCCAGGAAAACATCGATCAATTGATTCATGCCGCCTCTCAGCAAGAGACCATCGTGGACTACCTGGAAGAAGCCGCACTGGTCCGCGAGGACAAGGAGGATGAGGAGGCCTCCAACGGGGTCAACCTTTCCACCGTACATGGAGCTAAGGGATTGGAATTTAACACAGTTTTCGTGATCGGCTGCGAAGAGCAGTTGTTTCCCCACTGGCGATCCATGGACAGCGCCGAAGACCTGGAGGAGGAGCGTCGGCTCATGTACGTGGCGGTCACCCGGGCCGAGCGCTGCCTGTTCATTACGTCCGCCAGTTTCCGCAAAGGCCAGTTCAATCTCCGCAGTCGGTTTTTAGACGAGATCGACACGGTACTGGCCAATCGGTAGCCGTCTCTTTCGGTCGACCCTTGGTGCCGACCAGGGTGAGGGCTGTTCGGGCTTTTATCGCCAGCCGGCTGATTCTGAATTCGGTGCTTATTGTATCCTATGAACTTGACATCTTCCGGTCTTGTGTATATTTCTAATAGCTGCATGATTTTATTGAACAAAGCGGCAGTTTAACGTCCGTTTCAATTCTTGAGACGTTCGGATGTGTGCCAGGTTGCACAGAATCGAGAACCGATGAACTGTATCGATGCCGTTGAAGGCATGGCCAAGGCTTTGCTGGGGAGGTTTTTGGATGTCGCCATGGAGTATCATGCGGACGACAGCGAATATATCCGCAATGTCAAGGCGGTAATCGATGCCGTCATCCTCTTCGTCAAAAACAACCCAGAGGTCAGCGACAATCCCGATCTGATCCGGGACGTCCTCTACGATTTTGCCAAAATGGGATGGCTGGCGCGTCTGAGTAAAACCGTGGATGGTGATCAGGAGGCGGGCAACGCGCCTGATGTCGAGTATCAGGCCTACTGTTATGATTATCTTTATGCCCACGGGAACTACCCGCGTTGACCCGATATGCATCCCGCAGCAACAGCCGGATGTCGCCGGGTTTCGATTGGTGAATTGAACTGAACCTTCGCTATTTTCAGTGCAGGATCCAACACAAGGAAATTTCCAAATGACCGAAGCAGATGATGAAGCGCTAAAAATTGAAATCGATGAGATCATGAGCAGGGTGGATATGATCATGGACAAGGTGGCCCGGTTTATCCCCGAAGATACCCCAGATACCAACAACGGTGAGTTTCCGGATCGTGCGCCGTGATCCGCTGCAATCTGCACCTTCATCCCCGGCAACCATTTCTCTCAGGAGGCGCTATGGCATTGACCAAGAACGACATCGTCGCAAAGGTGAACGACTTGGGCTTTACGAAGAAAAAGTCCATTGAAACCGTTGAATCGCTGCTCGAGATCGTGAAGGGAACCCTCGAAGATGGAGAGGATCTGCTGGTATCCGGTTTTGGAAAATTTTGCGTGAAGGAAAAGAAGAAGCGACGGGGCAGAAACCCGGCCACCGGGTCGGACCTGACCCTGCGGGAGCGCAAGGTGGTTACCTTCAAATGCTCGGGAAAACTGCGAACCAAGATCAACGACAGCTGATTTATTTTTTCAGAGACCCTGCTGGACGCGTCCGCCCGAGCTTGTCGAGAAAGGTTCGATGGCGCCATGCGGCCAGCGCCTCCCCCTCTTCCACCAGATAGTAAACCGGTTGATTGTCATCATCATAACAAGCATACAGGGCGTTATAGCCTTCTGGATCGGACACCGTCTTGATCCGTCTTACATCGTTATTGAACCGCTCGCAGATATCTACCCACGGCGCTTGTGATGCATTGTCGATGCGTTCAACCGCCTGGGTCGCTTCGTTGAAATTGACGGGAAGGGATTTCATGGGGACCACCTTGTCTCCTGTTGTTTAAAATCGAGTGAATGCGGTTCAGTGGTCGAGGATAAAACAATACCTGCCCAAGAGGCGGCTGTCAATTGAACCCTCCCCGTGGCTTGCCGCGGGGAGGGTTCACCGGAAGGATGACCGTCTATTTTCAGTTCGCCGTGGAGCGCAAGATGAGAAGCTTGAGGTCCTGTACCTTGTTTGTCGCCGTCCTGGCCTTCATTGGCTGCACCCTTGTCCAGGTGAGCCAGGATTATGATCCCCATGCACGACTGCCCCGCCGCGGTACCTGGCAGTGGCGGGATCCGGTACAGGGGGCCACCGGGGACATCCGCATCGACAACCCACTGCTGGACGGTCGCATTCGCCATGCTGTCGAGAGTCATTTGAGGGGTCGAAACATCGCTGAAACCCACGTACGGCCGGATCTTTTTCTGTCCTACCACCTGACCATCCAGCAGAAAATTCAGAGTGACAGCTACTCCTCGACAGCGGGTGTGGGCGGTTTCTATCATCCGTGGTACGGTGGCATCGGCACCGAAACGCGCATCCACCAGTACGACCAGGGACGCTTGACCATCGATATCCATTCAGTGGATACGGGTGCGTTGGTGTGGCGGGGGGTAGGCGTTTTCCGGTTTCGAACCCACGACACACCCGCAGAGGCAGCCGCGTGGACTCGGAAAATGGTGGACGAGATCCTCTCCCCGTTTCCGCCGGGTGCCAGAGAATAATCCGTTGTCCGGCCCGCCCCCATCGTTGGTGCCATAGTGGGTGTTGTCCATTCGGTGATGGACAATCGGATAAGCGCGGGTTCCCGGTCAGGTAAAATTGCAGATCATGCTGTCGTTGGGCGTATAGCGTGCGAACGAGCGTCCGGCTTCCCTGGCCAGATGTCCGGGAAAGGCAATTCCGGATTCATGCTCCGCGTAGTTTACAAATGTGCGCCCATCGACACGAACTTTCATTCCTTTTTGAGGCGCCTTCAAGGGCACGATGACAAAGGTTTGTTTGTATCTATCCTCCAGATCGGCATATCCCAATATCTGGGCCTGTTTGCCGACGCTGACTTCGAGATAATGGCGCGATCCCCTAAGGATCAATGGTTGGTAAACTTCTCCAATTCGATCCAGCAAACCGGTCAAGTTGCGATTCATGGTCTTGCCTCCTCTACACATATCCGTTGCGCCTGTTGACCCTTACGGCGAATGATGGTGCGAAATCGTCCATTTCCATAGTGGTGATCGAAACTTTCTCGCACCGGTCTGAAACCGGTCGGTCAACCGACAAATCACAGTCGGCGAACACGGTGGATGACCTGATTAATATGTTGACACGCCAAGGCCCTTGGGCAATACCAGTGGAGTAAGCACATGTTGAGAGGCCAAACCTATCATCGCGAGGCGTTCAAGGCAGGGCGACTGCGCCGTAAGCTTCGGTCACGTGCCGTTTTCCAAACGTCTTCTCCGTAAGGCAACGCCATTGCAGGCGCCGTAACTGCCTGGAAGAAATGCTTAACCCCAATGTGACGATCGAAACAGGCAATGGCTTTTGTCTCCGCGCTGTGATATGCTACAGTCTTGAAAACAAAGCGATAGCAGCTACCTGAACCGCGGCTGAGACCGAACCGAAAAAAATGTCGTGGTTCACAAGCCGATCGTTTTGCCTATTCGGTCGTGAGCGTGCTATTCATTGGCTTGTCCCATGTTTTAAGAGCTGAATCATTGTGGGTGATTTCAATCAGATGGAGATAAGGAATGACAGACCCCAGATTTTTATCCGCTGACGTCGATCCTGCCAAAGACACCAATGTGAGCAACCTGAAGGAACAGGCGATGCAGCTGATCGATCAGGAGTTGACCGAGGATCAGAAACTCCACGACGATGCGGCCGCCGCCATCCTGAACGACTACGACGGGATGGGCGCGGAAACCTTTTTGAAACAGATGCATACTTACAGTTTAATCCTGAATGCCCTTAAGAATAAGGCATTTTTCCAGGAGATGGCGACGCTGTTGGCCAACCTGTTGCGGGCCGGGATTTACAAGGTCGATGGCGAGGCGCTGGACGCGGTTACCGTGCGACGGGATGCCATCCAGGTGCATGTCGATGGCAAATCGACCATGATTGGCAGCGTGAATGCTGAACTGCTGACGATCTTGTCTTTGGGTAAGGAGAGCCTTGATACGGAGCGGCAGTTGATGGTGATCGATCGGTTGGTCAAACGGCGCAATGAAAAAAACTTACAGGCCGTTTCCCAAGCCTTCAAGATCCCTTTGCATGACACAGAAAAAATAACCCTTTTAATCGAGAAGTTGTTTGATGGGCAGGGTAACTTCATCCGCAAAACATTTGAGCCGATGATCGATGAACTGGCACGGCACGGGAACCACGCCTTTGAATTGCTGTGGTGCTATTTCAAGGCGCTGAAAGGCCGCGCCAATCGCGTTGCCTTCCTCAATGCGCTGCAGCACCTGATCAGCCGCATCAAGCGTCCCAAACACGCACTGCGTTTTCTGTTGGCCGATTTCTGCCGGCATCCCGATCGGGTGGAGCCGTCGGATCGGAATGCAATCATGCTGGCCAACATCCTGCTCCGGACATACAACAAAGAACTCGATGTCGATATCGAAATGACGCCGGAAGAGGTGCTCAATGTCCGCAACGGATTGGACCGGAACGTGGTGCACTATGCGCAGTTTCGGATCGATTCGGTGGAGTATCGATTCTCCAGCAAAGTGGTTACCATTCATGAGCAATTGGTTGGGCTTTTAAACGCCACCACACCCGGCAAACAGAAGCCATCCGTGCGTCACCTGTTGTTTCTTGAACGTGAGATCTTCATCTTTCTTTCCCTGTTGTCGGGTAAAACCGCCCACCTTATTCTGGTCTCTGCATTGAACGAATACGGCGATCCCAAAGCGGGAATCTATCGTACCCTCAGATCTGCAACCTACCTGCCGGTTTTCCTGCAGCACCTGAAAATCATTGTCCGCGGCGTTGGACGAGTGGGGACACGCGATGATGTGGGCCTGCTGAGACAAATCAGCGAATATGGCTATCAGTTATCCGAACTCAGCGGCACGCCGGAAAATCAGCGGTCCGTCGTTCGAACCATGGAATGGATCGAAAACGTCATCCGGAGCATCACCACCGCCAACTGGCATTCAGGATAAGCGCAGGGAGACAAGCACGTGAGCAATCAGCTGTCGGAGAAACGCCTCCTTTCTGCGCTTGAAAAAAAAGGCGTGATTTCATTCCCCCAGGCACGGGACCTTTACGGTCACCGCTTTGAATTGATCAAACAGTTCGCGCGGCGCCGTGCCAACCATGATGAGAACGAATTTATTGAAAAACGGGACAACCCCTTTATCTTTATCGACACCATCGTCGCACTGAACCTGAAGCGCAACGATGACCCGTCGAAAACCCTGGACGAGGATACCATTTTTCAAACCCTTGCGGAAAGCTGGGGGATTCCTTTCGTCAAGGTCGACCCCCTGAAACTGGACCTGAATGTCGTCACCAGCACCATTCCCATCTCTTTTGCAAAAAACCACCTGGTGTTGCCGGTGGCGGTCAGCCAGGGAAAACTCACCGTAGCCACACCGAACCCGTTTAACCTCGACGTGTTCGAGGACATCACGCGTGCCTGCCAGATGCAGGTCAATGCCGTGGTTAGCCCTCGGTCGGACATCATCAAACTCATCGAAGAGTTTTTTGGCTTTAAGCGATCCATTGCGGCGGCCGAGCATCAGTTTTCCGGTCCCACGGTGGATCTGGGCAATCTTGAGCGGTATATTCAACTCAAATCCGCGGACGAGTTGCCGTCCACTGACCATCACGTGGTCAATGCCGTTAACCACCTGTTTGTATATGCCTTCGACCAAAAGGCCAGTGACATCCATATTGAACCCAAACGGGACGTCAGCCTGGTCAGAATGCGGATTGACGGCGTGTTGCACACGGTCCACAAGCTGCCCAAAAATGTCCACTCGGCAATCATCAGCCGGATCAAGAACCTGTCCGGATTGGACATGGCCGAGAAGCGTCGGCCCCAGGATGGACGCATCAAGACCGGCAAGAGGGACGTGGAGGTCGAGATTCGTGTCTCTACCGTGCCTGTGGCCTTCGGCGAGAAAGTGGTCATGCGGATCATGGATCCGGATATACTGTTCCAGGATCTTGAGCATCTGGGCTTTTCATCGGTGGATATGCACAAATACAACCAGATCGTTTCCCACCCCCACGGCCTGGTTCTGGTGTGCGGCCCCACGGGCAGCGGGAAATCCACCACGCTCTATTCCACGCTCCGGAAAATCAGCACCACCGCGGTCAATGTCACCACCGTCGAAGATCCGATTGAAATGGTGCATGAAGATTTCAACCAGATAGCCGTCAGGCCCCAGGTGGGTATAACCTTCGGGTCGATCATGCGCAACATTCTCAGGCAGGATCCCGATATTATCATGATCGGCGAACTCCGGGATCTGGAAACAGCGGAAAACGCCATCCAGGCGGCGCTCACCGGCCATTTGGTCATGTCGACCCTGCACACCAACGACGCCCCGTCATCGATCGTCAGGCTGATGGACCTGGGGGTTCCCGCTTTTCTGATCCAGGCGACACTCAGGGGTATCCTTTCTCAGCGGCTGGTTCGAAAAATCTGCAATGCCTGCAAAGCGCCCATCGAAGTGGACGCGGCAAAACTCCGGGCGCTGGGGTTGGAAACCGGTAAATCAGGCACGCTATCCCTTTTTCACGGCAGCGGGTGCCAGAAATGCAGAGGGACCGGTTACCAGGGGAGAACCACGATCCATGAAGTGCTTCCATATTCCGATGCCATCAAATCCCAGACGGTTCCTGACGTGGATCTGGCCGTCCTGACGGAAACGGCACGGTCAGAGGGAATGGCTTCTTTGCGGGAGAGCGCCATTGAGAAACTGATGGAAGGCATCACGACCTATCAGGAAGTGCTTCGCGTCACCTCAAAAAACGATCTTGGGTGACGATCGCGTTGTTTTCGCATGTTCATCAAACGAAAAGCCTGCCCCTTTTTTAATGGGCAGGCTTCATCTTCATGTGGCAGGACGGGTGTCTGTTTTAATTGACTGGCGTTCTGAATCGTTCTCCTGGAAAAATGACATTTTGCGCACTGGTAATAATCACCGTGGCGGTCGTCTGCTCCGTATGCAGGACGAGAAAGGTGCCAAAGTCGACGGGGGGCAGGCTTTTTGAGCTGATCACGTTTTTTTCCAGGACTGTTTTCTGCTTGCTGTAAATGCTGTATTGCTGGCCGACTTGGATGTTGTCGGCGCGGCCCTTATCGATAAACGCCAGCGTATAATCACCGGTCAAGTCCAAGTGGTCTTCAGAGATGATGATCTGTCCATCGATACCGGGGATGCTCGGTTTGAGTTCGATGTTTGAAGACCGTTGACGGTACGGCATCAACATGTCGTCCACACGGATTGGCCGAAAGGACTTCAGAACCCTCGCGATTACCATATCCGGTTCTTTTTTAGTCACTTCCACGATGCCCAGGATGTAATGCTGGGTTCCAATGGTTTCGGTTGAATCGCGATCGTCCGTCGGTTTCATCTGCCTGAATACGGTATGCCGGCTCCCGGGAATCAGAACGGCTTGGGCGTCATCTCCTTCCGGCCGGATATAAACCATATCCCCTTCACTGATCAGGACTTTTCTCCCTTGAACCTCGAAAATGGTTCCCGAGGGCGCGACGGGCGGCTTCCGGATAAATCCGACACGGTCAATTGCAGGATACACGAAAAACGGCGCCGACGCTTTTTTCCCCTCGGCGGGTTTGACAGGCGTAACCGGTTCGGGCTGGACTACGGCAACGGGCTGAGCGACCTCGGTATGCCCAATGGCTTGAGAACCCGACTTCCGGTAAAGGCGGATTCGTTCACCGGGGAAGATCCAATGCGGATTGGTAATCTGATCGTTGCCCTCCCACAGTTCCGGCCACAACCAGGGAGAATTGTTAAAATGGTTTGACAGATCCCAGAGGGTATCACCTTTTTGGATCGTGTAGTAAAACCCCGTCTCGCTTTCGACCACGTCGATCGTGTCTGCTGCCCTTGAAGGCTCCAGAAACAGCAGGGGCAGGAGCAGAAAAACGGTAATAAGAGCGGTTGAATTAATTCTGCGATTCATCAGATACCTCATTTTTTGGGTGTCCTACAGGCGTACAAGTATTGCTTTCAGAGCGTGTTATCGGCAGTCTTACGATTTCACTAAAGCTTCTTTACACCCTCGCTGCCAAAAAAAAATCATTTTCCGCCCCTTGGGTAATGGACGCGTAGAAGAATCAATGCCGCTCTTGCGGCTTTCTTTTTGATTTCAGTAGCCTGATTAGTGGCGTGTTGTCAAGAAATTAGGGCAGAAACAAAAAGCCCCCGCAGGATCAACCATGCGAGGGCTTCGTTTTCATTAGAGGTCAGGGATGGGGCGACCGGCTACATCATGCCGCCCATGCCGCCCATGCCGCCCATGCCGCCCATGCCGCCGGCCCCGGCGCCGGCCATCGGGTCAGCGGATTTGTCCTCAGGCTTGTCGGCAATCATGGCTTCGGTGGTGAGCATCAGAGAGGCCACGCTGCCTGCGTTCTGAAGGGCGAAGCGGACCACTTTGGTGGGGTCGATGACACCGGCTGCGATGAGATCTTCATACTCGTTGGTCGCCGCGTTGAAACCCATGGCGCCGTCGGCGTTTTTGACCTTGTCGATCACCACGCTGCCCTCGTAACCGGCATTGCCGGCGATTCGTCGAAGCGGCTCTTCAATGGCGCGCATAACCACCTTGACGCCCAATTTCTGGTCGGATTTGATCTTGATCTTGTCCAGTGCGGGGAGGGTGCGGACCAGAGCGACGCCGCCACCGGGGACGATTCCCTCTTCGACCGCTGCGCGGGTCGCATTGAGCGCGTCCTCGACGCGGGCCTTCTTCTCTTTCATTTCGGTCTCAGTTGCCGCACCGACGTTGATCACGGCCACGCCGCCAATCAGTTTGGCCAGGCGTTCCTGCAGTTTCTCACGATCGTAGTCGGAAGAGGTCTCATCGATCTGGGCACGGATCTGTTTGACACGTCCCTCCAACGCGGAGCGCGCACCGGCGCCGTCGACGATGGTGGTGTTGTCCTTGTCGATGCTGATGCGTTTGGCCTTGCCCAGATCGGTGAGGGTCAAGCTCTCAAGTTTGATGCCCAGATCCTCGGAAACCACCTGGCCGCCGGTTAGAATGGCGATGTCTTCCAGCATGGCCTTTCTGCGGTCACCGAACCCAGGTGCCTTGACAGCGGCCACTTGAAGGGTGCCCCGCAGCTTGTTGACGACCAGGGTCGCCAGCGCTTCGCCGTCAACGTCTTCGGCGATGATGACCAGCGGTTTGCCCATCTTGGCCACCTGCTCGAGTACCGGCAGGAGGTCTTTCATATTGCTGACCTTTTTCTCATTGATCAGGATGAAGGGGTCTTCCAGGGAAACTACCATTTTCTCGGGATCGGTGACGAAGTAAGGCGATAGGTATCCGCGATCGAACTGCATGCCTTCAACCACGTCTAAGGTGGTCTCCATGCCTTTGGCCTCTTCTACGGTGATCACACCCTCCTTGCCGACCTTGTTCATGGCCTCGGCGATGATATTGCCGATCGTTTCGTCATTGTTGGCGGAAATGGTTCCAACCTGAGCGATCTCCCGCTGATCCTTGGTCGGCTTGCTCATCTTGTGAAGCTCTTTCACGGCGACTTCAACGGCTTTGTCGATGCCGCGTTTAATGGCCATGGGATTGTTGCCTGCGGCAACGAGCTTCTGGCCTTCTTCATAAATGGCGCGAGCGAGAACCGTTGCGGTGGTGGTCCCATCTCCGGCCATATCACTGGTTTTGCTGGCCACCTCCTTCACCATCTGAGCACCCATGTTTTCAAACTTGTCTTCCAGTTCAATCTCTTTGGCAACGGTGACGCCGTCTTTGGTGACGGTGGGGGAACCCCATGATTTATCGATAACGACGTTTCGGCCCTTGGGACCCAAGGTGACAACCACTGCATCGGCAAGCGCCTTGACGCCGTT
Source organism: uncultured delta proteobacterium (assembly GCA_963705475.1). Taxonomy (GTDB): domain Bacteria; phylum Desulfobacterota; class Desulfobacteria; order Desulfobacterales; family Desulfosarcinaceae; genus Desulfosarcina. The sequence continues at coordinate 122,703 of CAVPJS010000022.1, read as the reverse complement.
GAGCATCGCTTCGCGGGCTTTCATATCATATTTAATTACTTTACCAGCCATGTTTCATAACCTCCATATCAGTCGTTAGTTGGGTAATCGTCTACTCTATGACGCCGAGCACGTCGTCTTCGCGCATGATCAGATACTCTTCACCGTCAATTTTCACCTCGGTTCCAGAGTACTTCCCGAACAGAATCCGGTTTCCGACCTTGATTTCCAGCGCCACACGCTTGCCGTCATCGCCCACTTTACCATTTCCCACGGCCTTGACTTTTCCTTCGGCCGGTTTTTCCTTGGCGGTATCCGGGATGATAATGCCGCCTTTGGTCGTGGTCTCCTCTTCGACGCGCTGCACCAGAATTCGGTCCTGCAATGGTCTGAGTTTCATTGTTCCTTCTCTCCTTTTTGAATTAGAACTTGTGTTGATCACCGACAAACAAAGCCTCACAACTATTTTAAACCAGGCCAGACCTCATGACCTTTTTTTAAACGAAAGTCGTCGAACACGCTGATTTTTATTTCAGGAAGACGAAAGATTCAATAATCTAATCACAAGTCATGATTTGTAAAGCGCAGACGTCATTTTTTGTATGCGGAGGCCGCCGGTTTCTTTATTTTCAAGGCGCCCTATCGATCAGCACATGCGGATGGCGCCGGGAGCGCATCACCGGGAACACAGAAATCAATCCTCTCCCGCGGTGGCTTTTGATTCAGAGCCGCCGGCACTGCTGGCTTTACTTTCGGTGGCGGCGGGGTCAGAAGGTTTGTCGCCGGACGCCGCTGCCGGCTTTTGGGAATAGTCCGTTACGTACCAACCGGTTCCTTTCAGATGGAAGCTGCTCTGGGAGATCAGTTTGTTGAGCTTTCCCGAGCAATGCCGGCAAACGGTCAACGGCGCATCAGAAAATTTCTGAATTGCCTCTTCTATTTCTCCGCACCCCGCACATTGGTACTCGTAGAGCGGCATGGTTTAATTCTCCTGTAACATATTGCAAATGTTAAAGAAAATGACGCGTTCCGCAATTATGACTGCATTAATATATGTCAATTTTCGGGCTTGTCAAGAAAAAGCCGGTGAAAATCAGGGGATGGTTTTTATTCCATCGAATGGCGTGCGCCAGGTTCCGTAAAAATCAAGTACGGCACCCAGGCCGACGGTCTTCAGGGGATCAAGAATATCGTGGGTGATGCCGTGTACCCGGCGCTCTTCATCGAGCTTTTCAACCTCGCTGGCATTGAAGTTCTGCTGAAAGCGACTGAAGCGAACGATGTGGACCAATTCATGGGTGACCACATACAGGGCGAAAGGGGAGAGCCCTATTTCCGGACGCTCCCTAAGGATTTCAAGGATGGAATGATCCTGAATACATATCTTATAGAAATCGTATGCGCTCGAACCCAAGACCCCGCCGTTGAGTTTGCCCTCATATCGGATGATCTGGGCGAAGGGACCGCTGACGATTTCATCTTCAGTCAAATCGGCAAGGGTTTTCACATCGTATTTGGGGCGCAGCCACTGGCTTGCCGACATCTTATAGTAGTTGCTGACCACCTCTTCGGCCATGGCCACGGCATTGTTGACAATCGTCAGTTCATCGTCTTTGAATATGGCGACACCAAACTTCTTTTCCATTAAATTCCTGTAGCATACCCCATATCACGGATCAATGGCTAATCGGGTGACCCGTCGACAGCAACCGGCTGTTTTCATCTTTTTGCCGTGATGCTGGCCACCGGACCCCATGGTTGTGCGGTTGATTCGGCAGCCTGAAGGAAAAAATCATGGACAAGGTCAATGCAATGATATAAGAAAACGAGCCTATTGAGTTATTTTATGATGAATGGGGGTGATCGGTTGGGCAGCGTGATCAAAAAACGAAGAAAAAAGATGCGCAAGCATAAGCACCGTAAGCTGTTGGCCCGCACGCGGCATCAGAGAAGAAAGGGTAAATAATGACGCCTTCGCACTTCTGTGATGGACTTCAACAAAAAAGCACCGACACACCATGCGTCGGTGCTTTTGCTTCTCTTGATTGAATCTTTGCTAGGGCCTTCCCACCGTGTAGCCTTCGTAGCCCTTCATGTACTTAAAGATCTCAGAGTCCGTCGACAGGATGATTGAACTGTTTTCGGAGAGGGCCTGGTTGTAGACTTCCAGGGTCTTGACGAAGGAATAAAACTCGGCGTCCAGTCCATAGGCCTTGGCGTAGAGCTTGGTCGATTCGGCATCCGCCTTGCCCATGACCTCTTGCGCCGTCCGGTAGGCTTCCGATTCGATGCGCTTCAACTCACGCTCTTTCTCGCCCAGGATCTTCTGGGCTTCTCCTTTTCCTTCGGACCTGAATTTCTGGGCAATCTGTTTTCTTTCCGCGATCATCCGTTCGTAGACGGAGGTCCTGACCTCTTCGACATAGTTGACCCGCTTTATTTTGACGTCGACCAGTTCGATGCCGAAATTTTCCAGTTTGGGCTTGGCCTGCGCCAGGATGCCGGTGTCGATTTGGGCCCGCCCCACAAACACCTGGGAGAATCTGACCGGCTTGTCCTTCTGTTCGTTCGGATCCGAACCTTCACCCAGGTCCTCGAAGGTGTCCAGTTCGCGGTTGCTGTTGCGGACCGCTTCGATGAGCCGGTTAGAGGTGATGAAGTTTCTCACTGTGGGGTCGATGATTTCATCCAGCCGCTGCTGGGCCCGGCTCACGTATCCCACCGTTTTGAAAAAGAGGACGGGGTCGACGATTTTCCAGCGGGCGAAGGTGTTCACCCAGATGTAGGTCTTGTCCTTGGTCGGGATTTGCCCCGGGTCGCCGTCCCATTCCTGCAGGTTGTTGGGGTAAACCAGTGCTTTTTCGATGACCGGGAGTTTAAATTTCAATCCCGGGTTGGTCACCGTTCGCTGGACCTTGTCGAAACGGGTGATCACCACCTGCTCGGTTTCATCGACCGTATAGGCGCAGACGAACAGGAGCAATACCAGTGCGCCGGCCGCAGCCAGCAATGCTTTTATTTTCATTTGGATTCACCATCACTGTTTCCGAGGTTCAAGAGCGGCAGGATGTTTTTTTGGTCGGCATCCACGATAAATTTTCGGTTGATCTTCGGCAGCAGTTCCTTGAGCGATTCCAGATAGAGCCTTCGTTTGGTCACGTCCTTGGCCTTGACATATTCGCTGTAAAGGTCCGTGAAGCGGGCCGCATCACCCTGGGCCCGGTTGACCCGGTCCAGCGCATAGCCCTCGGCGGCCTTGATGGTTCTTTCCGCTTCACCCTTGGCGGCCGGAATCGCCTTGTTGTAGTCTTCCCGGGCCTGGTAGATCATCTTCTCCTTCTCCTGCGTGGCCTGGTTGACTTCGTTGAAGGAGGCCTGCACCGGCGTGGGCACATTGGTTTTTTTCATCTCCACGGTGACCACGGTAATGCCCGTTTCCGCCTTGTCCAGCTCTACCTGAAGCACCCGGTGCGCCTCCACGGCGATTTCATCGCGCTTGGTGATCACCTCGTTGATGCTCCTGTCCCCAACCACCAGGCGCATGCTGGATTCCGAGAGGTCCCGCAGCAGGCCATTGGCGTCTTTCACTTTGAAGAGATAGTTGTACGGATCCTTTATTCTGTATTGAACGATCCACGGGACCACCGCCACATTCAGGTCACCGGTGAGCATCAGGGAAATGTTGGCCGTGTCCGAGGCCGATGCGTATCTGGTTTCGCTGTCGTTGCGGTCCGATTGAAAACCGAACTCCTCCTTGTAGACGCGGTCCTGGCGTACTTTGGTGACTTTTTCGATACCGAAGGGCAGTTTGAAGTTAGGGCCCGGCTCGGCGATGCGCACAAATTTGCCGAAACGCTGAACCACCCCAACCGAACCGGACTCGATGGTAAAAAAGACAGAGTAGCCGATCATCAGCACGGCGATGACAGCGATGATCAGTATCGACCCCCCCGGCGGCCTGATTTTTTTCAACTGGTTGATGATATCGTCCATCTGCGGCGGAACACCGCCGGGTTGCTGCTGGTGCTGACGGTTTAATTTTTCCCAATCCCAAGCCATGTCTTATCCTTGTTTGATGGTGATGCTTTGATGGCTCTCACCACCGCCTTCATCGTCGTTGTCCGGACCGATCGCCCCTTTACGGTGATAAAAAGGATATCCCGCGGTGCCGGGAGGATGTTGAATGGCGGCAGAAAGATGAACGAAAGCTGACCCCAGACGTTTTTTAAATGTAGCGTAATTTAAGATTGGCATCGGTTTAAGTCAAGGGAAATCAATTGGGTATCGCCCATGTGGCTTTATTGCCCCGCTCTTCCGGATGACTTTGGAACCCGATTGATCTGGGTTTGTGTTGACTTCCGGGAGCACAGTTTCTATACCGGATTCATCACAACGGGTTCAAGGAGACAGATCCGGCATGGAGAAAAAGCGTCATCCCAACAGCACATTTACACCGATTGGTCAGGTGCTGGATTCCATTCTCGATCAATGCCGGTCCGATAGCGGCGGTGGCATCCTGCATCTGGTCCAGGTTTGGGAAAAAGCGGTCGGACCGCCGATTTCAGACAACGCGAAACCATTTGCCGTCAAGGGCTCCCTTCTGTTGGTGCATGTGTCCAGTTCCGCGTGGCTGCATCAGCTCCGCTTTTTGAAAACCGAACTGCTGGAAAAGCTCAACCACAGCCTCGCAAACGAACAGATCGAGGATATCAAATTCAAAATCGGTCTGACATAAAGCACCATGGAACCGCTGACCCGCGATCATTTCTTCAACGGCAAGATCGTCCTGAATCAACCCGAATCAGGCTATCGGTTTTCCATCGACGCGGTGATCCTCTCCCATCTGGTCTGCCCGGCACCCGGAGAGACCGTCCTGGACCTGGGAACCGGTTGCGGCGTGATTTCCATCCTGCTGGCGTTCCGGCATCCGGATATCCGCGTGATTGGGGTGGAGATCCAACCCGCCTTATTCAGACTCGCCCGACAGAATGTTGCCGAGAATCGCCTGGTCCATCGGGTTCGCGTGGTAAACAAGGATATCGGTGACCTGCTGCCGGCGGATATCGGGGGGCCGGTTGACCGGGTGGTAACCAACCCGCCCTACCGTAAACTGGACAGCGGCAGAATCAATGCCGACCGCCAGAGAGCCGTGGCGCGGCATGAATTGAAAGCCGATCTGGCCACGGTGTTGCGGACCGCCCGGCGGATGTTGGCCAAGGCCGGACGGTTTTCGATCGTTTATCCGTCCGTTCGAAGCGTTGATCTTGTGGCGGGGATGCGTTCAACAGGCATCGAGCCTAAATATCTGACGATGATCCACGCCAGGCCAGCGTCTCCGGCCAGGCTGGTGGTGGTGACGGGGATCAAGGGCGGGCGCCCGGGGCTCGAGGTCCGCCCGCCGCTTGACCTGTATCGTGAGGACGGGACATACACCCGGGCCGTTGAGGCGATGTTTGGCGGCTGAGCCGATCGACGCGGCACAAGGAGATGGCGTTTATCCCCTGAGCGTGTTCATCACCAGTCCAGATTTCACCTTGGGATAAAAATAGGTTGATTTCCGGGGCATGACCAATCCTTTCTGGGCGATTTCCCGGACCTGTTCGATGCGGGTGGGATTGAGGATAAATGCCACATCATAAGTGCCCGCGTCGATTGATTGAAAAGCCTTGTCCACGCTGCTGGCGTATCCGATGAGCTGTTCGTTGTCCAGCCGAATCTGGTCAAATCCAAGTATCTTCATAAACACAAGCCGGGTCAGCACCGTTACATCCAGCAACCGCAGCGATTCGTCCAACTCATCCGCGAACAGCCGATCCATAACCCCGGCCTTGAGGGTCAGCAAATAAAAAATCGGCGATCGGTGGGCGTAGATGCCCATGCGCTGCCATCTTCCCCCGTCGCCGAGGGCGGTCAGGAACGCTTGTTCAACCCGTGGGCGATCGCCCGCCGTGAAGGGGTGTTCGGCAACCTCGAAGTAGATGCGGATTTTCGCCATCGCCTGTCGCATATCCTCGGCACTGACCGCTTTAAGCAGGCGGTGGGCCGGAAGAATGATCAGCCCTGGATCGCTCATGCTGCAGAGGTACATCAGGACATAGTTTGCCGGATGACGGTCGCTGAAGGACGGATCGGTTTCCTTCAGATGTGCTCTAAAATTCAATGCGGTTTCGTAGCGGTGGTGACCGTCGGCGATAAACAGCCGTTTGTCCTGCATGGCCGTGGCTACCTGCCGGTGGACCGCCGGGTCGAGGATTCTCCACAACTGGTGCCGGTGGCCCTGGTCGTCGGTAAAGGCGACGATGGGTGCGGACTTGTCAACGGCATCTTCGAGGGAGGCCAACAACCCGCCATCGTCCGGATACAATGAGAAGATCGGGCAATAGTTGCAATGGGTGGCTTTCATCAGCTGGAGTCTTTCGGACCGGACTTTCGAGAAGGTCTTCTCATGGGGGAGAACAATGCGTTTCTCGAAGGGTTCGAGGCCAACCCGCGCGATCAGTCCGTAGCGGGTAATCGGCTTTTCTTCATGGGTGTAGGTGATGGCCTTGAGGTAAAGGGCCGGCTGATCTTCCTGCCTGAGGATGCCATCGGACATCCATTGCCGGAAAAAATCTGCCGAGCGGGTGTGGGGGTTGTCCCATGCGTTGTCGGTCGCTTTGGCCCGTCCCAGAATCAGGCGGATGACATTGTATGGATGCCGCTCGTAAAAGGCCGCCTGCTCCTCAGGAGCAATTACATCATAGGGCGGGGCGGTGACTTCCGCACAGTCGGATATTTTTTCAGGATTATAAAGGATCCCTTTCAAGGGCAAGACCGTTGCCATGGATCGTCGTTTCCTTTCTTTTTTTCAGTCGGATGCCAAATCCGAACCAATACTACACTATTCCTTGTCAGTTCAAGAATAATCCGAATGGTGCTTTTTTGGGAGGTGGGACCATCCCCAAAAGGCCAACTTGAGGGTTGACAAACCGCGCACAAAAAGGATATCGAGTGCTTTTTTAAGCTTGTGCCTGTGAGGGGAACGGAGAGGTGGCCGAGCGGCTGAAGGCCCCGCTCTCGAAAAGCGGTATCCTGCCAAAAGTGGGATCGTGGGTTCGAATCCCACCCTCTCCGCCATTTTCCGACGAAGGCTTGCACCAGCACGGTTCAGATTTGTCTGCTCGATGCGGAGAGATGTCCGAGTTGGCTGAAGGAGCACGACTGGAAATCGTGTGTGTCGTTTATAGCGGCACCGAGGGTTCGAATCCCTCTCTCTCCGCCACAACCGTTTAACCCGCCCCTTTTCCCGCGCCGACGTTTTCCCGACCGCTTTTTCAAATCCCCGAGGGACGGAACCCGGGAAGTCGCGGGTTGCCACTTGTCGGTGCATGGGATACAATTGGGCGGCAAATAAACCTTCAAGGAACCGATTGAATGGCTTATCTGGTTTTAGCACGCAAATACCGGCCACAGACATTTGCGGACGTGGTCGGACAGGAGCACGTCACGCGGACCCTGAAAAATGCCATCAGTGGTGACCGTGTGGCACATGCCATCTTGTTTTCCGGACCGCGGGGAACCGGCAAAACCACGATTGCCCGGATACTGGCCAAGGCGGTGAACTGTGAATCCGGACCGACGCCGACCCCCTGTAACGCCTGCCGCTCCTGCCAGGACATCACGGCCGGACGCGGTGTGGATGTCTTCGAGATTGACGGTGCCTCCAACAACAGTGTTGACCAGGTCAGAGAACTCCGGGACAACAGCCGATACATGCCGGCGCACAGCCGCTTCAAGATCTACATCATAGATGAAGTTCACATGTTGAGCATTGCCGCCTTCAACGCCCTGCTCAAGACGCTGGAGGAGCCCCCGGCCCATGTGCTGTTTTTCTTCGCCACCACCGAGGCCCACAAAATTCCCATCACGATCCTTTCACGATGTCAGCGCCACGACCTGAAGCGGATCGAGACTGCCGCCATTTCCAAGCATATGGAGGGTCTCTGCCGGCAGGAGTCGGTATCCGTTTCCTCGGGCAATCTGTGGGCCATTGCGCGAGAATCCGGCGGCAGCATGCGCGATGCGCTGAGCCTTTTGGACCAGGTCCTGGCCTGCGGAGACGGTCAGGTCAGCGATGAATATGTGCTGAAACTGCTGGGGGGCATGGATCGTCAGGTGCTTTTCGATCTTTCGGAGGCGACCTTTACCAGAGACATCTCTCGAACCTTGTCCCTCATCGACGCTGTCTATAAAAATGGTCAGGATTTGAAGCGCTTCTACGCGGATTTGCTGATGCATTTTCGTCACCTGATGCTCGTCAAAATGGAAGCCCGGCCAGACATGCTGGTGGATCTTTCTCCCAACGAAATGGAAACCCTGGCTCAGCAGGTGAAAGGGGTTTCCGCTGCCTTTATTGATCAGGTGTTCACCCTGCTGTTTAACGCCGAGTCTAGCGTCCGCTATGCGTTGCAACCCAGACTGGCTATCGAGATGGCCTTTTTCAAGATTCAACAAATCTCGCCGGCGCTGCCCATCGATGTGTTGATCGAGCGGCTGGACGCGCTCTTGAACGATCCGAGCCCGAGGCCGGCGCCGGGCATTGTAGAGGCACAATCGGCCTACGGGGACACGGTGACGCCATCGATGGCTCAACCCTGCGGTGAGCCCCCTGCAGACGATCGTGCGGGGGCAGCCGCAGGCGCAGGCGATAAACGCCCCGCTGATCCAGATCGGGTTCAGCCCGGCGACCAAGACCCCGGTCATGAGGCCTGGCGCGGGATCATTGCGCGTATCGCAGAAACCAAGCCGTCCATTGCCGCGGCGCTGAACCGGTCGCAATTGGTATCCATGTCGGAACAGGCCTTCACCGTGAAGGTGCGCGACAACGACTACTCGATGAACCTGGTCAAAAAGAATTTATCCATGATCGACGCCGTTTGCCACAACCTAGCCGGTCGTGGGATCCAAGTCGACTTTTTCAGCGGCGACACGCAGGATAGCTCCGCGACCGCGGCAAAACAGAAGGCGGATGACATCAAGCAGAAACTGCTCAATCATCCGCTGCTGGCGGATGCCGTCGAGATTTTCAGCGGGAAAATAGAAGAGATAAAAATTATACAGGAGGAACGCCGATGAAGGGCATGGGAAACATGATGAAGCAGGCCCAGAAACTTCAATCCAAGATGCTGCGCATGCAGGAGGAACTGGCCACAAAAACCATTGAGACTTCAGCCGGCGGCGGTATGATCACTGTCGTGGCCAACGGTGCCCAGCAGATCGTTTCGATTAAGATAGAAAAGGAAGTGGTTGATCCCGATGATGTAGAGATGCTCCAGGACCTGGTGCTCGCCGCGGTCAACGACGCCCTGGTAAAATCCCAGGAGATGGTTTCCGGGGAAATGGGGAAACTCACCGGCGGCATGAAGATTCCCGGCCTGATGTGATGGACTACTACCCCGGTTCAATCAGAACCCTGATCAGAAGCCTGGCCCGGCTGCCGGGCATCGGCCAGAAAACCGCCGAGCGGCTGGCGATGCACATTCTCCAGCAACCGGACGAAGATGCCCATCGACTTGCCAGAAGCATCGTGGAACTGAAAAAAAAACTGCGCCTGTGCAGCCGATGCTTTGCCCTCAGTGACGATGCCCTGTGCCGGATATGCAGTGACCCCTCCCGTGAAAACGGCCTGATCTGCGTCGTGGAACAGCCGGCCGACATGGCATCCATCGAAAAGTCCGGTGCCTTCAAGGGCCGCTATCATGTTCTGGGAGGGTTCCTTTCACCCATGGACGGCATCGGCCCCGATGACATAAAAATTGCGGAACTGGTGACCCGGGTGGAAAACGAAGATGTCCGCGAGATCATTCTGGCTACCGGGACGAATGTGGAGGGGGAATCCACGGCGGCATACATTGGCGGGATCCTGGCCGCCATGCCGGTGAAGGTGACCCGCATTGCTTCAGGTGTGCCGATGGGCGGAGATTTAAAATATGTGGACCAGGTGACCCTGAAGCGCGCCATGGAGAGTCGACATGGGATCTGACGAAGCGGCTTGCGAGGCGCTGTTTGCCTGCACCCTGTGCGGCGACTGCTGCAGCGGCTACGGCGGTACCTACCTGTCGGATACCGACATCGATGCCATATCGCGCTACCTGGGGATATCGGCGGGTCGGCTGGTGCTGCATTACACACGCAAGTCCGGCGGCAGACCGCTGATCGCGCAGGGGGATAACGGTTACTGCATCTTTTGGGACAAAGTCTGCACCATTCATCCGGTAAAGCCGAAAATGTGCCGACAGTGGCCGTTTATCCCCAGCCTTCTGGTGGATGTGGGCAACTGGCAGGCCATGGCGGCCTCCTGCCCGGGAATAAACGCCGATGCGCCGGATCAAAAGATCCTTGACTGTGTGAAAAAAATCCTGGAGCGATAGAAAGTACGGGTCAAATCGATCCGTTCAGCGGTCTCAACGCCATGTCTTCTCATCCATCATCCGGTACACAGGCTCCCCTTGCGAATCCTCGCCATCGTTTCCCAAGATATTTTTGCTTTCCAGTCGGCGCAGTTCCTGTTCAAGTGTGGTTCGGCTGCCGTTCCATTTTCCCTCGAGCGTTGTCCGGGTGATCGCTGCACCCGCATCGGCCACCGCGCAGCACAACAGGTAAAGGGATACCGTTTCAACGCCCAGATTCATTGAAAATATTTTCTGCCTCATGGCCGGTTCCACTGAATGGCTGTTCATGGTGTTCTCCTGTTCCTAACCACTCATCGTGTAATTGGGGCCGGCGATGAGCAGGTTGTTTGAAATGGTCGATTGGATTTTTTCCATCATGCTGCCGAACATGATGTCCCTGATAATCCCGTGACCGTAGGCCCCTAAAACGACCAGGGCATCATGGGGGACGTCGTACAGGTTGTCCTCGAAGCGGCCCTTTTCAAAAAACGTCCATTGGTTCAGAACGCTTTCCAGCGGTTTTTCCAAACCCTTGTCCTGGACAATGGACCGGTATCCCGAGGGCGTTTTTTTACCCACCTGGGTGTAAATGTCGAGTGGCATGCCGGTTATTTTGGCGATCCTGATGCCCAGCCGCAGGGCCTTGACCGCATTTGCGGATCCGCCGAAAAAGACGGCGATGGTCTGCCAGGGCTTGTATACCGGGCTGGTGATGAGAACCGGAAAACGGGCTACCTGGATGATTCGGCGAACCCGCGGACCGATGTAGCCCAGGCCGATTTTTGAGGACAGATCGCTGATGCTTCGTGGACAGCACATAAAATCAAAACGGGTTGGGATGTCGGGAAGGGTGGAGGCGGTGTAATTCTTCGGCGTGAACCGCTCCGGCTTGATCTTTGCCTTCTCCAGCAGCTGCTCCATGTGTGAGACAGCGGTGTCCGGATCGTTGAGGTACGATTGATCCAGGTCCACCTGGACCACGTCATTTTCGAAGTACATTAAAAACTTGGTGGATTCAGGGATATAGACCGTCGGCCGTACACCCAGCTTCTGGCAGAAATAGATGGACTGGAGCAGGGTCTCTCTGCCCAGCGGCGTATTCCTGAAGATATGGAACAATTTTTGTGTCATGCGCGTTTCTCCTTTGCTCGTTCATCACGCTGGTGCTGGGCCGGACCGCGTTCACCCTTCAAAACCGGCCGGTCTGCACCATCAGTTCTTTCCGGTACTGATCCAGCAAGGTGGCTTTGGATATCATGCCCAGGAAACGGCTGTTCGAGACGACCGGCATGCTGAAAATGTGGTCGTCATCCATCTTTTGCAGGACGTCGGACAGGTCATCATGCAGGGAAACCGTTTTTACATGGGGATTCATCAGCTGGCCGGTCAATACCGCGTGGTGCATGGCGGGGTCGAACAGGTAAGGCCGAATGTCATCGAGGTGAATCATGCCGACAAACTGGCGGCTTTGCTGATCTTCAACGGGGAAGTGGTTGCGGTGAGAGGACTTGACGATGCCAATGAAGTCCGCCAGGCGCATATTGGGGTGAACGCAGGTGCAATCGGTTTCCAGAAGCTCCTGGATTCTCAGGTCCGTCAGCACCCGGGCGTCGGTTCCGGGCCGGAGCAGCTGGCCCTGCTCCACCAGGTCTTTCAAGTAAAAGGAGGCCGGCTCCAGGTAGTGGCAGAGCGTGGTGGAAATGGCTGAGACGACGATCAATGGGAGGATGACTTCGTAACCGCCGGTGATCTCGATTACCAAAAAGATGCCCGTCAGCGGTGCCTGCAGGATACCGCTGATGAGGCCGGCCATGCCCAGCAGGGCGAAACAACCCTCGTTGACCCAATGTACCGAGGACCACACCATTGCTGATAAACCGGTGAAAACTCAGTCCCACGAATGCACCGATGACCAGACAAGGCGCGAAAATGCCCCCGGAACCGCCCGACCCCAGGGTCAGCGCGGTTGCCAAAATCTTGACCAGGGCGATTCCGGTCACCAGCAAGAGGCCGCCCGAGAACCCCCCCTCGATGGCTGTGCGGATGGCATGATAGCCCTCGCCGAGAACATACGGCAGAAAATAACCGATGGCACCAACCATGCTGCCGCCGATGGCGGCGCGGACCCACAAGGGCAGGGCAACGCCCTTGGATGCGTGATGCATGGCGCGCAGCGCGCGGGTCAAGAGGATAGAGGCCAGCGCACAAACCACGGCCAGTCCGACGCAGGCCAGAATGTCATGGAAATGAATGTTGAAGTCCCTGTGGGCAAAGGCGATCTGGTTTCCCTTGAGCAGGCGGCTCACTTCAGTTCCAGCCACTGCGGCGATGGCGATGGGGATGATGTTCATCGTGCTCCACTCACCAAGAATGACCTCGATAGCGAACACCATTCCTGAAATGGGGGCGTTGAATATGGCGGCGATGGCGCCTGCCGCACCGCATCCAACCAGCGCTACCCGCTGGCGGTCATTGAGCGAGAACGTTTGGGCGATGTTTGATCCAATAGCGGCTCCGCTCATCACCACCGGTGCCTCGGGGCCTGCGGACCCGCCGCTGCCGATGGTCAGAAAGCTGGAAATCAGACGGGAAAAACTGGAGCGCAGGCGCAGCAGGCCGCCATATCGGGAGACGGCGTAAATCACTTCGGGAACACCGTGGCCGGCGCCTTCGTTGACGATTTTTTCCAGAAACAGGGAAGAGAGCGCCGCTCCGACTGCCGGCAGGAAAATGGCCCACCAGAAAATCCGGTAATGATGCAGCCACGCCAACATGGCTTCCAGGCTGCGGTTTAACAACAGCGCTGCCAGACCGCTGCAGATGCCGACGATGATGGCGAAGATCATGAGCAGCAATCGGTCATCGGACCTGAACAGGGACCACCTGCCCGGGTATTTCAATTTATTTAAAATGCCTGTCATGACGATCAAAAGGTGTCCAGCTGTTTTTCAAATTCGGCAACGCGCGAACAAAGATCCGCTGCATCGGGGTGCTGGTTTAAAAAGGCCACAAATGCCCTGTCCCGGATGCAATAGGATAGCCTGGAAAGCAGGTGCAGGTGGTGTTTGACCGTCGGACTGATCAATAGAAAGAAAACAGATACCGGCTTGTCGTCTATGGCGTTGAAATCGATGGGCTTTTCCAGAAAACAGGTGGTGATGACAGGCATCTCGGGTGGCCGAGAGAGTGGATCCCGGGGATGGGGGATGGCGATGCCGTTGCCGATGCCGGTGGACGCCAGCTGTTCGCGCTCGATCAGTTTTTCGAAAAGTTCCTCGCGAGTGTTCTCGGGCAGAACGTCGATGCAGGCGACTGCCGCTCTCAAGACGCCGGCGGCATCATTGCCGGCTATCCGATGACAAACCTTTCCCCGCTGCATTGCCGAAGCAAGGGAATCGAGGGCTTCCGGTGGGAGATTATCGGCCTGGCTGCCGTTCAGCGAAAATGGTAAGTTATGCGTGGCGGCCCATTTTTCCAATGCCGCGTGAGAGAAGACCGCATCGGTGCCGCTGCGGTGGATCGGGATTCTTCCCTGGCGGATCCATCGATCGATCGTGGATACGGGAAGATTCAGGCTCCCGGCCACTGTTTTCAAGGACAATCTCATGGTTGCATTCCGAATGAACCGCGATAGCGCGCGCGCTCTGCCGCTTGCCGCAGGGGGGCAATCATTCCTGAGAAATTTAAAAACAGATTAAATACGCTGAAATTCAGGAATAATCAAGTGATCGCGTCATCTTTTTTTGGTTGATGGGGTTTGTCGGCGTGACGCGCAACAAGGGTGATGTCTCGTCTGGGAAAGGGGATTTCAATGCCGTTTTGGTCAAAGAGGGTCTTTACCGTGTCGGTGATATAGGAAATCGTATCCATTCGCTTGCGGGCATCCTCGATCCAGACCCTGAGCTGAAGGTCCACCGATGACTCGCCGAAATCCCGCGCCACGACTTTGGGCGCCGGTTCGGCCAATATCCAGTCGGCCGACTGTGCCGCTTGAATGATCAGCGCCTTGGCTTTGACCATGTCTGCATCGTAGGCGATGCCGATATTGACGCGGACACGGATGGATGAAGAGAGGATCGTGTAGTTGACGATGTCCCGGGTCATGATTTCGTTGTTGGGGATGATTACGACGATGTTGTCCGTTGTTTTAATGCGGGTGGCCCGCAATCCGATATCGATGACATCCCCCCACGAGGCGCTGCCGGCCGGCGCGCTCCACACCTCGATGCGATCTCCAATTTCGAAGGGACGGTCGATGATGAGCAGTATTCCGGCGATGAGGTTGGACAGGGTGTCTTTGGCGGCAAACCCCACGGCGACCCCCATGACACCGGCACCGGCGATAAACGGCATCACGTTGACCCCCAGCACATCCAAAGCGATGACCGCTGCCGTGGCATAGACAATGGCACCGGAAAACTTGTTGAGCAGATCGATGACAATGTTATCGATGGCGGTTTGCGTGCGTTTGGCCAGATTGCGTTCGAGGTATTCCAAGAAAATGAGCAGAAAAGATCTGACCGGTGCGGCCGCCACAATAATGAAGACGGCGTGGAATATCTTTTCAACCACCGTTAACTGAAACAGCCGGATCCACAGCACGCCGACCAGCCATATCAGCAGAAGGCCGGCCGTTTTTCGCAGGATGACAAACAATTCCCTGCGCACTTGAATAAGCTTGAAGTGGACGACCTTCTTTTCAAGAAGGGTCAGGATCCGTTTGATGATCAGCCACAGGATGAAGGCGGCAAGCAGAACCAAAATTGCGTTGGCCCAGCTTTTCGACAGGGACGCCTCGGCGCCGAAAAATGAAATCACCCGGTCGATATAGCCAGTGATGGTGTTCATGGGCAACCTTCATAAACAGGAGACTGGCCAATCGAATCAGGAGAAGAACCCGGCTTTGAAATATTCACGGTTCAGCCGGGCGATATTGGTGATGGAGATCTCTTTTGGGCATTCGGCTTCACATTCCCTTTCATTGGTGCAGTTGCCAAAACCCAGCTCATCCATGGTCCGGACCATGTTGGTCGCCCGTTTGGCCGCTTCGGGTTTTCCCTGCGGCAACAGCGCCAATTGCGAGATTTTGGCACTGGTAAAGAGCATCGCCGAGGCATTGGGGCACGATGCCACGCAGGCGCCGCAGCCGATGCATTGGGCCGCGTCCATGGCCAGGTCGGCGACTTCCTGGGGGACCAAAATCGCATTGGCATCCTGGGCCCCACCGGTGTTGACCGAGACATAGCCGCCGGCCTGGATGATCGTGTCCAGGGCGCTGCGGTCCACGGCGAGATCCTTGATCACTTTAAAGGCCATGGCCCGGAACGGTTCGATGGCGATGGTATCGCCGTTGTCGAAATGGCGCATGTGCAGCTGGCACAAGGTCGTTCCCTTTTCCGCGCCGTGAGCTCGCCCGTTGACCACACAGCCGCACATGCCGCAGATGCCCTCCCGGCAGTCGTGATCGAAAGCGATGGGCTCCTTGCCGTCGATCGTCAACTGGTCGTTGACCACGTCCAGCATTTCCAGAAAGGACATGTCTGTGGATATGTTCTCGGCATGATAGGTATCGAACCGGCCTTTTTTTTGGGGTCCGTTCTGGCGCCACACTTTCAGTGTCAAATTAATCGTCTTTGTCACTTGTAGCTCCTTTGCGTAAGTTTGACGTTCTCGAATACCAGGGGCTCTTTGTGAAATTCAGGTTCCTGGCCGTCCCCCGCATGCTCCCATGCCGCCACATGACAAAAATGGTCATCATCCCTGAGGGCTTCGTGCTCCTCGGTTTCAAAGCGTTCGTTGAAGTGTCCGCCGCACGACTCCTGACGCGCCAGCGCATCAACGATCATCAATTCACCGAATTCGAGGAAATCAGCCACGCGTCCGGCGCGCTCCAGGCTCTGGTTGAAGTCGGCCGCGTTCCCGGGCACCCGGACATTTTCCCAGAATTCGGCTCGCAGTTCCTGGATCATCCCACGGGCCATGCCGAGGCCCTCGTTGTTTCTGGCCATGCCGCAGTATTCCCACATGATGCGTCCCAGGGTTTTGTGGAAATCGTCCACCGTCCGTTTGCCGTTGATGGACATCAGCCGGTCGATGCGGTCGGTGACCTGCTTTTCCGATTCATCGAAGGCTTTGTGCCCGGTGGTGACGTCCGCCTTGGCGGTGCCGGCCAGGTAGCCGCCGATGGTGTAGGGCAGTACGAAATAACCGTCCGCCAATCCCTGCATCAGGGCGCTGGCCCCGAGCCGGTTGGCGCCGTGGTCGGAAAAGTTGGCTTCGCCGAGGACAAATAGTCCGGGGACGGTGCTCATCAGGTTGTAGTCCACCCACAGGCCGCCCATGGTGTAGTGGATGGCCGGGTAGATCATCATGGGTGTCTGGTACGGGTCGTGCGCGGTGATTTTCTCGTACATCTGGAACAGGTTGCCATATTTTTTGGCGATGACATCCCTGCCGTCGCGATGGATGGCATCGGCAAAATCGAGATAGACGGCCTGGCCGGTTTCGCCGACGCCCTTGCCCATGTCGCACTGCGCTTTGGCGTTGCGGGAGGCGACATCCCGGGGGACCAGGTTGCCGAAACTGGGGTACTTGTTTTCCAGATAGTAATCGCGTTCCGCCTCGGGGATCTGGTCCGGTGTGCGCGTGTCGCCGGGATTCTTGGGCACCCACACGCGGCCGTCGTTGCGCAGGCTTTCGCTCATGAGTGTCAGCTTGCTCTGGAACGTGCCGTGCACGGGGATGCAGGTGGGGTGGATCTGGGTGAAGCAGGGGTTGGCGAAAAAGGCACCTTTTTTATAGGCCCTGAATGCCGCGGTCACGTTGGAGGCCATGGCGTTGGTCGAGAGGAAAAATACGTTGCCGTACCCCCCGGTGCAAAGCACCACGGCGTCGGCGGCATGGCGCTCCACTTCCCCGTTGATCATGTTGCGAACGACAATGCCCTTGGCGTGGCCGTCGACCAGCACCACATCCAGCATTTCGCGCCGGGGGAACATCTGGACCTTGCCGGCGGCCACCTGGCGCATCAGGGCGCTGTAGGCCCCCAAGAGAAGCTGCTGGCCGGTTTGCCCCCTGGCGTAGAAGGTACGGGAGACCTGGGCGCCGCCAAAGGATCGGTTGTCCAGCAGACCGCCGTAATCCCGGGCAAAGGGGATGCCCTGGGCCACGCACTGGTCGATGATGTCGTTGCTCACCTGGGCCAGGCGGTAGACGTTGGCCTCCCTGGCCCGAAAATCGCCACCTTTGACCGTGTCGTAGAACAGCCGCCAGATGCTGTCTCCGTCGTTGGGGTAGTTCTTGGCGGCGTTGATGCCGCCCTGGGCCGCGATGCTGTGGGCCCGCCGGGGGCTGTCCTGGATACAGAAGGTCTTCACGTTGTACCCCAGTTCGGCCAGGGTGGCCGAAGCCGACCCGCCGGCCAAACCGGTGCCGACGACAATGACGCTGAATTTTCGTTTGTTGGCCGGATTGACCAGCTTCAGTTCAAAGCGGTGCCGGTCCCATTTTTCTGCAATCGGTCCGCCGGGTATTTTTGCATCGAGTGCCATGGTATTTCCTTTCTGGACGGGTTGGGGGTGGGCAACCCCGTCGTGTGTGAAGTGTGGCCGACGCCTGGGCATCGTGCCAATCGGCCCATCAGGCCAGCAGGAAAATGTAAATGGGCAGAAAACCGAATCCGACGCCCACCACCACCGCAAAAGCGATGCCGACCGTGCGGATGGCCGGCATGTATTTGGGATGGTTGGCGCCGACCGTTTGAAAGGCGCTCCAGAACCCGTGACTGACGTGGATGGCGGCGACCACCATGGCCAGGATGTAGACGGCCACGTAGCCGGTATTGGAAAAGGCGTCGGAGACAATGTTAAAAATCGTGGTGTTCGTCTTGTCCACGAAGTGAAAGTTCATCAGATGAAAAAGAATGAAGGCCAGCAAAATCGCGCCGGTGTATGGCATGGTGGCGGATCCGAAGGTCCGGCCCCCGGCGGTCCTGTTGACCGCATAGCGCACCGGCCGGGCCTTCAGGTTCTGCAGAAAAAGGATCAGGCCGGTGATCACGTGAACCAGAAAAAAGGACAGCAGGACCAGTTCGGCCACCGTCAGCAGCGGTCCCAGTGCGTGAAGATGCGCGGCATAACCGTTGAAAGCATCCTTACCGGCATAGATGGTCAGGTTGCCTGCCAGGTGGGCTGCCAGGAACCCGCAAAAACTAAACCCCGTGATGGCCATCAACAGTTTTTTCCCTATGGATGACCCCAGTGTGCTGGTTATCCAGTTCATGATTGCCTCCCGTTTAAGGTCATTGCCAGAAATTTTGAATAAGAGAAGTAAACTATTTTTCTTTCCCGGCGCTGTCAATAAATAATTTTAACCACCATGAGTCCCATTCAGTTTTTGCTATGCTTTCCGACAGTTTGATGCCGGCAGCCGTCTGCAGGCGCGTTTTTACATGCACGGACCATTTTGCCGGGGCCGCATAGCCCATATCCGACAGGGATTTCAGATCCAGCAGGAAGGCCAGTTGGTCAGCGTCGTTGGCCAGCTGGGCTTCCAGGGTTTCACGGGCATTGAACTCGTCGAGCAGCGCGCGGATATCGGGACCGAAAGGCAGCGCCCGGGTCATGTGGTCAACAGCCATTTTTTCATTGGCCGTTACATATTTTTTCTGAACCGAGTTCAGATCGCCCATCCTGGCCTCGGGGAGGTCGTGGACCAGACACATGGCCAACAACCGGCCCTCATCCGCTTCCGGTTCCATCCTTGACAGCGTCCAGGCGATACACATGACCCCAAAGGTGTGCTCGGCGACCGATTCCTTTCCCGGTCCCAAAAACTGATACCCGGTGCGGTGGACTCTTTTTAACAGCATGGTTTCAAACAAGAACTCGGCGATGCGTTTCACGATCTCTCTCCCATCGATGGCTGCTCCTGCATAGGCGGAAAGGGCACCGGCCGAAAAATTGTCGGCATGTTGCGAAAATGGCCTGCACCTGCGGCCGCAAAGCCTTTAACCGCGGACCTTCAAATGTCAAACTGCTTGACACCATCTGGAGGCTTGTATAGTTATACGAAACCTTTTTCAAGGGGTTGCGACGCACGGAACATCCCCAGCCGGTTGATCGTGGATGCATCGGCAGCGCGAGCCCCGCGCATGCGTTAATCATTACACAGTGGAGAGATGGACATGGTGCCTACCCAGATGGATTATATTCACATTATCAGCAACGCAAGCCTGATGGTGAAATTTGTCCTGCTGATGCTGCTTTTTTTCTCCGTGATGTCCTGGTCGATCATTATTATCAAGAGCCGGTACATCCGCAAGGCCTTTAAGGAGTCGGATATTTTTATCGACTACTTCTGGAAAAGCCGGGATCTGGCCGGTGCCTTTACCAAGGCCAAACAGCTGAGCGGCAGCCCGGTGGCCCGCATCTTCAGAATCGGATATGCTGAACTGCGCAAGCTCAACCCCAGCGGCAAACCCGGCGATGAGGTGATTCCCGATGAGAGCAATCCCTCCCTGCGCCATGGCTTTTCGGGCACCGACAACGTGAAACGGTCCCTTCGCCGGGCCATCAACACGGAAATGACACGGATCAATCAGATGGTTCCGTTTCTGGCAACCACCGGCAACACGACACCATTTATCGGGTTGTTCGGCACCGTGTGGGGAATCATGAACTCCTTCCATGGCATCGGGCAGCGGGGATCGGCCAGTCTTGCCGTGGTGGCACCGGGTATTTCTGAGGCGCTGGTGGCCACGGCTGCCGGTCTGGCGGTGGCCATTCCCGCCGTGATCGCCTTCAACCATTTCATGCAGAAGATTCGGGTGATTGAGACGGAATTGCACAGTTTTTCGGCTGATTTTCTTAACATTCTCGACCGGGACATTCTACGGTAAAAGGGAGGCGGCATGGCAATCGGCAGCGGCAGTGATCGGCTCATGTCGGACATCAACGTGACCCCCTTTGTGGACGTCATGCTGGTACTGCTTATTATATTCATGGTGACGGCGCCCATGATGGTTCAAGGGGTCGATGTGGCCCTTCCCGAGGTGAGCGCCACGCCCATGGTGACTGACAAGGAAAACCTCACCGTGACCATCGACCGGGAGGCCAACATCTATATCAACGATTTTCAGGTGCGGATGGATTTCCTCAAAGAGAAGCTGGAAAAAATCCTCGCGGGAAAAACGGATCGGGAGGTTTTTTTCCGGGCGGACAAAAACGTCTCTTATGGGGTTGTTGTCAGTGTGATGGCGGAAATCAAGGCCGCCGGAGTCGACAAACTGGGTATGGTGACCGACCCCTTCGACGACCCGACCATCGGACCATCCTCCGGTAAAAAAGGCTGATGAAAAAGAACATCCGCGTTCCGGTCTCTTCCAGCCAGGACCTCCGGGGCGATGGGCAGGCGCCGTTATTTTTCCCAATGGCCCTTTCCCTGTTTTTTCACTTGGTGTTTCTGTTGCTTTTCGTGGTCACGCCGAGTCTGCGTTCGGAAAAGGTCCAGACCCAGTCGGTGATCAATGTCAGCATGGTATCCTTGAAAAACACCGCTCCACAGACCACCGAAAAAGCGGTGGTGGAAAACAAGGCGCCCACCATCGAGAAGCCCGACGTGGTGAAAAAGCCGAGTGTCGCGCCGCCGGAAAAAAAAGAGGTCCGCGCGGCGGATCCGCAGCCGCCGAAGCCCAAGACCTCGCTGAAAAAAAAGACCTTCAAGTCCACCCAGGTCGTCAAGCAGGCCATCGAACAATTGGAAGAGAAGGTGGATGTCAAAACAGACGAGCAGGCGGAAACGGCTCAGCCCGAACCACTGAAATCCGCTTTGGAGCGCTTGCGGCAAGCGGTGGGCAAGGCGGAGGCCAACCGGTCGGTCCCATCCGGTGAAAGCACGGATCGACCCGCCGGGAAAGCGGGTGGAACAGTCGGAAAGTTTAACGAAGATGGAAAAAAGACAGCCGAGTTGATCGATCTGTACCGCATCGAAATTGCTTACCAGATCCAGAAAAACTGGGCGTTTAACGAGCAGCTGGCCGGCGGTGACAAATCCCTGGTGGCAGCCATCGTTTTCAAGGTGATGCCCGATGGAGAGATTCGGGATATCTTTTTCACCGACCGCTCCGGCAACACCTATCTGGACGAGTCGGCTTACAAAGCCATTGTGAAATCCAACCCGGTTGACAGGCATCCCAATGGACTGATTCAACCCTATGTGGTCATGGCCATCCGGTTTACCCCCCAGGGCATCCGTTAAGCGACCATAAGGCCAGAAACACCGACCATTGAACACCCAAAAACCAAGGACACCCTGTTATTATGATTCGACGCCGATTGATGTTCGTGTTGCCCGTGTTGTTCGCTTGGCTGCTGCCTTGGACGGCCGCCGCTGCGCAGTACAATTACATTGATATCTCCAATCCCTTTCTTCGAAAAACCCCCATCGCCGTGCCGACCTTCAAAGCCGACGCCCAGGATCCGACCGCCGTGGATGCGGCCAAAGCTGCATCGGCGCTGCTGGAATATTATCTTGATTTTACAGGCTATTTTTTAATCAGCGACCCGGGCGCCTTCCTCGAAGACCCGCAGGTAATGGATATTTCCGGAGCCGGTATCCGTTATCGGAACTGGACGGCCATCGGTGCTGAATTGCTGGTGACCGGCGGTGTGGCGATTCGGGATGGAAATGCCGAATTCGAGCTTCGGCTGTTCGACACGGTCAAAGAAAAAATGCTGGTGGGAAAACGCTATCGCGGCAGTCCCGACGATCACCGTCAGGTGGCCCGGCGGTTTTGCAGCGAGGTGGTGTTTGCCATCACCGGCAGCCGCGGTTTTTTCGATTCGAAAATTGCCTTTGTTTCCAACGGTTCCGGCCATAAGGAAATTTACCTGTGTGAATTTGACGGCAGCGACGTCACCCGGTTTACACACCACACCAGTATCTCGCTTTTTCCCGACTGGTCGTCGGACGGGCGATGGATCGCCTATACCACCTATGCGGACAAATGGCCGCGGATCCGCATTCAGCATGTTCGGGAAAACCGGACGGCAACAATCGACAAGCCGGGTCTGCAGGTCGCGCCAGCATGGGTTCCTGGCAAGTTTGAACTGGCAGCCAGCCTCTCATTTTCCGGTGATCAGGAAATTTATCTGTTGACCGGAAATGGGAAAGTGATTAAAAGATTGACAGACAGCACGGGGATTGACGTTGAACCGACGTGGTCTCCAGACGCTAGGCGCTTGGCGTTTGTGTCGAAGCGATCTGGCAATCCTCAAATTTATATTTTCGACAGCGTTTCCAACCGGGTTCAGCGGCTGACTTTTGAAGGGCGCTACAACACCCAGCCCAGCTGGTCTCCAAAAGGAGATAGAATTGCTTACTCAGCCATGAATAATGGCGTCATCGATATCTTTACGATCAACCCCGAAGGTGGCGAGCCCGTTCAGCTAACAGAGAATCAAGGAAACAATGAGGCGCCGACATGGTCCCCCGATGGCAGCCTTATTGCCTTCAGCTCGACGCGGGAGGGTAAAAGCCGGCTTTACGTGATGACCGCTTACGGAACCGACCAGAGACGTCTGCTCACCTTGCCCGGCGAGCAGTCCAACCCAAAGTGGTCTCCAAATATCTTAACCCCATAAATCGTACGTATACCGTAAAAAGGAGGAGAAAGTGATGAAAAGAAAGTGGATTATTCTGGCCATGCTGTTTATTATCCCCGCCATGTTGTTCTCTATTTCGTGTGCCAAGAAGGCCGTTATGACAGAGCCGTCCACCACTGACACGTCGGCGGCCGATGAAGCCGCCCGTCAGGCGGAGCTGGAAAAACAGAAAGCGATGGAACGCCAGAAGCAGATGGAAGAGGAGCGTCTGGCTGCCGAACGTGCCGCGAAGCTCAAGGCTGAAGCCATGCAGCGGGACATGATGATGGCGAAAAACCGTTTTCTCAGCGAAAATATCCATTTCGACTTCGACAACGCCACCTTGACCTACGAGGCCCAAGACCTGCTGAAGCAAAAGGCCATGTGGCTGCGTGACAATCCCGATGCCAACGTCGTCATCGAGGGACATTGCGATGAAAGAGGCACCAACGCCTACAACCTGGCACTGGGTGAACGCCGGGCTGAAAGCGCCAAGGCGTTTCTCGTGAACCTGGGAATTTCCGATGCACGGTTGACCACGATCAGCTATGGTGAGGAAAAACCCCTCGACATGGGAAATAACGAAGAAGCGTGGGCAAAAAACCGCCGTGCCGCTTTTGTTCTGGAGTAATTTCAACTAATATGTACCGTTGACGTCCCGCGCCATCCGCCGGTTGACCGGCGGATGGCCGTTGCATTGCCGATTGGGGTTTCCCAAACCGGTTGCCGGGGGCAACAACGAAACCAATCAATGATGTACCTCATGGAATATGCAGCAATCGGCCAGGAAGTCCGCCGTTGCTGCATATTCTATATGGGACGGCGTCACAGGCCGTCTTTTTTGCGGGCCATGCAGGCCTAAAAAGATATCCGGGAAGGTGACCATGCCAAACAAAACCATATGGATTGGCCTCGTCGCGGCAGTATTGCTCGGCGGTTGTGCGCTCCAGGATGATGTCTATACACTGGATCACCGCCTTTCCGCTTTAGAGCGTCAAAATGTTGAACTGGAAAAGCAGAACCGCGAATTGGAACAACGCAACCGGGATTTGCTTCAGGCCAAAGAGAAAATTTCCAGTCGGGTCGAGGGGTTGGACCAGACCCGCCGGGATGATGAAATGGAACTTCGCGGTCAGTATGCCGGGTTGACTGCCCAGGTGCAGGCACTGCAGGAATCGTCTCAGATGCTTTCCGGCCGGCTGGAAGAGATGGAATATTTGCTTAAACAAAAACTTGAAGGATTTGAAGCCAATCAACTGAAAAATAAGGAGCGAATGGACCGGCTGGCAACGGATACAGCCGCCGTCCAGAAGCGCATGGATACGATCGACCCGTATCTGAATCGGGAAACCGCTCAGTCGCCGAAACCGGTGACACCGGCTGCTTCGGTCGTTGTCGCTGCCAAGCCGGCATCGGATCAAGCCCTTTACAGCCAGGCAAAGAAGGCGTTCGATGAAGGCAACGTCCA
This sequence comes from uncultured delta proteobacterium, assembly GCA_963705475.1. Classification (GTDB taxonomy): domain Bacteria; phylum Desulfobacterota; class Desulfobacteria; order Desulfobacterales; family Desulfosarcinaceae; genus Desulfosarcina. Next base: position 98,185 of record CAVPJS010000022.1, on the reverse strand, counting down.
GGAGGCGCGGAAAGGTTTTGAACAGCTGATCGCCGACTATCCCCAATCACCGAATGCGGACAACGCTCAGTTCTGGATCGCCGAAACCTATTATCGGGAGAAGTGGTATGAAAAAGCAATCCTTGAATACCAGAAAGTGATAGAAAAATACCCTTCCGGCAATAAGACGCCGGCGGCGTTGCTCAAGCAGGGATTGTCCTTTTTGAACATCGGAGAGACCGGCAACGCCCGCCTGGTGTTCAAAGAATTGGTTGCCAAGCACCCACATTCCAATGAAGCCGGCATCGCCAAACAGAAACTGGAATCCCTTTAATCATGGGGCTCCGGTGGGCATCCGTTTTTCCATTCGCGCGGCCTCTCCGGGTGACAAATGGCGGGCCATTGCACGATGCGATAATCGACCATGATCAAAGTGATCGGCATTGATCCCGGCCTGGCGGATACCGGGATCGGCATCGTCCGCGGCAGCGGCCTGAACGTGCACGGCTATGCCTACGGCACCATTTCCACCTCCAAGGAGGAGTCCGCCGCCTGCCGACTGGAGCGGATCTATACGCAGATCCGTCAAGTACTGGCAGACGAAAAGCCTGACCTCATGGTCCTCGAGGATGTCTTTTCCCTTGAAAAATATCCTAAGTCGGGTATCGTTTTGGGTAAGGTGTGTGGGGTCCTGCTGCTGGCGGGCACCCGGTCCGGTATTCCCTTGACGGAAGTGCCGGTGCGCCAGGCCAAGCAGATTCTCACCGGTAACGGCAACGCCTCAAAGGTTCAGTTGGAGCGGGTGGTGCGACGCACCCTTTGCGCCCAGACGCCCATCCGGCCCTTTCATGCATCGGATGCATTGGGATTGGCCCTGATTGGCCTGTTCCGATACAAACCCCGAAGGCAAATACCCAAATAACGGTTCAGTGGATTGGAAATCGGGTGCTTGCGGCTTGTTTTTTTTTGGCGGGTGCGAGCGAAGGATGATCAACTGCCTGTCACCATCGATGATGCGCATTCGTCGGGTCGATACAATATGATCGGATATCTTGAAGGCAAATTGATGAAAAAGGAAAAGGAACGGATCCTGCTCCTGGTGAACCAGGTGGGATACGAAATCCTTGTCCCGGTCGTGGTGATGGAAACCTTGTCCCCAAAAGCCATCGGCGATGAGGTCTCCCTGTACATCTACTACTACCAGACGGAAAGACAACCCAAACCGGTGCTCATCGGATTCAACCTTGAGGCTGAAAAGGAATTCTTTCAATACTTCATTTCCGTGGAAGCCATCGGACCGCTCAAGGCCGTCAAGGCATTGAACATCTCGGTGGGAGATATCGCACATGCCATCGAAAGCGGTGATGTCAAGACGTTGAAGCAGTTGAGCGGGATTGGTGATCGTACGGCCCACAAGATCGTTGCCGCCCTGCAGGGCAAGATGAATAAATTTGCCCTCATCAGACATGAAAAAGAGGGGTCGCCGGCGCCGATGGACGAAGATTTCATCCAGATGGTGATGGATGTGCTGGTATCGCAGCTGGGCTACAAAACCACCGATGCCCGGCAGATGATCGCCGATGCCGTGAAAAAAAACAGCGCCATCGCCTCCGCGGAGCAGTTGTTTGACGAAATTTATCGGGGACAGCGGGCCTAGACAGCGATCCCCCCTGAAGTAAACCGGTTGATTGAAGATGGCTGACCTGCAACCATGGACCCTTTGATGGCGGATCGTATTCTCACCCACAGCTCAGATGAAACGGCAATTATCGACGGCACGGTTCAACCCGATGATCGGGATCCGGACATTCTCTCCCTGCGTCCCGAACGGTTGCACGAGTACGTCGGGCAGGCTGAGGTGGTGGAGACCCTGAAAATCGCCATCGAGGCGGCCAAACTAAGGTCAGAGCCCCTGGAGCACGTTCTTTTTCATGGCCCGCCGGGGCTGGGCAAGACCACCTTGGCCCACATCATTGCCAACGAAATGGGCGGGAGCCTGACCGTGACCTCGGGACCGGCGCTGGAAAAGGGGGGCGACCTGATCGGGATTCTTACGCACCTCGGAGAAGGGGACGTGCTCTTCGTTGATGAAATCCACCGCACCCCCAAAACCGTTGAGGAATTTCTCTACCCGGCCATGGAAGACTTTGCCGTGGACTTCGTTTTCGACAAGGGGATCCATGCCCGCAGCCACCGCTACCGGCTGAAATATTTTACCTTGGTGGGCGCCACCACCCGGGTGGGGCTGCTTTCCGCCCCGCTGCGAGACCGCTTCGGTATTTTTCGAAGCCTCGATTTCTACGGTCTGGATGATCTGGTGCAAATCACCACCCGCTCAGCGACGCTTCTGGACGTCGCTATCGACAAACCGGGCGCCCTGGAACTGGCCAAGCGTTCACGGGGAACGCCTCGGATCGTCAACCGGCTTCTCAAGCGGGTGCGGGATTATGCCCAGGTGCGCGGCGACGGCGCCATTTCCAAACCCACCGTGGAAGCGGCCCTGGCGCTGGAGGGGGTGGATGGCCGGGGGCTCACCCGGTTGGATTATCGCTACCTGAAAACCATCATCGACTACTACGGCGGCGGTCCGGTGGGCATCGAAGCCATCTCGGCCACCCTACAGGAGGAGACCGACACCCTGGTGGATGTGGTGGAACCTTATCTGCTGAAGATCGGTATGGTGATACGCACGTCATCGGGTCGGCGGACCTCTGATGCGGCATACCGCCATCTGGGTGTGCCGGTCCAGCGCAAGCTATTTTAGTTGTGTAACCGGTAACCGGCACACCGCGTGCCATAGGATACGTGAGGAAAGCCTGACCCATGGCAAAACCCGAAAAGCGATGGCAGCTCTTACTGGTGGCTGACGACGGGCGGATCGTTCCTTTCAAGCGAATCAAGGGGATCGCCGTGACGCTGGGGATCCTTTTGGTGATTCTGGGGCTGGCATGCGCCGGATTGGGGTGGCAGCTGACCGCAGAGAGAGTCAGACATCGCCGGACCATGGCTCAGCTTGTTGATGCCAACCGTCAGGTGGTCCATTACAAAAGCGAACATGAATTGATCACGGCTGAACTGGTGTTGGCCGAAGCGCGTATGGAAAAAGCGGGGTTGCTGGTTCCCGTTCGACCGTCGCGGGCGCGGGAGCAAACGCCTGTGAAAACCGTTGCGGACAAACCGGTTTCCCAGCCGACACCCGATGCGGGCGAAAAAGAAACCGAGCCCGCGGCTGCAGCCAGCCAGGCAGCCGTCAATCAACCATCCGTGCCACCGGCAGCGGCACCCGCGCCCAGCGCGGCCGAGGCCTCCGTTCCGGACGCCGCCCCGGCCGAAGCAACCGCAGCACCGCAGCAACCGGTGGTTGCCATGGATGATCTGGAAATTAAACACGACGCGGGGAAAAAGATCCTCCTGGCACGATTCCGGGTAAAAAATACCGGCCCACGTGCTTTGCCGGTTGCAGGCCGGTGTGTGGTGGTGCTTAAAGCCGACCAGATGGACCCCGGGGAGTGGCTGGCCATGCCCGACGTGACGCTGGTGAACGGCGAGCCTGATGGGGAGCGGGGGCAGGCGTTCAAAATCTCCCGCTACAGAGACATGGAGATCGAGGCCGTGGATCAGGCGGACCCTTCATCCTTTAAATCCGCCACCGTATACGTGTTTGATTCCTCCGGGGCCAAGATTCTGGAAAAAGATTTTCCCATCGATCTGCCAGCCCCCAAACCGATTCCAGCGCCGGTTCCAACGCCAGCGGTGCAGCCGGTCGACGCGTCCGGGACAACCGCCGTCCCGGCGATACCAGAGGACTCGACGTCAGCCGATATGCCCTTCGATCCCAAGTTGCCGTTGGCCGGTCCGGAAGAATCGCCGGCCGCGCCGATCAAAAGATCGGATGACGATCCACCACTGACGGAAGGTGTTGCGCCGGTACCGAAAGAGGACGTCCGTTCCCGGTTTTGAAGCCCGGGAAAGGTGATTTCCCGGACCCGTTCAATCCCACGGTTACGACCAAGTTATCAGGAGCGCGGATGTGAAAGACAATGGTAATAAGTTTTCCATCATCGACAAGGGGATGACCGTCGACGGTTCCCTGGTGGGCAAGGGAAATCTGGTGGTCAAGGGGTCGGTCAAGGGAACCCTCATTGGTGAAAGCGTGGTCATCAGCGAGGAGGGTCACATCGCGGCAGAGACCAAAGCCGACACCTTGACGGTCGGAGGCAGTTTTGAGGGCCGTGCGGAAACGTCGGGGCAGCTGGTGATTCTTGCCACGGGGAAATGCACCGGTGAGATCATCTGCGGGGATTTGGTGGTAGAGGCCGGCGGCCGCCTGGATGCCCGGGTGACCTGTTGCGGGCCGGCTCGGGGGAAAAAATAGGGCCGAACCGGTTATTCACCGCCGGCTTCAAACAGGTGGGCGTATTGGTCGAAACGAACGGCGACGGTGTTAAAGTTGTCGAATGTGAGGTCGCTAAAGTCCAGCCCCTCCTTTTCCCGCAGGATTTCGAATATGCGCAGATAGCTGGAAAGAATACGCCGCTTCCAGTCTAACCCTAAAGCGTGGACAATCCGCATAATCGTGTCCGGTGAACCTTCGATTTCCAGAAACCTGCCAAAGGGCATGGTGTCCAAACACAGGATGGCGTCGTGCAATTGCCAGGTTTCGCGCCATTTTTCGTAGTGCTGGCAGCGAACGTAGCCCAGGGCATTCAAGATGGCCTCCATGGTGTCGAAATCGCTGACACGCACTTCCCGTTCCTGATGAATCTTAAAACGGGCGTCGGCCGCTGGTGGTGGTGATTTATAGGTGAGTGTGGCGTCCCGGTCTCTTCTCAGACGCAGCAGGCAGTTGTTTTCCTGTAACCGTCCGTCTTCGGTGTCGCAGCGGATATTGTGCTCGAAAGTGCGCTCGCCGATGCACGCGGCACCGAGATCCTGGAGTCGTCCCCGCAGTCCGGATAGATTCGGAATCATAAATTTCAATTCAATTTCAAGATGTTCCATGATAACCGGAAAATTGCAAAAATGACGGCCGTTGTCAACGCAATAGATGACCAGACGAATGAAAACCGCGGGTTGACGCCTTTTTCCGGCCGACTTTTTTTCTTGACACGTGTCGGATTATCTATTAATAGTCCCTGATTCTAAGCAACGAACAGGAGACAAACGGTGAAAAAATATACCTACAGTGCAAAAGACGCTGATAATCAGAACAAATGGTGGGTGGTCAACGCCGAGGATGCCATCCTTGGCCGGCTTGCATCCCAGGTTGCCGCCGTGCTGCGGGGCAAAAACAACCCGCTCTATACCCCCCATGCGGACCTGGGTGATTCGGTGGTGGTGATCAATGCCGAAAAGATCGTCCTGACCGGCAGAAAAATGGACCAGAAGAACTACTATCGCCACAGCGGCTACATCGGCGGGTTAAAGACCATCACCGCCAGAAAACTGATCGAGAAAAGGCCTGAAGATGTGATCCGGTTCGCCGTTAAAGGCATGCTGCCCAAAAATAGTTTGGGGCGCAGGTTGTACAAGAAGCTCAAGGTCTACGCCGGGGATCAGCATCCCCATGAAGCCCAGCAGCCGGAAACGATGCGTATCCAATGAGTGCAGGAAAAACCATATCATAAAGTCGATTACTGGGGAGTTTCATGGCAACGGAAAAAACAAATTACGCTACCGGAAAAAGAAAAAGTGCCATCGCTAGAACATGGATCAAGCCCGGCACCGGTGTCATTACGGTTAACGGTCGGCCTGCGGATGAGTATTTCTTAGTGGGCACGGCCAGGACCATTCTGCGGCAGCCGCTGGCCCTGACCAACAATCTGGATGCCTTCGACATCAATATCAAAGTCCACGGGGGCGGTATTTCAGGACAGGCGGGGGCGGTGCGCCATGGCATCACCAAGGCCCTGATCCTGTTCGATCCCGATTTGCGCCCTTCACTGAAGCGTGCCGGTTTCATCAAACGGGACCCGAGAGAAAAAGAGAGAAAGAAATACGGCCAGAAGGGCGCCCGGGCCCGGTTCCAGTTCTCCAAGCGCTAAAATTTCCGATTTCTTATTTACCAAAAGGGAGCAGGATGCATTCGCTCCCTTTTTGTATTAGACCGATACGATCTGCTGCTCGGCATGCGTCAACTGCTCGAGGCCGCTTTGGGTCACCACATGCGTGTTTTCGATACCGACGACCCCTTTGCCCGGAAAGACCAGCTTCGGCTCCAGGGCGATCACCATGCCCGCCTCCAATTCGGTCGTCTGGCCATGGGCCAGAAAAGGGAATTCATCCAGCTCCAGCCCCACGCCGTGTCCGATGAATCGTATGCGGTCGGCCCCGGCCCCCATGAAATACGCATCAACACCTTTTCTGGCGGCAATTTCGATGGCCGCCGAATAAAGGTCCCCGGCGCGTGTGCCGGGCGTCGCCATGGCTTTGATTTGCTCCTGCAGGTCCAGCATGTGGGCATGGGCGTCAACCAACTGCTGCGGCGGGCGTCCGATGGCATAGATCCGGGTGTGGTCGCTGATGTAGCCCTTCCAGGCAAATACATAATCGAATAAAATCGGTTCATGGCGTCCTATGGTTCGAAAACTGGGCCCCTGGGCCACGGCAGCGCTGACGGATGCACCACCGGTCGGAGAAGCCAGGAAACTGGGAACTGCAGCGGCGGGACCGGACATGAGGTGTCCATAGAACATTTCCGCGCCCCACAGGCGCATGCGCACGATGCCCTGATGGCCCAGTCGACGGGCCTGCGCTTCGACCATTCCGGCCAACTCGATTTCGGTTAATCCCTCGCGCAGCAGGTGGGGTACCGCTTCCGCCACCTGGTCGGAAAAGGCCGCTGCCTGCCGGATCAGATTCAGTTCATAATCGGATTTGACTGCCCGGATCATGCGGATCGGTATGGAGATGTCCCGAATGTCCACCGCGGGAAGCAGCCGCTTGTAGGAGAAATAGAGGTTAGCCGGCAGTACATCCAGTTCCATACCCATTACCGCAGGTGGTTTCAGGCCATTTTCCGCCATGCATGCCATCAGCTGTTTGGGGCTGTTCAACGACAGGATGGTTGAAAGGGGAGACTCTGCTTTGGCTCGCTGGAGGCTTTTGCGAACCATCAGCAGCGGTAGGCCCTGGGCGGGTATGTAGAGATGCGATTGCTGGATGGTCCCTGAGAAATAAAAAAGATCCGTGTTTTGCAGAATCAACGCACCGTCGATGCCCTCATTCAACAGCCGGCGCTGGAGTTTTTCGATGCGTTGGTCGATTTCCGTTTTCGGCGTGGAGAGGTCTTGGTCGGTCATGGAGGCGACATCCTTTCTCAACCTTCGCAGGCTGCACATGAATGAACCGGTCGAAGGGTAAGATTAAAAATAAGACCCCGCGCAGGGCGAAGTCAAGCGCCCATCAGCGCTGACGTGTGTCGCCGTCCATTTTGTCGGTCGGCACGACAGGGGCGGGCGCGTCGACATCCTCGGCATTTTCAGGCGTCGCGCCAACACGCGCCGTCGGAGGGCCCAGAGGTATCAAAGCGTAATCGCCATCCGTGCGTCTTTGCTTGACTTCAATGGACCTTTTGCCTAATCTAATGTGAATTCCATTTGTTATGCACAGACCAGGGCGACTGCTTCACGTGCGAATGGGTTATTTTAATCCAGGCCGGCAATCGCGGCCCATGCAGGTAATCCGCGACCTATGACCGTACGACGCTTTCTAATCATTGCACCGGCCCTCGTTTCGCTTGTGCTGATGCTCTCCTATTTTTGGGTGCCCACCTATGAGGAACAGACCCGGGGGAATCCGGATCGGCTGGTGCAATTTATCACCAGTTCGTCCGGTGATGCGGCCATGCTCAACCCCATTCTTTCCGCGGACAGCGCCAGCAGCCAGATCAGCGGGCTGGTATTTGAAGGTCTCATCGACCGGGATGAGAACCTCCAGTTTCGCGGTCGGGTGGCGCATCGCTGGAAAATATACGAACATGCTTTTTTTTACATCAACCCCCATGCCGCCACGGCCCGCTGGGGTCTTGTCGACCCTTTGGTTCTGGTGTCAAGGCTTCGAACCGCCCTGGACCCCGCTACGCCTGAATGGCAGCATGTCCAGAGCGTTGATTTGCTGCCTCCGGAAGAGATCACCCACACCGTTTCGATCCAGGAAGGAGAGAACACCGCCCCCGTCACCCTGCGGGCCAAGGCTCCACAGCGGGTTCGCATCGTACTCGATCGGGTGGATCAGATGCTCTTCGAACGCCTGGCCGACATATTGGGGGATGGCTATTTTGAGACGTTTGACCCATCCGCGCATGTGACCGCCGAGCCCGACCTGCCCGCAGCGCTGTTAAACGCCAACGCACGGGAGCTAATGCCCCCGACCGCCCACAACCCGATCATCGAGTTTTTTCTTCGGCCGGGTGTCAAATTTCACGACGGCCATGCGGTGACGGCCGCGGATGTGAAGTTTACCTATGAAGCCATCCTCAACCCCAAGAACCTCTCCCCCCGCATTTCCGACTACGAGCCGGTGAAACAGGTGGAGGTCGTCGATCCGTTGACGGTGCGCATCGTATACAAACGGCTCTATTCGCCGGCGTTCTCCACCTGGGGCATGGGTATTTTGCCCGCCCACCTGCTCAGCGACCAGGCGCTGGCCCGAGAGGCGACCGCAGGTGGGCAGGCGCCGGAAGACTTCGGCATGCGTCAGAGCCGATTCAGCCGCCGGCCCGTCGGCTGCGGTCCATTTGCGTTTCAGGAGTGGAAATCAGACCAGTACATTCATCTGAAACGGTTTGACGCCTACTGGGAGGGCGCGCCCAACTATCAGGAATACGTGATGCGCATCATCCCCGATCCCCTGACCCAGGAGATGGAGTTTTATGCCGGCACGGTTGACGATTACAACGTGCTGCCCCATCAGGTGGCGCGGTTCAGCAAAGATGAGCGCTTCCAACATTTTTCGGGCACCGCCTTCGGGTACTCCTACATCGGTTACAATTCAAGGCGGGAGCCCTTCACCGATGCCCGGGTGCGGCGGGCGTTGGGTATGGCCATCGACACCCAGGAAATCATCGACTACGTGCTCTATGGCCAGGGAGAATCCATAACCGGTCCCTTTGTCAAACAGACCGATTTTTATAACCACAAGATTGCACCGTTGCCCTATGATCCGGAAGGTGCGGTCCAACTGCTTTCCGAGGCCGGGTGGCGGCGCGGAAGCGACGGTTATTTGCAAAAAAACGGCAAGCGCCTGGCCTTCACATTGATCACCAACAACGGCAACCCACTACGAAAAGCCATTCTGGCCATTGCCCAGGATGCATGGAAGAAGATCGGCATTCAGGTGGAGACCGACTTGCTGGAGTGGTCGGTGTTTATTCAAAGACGCGTCAATCAGCTCGACTTTGACGCCTTGATCCTGGGCTGGTCGATGGGCATCGATCCCGATCTGTTTCAAATCTGGCATTCCAGCCAGAGCGGCCCCTTTCAACTCAACTTCGTGGGGTTTTCCAACCCAACGGCCGACGATTTGATTCTGAAGATCAGGCAGGAGTATGATCATGAGCGCCAGGTGGCCTATTGCCACCGGTTGCATGAAATTATTGCTGCCGAGCAGCCGTATACCTTTTTGTACGTCAGCCGCTGGACCGCGCTGTTGGATAAACGCATTGTCAGAGCAATCACCGGGGCCGACGGCAGCAGGGTGTACCGACCCATCGTCCCCACCAAAACCGGCAGCTACACCTTTCATTTCAACCAGTGGATCAAACTGAACCGGCCACCCGAATTTTCGGCCGACGGATAGGGGGCACCCATGCTGGCATTTTTGGGAAGAAGTGTCATTCAAAAGGTCGTGACCCTTTTTTTCGTCTCGGTGATCTCTTTTTTGATCATTCATCTGGCTCCGGGCGAGCCCAGTCAAATCGATCCACTGAATCCCAAGTTCACGCCGGAGATGGTGGCGCGCATGCGCACGGAGTTCAATCTGGACAAACCCCTGCATGTCCAGTACATGCTTTTCTATAAAAATCTCTTCACCGGCCGAATCGTCTCCTGGCGTGACAATCTGCCGGTTCTGGGGAAGATATGGGAGCGTTTTCTGAACAGCCTGCCCCTGTTTATCGTGGGGACCATTCTGACCTGGACCTTCTCGTTTCCCGTGGGGATTCGATCGGCCATCCTGCGGGACGGGGTTTACGACAAATCCGCCACTTTCCTGGCCTATCTGCTCATCTCCATCCCGGGATTCTTTTTTGCCTATATCCTCATCATTCTAACCGTCACCAAACTGCAGGTGCCCGTCATCGGCATGGAGACATTCGGCGTGACCTCGGCGTCCCCGTTCGTGCAGATCATGGATCGCACCTGGCATCTGGTGCTGCCCTCCATTCTCGGGGCTACCGGCGGGGTGGCGGTGCTCTCGCGGTATGTGCGCAGCCAGATGCTGGAGATCATCGGACAGGACTATGTGCGCACGGCCCGGGCCAAAGGACTGCCGCCCGAAACCGTATACTACAGGCACGCCCTGCGCAATGCGCTGCTGCCCTTCGTCACCATGTTCGGACTGATCCTGCCCGGCCTCATCGGCGGGTCGGTGATCATCGAATCGATCTTCTCCTGGCCCGGCATGGGAAGATTGGCCTATGAAGCCATTTTGGGCAGGGACTACCCGGTCATCTTAACGGTCAACTTCATCACCGCCGTGCTGGTCTTGGTGGGCACCTTGATCTCCGACGTGCTCTACACGGTGGCGGACCCGAGGATCAAGCTCTGATGCCGACGGCAAACAACCCCTTGCACCCAATTGAGACCGGCGAACCCGATACGCCGCCATCCCGCTCACCCTGGGGGGAGACATGGCATCTGCTGCGCCAAAATCGAATGGCCCTCAGCGGCCTGATCATTTTTCTGGTTTTTTTTGCCGTGGCCGTGACCGGGCTGGCCGTCACTTCAGGCAAGGACCCCATTTTGGACCCCGCCCGCGTGCGCCTGCAGGAAAAGCTGCGGCCTCCCCTGTCTGCCCCCAAAACAGATACCCTTCGACCGGAAGCGCTTCCCGCTCTGGGCGTCTATCTGCTGGGCACGGATGAGCTGGGCCGGGATGTATTTGCCCGCATGCTGCAAGGGGCCTGGGTGTCGTTGACGGTGGGGTTTGTGGCCGTGGGCATCGCCGTGGGCATCGGCATCCTGCTGGGCGGCATTGCCGGATACTACGGGCGACAGTATATTCAATCCGGGCATATTATCTCGGGGATGCTGTTGGTCGCGGCGGTCGTGTCGGCTTACCATCGGCTATTCATGACAGCCGCTGTCCTGTTGATCGCCGCCATCGCCGGATGGGCCTGTACCCGCCGATATGACCGCCGCGCGTCGACGTTGCCCGGATACTTGAAATGGATGGTGCTGCCGACCATGCAGGTGGATACCCTGGTCATGCGCGCCGTGGACATCATGCTCTGCTTTCCGTCGTTCTTTTTGATTCTTACGGTGGTCGCCCTGCTGCCGCCGAGCATTTACAACATCATGGTCATTATCGGGTTGACCAGTTGGATGGGAACCACCCGTTTCGTTCGCGCGGAATTCCTGTCATTGAGAGAACAGGATTTTGTGGCGGCTGCCAGGGCATTGGGCATCAGCGATGCCCGCATCATCTTTCGCCACATCATGCCCAACGCCGTCGCGCCGGTTCTGGTGTCGGCCACCCTGGGCATTGCGTCGGCCATGCTCACCGAAGCGGGACTGAGTTTTTTGGGCTTCGGGGTGCCGCCCCCCCACGCCACATGGGGGAATATTTTGTCTGACGGCAAGGCCTTTATTTTTGACGCCCCCTGGCTGACCTTCGCGCCGGGCCTGGTTATTTTAATTGTTGTGCTGGCATTTAATCTGTTCGGGGAGGGGATGCGGGATATACTGAACCCCAAACTACGCGAACGCAACTAGAAATGAATCAACCGAAAGATATACTGCTGTCCGTGGAAAACCTGCAGGTCCACTTTATCGGCGACGGCCCCGTGGCCCGCGCGGTGGATGGCGTCGATTTCAACGTCCGCCGCCAGGAGACGGTCTGCGTCGTGGGTGAGTCCGGCTGCGGAAAGACGGTGACGGCCCTGGCCATTTTAGGGTTGCTCAAGCAGCCCCCGGCGTCAATTCCCGGCGGCCGGATAATCTTTGACGGCCGTTCCCTGTTGGATATGCCGCGGGATGAATGGCGCGCCCTGCGGGGCAAGCGCATCGCCATGGTTTTTCAAGAGCCCATGACTTCCCTGAACCCGGTGTTTACCATCGGCGAGCAGATCGGCGAGGCGGTCCTGGCCCATGAACGGGTGTCGGCGGCGGAGACCCGTCGCCGCACGACCCAGCTTTTGGACGATGTGGGCATTGCCGAGCCGCATCGGCGTGTGGGCGACTATCCCCACCAACTCAGCGGCGGGCAGCGCCAGCGGGTGATGATCGCCATGGCCCTGGCCGGTGAGCCGGACCTGATCATCGCCGACGAACCCACCACCGCCCTGGACGTCACCGTGCAAGCCCAGATTCTGAGTCTGCTGAAAAACCTGAAGCAGGCCAAAGACATGGCGATTCAATACATCACCCACGATCTGGGTGTGGTCGCAGCCATTGCCGATCGGGTCTACGTGATGTATGCCGGCGTCGTGGTGGAACAGGGTCCCACCGGCATCATCTTCGGACATGCCAGGCACCCTTACACCATCGCCCTTCTGAAAGCACTGCCCACCAAAAAAAAGCGGGGCCTGCGCCTCTACAACATTCCAGGCAATGTCCCCCATCCGGCATACCGGCCCAAGGGATGCCCGTTCCATCCGCGCTGCCAATACCGTGAACCACCTTGCGAAGCGGCGTTTCCCGCCCTTTGCAGCTACGGTGAGGGGCAAAAAGCCCGCTGCCCCATCCTTTTTGCCACCCACGGCCCGACCCCGGAGGTAGGCACATGATCGCATCCGCAACCCCGCTGCTTCGAATCGCGGCGCTGAAAAAATACTTTCCGGTTCGACGCGGCTTGCTTCAGCGGGTGGGCGGCTATGTAAGGGCCGTGGATGGTGTGGACCTGGAAATTCAACCTCGCCAGACACTGGGCCTGGTGGGCGAAAGCGGTTGCGGCAAATCTACGGTGGCGCGTCTGATTCTCAGGCTGCTGGATCCCGACAGCGGCACCGTTCAGTTCGACGGCCGGGAGATCACCGCGCTGAACGAGCGCGCGTTCAAACCGCTGCGCAAACAGATTCAAATGATCTTCCAGGACCCGTATAGTTCTCTCAATCCGCGCATGACCGTGGCCCAATCCATATGCGATGGTGTTCGCATGGCAGGCATCAGGGAAAAATCCGACCAGCAAAAACGGATTCAGCAGTTGCTGGATATGGTGGGCATGCCCGCGGCCAGCGCCGGCCGCTACCCCCATGAATTCAGCGGCGGCCAGCGCCAGCGGGTTGGCATTGCCCGCGCCCTGAGCGTCTCACCCCAGCTGATTCTTTGCGACGAACCCATCTCGGCGCTGGATGTCTCTATTCAGGCGCAAATCATCAATCTGCTCAAAGACCTTCAGGAAGAGCTGGGGTTAAGCTACCTCTTCATCTCCCATGACCTCAACGTGGTCAGTTACATTTGCGATCACGTCTGTGTGATGTATCGCGGCCGTATTGTGGAATCGGCACCGGCACTTGCGCTTTTCGATCATCCCTGCCACCCTTACACCCTCAACCTGTTGGCCGCGGTTCCCGAAACCACGGAGGTTGGGTGGTCACCCCAGGTGGGCATTGAATGGGATCGCGTGCCGTTGCCCGATGGGTGTGCCATTGGCGATCGATGCCCTGACGACAACATGGATTGCCGGCAACAACCGCCTGCCATGGTCAAGGTGGGCGATCAGCATTATGTGCGCTGCTGGAATGCGGGGTGACGCCATTGTTGTGCCGCCATCCCGAGGAGAATTGCAGATGGAATCGGCCTCGTCAGAGCCCGGTCGTCGGGTTGCCGGCCACTTCACGGGGCGGCGCGGCGGCGATGCGCGTCGACGCATCTGCCATGGCGTCAGGGTCGGTGGGCAACGGCGGGCAAACCGCCACCAGATGGCTTCTCGTCGCATCGGTGCTGCATACGATCAGGTCGGTGCCGCGATGGTTAAGGGCGCTCAGCAGTTCTCGATCTCGTCCGTAGATATCCTCTCTGAAATTCACCGTCCCATCCGCATCCACCCAGGCGGTAAAATAGACCAGGTGCACCGGGATGGGGTCGTCAAACACCACGGTTTGCCGCCGCCCATCCATGATGGCGGCTTCCAGCCGAGCACGGTCCCAACCCTGGCCAGCCAACAGGTATTGGGCCAGGTCCAGGGGCGTTTCCACCCGGACGCACCCGGAGGAAAAATGTCGTTCCTGCCGGTTGAATAGGGCTTTGCCCGGGGTGTCGTGGATGTAAATGCTTTGCGGGTTCGGGAACATGAATTTGATGCGCCCCAGTGCGTTCACATCCGAGGGGTCTTGCCTGAGGCGGTAAGGAAAATGGCGGCCCGACAGGCTCTCCCACATGATGCCTGCCGGATCCAGTTCACGGGCCTGACGGTCCCAGCCGTCAAATACCCGGATGCCCTGTCGGGTCAGGTAATCCGGGTCGCTGACCACCTTGGGCAGGATGTCTTTGCGCGCAATTTTCCGAGGGATATTCCAATATGGATTGAACTCGAGGTAAGTCATCTGGCCGGACAGGGCAGGGGTCTGGCGGCGTGACTTGCCGACGATGGCGCGCATGCGCCTGACCGCCCATTCCCCCTCCATGACGGCCAAGGTGTAATCGGGGATGTTGACCAGCAGGTAGCGCTTACCGAAACTGTCCGGATACCATCGCCATCGCTCCATGTTGAGTTGCAGTTGGACGATTCGTTCGTCAACGGGAACGGACAGGTCGGCCAGCGTCTTTCTGCCGACAACGCCGTCCGCAACCCGTCCATGGCGATACTGAAACCGCATGACCGCCGCTTCCAGATCCCCGTCAAATCGGTCATCGGCAACCGGCTGCGCCGCGGTCAGATCGCCGGACTGGATCAGCCGGCTGCGCAGTGTCGAGACGCGGGGGCCCCGGTCTCCCAGCTTAAGCGAGGGGCCCGGTGCGATGGTCGGCCATCCCCCGCTCTGCCGGACGTGCTCATATTGCTTCAAGGTGGATCTCAATCGGCCATAGGCGGTTTGCCTGGGACGCAATGCTTCGATAAATGCGCTCAACCGATCTTCTTTCACGGCTGCGGCCAGTTCGGCAGGCAGATCCCTGCCCCGCGTCCGCCGACCGGTAAACCCCATGTGGGCAAGTGCTTCCGAGGCAAGGCGGCCCTGACCCAAATGGGTTGCATAGTCCAGCATCACGCCGGTCAGGGCCACGTCTATCTGAACATACCCTTTCAGGCGGGAAAGACGGATCGCATCGGCGAAGGAAACCGAATCGTTCCACGGCTGCGTCAGCGCAGGAAAATGGTAGTCGTCCGGTCTAAGGCCGTCACTGGCGGAGGACGCAATGGCCTTCCAGAGGATGCGCCCTTGGGATTGCAGCCCGTTTCCATCCACCCATACCGGTCGGTAGTCGACCATGCGGTAAAATTGTGCCACGGAAGCCAGCGGGTGTCCGCCCGCCGCACCCGACGCTTTATCATCGCGGTGCGCAATCGGTGTCAGCCATGCCAGCAGCTCATCCTCAACCGCCGCGCGGGGCGCCTCCGCCGCTGCCATGGTCGGTGCCTGACAGAAAGCGACCACGATCAACAGGAGTCTTATGACGGCTTCGATCTTCATGTGTTGGTTTCACGCCTGTTGTCTGTTTGCCGGCGGTGTTCCGGCAGGGTTGGCCGCAAGGCGATCCCGCCGACGCAGAATCGAACCCTTGCGGTACGCCGGTCAGATGGCCTTTGGCAGGATCGTTGGCCGGCGGATCGATCACTACCGACACGCTTTTCAAAAAGCGGACCAACTGGATAATATTGTTTAGGTAGCTTTAATTTTTGTTCAATTACGGTAGCTTAAAAAAATGATCGATCTTATTCGTCATCCGGCAACGGCCATAGTGTGAAAAATTTTTCTTATTTTTTATGAATTTAAAAACCCGTTTTATCTATGGAACCACGACAGCGAGCGCATTCCCTGTGGCTCGCCGTGGGGATCGTTCAAGTGTTAAAAAATTCTTGACATCCCATTGAAGATTCTTCATATATTCACAATATAGCTATAATATAGTTACATTGTGGTTTTTTGATCGCTAATGATTAGGAGGGCAAGGTGAAAATTCTCACAACCATCAAAAAAGTAGTTGATGTGGAATTGACCATCCGGGTGGAGAAAGGGGCGATTGTTGAAGAGGGACTGCAATACGTCATGAATGCTTGGGATGAAAATGCGGTGGAAGCCGCCGTCCAACTGAAGGAAAACAACCATGCGGAGACAACGCTGGTCAGCATCGGCGGTGGTGAAGACAATACCAAAATCATCCGCAGAGGCTTCGCCATGGGGATCGAGAACGGGATTCAAATCGATGATCCGGCGCTGGCAGCAGCGGATTCGTTTGTCTATGCCAACGTGTTGCAAAAGGTTTATGAAAAGGGAAGCTATGACCTGGTCATCACTGGCAAACAGGCCCAGGACACCGATAATGGGCAAACCGGAATCATCCTGGCCGAGCGTCTGGGATTGCCCTGTGTCAGCAATGTGATCGCCATCGAAGTGATCGACGACCAGCACCTGAACGTCTCCCGGTTGGGTGACGCCGGGACCGAAATCGTTGAACTGACCTTGCCCGCCGTAATCACGGTTACCGACAGTATCAACGAGCCGCGCCTGCCCCAGATGCGCGGCCTCATGATGGCCAAGAAGAAAAAAATCGATGTCATGGATCTGGCGGCCCTGGGGACATCCTATGATGAAGTCGGCGGTACCACGCCCAAATCGGAAATTGCTGAATTCATGAAATCGGAGACCCGCACTGCCGGGCAGAAATTTGAAGGCGACGCCGCCGAGATCACCGCGCGGGTGGTCGCTCTTTTGGCCAATGAAGCGAAGGTGTTATAAGCGATTTTAGTGCATGGTTCACGAACCCCAATGGACCTTAACCGGATTGAATCAAGGAAGACATCATCATGGCTAACGTACTCGTCGTTGCAGACATCAAACAAGGTGTATTAAAAGGCAGCACCGCCGAACTCTTGTCCAAGGCCAACGCCCTCGGCGCAGAAACCGCCGTGGTGGCGATTGGCAGCGGGCTGGAATCGCTGATCCCCGACCTGGTCAGCGCCGGCTCCGATACCCAGTATATCGCCGATGATCCGAAGCTGGAGCTGTTTTCAGCCGGTCCATACGCATCTTGCATCGTCGACGCCGCCAAGCGCTTCGGTGCCGATCTGGTCTGGTTCGGTTTTTCCGAAAGCGGCAAAGCCGCCGCCCCCCGAGTTGCCGCGCAGTTGGACGCCGCCTGTGCGACGGAAATTACCGACGTGATGCTTGACGGCGATCAAATCGAGATCGTCAGGCCCGCCATTGCCAATAAAGTGATGCAGCGGGTGAAAATCAACACCAGGCAGCTGGTGGCGGTTGTCAGAGCCGGCGCCTTCGAGGCCGTGGAAGGGATCACCGGAACCGAAAACGTCGTCCGGCTTTCCGCTCCGGCACCCGACCCAACGGCCGTGATCAAGGAGCTCCTGTCGGATGCGAGCGGTGAAATCGATCTTGCCGATGCCGACGTCGTCGTTTCCGTGGGACGAGGCGCCAAGGATCAAGCCGGTGTCGATCTGGTAAAAGCGCTGGCCGACGACTTGAAAGCGGGGTTTGGTTCTTCCCGCGCCATGGTCGACGGCGGGTTCATGGCCCACAACAAGCAGGTCGGGCAAACCGGCAAGATTGTCGCACCGACCCTGTATATGGCCATCGGCATCTCCGGCGCCATTCAGCACCTTGCGGGAATGAGCGGATCCCAAGTGATTCTGGCGGTT
The DNA here is from genome assembly GCA_963705475.1 of uncultured delta proteobacterium. Classification (GTDB taxonomy): domain Bacteria; phylum Desulfobacterota; class Desulfobacteria; order Desulfobacterales; family Desulfosarcinaceae; genus Desulfosarcina. The sequence continues at coordinate 80,233 of CAVPJS010000022.1, read as the reverse complement.
AACAAAGACCCCGAAGCACCCATTTTCAACGTGGCGGACTATGGCATCGTCGGAGACCTTTTCGAGGTGGTTCCAATTCTGCGCGAAGAGATTAAAAAAATGAGGCGATAGGCCGCCGCAGCATGTGGTTTCGATCACCGCGCCACGCGGTATTGGTGCGGCATATACAGATTACGATTAGTTGATGAGGCAACTGTGAATCCCCTACTGATGGCCCTTTTACTGATTGCCGGATTGACCGTTTTCAGCCGTACGATGATTCGCAGGGTTCAATTGCTAAAGGCGCTCGAACCGACCGATAGAGCCAATCATCTGAAGGAACGACTGATCAACACGGCCACGCTGGCCATCGGTCAGAAACGCCTGGTCGGAAGAGCAAAAGAGAGAAGTTCGGGGTTGATGCATGCATTCATCTTCTGGGGCTTCTGTGTCCTGTTGATTCGCAGCCTGACCCTGTATGGAGAAGGATTTCGAGAAGGCTTTCACCTGCCGTTTTTGGGCGGCGACCATCTCTTCGGATATCTTTATATCGCCGTCAAAGACATCATGGAGGGCATCGTTTTATTGATGGTGATCCTGGCGATTTATCGACGCGCCGTTTTAAAACCCAAACGCATGCACAACACCGTCGAGGCCTATTTGGTCCTGGTGATGATCGGGATTCTGATGGTGTCGGATCTATTGTACGACGGTGCCCGCTACAATTTGATCCACCTATATGACAACCCGGGAAATATTCACTTCTTCAACAGCGTGAAGTATGGTTCCGAATTTCTCTGGACACCCATAACGGTGGGTGCGGCCAGTTTGGTGTCGGGCTTGAATGCCGATGCCAACTTCACCATCCTGGTGATGATGTTTTGGGTGCACATCTGTACCCAGCTGATATTTTTGAACATTCTTCCTACCGGCAAACATTTTCACGTAATCACCGCGCTGCCCAACGTTTTTTTGAAAAGCCTGGGCTATCCCCATGAAAAGACCAAACAGCTGGATTTGGAAGACGAAACCGCCTGGGAGGAAGAATCCTTGGGCATGAACCATATCCATCAGCTCAACTGGAAACAGGGACTGGACCTTTTCACCTGCACCGAATGCGGACGCTGCAAAGACGTCTGCCCGACCTATACCACGGACAAGCCCCTAAACCTGCATGAATTCAATGATTCATTGAAGCGTGAACTATATGAACATGCAGACAACATCATCAAACGGGCCAGGTTGTCCGCCACCATCCGCCACAGCCGGGATGCCGCGCAAATTGAAAGAACCAGGCAGGCGATCACCGCGCTTAACAGTGAAAAACAGTTGGTCGGCGAGGTCATTGCGCCAGAGACACTCTGGGCATGTACGACCTGTCGTGCCTGCGAAGAAGTTTGCCCGGTGACCATCGAACATGTGCCCAGAATCATCGCCATGCGGCAGGGGCAGACCTTGATCGCGGAAGCCTATCCCAAAGAGCTGAACCCGGCCTTGAAAGGACTCGAACGAAACGGCAATCCGTGGGGAATCGGGTATGACAAACGCGCCGATTGGGCCGACGGGCTGGGCGTCAAAACGATGGCCGACGACCCGACCGTCGATTATCTCTTGTGGGTGGGGTGTGCCGGTTCCTTCGACGATCGGTCCAAAAAGGTATCCGTCAGCCTGGTCAACATCCTGAAAAAAGCGGGGGTCAACTTCGCGATACTGGGTGTGGAGGAAAAGTGTACCGGGGATTTTGCCCGGCGCGTCGGCAATGAAATGCTGTTCCAGATGATGGCCGAGGAAAACATTGCCACCCTGAACGATTACCAGGTTAAAAAAATAATCACAGCCTGTCCGCATTGCCTCAATGCGCTGAAACATGATTATCCCCAAATGGGGGGGAATTACGAGGTGGTCCATCATGCCGAGTTCATCGATGGTCTCGTCCAGGCCGGAAAAATCAAACTGAAAGCGTCGCTCGACGGCGCCCTGACCTATCATGACCCTTGTTATCTCGGGCGCTACAATGACATTTACGAGCAACCCCGATCGATCCTGCGGTCGGTCTGCTCCGGCGGTGTCAACGAACTCGACCGCCATGGACGGGAAAGCTTTTGCTGCGGCGCCGGTGGCGGACGAATGTGGATGGAGGAGACGATCGGGAAGCGAATCAATCTGGCGCGCTCGGAAGAAATCGTCGATTGCGGGGTGTCCAACGTCGCTGTCGGTTGTCCCTTCTGCCTGACCATGATCGAAGACGGGATGAAGGCGTTGGGCAGGGAAGAGGAGATCAAAACGATGGATATCGCCGAATTCGTCGAAAAAAATATGGTGTCATAAAGCAATCGGTTAAAGGGGCAAAAAAATGAGGTACGCAGAAACAGGGTTCAATTTAGAAGTCGATCTAACCCGGGGAAACATCGAAAGGGTGGCGACAAATCCAAAGGACACCCAGCTTTACCTGGGCGGTCTGGGCACGAATGCCAAGATTTTGTGGGATCGCGTTCCGCCTGAGGTCGAACCGTTTTCGCCTGACAATCTATTGATCTTCAGCGCCGGTCTATTGTGCGGAACACCCGCAACCGGTTGCAATCGCACCATCGTGACCACCATCTCGCCGCAAACCAAGTTGATGGCCTTTTCAATGATGGGGGGGTTCTTTGCACCTGAATTGAAGTACGCCGGTTATGACAAAGTGATCCTTCGCGGCAAATCACCGGACCTGGTCTATCTATGGATCAACAACGGCACGGTGGAACTGCGCGACGCCTCTCATCTAAAAGGAAAGGGCGCCATCGAGACGGCCGAAATCATACGCAAGGAGCTCAAGCAGCCCAAAGCCCAGGTCGCCGCCATCGGTATGGCCGGTGAAAACCGGGTTTTCTTTGCCTCCATCGAGCAGGGCCGGTCCAGCGCCAGTCGCGGCGGCATTGGGGCGATCATGGGAGACAAGGGGGTAAAGGCGATCGTCGTCCGCGGCACGCAGGACGTTCATGTCGCCAAGCCGGCCGAATACATGGACCTATGCAACGACGTCATGGAATATATCCAATTCCGCAATGACAATCCGATTCCGGGCGTCATGCCAATTCTGGCCGGGCTGGGATCCCCCCAGGAGATGAAGGTCCATGACGAGAAATGGCATACCGAAAATTTCATGTGGGGCAATTCACGCGTCCGGCGAAAAGGTTTCTGGACCGATGAGATCGCCCGGGAGTGGATGGAGACCCTGGACAAGTCCCGGAAGCGGCTGATCAGCTGCTACAACTGTCCGATGACCTGCGGGGCGACCATTTCCATGCCCGGCCTGCCAACCTACATGATGAAATGCTTCACGAAACTGACCTATACCATGGGGGCCTTCTCAGACCTTGACTTTGGTTTGAAAATCGCTCAGCGCGCCACCGAGTACGGCGTTGACGGATTCTCAGCCCCGCAGGTGATGGCCTTCGGCCTTGAGCTTCTCGAAAACGGCATATTGGCCAAAGCGGACTTTCCGGACATGCCGGAAGACAACGAGGGCAGATTCTACTATCTGCTGGATAAAATCGTCCGGCGTGAAGGGATCGGCGACATTCTGGCCAACGGCACGTATTGGGCGGCCAAAGCGATTGGCAACGGCGCGGAGGAATATGCGCACAACAACATCAAGAAGCATGAACAGCTGCCGCTCAAGCTGTCCATGCTCAATCCGATCTATTTTTTAATGTACAGTACGGGCGAGAAGATGAACATCACCCAGATAGAAGGCCAGTTCCCCCAGGCCCCGTATCCCAAGAGAGAGCACAGGGAGGCATTTGTCAAGGACTGGCACCAAGTTCCCGACGATAAATTCAAACAATATTTTCTGGACTGGGAACCGCGTGGAGAAAATTCGATGCCCTTTTACCCGACGGTTGACATGTGTTGTGACATTGTCGACTGGCAGGAGAAGATGCACTACATCGATGACGCCCTCGGCATGTGTGCCGGTCTGTCCTCCTTCCCCCTGAAACCGCCCTATCATATACACAACTACCCGAAATTCATATCGGCGGCGACCGGCGTTGATATGGATGAAGCCTCACTCAGCCAGGCGGCCAAGCGATACCGGACGTTGGTCAGGGCCATCAACATAAGAAGGGGCATGCGCCGAAAAGATGACCAGCCGCCAAAGAACCACTGGAAGAAACGCTTTCCCGAACTCGAAAAGGAGCTGTTGGATACCTATTACCGATTCAAGGGGTGGAACAATGACGGTATTCCCACCCAAGCGTCGCTGCACGAACTGGGTTTGGATTACGTAAGCGAAGACTTCGTCAAAAGGGGGATCTTGACGGATGGTGAAACGGCCCCTGCCGAAGCGGCTGCCGCTCAACAAGAGACCGATTAGCGTGGAGGACGTGTGCCTTGAAAGCTAAAAAAGAGAAAAAAACCATTAAAACGATCAACATCAATGTCGATAAATGCAACGGCTGCCGGGCTTGTGAGATGATCTGCTCCGCCTTTCATGCGGAGCCGAAATACAGCAGCAACAATCCAGCCAGGTCTCGCATTCGAATCATTCGTGAACCCTTAAGGGACTTGTACGTCCCGGTCTATGCAGGTGAATATGCGGTCGCCGAGTGCGCCGGCAGGGACAAATACACCATCGACGGCAAGGAATACGACGAGTGCGCCTTCTGCCGGGCCTCTTGTCCGTCCAGGGACGAGTTCAAAGAGCCCGATTCCGGGCTGCCTTTGAAATGTGACATGTGTGAAGGCGAAGACGAACCCTTGTGTGTGAAATGGTGCCCGCATGATGCCCTGGTCTTGGAGCAACGGGAAGCGGACGGCGACGATCAGGATCCGCAGGATGAGCGGGAAGATCTCGAAATCGGATTGGAAGCGCTGGCAGACAAATACGGACTGGAAAAGATAAAAGATGCGGTTGCCCGGATATCGAAGAAAGACTAAATCAACAAGGCGAAATACGAGGATTGATACAGACAGTGGAAACAGTCGCTCCCTTCAAAGAGGTCATCAACGAGATTAAAGAGGCCGGTGGAGACGCCCTTCGATTTTGCTTTCAGTGCGGGTTGTGCGATGCGGTTTGCCCATGGAACCGGGTCCGGCAATTCAGCATTCGCAAGATTATCCGGGAAGCCACGTTCGGTTTGACTGAGATAGACGGTGAAGACATATGGCGGTGCACGACGTGCGGAAGATGTCCACAGCAGTGTCCGCGGGGCGTAAAGCAGATTGAGGTCGGGGTCTCCTTGCGCAGGGTCGCCTCGGAATACGAGGTCTTTCCGGCCTCTGTCCGATCTGCCCGTACCGCCAGAGCAAGCCTGATTTCCGAAGGCAATCCCCTGCAGGGGGAACGAAGCAAACGGGCGGATTGGGCCGCGGGCGTGGGCGTGAAAACCTTCACGGAGGGGATGGAGGCGCTCTATTTTGTCGGCTGCTATCTCAGCTATGACCCGAGAATGAAAAAGGTGGCCACCGCTACAGCCAACATCCTAAAACGGGCCGGGATTGACTTCGGCATACTCGGTGCGAAGGAAAGCTGCTGCGGTGAAAGCATCCGCAAGACGGGCAGCGAGACGGTGTTCAAAACCTTGGCCCGGGAAAATATCAAGACCTTCATTGACAACGGGGTTAAAAAGATCATTGTCTCTTCTCCTCACTGCTACCACACGTTCAAGAACGAGTACCCTGAATTCATGGTCAACTTCGAGGTGGTTCATATCTCTCAATATTTACACGCGTTGATCAGCGAGGGAAGGCTCGAACTGGCCGGGGCGTATGAAAAGAAAGTGACTTATCATGACCCCTGTTACCTGGGTCGACACAATGACATCTATGATCAGCCCCGGGACCTTTTAAAGCAAATAGCTGGTCTGGAAATGGTCGAGATGCCTGATTCGCGCAAGGACAGCCTATGCTGCGGCGGAGGCGGCGGCAGGATCTGGATGGACACGCCCATGGAAGAACGGTTTTCCGACATCCGGTTGAAACAGGCTGTTGCGGTCGGTGCCGTCGAACTGGTGACCGCCTGTCCATACTGCATCACCAATTTTGAGGAAAGCCGGTTGAACCTGGAGTATGATGACGTCATCGCGATCAAGGATATCACGGAGATTATCCAGGACGTGCTCTAGTGCCTTAATCTCAGCAATCTTGATGAGGAGATAGAAAGTGGGAAACGACGTATTGCCAAAAGAGATCATTCAACAATTTTCCGGAAGCCTTGGAGACATCAATTTTGGAGACGTTATGGTCGTCGGTGGGGGGGTCAGCGGTATCCAAGCCTCGCTCGATCTGGCCACTGCCGGGTTCAAGGTGTACCTGGTTGAGAAAGGTCCGAGCATCGGCGGGCACATGGCTCAGCTTGACAAAACCTTTCCGACCAATGACTGCTCCATGTGAATCCTCTCACCGAAACTGGTCGAGGTCGGCCGGCACCCGAACATAGAGATTCTCACATTTACCGAAGTTGACCGTGTCGAGGGACAGGCAGGCGATTTCACGGTCACCCTGACCAAGAAACCCCGATACATCATCGAGGAAAAATGCACGGGCTGTACGACATGCGTAAAATATTGCCCGGTTCAGTATCCTGACCCATTCAACCAGGAAATATCGGATAACAAGGCCGTGCATGTGTATTTTTCTCAGGCCATTCCGCTTGTCGCTTATATCGATGAAAGCTGTCTTTACCTGAAAGAAGGCAAGTGCGACATCTGTAGAGGCGTCTGTCAGACCGGCGCCATCGACTTCAAGCAGACGACGCAAAAAGAGGAGGTCAATGTAGGCGCGATCATTCTGGCTTCCGGCATCGAGCCATTCGATCCGTCGGTAAAGGATGAATACGGCTACGGACGCTTGCAGAACGTGGTCACCAGCATGGATTATGAACGGCTGTTGTCATCCACCGGGCCATACGGGGGGGTGGTGCTGCGTGCCTCCGACAAGCGGCACCCCAAAAAAATAGCCTGGATTCAGTGCGTGGGGTCCAGACGGGTAACCGAAGGCGAGAACAGCTATTGTTCAGGCGTGTGCTGCACCTATACCCAGAAACAGGTGATCTTGACAAAAGATCATGACACCGATGCCCAGTGCACGATTTTCCATAACGATATCCGCTCCCACGGCAAGGATTTCGAACGCTTTTTCCAAAGGGCGGAGCAGCTGCCGGGCGTTGAATTCATCCGAAGCTACGTGTCCATCGTCGGAGAAAACCCGGAAAACAAGAACGTCATTGTCCGTTATGCGACGAACGATGACGGCGTCAAAGAGGAAGCATTCGAGATGGTCGTCCTGTCCGTCGGATTGAACCCGCCTGCGGAATATACAGGGCTTGCGCAAAAATTCGGCATCGCGCTCAATTCACACGGCTTCAACCAGACCAACCATGAAAACCCCATGAAGACCAACCAGCCTGGGATCTTCGTCAGCGGCGCCTTTCAGGGGCCGACGGATATTCCGGAATCGGTATTTACCGCCAGCGCCGCCAGCGCCCAATGCGGTGCACTGCTCGACTACCGACGGGGAAAACTGGCCAGAGAGAGAACCTATCCGCCGGAACGGGATGTCTCCAATGAGGCGCCCAAGATAGGCGTGTTCGTATGTCATTGCGGGGCGAATATCTCGAGTGTCGTCAATGTCCCTGCCACCGTCGACTATGCGATGACCCTGCCCAATGTGGTCTACGCCCAGGAGCAGCTGTTTTCATGCGCCACCAACTCCGCCAAGGAAATAACCGATCTGGCCGAGGAAAAAGGGTTGAATCGCGTGGTGATCGCCGCCTGTTCCCCCCGGACGCTTGAACCGTTGTTCCGCGACACCCTCCGGGAGGCGGGGCTGAATCAATACTACCTGGATATGGCCAACATCAGAGAGCATTGCTCCTGGGTCCACGCCAAGCAGAAGGACGAGGCGACTAAAAAAGCGCAGGATATCGTCCGGATGTCCGTGGCGCGTGCCAGCCGTCTGGAGCCCCTGCAGGAGTTCGATCTGCCGGTAAACAAAGCGACCCTGGTGGTCGGGGGCGGTATCGCCGGCATGACCTGTGCGCTTTCCATCGCCAGTCAGGGGCATGAGGTCCATCTGGTGGAAAAGACAAAAGCGCTGGGCGGAATGGCGCGCAGAATTCACACCACCATCGAAGGCATGGATGTTCAGGCCTACCTGAATGACCTGATCCGCGCGGTGTATCGCAACCCCTTGATCCACATATCCCACGAGGCCACCATCACCGCTGTGTCCGGGTATCTGGGAAATTTTATAACCACGGTGGAAACGGAGGGCCGCGTCAAGGAGATCAAACATGGTGCATCGGTCATCGCCATCGGTGCGGACGTGTATCAACCCGTCGAATACCTCTACGGGGAGAACGACAAGGTCTTCACCCATCTTGAATTGGGAGAGCTGATCGCCCAACAAGAAGAAAGGGTGATGAGTGCCGAGACGCTGGTGATGATTCAATGCGTGGGCTGCCGAAACGAAGCGCGAAATTACTGCAGCCGGGTGTGCTGCAGCCACGCCGTGAAAAATGCCCTGAAACTCAAAGCGGCCAACCCGGAGATGGACATCTACATCCTTTTCCGGGACATGCGAACGTATGGGCTCAGAGAGGATTACTACCGCGAAGCATCGGACAAAGGGGTAAGGTTCATCCGCTATGAACCGGATGACAAGCCCCGGGTCGAAGCTGCCGTGGAGGGGGGCAAGGAAATTGTCCGGGTGACCGTCGCCGATGCCATACTGGGCCAACGGCTTGAATTGGACGCCGACATCCTCTCATTGGCCGCCGCTGTGATTCCCTCCGCCTCAACCCGTGAAGTGGCCGGCTTGTTCAAGGTGACCCTGAGTCCGGACGACTTTTTCAAAGAGGCCCATGTCAAGTTGAAACCGGTCGAGTTTGCCGCCGATGGTGTATATCTTTGCGGAACGGCGCACTATCCCAAACACATTCAGGAAACGATCAACCAGGCCTATGGCGCAGCCGGCCGGGTGATGACGCTTCTCTCAAAAGATACCGTCGTGGCCTCGGGTTCCGTCGCCGAGGTAAACGCCTACGATTGCGTGACGTGTGGTGCATGCATTACCGCGTGTACGTACGATGCGATCGATTGGATTGATACGCCAAAAGGCAGGAAAGCCTGGGTGAATCCCATTCTCTGCAAGGGGGACGGTGTCTGCACCACCAAGTGCCCGACCAATGCGATCGTGCTGAAGCACTTTACCCATGCGGCCCTTTGCAGCCAGATCGATGCGGCGGTTACCCAGCGGGAGATCCTGCGACTAATGGATGCAGCGGTTGAAAACCGGTAGCGGTTTGCCATGGCGGTCGACGGCGATTACCAAACAACAAGAGGTGAGCACGAATGCGTACAAATCCTGAATTCAATCCAAAACTGCTGGGCTTCGTCTGCCACTGGTGAGCATACGGCGCTGCTGACCTGGCTGGAGTTTCCAGACTGCAATATACAACTGACATCAGGCTGATCCGCGTCATGTGTTCCGGCAGAGTGGACCTGGAATTCATACTCAGGGCATTCGCAAACGGACAGGATGGTGTGTTTATCGGGGGGTGTAAGTTGGATGAGTGCAACTACATCACCCACGGCAATTACGATGCATGGGCCAACGTCTACCTGTGCAAAAAAATAATGGGCCACATCGGCATCCATCCGGAGCGGCTGAGGATCGCGTTCATGTCCGGTGCCGATGGCAACCTGCTGGCCGATGCGACTGATGAATTTTCACGACAAATAAAATCGTTGGGGCCGATTGGCGAGGGCGAAGGCATAGAGGTGAAGGAATTGAAGTTCAAGCTCGAGGCCGCCCGGGCATTGGTCCCCTACCTTCGGTTGGTTGAACGGGAGCGGCTGAGAGCGCCTGAGAAATCAAAAAAAGCGTATACCGACTTTTTCGAAAGCAGAGAGGTCGACCGATTATTCGACGAGATATTTACCGAAAAACTGGCCGTCAGCCAGATCATGCTGCTCCTGAGGAAAAAACCCCTTTCAACGATGGACATCTCCGCGCGTCTGGGCTTGAACCCTTCAGAGGTATCGAAACACATGAATCGTTCTTCTCGGCACGGGTTGGTCCGATACGATACGACCCGCAAGTGTTACGCGCTGGCCTGAAGGAAATGGGTATGGATCGTCAACGGGCAGGAAGCCATCGGGGAAACGCCTAATGGAAATTGAACAAATCGACCGGATCATTGACCGCCATCACGGCCAGGCCAGTTCACTCATTCAAATCTTGCTGGATATTCAGAGTGAAAACAACTGGCTTCCCAAGGAAGCCTTAACACGGGTCAGCGAACGGTTAAATGTCCCATCGACCCGGGTACAGCATATCGCGACGTTCTACAAGGCCTTCAGTGTCGTACCCAAAGGCCGCCACAAGGTCCATATCTGTTTGGGCACGGCCTGTCATGTCCGCGGTGCCACCCGCGTGCTCGACACCGTGCAGGAGGTGACCGGAATAAAAGCGGGTGAAACGGACCTTGATTTCAAGTTCAGCCTGGAAACGGTCAACTGCCTGGGCTGCTGTGCCTTGGGACCGGTATTGGAAGTTGATGGAAAGGTCCATGGAAAGATGACACCGGGGCAAACAGCTGACGTGCTAAAAACTTACGCGTAGGGGAGAATTATGGCGCGGTTAAATTCGCCTGAAGAATTAGAGCAATTCAGACAGGAACTATTGTCCAAAAGGGACCCCAGCGCCCCTTGCATCTCGGTCTGTGCCGGTGCCGGTTGCGTCGCCTCCGGTGCCGACGCCGTCATCGCCGCTTTTAAAGCGGAACTTGAAAAAGAGGGCCTTTCCGCGACAGTGGATACCAAGGGAACCGGATGCCCTGGATTTTGTGAGCGGGGACCGGTGGTCGTGATCTATCCCGATGAGATATGCTATCTTCAGGTAACGGCTGAGGACGTTCCCGAGATCGTCGCTTCGACAATCAAGGCGAATACAATCGTCGAGCGCTTGCTCTACCAGGATCCTGTTACCGGTGAACGCGCCACCCGGGAATCTGATATCCCCTTTTACAAGAACCAACAACGCACGCTGCTGAGCAGCAATATCAAAATCAATTCCAAGAGCATCGATGACTATCTGTGCATTGGCGGTTATTCAGCACTCAACAAAGCGCTTTTTCAGATGACGGATGTGGCGGTTCTGGAGGAAGTCAAAAAATCCAACCTCAGAGGACGGGGCGGTGCCGGATTCCCGGCAGGCAGAAAATGGGAAGGGTCTCGAAATGCCCCGGAACCCATCAAATATGTGATCGTCAATGCCGATGAGGGTGACCCCGGCGCATTTATGGACCGGGCCCTGCTTGAAGGCAATCCGCACGCCGTCCTTGAAGGATTGATCCTGGGCGGCTATGCCATCGGCGCCAAAGAGGGCTATATTTATGTCCGGCAGGAATACCCCCTGGCAGTCAAAAATATCCATCTTGCGATCGAGCAGGCCGAATCATATGGTTTTCTCGGAGAAAACATTCTGGGTTCACCGTTTACTTTCAAGGTCATCGTTCACCAGGGGGCGGGCGCCTTTGTCTGCGGCGAATCAACGGCGTTGATGACAGCCTTGGAGGGCCGTGTCGGGGAGCCCCGACCCAAGTATACCCGCTCGAATATCAAAGGCCTTTGGGAAAGACCGTCGGTGTTGAATAACGTCGAAACATGGGCCAACGTGCCGTTGATCGTCAACAACGGCGCCGATTGGTTTACCCAAATCGGAACCGACGGCAGCAAGGGGACCAAGATTTTCTCATTGGTCGGCAAGATTACCAATACCGGGCTTGTGGAAGTTCCCATGGGCATTACCCTGAGAGAAATCATTTACCATATCGGGGGCGGTATCCCGAACGGCAAGCAGTTCAAAGCCGTGCAGACCGGCGGGCCGTCCGGCGGATGTATCCCTGAAGCACAACTGGACCTAAAAGTCGGGTTTGACGAATTGACCCAGGCCGGCTCGATGATGGGATCAGGCGGGATGATCGTCATGGACGAAGACACCTGCATGGTGGATGTGGCCAGGTACTTCACCGAATTCCTGACCGACGAATCCTGCGGCAAATGTGTCCCGTGCCGTGAAGGCCTGCGGCAGATGAACAGGATTCTGACCAACATCACCAGGGGAAGGGGAAAAGCGGGCGACATCGAAACGCTTGAGGAGCTGTCCGAAACCGCCATCGAAGCCTCGCTTTGCGCCTTGGGCAAGAGTGCTCCGAATCCGTTTCTCAGCACGCTGCGCTACTTCAGGGATGAATATGAGGCACACATCAACGAGAAGCGATGCCCGGCGCTGTCCTGCAAGGCGCTGATCGCCTACTACATCGACCCGGACAAGTGCCAAGCCTGCATGATTTGCCTGCGGAAGTGCCCCGCGGAAGCGATCGACGGCGGCAAGAAGAAGATCCATGTCATCGATCAGGAAAAATGCACCAATTGCGGAACCTGCTTCGAAGTTTGCCCCTCTCGGTTTGGCGCGGTGACAAAGATTTCCGGCGAACCGGTCCCGCCCGCTGTCCCTGAAGCGGAAAGAAACATCATCAGAAAGAGCAAAAATAATGCGTAAAATCCTTTTGCAGATCGATGGAAAAAAGGTGGCGGCCAGTGAAGGGATGACGGTATTGGAAGCCGCCCAAAGCGCCGGGATATCGATCCCGACACTCTGCCACCACGAAAAACTGGAGCCTTTTGGAGGCTGCCGGCTTTGCATGGTGGAAGTAGAATCACGCGGATGGACCAAGCTGGTGGTCTCCTGCGTCTACCCCGTAGAGGAAAAGCTGGTCGTAAGAACCCGCTCGGAGAAGGTAGATCGGATTCGCAAGACCATCCTCGAGCTGCTGCTGGCCCATGCACCGGACTCCCCGGAGCTAAAGAAATTTGCCAAAGACTACCATGCGGACAAAGACCGCTTTGAAAAAGATGCTTCATTTTGCATTCATTGCGGTCTGTGCGTCAGGTACTGTGCCGAGGTCAAGAAGGCCGACGCCATTGGATTCGTGGACCGAGGAATCAGGAAAGAGATCAGTTTTATTCCGGAAATCGCCGCCAGGGTGTGCAATGACTGCAAGGAATGTTTCCCGCTCTGCCCGACATCCTATCTCCAGGCAGCCTTCGTCTTGACCGAAGCCCTGGCGTTTCCGTCGGCGGCATCCGACCCCGTTGAAACCGAATAGGCAGGGAGATGGGGCTATACACGCCACGCGGGTGAGCGAAAAAATATAGCCTGCGGCTACAGTTGATGAAACCGTTAAAGATCTTTTTTCAGATTGATAAACTTGCTGCGGTCGAATCCTAAAGTTTTAAAAAACGAGAGCAGGTCGGAAGAGTCCCAAGTCACCGAGGTATACACGCGGCTGATTCCCATGCGCTTGTAGAGCTTGAAGATCTCACGGGCCAGGCGGGCCCCTAAACCCTGGCCCATGTATTCCGGATCCACGCCAAGGGTGGCGATCCAAGCGCTTTTTTCAATGCCGAAGCCGAAGGTCAGAATGTAGCTGATCATAAAACCGATGACCCGGCCGTCCAGCTCGGCCACGAAGCAAATGTCATTTTCGCTTCGGGCGTGCTTTTCGATCAGGTCTTTGAAGTCCATATCTACGGATTTTCGGACAATGGATGCGTAGATGTCGGCGATGTCGTCCGCATCCGCTGCCGCAAGTTCTCTGATCCGGATATTTTCCACGTCAATGGTCCTTTTTTTCTTCGTAATTGGGGTTAATCGACCCGGATGATCTTCACATGACGCCCCACCCAGTCCGGTGGCAAATAGACGCGGCCGCTGTTGCCACTGGATTTGACCAGCTTCTCGATCATCTCCTCTCCGTATATTTCGAACTTGACCTTTGCGGGAGCTAAACTCGGCGGCGCTTCAGCGGTCTGGTTTTTTTTGTCGTCTGCCACGATGAATGCCCATCCTTTTCGAGTGACTGGATTGGGGTTGTTTCGAAGGTGTTCGGATCATTCCTCTTAACATCCGCATCGGGCCGGGTCAAGCCGGTTTAGCTAATATGTCGCTATTTTTTAGCTGTCATGGGCTTCATTGCTTCGGCTTGGGTGCCGATGCATATTTAATCATGCCAGATATTTTTCCTTCAGCAGGTCGGCCATGCGGTTGACTGCACCAAAAGCGCGCTCCACGGTACGCTCCCTGTCCGGGTTGACCAGGCAGCACGTGGCCGGCGAGAGCATGCTCTGGGCGATCATTCGCTGCCGGTCAATGCCCTTGGACCACAGCACCTTCCAGACAGTTTCCAGGCGTTGTACCAAGGAGGGGATCTCCTCCTGCGCAAACGTCTCGAAACCCGTGGGCACAATACCCCAGACCAGCACGCCGCCCCGATCCAAGAATTGTCGAATCGAAGCGGCATACGATGCGAAGATTTCCGCGTTGGTGTAGACGTCCAGGGAAAGCACGTCCAGATCGAGATTGAGCAGGAAATCCCAATCCGGATTGCCGCACAGATGGATGCCACGAGGCCGGTCGACCTGGGCGAAAAATTGATCCAGGTCGCCCTTGGCGTTCTGATCCCCATAACCGGCCATGGCCGAAAACAGGAATTGCAGACCCGGTTCATCCACCAACATGAAGGCATTTCCATTGCGTTTTTTGAGTCGCGCCAATTGCACATTCAGCCGCTTGGCCATAAATTCCAGCATGAACGGCCGAACCGTATCATCGAAGATAATGGGGCGGTCATCCTGATCCAGGATGTTGAATCCGAAGCTGATCGGTCCTTCCAGCTGGCCCCGGATGGCGGGCCGATCTGACAGGTCCAGCGCCAGAAAGCGGTGGTACACGGCCGAATAGGTCTCACTGATGTCGAACATGGCCGGTTCGTCAAAACGCATCAGGGCATCTTCCAGTTCCTCGGCGAATTTATCCATTGAAAAACGCAGGGTTCGCTTTTCCAGGTCCAGGACGATGCCGGGAAAATGTTCGGCCGCCTGCACATACATGTCTTCGTAGTAGCTGTAGTTTGGCAGCTGGGGCCAGAAGGGCACGTCCACTGACAGGGCCGTTTCGAGTGCCCGCGTCACGTTCGTATGTGGCATCACCGCCATGGCGGTGGTCAGCAGGTTGCCGGGTATGTTGATCTCCATCGGGGCGTCTCTCCGCTCGATTTGCCGCTCAACTAAACGGTTGATGGCTGCGATCATACATGCACAGCCCCCGTGTTTAAAAGCAAAACTTGCGCATAAACGATATCAAGGGCTGTTGGACGGTTCAGCCCGGTGAAGGGGACTTCTGATACAATGGCGGGACCTGGCGCGCCAGGCTATTGATATTCATATCGGATTTTCTTATACAGGGTTGTCCGGAACACGCGGAGGACCACCCGATCATGCGTTTGAGCACCGGGCTCACGATTATTCCTCCGATGACGGCCATTGCCTTCGCCCCAGGCCCCTTGACCCTTTTTTCTCCACATCCAGAATAAGGCACCCGCCGTGATACGGGTTGTCGCAGGCCTGCTGGCGGATGAAAAGAACCCTCGCGCCTGCATGGCGATTTAAGCCGCTGGGTAAATAAGGAGTTCCACGACCATGTCGAACCATTTTGCCACCCATCGCCCGCTGCTGATGAGCACCAACTGGATGATTACGGCCGATCATCCCTTAGCCGTTCAAGCCGGCGCAGCCGTGTTGGAATCCGGCGGCAACGCCGTGGATGCGGCCGTCGCCGCCAACCTGGTGATGACCGCTGTCAGGCCGCATATGTGCGGCATCGGCGGTGATCTGTTTATGCTGATCCACATGGCCGACAAAGGCACCGTCGACGCCCTCAACGCGTCGGGCCGGGCCCCGGCGGGAGCCACCGTGGAGGCATACCGGGGGGTCGGCTACCAGCGCGTGCCCGCGACCGGCATTCACACCTGCACGGTGCCGGGTGCCATTGCCGGCTGGCAGGCGGCCCTGGAGAAACACGGCACCTTGGGATTGGACACCCTGCTGGCCAGGGCCATTCCCTATGCGCGAGACGGGTTTCCAGTCTACCCGGATTTGGTCAATGCGCTCAACCAACGTCAGGCTGTTCTGCTTGCCGCCGGCGCCGCCGGAGAGACCTTTTTGCCGGGTGGGGTGCTTCCCCGGGTCGGCCAGTTGATGGTGCAGCCCAAGCTGGCCCAGTCCTACCGGATGCTCATGGATAACGGACCGGACGCCTTTTACCGTGGACCGCTGGGCGAGGCCCTGGTTGCGCATTCCGAGGCCATCGGGGGCTTTTTCTGCGAGGCTGATCTATCCCGACACACGGTGGAGTGGCAAACGCCGATCACCAGTGATTACCGCGGCTACACCCTGGCCACCCAGCCACCCAATTCCCAGGGAATCGCTTTGCTCATGCAGGCCAACATATTGGCAACCCATGACCTTGCCGCCATGGCCGTAGACTCGGCCGAGTTGATCCACCTGATGGTCGAGGCCAAGAAACTGGCCTTTGTCCATCGGGATGCCTACGTCTGCGATCCGGCCGCCCACCCGGTGCCGGTGGCAGAGATGCTGTCCCACACCCTGGCCAGGGATTGCGCCGATTTAATCGATTCGGATCGGGCGGCCAAAGGCTATGACGCCCGGGATTTCACGCGGGGCGGCGATGACACGGTTTATTTGAGTGTGGTGGACGCGGAGGGCAACGCCGTGGTGTTGATCCAGTCGCTGTTCGAGGCGTTCGGTTCTTGCGTGATGGTGCCGGCAACGGGTATGGTGCTTCATAATCGCGGCCGGGGATTCACCCTGGATGTCTCCCATCCCAATGTGCTGGCGCCAAACAAACGGCCTTACCACACGCTGCACCCGGCCATGATTCTCAAGCACGGCCGGCCCGCCATGTTGCTGGGAACACCGGGGGCCGATGGTCAGACCCAGACCAACATCCAGGTGGCAATGGACTTGATCGACTTTAAGGCCGATCCGCAGCAGGCCGCTGAAGCGCCGCGCTGGCGATCCAATCCGGACGGCTCGTTGATGATGGAAAACCGCTTTCCGGAAAAGACCATCGCGGCACTCAGCGCAAAAGGGCATGACGTCCAGGTGATCGAAGGATACGCCGAAATCATGGGTTCTTCCCAGGTGATCGCGATCGAGCGGGAAAATGGCCTGCTCAAGGCCGGCGCGGACCCGCGCAGGCAGGCCTACGCCATTGGCAAGTAAATCGTTTCCACCCCATCAACGCAATCGTTATCAATGCCTGCAGACCGGATGGCGGGACAGCACGTGGGCGAAACCTGGCCTGTCGCCCATTCAACCGCAGATCACGCTTCCATTAGTATTTTCAGCGATACATGCTCGACATGATCCTTAACTGTTTCTCTGTAAGCGAGCATATGGGGCGACGACAGATGCTTTTTCAGATCCTCCAAGGTCTGCCATTTCTCGATAATCGTGACAATATGTTCATTACACGCCTGGGCCGTCAAACCCGAATGGGCGTCGATGGTCGGTACATATTCAATACAACCCGACTCCTCGGTCACATTGGGAATATTGGATTTGAATATATCGAGAAATTCGGGCCTCCGGCCTTCTTTAATGGTTATCGATGCAATCACATGGATCATATGGGCAACTCCATTTTCAGGGGACAAGGACGACTTTTGCGGCCGCACTGCGCCCATGGTGCAGGTCGTCGAATGCCTGAGCGCCATCGGCCAGCGGCCGGGGTTCCACCCACTCCAAGTCCCCGAGCATGCCTTCCGCAAGGGCGCGCACCGCTGCCCGCATATCAGCGGCCGTGTAGCAATAAACGCCGATCAGGGAGACTTCAAATAAGGTCAGTTTTCGAATGTCCAGTTCGCCAACCGAATCCATCAGGCCGATGTGAATGAATATGCCCCCTGGACTGACCGCCGCCATCGCGCTTGTGCGGGTAACCCCGCCGCCCACCGCATCGATCACCAGATCGAAGGCGTCGGTGTCCAGCGCCGGATCGTTGATCGGATCGTGAACCTGGCATCCGACGCTTCGGGCAACCGATTCGCGGCGCATGCTGTGGGTTTCGGCAACGACCAACCGCTTGCAGCCGTAACCCCTCAGCAGCAGGGCAGCCAGAAGCCCCACGGCCCCACCGCCGATAACCAGCGTCCGGAGCTCGGCCAGCGGGCGGTGGGAGGCGCGTATTGCCAGATTCAACGCGTGGAGTGCCGTTGCGGTGGGTTCGGCAAGCGATGCATGGACCGTATTCAGGCCTTCAGGGACCGGTATCAGATTGACCGAAGGGATGGTGACGAGTTCTGCATACGCACCTGCCCGTCGCATCCCGATCAATTCCCGGCTGGCGCACAGGTTCGACCTGCCCGTATCGCAAAGCGGGCATCGCCCGCAGGTGATCAGGGGATTGACGACCACCCGTTGGCCCGCCACAACGCCGGAAACCACCGTTCCTGCGATCTCGTGACCTAAAATCAGCGGTGGCACGCGGCGAGGGTCTTTGCCGTGATAGGCGTGCATGTCCGACCCACAGATGCCGGACGCTTCCACTCTGACCAAAGATTCCCCGGTCCCGGGGACCGGGTCGGGTTCCTCCCGGTAGATGACTTCATTTGTTGCCGTGTAGACCAATGCTTTCATGCGCGATATCCTGTTAGCTGCAAATCATGCAACCGTTGTGTATATGGTGTGTTCTAATTTTAACGAAACGATCCCGTCTCCGGACGGGCATTATTTGGCTGTCCAGCCCCCGTCTAAAAAGATGGTCTGGCCGGTGATGTAATCCGACGCCCGTGAAGCCAGGAACAGCGTGACTCCCGCCAGGTCCGACAATTCGCCGTTGCGTCCGATGATGGTCTGGCGAGACAGGGCGTCGATGACCTTCTGGTCATTGTAAAGGGGGGAGGTGAGGCCGGTCTTGAAAAACCCCGGCCCGATGGCGTTGCAGGTGATGCCGCTCTGGTTTTTGGACCACGCTTCCGCCATGGCGCGCGTGAGCTGCATCACCCCCCCCTTGGAAGCACCGTAGGGCATGCTGTTGGGAAAAGCGCGCTGCGACTGCAGCGATGCGATATTGATGATCTTTCCCCACGTTTTCTTCTGCATGGACGGCACCAGAAGCCGTGCCAGAAAGAACGGTGCCGTCAAATTGATGGCAAGTGTCTTGTTCCATGTCTCGGGGGTCACCTTGTCCCATGATTCCCTGAAGTTGACGCCGGCGGCATTGACCAGGATGTCGGGGGCGCCGAAACACGCGGCGGCACGATCGGCCACGGTGGGGAGTGCATCGAGCTGGCTGACGTCGCAGGTGACATAGGCGGCGGGCGATCCCGCGGATTCAACGTCGGCCACCGCAGCCTTGAGTCCCTCCTCCTCGTGGGGAAGCGCGGCATGCACCACCGCCGCGCCGGCCTGGGCGAGGTAATAGGCGATGGCCCGCCCGATACCGGAACTGCCCCCGGTCACCAAGGCCACCTTGCCCTTCAAATCAAACAATTCGTCAATAATGCTCATTTGATTTCTCCCAAATCAAATTTCTCATCCGGAAAATACTTGGCCAGGCGCACATCCGACGTACGCGCATGCCCCTCCATGCCTTCCAGACGGGAAATACGCGCGGAAACGCATCCAATCTGTCGATTGGCTTCCCTGGTCAATCGCTGGTAGGTGACGGTCTTGATAAACTTGCCGGCGCTCAATCCACCGGAGTAGCGGCCCGCTTTCTTGGTGGGCAGGATATGATTGGGGCCGGAGGTCTTGTCGCCATAGGCCACCGTGGATTCTTCGCCCAGAAAGAGGGACCCGTAATTGGTCAATGTATTCAACCACCAGTCGAGATCGGCCGCCTGAACCTCCAGATGTTCGGATGCGTATTCATCGCTCACCTTGGCGGCTTCCTCTCTTGAGGAAACCACGATCACTTCGCCGTAATCGCGCCAGGACGCCTCGGACACCTCGGGGGCCGGCAGTGCGGCAATGACCCCGGGCACTTTCTTCATGACCTCCTGGGCCAGCGCTTTTGACGTCGAAATCAACACGGCCGGTGAGTCGAAGCCGTGCTCGGCCTGCCCAATCAAATCGGCGGCGACAATGTCGGGATCCGCCGTTTCATCGGCGATGACCATTACTTCCGAAGGACCGGCGAAGACATCGATGCCTACTTCGCCGAAGAGAATACGCTTGGCTTCGGCGACGAATTTGTTGCCGGGCCCCACCAGGATGTCCGCCGGTTTCCCCGTGAATATCCCATAGGCCATGGCGGCAATTCCCTGTACGCCCCCCAAGGTCAGGATCACGTCCGGTTTGGCCACCGACATGGCATAGAGAATGGCGGGATGAATACCGCCCCCGTGATGGGGGGGGAGCAGGCAACGATGTAGGGGACCCCGGCGGCCTTGGCCGTGGCAATGCTCATCAGGGCCGATGCGGCATGGGCAAAGCGGCCGCCCGGCACGTAACATCCGGCCACGTTCACCGGAATCAGTTTCTGGCCGGCAATGACACCGGGATGCAATTCCGTTTCAAATTCAAGCATGCTCTCGCGTTGCTTTTTGGCAAAATTGTAGACCTGCTCATGGGCAAACTGAATATCGTCTTTTGTCTGCTGGTCCATGCTGGCCGCCGCCTTGTCGATGTCGTCCTGGGTGATGACGAACGCACCGGTCCATTTGTCCAGCTTCTCAGCATACTTTTTTACTGCCGCTTCGCCGTTTTCCCTGATATCGTTCAACATGTTGACAACGATCTCACGGGTTTTCGTCTCATCGGTTTCTGCGGTTTTGGTTGCCTTTTTCAAGTATTCGACACTCATGTGGATTCTCCTTGCTCATCAAACATGTTTAAAGATTGATATTTGTTTTCATTCGACAACAGTCTAATTGATCAGCCAGAGCGAAATCCATGGCACATAGCCGATCAATAGTGCGACGGCGAGCATGGTAAATACAAACGGGAAGACGTATCTCGAAATGGATACGATCGGTGTTCCGGTGACGCCTGAAACCACGAACAGGTTCAAGCCCATGGGAGGGGTAATGAAACCAATCCCCAAAGAGGTGATCATGAATATACAAAAATGAACTTCGTTCATCCCGATTTCCAGAGCCAGCGGCAGCAGCAGCGGCGCCAGAATGACGATATTCGGTGTGGTTTCCATGACGCAGCCGGCAATCATCAAAATGACGACCATGATCAGAATAATCAAATAGGGGTTGCTCGTCAGGGAGGTCATGAAGGTGACGAACGCCTGAGGCACCTGCAGGCTGGCCAGGGTTTGGGCCAACGGCAGGCTCATGGCGATGATGGGTACGATCACACCGCTGACTTTGGCTGAGGTCTCTAAAATCTTGGGAATATCACCGATTTTCAGCGTTCGCTGGAAAAACCCGATGATGATTGCGGTGAGCGCCGCCACGGCCGCACTCTCGGTGGGGGTAAAGATGCCCGAGTAGATGCCGCCCAGGATGATAAAGGGTATGAGAAGCGCAAAGCGCCCCGCGTATACCGTTTTCCGCCAATATTGAAAATTGAACCCCGCGGTGCTGTTTTCGTATCCTTGGATACGGTTGACCACCGCATTGGAGAGCATGACCGAGAGCAGAATCAGCACACCGGGAATGGCCGCGGCCAGAAACAGGGTCGATGCGCTGATGCCCAGCACCAGTCCGATAATGATGTACGATATGGATGGCGGAATTAAAATCCCGGTGCAGGCGCCCGCCGCCACCAGTGCACAGGCATAGGCCTTGGGATAGCCTTTGGCCGCCAACCGGTCGATGGTGATCCTGCCGATGGCTGCGGCGTCGGCGGCATCGGAGCCGCTGATACAGGCAAAAAAACCGCAGCCCAGCACGGTGGACGTTCCCAATCCGGATCGCGTTGAGCCCATGGTGGCTTCGGCCACGTCCAGCAGCTTGCCGGAGAGCCCGGTGCGCACCAGAATGTCTCCAGTAAGAATAAACAGCGGCACCGCAATCAAGGCGAATGAATCGATCCCGTCGAACAGCGCCTCGCCCAAGAGCGTAGGCGGAAGGACACCCGTGAACAACAGCATGGCGAACGAACCGATGCCAATGACCACCCAAATTCGGGCGGCCAGTAAAATCAGGACGATCATCATCGCCAACGGTACAAAGAAGCCCCACCCGAGAGTGATCTCTTGCTGCTGCATCAAGTATTGTTGAAGCATGTGTATCCTCCTAATCGAAAAGTTTCTTGCCCTCGAATACCGGTCGACCGGCCTTGAGGTCGGAAACATCTCGGATGATGGACTGAATCAGCCGCACGAGCATCATGGCGAACCCGATCGGCACGGCTGCCAGAAACCAGGCCAGACTGATGCGCAGGCCATGGGTCACCGACCCGAATTTAATGGATACCAGAACACTTTCAAGGGACCACCAGAAAGCCATGACAGCCAGCACGATGGTGATCAGATCGCCCAGGATCATGATCACCGCCCGTGTGCGGTTGTTGACGAATGGCAGGATCACGTCAATGCGGATGTGTGCACGCGCCTTGATGCCGGCCGATGCACCAATCCAGGACACGTAAATAAAGGCGTAGCGCGCGACCTCTTCGGCCCAGATCGAAGAATAACTGAGTGCAAACCGTCGGAATACTTCCATAAAGATCGTGATCACGATCAGGGCGTAAAGCGGCAACAGCAACCAGCGCTCGGCGTTTTCATCAATATTGTGGAGGATATTTCGAATCGTCATGCGTCCCAATCCTATTTCCCTGCTAATTTACATTAATGAACCGGCGGCGCCTTTTTCGGGACTGGCGCCGCCGTGTGTCGAGACTTAGGCCTTGACGTCGTGCACGTAGTATCGGCCCATCGTGTTGGCCGCTTGGAGGAACTTGTCAAAGGTTTCCAACGATCCGGCCAGCTCTATCTTGAAGCTGTCCCATTCAGGACGCTGAGCGCCGGCTTTATCCACCCACTGCTTCCTTTCATCCGCGGTGGGCACATAAAATTTCACGCCGGCGGCGGCCAGTTCCGCCATGGAATAGGCGCGGGCAGCCGGCACCTTGGCCAGATTCTGCTGCATGGTGATCTCGCTGGCGAAATCGATGCCTTCCTGAACATTTTTGGGAAGCGAGTTGAACCATTCGAGATTGCAGGAATAAACCTGACTGTCGGGCACGGCGCCGTTGAAGGTCACCCAGTCCAATATGTCCTTGAAGCCGAAAACATGCAGCGCTTCGACGGAAGGATCCAAGGCATCGGCCACACCCTGCTTGATGGCTGAAGAGGTTTCGCCCCAGGCCACGGGGGTGGGGTTGGCGCCCAACAACTGATAGAACTGGGCCAGGATTTTGGATCCGGGCACGCGAAACTTGATCCCCTTCATCTGATCCGGGGTTTTGATCGGGCCGGCAACGCCCTTGCGGGTCGCCACCACCCGCGGGTCGATGACCACATACCACAGCACCTTGAAGCCCGATGCGGCCACCTTGGCATCCACCTCCTTGCGCCAGGTCTCGGAGGTGACCAGATTGACAAACTTTTGATTGGTGCCCACCCAATAGGGGATGTTGATCAAATCGGTCACCGGCGCGAACGGGGCGAAGTTGGAAATGGAATGCTGGGCGGCCTGGATCGTGCCGGCTTGAACTTTCTGGACCAGCGCAGAACCGGCGCCAAGTTGGCCGCCCGGCGCCAGTTTGACATAAATCTCTCCATTGGTGCAGTTTTGGATATTCTCCTTCATGTCCAACTGCATGATGGGGTAGCTGCGGTCGGCCGTAAGGACATACGCCGTAGCGATATTCATTGTGTATTTGGCCGTCTTCTGGCGTGCCTGCTCCTCCTGGGCGACCTGCGCGCTGGCCGTTTTCGAACCCAACACGCCGCTGAACAGTGCTACCGTGGCAGCCGTAAATCCAAATTTGGTCGTCAATTCCATGAAGCGGCGCCGTTCCACCATTTTCAGGCCGGACTCTTTTTGTTGGTCTTGGGTCATTGTTCGTCTCCTTTTGTCTCGGTTGAAGATTTATTTTCAGCGGCTTCTCTCTTCAAAGCCGCTACGATCAATGCAACGCATGCCACGGACAGCAGGAGGAACTCGGCCACATTTCCCAAGTGGGGCAGATTCAGGCCGTATGAGACCTTCGCCTTACCAACAAGCACGTTGATAAAGTATAAGGCGAAAAGAGAATAAAAGATGAACAGGGCAACGCTTCCCCCTTGGCCGTTTGTCTTGTTGTCTTGTCCTGCCGTCATGGCACGTCACCTCCGGATGAGTCATATCGATTATCGATTTTTTTCAGACGCGCTCGATAAGGGGCTGGCTGCCTTCTCCTGCCAAACGAAGATCCTGACATCCTGCTTTTATCCGGCACCATGTCGACCCCGGCGTCCTTGCCGGCGTCCGGCGTCGACATGAAGATCGTTGATTTAGCCCGTATCCGCTGCGTCTGCCTGATTTAAGCGCTCTCGTAAAGCTTGGTCAGCACATATTCCTCGTGACCGAGAACTTCCTGAGCCGTCAGACGGCCTTCGCAGGTGCGGATCAGCATGTTGAGCAGGTTGTCGCCGGACTCGTCCAGGGTCATTTCACCCCGGAGGATGGCAGAGCAATCGTAGTCGATGTGCTCGGACATATCCCCAGCGGTGCGTGGATTGGCGGTCAGCTTGATTACCGGTTCGATGGGATTGCCGATGATGTTGCCCTGCCCGGTGGGAAAGAAATGGGCCACAAAGCCGGCGGCCGCCCACAGCGTGACCGCTTCGGCGGCGGCACTGGAAGAGTCCATGTACCACAACCCCGGGCCGGTCGGAGCGACGGCCTTGTCCAGGGCACCGACATATCGGCACTTTTTGCCGATTTTCTGAATGTTGCCCATTGCTTTTTCTTCGATGGTGGTCAACCCGCCGGCGATGTTGCCCTTGGTCGGCTGGCTGCCGGAAAGGTCATCGGTCTTGTTGCGGTCGATCATCGCCGCATATCGATCAAAAAGCGCCATGAACTGCTCGGCAGCTTCGGGGGTGGCCGCCCGCTCCTTGACGATCATCTCACCGCCGGTGATTTCACTGGTTTCACCGAAGCTGCAGGTGGCGCCCATTTCCACCAGTTTATCGAAGGCATTGCCCACCGTGGGATTGGATGCCAGGCCGGAAGTGGTGTCCGACTCGCCGCATTTGGTGGACACCCAGATCTCGCTCAGATCGCACGCTTCGCGTTTGCGTTCACTGGCCCAGTGCACATACGCTTTGGCCTTCCAGCTGGCCATCTCCACGGTCTTGATCTCGCCATGCCGTTCGATGGCAAAACCGGTGACGGGTTTGCCGGTCTTGGCGATGCCTTCCACAATTCGGTTGGTCCACTCGGGCTCGATACCGATGACGACCACCGCCGCCACATTGGGATTGGCGCCGGTGCCGATCAGGGTGCGGAAGAACAGTTCCAGGTCTTCGCCGAACTGAAGACGACCGTAGGCATGGGGGAGCGCCTTGCAGCCTTTGATGTTATAGGCCACTTTTTCACAGGCTGAGTTGCTCAAATCATCCAGCGGCAAGATGATGACGTGGTTGCGGATGCCGACGCGTCCGTTTTCACGTCTGTAGGCCATTACTTTTGGATTGCTCATGGTTACCACCTCCTTGTCTTCAGATTCTGGGTGTGGACGTGTCCGCCCTTTTTGATGTCTGCCACGACTTTCCCGATGTCGGCACCGTATTTGATGACGGAGCCGTCAACGTGATGATCGATCATGGCGATTTTGTGGCCCAGGGGGATATCGTTCAGCGTTTTGACTTGAACCGGTTCCTGGGAGTCCATGAACAGCCCCTGTGCCGTTTCACCAGCTTTGATGTCGACGGTGGCAACCCCGACACTGTCGTTCTTTTCGTGAACTAAAAATTGAATCATTTACTTTCCTCCTTAGATTGAAATAAAAAATAAACGAATGCCGGTCAAAATAAGACCGCGTCGGTGGCCGTCGATTTTCATGCCGGCGATGACGAGGCACGCAGCTGACGGTCACCATTGTAAAAAAAGGTGGTTGCTGCAAGTGGAATGACCGCCACTTCCGGGGTTCCCTTAAAATCATCCACCCATTCTCCCATGATGGAAGAAGGATCCGCCGCCCGCAAATGGCAATTTCTCATGATTTCGCTGTCCACATCGCTGAAGTCACCGGCTCGGTCATTCACGCGCATCGAGCCAAATACATCGGCCTTGGGAGCACCCATGGCATACCCAAAATTGGTGAAATCCTGCATGACCGCTTCCGGTTCGGCAGACGGGCATACATAGTCGAAATACACGTCCCCGCCAAAACCCTTTCGGAAGGCAACCAGAAGCAAAATTTTGCCGCCTTCTTTAACCGCATGGGAAACGAGGCTGAAACTTTTCTGGGCCTGATACGCGCTGATATCCTTGGGGTGTCCGGCACAGGAGGCCAACACGATGTCAAATTTTTTCTCAAGTTCCAGGCCATAAACAGCGGCGCAGGTTTCAGCCCCTTGCTCGAGGACTGCGTTCGGTGCACCAGCGAAGACACGAACCACCTGTTCATCGGTATTCAGGACGACATTGACCGCAAAATCGATTCCAATCCGTCGACCGGCCTCATCGATGTCTTCGCGCATCGGGTGACCATCAACATGCCTTCTATGGGTGGGCCTCTCTTGAATCAGGCGGTGGTTCTGCCGTATGGTCTCGGCTGACCCGCATCCGATCACCGCTTCTTTTGCGCCGCCGGTAAAACCGACATACTGGTGGGGTTCGATCAGCCCGATGACCACTTTAAAGTCGGCCTCTCCCAATGCGGCGTTTATTCTCACCGGTGTTCCACGCCGGGTCATGCCGAAGTCTTTCATCCGTGCGTCGTCGGGAACATGGACGACAACATTGCAGCGGCGAACCATGGTTGATGAAAGAATTTTATCGATCATGTCTCGGTTCGGAGGCGGCTGAAGTCCGTTCCCGATGATAATTGTCACTGAAGTCGGCTCCATGTGGGGCAGTGCCTGGAACAATTGCTGAGTTATATCCGGCAGAAGCGTTTCCACCGGAACTGGCTGTGTTTCATCCGGAATGACGATGGCGATACGCGACGGATTTCTCTTTCGCAGCTGGGCAATGAACCGGGCGTTGTGCAGGGCGTGATCCGTCATGTCAGCAAGCGTCTCCCGGACGGGCATCGCCTCCGGCTGTAGAACCGTTACATTGGCTTTTTCGGGTATTTTGATGAGCTTCAAACCTTTATGATAGTTCAAAAGGTATTCCATGCAAAACCCCGATTCGATGAGATACACAATACGAAGCATGGACGGTGCCAGTTCTAAAAAAATCGTATTCTATTGAAATTTTGATAAAATAATCTGCCACACAAAAAAAAATCTATGTATTGGGGCCCAATATTGGGCACTGTGCCCAATATTGGGCTTTACGAACGCGCGCCAAGCAGGTAAGGTGAACCTTCATGGCAGATTTTTATCGACCAGGCGATTCGATTCGTTTTCCGACAACCTTCCGACAAAGTTGCGATCCTTATGGAATGGAGCCTTGCAACCCGGCACCAAATACTGCTTGAAATTACCAACGCCGTAATTTCCAACAAGACCAATCAGGGCTTTTTTGATGCCCTTACCACTGAGTTAAACAAGCACTTCCCCTGCGACCGGCTGAGTATCAATCTGTATGATAATAACAATCAGTCGCTGCAGTACTTCACCAAAGTTTTTGGAATTGGTCGCAACACCATCTCGGAGCAGGTCCACCGGCCGCTTAAGGGATCCATTGCCAAGATGGCCATCCAGTCTATGAACCCGGTAATCATCGATGATTTGACACAATATTCGGATTTACCCGTTATCAACCAGTTGATTAAAGCTGGCCTGACGTCGACCATGGCGTTTCCGCTGATCGTTCGCAAAAAAGTTTTGGGGACGCTCCATTTCTCATTCAGAAACCGCCCGGCGCATCTATCGGAACTCTCGAGCCTGCTCACTGAAGTATCCAGACAGGTCGCCATTGCCGTGGACAATCTGGTTGCCTACAAACGGCTGAATGATGAAAAAAAACATCTTGAAAGAGAAAAGCAGTACCTGATTGGGGTCCTTGAAGAATACAATCCGGAGAATTTCTATTACATTTCTTCTGAAATGTCGGAGCTCATGGGCCTGGTGAAAAGAGTCGCTGAAATTGACGCGCCGGTTTTACTTACCGGGGAAACCGGAACCGGAAAAGATTTTTTAGCCCGATACATGCATCATATCAGCCCTCGAAAAAATCACATGTTCATCAAAGTCAACTGTCCCGCCATCTCGTCGACCCTGTTTGAAAGCGAGTTGTTTGGGCATGCCAAAGGCGCGTTCACCGGTGCCGATGCGCAACGGGTCGGGCGATTTGAAATGGGTGACAGGGGCACCGTTTTCCTTGATGAAATTGGCGAATTGCCCGCTGGCCTGCAGGCCAAACTGTTGCAGGTATTGCAGGAAAAGCGATTTGAACGGGTCGGCGACAACCGGCCGATCGATGTCAATTTTCGACTGATTGCCGCAACCAACCGGGATCCCGAAAAAAGCATCCAACTCGGCAAGCTAAGAAAAGATCTGTATTACCGCCTGAATATCATTCGCATTCATGTGCCCGCCCTGCGCGACCGAAGGAAGGACATCCCCTTGCTGGTCGAACAGATCAATCAGATCGAAGCCGCCCACATCCATCAAATCGCGCCGGTCTACACCCAGTCGGCGCTCAACCTGTTAACCGCCTATGATTGGCCTGGAAATGTCCGGGAATTGAAAAATCTGGTTAAACGAATGATCATTCTCAAACCCAGCGAGAAAATCGGCATCGCGGATGTTGAAAAAATGATTGACTCGAAAAAGCGGGCCGCCACCACGAACGAAAAAAGCCTTCCCACCCTGGCGGAGTCCGAACGCCTTTCCATCGAACAGGCCCTGATTAAGTGCAAGGGGGTCATCGGTGGTGAAAAAGGGGCCGCTCGGCTCTTGGGCGTCGCACGCTCTACCCTCCAATACCGGATGACTAAACATGGAATTAAGCCCAAAACGGTTTTTAGCCTGGAAGATTGAGGCGTGAGCGAACGTTTGACCGGCACGTTAAAGACAAACCACCGCTTATTTTCGGCGGACTAACTGGGTTTTCCAGGTTCTCTGCAATAGATGGCGCAAACGGTCGCCGCAAGGCCTCCAAGACCAAGGACCGTGAATGCCCAACCCCAGGTCTCAGGTGGGGTGCCTTGCGGGTTGGTTAGATCAAGCATGGCCCCGAATAGTATCGGCGCAATGCCTCCGGCACCGAAGCCAAATAGAGACCGAACCGCGAGAACGGCCCCGAGATGGCTCGGTGCCACGACCTCAGTCAGTGCGGTAGACAGCACCGGTGAGTCGCCAATTGCAAAAAAATAATAAACAAGCCCTATTATCACGAGCAGTGAAATCGGCCACGTGGTCAGCCAGCCGATCACCAATGATAAACCGGTGCCGATTGCCGCGACCCTGATCAGAACGACTCGCCTGCCCCACAGGTCCGCCAGGCGGCCCGTCAATACTGATGCCAGTGCCCCGATGAGATGCATTGAAGCCACTAGAAACGCACCGAACCGGGCCGTCTCGCCGAAATTATTTCCGGAGATGGCGATAACGGCGGCAAAGAAAGCCGGTGTCCATGACCACATACCCAGCAGTTCCCAGCAATGGAATGTATATCCGGCGATTAAAACGCGTGCATTGCGATTGTGCTTCAACATCGTTTTTATGCTGATGCGCTCTGCGCGGGGATGGATGGTATTGGGCGTTTTTCTCAATGCGTACCCGCATAAAATCAGGCCAACCAATGGCAGGCACCCCGTCACGATGAAAGCCGCGCGGTACCCTCCCCAAGCCAGGCACACCCCTGACACGACCAGTGAAAACGCATATCCCACAGAGGTGCTCGCAATCAGATAGCCGACCGCCGAACCCCGTCGTGACGTGTCATAACGGTCCGAGAACAGCATGATCGCCGGCGTATAGAGGCCACCCTGTGTGGTGGCCGCAAGGCCATACAGAATTAAACCCGAAAGGTAGGAGTGGGCAAAAAAGCCGAATACCAGCGCTGAGGATGCGCTCAGAAAAGCGGAAAGAATGAACAATCGCTTGGCCCCGTAATGATCAGCGAGCCAAGCGAACACGAAAAGGGACGCGGCGTAGCCAAACATGAACGCCGACGAGATGCTCCCGGCCTGGGTGGCCGACATTTCCCACTCATTGATAAGGATTGGTATACAGGCAGCGTATACCATGAAGTTGGCATACAACGCGATGCGGGAAATAAATACCAATATCAGCCATCCGTCGAATCGCCTTGCCGCCATCTTGATAATTTGCCCACTGTAGACCGGTTGCCGATTACATATAAAGCCGCATCGATGGCTTGTTTTTTACACCGCATGGTAAATTTAGAAAAATCATCATCATGGGATCGATCGCTGATGTGGGTCAACATCCGGGCTCCCCGTCACCTCGCGGAGTTTTTCCTGGAGACGCGGATCGGTGACATGTTCGAAATGGTGGGCGTGCCGGTGGACGTCTTCATGGCAGTACCCCATCACGTTGCAAAGATAGGTTTCCCATAGACGATGGGAGCGAATTAATCCCCTCGCGGTCTGCATGCCTTTGTCGGTCAGGACCAGCTTTTCTTTGTCCGCTTGAACCAATCCTTGCCGCAGCAGTCGCCAAGCCATCAGACGGACGGTGGATTTGGCGTTGAGCGCACGCTGCAACGCAATCATGGGCACAGGTGCTTTGTCCAACGTTGACAGTTCCTGGTAGCGGTAGAGAAATCCCAATATATCGTCGCCGACGATGCTCAATCCCAGACGAAGCTGGTTCAGGGCGCGTCCAATCACCCCATATCGCGGTGCAAAGAGAAATACCAAAAGGAACAGCAACCCGGCGGTAAGGGCCATCATACCCGCTGTACTTGTGTCCTGAAAACCAAACCACTGCGGAACGGTAATGGCGCCCAAATGCCCCAGGACAGCCGAAAGCATAGCGAAGCCAATACTCAACACGAGCATGTTGTCCAAACGGTCAGTAATCAGGTGTGCCGCTGCTCCGGGAACGATAAGCATGGCAATTACCAGAATGCTGCCCACGCTTTCAAATGCGGCGACAGTGGTTGCCGCCACCAGGGTCATCAGCACGTAGTGCATGAGGTTGGCATTGATGCCCATGGTGGTCGCCAGATTCGGATCGAAGGCGGTGATTCTGAGTTCTTTGAAAAATGCGATCACGAAAATCGAGTTGGCGATTAACATCATTCCACTGGTTATGGCGGCCCGGGGAATATCATGACCCACTATCAGCACCGTGTCCAGCGGGGTGAGTTCGATAGCCCCGTACAGCACGCAGCTTGGATCCAGGTCCACATGATCGGCCGCCTGACGGATGAGAATGAGGCCAATGGCGAACAACGTGGTAAAAACGACGCCCATGGACGCCCCGCGATCGAGTCCGCTGAGCCGATCAATGCCCTGGATCAACAAGGTGGTCACCACGCCAATGAGAATGGCTCCCAATAGCATGGGCAGGCTGTCTCGGGTACCGGTGACTAAAAATGCGATCGCCAGCCCCGGAAGCACGGCGTGGCTGATGGCGTCACCCATCATGCTCATGCGTCTGAGCACAAGATAGTTTCCCAACAGCGCACAGGCGGCGGCGCTCAGGGCCCCGACCACCGCAATCCATGTATCGATAAAGGTCCATTCCACAGTCAGCGGGCTCCTTTCATGTCGGTCAACCGGTGGGGGCTGGGTGGCGGGTCAAGCTCGCTTCCTGCATCCAATAGGGTTTTTAAGTCTCGGACAATGTCCGCGTCCAGGACGTGCTCGATGCGGTCGGCGCTGAGGTCCACCATGCCCGGGGCCACGTCGGCATGGGTGACCAGGTAGGTTTCCCAAAGCCGGTGGCGGAGAACGATTTCACGGGAGGCCTCCCTGCCGATTTCGGTAAGGCGAATCGTTCCATCATTGGGTTGGCTGATCAGCCCCTGACGATTCAGCCTGCGCAGGGTGCGCTTCAAATCCCTCGCCGACCACGCCCGACGAAGCATGAGCGCTCCAGACCGCGGTGCCCGTTTGTCCCCATCGGTCAAGGTCTCCCTCCATTCGTGCAGATCCCTGAGTAGATTTTCGTTCATGATCTTGCGTTGGAGCCGCGAACGATCCAGCCCCAGGCGCAGCAGCCCGCGGGTCGAACCGAAGACCATGCTGATGATGAAAAAAAAGGAGGCAACCAGGACGATGACGGCCCCGGCAGGCAGGTTGGCCATCAGTGCCGACACGCCCGAACCAAGGAAACCGCTCAGCGCACCAAACAGCCCTGAGAGACCGAGCAGGATGCGCAAACGATGGGTCCAGAAGCGGGCGGACGCAGCCGGAATGATCAGCAAGGCCACGACCAAGATCAATCCCACGGCCTGTAGACCGATTACCGTCACCAGGACAACCAGGGCCATCATGAGAAAATCGAGCTGTGTCACGGGCCAGCCCTGGGTTCGACCGAAATCGGCATCAAAACAGATCAGGGAGAACTCCTTGAACAAGGCGATGCAGGCAATGGCCGCCACCAGGGCCGTAACGGCAATTAAAAGGGCGTCTGAGAATAGCATGGATGCTGTCTTGCCGTAGATGAACGAGGACAAACCGGCGGCGTTGCCCGCGTCCATGCGCGTAGCCATGCCCATCAAGGCGATCCCCAGGCCGAAATAGACGCTCAGAACGATGCCCAGCGCCGCATCGTCTTTCAACCGGGAAAATCGTTGAATGACCATTACCGATGCGGTGCCCAGTACGGCAAAGATTGCCGCACCCACAATCAGTGCCAGAAGCTGTTTACCATCGCCGGTCAGCAGCGTCATGACGATAAATGCCAAGGCGATGCCCGGCAGCGTGGCGTGGCTGAGGGTATCACTGAGCAGCGCGCGCTTGCGCAGCACCAGGAAGGTGCCGATCAATCCTGCAGCCAGGCCGAGCAGCGTCGTCCCGACCACCACCACTCTGGTGTTGTAGTCTTGAAAGGTGAACACCCGTATCAGGTCACCCAACGGCCCATTCGCGTCTGCTGCCTGGGCCTTGGCCAACGGTACTGCCAGCAGCATAAACAGCACAACGGCGCCCAGCAGACGGATGCCCTTATCGTTAACGTGCATGGCTCATCCTTGGGTTGAAGGAAAGTGAGGTCCTTTGGCCACTTCATCCAGCGCCTGGCTCAGCAGGGTGAGGCGGCCGCCGTAGGTTTTCTTGAGGTTTTCTTCGTTAAATACCGTGTCGACCGGACCAGCGGCCACCAGGCGCATGTTCAACAGCACCACATGATCGAAATAGGTGGGCACGGTCTGAATGTCGTGATGAACGACCACACACGTTTTGCCTGCGGCTTTGAGTTCCTTGAGCAGGACGATGATGGCGCGCTCCGTGGCAACGTCAACGCCGGCAAACGGTTCATCCATAAAGTAAAGCTGCGCATCCTGGGCAAGGGCTCTGGCGAGGAAGACCCGCTGCTGCTGGCCGCCGGAAAGCTGGCTAATCTGACGCGCGGCGAAATTGGCCATGCCCACTTTCTCCAGGGCCTCCATTGCGGTCTGACGGTGGGATCGGCTGACCGGTCGGAACCAACCGATGCGCCGATAGAGCCCCATGGCCACCACGTCGAGCGCGTTTACGGGGAAATCCCAATCCACGCTCTCACGTTGCGGGACATAACCCACCAACCGCCGCTGGGCTTCATAGGATTCGCCGTAAATGGTCACCGACCCTGATGCACGGGGCACCAGCCCCAACACGGCCTTGATAAACGTGCTCTTCCCGGCGCCGTTTGGGCCGACAACGGCAATCAGCCGGCCTTCGGGCAACGTCAGATCGATGTCCCAAAGCACAGGTTTGCGATGGTAGGCGACGGTGAGGTCGTTGACCCACAGGGGCGCCTCCTCGGGTCGTGGCGCTGTGGGGGCGGATTGGATGGATGGTTGCTGCGTTTGAGCCATGTCTTCGCTCGCCCTTCTGGGTTGGATTGCCCGATGCTGTATGGCCGACGATTTCAGTCTGCCGAAAGCTTGCCCTGCATGCCCCCGGCGGGCACCTTGCCACCCAAGGCCCGGGCAATAACCGTCATGTTGTGGTCGATCATGCCTTCATAGGTGCCTTCGTAGGTGCCGGGAGGCCCCATGGCATCGGAGAAAAGGCTGCCCCCGATAGTGACCCGGTGATTCCGGGCAGCGGCCCCCTCGATGAGGGCCTTGACATTCTTGTCCGAAACGCTGGTTTCCACGAAGACGGCGGGAATGCGACGGTTTACCAACAGGTCCACCAGTCGGTTGATATCCTTGAGGCCGGCCTCCGATTCGGTGGAAATCCCTTGAATGCCCTTCACCTCGATGCCGTAAGCCCGTCCCATGTAGTTGAAGGCGTCATGGGCCGTAAGCAGAACCCGCTGATTGTCAGGAATGGCGTTGATCGCCGCGCGGGCGTATGCGTCCAGACGCTCGAGACGGGATTGATAGGCGTCGGCATTTTTCCGGTAATCATCAGCACCCGGAGGGTCGAACGCGGCCAACTTGTCGGAGACAACCGCTACAGCTTTGCTCCAGCCGTTAACATCCATCCATACATGTGGATCGTGGTGACCGGTTTGCGGATCCCGCAGCAGATAGTCGTCATGCAACAGCTCCGTGACGGCGTAGACCGGCCGTTTGCGGGATATCTTGGCCAGAATATCCGTCATTTGGCCTTCCAGCAGCAGGCCCGAGTAAAAAATAATGTCTGATTTAAGCAGCACGGCGACATCGCTGCGAGTGGGGCTGTAGACATGCGGATCCACCCCTGAGCCGATGATATTGGTCACGTCGGCTTTGTCACCGGCGACTTCGCGAACGATATCGGCCACCATTCCCACGGTGGCGCCGACACGGATGGGGTAGTCGCCATTAAACGTGTTGGCCGAGGCCGGTGCCGTCCCCACCACCATCGTCACGACAGCCACGATCATCGACCGCGTCCATGCCACATGCCACATGCGTAACAAGAATGCCATCATCATGCCCCCTATCCATTTTCCGGAAACTTTTCGGCCATAGGGTAAAATTAAGCTTGAATAATTTTAGGTCAACCTAAAAATATTTTTCGGATATAATTTTTCAAGCCATGCTCGCCACGTCAGCTTGGATTCCCCGCGAACAGAAGATGGTCGGCGTCAGCTGGAAATAGGTTGGGTCTGACGTTTAATCTGACTTCGAATCGGTTAACACGTAAATGTGCTCGGCGGCCTTAAGGCCGATAACCGTATCATGTGCACCTCGATCGTTGATGATGCGCAGACTGATGGTCTCACCGATAGGGGACTGAGAAACGAATTCGCCTGCGCTGCCGATGCCAAGATTCAAATCGTCAAGGTAAGTGAGGATGCCATCCATGCCAGGATCAACGCGCACGATGCGAAACCCTTCTCCAGGGGTAAGCGACGTTAGCTTTTCGCCTACGGGTGAACGCATCACACCCGATTCGTCGGGTATCGGTTCGCCGTGGGGGTCACGCTTAGGATGATTCAAATGGTCATCCATTGCACGGATCACGCGTTCCGAAAAATGATGCTCGAGCGTCTCCGCTTCTTCGTGGACTGAATCCCAATCAAGCTTGAGAACGCGATACAGAAACGTTTCCAACAAACGGTGCCTGCGGATAACAGCCATTGCTTGCAATCGGCCCTGGCGGGTAAGGGTTGCGCCGTAATGCTGTCGGTATCGTATCAAAGGCGGTGACATGCCGGCCATGCGTTTAAGCATTTCGGATACCGAACCAGAAGAAATCTTTAGATGTTCTGCCAGTGCTCCTGTTTTGGCAATGCCTTCTTTCTCTTGGAGTGCATATATCGCTTTCAAATAATCTTCGATCGAGGCTGAAGGCATTGACTCACCATCCTGATGGAATCCTATCCGAACCTCGATTGTATCGAATTTCCCATTTCATGGAGAGTAAAGATCCGGATGTCAATCTTGGCCTTGGCAAGGCACGACAATGCCGCTTCGTAGCACATGCGGCGCTGTTTGTCTTGATTAACCGTATTCGCATCTCGTTTCTGCAGCGCTTGGATCAGGATCGAAAGCGGATGCAGATCTTTCCGAAATGCTTCCCCTGCCGCAGATATTCCATGGCCGCTTTCAGTTCCTCGAAGGAAAATACCCGATCGATCACCGGCTTTACCTGGTGCTGGGCCAAGGCCCGGGTCATGGCTTCGAATGAATCGCGGTGGCCGACAGTGATACCCTGAAGGCGCACTTTGCGGGTGACGATCAATCCAAGGCTCACTCCCATGTTCACGCCGGAAAGCACGCCGATCATACTGATCGTTCCGCCCGGTCGAATCACCCGCAGGGATTGGGGCAATGTTTGTTCGCCGCCTACCTCAACGATATGGTCGACCCCTGCGCCCCCAGTTAGCTGTTTAACTGCTTTGCCCCACGCTGGAACGGTTTTATAGTTGATGCCTTCGTCGGCACCCAGTGCGGCAGCCTTCTTCAGCTTATCATCGCTGCTGGAGATGATAATCACCCTGGCACTCAGCAGCTTGGCAAACTGCAAGGCGAACAAGGACACGCCACCGGTTCCCTGCAGCAGCACCGTATCTCCGGCTTTGACATGACCTTCGGTGACCAGCGCGCTCCAAGCGGTTAGCGCGGCACAGGGCAGGGTTGCCGCTTCCTCATCCGTCAGGTATTCGGGGACCTTCGCCAGTCCCTCTTCATCAACGACCATGTATTCCTGCATCACGCCGTCCATCGGTCCGCCGAGGGTGGACGCC
This sequence comes from uncultured delta proteobacterium, assembly GCA_963705475.1. GTDB lineage: Bacteria > Desulfobacterota > Desulfobacteria > Desulfobacterales > Desulfosarcinaceae > Desulfosarcina. The sequence goes on along the minus strand of CAVPJS010000022.1, from coordinate 43,528 downwards.
AATCTTTTCAGATCAGGCTCACCGGCAATCCATTTCTGCATGAACATCGGGCAGGCCCGATCGCCGGGCGCCACCCGGGTGACGCCGGCACCGATTGTTACGACCTCCCCAACGCCGTCGGAGATCGGGACCAGGGGAAGCCTACCGGTAAAGGACCCGTATCCCCTGAGCGGCACCACGAGATCACGGTAGTTGATGGATGCGGCTTTCATCTGGAGCAGCACCTCCCCGGGCCCCGGTTTGGGGTGATCACGCTCGGCTATGTTCAGATGATCCATGGACCAGTCATCCTGAATCTGGAATACTTTCATGAGGCGCTCCTTTCACTTTCCGAGAATTCTCTGCCCAACGCATGGCCAGTGCCGTTAAAAGCCCGAATATAAAAAATCCAGAGGCAAGCGGCATGATGGACCCATCATAGTGCCTTCCGACGATGGTTCCCAATGAAGAAGAGATAAAATTGGATAACGACCCGATAATCGCTGCACCGATGCCCGCCATGTGCTTCAACGGCTCCATGGCAAGGGCACTCAAATTTCCAAAGAGTATTCCCATGCAGAAAAACGACGGTGCGAAAAAGACCATCATCAACCATAGCGGTGTTCGGCCGCCCATGTGGTAGGTGGCCGCGAGATAAATCGTCGTCAGAAAGACAAATAAAAGCACCGCCCGATTGGAGAGCACCCGCATGCCGAATCGCATGACGATGCGGGAATTGATGAAGGAGGCACCACCCACGAAGAGCGCCAGGGCGGCCATATAGATTGGAAATGCCCTGCCCAGACCGTACACCTCCTGGAAGATCTGCTGGGCACTGCTCAGATAAGACATAAGAACGGCGGCGATGAACCCAGAGGCGAGGGTGTATCCCATGGCGAGGCGATTTTTACACACCCCTAGCACAGCATCCACCATTCGACCGCTGGAGAAGGGAATGCGATCGTCTCGGCAAAGCGTCTCCGGTTGCCTGACGGTAAACCAGGTCAAAACGACAAGCCCCTGAATCATCAAAACGCCGAAAATGGCCCGCCACCCCATTGTCAGCAAGACGGCCTGTCCGAGTGCCGGCGCGATGGCCGGCACAACAATGAAAATTGCCATCACGACGGACATGATTCGGGCCATGGCCCGACCGCCGTACTGGTCTCTGACAAGGGCGATAATTGCCGTTCGGGGTCCGCCCGTGCCTATGCCCTGGATCAATCTTCCGAGCACCATCAATTCAAATCGGGTGGCAACGATAGCGAACAAACATCCAATGATAAAAGTGATGAAACCGGCAAGAATGACGGGTTTTCTACCGAATGAATCAGCAAGGGGACCAAACAGCAGTTGACCGATTCCCATGCCGAACAGCAGCACGGTAACCACCAGCTGGGCATCATTGGCGTGGTCCACCCGAAGATCTCTGCCGATCTCCGGCAGTGCCGGCAACATCATATCGATGGACAGCGCCGTGATGGATATCATGAGCGCCGTCAGGGTGACAAATTCCCGGTATCCCGGACCGCGTTTCATCTGTTTATCGCATCCGTTTCTTCATTATTTTCCAATCGCAAATTTATATTTCAACTTATATCGCAATGGGTACGACAATCTCGATGCGTCACCGTATTTGGTAATCGGAGCGCTACGTTCTTGGACAATGACAGATTTTTCTAAATCGCGTTGGTCGACTTGATCAGTTTCTTGATCTTATCCAAGAGGGCTTGTTTTTCTTCTTGGGTAAATCCATTTAGGATCGTTTCAATGGATTCGTTTTTTTCATCTTCGATCATTTTCAGGGCATCCCTGCCTTTGCGGGTGATGACAAGCAGGGTGACCCGTTCATCCCGGGGATCCCGCTGCCGCTGGATAAAGCCATCCTTTTCGAGCCTCTTGGAAAGGCCGGTCATGTTGGCACCGGGGACCAGCATGATCTTGCTGACAGCACTGGTTTTATTCCGGCCGTTTTCAGATGCATCGAGGACCCGTAGAATATTGTACTGGGGGAAGGAGAGCCCATGTCTCTTGAAAATGGATGAATGTGCTCTCTTGAAATTTTCTGCCGCCCTGACGATTGCCATCATCACCTTTTCATCAAAGGTCAGGTCACTCACATAGTTGGTTTGGGTCTTCTCGTTCATGGTTTTCACCAGAGTATGAATTGTCGCAATACGTTGCGCAACGATATTATAAGGGCGCTCAATGATCAATAGATTTAATGTCAATTAATTGATAATAAATTTATTGACTAAATGATCCGGCCTTGATATTGATCAATTATCACCCACCCAGCTTGGAGGTAATCCCAGTGGAGAATCAAGGATTCCACATCGTCAAAACCACCACCTGGTCACCCGGCCCCGGATGCCACGGCGGCTGCGGTGTGCTGGCCCACATCAAAGACGGCAAACTGGTGAAGATCGAGGGCGACCCCGACCATCCCATGAACCAGGGACGCCTGTGCGCCAGGGCCCTTGCCATGACCCAGTATGTCGATCACCCGGACCGGTTGAGGTATCCGGTCAAACGTACCGGCAAGCGCGGCGAAGGCAAATGGCAGCGCATCACCTGGGCCGAGGCCTTTGACCTGATCGAAGAAAGGATGAATACCATCCGGGAGGAACACGGTCCGGAAAGCATGGTGTTCAATGTGGGCACCGGTCGGGATATTTATGCCTGGGTCTGCATGCTGGCCTATGCCTATGGCAGCCCCAACGTGATGTTCGGCCTTAGTGGGCAGGCCTGCTACGGGCCCCGCCTTTCCGCTGTTTGCACCGTCCAGGGTGATTTTGCCGTTTTCGACGCCGCCCAGTGGTTCCCGGACCGGTTCAAGGATCCACGATACACGCCCCCGGCGTGCATGATCGTCTGGGGCTATAACATCCATGCCACCTGCCCGGACAACCAGTTCGGCCACTGGATCGTCGATCTCATGAAAAAAGGCACCACGATCATCTGCATCGATCCCAGGCTGTCCTGGTTCGCCTCCCGGTCGAAGCACCACCTGAGATTGAGACCCGGAACCGATTCCGCCCTGGTCATGGGTTTTCTGAACGTTATCATCAACCAGGACCTTCACGACAAGCCGTTCCTTGAGCGGTGGACCAACGCTGCCCACCTGATCCGGGAGGACACCGGCAAGCTGCTCAGGGAGGACGACCTGGCCGGTACGGGTTCCCATGGCAATTTTGCGGCATGGGATACGATAAACGCCAGGCCGGTCATCTGGGCGTCGGCCGAGGCCGCCTACCGGGACAGTCGGGCCAGCCCGGCCCTGTCCGGCCAATGGGACGTCGTGCTGGCCAACGGAGACACGGTCGTCTGCCACACGGCATGGGATGCATTCTGCCGGGAGGTCGATACCTATCCACTGGACCGGGTTGAAGCCATCACCGGGGTGCCGGCCAAGGAAATCCGGGCGGCGGCAGAGCTGTACGCCAAAAGCAAACCGGCGTCCATCCACTGGGGGGTTGCCGTTGATATGACCCCCGCACTCACCCCCCTGGTGACCGGGATTACCGCCCTGTGGGCCCTGACCGGAAACCTGGATGTCCCCGGCGGAAACGTATTCGCCAAGTTTGCCTTCGATGTGGTCTCCTACGCCCTGCCGGGCACCACCGGACCCATCGGCCTCAAAACCAAGGAGCTGGACAAACCCCGTATCGGTGCCGACCGGTTCATGCCCCTGAACAAGTTTTACTGGCGCTGCCAGACCGATGTGACCCTGGATCAGATCTTCACTGAAAAGCCCTACCCCATCAAAGGGATGTGGATCCAGACCGCCGGCATCATGCAGGGGCTGGGCATGGACCCCAAACGCTGGAAAAAAGCCCTGGAAAAGCTGGATTTCGTGGTGGCCGTCGACCTGTTTCACACGCCGACCACCCAGTATGCGGATGTGGTGCTGCCGGCGGGAAGCTTTCTCGAAAAAGACAGCTTCAGGAGCTGGTGGGTACCGCTGCAGAGCATCAACAAGGCCATGACCGTGGACGAATGTCTCCCGGATGTGGAAATCAATTTTGAACTGGCCAAACGGTTTGATCCCGAGTACGAGTATGAGACGCTCTACGATCTGTACGATGATATTCTCAAACCCTCGGGCATGACCTTCAAGCAGCTCCAGGCAAAGGGATGGGCCTATCCGCCCGAGGGGAGTTCGAGCTGCCCCTACCGGCGTCATGAGAAGGGGCTGCTCCGGCCGGACAAGAAACCGGGCTTCAGAACCCAGACAGGGCTTTTCGAACTCTATTCCACCCTCCGGGAGGAGTGGGACTTAGAGCCGATCCCCCACCATGAAGAGCCCCCCTTCACCCCGGTCAGCCGGCCGGACCTGGCCAAAGACGTACCCCCTGATCCTCTCCACGGGAAGGCGGTCGCCGGCATTCTTCCATTCGGAACACCGCCATATCCCATGGTTGCGGGAGATCGATCCTGATCCGCTGGTGGAGATCCATCCGGAAACCGCTGTCAGCCACGGCATCGGCAACGGTGAGTGGATGTGGATCGAAAACTGGATGGGCCGTGCCCGGTTCAAGGCCAAACTGACGCCCGTGGTTCCCGAATGGATGGTCATGGCATCCCATGGCTGGTGGTTTCCGGAAAAGGAGGCGGCGGAACCCAGCCTGTACGGGGTGTGGGAATCCAACATCAACCAGCTGATTCCCATGAACCACCACGGGAAAGACGGTCAGGGCGCCCCCATCAAACACTCCCTGTGCCGGATCTACAAATGCAGTCCCGAGGAGGTGAACCATGGCTAAAAAGCATGCATTCGGCCTCCTGATCGACTATGAATACTGCACCGGCTGCCATACCTGCCAGGTCGCCTGTGCCCAGGAATACGGCTGGCCGGCGGGAATGGGGGGAATCCGTGTCAACGAGGTCGTCCAGAAACTGCCCAAGGGAAAGTACTACCTTACCTACCTTCCCTTTCCCACGGAATTGTGTATCCTGTGCAAACCCCGCACAAAACAGGGCCTTGAACCTGCCTGCGTGAAGCATTGCATGGCCGGATGCATGCAATACGGCCCCGTGGAAGAACTGGCCAAAGAGATGACAAAAAAAGCGCGTATGGTGCTGTGGGTGCCGAGATGACCAACCACCACTAGAATGGATTTTAGCCGTTCATGATCGTAAAAGCTTGAGTCTATAATTTTTCAATTGACTGAAAACAGAGTCATGGTAGCATAGATGCGTTGTTTTTATGCCATCCAGTCCACGGTCCCAGCTTGTCTTTATCTAATCTTTCAACGGGGAGGTTCAGCATGAAAACGTTTGCCTGGTTTTGCGTCGCTCTGGCAATGGCCCTGGTCCTGATCACCGCACCCGCCCAGGCGGCCAAGGAGATCAAGGTCGGCATCGTCGACTGTTACAGCGGTCCGCCGGCCACTTACACCAACGACGTCAGAGACGCTTTCAAGCTGGAGGTCGACAAGATCAATGCCGCCGGCGGCGTTCTGGGGCGCAAGATCGTCTTCACCACCCGAGACAGCAAGTTCAAGGTCGATATCGGCCTGTCCGCCGCCAAGGAACTGATCTACCGGGAGAATGTGGATATTCTGATGGGGACGATCAACAGCGCCCTGGCACTGGCCATTTCAGATCTGGCCGCCAAGGAGAAGGTGCCTTTTTTCGCCACCTTTTCCAAGAGCGCCAAGATCACGGGTGCCAAGGGGCACCGCTACGTCTTCTCGGTCACCGAAAACACCGCGCTGGCCGGCAAGGCCGGCGCCGTGGGGCTGGCCAAGCGGCCCTATAAAAAGTACTGGATCGCCGGCGACGATTACGAGTACGGCCATGCCTTGGCCGACGGCGTGTGGGACAACCTCAAGCAGCTGCGTCCGGATGTGGAACTGCTGGGCCAGTCCTGGTGGAAAGTCGGCGAGCCCGATTTTACCCCCTATATCACGGCGATCCTGTCGGCCAAGCCTGACGCGGTGATCATCGCCACGGGCGGTCGCGACTGCGTGCCCTTTCTCAAGGCGGCCAAGGCCACCGGTTTCAACGCGCGCACGCCGTTTTTCATGCACACGGCCACCGAGCTGTCCACCCTGAAACCCCTGGGCCTGGATGGTCCGGAAGGGGTCATCGGCACATCCAACTACTTTTTCTACTATCCCGAAACTGAGGCCAACCGGCAGTTTGTCGCCGAATTTAAGCAGGCCTACAACCGCGAACCAGCGGTGGGCGCCGTCTACGGGATGCTGGCTGCCAATCTGATCTCCCAGGCCTACCTCAAAGCCGGCAAGGCCAACACGGAGGCGTTCATCGACGCAGTCGAAGGGCTTACCGTCGACAGCCCTGTCGGCCCGGTGACCATGCGTGCCTGCGATCACCAGGCCACGCTACCCATGTTCATGGGTGTGACCAAGAAGGTGGCCGGTTACGACTTTTTGATGGCTACGGATATCGTCACGATTCCCGGCGAGGCGGTGATGCCGAGTTGTGAGGAGATTGCCGAATCACGTAAATAGTGCCCATCCATAAACGGTCTTTTTGCCCGATATCTGCGTTATGCGAAAAATTTTATCCTCGGAATATCAACCATATGCCTGCGGTAAAATTTTTCGCATGCCTTGATCTCGAACAAAAATCCTCGTTTCTGGACAGACACTAAATAGCCCGTTGATTGCGTTATAGGGCATATTAATTTCAGCTCCCGCACACATTTTCGTGTGCGGGAGCTGAAGATCCCGGGATAGCGATCGGTATGGAATTTTCCGCTACGGTCACCTTTTCGGCGCTGGTGCAGCAGGTCCTGGTCGGCCTCAGCCGAACCACGATCCTCTTTATCGTGGCCTCCGGCCTGAGTCTTGTGCTCGGCGTGCTGCGGATCCCCAACGTGGCCCATGGATCCCTATATATGACCGGTGCCTTTGTGACTTACACCGTGGCCACGCTGTTCGGCCAGAGCGCCCTGGGTTTCTGGCTGGCCCTGATCGTGGCTCCGCTGGTGGTCGCGCTGCTCAGTTTCTTGGTGGAGCGGGCGGTGTTCTGTCATCTGTATGAGCGCGAGCACATGATGCTGTTGTTGTTTACCTTCGCTTTTTCATTGGTGATCGGAGACCTGGTCAAGCTGGTCTGGGGCGCTGATTACCGCAGCCTGGTCGCTCCGGTGTTTTTGCAGGGATCCTTCTCTGTCTCCGGTTTTCCTTTTCCGCGCTACAACCTGTTCCTGCTGGTTATCGGCCCGCTGGTGGCCGCCGGCCTTTGGTTTTTGACCAACAAGACCAAAATCGGAAAAATCGCACGCGCCGCCGCCGTCGACAGGGAGATGGTCGGTGCCATCGGGATCAATGTCAGTTGGGTGTTTGCCGCGGTATTTGTTATCGGCTGCTACCTGGCGGGACTGGGTGGCGCGCTGGTGGCCCCCACCCAGAATATCACCCAGGGCATGGACCACGCCATCATCATCGAGGCGTTTTTGATTGTCATCATCGGTGGGCTGGGCAATATCTGGGGGGCGCTGCTGGGGGCATTGATTTTCGGCCTGACCGATTCGATCGGGATTCTGTTATGGCCGCAGTTTGCGATCGTCTTCCCCTATGTGGCGGTGGTCACCGTGTTGCTTTTTCGCCCGCAAGGGCTGCTCAAATCAACTTGGTAGGCAGAGGGTCTCTTGTTTAAAGCCCTGTTCGATGCAAAGACATTGATTTCATGCTCAGCCCTGCTGGCACTCCTGCTGCTGATGCCCCAGTTCCTGCCGCGGTTTTACGTCTACCTTTTCGCAATGATGTTCGCCATCGCCCTGTTGGCGACCAGCCTCAACCTGGTGCTTGGCTTCGGCGGGATGTACCAGTTCCACCATGCAGTGTTTTACGGGTTTGGCGCCTATGCCTTTGCTCTTTTTGTCACCAAATCCGGCCTGCCCCTGTGGATCGGCTATGTCATTGCCCCGCTTGGTTCCGCTGCACTCGGTCTGGTGCTGGGGTTGATCACCGTGCGGTTGAACCGGCTCTATTTCGGCATGCTGCAAATTTCTCTCGGTTCCCTGGTGTGGGCCATCACCTATCGCTGGTATTCATTCACCGGCGGCGATGACGGTATCCACGGGATTCCCTTGCCGGACCTGGTCGGGTCGTCCACCGGAGCGTACTATTTTAACCTGATCGTTGCCGCCACCTGCCTGTTGTTGATGTATATGATCGTCAATTCGCCCTTCGGCCGGATTTTTCAGGGAATTCGTGATAACCCCGAACGCTGCCAGGCCGTCGGGGTCAATGTTCAGAAGCAGCAGCTGACAGGCCAGGTCTTGGCCGCTTTTTTCGCGGGGGTGGCGGGTACGCTCTTTGTGACTGTCGAAGGTTCCGTGTTCCCGGACCTGATGTTCTGGACGCTCTCCCTGGAGATCCTGATCATGTGCCTGCTGGGCGGCTGGTTTATCTTTCTGGGCCCTGCGCTGGGCGCCGCCATCATCATCAGCCTGAGAACGTTCGCCGGGATGTACACGGAATACTGGACCCTGATTCTGGGCATTGTTTTGATGCTGCTCATCTTCTTCCTGCCCGAAGGCGTCCTGGGCCTGTTTCTCAAAAAAGCCAAGCCTGCCGCAAAAAGGGAGGGGTAAATGTTGTATGTCGAATCCATAGTAAAATCCTTTGATGGATTCATGGCGGTCAACGGCGCTAGGCTCAAGGTCGAGAAGGGGGATGTGGTTGCCGTGATCGGGCCCAACGGCGCCGGCAAGACCACCTTGTTCAACCTGATCAGCGGCCAGCTGCAACCCACCGCCGGCAACATCTGGTTCAAGGATGAGAATATTGCCGGCCTGGCGCCCCATCGGGTCTGCCGCAAAGGTATCAGCCGATCCTACCAGGTGGTCAATATCTTCCACCGCTTGACCGTATTTGAGAATGTCCAGGTCGCCATTCTCTCCCGCCGCAAAAAAACCTTTACTCTTTTCAAGCCGGCCAAACTCATGGCCGTCAAAGAGACCCGGAAAATCCTCGACAGCGTCGGTCTTCTCGACAAGGCTGAAATGATCAGCGGGACACTGTCCCATGGCGATCAGAAAGTCCTCGAGATCGGGATTGCGCTTGGCAACCGTCCCGAACTGCTCATCCTCGACGAGCCCACCGCCGGCATGTCGCCCGAAGAAACAGCAGTGACGCTTCGCTTGATGAAGCGGTTGTCCGGAGAACTGGGACTGACGATCCTTTTTTGCGAACACGACATGGGCATGGTGTTCTCCATTGCCAACCAGATCATGGTGATGCAGCACGGGGGGACGATCATCCAAGGCTCACCTGAAGACGTGCGCAGCAACCAGCTGGTGCGCGAAGCCTATCTCGGAGGCGCAGACGAATGCTTCGCCTAGAAAATATCCACACGTATTATCAGTTAAGCCACATTCTTTTTGGCGTTTCCCTTGACGTGGGTCAGGGTGAAATCGTCTGCCTGCTGGGGCGCAACGGAGCGGGCAAAAGCACAACCATGAAAAGCATTATGGGGTTGACGCCCCCGAAACAGGGGACCATTGAATTTAAAGGCGAGATCTGTACCGGCCGCAAGCCGTATCTGATGGCTCGCATGGGCATAGGCTTTGTTCCCGATGACCGCCGGGTTTTCGCCGATCTGACCGTCGGCGAGAATCTTGAAATCTCCGCGCGGAACGTTCACGAAGGCGGTTGGAACAAAGACCGGGTGTATGATTTTTTCCCCGCGTTAAAAAGAATTGATGCCCGACGGGCCGGATTTCTCAGTGGTGGTGAGCAGCAGATGCTTACGATTGCCAGGGCGCTCATGACCAACCCGGATTTTATTCTACTCGACGAACCCACCGAAGGATTGGCGCCCCTGATCGTGAACATGCTCGAAGAGCAAATCGCCCGTCTCAAGGAGAGCGGGCTTACCGTGCTTTTGGCTGAACAGAACCTGGATGTCGCCCTGCGGCTATCCGACCGCGGCTACGTTATCGACAACGGGACGATATGCTACCATGGCACCCGGGATGACCTGCAACACAACGCGGATGTGCGCGACAAATACCTGTGCGTGTGAAACCGCCGGTGGTTGACGCCGATTGGCCGCCGATGTTCCTTAATCATCTTTCCCCATCTGTCTTGGGCGGGATCGGTTTTAACGGTTCTTTTAGTTGGGTGGGGTCAATTTAAGCGGTTCAAGCGTTTCTGAATCTGTTTTTTACCCTGGGCATAAAATTCGATGATGTAGGGTTTCTGGGCCTCAAAACCCCAATGCGTTTCCTGCCAGAACTGGGCGGCTGCGTCTTTTTCTCCCTTGCGAATGAAATCGATAAAACGCGCATGTTCATCGCAGTTGGCCCATTCCCATTCCTTCATATAGGCGAGACGAGGGAAATCATAAAGTCGCTGTTTCATGGTTTCCATCAATTGTTTCATGGATGCGTTGTCGGACAATTCAAGAAAAACATCGTGAAACGCGATGTTCAGCGAGTAGTACTGTGGATCGAATTCCTCAAAGGACTTTTCCTGAATGCAGCGGCGCATTTCCGCGTTGAGCGCTTCCATTCTTTTAATTCGACGGGGGGTGATTTTGTCGAACACCGACCGCAGTGCTGCGCTTTCAAGGGCGCCGAGGATTTCTAAAATGTCTTTGATCTCCCCGAGTGTCAACCGCTTTAGCAGCACGCCTCTGCGAGGCAGGATGGAGACGAACCCTTCGCATTCCATCTGGATGATCGCGTCCCGCAGCGGGGTTTTGCTGACGCCCAAGTGTTCGCTGATTTCGTTGAGTTTAATGAACGACCCGGGAACCAGTCTGCCGGCTTGAATCTCTTTTTGAAGATATTCATATATCTGCTGGCGCAGTGACCGGACATCTAACAGGCTTCCCATCTCAGGCCCTCAATGTGTTTGGTTGGGGTTCATTGGCCAATGGTTGTCGAACTGGATCAATACCTCGCTCAATCGTCGGGATATTGATCCAGTCTGCGTTTCAGGAAATATCGGTTGGCTGCGCCACACCGGGACCACCAACCCGTCTAAAAGAATTTTTCGGGTTGGACATATTCCATACCGAATGCCTCGGAGACGGCCTGGTAGGTGACCTTGCCGTCGATCACGTTGGCGCCCAGCCGGATCTCTTCGTTCTCCTGCATGGCCTTTTTCCAGCCCTTGTTGGCGATCTGCACCGCGTAGGGCAAGGTGGCGTTGGTCAGGGCCAGGGTCGAGGTCTTGGCCACGGCGCCGGGCATGTTGGCCACGCAGTAGTGGATCACCCCGTCGACCACATAGGTGGGCTTGCCGTGGGTGGTGGCCGTGGAGGTTTCGAAACAGCCCCCCTGGTCGATGGCCACGTCCACCAGCACCGAGCCCTTCTTCATGGTCCCCAGCATCTCGCGGGTCACCAGCCGCGGCGCCTTGGCCCCGGGGATCAGCACCGCCCCCACCACCACGTCGGCCTCTTTCACCAGCTTGCGGATCGTCGCCGGGCTGGACATCAAGGTGAAGCAGTTGGCCGGCATGACGTCGCTCAGGTAGCGCAGCCGGTCCAGGTTCATGTCCAGCAGGTAGACCTTGGCCCCCAACCCGCAGGCCATCTTGGCCGCGTTGACGCCCACCACGCCCCCGCCGATCACCACCACCGTACCCGGGTCCACCCCGGGGACGCCGCCCAGCAGCACCCCGTGGCCGCCCTGGGCCATCTCCAGGTACTTGGCGCCCTGCTGGATGGCCATGCGCCCGGCCACCTCGCTCATGGGGGTCAACAGGGGCAGGCTGCCGTCGGCCTTCTGGATGGTCTCGTAGGCGATGCACACCGCCCTGCTTTTGACCAATGCGCGGGTCTGGGTCTCGTCGGCGGCCAGGTGCAGGTAGGTGAAGACGATCTGGCCCGGCCGGATCAGATCGTACTCGGGGGGCAGGGGCTCTTTGACATGCATGACCATGTCCGCCGCCGCAAAGATCTCCTTGGGGGTGTCGATCAACTTAGCCCCGGCCTTGGCGTAGGCCTCGTCGGCGAAGCCGCTGCCGGCCCCGGCCTTTTTCTCGACCAGCATGTCATGGCCGTTCATTTTCATGATTTCAACGCCCGCCGGGGTCATGCACACGCGGTTCTCTTCCGTCTTGATCTCTTTCAGTATTCCGATTTTCATCTTTTCCTCCCTTGCAAGTTGTTATCGCCGTCTGCCTGTAGGTAGGGTAGCGCAATTGATGGGTTCAGTTACAAGATTCAAGAAGCCGTAAATTTTTCGATGGCTTTCTTCACCGCCGCCGCAATCTCATCGATATCCGCTTTTGTTGCGATCAACGCAGGTGCAAAATTCATGATCGTGTTATTGCCCGGCAGCGAGCTGTTGGTTCTGCCGATCAATACGCCTTCGGCGGCCACCAACCCCATGATGCGACCCATTTCCGCTTCGGTGATGGGCTCTTTGGTGGCCTTGTCCTTGACCAACTCGAGGCCGCAGAACAGGCCTTTGCCGCGCACATGACCCACCAGTGGCATGTCGGACAGTGCCTGCAGGCTCTCCAACATGTAGTTGCCAACCACCCGGCTGTTTTCCACCAGGTTTTCCGCTTCGATGATGCGCGTGCTCTCCAGTGCGGCGACGGTGGCCCCGGCGCAGCCGCCATAGGTGCTGATGTCGCGGAAATAGTTGATGCCCGATTTCGGGTCCGCCGGATCGCACAGGAACTTGTCATAGATTGCCTGACGGGTGACCGTGGCGGAAAGGGGCATGTATGAACTGGCCAGCCCCTTGGCCATGGTAACCATGTCCGGATCCACATCATACTGCTCGAAGCCCCAAAATTTTCCCGTGCGGCCGAAACCGCAGACCACCTCGTCCATGATCAGGTAGATGCCGTAACGGTTGCAGATCTCCTGGATAATCGGATAGTACTCCGATACCGGCACGATGATGCCGCCGCCGGCGGTGATCGGCTCCACGATGCAGCCGCCGATGGTGTCCGGCCCTTCCTTGAAGATAACATCTTCGAGGCTGCGGGCACAGTCGATGTTGCAGCCCGGGTAGGACTTGTCGAAAGGGCAGCGATAGCACAGGGCATGGGGGAACTCGTAAAATCCCTCGGCAAAGGGGCCGAAGTCCTGCTTGCGCTGCAGTTGCCCGGTGGCGCTCAGGGCGCCGATGGTCGTGCCGTGATAATCCCGATCGCGGAAGAGAATTTTGTATTTGCCATTGCGCGCCGGATCGATCTTGGAAAGCTGGCGGACGATTTTGAAGGCCTTTTCATTGGCCTCGGACCCGCTGTTGGAAAAATAGACCTTGCCGAGGTTGGGCAGCAGTTCGATCAGCTTGGCGGCAAATTTGATGGTGGGGATATTGCCGACCGTGCCGGCATAGTAGCCCAGGGTAAGGAGCTGATCGTAAATGGCTTTGGCGATGCTCTCCCTGCCGTGGCCGACCATCACGCTCCAAACGCCACCGGAGGTCGCATCGAGATATTCTCTGCCCCGGATGTCCTTTACCCTGAGGCCTTTGCCTTCGACAACAATCATCTGCTCGGCAGACTGGAACACCTTGTGGGGCTTGATGTGGTGCCACAGGTAGTCACGGTCGCCGCGAACCATCGCTTCGGTATCATACGTATTCCAATTGACGGTCGATTGCATGGTTTTTCTCCTTATGGGAATGGTCTTCGTTGAGTGCACCACCTCGCACGCGTGGCGTCTTTTCGGCCCTACGCGCCTTTTTGGGGGCGCATATCGGCCTTGTCGATCCCGGCAACGGCGACCGGTTTCTTCATGGCATCGCGGCGGAAGGGTTCGCCCAGTTCCTTGTTGTTCAGGATCTCGATGAAGGTGGTTGTGCCGTTTTCCATCTGGGCCTTGATGGCTGCCTTCAGCGTGGCGGTCAGGTCATCCATGGTGGTGACCTGGACGCCTTCCATGCCGCACGCGGTGGCGATGCCGGCGTAGGAGACATTGGTGTCCAGCTCGGTGCCCACGAAGTTGTCGTTGTACCATAACGTGGTATTGCGTTTCTCGGCCCCCCACTGATAGTTGCGGAAGATGACCATGGTGATGGCGGGCCACGCATCGCGGCCACAAGCCGTCATTTCATTCATGGAGATCCCGAAGGCGCCGTCACCGGCAAAACCGACCACCGGAACGTCGGGCTTGGCGATTTTTGCCCCCAGGATGGCCGGGAAACCGTAGCCGCAGGGTCCGAACATGCCCGGTGCCAGATACTTGCGCCCCTCCTCGAAGGTCGGATACGCATTGCCGATGGCGCAGTTGTTGCCTATATCCGAAGAGATGATGGCCGCTTTGGGCAGGGCTTTCATGATGGCCCGCCAGGCCATGCGCACGGTCATTTTTTCAGGCTCGTTGTTTTTGGCCCGTTGGTTCCAGGTCGTGCCGGGATCGTCTTCCTCATGGTCCATGGCCGCCAGTTCCTGGGCCCAGTCGGCCTTGGCTGTTGCGATGGTCGCCTTGCGTGCGTCGCGGCCCTCGTCACCGGCGGTGGCAGACAGCTGCGCCAGAATGGCGTTGGCCACTTTCTTGGCGTCACCGGCAATGCCCACGGTAACCGGTTTAGTCAGGCCGATGCGGTTGGGGTTCATATCCACCTGGATAATGGCGGCATTTTTCGGCCAATAATCAATGCCGTAGCCGGGCAGGGTGGAAAACGGGTTCAGACGGGTGCCCAGTGCCAGGACCACGTCGGCCTGGGAAATCAATTGCATGCCGGCTTTTGAGCCGTTGTAACCCAGCGGTCCGGCGAACAGCGGGTGGCTGCCCGGGAAGGCGTCGTTATGCTGATAGCCGCAGCAGACGGGTGCGTCCAGTCGTTCGGCCAAAGCGATGGTGTCCTGGATAGCCCCGCCGATGACCACGCCGCCACCGTTCAGGATGACCGGGAATTTAGCCTTGGACAGCAGTTCGGCGGCCCGGGCGATGGCTTTCTCGCCTCCTGTCGGACGCTCGAATTCAACGATGGCGGGCATTTGGATGTCGATGACCTGGGTCCAGAAATCACGGGGGACATTGATTTGGGCAGGGGCCGAGGCCCGTTTGGCCTGAATGATGACCCGGTTTAGCACTTCGGCGATGCGGGAGGGGTGCCGCACTTCTTCCTGGTAGGCCACCATCTCTTCGAAAACGGCCATCTGGGGGACTTCCTGAAAGCCGCCCTGGCCCATGGTCATGTTGGCGGCCTGGGCGGTCACCAGCAGCAGCGGGGTGTGGTTCCAGTATGCCGTTTTGACCGGGGTCACGAGGTTGGTGATGCCGGGGCCGTTCTGGGCGATCATCATCGACATCTTGCCTGAGGCGCGGGTGAACCCATCCGCCATCATCCCGGCGTTGCCTTCATGCCCGACATCCCAGAAGGTGATCCCTGCCTTGGGAAATAGGTCGGATATCGGCATGAACGCCGAACCGATAATGCCGAACGCGTGTTCGATGCCGTGCATCTGAAGCACCTTGATAAAGGCCTCTTCGGTGGTCATTTTCATGGTTGCCATGGGTTAACCCTCCTATTGGTACATGTGGTTTGATAGATATCGTCTCCTGGTATCTGATACATCACATATCAGAAGGCGCGTCAAGATCATTTTTTGCACGGGTTGTTTTTTTCTGGGCCGTCCGGTGTCGGGTCGCTGCAGCTGAACACGTCCGGAATGACCCCGTCCATCGGGGGCGCAGCGATGATGGCGGTGCGGCGTCGTGCACGACAACGCGTCGGAAGGGGCGTCGATTGCGGCATCACTCACCGGTAACGGTGCGTTTCAAGCTACTCGAAAGGAACTTTCATTAATTTGCTGTAGGTGTCTTTGATGATCGCAAGCCCGCTTCTGATATTGACTTCGAAGGCCGTTTTGACTGTTTCCGGATCTCTATTTTTCAGCGCATCGAGAATTGCCCGGTGCTGCTGGTTGAACTTGATGCAATGGTCGCTCTCCCGCCGATAGATATTCAGCACGCTTTCCACCGACTGCACCAATGCCTGGGCGATATTGCATAGGTGGGGGAGTTTGGACGCATTTAAAATAACATAGTGGAACTGTCTGTCCAATTGGTAGTGGTTTTGGGGAATTTCCTCCATCATCGCGTGCAGTTCTTCAAGCTTGAGAAATTCGGCATCCGTCAGGTTGTCGATAGCCTCGATGGCAAGTTTGGCTTCCAAATCAACCCGCAGATCATAGATGTGGAGGACTTCCTTGATGGTCGGCGGCGTGGCAACAATCGCACCTTTGTAGGGGACATTTTTGACGAGTCCGGATCGATCCAGGCGCATGAGGGCTTCCCTTATGGGACCGCGGCCGATGCCCAGTTCGGCTTCGAGCTCAGACAGCACCAGACGGGTGCCGGGGAGCTTGACACCGCTGAGAATCATATCCCTTATCTTCTCATAAGCCTGCAGGGACTTCATAAAGGATTTGTTGTCAGCCACGTTGAAGACTCCTTTCGGAGGGTCGCCACCTGGACGATTTCGATTGCCAGAATTTCGGCGGCATCCAGGGTCGGCAGGGGAAGATCCCCCCCCAGTGCGCTGAGTTCAGTACAGGCAATCAGCGCCATGTCGGCCCCTTTGTGTATCAGGTGTTCGCCCGCCCGCTGATAGCCATCCCTCACAGGGGCGCCGGTGTCCCCTTTTTTAACCGCCTTGATAATGCTCAACAGAGACGCTTGATGATCCGGATCGGGCCATATATCTTCGATTCCCAATCGGCTGAATCGCTGCGTATACAGCCCGGTCATGGCCACCGCCGGCGAAGCCAGCATCCCGATTTTTCGATGGTTCGGAAAATTATCCTTCACATGCCTGGCCACCAGGTCAATCAGGTTGATCACCGGAATGTTGACCGCCTGTTGCACGGCGTCATAGTAGTAATGGGCCGTGTTGCAGGCAATCACCAAAAAATCCGCCCCCCAGGATTCGAGCCGACGGCCCATGTCCGCCATGCAAGGACCGGGATCGTCGCCGCCGCCCTCGATAATGGCTTTGATTCTGGAGGGCACCTTGGGATTGTTGTCCACGATACAGCGGATATGATCGGCATCATCCAACGCCGGGGTCAGGCGGATGATGCGCTGCATCAGGTCGACCGTGGCTTCCGGGCCCATTCCGCCTAAAATTCCAACGATGCGCTCTTTTGTTTCGGTCATCTTGTTTGATACCCTGTCGCGAACATAGGATTGAGAGCCTCTGGAAATCGAGGCCCTCATCTTGAAAAACCGTCGTGAACACCATTAACCTTGTCTGAAGGTATCCATATAGGCATACAGGGCGGGCGATCCACCGGTGTGAAGGAACAGCACATTGGAACCGGCGGGAAAATGCCCCTTACGCACGAGGTCGATCAATCCGGCGGCGGCCTTGCCCGAATACACAGGATCGAGGAGGACCGCTTCGGTTTTGGCAAAGAGTTTTACGGCTTCGACCATGGACTCGGTCGGCAGGGAGTAGCCCGGACCGACGTACTGATCAAAACAGACAATATCTTCACGCGCAACACCGCCCTTTACCCCGAGTTTTTCGGCTAATTCCTGGGAGAGCGTGTAAACAATCTCTTCCTGAACATCCTTCGGCCGGGAGACATTGACTCCGCTGATGGGCATTCCACCGTTGACGCCGGCCATGCCCACTGCCATTCCGGCGTGGGTCCCGGCAGAGCCTGAAGGGACAATGATGTGATCGACGGCAAGACGCATCTCATTGAGCTGCGCCATGGTCTCTTCCGCACACACCGCGTATCCCATGGCGCCGATGGCATTGGAGGCGCCCCCGGGAATGATATACGGTTTCTTGCCGGCAGAGGCGAGCGCATCGGCCTTTTTGCGCATCTCGGCCATCATGTCGGAACCGCCTGCAACGACGCCAATACTCTTCACATCGAGCAGTTCAAAGAGAAAATTGTTTCCGCTGGCATCCGCCTTGTAGGATCCTTTTACGCGCTCTTCGAGAACCAGGTGACAATCGAGGCCTTCCTTGGCCGACCAGGCGGCCGTCAGGCGGCAATGGTTGGATTGAACGGCGCCGCAGGTGATAATTGAATCCTTGCCTTGATCAAGTGCATCGGCAATGCAGAACTCCAGCTTTCTGGTTTTATTGCCGCCGCCGGATCCCGGAAGAAGGTCGTCCCGTTTGATGTAAAGGTTGACATCGCCGCCGAGCGCCTTGCTCAGGGACGGCAGGCTCTCGATGGGGGTCGGCCCCTGAAGGTAACTTCTCCTGGGAAATTTGGTAAAATTCATCGGTTATCCTCTCCTTGTTGAACCGCGATAGCGAGCGCATTCCCCGCCGCTTGCGGCGGGGTTAGCGAGCGAACTGAAAATAGACGTTCATCCTTACGGTGAAGATTCCCCGCGGCTTGCCGCGGGGAGGGTTCAATCGCGCTAAAGTTGAAAAATGGCTTCCACTTCAAGATCCGCGCCCAACGGCAGCGCGGCCACCTGGAAGGCGCTGCGTGCGGGATACGGCTCTTTGAAGTATTGGGCGTAGACCTGGTTGACGGCTTGAAAGTTGCCGATGTCGGCAAGGAAGACGGTCGTTTTGACCGCACTGTCCAACGTTGTCCCGGCCGCCTTGGCGATGGCCTCGAGGTTCTTGAAAACGATGTGGGCCTTGTCTTCGATTCGGCCATCGGGAATTTTTCCGGTCGCCGGGTCGATGGGAAGTTGGCCGGAGGTAAAGAGCAGTCCGTTTGAAACCACGGCTTGGGAATACGGGCCGATGGCGGCCGGGGCACGATCCGTTTTAATCGTTTTTTTGGACATGATGTGTTCTCCTTATTTTAGAACGTTCGCTGCAACGTCTCTGATGATTTCGGTGATCAGCCGGCAATCATCCAAGGTAAATGTCAGGGGGATACGCATGTCGCACATGACGGCGAGGATGCGTTTGGTGTTGGCCAGATCGGGCAGGTGGCTGAAATACCGCCAGCTTTCATAGGCACTGGTGAACCCCACCGGTTCCTTGTTGCCGAACCATTTGAGCTCGACCCCCCGTTTCATGCACTCGGCGAGAAATTGTCTGATGGTCGTCTCATCCTGACCGATCAGGGAAAACTGGATGGAACTGCCCACGTATCCTTCGCGGGGATCCCGCCGGGGACAGGTAATGCCGTCGACCTCACGCAACCCCTGTTCCAGGAGCCGGTACCGTTTGTTCCAGCGTGCACACTGATGGTCCAATATCTTGAGTTGGGGCCTCAAAATGGCCGCCCGAAGATTATCCATGCGACTGGAGTAATTGGGGACCATGGTTTTGATGCCCTCAAAGACTTCCATGCCGGGCCTTGACGCATGGCGTTCATAGAGCATGTAGGAACCCGAGTACAAGATGGCGCGGGCGATCAAATCCGGGTCGTCGGTGACGAGCAGGCCCCCTTCGCCTGAATTCATGTGTTTGTAAGTTTGGGTGCTGAAGCAGGCTGCCGCGCCGAAGGTGCCGGACTTTTTCCCGTCCCAGGCGGCACCCATGGTGTGGGCGCAGTCTTCGATCAGGAAAAGATCGTTGGCGGTGCAGATTTCCGTGAGCCGGTCCATATTGGCGATGTGCCCGCGCATGTGGGAAAGCATGAACCAGCGGGCGTCCGGCGCGGCGGCCTTTCTTTCGAGATCGTCTGTATCGATGGTGTAATCGTCCACGATATCGACCAGTTCGATGGTTGCTCCGCTGTTTTCTATCGCGCCGGGGACGGGAGCGAGCGTGTAGGCATTGCACAAAACCTTGTCGCCCGGTTTTACACCGGCACTTTTAAGGGCCAGATACATGGCACTCCCGCAGGATGCACAGGCCAGACAATATTTTTTTCCCATGTAGGCGGCAAATTCTTCTTCCAGGAGGGCGGCCTCACCTTTTTCTCCCGGATCGACATTATAGCGGTGAAGCTTGCCGGACTTTAAAACGGCGAGGGCTTTCTCGATCCCCTCGTCGCAGATGGGTTCCTGCAAGGTAAAATCCTTGGTGAACCGTTTGTTCTCCGTTGGAGACATGATCTCACTCCTGCCGCGTTGCCGGTTAGTATTTGGTTTGTGCATAAACATCGAAGTCCCAGTTTTTTTCCGGGAAGTATTTTCTCAGACGCCAATCGCATGCCCGGGCATGGCCTTCCATGCCCTCAACCCTGGACAGGCGCGATGCCGCCGAACTGATCACCTGGTTGGCCTCCTGGCTGATCTGCTGATAGGTATAGATCTTGAGAAATTTTAAAACATTGAGACCGCCGGAGTAGTGCCCGGCCTTTTTGGTGGGCAGGATGTGATTGGTGCCCGAGCACTTGTCGCCGTGAGGCACCGTGCTGCCTTCTCCCAGAAACAAGGATCCGTAAGATTTCAGATGGCGTACCCACCAGTCCAGGTCCTCGGCCATCACCTGGACGTGCTCGGCGGCATAGTCGTCATTGACCTTGCAGAGTTCTTCCCTGTTGCGGCAGAGGACGATTTCGCCGTAGTCCCGCCAGGATGCCTCCGGCACTTCGGGGTTGGGCATGTCGGCAATGATCTTGGGCATCACCTCGAGCACTTTTTCGCCGAGCGCGCTTGAATCGGTGAAGAGCCACACCGGGGAGTCGTATCCGTGCTCGGCCTGGGATACCAGATCCACGGCGACGGTCATATAGTCGGCCGTTTTGTCGGCAATGATGGCCGATTCCGTGGGACCGGCAAATACGTCGATGGTGCATTTGCCGGCAGAAGAGAGGATACTTTTCGCTTCGGCCACATAGGCATTGCCCGGGCCTGCCAGAATGTTGGCCGGTTTGCCGGTAAACAGGCCGAAGGCCATGGTGGCGATGGCCTGAACGCCGCCCATTTCAATGATGATGTCGGCACCAGCCACGTCCAGGGCATAAACCACCGCAGGGGCGATGCTGTCCCCGCGGGGCGGCGAGCATGCGATCACCGTTTCGACACCCGCCGCCTTGGCCGTGGCCACACTCATGATGGCTGAGCAGGCGTGGGCGAAACGCCCGCCGGGGATGTAGCACCCGGCAACCTTCATGGGGACAATCCGCTGCCCCAGGCGGACACCGGGGAGGGTCTCCTTCTCGAATTCGCGTATGCTCTCCCGCTGTGCCCTGGCAAACCCGTAAACCTGCTCATGGGCAAAGCGGATATCCTGCTTGACCGTTTCAGGAACGGAATCGATGAGGCGCTGCTTTTTTTCCTGGCTGAGGATAAAATCGCCTTCCCAGCCGTCAAATTTCTTGGCGAGTTGGACGACGGCATCTTCACCGTTTTTCTCTATGTCGGAAAGGATTCCCTGAACGATGCTGCGGATTTTTTGGGTATCGGACTCAGCCGTCTTGGCCGCCTTTTTGAGATACTCCATTGCTATCTCCTGATTTTATTAAATATTTTATAAAATTTTATCGTAGACTAAAAAGGCAATCCAGATCATATTCGTTTCGCTACCGTCCCGGTTCCGGTTGCTACCAACCATGGTATTGATTCTATGGCGGCGGCCCTTGGGGCGAACCGGCGCTGCTTCAACGCCGGATGTGACGGCGAAAATATGCTTTTGGGTACGGTCATTTCCGGCGGACGTGGGGGTATGGAAATACCACCAGAGGCATCGCCAAGGGTGATGCGCTGAGCTTCCTATTTAATTAGCGTTCCTAGCAGATCCGGCAGCCACAAGGTCAAGAACGGAAAATAAGCGATCAAAAACACCACCAGCACGCTCACGAATACAAAAGGCAGCGCGTTCACTGAGATATCTTCCAAGGTGGTTCTGGCCACGCCCGAAGCGACGAACATATTTTCGCCGAGTGGCGGCGTGGCAAATCCGATTTCGCAGCAGCACACGAGAACGACGCCAAAGTGAATCGGGTCCACACCGAGGGAAACCATCACCGGCAGCAGTACTGGCGTCACCAGCATGATGGTTGCCAGGGTCTCCATAAACATGCCCATAAACAGTAGAAACAGGATGACCAGCACCCAGATCAGGTAGATATTCCCGGTGAAATCCAGCAATGCCTGCGCAATCAGGTCGGGGATTTTGTTGATGGTCAACAGTTGACCGAATGCCAAAGCCGTAAACATGATGATCAGAACGCGCCCCGTGATCCAGGTGGTGCTTTCGAGGGCTTTCATGACACCCTTGAGTTCGATCTCGCGGTAGATAAAGATACCCACGAAAAGGGTATAGAAAATCGAAACGATAGCGGCCTCGGTGGGCGTAAAGAAGCCGGTGTAGATCCCGCCAAGGATAATGACGGGTGCCAGCAGCGCCCAGAATCCCTCCCGCATGGCGTGGGCTATCGTTTTGGCGGAAATTGTCTTGCCGTCCCCCTGGTAGCGTTTCCGTTTGGATTGCAGGTAATTCATGGTCATCAGACCGACAGCCAGCATAACGCCTGGGATAAAACCGGCGATAAACAACGCCGCTATGGATTGGGATGCGGCAACGCCATAAATCACCATGGGGATGCTTGGCGGGATCACCACACCGAGCCCCCCCGAAGAAGAGGTTACGGCACCCGCGTAGCCGCGATGATAACCGTGGCGCACCATGGCTGGAATCATCAGCATCCCGACAGCCGCCGTCGTAGCGGGTCCTGATCCCGATATCGCGCCGAAAAAAAGACAGGATAAAATCGTGGAAGCCGCCATACCGCCGGTAAAGGGACCGGCCATGGCTTCGGCGACGGCCACCAGACGACGGGATAAGCCCGCAGACTCCATCAGTGCGCCCGACAGGATGAATGCCGGCAGCGCCATGATGGGAAACGAGTTGACCGACGTATAGGCGATTTCGACGAGCCCTTCCAGGGGCTTGCCGCTGACAATCATCCCGCCCAAGGCGGCAGCGCCGAGGGAAAGCGTGATGGGGGAACCGATGCACAGCAACCCGACAAAAGTCACAAAGATAACGGCGGTAACGCTCATGAGGTCACCCCGTTTTCCGGGATTTCATCGTTGATATCCCCTGCATCTATTTTGTCGACGTCGGCGATCTCTATCTTGAGAATGAACTTCATTATATTGACCTGAATGATTCGCATGGTCATCAGGGAGAATGCAATGGGGAAAATCATAAAAACGTAAGCCATAATCCAGTCAAGCGTCGGCGAATACTCGGGATACTCAAACCCCTCGCGGATTACATTGATGCTGTAATAGATGATGGTGCAATTGAAGGCGATCCAGACCATGTCGGAAATCAGCATCGAAATATCTCCGACGATTTTCGGGAAGATCTTGAATTGAAAGGTCACACGGTTGTGGGCGGCCAGCCTGGCGGCATAGGTCGCGCCGAGAAAAACGAACCAGACAAAGGCCATGCGGGAGAGTTCTTCACCCCAGGCGATGGAAGCCGGCAGCGGGTAGTCTTTAAGAACAGAGATATATTGGGAAAGATACAGGATTGCGCTGAAAACCAAGCGCAGCAGAATTTGCAAAAAAAGCAGGCATACGAAAAACACCAACAAGACCTGACAGACATAACTCTCAAAATTATCCAGAAATTTAAGCAGGTGTCTGGCTTTCATAAGCGACTCCGCAATGAGGGATATAACGCTGCCCGGTGTGCACCGGGCAGCGTTATTCATGTCTATCGACCAAGGGCTTTCAACACCTTGTCAACTTCAGCCTTGCCGCCGACCGTATCGTAGAACTTCGGCCACACTTTCGCCATGGCGATTTTTGACCATTCGGCTTCATCTTCGACTTCGTTGTATTTCACGCCTTTTGCGATCATGTTCTGTTTCGCCTCCTCAGACTTGGTGACGCTGAAGAGCAGGTTGTACTGCTGGGCCTCGATGCCCGCACGGGTAAACATCGCCTGATCCTCTGGTGACAAAGATGTGAAAAACTTCTCACCAACAACCAGCGGCTGAAGCGAAAACAGATAGTGAACCTCTGACGTGTAATTCTGAACTTCGTAAAACTTCATGGAAAAGTTCGTGATATGGGGATTGTCCTGCCCGTCGACCACCTTCTGCTGCAATGCGGTGAACGTTTCAGGCCAAGCCATGGGGATCGGTTCGGCACCGAGCGCCTGCCAGGTATCGATCATGATGGCGTTCTTGGGAACCCGGATTTTGAGGCCTTTGAGGTCGGCAAGATTGTTAATCGGTTTTTTTGAGTTGGTCAGAACGCGGAAATTGGAATAGGCCCAACCGAGCACCCGGACGCCGGCTTCATCGATCAGGACGGTGCGCCACTTGTTTCCGAGTTCACCGGTGGTCGCCTTGACGGCATCGTCAAAGCTTTGCATGAGATAAGGGAGCGTTAGAATGCCGACCGATTTTGCAAATGGGGTGATGTTGTTTACGGCGACAACGGCACCGTCAAGGGATCCCCGGCGGGCATCCTTAACCATTTTCTGTTCATCGCCAAGCTGGCCGGCGGGAAAAATGTCGACCTTGTAGTTTCCACCACTGGTGTGTTCAATAATTTCCTTAAAGCGGAGTGCCAAGACCCCCTGGTCTGAGTCGATGGGATCACCCAGGCCGATTTTCAATGTTGTTTCCGCAAATGCGGATACCGGCAGCATCACCGCCGCCACCATAAACATCAGCAGGCTGAAAATTGTAAATCGTTTCATGCTTCCTCCTCAGTTGAAAAAGGTAAACGGACTTCAGTCAAACAGCAAATTCCCATGCGGTTCGACAAAACGGTGGTCCAACTATGTAAGAACGGCACCTGTGGGATCGTTCAGGTGCCGTGGGTGGGTGACGTGATTATATCATCCGTCCGAGGCGATGTCGGATGTGACGGTGAAGGTTTTTGCGCAGTCAGGTTTTTGTCCATTGGACGTGTCCATCGATAATGGATTCCGGTTCCTGTTTGCCTCGGTATCGGTTTTTTCTTGACCTTTTTACTTGGAAACCGCCCGTATGTCAAATGAAAATATAAAAAATTTTATAAAATATTTTAATATAAATGTCCAAACAACGGTCTGGATTGGAGTGTAAAATCAACATTTACAGCTGTTTGCGTTTGGTTGCCATGAAATAACGACGGCATCCTTGATCGGCCCCATGGGTCCGATTACCCGAAGAAGGACGAGCCCTATTTAACCGCAGGTGACAACCAGCCAGGATTGGTATAGGATGGTCTTCAGGAAAACCGCTGCTGCGACCATTTGCATCATCACCATTGGCATTCATCTCCACCTGTCGCCCAACCTGTCCCTGAACGATTCATTTAGATTTTCCTTTAGGCAAGTTTTTGTTCGCATCTTTTTTGAACCGCGACAGCGAGGCATGCCTCCCCGCGGCTTGACGCGGGGAGGGTTCAAGCGACAACAATACCATTTAGCTAGTGCTCCTAGTTGTAAATAGGGTGTCGTATCGAGATTGTCGAGGCGCCCGGATCGCACGGCGCAGGAAGTGGCCAATAGCAGGCGCCATTGGCGCGCCGAGCAACGCAGCGACTCGGGATGAATCGGCAAGCGAATGCCATCCTATCTGCGAACAGGGGCACCAAGGAGGCGCGCATGAGCATACAACCCAAAACAATCATGAGTGCGATTGATTTTTCGACCTTCACCGATTCTATCTTTTCCTACAGCGTCGCGTTGTGCAACAAATATGGTGCCAAGCTAGTTTTGGTCCACGTCACCAGCGACTTGAAAAAGCTGCTCGAGCACAACGAAACCACCTTAGATGTGGAAGCGCTTCAGAAGTCGAATATCCGCGACGCACAGGAACGCCTTGAGGGCAGGGTAAAAGACCTTCCCATAGAAAATGAGATCATCGTCGGTCAGGGCGCACCAGCCGATGTGATCAGCCGGCTTGCGCACGAACAACGAGCAGATATGGTCATCGCTGCCACCCACGGCAAAACCGGTTTTAAACGAATTCTAGTGGGCTCCGTTACCGAAAAACTGATCAAAACCCTTCACTGCCCCCTGCTCGTGCTGCCTCCGCCGGAGCATGCGTCGATGCTCCCGGACGCGGTTGAAATTAAACTGAATAAAATAGTGGTCGGATGCGATTTCTCACCGGACTCCCAGCATGCCGTTGACTATGGCCTCAGCCTGGCGCAGGCGTTTCAGGCGGAGATTCACCTCTGCCATGTGATAAAACCATCCCTATATAACGATGAACGCGAAGGCATCGATCAATTGCGCGACAGGTTGGAAAAGAAACTCGCCAGGATGGTTCCTGAAGGGTGTCATGACTGGTGCACCGCCAAAACCGCCCTGCTCGATGGGGAACCCTACATCGCGTTGATGGATTACGCCGAGGAGCAGGAGATGGATATGCTTGTGCTGGGGATTCGGGGGCACACGCTGTGGGAAAAGCTCTTGGTGGGGTCCACCACCGATCGACTGATCCGCCACTCGCCAATCCCGGTGCTGGCGGTCCGGCAAATTGAGTGATCGATGTTACGGCTTGCGTGGGGGAGGGCGTTTCGACAATCAACCGTATGGGTGGCCCGAATCAAGGAAGCTGACATGAACAACCAGAAATGGGCTGCAGTGGCAGGGGTAATCCTGCTGGCCGGCATCGTTGCCAGCATCATCTTTTTCCAACAACGCAATGATGCCCGGCAGCGCTGGCGTGAGAGCCGTGAGCAGATCGCCGTCCTCGACCGGCGCAATGAGGAACTGAAGGCGTTATTGGAAGACCAGAAGTCTCATCTCAGCGCCGAGGTGGATCTTGCGCAGAAAAAGCAGGCGGCGCTGAAGAAAGATCTGGTGACCATGGAGGCGGACCTTAACGCGCAGATGACGTCGCTGGTCGATGAACGTGACGGGCTCATAGCCGAGACCACGGCACTGAAAGCCGAGGACAGCGATCTGCGGGCGCGCATCGGTGAGATGGAAGCCGCGCACCGCGAGGCGATGAACCGCCGGGAGGAAAAAATCACCGCGCTGTCATCGACGTTGACTGACTGCGATGTCCGGCTGGACAACTTGAGGAAAGACGAAGCGGTTTTCGCTCTGAAACTGGCGGAGGCGAACCGCACGATAACCGGGCTCAGGGATCAACTCAAGGCCGTCATCATCCAGGTGCCTGCGTTGAAAGACCGCCTGGAACAAAGCTTGGAAAAATACCAGGCCGTCCGCGAAGACCTCGCCGAGGCCAGGGCGCAGCAGGCAGAACTCGAATCCCGACAAAAGGCCATGAGAGAAACCCACCAGGCACTGCTGGCGGGCCTCAAACAGCAGCTCGATTCCAAGGAAGCCTCCATCGAAGAATATCGACAACAGCTGAAGGTGAGCTTCGTAGACCGGATCCTGTTCGGGTTTTCCCGGGTGCAGATCAGTACCGAAGGCAAAGCGGCCTTGGATCGGTTGGCCGGGGTTCTCGCCACCCTACCGGAAGGGAATATCAGTGTCGTCGGCCACGCCGACAGCATTCCCGTCGCCGCGCCATTTCGGTACCGCTTTCCTTCCAACTGGGAACTTTCCAGTGCAAGGGCCGCAGCCGTTGCCCGCTACTTGATCCAACAAGGCCAGCTGGAGCCCTCCCGCTTGGAGGTCGTCGGTCTGTCGAGTTATCAGCCCATCGCCGACAACGATACCGACGAGGGGAGAGCGAAAAACAGAAGGGTAGAGATCGTCATTACGCAGAGGCGATACGCGGACTGGGAGAACCGTTGATCCATTTCAGGCGGGTGGCGGTTTCTACCCGGGTGGGTAAACCGTCGACGGTTCAAAACGCCTTTGGGTCCGACATAGATGCCGCGTACAGGTCATGGGGACCTGCGCTTTACCCAGACCGGTTAGACCCACCATACCGATCGGTCAGTCTACGAACGACCCTGAAAGCGGTACGGTCCAGCCTTTCAGAAAAAACCACGCCTTTATTGACACCTATTTTCCAGCGGCCTATAGTTTTCCTGCCAGTCGATCAAGGTTCGCTCACTGTTTCAATCCACCAGGTAACCGTGCGTTGTGTTCGAAATACGCCGCAAGGGGAGAAACCGTATGCAAAACCAAATGCGCAGGGCCTCTTTTTTATGGAAGGCCATTACCGCCATTTCGTTGGTTGCCGTCATCGGGGCCGGCTATTGGCTTTTCAAAGACCACGGTAAGAAGACGCTGCCGCCCGCGTCTTCCCCATCACTGCCCAAAATGGCGAATCTGCCGCAGAAGGAACCGGAGGTAAAACCTCAGCCCAAACCCACCTATGCACCGGATGCCCCGGTGCTCGAGCAGGCCAGACAGGCCCTGCGTGAGGGAATCACACCGGCAGAGGCCTTGGCCATGGCCACCGCCCTGCCTGACAGACCCGAGCGGGCGGATGCGGCTTTTCTGCTTCTGGAATATGCCGCGGAGAGTGGAAACGCCGAGGCTGCGTTGGCCGTGGGAGAGTACTATGACCCCAGCCTCGATCTGCCCAGCGGAAGCATTCGCAAGCATCCTGCCCATGCCTTCGAATGGTACCAGATCGCCCTTGCGGGTGGCCATTCGGAATCCAGGGATCGACTTGCCGACCTTCGTCGATGGGTAGTCGCCAGTGCCGAAAGCGGGTCCGCCGACGCGAAGGCGCTTTTAGAAACCTGGCCTTAACGGAAACCGCCGATACCCTCGATAATGCCTAACCATCGATGCTCTTTTGACCTGCGAGGATAAACCATGGAAAAACGATTTTGGGGAGGACGCCAACCAAGGCGCGTATTTCGCGGCGTCACCCCCATGCTGATTTTGTTCTATTTGGCCGCTATCGTGACGGTTGATCATGAACCGGTCCGGGCAGATTCTCGGCGGGCGCTGTTAATGCCGGGGAAAAAAACCCTCTACCAGCGGGTGATCACCCATCCCGGTGCCCACCTCTATGCCGGGGCCTCATCTGCTTCCGCCATTCAAAAGGTGTGGGTGCGCCCCTTTACCGTCTACTATGTTTTCGGCACGGTACAAACCGACGCCACCCAGTGGCTCGAGGTGGGGCTGGCCTCCAGTGGCACGCCCGACGGCTGGATCGAGGCCGGCAAAACATCGCCCTGGCTGCAGGCCCTGACCCTGAAGTTTACCGAGCGAACGGGCCGCCAGCCGGTATTGTTTTTCAAGGATTTGGTGGACCTGGAAGCGGTGGCCGCCGACCGGGATCCCGCCGGCCGCTACCTTGACCTGATGACCCGGTTTTCCACTTTTCAGTCCGGGGACGGGCAGGATGTTTCCGCGTTTCCCCTTATCGCGATGGAGCCCAAGTGGGAGGCCGTGTCCAGGGATCAATTCTACCTCATGCCGATCTTTCAGTCCGCGGAGTTGTTCGAAGGCGTGAAATTCCTCCAGGTCGCCTCCATCGATCCGGGCTCCGGTGAATTGCCCTTGGACGTGGACCTCAAAACGGCCATCGCCTTCGTGATTGACACCACGATCTCCATGAAACCCTATATCGAGCGCACCCGCGAATCCATCCGCCGGATTTATGCCACCATCGAGAAGCGCGGACTGACCGACAAGGTGGCCTTCGGGCTGGTTGGGTATCGCAACAGCATGACCAATGCCCCCGAATTGGAATATGTCAGCCGGGTTTACTCGGATCTCCGCACGGCAACCGACCGTGATGCCTTCGAACGTGCCCTGGCCTCCATGGAGGAGGCCAGGGTCTCCACCCATTCCTTCAACGAGGATGCCTTTGCCGGTCTGAAAACAGCCCTGGAGCGCCTGAACTGGGGTCCTTATCACTCACGCCTCATATTTCTGATCACCGATGCCGGCGCCATCCGCAACGACGATCCTTATTCCTCCACCGGGATGAACGCCAATGCCATGGCGGACATGGCCGCCGCCGCCGGGGTCAAGATCTTCGCCCTGCACCTGAAAACGCCCCCGGGTGCCCGGGAAACACCCAACAACCACAACTATGCGCGCAAGCAGTACCAAACCCTGACGCGACAGTCCGATCCCACCATCGGCGATCTCTACGTGCCCATCGATGCCGAAGATGCCGCCGCCGGCGTACTCGGATTCGGACAAGTGGTCGAGGATGTGGCCGGACAGATGGTCGCTCTGGTGCAGGCCACCGCCAGTGGCCAGCGGCTGGCGCTAGACGATGTGGATATGTCCAAACCGGGTGATGCGGCTGCCCAGGCGGCCAAGAAGGCGGCCATTTTGGGATATGCGCTGCAATTGGACTTTCTGGGGCGCCAAGGGGCGGGTCGGGTCCCGCGGGTAGTGACATCATGGGTGTCGGACATGGATATCACCAGGCCCGACATCCCGACCTTCGAAGTCACCATCCTGCTTTCCAAGAACCAGCTCAGCGATCTTCACCATCGATTGAAGATCATCCTCGACAATGCCCAGCGGACCAAGCGCACCGGCGCCCGGGATTTTTTTCAGAGCATCCTATCGGCGGCCGCCCAGACCTCCCGGGATCCCACCCGCTTCAGCCAACGCCCCGACCAGAATTTAGGGCAACTCGGTTTTCTGGCCGAGTTCCTCGATGATCTGCCCTATCGCAGCAACATCATGCGGCTCACCGAAGAGGACTGGTACCGGTTGAGTGTCGGTGAACAGCAGGCCATTGTCGATGATATCAAATCCAAGATACGGCGCTACGAGGCTTACCACAACGATGTCTCCAACTGGGTCAGCTTCGGTCCCGGCGAACCCGGTGATGCCGTGTACCGTGTCCCTTTGGGCATGATGCCCTGAATCACGGGGTCGCAAACTCGTCCACGTCCCCAACGCAAAGGCAGCGAACAACGACATGTCCGACAACGTGAACAGCGGCGAGCGGTTGGCCGAAAAGATCAAAACCCCGGTATTTCGGCTTCGCGGAATCGGCAAGCATTGGTCCGGTGCGCCGGGATTTTTCCTTGAGGTGCCCGATTTGACCATCCACAGGGGCGAAAAAGTGGCCTTGGTGGGTTACAGCGGCTGCGGCAAGAGTACGCTTCTGGACATGCTGGCCATGATTCTGAAGCCTACCGAAGCCAGCTGTTTCGAGTTTTTTTGGGAACACGACGAAAAGGGTGCATCCCGGTCGGTGGACGTCATGGCCGCCTGGCAGACCAACAACCTGAACGCCCTGTCCCAATTGCGCATGCGCCACATGGGCTACGTGCTGCAAACCGGGGGGCTCTTCCCCTTCCTCTCGGTGCGGGACAATATCGGCATCAGCCGGAAGGGGTTGGGGCTGCCGACCGGTCGGGCCGTCGAAAAGGTGGCGGCCAAACTCAACATCGAATCCCATTTGGATCGGCTTCCCGGACAGCTGTCGGTGGGGGAACGCCAGCGGGTGGCCATTGCCCGGGCCATGGCCCATAAGCCGGCGGTGGTGATTGCCGACGAGCCCACCGCATCTTTGGATCCCATCAATGCCGAGAAGATCATGACGCTGTTCAGCCGTTTGGCCGATGATTTTCAGGTCACCTTGGTGGTGGCGACGCACGATTGGGAACGGGTGGCCGAAAGCGGCTTCCGCCAAATCACCTTCGATTTGAAGCAGACGGAACCCAACGGCGCGGTTCAGGTGACAGCATGCGCGTGAAACGTCGTCAACCGCTGGCCGGGTTCAAGACCGTGGTCCGCATGTCCTTGCGTGACTACCTCCATGAGCGGCTGCTGTCGGCCTGTGCCATCCTGGGCCTGGCCGCCGTTCTGGCCCCCCTGCTGGTGCTCTTCGGCGTCAAAAGCGGCATCATCAGCACCATGGCGGATCGCCTCATTGAGAACCCCAAGAACCGGGAGATCGCCCCCGTGGGCAGCGGACGCTTTGACGATGCGTGGTTCCAGGCCGTGTCCGAGCTTTCCACCGTGGCCTTCGTTATCCCCCAAACCCGTTCCATTGCGGCCAGCATGGTGTTGGTGAATCGGGAAGGGGCGGAGCCCCGGTCGGTAGGTGTGGATCTGATCCCCACCGGCAAGGGGGATCCACTGCTGGAAAAATGGGCGATGGTTCCGGACAGCAACCTGGCCATCGTGCTCTCCGCCCCGGCGGCCCATAAGCTGGGGGTCTCCACCGGATCGACCGTCTCCGGCAGGATCGGTCGTTCGATGGCGGGGCGCAAGGAGCAGGTGACGGTCCAACTGACAGTGGGTGCGGTCCTTCCCCTGGCCGCCTATCAATTGGACGCGGCATTTGTACGCCTCGACCTGTTGACCGCCACCGAAGATTACCGGGACGGCTTTGGGTCCCCATCCTTCGGTTGGCCCGGTAAGGTGAGGCCGGCCGGTGTCCGGAACTACCCCGGCTTCAGGCTTTATGCGCATTCCATTTATGATGTGCCCGATCTTCGAGACCAGTTCGCCGACCAGGGCATGGAGGTCTACACCAAGGCCGAGGAAATCGAGGTGGTTAAAAGTCTGGACCGCGCCTTTACCCTGATTTTCCGGCTTATCGCCGTTGTGGCGGTGCTGGGCTACTTCGCTTCCATGACCAGTAGCGTTCTGGCCAACGTCAACCGCAAGAGCCGTCACCTGGGCGTTATCCGGTTGATCGGATTTTCAACCGGCAGTATCATCTGGTTTCCGATTTTCCAGGCCCTGATGACTGCCGTTCTGGGCAACCTGACGGCCCTGGTCCTATACCAGGTGGTCGAAAAGAGTATCAACCGGCTCTTCGGCACCTATCTTGCCGTAGGAGAGTATGTGTGTCGTCTCACCGTTCCCCACATGATCTTCTCCCTGCTCTTGACTGTGGCCATCGCCATACTGGCCTCGGCCTATTCCGCCTTTCGCACGGCCTCCATCGAGCCGTCCGAGGTGATCCGCGATGTCTGAGACGATGACGCACCTGAAAACCAGGGTGTGGCCGGCGGTGGTGATTCTGCTTGTTTTGCTGGCCACGCCACTATCAGCGATGGACTGCCCGGAACCCCAACGCACCCTGCAGCGGCTGACCCCGACCCTGGCCCGGGCGGTCAACCCCAATCCCGATGAAATGGATATTACCTTGCCGATGCCCTGCGGGGCGAGGTTGGTGTTGCGGCCTGTCTGTGTGGCGGCGCAAGGGTTTTTCGGGGATCTGCGCCTTGACCTGGGATGCAGCGATTGTGGCCGGGAAGGCCTCGGTTTCATGGAAGGGCGGCGCAAGGCCTCGGTATCCGGTCCCTTTACCATCGAGGACCTGCCGGAACAATGGCAGCTCGGGCTCTATAAAGCAGCCCGCGGTGGCGAAGGCACCTGTCCCGATCCCAATGAAGTGGAGCAGACCGGGTTTTACTATTTCATCGCCAAGTACGAGATCTCCAACCTCCAATGGGATGTGGTCATGGATGCGGCGTGTCCCGATACGACTGCAGGACTGACCGCTGCGGATCCCCGCCCCAAGACCGATATTTCCTGGTTCGATGCCGTTGCATTCACCAGGAGATATACCGAGTGGTTGTTGGAAAATGCCCCATCATCCTTGCCTCATTTTGCCGGTGGCCGCTTCGGATATATCCGTCTGCCCACCGAGGAGGAGTGGGAGTATGCCGCCCGTGGTGGCCACATGGTCACCGGGCAGCAGCTCAACCGCGAGGCGTTTTTTCCCCTGGGAAACCGTTCCTTCCGGGATTTTGCCGTCTTTACGGATCCCATGGCGGCCAAACAACCGGAAAAACTGGCCTGGATTGGAAGCCGATGTGCAAACCCACTGGGATTGTACGACACGGCCGGAAACGCCGCCGAAATGCTGCTGGATCCCTTTCGTTTTTCATTGGGGTTCCGTCTCCACGGAGCCACCGGCGGTTTCATCGCCAAGGGGGGCAGCTACCGGAAGCGGCTTGACGAGATCATGCCGGGACGTCGCGAAGAGATCCCCTTTTTTCTTGACAATGGGGCCTATCGTGCCACCGATTTAGGGTTCCGGGTGGTCCTCTCCTCGATCGTCACCTCCCGCAACCGGTTCGATATGCTGGACCAGGAGTGGCGTGCCAAAGCGCCGAAGATGGCGCAAGATGAGGAAACCACGCCTGGATCTGCGTTGATGTCAGCGCCGATGGCCAATCCATCGACACCGGTGGAAGCGACTGCGTTGGTCACTATTCAAAGCGCACTGTTCACCGCCGAATCCATGATCAGTTATGCCCGGCGCCGGCAAGTGATGATCTTTGAACTGGAACGGCTCCAACTATTGACGCGCAAGAACCTCCCAGAACAGGTCCTCGTAACCCTCCAAGGAGATGTGGATCGGGCTGTTGGAGAAGTGAAACAGGTTGACGCGGCCATATCAAGATTCGGGGACTTATACCTCAACCGATTGTCCCAGGGGGTGACAGTCCCGGAGGTGCAGATGAATGAGCAAATGCTGAGCATGGAACAGGAACTGAGCCTGGAAGAGGGTTTCAACGAGAGCCAGAGGAGCCGGTTGGAGTTGTTTGTGCTATTTAAAGACCACCTGAACCTGATGCGAAGCGACCCGAAACGGTTAACCCGGGAATCAGTTCTTGAGGATATCATTCCTTAACGCAGCGGACAATTCACGGGATGCCCCTCCATCGGGGACTGTTTCCCCGTTTTTTTTGTAGAATGAAGACATTTAGAGTAAAAATACGAAATGAATCCGGGATTGGATGCCTGGGATGCGCCAGAATTACAGGGAAAGTGAGTGTGGTTGATATCAAAGAAGCGGCATTGAAGGTGAGAATTGTTTCTTCATATTCGGATTCTGAGGTGACAACAGAAGGTTCCTGATAAAAAAAACACAACTTTAATTGAAATTGTTAGCGGTCACGTACTAGCAGTAATCAAAAGATCGGCAGGTCTTGAGGTACGTTCTGGAAAGCCCAAGGGAACCTTTGAATTTCAACTCAAACTTCTAATGTCAATTTATTAGAGGTTGGCCATCAAAATAAATTGGATCAATACCTCTAAGCAATTTAAGGGATTGATCCAATTTTACAATTAATGACTGAGGGTGAAGTTTTTGTTGATTAAAAAAATCTCATAGGAGCCCTTCTATAGCAAAATATTCCAATTCGAATGCCTCGGCGACGGCCTGGTAGGTGACCTTGCCGTCGATCACGTTGGCGCCCAGCCGGATCTCTTCGTTCTCCTGCATGGCCTTTTTCCAGCCCTTGTTGGCGATCTGGACCGCGTAGGGCAAGGTGGCGTTGGTCAGGGCCAGGGTCGAGGTCTTGGCCACGGCGCCGGGCATGTTGGCCACGCAGTAGTGGATCACCCCGTCGACCACATAGGTGGGCTTGCCGTGGGTGGTGGCCGTGGAGGTTTCGAAACAGCCCCCCTGGTCGATGGCCACGTCCACCAGCACCGAGCCCTTCTTCATGGTCCCCAGCATCTCGCGGGTCACCAGCCGCGGCGCCTTGGCCCCGGGGATCAGCACCGCCCCCACCACCACGTCGGCCTCCTTCACCAGCTTGCGGATCGTCGCCGGGCTGGACATCAAGGTGAAGCAGTTGGCCGGCATGACGTCGCTCAGGTAGCGCAGCCGGTCCAGGTTCATGTCCAGCAGGTAGACCTTGGCCCCCAACCCGCAGGCCATCTTGGCCGCGTTGACGCCCACCACGCCCCCGCCGATCACCACCACCGTACCCGGGTCCACCCCGGGGACGCCGCCCAGCAGCACCCCGTGGCCGCCCTGGGCCATCTCCAGGTACTTGGCGCCCTGCTGGATGGCCATGCGCCCGGCCACCTCGCTCATGGGGGTCAACAGGGGCAGGCTGCCGTCGGCCTTCTGGATGGTCTCGTAGGCGATGCACACCGCCCTGCTTTTGACCAATGCGCGGGTCTGGGTCTCGTCGGCGGCCAGGTGCAGGTAGGTGAAGACGATCTGGCCCGGCCGGATCAGATCGTACTCGGGGGGCAGGGGCTCTTTGACATGCATGACCATGTCCGCCGCCGCAAAGATCTCCTTGGGGGTGTCGATCAACTTAGCCCCGGCCTTGGCGTAGGCCTCGTCGGCGAAGCCGCTGCCGGCCCCGGCCTTTTTCTCGACCAGCATGTCATGGCCGTTCATTTTCATGATTTCAACGCCCGCCGGGGTCATGCACACGCGGTTCTCTTCCGTTTTGATCTCTTTTAAAATGCCGACAATCATGGTTCCTCCCGATGCATTCAAGTTTAAGAAAACGAGGTTAATAAAAATTCAACCTACCTATATCATTCCTTTTTTATCGCCATATTGTGCCCCCATCTTTACCGCTTCCATATTCAACGGAATTATCTTGGGTTTGTTTTTAAATTCTTTTCGCACGCAGTATTTGAGTGTATCGATGGGAACGATACCGCTGCGGGCAACGAAGGCGGCCAGGGCGACGATATTGGCAGCCTTGATACTGCCCAGATCCTTGGCGATCTCAACCACAGGTACCCGCAGTTCATCAATATCACCTCGGTTAGCGCCAAAGGATATCAGGGAGCTGTTCACAAAAATGATGCCTCGAGGCTTGACCGTGCAAGAAAATTTTTCCAGGGAAGGTCCGTTCATGGCCACCAAATGCTGCGGGTTCTTGATGATGGGCGAGCCAATGGGGCGAGCGCTGATCACCACGGTGCAATAGGCTGTCCCGCCTCTCATCTCCGGGCCGTATGAAGGAATCCACGCCACTTCGTATCCCTTTTCCATGGCGGCATGGGCCAGAACCTTGCCGATCAACAAGATACCCTGTCCGCCAAATCCAGCGAACATGATTTCGCTCTGCATGGTGCCTCCTTTATGCCGGAACCTTGTAATCACCAGGTTGATAGTAAGCCAGAAGCGTCTTTTCCGTCCAGTCGATGGCATCCATAGGCGTCATACCCCAGTTGGTCGGACAGGTGCTGACCACCTCCACCAGGCTGAAGCAGGTATTCTTCATCTGGTAGGTGAACGCCTGCTTAATCGCTTTTTTAGCCTTGTTGATATACTTGGGCCGAATCACGGTCTGCCGGGTGATGTAGGCCGGGGTCTGAAGGGCCGCCAGAAGCTCGGCCACCTTGATCGGCATGCCAACCTCCTCGACGTTTCTACCAAAGGGCGAGGTGCTGGTGCGCTGGTCCGGCATGGTGGTGGGGGCCATTTGACCGCCGGTCATCCCGTAGATGGCGTTGTTGACGAAAATGGTGGTGAATTTCTCACCGCGGTTGGCCGCGTGGATGATCTCGCCCATGCCGATGCTGGCCAGGTCGCCATCTCCCTGGTAGGTGAAGACCATCAGGTCGGGCCGCACCCGTTTGATGCCCGTGGCCATGGCTGGAGCCCGTCCATGGGCCGCTTCCTGAAAATCGCAGTTGAAGTAGTTGTAGGCCAGCACTGCGCAGCCGACGGGGGCGATGCCAACGGTACGTCCACGAATGCCCAACTCATCGATGGTCTCAGCCACCAGACGATGAATCACCCCGTGGGTACATCCGGGACAATAGTGGGTGTGGGCGTCGGAGAGCGCCTCCGGTTTTTTAAACGTCTTTCCCATGGGTTGTTTGCTCCTTGATTTGGATCCTGAATTCCGGCCGCAGCAGACTCGGCCGATCAGCCGATGCGTTCCTTGACCACCTCTATGATCTCTTCGGGGGTGGGGACGTCACCGCCACACTTGCCGTACCAACTCACCGGCTTGCGGCCCAGGACGCCAAGCGCCACATCCTCCACCATCTGGCCCATACTCATTTCGATGCTCAGCACGTGGCTGCACGACGGTTTTGCCGCCGCATCGCCCACGTCCTTTGCGGGAAACGGGAACAGGGTCTGGGGGCGAATCATGCCGACCTCGATACCTTCTTCCTTGAGCATGTCGATAGCCGTGCGGCAGACCCGGCTCATGGTGCCGTAGCTGACGATCAGGCCACGATAGTCGCCGTCGGTGTTGTAGGCCTCGAAACGCACCTCCTCGGCACGCATGCGATCGTATTTGGCCTTGAGCTGAAGGTTGTTGTCGTTGAGCGCTGTCGAGTCCAGAAACAAGGATTTGACCAGATTGCGGGTTTTACTCTTGCGGTGATCCATACCGTTGGTGGCCCAGGCGTCCTTGTTGGACGGCTCGGTTTTCAGATGGTCTGGGAATTCCACCGGTTCCATCATCTGCCCGATCAGACCGTCTCCCAGAATCATCACCGGATTGCGGTATTTCTCAGCCAGGGGAAAGGCTTTCATGACCATTTCAACGGCTTCCTGAACGCTGGCCGGCGCCATCACCAGCAGACGACAATCGCCGTGACCGATGCCCTTGGTAGCTTGGAAATAGTCCGCCTGGGAGGGCAAGATACCTCCCAGCCCCGGTCCGCCTCGCATGATGTTGACAAAAACAGCCGGACACTGGGCCGCGGCAATGTAGCTGATGGCTTCGCTCATCAAGCTGATACCCGGGCTGGAAGAAGTGGTGAATACCCGCTCCCCGGCCCCAGCAGCCCCGAAAAGCATGTATCCGACGGCCACCTCACTCTCCCCTTGCAGAAAAACACCCTCTACCTCAGGCATGCGGCGGACCAGATATTCCGCCACTTCGGACTGCGGGGTAATGGGATAGGCGAAGTAGTTCAGGCAACCGGCCCTGATGGCTGCTTCACCGATGGCTTCGTTTCCTTTCATCAATACCTTTGACATGGTACGCCTCCGTTACTCGCCCTCAGGCGTTGGCACCTTCGGTTTCGGTAATGGTAATGGCCACATCCGGGCACATGATGCAGCACATGGTGCAATGGATGCAGTCCTCTGGGCGCGCCTGGAAGGCGGGGAAATAGCCCTTCGCATTGACCTCGGAAGAGATCTCGAGAACATTTTTCGGACATACGGTGATGCACAGACCACAGCCCTTGCAGCTATTTTCATCGATAGTGTGGTGGTGAGCCATTCGCAGATACTCCTTATATGAATCATCTCGACTTGTTGCCGAAGACAGCAGTTTTAATCAGGGTGTTCGTTTATCCTTCAAGATGTTGTTGGAAATCACCACCCGCTGGATTTCCGACGTGCCTTCATAGATGGTGAACACACGGGCGTCCCGGTAAAACCGCTCCACCGGATAGTCGGTGGTAAAACCGTATCCGCCATGCATCTGCAGGGCCTTGGCCGTGACCCGGTTGACCATTTCAGACGCGTACAGTTTGGCCATGGAAGCCTGGAGGGTGAAGCGCTCCTTGCGGTCCTTCATGGCGGCGGCACTGAGGGTGAGTTGCCGGGCCGCCTCAATCTCGGTGGCCATGTCGGCGATGATCCAGCGCAAGCCTTGGAATTTGGAGATCTTCTGACCGAACTGGTCCCGCTGTTTGGCATATTTCACGGCCGCATCGAAGGCCGCCTGGGCCACCCCCAGGCTCTGGGCGGCAATGCCGATGCGCCCGCCGTCGAGGCCTTTCATGACGATCTTGAACCCTTCCCCCGCTTTGCCCAGCATATCGGATGCCGGCACCCGGCACTCCTCGAAATGCAGGTCCGTGGTGTCCGAAGCGCGCAATCCCATCTTGTCTTCCATGTTGCCGACTTTAAGACCGGGGTTGTCCTTGGTGACGATGAACGTACTGATGCCCTTGTGGCGGGCATCCGGATCGGTCTTGGCGGTGACGATGACCAGACCGCAGTTCTTGCCGGTGGTGATAAAGCGTTTGGTGCCGTTGATGAGGTAGTGGTCGCCGTCTTTCACCGCCGTGGTCCGCTGGCTCACCGGGTCGGAGCCGGCCTCGGGCTCGGTCAGGGCGAACGCCCCGATATTTTGCCCATGGCCAGGTCCTTGAGATAATGCTGCTTCTGGTCTTCGCTGCCGTAATTCAGGATGCTTTCGCAGACGATGGAATTGTGCACCGACATGACCACCGCCGTCGAGGCGCAGGAATAGGCGATTTCGGAAAGGGCCAGGACGTAGCCCACCGTGTCCGAATCCGACCCCTCGTAATCGAAGGGGACCATCATCCCCAGAAGCCCCAGTTCGGCCATCTGCTTCAGGTTTTTTGCGGGAAACGCCTTGGTCTTGTCGCGCTCGGCCGCCGTTTCAGCCACCACCTTGCGGGAGAACTCGCGAACCATGGACTGAATCATCAGTTGTTCATCGGTCAGCTTGAATGACATGGTGCAGTCCTCTATGGGTTGTAAATCACCACAATCAATTTGGCATCGGTTTGGCCGATATTCTTCAGGTGATGCTGGACGCCTGAGTTGAAGTGCAGGGAACCACCGGGGCCGAGCGTGTTCACGTGTTCACCCACCACCACCTCGATGGCCCCCTCCAACACGTAGACGAACTCTTCCCCGGCGTGGTTGTAGCTGACGCCCTCGTGGTCTTTCATGGCATCGATCTTCACCCGGAAGGCTTTGAGGTGTTTGTTCTCGGCGCCCGGTGTGAGGGTCGTGTAAGCGTAGCTGTCCGTGCGCTTGGTGTAGGCCTTGATGCGGTCCTGAATGCGGTCTTCGTCTTCTTTGAGAAGATCCCCGGAGTCGATCTCGAGAGCCCTGGAAATCTGCAGCAGTGACCCTACCGGCGGCGTGATCTTGCCGGCTTCCACCTTTTTTATAAAGTCGACGGAGAAACCGGTCTCATTGGCCAGCGACTCGTAGGACATCTTTTTGCCGGTGCGGGCCTTCTTGATTTTTTTGCCCACGGGCGTAAGACGGGCAGTTC
The DNA here is from genome assembly GCA_963705475.1 of uncultured delta proteobacterium. Taxonomy (GTDB): domain Bacteria; phylum Desulfobacterota; class Desulfobacteria; order Desulfobacterales; family Desulfosarcinaceae; genus Desulfosarcina. The sequence goes on along the minus strand of CAVPJS010000022.1, from coordinate 3,268 downwards.
TTTTTTTGGGGGGCATGGAATCTCCCTGTCAGATGACAAATTACTTATCGGAGCGATTATTAAAGAGATTGAAACCAATGCTTAAACCGATCATCCTTGAATGAAGTGATATCCTTCATGATCTGGCTCAGCTTAGCGGTGCAGGGACCGGGTGCAGGCAATTCTTTATCTTCAAATTTCTTGATTGGCAGGATCTTGGTTCCAGTGTGTGAAGTGAACATTTCGTCTGCATTCAGCAGTTCGTCGGTGGTAATCATTGCCTGAGAAACCTCGATATCAGCGGCCTTGGCAGCTTCGATGATCGACATCCGGGTAATGGATGACAGAATCTTGCCCAGTGGCGAGGTCCTGAGAATACCATCTTTGACCATGAAGACGGACTCGATCGATCCTTCAGCCACGAAACCATCGGTATGGCGCAAAATGCCGATATCATAACCGCGTTCCATGGCACTTTTGCGGGCAAGCATGCCATTGAGATAGTATGCGCAAGCTTTGGCCGTGGTCGGTACGGTGAGTGGGTGAAGCTTGTACCACTTGCTGAAACATGCCGTGGCCGGTTTGGTGGAATCCAGAGCTAATCCGTCGCCCTCCGGAACGGCAAAAATGGCCGTATCCAGCTTGGCATCAAGGACAAGTGAAATTATTGGCTCATCGCTCCAATATGCAATCATCTTGACCAACCCACGGCCGATGTTATTCGCTCTTACCGTCTTGGAAGTGGCTTCGGCGAATTCTTCCTTTGTATAGGCCAATTCCATTCCCAGACAGTTGGCGGTGTGGAACAACCGGTCAAGGTGCTTATCCATCCGAAATGCTTTCGGACCATCCGGTCCGGGATGAACGCCGAAAACTTCAAAAATTGCAGAACCACGACTCAATCCGTGAGATAGAAGCGGTGCTTTGGCATTTTCCCAAGGTATCATCTGGCCATTTAGCCAGACAGGTCTTTGATCAGACATATTGTCCTCCTTAATTTTCTTATTTTTCCTTAATCAGCAGTTGGTTACTCAATTGAAATCGACGCTTAGCTTTTATGTCATTTGCCCATCACAACTGCGGGCAGCCAGGTGGAGACTTCAGGCACGAAGGTTACAATCAGTAGCACTGGCAAACTGCCAAACAGCAGAAATGGAATACAATCCTTTACAAAAGATGAAACCGGTATGCCTGAGACTCGCGCGGCAGTAAAAAGGTTGGTTGCCACCGGAGGCGTCATTTGGCCGCTCCCTTGGTTGACCGCCAGAATCGCGGCCATCTGGAATGGGCTTATACCCAACTTCATGAACAACGGGTAGAGCAACGGCGCTATAATGAGCATGCTCGTGATGTCATCCATGATCATGCCCATTAGGATCATGAACAGGTTAATCAGCAGGAGGAGAACGATCTTATTGTTGGTGAGATTTAGCATTGAATCGGCTATGGCGTCGGGCAACCGTTCGTAAGTGAAAATTCGGCTCATGACCATGATGAAAGCCATGATGAACACAATTGCGCCTTCAATCGAGGCGGTTTCTTCGGCCGCTCTGGCAAAGCCCTTTCTGGTTATTTTACCTGTAATCACCCCCACAGATATGGCGTAGACCGCGGCAACACAACCAGCCTCGGTCGGCGTGAAAATACCGCCGTAAATTCCACCCAAAACCAGGACCGGCATCATCATGGCCAGGGACGATCGCTTGGTCGCTTTGAGGATATGCCTGGCGCTATCTCCTATAGAATCAAACGCTTCAACTTTGATCTCAGGTCGACGGCGGCAATAGAAGTAGTTGATGATGCAATAAGCGACAACGATCAATATCCCCGGGCCAGCAGCAGCCAGGAAACACCCGGCCACGGATGTGTTGGTCAGCATCCCGAACAGAATCATGGGGATACTGGGAGGTATAAGCTGGCCCAACAGGCCGGAGCAAGCCACCAGAGCGGTTGCATACTCGCGGCGATAACCGTATTTTTCCATCTGGGGCAGGATGGTCATGCCGATGGTGGCAACCGCTGACGCCGATGAGCCTGAGATGGCACCAAACAGAGCACTGGAAAGGATTGTCACCACACCTAACCCGCCCTTAAATCGACCCACGATCGCATTGGCAAATTCGACAATCCTGGATGAGATTCCCGATACGGTCATTAAACCACCGGCAAAGATGAAAAAGGGAATGGCCATCAGGACGAAAGAGTTTAGGTTGGTGAAGATTGCCGGAACCGCAAATCCAGAATTGATCTCAAGAACAATCATCATGAGCAGACCACCAACGCCAAACGAGGCAAACAACGGGAATCCGACGATTATCATTAGGACGGTTAGGCCAATAAGCAGGAGGAGCATGGTCATGATGGATCTCCCCTATAAAATGTGATGATACGCTTAATCTGATTGAGCAAGTGGACCAGTGTTGGAATGTCATCAATGCGCCAGTAACCAGAAAACAGGCATGGACCACGATCAAAGGAACGCCTAAAACGATTGAGTTCATGCCCTTGCGAACCGAGTAGGTGGCGAACTCATAAGACCAGGCAACAAACACGCACAAAAAAATCAGTGTTACCGTTTTAGAAACAAGCTCGAACCATATTTCTCCTTGCGGCCCTTTGAATATACCCCCCATCCTGATATGGCTATCTTCACGCGTGGTGACCACCGCTCCGATAAATATTGACCAGATCATGATAAATGGGCGGCCTCCTCCATCGCTGGAGAGGACCAATGAAAAAAGATACGCGCCACCACCTGATAAAAAACCAATCCCGTCATGGCAACAATGGTGACGATTCGACCGGTATCTTCAGCGAAATAAAGCCAACGCAATATCTTGTTTTCGTGGCCTGCCATAATTACCTCATATCGGTTAGGGAAAAAGCCGGATGGCAAAAAATGCCATCCGGCTCGATTGAGTATTTATTTGCCGGCTTTGCTGCGGATCAGATCCATGGTCTCTTTGCCAACGACCTCTTCAAATTTGTCCCAACTTTTTACGCCGTATGCGTACCAGGCTGCACGTTGCTCGGGGGTCGAAACGGGTGACCTGGATGCCATCGGCTTCCATCTTTTTTTAAATAGTCTTCAGCAGTCTCCTCGGCTTTAGTATTGCCCCATGCCAGAGCTTCATTGGCTGCGTCCTGAATGGCCTTTTGGGTTTCCGGAGACTGTTTTTTCCACAGGTCCAGGTTGACCATCAGGACCAACGGTTCAAATAAATGGTTGGTGTCGGTATAAAAACTTGGTAACATCCCGTAGATAGTTATAAGTGATCAAAGGCGCATT